>NZ_JAUCZH010000004.1 GCF_030373185.1 Tabrizicola sp.
CCGATGCGCCCAAACCGCCCGCATATCCCTTCAATTCCAATCAGTCTCAAAGAGCACGGACACAAAACACGCAGCGCGCCAGAACTTCTGGCGTACCTGCCTTCTTGCCTCCAGATTGTCGTCACAGCGATCTTCGTCGCCGCTTCCCGTCCCGTCAGTTCCGCGTTTCCGCTTCTCCTCCGCTTCGGTGAGGGGGCTTTTACGTCCGGTGTCGGCAGGCCGCAAGCAGAAAATCACAAGCGTATGACGATTTTTTCCAGACCGTCCAAAACGCCTGCAAATGAAGCGTTTTGGGCCGGGATTTCAGCTGTCGCTTCCCACAAGTCCGTCCGGGTCATACGTCGTTCGACCCCCGACGATGGTCAGGGTGATTCCTGTTTGCCCCAGATTCTGCGCCGGAATCGTCTCGATATCGCCGTCGATCAGCACGAGGTCCGCCACGAGGCCTTCGCGCAAGGTTCCGGTCAGCCCCTCCAGATGTGCGGCCCAGGCCCCGCCCGCCGTATAGGCGCGCAGAACGTCGGGCAGAGCCACCCGTTCATCCTGACATCCGTCATAAGGAACGCGGGTCAGTGCCGCCTGAATGCCGCGCATTACACTGACATCCGTCACCGGCCAGTCACTTGCAAACGCCAGTGGCGCGCCATGATCGGCAAGGGTCTTCCACAGATAGGCGTCGCGCCAGCGGTCGCGGTGGAACACGCTCTCCATCGTTGCCATCGGAAAATCCATCGCCCCTGGCGGGTGGGGTGGCTGCAAGCTGGCCGTGATGCCCAAGACGCCCAGCCTTGGCACATCGGCCCGGTCGATCAGCTCGATATGTTCGATCCGATGCCGGGCGTCACGCGCGCCATTGCGCTGTGCCGCCGCCTCATAGCCATCAATCGTCTGGCGCACGGCACCGTCGCCGATGGCATGAACCGCGATCTGCAGGCCGCGTCGGTCGATCTCGGCGCAGATGTCGTTGAAACGCGCCGGCGGGAACAGCGGCGCGCCCCGCTCGGTCGTCCCGGGATAGTCCTGCAGCATGAAGGCTGTGCGGCTGTCTACCACCCCGTCCATGAACATCTTGACGAAGCCTGATGTCACCCATTCGCCAGTAAACTCGGCCGCCATTGCGCTGGCGCGGTCCAGTTCCGACAGCTCCATGTGCGGCTTGAAGTGGAACGGCACCTTGACCCTCGCAGTCAGCCTCCCCTCATCGGCCATCTCCTGCAATAGCACGCAGGTGTAGCGGTTACCGTCCATGTTCACCATCGAGGTGATCCCATGTGCCGTACAATGCGCCAGCCCTGCGGCGATCTTGGCCTTGTCCTTTTCGCGTTGTTCAGCCGAGGGCCACGGGTCTGGCTCACCCCCGGTGGCAATGCCCAGTTGCAGATGCGCATCGCCGCCAAGGGCAAGGATCGGACCGAAAGCCTCGAACTCGCGCAATTCGCCCGAGGCCGTGCCATCGTCGGCCATCACCACCTCATGCCCATGCGGCATCACGGCCCCATGAAGGATGCCCGCCGCCCGCAAAGCCGCCGTATTGGCCCAAACCGTGTGATGATCCGGGGACATCATAGCAATCGGGCGATCCCCGATCACCTGGTCAAGATCGTGCCGCGTGACCGGACTATCCAGAATCTCATAGGCTGCCCCTTGTGCCATCAGCAGCGGCAGACCGGGGTTCGCCGCCGCAAAGGCACGGAATGCCGATACCAGCGCGTCGAACCCCTCCACTCCACCCAGTTGCAGTTGAGAAAGCTCATTGCCGCCCAGAACCAGATGCAGATGGCTTTCCACAAAGCCCGGCAAAAGCGACCGCCCTCCCGCATCAACGACCTTGCAGCCCGGCCCCGCCAGTGCCGCCACTTCGGCCTGCCCACCTACCGCCAGAATCCGCCCCCCGGCAATGGCGACCGCCTCAGCCCTTGGTCGCGCCGGATCCATCGTCTGAACCCGCGCATTGGTGATGATCATCTCGGCACTGCCACCCATGGCTTTTCCCTTCCAGTCTGCTCTTTTCAAGAATACTCCGGGTCCGGGGCAGCGCATCGGGGGCCTGCCGCATGCGACGCCTCCCGGAAACTAGCGCGGCGCCAGCCCCGCGACCCGCTCTGCCATCACGCAGAGCATTTCGAACATCAGGCTGATCCCCAGCCACGCCGTCCCACCTGACGGATCGAAGGGAGGAGACACCTCGACCAGATCCGCCCCCACCACATCCAGCCCCCGCAGCCCCCGCGCCACCTGCAAGGCCTGCCACGAATTCGGCCCGCCCACCTCGGGCGTGCCGGTTCCGGGCGCGAAGGTAGGGTCTACAAAGTCGATGTCATAGGTCACATAGACCGGTCCCGACCCCACGATCTCGCGCGCCTCGGCCATCACGTCCTCCGGGCCACGGGCGTGGAACTCGGCAATCGGGATGATGCGGATCCCGTTGGCGGCGGCAAAATCCCAGTCTTCGCGCCCATAGGCCGTACCGCGAATGCCGATCAGGCAATAGCGCTTCGGGTCGATCAAGCCTTCCTCCACGGCGCGGCGGAAGGGGGTGCCGTGGTTGTAGCGGCTGGTGCCGAAATAGATGTCGTTCAGGTCGGTATGGCTGTCGAACTGGATCATCCCGACAGGGCGTTTCTTCGCTACCGCCCGCAGGATCGGCAGGCTGCACAGATGATCGCCACCGCCGGTCAGAGGCAACACCCCGGCCGCGACCACCCGGTCATAGAACGCCTCCATCCGGGCCATCGAATCCATCAGGTCCGCCGGATTGGGCGCCACATCGCCAAGGTCCGCGCAAGCTGCAAGGTCAAAAGGCGCCACCCATGTCGCACCATTGACCGCCCGGATCATCGTGGACAGGTCACGCAACTGGCGCGGACCGTGGCGCGGGCCGGGGCGGTTGGTCGTCCCCCCATCCCAGGGCGCGCCGATAAGACCGATCTGCACCTCTGCGAACCTCGGATGCTCAAACGGCACATGCGGCAGCCGCATGAACGTCGGCACCCCTGCAAAGCGCGGCAGATCAAACCCCGACACCGGAGCGAAAAATCCATCCGCCATTTCATTACTCCCCATTGATTCCCGCCCCATCTGACCACTCCGCACGCCCTTTGTCAGGCCCCGATACGACATCACATCGGCGGGAAACCCGCTTGCGGATGACAGCGCCCCTTGACCGCCCCGGCCTGATCCCGCCTTATCGGGGAACCCTTGCAAGGATAGTCCACGATGTTCTCCAAGACCGCCGACCCCACAGCAGCCCCGACCCCGTCGGTCTCCCGCCCGACCGGCCCGGGGGCCAATGCCGGACGCTCCGTCCTTGGGGCCGACCTTCGCATCACTGGTGAAGTCTCGACCACCGGCTCGGTCGAGGTGCTGGGAGAGATTGACGGAAACATTGCAGCCCACGGTCTGATTATAGGTCAGGAAGGCAAGGTCACGGGATCGGTTACAGCCGCCAGCGTTGAAGTGAAGGGCAAGCTGGATGGCAAGGTTGCCTGCGAAAGCCTCACCCTGCGCTCCACCGCCGAGGTGAAAGCCGATGTGACCACCAAGGGTATTGTCATCGAAAGCGGCGCCATGATCGACGGGCGGTTCCTGAAACCCAAGGGCTGACCCCTGCCGACTTTGGTCGGCGCAAGACCGGAACCGGCGGGCCGTTGTTCCTGCATCAGCTGCTGAACGGATCGGGTCGCCGCGCCAGAAGCCAAAGCGCCAGCACAAGGCCAAGACCCGCCAATCCAAGGCAGGCCGCGTAAACCAGTTGCGGCCCGCCCAGAAGCAGCAACCCCGCGCCCACCGACGGCGCGGCGGCCGAGGCGAGGATCGGGGCCACCGCCACCGCGCCGGACACCACGCCAAAGCCCTGCCGCCCCAGCACCTCGGCAATCAGCACGGGCCGCAGGATCGACATCAGCCCCGCCCCGGCCCCTTGTGCCAGCGCAAAGGCGAAGATCAGCACCGGGGCCGCACCGGCGGACCACAAAAGCGCACTTGCCAGCACCACCCCGCCCAGGGCCGCCAGTGTTGCCTGCCCCGTCGTGACCCGCGCCCCGGCCATCAAGAGCAAAAGCCGCCCCACAACCTGCGCCGGGCCGATGGACGCCGCCGCAAGCGCAGCCATCCCGGCCCCGGCCCCCCGGTCGGCGAACAAGACCAGCACATAGGTGATCAGCACGCCATGGTTCAGGTAGACCGCCGTAAAGGCCGCCGCGATGATCCAGAAGGCGGGCTTGCGCAGCGCCGCCTGCAACGTGCCGGGAGGGGTTGGCGGCACCGCGAGTTCGGCCCGTTCCCGCCGTCGCAGCCGAACAACCGCCACCGCGTTCAAGGGAATGACCAGCAGCATTATCGCTGCAAAAGCCAGAAACCCGCCCTGCCCGCCCACGACCCGACCCAGCCAATGCCCCAGTGGAAAGGCCAGAGTGCCGGCAAAACCGGCCACCAGCGTGACCTTGGTGATCGCGCCCCGCGCGCCTTCGCCCAGACGGCGGGTCAAAAAGGCAAAACAGGTCTCGTACAGTGTGCCTGCCTGCGCCACGCCGATCACGGCCCAGCACAGGATCCAGCCGGTCAGGCTGTTCACCAGTCCCAGCCCGGCAACCCCAAGCGCGGCAAGCCCCGGCAACCAGATCAGCATCTCACCGCCCAGACCCCGGTCAACCAGACGTCCGGTAAAGGGCGTCAACGCCGCCATGATCAGAAAGGCCAGCGTTGGACCAAGCGCCAGTTCTGCCTTGGTCCAACCCGTTGCTGCAGCAAGATCGGGCAGAAGGGCGGGGAAGGAATAATAGCAGCCCGCGTAGATCAGCGTCTGGCCAAGGGCCAGCAGCCAGACTGCGGGGCTGTCACTTCCGCTCACAGCGCGTAGATTTCCCCGAACTTCGCCTCAAGGTAATCCAGCAGTGGCGCTTCGGAAGGCTCGAACCCGCAGGCCTGCGCCACCACCTCGCGCGGCAGATAGCGCGCGCCGTGCCGTTGCAGCCGGTCGCGCATCCAGGCCGTCGCAGCACCAACATCACCCCTGGCCATCTGGCCGTCCAGCCCCGGCACCTTGGCCCGCAGCGCCTTGACCAGACAGCCGGCATAGACATTTCCCAGCGTATAGGTCGGGAAATAGCCAAAAAGGCCGCAGGACCAATGCACGTCCTGCAACATCCCGTTTGACGGCCGGTCCACCGCCACCCCGAAATCCGCGCGGAAGCGGTCATTCCACGCCGCCTCAAGGTCGGCCACGTCCAGATCACCCTTGATCAGCGCCCGTTCCAGATCAAAGCGCATCATCACATGCAGATTGTAATGCACCTCGTCAGCTTCGGTGCGGATATAGCCCGCATGCACCCGGTTCACCGCGCGGTAGAACCCTTCCGCATCGGGGATCCCGAAATCACCGAACACCTCGCGCATCCGGCCAAAGAGCCAGCCGGTGAAGGCACGGCTGCGGCCAAGCTGATTTTCATAGCTGCGGCTTTGGCTTTCATGCACCCCCATGGATGCCCCCTGCCCGATCGGGGTCAGCGCATAGCTTGCCTCCACCCCCTGCTCATAAGCGGCGTGGCCAACCTCGTGGATGGTTGAATAGAAACAGTTGAACGGGTCTACCTCGCTGACCCGGGTGGTGATCCGCACGTCATGGCCCGAGCCGGAGCTGAACGGATGCACCGCCAGATCAATCCGCCCCCGATCCCAGTCATAGCCAAAGACCGTCGCCAGTTCCCGGCTCAGCGCCATCTGCGCTTCGGAGTCAAACCGCCCGACCACGCCCTTCGGCGCCCCCGCTGCCAGAACCTTTGCACGCAAGGCCACCAGCCTTGGCCGCATCGCGGCAAACATCGCCGCTATCTCGGCCCCGGTCATGCCGGGTTCGTAATCGTCGACCAGCGCATCATAGGGATCACCGCCTTCTGCCAGCGCCGCCCCTTCCTCGCGTTTCAGGGCCACGACCTGTGCAAGCGTCGGCAGGAACCCCGCCACATCCTCACGCGCCCGCGCGCTGGCCCAGATGCCTTGCGCAAGCGAGGTGACACGCGCGATCTCTTCGGCCAACCGTGCCGGCACCTTGGAGGTGCGCACAAAGCTGCGCCGGATCTGACGCAACTGCGCCTCGCCCACCGCATCGGGGGCCACCGCCGCCGCCAGCCAACCAGCAATCCGCGGATCGGTGCGCCGGGCATGCAGCACCGACTCCAACGCGCCGATCTCTTCAGCCCGCTGTCCGGCGGCACCTTCCGGCATCACCGTTTCCTGATCCCAGCCCAAGCGACCCGCCACTTGCGCCAAAGCCTCGGTCTGGCGCTGGAATGCCATCAGTTCATCATACGCGTTCATGCCGTGCCTTCTCGGATCGACCCCGCCACGGGGTACTGTGAAAGATAGCGCGCCCGCAGGATCAAGACCCACAGGATCACCGCGCCAATCTGATGGGTGATCGCCACATGCATGTGGGCGACCGTCAGAACCGTGACGATGCCCAGCACCATCTGCGCCACCAGCATCGCCATCACGGCATGAAAGGCACCTTGCGTCGCCCGGTAGGCCGACCGACGCCCCCGCAGCCAGACCACAACACCAAAGGCAAAGAGCAGATACCCTGCCATCCGGTGCATGAACTGCACCAACCCGGGGTTTTCAAAGAAAGCATGCCAGACCGGCAGACTGCCCCCCGCCCCATCCGGCACATGAAAGGCATCGGCCGGGAAGAACTGGCCGTTCATGTCTGGCCATGTCGGAAAGGCGCGACCCGCGTCGATGCCGGCGACCAGCGCGCCCAGCAGGATTTGCAGAAAGGCGAAATGCATCAATCCGGTCGACAGACCAAAGAGCTTCGCCTCGCGTCCGCGCCGGGCGGTCATCAACTCGGCCTCCGACCGGCCAAGGAGCAGGACATACCAGCCCAGAAAGCCAAGGATCACAAAGGCGAGGCCCAGATGCGTCGCCAGCCGGTAACTGGCCACAGCCACCATTTCCCCGGTCAGACCCGAGGCAACCATCCACCAGCCGATCGCCCCCTGAAGCCCGCCCAAGCCCCCCAGCAGCAAAAGCCGACCCGTCCAGCCCGGCGGGATCTGCCTTGTCGCCGCAAAACCGATGAAACCCACCGCCCAGACCAGCCCGATCAGCCGGCCAAGCTGGCGATGTCCCCATTCCCACCAATAGATGACCTTGAAGTCCTCAAGGCTCATCCCCTTGTTGACCAACTGATATTGCGGGATCTGGCGGTACTTGTCGAACTCTTCGGCCCATGCGGCTTCGGTCATCGGCGGCACGGCCCCGGTGACCGGGCGCCATTCGGTGATCGACAGGCCCGAGTCGGTCAGCCGGGTCATCCCACCCACGGCAATCATTGTGACCACCAGAAGGAACAGCGCAATCAGCCAAAGCCGGATGCCCCGCCGCGCACCCCGAGGCCGCGCATCAATGCCCCCGCCAGTGGGGGCGACAGCGGAACCCTGCCCCGCCCCGACCTCTTCGAAAATGCTGCGCTTTCCGGCCATGCCCTGCCCCTTATCCGATGGGCGGGACACTAGGCCCCGCCTCACCGGCCTTCAAGACCCTGCGGCAAAGCGGCCGCATGCGGAAAGCCTGATCCGACCCGAAGGTCAGACCTCGGACCTAGGCCACAGACACCCCGTCGGCCTTCAGACCCTGATAGCATTCATCAAGGCTTTTTTTCGCACGGTCGACCAGAATGTCGATCTCGGCCGGGGTGATCACAAGGGGTGGCGCAATGATCATCCGATCCCCGACAGCCCGCATGATCAGGTCATTGGCAAAACACCGCTCGCGGCAACGATAGCCGACATTCGCCTCGTCCGAGAACTTGGCACGCTTGGCCTTGTCGGGCGTCAGCGCGATGGAGCCCATCAGGCCGACCAGCTTGGCCTCCCCCACCAGGGGGTGATCAGCCAGAGCGTCCCAGCGTTCCTTCAGATAGGGGTGCGCCACATCGCGGACATGTTCGACAATATGTTCGTCCTGCATGATCCTCAGGTTTTCAAGCGCCACCGCCGCCGCGACCGGATGACCGGAATAGGTGTAGCCGTGGAAGAATTCCCCAGCGCCGCCAACAACCTCGGCCACCTCGTCACAGACGATGCTGCCCCCGATCGGCTGGTAGCCAGAGGACAACCCCTTGGCGATGGTCATGATATGCGGCTTGATGCCAAAGGTTTCGGACCCGAACCAGTTGCCGGTGCGGCCAAAGCCGGTGATGACCTCATCCGCGATCAACAGGATCCCGTATTTGGTGCAGATGCGCTGAATCTCTGGCCAGTAAGTCTTTGGCGGGATGATCACACCGCCCGCCCCCTGAACCGGCTCGCCGATGAAAGCCGCCACATTGTCCGGCCCGATCTGGAGGATCTTTTCCTCAAGCTGGCGCGCCCGGGCCAGGCCGAAGTCGTCTTCGGACATGTCGCCACCCTCGCCCCACCAGTAAGGCTGGTCGATATGTTCGATTCCGTCGATCTTGCCACCATGCGCATGGATCGGCTTCATGCCGCCAAGGCTGCCGCCGCCCATGGTCGAGCCATGATAGCCGTTCCAGCGCGCGATGATCGTCTTGCGCCAGGGCATGCCCTTGACGTCCCAGTAGCGGCGGACAAGGCGGATATTGGTGTCGTTTGCCTCGGACCCCGAACCGGCGAAAAAGACGTGGTTCAGATCGCCCGGCGCGAGCTTGGCAATCTCGGCGGCAAGCGCGATTGCCGGGACGTGGGTGGTCTGGAAGAAGGTGTTGTAATAGGCCAGTTCCTCCATCTGCCGCGCCGCGACTGCCGCCAGTTCCTTGCGGCCATAGCCGATGTTCACACACCACAGGCCAGCCATCCCGTCGATGATCTTGTGACCCTCGCTGTCCGTCAGCCACACGCCTTCGCCTCGGGTGATGACCCGCGCGCCCTTGGCGGCAAGGCCGGCCTTGTCGGTGAATGGGTGAAAATGGTGCGCCGCGTCCAGACGTTGCAGTTCAGCGGTCGGCAGGTGGTTGGTGATCATGTTCATGCGGCTTCCCTCGCGGAATCGGCAGGGCCTCGCACCCCGACTTGGGGGCAGGATATGATCAAACGTAGCAGGCTTCAAGAAATTTGATCAAATTTCTGGAAAGCCACTTCCATCCTTGAGCCAAACAGCCCCGAACAGCCATGCACGCGTTCCGCGCAAGCCTTTCCTCTCGTCGTCGCGTGCCGCTCCTTCTCGGCTGACGAGGGGCCAGCCCCTCGAGCTCCCCGGAGTATTGGCAAAAAGCGCAATCGACTTGCTCTTTTCCAAAATACTCTCAGGGGGTTTGGGGGCAGAATGCCCCCATCGTCAGAGCCGGTTGCGCGCCTGCGCGCAGAGGCGAGGGAAAAGCCGTGCGCGCCAGCGCTCGATCTGGCCGGGGGAAACGGACTCAGGGCTCTTCGGCGAGGGCCTGACGGACGTGGTCCAGACCTTGCTGGATGTCTTGCTCGATGGCGGCGGAAAGGGCCTTGGCATCCCCTGCGCGCATCGCGGCCAGTGCTTCGCGGTGCAGGTCCGGGGCGGTTTCGCGGCCGTATCGGTCGATCACGGCACGCAGGGACGGCCCGGCACGCAGCCACAGCGACCGGACCAGGTCGAGAAGGACCGGAGCCCCGGCCGCTTCATAAAGCGCAAAGTGGAAGGCGTGGTTGGCGGCAAGGTAATCTGGCAGGTTTCCGGCCTCGATCGCCCGGTTCACCGCCCCGTCGATCACCTCAAGCCGGTCGATCTGTTCCGGTGTCAGGCGAGGTGCCGCAAGCTCGGCCAGCCTTGGTTCGATCGAAAGGCGCGCGAAGGCCACCTGATCCAGCATTTCGGCCGAAAGCTCTGGCACGGCCACACGCCGGTTGCCTTGCGGCAATAGCGCGCCTTCCGCTGTCAGGCGCCGGATCGCCTCACGCACCGGGGTCATCCCGGCCCCAAGATCGGCGATGAGCCCCTGAATGGTGACCGGGGCGCCGGGGGCGAGATGGCCATAAAGGATCATGTCGCGCAGGCGCGTATAGGTGACCTCGTGGCTCGGTATCTTCCGGTTGTCCGCGTCCATCGGGGCTCCATTCTTCTGTCCCCTTTATGCCCGCATCTGCCCGGCAATCAAGATGTGATCAAATCCAGTTCCGCATAGCGGAAGCCTGTGACATCCGCCGTCCAGCCCTGACCGGTCAGGTCATGGGCAACGACGCCCACAAAGGCGCCAGTAAAGGACGCATGCTCTCCTCTGCCGCCTTCGTCCGACACGAGCGAAGCATCGAGGACCGGGCCAACTTCCACCCCATTTATCAAAAGATGTTGCGCGGCGCGGTTGACGCTGACGCCGATCGTCACCTTGCCGTCTGCCACCGGAAACTGCCCGTGGCAGGTCAGCGCCTCGCCCGGCCAGTCACCAAGACAGGACACCAGTGTCACCACCCGCTGCCCCGCTTCACGCGTGATCAGGGCGGCGTGGAACTTGTGCCGGTTGTAATAGGTGATCAGCCCTGCCGCGCATTGCCAGTTCGGCGGGTCGCAAAGGAAATCGGCCTCGGCGTGGTAGGCCGGTTCCTCTTGCCTGCGTGCCACAAGGGATTGCTCGAACCATGAGCCAAGACTTTCACGCCCGGTCAGGCGCAGGGCGCTGCCGGTCAAGGTGAACAGTCGTTCGGGATGCGGCGTGCGCAGCCATTGAAACTCGGATGGCAGGCTGTCGCCCGTGAAGTCATGTTCGACCGATGTCGGCGGGGCCCGATGGGCAGGCAGATCAATGGTCGCGGGCGCCAATTGCCCGCCCTCCTTCAGCCAAAGCCAGTCGTCGCGCCAGATCACTTCGGCCAGCCCGGTTTCACGGCCCGTGGCGCAGAACGGGCCGCGCGGGCCAATCTGGGGCCGACCGCACAGAAAGCTGTGCCAGTGCCGCCCGTCATGGCCTTCGACATACTGGCCGTGGCCCATCCGCTGGATCGGGCTGTCGGGAGAAAAGCGGGCAGTGATCAGGTGCTTTTGCGGATGCGTCTGATATGGACCGCGAATGTTGCGTGAGCGGGCAAGTGTCACCGCGTGATCATAGCCGGTGCCACCCTCGGCAGTCGTCAGGTAATACCAGCCGTTGCGGGCAAAAAGATGCGGCGGCTCGGTCAGGCCCAGGTCGGTGCCGGTGTAGATCGTCGTGACGTCGCCCAGAAGGCCGCGTTCGGGGTGCCATTCCTGCAACTCGATCCCGTCAAAGGCGTCATGCGCGGGATTGAGCCCGGTTCCCTTGCCGCGGTGGTTCCAGCGCATGTTCAAGAACCATTTCCGTCCGTCTGCATCGTGAAACAGCGACGGATCGAAGCCCGACGAGGTGACATAGGTCCGGTCCGACCAATCGCCATCGATGGTATCGCAGGTGACGATGTAGTTGTGGGCGTCCTTGAACGCGCCATCGAGGCGTTTGACATCCGTATAGACCAGCCAGAACTTCCCGTCGGCATGGGAAAGGCAGGGCGCCCAGATGCCGCAACTGTCAGGGTTGCCGCGCAGGTCAAGCTGGCTTGCCCGGTTCAGGGGGCGGCAGACCAGCGTCCAGTTCACCAGGTCGCGGGAGTGGTGGATCTGCACCCCCGGATACCATTCGAAGGTGGATTTGGCGATGTAGTAATCCTGCCCCACCCGGCAGAAACTCGGGTCAGCATTGAAGCCGCGCAGGACAGGATTTTGCAGCATTTTTCAACCTTTGCAATCAATTGCGGGCGGGGCGCCCCCTCATTCGCCCCGCCCGCTGGGCCGCCCCGGAAGGGAGGTGCCGGGGCGGTCGTTCCTAGACCAGCAACGCGCGCGCCTGATCGGGCGACAGCGCCGCCGGGCGGGTGCAGGTGGTGGTCAGGGTGACGAACTGTCCGGTCTCTCCCGAGGCCAGGCAAGCCATCATCACATCCACGCCGTGCAGCGTACGTTCCAGCGAGCAGCGCGCATCCCGACCTTCGGTCAGGGCCGCCACCATGTCGGCAAGTCCTGCCGTCCGGTAATTGGCCAGATCGCGGCCGTTGTGGTGCTGGTTGACCTTGCCGAACGGGTGGTCCCAGGGCTCAAGCGCGGTCAGGCTGCCGTCGCGTCCACCGATTTCCACCGTGCCGCCAAAGAAGTTGGGGTCGGGGACGTAAAGCGTGCCTTCGGTGCCATAAAGCTCAAAGTGGTTGCGCTTGTGGTGCCAGACGTCCCAGCTGGTGGACAGGTTGATCGTGGCGCCGTTGTGAAATTCAATCAGGGCGTGGATGTTGGTCGGCGTCTTGACCGGAACCTTCTCGCCCGTGCGCGGACCGTTGGAGATGGTGCGCTCTGCCTCGGCCGATGAGGTCAGCGCCCCTACCCGTTTAACCGGACCAAGGAAGTTGATCAGGTTGGCGATATAATAGGGTCCAAGGTCCAGCATCGGCCCCGCCCCCGGCTGGAAGAAGAAATCGGGGTTGGGGTGCCAATGCTCCATCCCGTGATTGAGGACGGCGGCACAGCCCGCGGTGATGGTGCCGATCCGGCCCTCGTCCAGCGCCGCGCGGGCCTGCTGATGCGCACCGCCAAGGAAGGTGTCAGGCGCACAGCCGACAGCAAGACCCTTCGACTTGGCCAGATCGCGCAGGGTTATCCCTTGCTCCAGCGTCAGGACCAGCGGCTTTTCGGAATAGGCATGCTTGCCCGCCTCCAGAATCCGCTTGCTGACCGGGTAATGCGCATCGGGGATGGTGAGGTTGATCACCACATCCACGTCCTTGTTGGCCAGAAGGTCATCGACCGACTGCGACTTGGTGTTGAATTCCGCCGCGCGGGCTTTCGCGGCCTCCATGTTCACATCGGCGACCGCGCGCACCTCCAGCCCCTTGAAAAGGGGGGCCAGCCGAAGATAGCTGGTCGAGATGTTGCCGCAGCCAATGATACCCAAGCCAAGATTTGCCATTTTTCTTTTCCTCAGAATGCTTTCGCCGCAGCGATCGACCGCGTGGCGAAGCGCGCGTGATCCTTCGGGTTGTCGTGTTCCATGACGAAATGCCTGACGCCAATGCCCCGCAGCGCCGCCATGATCGCGGGCCAGTCCACAGTGCCGTGGCCGACATCGGCCCAGCCATCCTCATCAGCGTTCTCACCAGCAGGCGCGATGTCCTTCACATGCGCCGCGGTGATCCGGTCCTTGTAGCGCTCGATCCAGGTCAAGGGGTCAGCCCCGCCTCGGATCACCCAGGCTACGTCCATCTCCCATTCCAGCCCCGGCCCGCCCTCGAAGATGCGGTCCTGCGGCAGCGAGCCGTCTGCCAGCAGTTTGAATTCGAAATCATGGTTGTGCCAGCCGAACCCGTAGCCGGCAGCCTTGTAGGGTGCGCCTGCCGCCTGTAGCCGGGCGCCAAAGGCCACCCAGCCCGCCGCATCAGTCGGACGGTCTTCGGGCAGGACATAGGGGCAGAAAAGCCGCTCCATATTCAAGGACTTCGCGATGGACAGCACCTTGTCCACATCGGTTTCCAACTGGCCAAGCCCGAAATGCCCGGTCGGCATGGTCAGACCGGTCGCCGCAAGCCCCGCTTTGGTCGCCTCGACCGCCGCGTCGTCTGCGTAAAGCGCGCCATAGCCTTCAACGGCGCTATAGCCGGCCTTGGCCAGCATCTGGAATGTCGCGTCCATCGGCGGGAAATTCCGCGAGGAATAGAGTTGATAGCTGAACATGCGCATGGCCTTTCGTCAGCCGCCATAGGTGGCGGAATGGAGATCTCGGAAGGTGAAGCCCGGCGTGGCCGAAGCATCATCTGGGGTGAAGGTGATCGTGGCCGGATGGCCGGGCAGCAGGGACACGGCGTTGGTCGAAAAGCGGCCGGATACTTCAGACTCCACTGTAACAAACGGAGCGAGTGCGTTGACTGAAATGGTTATTTTCCAGATACTGACATCCAGATATACCTCGGCCTTCAGGCCCGAGGGCAACAGGTCATAGGCCTTCCAAGGCTTTGGCGCGTGGACATCCCCGCCCTCGGCATCGCCTGTCCAGATTACAGCCAGCACCTCATCCGGCCCAAGCGCATCCCGCGCAACTGTCAGCACAGGCACCGCTGCATCCGTGGGCAGCGTGACCGCAGCCTCGGCCAGCATCCGTGTGGTGCCGTCCATCGCCGCCGCACGCGCCGTGACTGTAACGCGCACCGCTTCCGGCCCGTCGTTTATTCCCCTGAGCGCGAACCCCTCCGCACTGGGAACAGCGACCACCGTCACCGGCGCGAAGAACCGCTGCGCCATGTGATGCAGCAGCTTCCAGTTCCCGCCATGGTCCAGGCCGGACCAGGAACAGACCGGCCATGTGTCATTCAACTGCCAGTAAAGCGTGCCTTGGCAATGCGGCTTCAGGCTGCGCCAATGGGTGACGGCCGTCTTGATCGCCAGCCCCTGCTGGACCTGCGACAAGTAAACGAAGTTCGGGAAATCCACCGGAAAGCGGAAATAGCGGAACATCGTCTCGGCGATCCGGGCATTGCCGCCGCCGTTCTTCTGGTGGCTTTCCATCACCGGGGCGGCGATGTTGAAATCCTCTGGCGCGGCAAATTTGCGGATGGTCTGCATCGACGGATAGGACTGAAAGCCGAACTCCGAACAGAAGCGGGGGCTGACGTCGCGGTAGTGGTCAAAATCCCGCCCCTCGTGCCAGACGGACCAGAAATGCATGTCGCCGCTGCTGTCATCATGCCAGGCATCGCCAAAGGCCAGTGGCCCAGGCGAAGGCGAGGATGGCCACCAGTTCGCCCCGGGCAGAACCGAGTGCAAGGCGGCCTCGATCGTCCGGTTCAGCCGGTCATAGTTCACAAGGTAGCGATCACGATCCTTGCGCGATTCAGGGAACCAGGTCAGCGCCCCGATCAGCTCGTTGTCACCACACCAGACCGCCATGCAGGCATGATGGCTGATCCGGGCGACGACATCGCGCACCTCGGCATCCACTTCGGCCAGAAATTCGGGCGTCGAGGGGTAAAGATGACAGGCGAACATGAAATCCTGCCAGACCATCAGACCCAACTCGTCGCAGAGGTCATAGAACCAGTCAGGCTCATACCGCCCGCCGCCCCAGACGCGGATCATGTTCATGTTGGCGTCGCGCGCCGATTGCAGCAGCCCGCGCACGCCGTCCTGCGTGATCCGGCCATGCAACGCATCGGCCGGAATCCAGTTGGCCCCGCGCGCAAAGACCGCCCGGCCGTTCACCTGCACGCCAAAGGACCGCCCCGCCGCGTCGGGTTCGCTGACCAGCCGCATGTCCCGCAGGCCGATCTTGCGGGTGGCGCTGACCCCCGCGCCCGTCACTGTCAAGGCATGCAACACCTGCGCGCCAAGGCCAGACGGCCACCACAGCACCGGGTCGGCAATCATCAGGGTCATCCGCGCCACGCCCGCCCGCACCGGCGCAGTCTGGGTCACACCGCAAAGCGTTGCGGTCACCTCGGCCAGCCCGTCGGCATGGATGGCCAGCGTCACCTCGGCCTCACCCGCCCGGTGGGCTTGCGTGATGATGATGTCGCCGATTCGGGGGCCATGAGGTTCCAGCTGGATGACGCCCCAAAGGCCGAACACGCCAAGGGCAATATTCCAGTCCCAGCCGAAATCGCATTGCTGCTTGCGCAGCATGTTGGCATGGGGAATGGGGCCGTTCACCTGCTGATAGGGGATGTAGAACGGCATCGCTGCCTGCCGTGCCGCCGCCTCGCGGACGGGCGATCGGAACAGGATTTCGATCTCATTGTCGCCCCTGTGCAGGGCGGCCGCCACATCCACCCGCCAGCGCCGATGCGCGTTGGCCGCTGACAGGACCAAGACCCCGTTCAGCCGCACCTCGGCCACGGTGTCCAGCCCGTCGATCACCAGATCGGCAGCACTTCCGTCATGGGCAAAACTCCGCCGCGCCACCCAGTCGCGTTCGGAAACCCAACGCACGTCATATTCGTTCCGGCCCCAGTATGGGTCAGGGATCACCCCCGCCCGGTGCAGCGCGGTGATCCCGTCGCCGGGCAGATCGAACGGCACGACATAGGCGCCGCTTTCATCCGAAAGCGTCCAGCCCCCCGCCAGATCGAGCATTTTCAGATCCTCTGTTCCGTCTTGTTGTCAAACAGCGAGGCCTTGGCGATATCAAGGCCAAGGTGAACCTTCGTCCCGGCAGGCAGGCGCCCTTCGACCGGCACCCGCACGCAAAGCTCCTTTGTACCGGCTTTCAGCCACAAAAGGCTGTCGGCACCCAGGTGCTCGTCAATCTCCACTACAGCCGGGATCGACGGACCAGCGGGGGCGTCATGCGACACTGTGATATGTTCGGGACGAACGCCGAGGATCGCCTGATCCCGCTCCAGCACCGCGCCGCCGTCGTAACCGGCAAGATCGATCTTGTGGTCGCCAAAGTGGAAGGCCTTCCCGCCATCCACCGTCTTGCCGTGCAGAAAGTTCATCGACGGGCTGCCGATGAATCCCGCGACAAAGAGGTTCGACGGTTTGTTGTAGATGGTCTGCGGGTCTGAAAGCTGCTGGATCACCCCGCCCTTCATCACCGCGATCCGGTCAGCCAGGGTCAGCGCCTCGATCTGGTCATGGGTGACATAAACCATGGTGTTGTTCAGCTTGGAATGGAGCCGCTTGATTTCTACCCGCAGTTCGCTGCGCAGCTTGGCATCAAGGTTGGACAGGGGTTCGTCGAACAGAAACACATCCACATCCCTGACCAGCGCCCGACCGATCGCCACCCGTTGCCGCTGCCCGCCTGACAAGGCACCGGGCTTGCGGTCAAGGAGCGGCCCGATCTGAAGGATTTCCGACGCCCGCGCGACGCGGCGGTCAATCTCGTCCTTCGGCATGCGCTGGTTTTTCAGGCCGAAGGACAGGTTCCCCCGCACCGTCATTTGCGGATAAAGCGCGTAAGACTGGAACACCATCCCGATCCCGCGTGCGCTGGGTTCGGACCAGGTGACGTTCTTGCCCTTGATCCAGATCTGCCCCTCGGTGATGTCCAAAAGCCCCGCAAGACAGTTCAAGAGCGTTGATTTCCCGCAGCCTGATGGCCCCAGAAGCACGACGAATTCGCCTTCCTGAACATCGATGTTCATGTTCTTCAGAACCGAGACGGAACCGAAATTCAGCGTGAGATCCTTGACTTCGATGGATTTGGTCATGCGTTCAGCCTTTCACGGCACCAGCGGCGATACCGCGGACGAAGAGTTTGCCAGAGATGAAGTAGACAACCAGCGGCACCAGCCCGGTCAGAAGGGTCGCGGCCATGTTGACGTTGTATTCCTTCACGCCCTGGACCGAGTTGACGATATTGTTCAGCTGAACGGTCATCGGGTAAAGCTCGGGCTTGGTGTAGACGACGCCGAACAGGAAATCGTTCCAGATCCCCGTGACTTGCAGGATCAGCGCCACCACGAAGATCGGCAGGCTCATCGGCAGCATGATGCGGAAGTAGATGCCCCAGAACCCGGCCCCGTCCACCCTTGCGGCCTTGAACAGCTCTTCCGGAATGGAACTGAAGTAGTTGCGGAAGAGTAGCGTCAGGATCGGCATGCCGAAGATCGTATGCACCAGCACCAGCCCCCAGAGCGTGCCGTATATCCCCATTTCACGCAGCAGGATGACGATGGGATAAAGCATCACCTGATAGGGGATGAACGACCCGAAGATCAGGATGGTGAAGAATACGTCCGACCCCTTGAACCGCCAGTTCACCAGCGCATAGCCATTCACGCTGGCCACCACGATAGACAGGATCACCGAGGGGATCAGGATCTGGACCGAATTCCAGAAACCCCGGCTCAGCCCGTCACAGTTCAGGCCGGTGCAGGCCTCGGACCAGGCCTTGACCCAGGGCTGGAAGGTGATCTCCACCGGCGGGGCGAAGATGTTGCCCAGCCGGACCTCGGGCATGCCCTTGACGCTGGTCATCACCATGACCCACAGCGGCAGGATGTAGTAAAGGCAGACAACGATCAGGATGCCGTAAAGCATGATGTTGCGGCCCGACAGGATGCGCCGGGGCTTGGTCCCGCTTGGCACCACTGCGGACTTGGTCATGGGAAGGGCGGTGTCAGCCATGCTTCTTGCCTCCGAATTCCAGATAGGCCCAGGGGATGAGGACGATCAGCACGCTGAGCAGCATCATGGTGGAGGCGGCAAAGCCCTGCCCCAGGTTCTGCGCCTGGAACATGTAGTCATAGACATACATCGCCGGCACCTGAGAGGCGTTGCCCCCCGGCCCACCCGAGGTCTGGGCGACCACAAGGTCATAAAGCTTGATGATACCGGCCGCGACGATCACCAGCGTGGTGATGAACACCGGCCGCATCATCGGCACGATCACAACCAGATAGGTTTTCCATGTCGCGATTCCGTCAACCCGGGCCGCTTTCCAGATATCCTCGTCAATCCCGCGCAGGCCGGCCAGCATCAGGCACATCACGAAGCCGGTGCCTTGCCAGAGGCCGGCGATCAGCAGACCGTAAAGAACGGTTTGGGGGTTGTTCAGCGGGTCAAAGGAGAAACTCTCCCAACCCCAGCCGCGCACGATCCCCTCGATCCCGAACTGCGGGTTCAAAATCCATTGCCACACCAGCCCCGTCACGATGAAGGACAGGGCAAAGGGGTAAAGCATGATGGTGCGGAAGGTGTCTTCGTAGCGGATCTTCTGGTCCATCAACACCGCCAGCAAGAAGCCGACACTTATTGTGAAGACCAGCGACAGCACGCCGAAGAACATCAGGTTCTCGATCGAGACCATCCAGCGGCTGTTTGACCAGAGCCGCTCGTACTGATCAAAGCCCACCCAGCGCAGCCGGGGCAACAGCTTTGAATCGGTGAACGAATAGACCACCGTCCAGATCGTGCCGCCGACGAAGACCACCAGCGTGGTCAGAACCATCGGTATCGCTGCGATCTTTGCGTTAAGGTTGCGCAACAGGCGCTTTGGCTGCCCGGACATCCGTTCCCCCCGGCTATACAGTGCAGAAAAGGGGCCGCCCAAATCTCGGGCGGCCCCCACTTTCAGTAGCTTCAGAGTCCGGTTTTCAGGATCTCCACCCATTTGGTATGGGCATCCTCGGCGGGCATGTCGGACTTCCAGAACTCGACCATCAGGTCTTCGGCCTGCTTCACGACATCCGGGCTCCAGACCATGTCGCCGGTGGGCAGAAGGTTGCCCGACGCAAGGATCTCAAGGCCCTTCTTCATGCAGTCGTTGGCGGCCGCCAGATCGATGTCACCCCGGATCGGCAGCGAGCCCTTCTTGAGGTTGAAGGCCACCTGGACTTCGGGGCTGACCAGTTGTGCGGCCAGACGCTTCTGAGCAGCTTCGATTTCCGGATCATCGTTCTTGGGGAAGTAGAAAGCATCCCCACCCGTGGACAGATAGGCGTTCAGGCCAAGGCCCGGCAGGCAAGTATAGTCGGTGCCGGCAACCTGCTCGGCCACCTGGAATTCACCCTGCGCCCAGTCGCCCATGATCTGGCCGCCGGCTTCACCGGTGATCACCAGGTTGGTCGCCTGATTCCAGTCCTGCACGGTCGACTTGGCGGCAAGCTTGCGCGCCTCGGCTGCCGCTGCAAAGACCTTTGCAAACTCTGGCCCTGCCGCCACGTCCATGTTCTTGTCGACGTTCACGGCTTTCCAGTTGTCAATGCCCGAAACCGCGATCTGCATCGCGCCGAAGGCAAGGTTCGACTGCCAGGGCTGGTTGCCCAGTGCCAGCGGGATCTTGCCTGCCGCTTCCAGTGCCGGAGCACTGGCCACGAACTCATCCCAGTTGGCCGGAACAGGAATACCCGCATCGGCATAGGCCTTGTTCGACAGCCACAGCCACTCGGGCGAGTGGATGTTGACCGGGGCGCAGAAGATCTTTCCGTCCACGGTGCAGGCTTCCAGAAGGCTTTGCGGGAAGATCACTTCCTTCCAGTTGTTTGCCTCGGCCACGTCGGTCAGATCAAGCATCAGCCCGGCTTCGACCAGTTCCAGCGCCTGTTGGCCGTGGTTGAACTGGGTAGCGCCCATCGGGTCACCGCCGGTGATGCGCGAAATCATGATCGGACGCGCCGTGCCGCCGCCACCGGCGATTGCTCCGTCAACCCACTTGTCACCCGCTGCGTCAAACGCCTTTGCAAGCTCGGCTACCGCCGCGGCTTCGCCGCCAGAGGTCCACCAATGGGTGACTTCAAGTTCAGTCGCCATGGCCGGCATGGCCACCGATGCGCAAAGCACGGCCGTCAGTTTTGTCAGTTTCATCCGTTCCTCCCGGTTTCTAAATCGTTATAGTTCATTCCTATAACGTTATAGTTTTTCCAATCAACATATCTTTTCACTTGTCGGCCGCCCAAGCAAAAGATTTGATCCATGGATGAAACCGCGCGATTCCGCGTGCTGAACAAGGTAAGACCTGTCCGATGCTGCATTGCCGAAACACCGCAGAGAGAGTTGCAGGACAAGCAATTTTTGCTGACCTGGGCAGCGGACTTTCTGCAAGGGCAAAAGGACTCGGCAGCGGCGAATCAGTCATCCGGATTCGCCGCGCTTGCCTGATGGACAAAGGAGAAGGCCATGACGATGCCGCCTGATCCCGCCCCGCTGCTGCTTCCTGATTCGGAGCCCGCGCGCCCGACCCTGAAGACTATCGCCGCCGCCACCGGGCTTGCCATTGCCACGGTCAGCCGCGCCCTGAAGGATGCCCCCGACATCGGCGAGGAAACCAAGCGCCGGGTGCGCGAAACCGCCGCCCAGCTTGGATATCGGCCAAACCGGGCCGGCGTGCGCCTGCGCACAGGCAAGACCAATGTGATTGCCTTGGTCCTGTCCACCGAATCCGATGTGATGAACCACACCTCGCGGCTGATCTACTCCATTGCAAACGCGCTGCGCGGCACCGCCTACCACATGGTTGTCATGCCCTTCTTCCCCGATCAGGATCCGATGGAGCCGATCCGCTACATCGTCGAAACCGAAAGTGCCGACGGGGTGATCCTGAACCAGACCAAGCCTGACGATCCGCGCATCCGCTACATGAAGGAACGCGGATTTCCCTTCGCCACCCACGGCCGCACCGACATGGGGATCGACCACCCTTATTTCGACTTCGACAACGAGGCCTTCGCCCGCCTTGCCGTGCGCACACTGGCGCAGCGCGGGCGCAAGCGGCTGTTCCTGATAGCGCCGCCCCGGTCGCATCTTTACGCCCGCCACATGACCTGGGGCTTCTCTGATGAGGCTGCGCTTCTTGGCCTGCCGTTCGAACTGGCCGACAAGGTCACCTCTGACAGTGGCGGAGAAGCGATCGATGATGCCGTCGCCGCCCGCTTTGCGCAGCCAAACCCGCCGGACGGCTTTGTCGTCGGCTCGACCACAGCCGCGATGTCGTCGATCGCGGGGGCAGAAAGCACCGGGCGCGTTCTGGGACGCGATTTCGACGTAGTCGCAAAAGAGGCCATCGCAGTCTTGCGACGCTTCCGGCGGGAGACCATCATCATCAAGGAAGATGTCGGCCGCGCCGGTGAATTTCTTGCGCGTGCGCTGGTTGCCGAAATCGAAAAGCGCGATCCGGAACAAAGGCAAGGTCTTGAGCATCCGGGCAAGGTGGACTTGGGCGATGCGCCCGATCAGGGAGGAAAGACATGAAGACGATCAAAGGCCCGGCCCTGTTTCTGGCGCAATTTGCCGGTGATGCAGCGCCATTCAATTCCTGGAAATCCATCACCGAATGGGCCGCCGACTGCGGCTATGCCGGCGTGCAGGTTCCATCATGGGACGGGCGCCTCTTCGATCTGGAAAAGGCTGCAACATCAAAGGACTATTGCGACGAGTTCAAGGGAGTTGCGAAGAATGCCGGGCTGGAGGTGACAGAACTTTCCACCCACCTGCAAGGCCAGCTTGTCGCGGTTCACCCGGCCTATGACACCGCCTTTGACGGCTTTGCCGCCCCATCCGTCCGCGGCAACCCGAAAGCGCGGCAGGAATGGGCAGTCGATCAGGTCAGGAAGGCGCTGACCGCCTCGAAGAATCTTGGCCTTTCGGCCCATGCCACTTTCTCGGGGGCGCTGGCATGGCCCTATCTCTATCCCTGGCCTCAGCGCCCGGCCGGTCTTGTGGAAGAGGCCTTTGACGAACTGGCCCGCCGCTGGCTGCCGATCCTGAACCACGCCGAGGACTGCGGCATTGACATCTGCTACGAGATCCACCCGGGCGAAGATCTGCATGACGGGATCAGCTATGAGATGTTCCTTGACCGCGTAAAAGGCCACAGCCGGGCCAACATGCTTTACGACCCCAGTCATTATGTCCTTCAACACCTTGATTATCTTGATCATATCGACATCTACCACGACCGGATAAAGATGTTCCATGTCAAGGACGCCGAACTGAACCCCACCGGGCGACAGGGTGTCTACGGCGGCTTCCAGTCATGGGTCAACCGCGCCGGCCGCTTTCGCAGCCTGGGCGACGGGCAAGTCGATTTTGGCGGCATCTTCTCCAAACTCACACAATACGGCTTTGACGGCTGGGCGGTTGTCGAATGGGAATGTTGCCTGAAGCACCCTGAAGACGGCGCCCGCGAAGGGGCCTATTTCGTCAACGCCCACATCATCCGGGTGACCGAGAAGGCCTTCGACGATTTCGCCGACGCAGGGACTGACCGGGCCGCCAACCGCCGCATGCTTGGACTGGACTGACCATGTCGGAGCGGGGGGCCAGCCCCCCGCACCCCCCGGGATATTTTCGCAGAGAGGAAGCCCATGCCCATTGACGCCGCACATACCGCCCGCGCGCCCCGTCTTCGTCTTGGCATGGTTGGTGGCGGACGTGATGCCTTCATTGGCGCCGTCCACCGTATTGCTGCCCGGATAGATGACCAATATGAGCTGGTTGCAGGCTGTTTCTCATCCAATGCGGACAAGGCGCTCGCCTCTGCCGCCGATCTCGGGGTAGCCCGTGCCTATACAAGTTTCGCAGACATGGCCGTGCGCGAAGCCCGGCGCAAGGACGGTATCGACGCCGTCGCAATCGTCACCCCGAATCACATGCATGCCCCGGTGGCGATGCAGTTCCTGCGCCGTGGGATCCATGTGATCTGCGACAAACCCCTGACCGCAACCCTGCCCGAAGCAAAGAAGCTCGCCAAGGCGGCAGCGGCATCGGGCGTCGTCTTTGCGCTGACGCACAACTACACCGGCTATCCGATGATCCGGCAGATGAAGGCGATGATCGCCGCCGGAGATTTGGGCGACCTTCGCGTGGTGCAGGTCGAATACGCCCAGGACTGGCTGACGGAAGCCCTGGAAGGTTCGGGCCAGAAACAGGCCGACTGGCGCACTGATCCGGCGCGGTCAGGCGCAGGCGGCTCCACCGGCGACATTGGCACCCATGCCTTCAACCTTGCGAATTTCGTCTCTGGCCTGACACTCGACACTCTGGCCGCCGACCTCACCGCCTTCGTCCCCGGCCGCCGCGTCGATGACAACGCCCATGTGATGCTGCGCTACAAGGGCGGGGCCAAGGGCATGCTCTGGTGCAGCCAGGTGGCCCCCGGCAATGAGAACTGCCTCCGCCTGCGGGTCTACGGCACCAAAGGCGGGCTTGAATGGGCGCAGGAAGACCCGAACTACCTTTGGTTCACGCCTTTCGGCCAGTCCAAGCGACTCATCACCCGAGGCGGTGCGGGCTCCGGCCCCGAGGCGGCGCGTGTCAGCCGCATACCGCCCGGCCACCCCGAGGGTTACCTCGAAGGATTCGCCAACATCTACACCGAAGCCGCACGCGCGATACGCGCCGCCAAGACGGGCGAGGCCGCGCCGGACGGCACCATTTTCCCGGGTCTCAAGGAAGGTCTTGAAGGCGTTGCCTTTGTCGATGCCTGCGTGCGGTCTTCGTCCCGAAATGGTGCATGGGTCAGTCTGAACCTCTGAGAGGCATCAACCAGACCGAAACTTGCGCCTGCTCTTTTGACAAATACTCCACGGAAGGCCCGCAGGGTGTGAAACCCTCCGGGGCCAGTCACAAACGCTGAATCAGCGCAGTCGCCCCCGCTCACGCTGCAACCAGAGCGCGGTTAGCAAAAGCGGCGCATTGGCGATCTCGCCGCACTCGACCGCCGTCATGAAGGCCGTGAACGAAAGCAGATGGCCGCGGATATCTTCGGCTTCCTCGACCTCGCCGAAGACACCTGCCACGCCATCCGGCAGGTCGCACAACCCGACATAGGAATAGATGTATTCCGTCATTGCGCCGGGACTGGGGTAGTATTCCCCCACCTTCAGCAGTTGGCCAAGCACCAGCCCCGCCTCCTCCACCGCTTCGCGTCTGGCGCAATCTTCGGGGCTTTCGCCGGGGTCGATCCGGCCGGCAACCGCCTCCAGCTGCCAAGGCAGCGGATCACCGCGGCCGAGCGGGCCAGTCCGCATCTGTTCGATCAACAGCACCCGGTCGCGCACCGGATCATAGGGCAACACCGTTACGGCATCCCCCGAGACAAACACTTCACGCGTGATCTGTTCGCTCATCGTTCCGTCAAACCGGCGGTGGCAGAGTTCCACGACCTCCAGACCGAAAAACCCGGCATGGGTCTGACGCAGGCTGGTGACTGAAACCTCACCGCTGGCGACCCGCAGGCCCCGTGCTGCGGCTTCAGCCCCGCGCAACCGGCTTGCCGCCGCAACGCGAAGCGAACCCAGCCGCTGACGCACCACCTCTGGCGCAACCTGGCCCATTGCCGTCATTACCAGTTCGGCAAGTGCAACATTCTCGGCGTCGGCAGGCCCTAGATCATAAACGGCAAGGCCGTCGACCGTGACAGGAACAATCCCCATGACCGACGCATAAAATCCAAGCCGCCCCGGTGCTTCAACAGGTCCAAGGACCGCACGCAACAAGGCCGGGTCGCCGATCGCCCGAAGTTTCACCACCTCAACGCCAGCGACGATTCGCATTCTCGGTCAGAATTCCCGCGATGGCCCCGCCGATGACCATCACGCCGATCACCGGGCCGGACCACAGCCCGACAGACCGCTGCATCATCCGCTTGAATACATCGATGATCGCCTCGAACGGACCGTCATACCGCATCCGCACCGATTGTTGCAGCATCTCGTAGATCGCGAAAAACAAAAGCCAGAAGAAAACCAGCACCACCACCGTCTTCCAGCCGGAACCGACCGCCTCCACATAGCCTTTGCCGACCGAATTTCCCATCACCTTCCAGCCGACCAACCCACCAAGAAGCGCCGTGAACTCACGGAAATTGCCCACGGACTGCGCTTCGGGCATGTTTGGAACATAGGCATTGGCGGTCAGCCAAGCCAGAACGGCAAAGGTGATTGCGGCCATGGCCTTGGCGCCGGTCGGCATTGTGGTTGCCATCAAGAAGTCCTCAGGTCGGACGCGTCACCGTGATCTGCGTCACGTCACAGTTTCCTCCCTGAAACGCGCCCGCGCAAGAGGCGAGGTAAAAATCCCACATCCGCTTGAACCGGTCATCAAATCCAAGTTTCTTCACTTCGCCCCAACGCTCGGTGAAACTCTCGTGCCAGCGCCGAAGGGTCAGGCTGTAGCTTTGCCCGAACTCGATCGAGCCCTTGACGCGCAGCCCTGCCCGCTCCACCTCTGCGCGCAGCACTGATGGCGCTGGCAACATGCCGCCCGGAAAGATGTATTTCTGAATGAAATCAACACCCCGCCGATAGACTGGCCAGCGGTCTTCAGCCACAGTGATGATCTGCAAGGTAGCGTGGCAGCCAGGGTTAAGCCTGTCGCGCAAGGTGTTGAAATAGGTCGGCCAGTAACGTTCGCCTACGGCCTCGAACATCTCGATGCTGGCAATGCCGTCATAGACGCCACGTTCGTCGCGGTAATCCTGCAACTTGATCGAAACGCGATCCGACAGCCCAGCCTTGGCGATGCGATCCACCGCGAAATCATACTGAGCCTGGCTGATGGTCAGGCCAGTCACCTTCAGACCGCGTTCCTTGGCGGCATATTCGGCAAAGCCGCCCCAGCCGCAGCCGATTTCAAGCACGTGATCCCCCGGCTGGGCGTTCATCTGGTCTACCATGCTGGCATATTTGCGCCGCTGCGCCGCTTCCAGACTTTCCTGACCGCTTTCAAAGAGTGCCGAGGAATAGGTCATCGTCTCATCCAGCCACAACTGGTAGAAGTCATTTCCCAGGTCGTAGTGATAGGAAATGTTCTTCTTCGCCTGCGACTTGGAGTTCGATTGCAGCCAAAAGCGCATCCGCTCATAGGCGCGGACCAGTCCCAACCCCGGATAGCTGTCGCCAAGCGGGTTGTTGGCCGGGCGCTGGATCAGGTCCAGAAAGGCTTGCAGGTCCGGAGTAGACCACCAGCCATCCAGATAGGCGTCGCAAAAGCCAAGATCGCCCTCGCGGATCAGCCGGGCAAAAAGGTCAGGGTTATGCACCTCGATTTCGGCGGCCAGCCCCGGCGCAGCCCCGTCGATCCGGAACCGGCGGCCATCGGGCAGGACAAAGTCCAGACGTCCTTCGCCCAGTCGCCGGGCCACATCAAAGGCCTTGGCGAAATAGCGCGGCAGGCTGGCCTGGCCCTTTACTGTCGTCAGAACGTCCATCGCCCCTCCCCAAGGGTTCTTCTCGTCAAGCATAGTTTCTCCAAACCGGACGCTATCCTCAAGCATTTCGTGAACTGTATGCTGCGAGGGCTCCGGCGCGCCCTTCGGCCAGATCAACCACCGGTGCCGGGTAGGGTCGCGCCGGGTCAAGACCCCAGGCCCGCGGTACCGCGTCAAAGAAGGCAAGCGCCTCCGGCCCAGGCGACCGGGACAGCTCGGCAATGAAACGGCGGCGGTAATCGCCCCGGGCGTCAAACTTCTCGGCCTGACCGGCAGGATTGAAGACCCGAAAGAAAGGCGAGGCGTCTGGCCCCGATCCCGCAACCCATTGCCAGCCCATCGCATTGGCCGCCGGATCCCAGTCGGTCAGGCATTCGGCAAACCAGGCCTGCCCCACGCGCCAGTCGGTCAGGAGATGCTTCGTCAGATAGCTGCCTGCGATCATCCGCGCCCGGTTGTGCATCGTGCCGGTAACATACATCTCGCGCATCGCGGCATCGACAAAGGGCTCGCCTGTCATCCCTTGCCGCCAGCGTTCCGCGTCCGGATTGTCGCCGCGCCATGGAAAGGCGTCCCAATCCGGTTTCCAGTTGGCATAGGTGATCTGTGGCGTGTGATGCATCAGATGATAGGCAAACTCGCGCCAGGCCAGTTCCCGCAGGAATGCTTCCGCCCCCGCCCGCCCGGCCTCCCGCGCCTGCAACCCCGCATGCCAGACCTCGCGGATGCCGATCTCGCCATAGGTCAGGTTCTCCGACAGGCGCGACGTGCCATCCACCCCAGGAAGATCGCGCGCCGAAGCATAGTCATCCACCGGCCCGGCCAGAAACGCTGCCAGTTTCGCCCGAGCCGCAGCCTCGCCCACGGCCTGATGCCGGGCCACCACCGCGGCTCCCCGGTTCATCGCCGCCCCAAGGCGCCAGTCCTCCAGCCGCTCGCTGACAGGCCATACCACAGGCCCCACCGCCCGCAGCGGAGCCGCCTCGGGTGCCGCGACGCCCCGGTCCCGCACGCTGCGCCAATAGGGAGTGAAGACCCTGTAGAACCCACCCTGCCCGGTCTGAACTTCCCAAGGCTCATGCATCAGATGACCGGCAAAGCTCCGCGCCTCGACGCCGACGGCCTTCAAGGCTGCCTTCACCGCGGTATCTCGCGCCACACTCGCAGGATCATAGAGCCTTGACCACCAGACCCCAGCGGCCCCGGTCTCGACCGCCAGAGCCTCCAGCACCGCCAACGCCGCACCCCTTCGCAGAACCAGCCGCAGCCCGATCCCCTCCAGCGCGCGGGCAAATTCCGCCACCGCAAGCCCCAGCCGCCATTTCGCCGCCGCCCCCAGCGCTTCGGTTTCCGGGTCAAGGACAAAGACAGGCACCAGCGCGCGCCCCGAGGCCACCGCTTCGGACAGCACAGGGTTATCGCCCAGCCGCAAATCGCGGCGGACCCAAAGGATCAACGGTCTGTCACCCATGCCCCAGCCTTCCCCAGTCCTAGACACTACGTCCGCCAATCAAGGGCGGATCACTCGTCATTGCTCTTTTTCCAAATATTCTCAGGGGGTTTGGGGGCAGAATGCCCCCATCAGCCGCAGCCGGTTGCGCGCCCCTTGGCGCGCAGAAGGCAAGACGGAAGCCTTGCGCGGAACGCGCTCGACCCTGCTTGACGTCAAAGCACCCGGTCCAGCGCCTCGATCAGCTGCGCCACCTCATCGGCACTGGTGTAATGGACAGCGCTCATCCGCAACACGCCCTTTTCCAGGTCGATCCCCAGCGCGGTCAGAGGCCGAACGGCGTAGAAATCTCCTGCCCAACAGGCAATCCCGTTGCGGCCAAGATCCTCGGATACCGGTTCGGCCGCCCGGTCCAGTTCCACCGCCACTGTCGGCGCACGCCGTTCCGCCTCGCGCGGGCCAAGCAGCCGCAGATCATTGCGCGCCGACAGGTAATCCAGAAGCGGCTGGATCACCGCCACCTCCTGCGCCCGCATCAGGTCATGGACACCCCGGTTCCTCGCGGCCGGGTCACCGGCGATCCCGTGATGTGCTGCCAAGGCATCGATATAATCGGCCATCCCCGCACAGGCGGCGATCTGGGCGTGGTCTGGCCCGGCCGGAGTATGCCGCTTGTAAAGGGTGCCGTGGTTGAAGAAGTGGCCCTGCCCTGGCAAGTCAAACCCGAATGCCTCGCGGATCACCATGATCCCCTGATGCGGCCCATAGGTTTTGTAGGCCGAAAAAAGATACACGTCACAGCCCAGCGCAGGAATGTCCGGGAAACCGTGCGGCGCGTAGCTGACTCCGTCCACCACTGTCCGCGCACCCGCGTCCTTTGCCATCGCACAGATTGCCGCCACATCGTTGATCTCGGCGATCACGTTGGAACAATGCGGAAAGCAGATCAGCTTCACCCGCCCATCCGCCAATAGTGCGGCCAGCGATGACAGTTCCAGCGCCCCCGTCTCGCGGTCGACCTGCCATTCGCGGACTTCGATCCCCTCCTCGGCCAGCCTGCGCCAGACCCCCGAGTTCGCCTCGTGGTCCTGATCGGTCACCACCACCGCGCCGCCCGAGCCTGCCAGCCATTTCCGCACGGCTTGCGCCAGCACATAAGTGTTTGCGCTGGTCGAGGGTCCGAATGACACCTCGTCCGGGACCACACCCATCATCGCCGACAACCGGTCGCGTGCCTCGTCCATCTCGGCGCCGCCGGCCTGAGCCCCCGGATAGGGGCCATAGGGCTGGACCTTGCGGTCGCGGTAGAAGCGGGTCAGCCGGTCTACCACCTGAATGCAAGGGTAGCTGCCACCGGCATTCTCGAAGAAGGCATGTGACGACAGAACGGGCGACGAAAAGGCCGGGAACTGGGTCCGGACAAATTTCAGGTCAAGCTGCATGGAAGACTCCTTTGTGCCATGGATGGACCGGCTGTCCGGCATGGTCAACTGCTGCGGCGGCCGATCTCGCGGCGTGGCAATCGCTCAGGAAAGCCATCAAACCACCCCGTCCCGGCAGAGGCATTTGCCTGACGTTGCGGCACTTGACCATTTTTGATCAAACTTCTCGCCCAAACCTGCAAATTTCTCTTGTCCTTTTCCACCATGCCGCCCAATTTTATCGGCAGCGTCGCGGGCTTCGGGTCCGCGACCCGACTAGGACCGACGTATCGCGGTTGGTTGATCAAGGGCCGCCGCAACACAAAGGAGCTTCCATGATCCGCACATCTATTGCCCTGACCGGCGCCGCTTCGGTGTTGGCCTTGACCTTCGCCGCCCATGCAGCCGACACGGAATTCACCGTGTTCGACTGGGCCGGCTGGGAAAACGAAGGCCTGATCGCCGACTACGCCGCCAAGCATGGCACCACGCCCACCTACGCCTTCTTCGGCGACGATGACGAAGCGTTCCAGAAGGTTTCGTCCGGCTTCAAGGCAGATGTCGCCCACCCATGCTCGCAGATGGTCAGCAAGTATCGCGAAGCTGATCTGATCGAGCCGTGGGATGTGTCGCGTATTCCCGAGTTCGCAAATATCAGTGCGGGCATGCTGGCGTCTCCGGTGTTCAAGGACGACGCAGGCGTCTGGTACATCCCGACCGACGGCGCCTACACGGCGATCGCCTACAACACCGAATCCGTCCCTGCCGAGGATGTCGCCAGCCTGAACGTGTTCAAGGATCCGAAATACGCGGGCCGCATCTCGCTGCCCGACAACACTGATGATGTCTGGGCGCTGGCATTGCTCGCAACCGGCGTGACCGACTGGACCACGACGACCGACGAACAGTTCGCCGCCGCCGCTGCATGGCTGCGCGAGGCGCATCCGAACGTGCGCGCCTATTGGTCCGACCCTTCGGAACTGTCGCAACTGATGGCAACCGGTGAGGTTCAGGTTGCGTGGTCGTGGAACGACGCTGTCACGATCATGCGCAGCGAAGGTATGCCGATCGGCTTTCAGCGTCAGGCGGCAGAAGGCGCTTCGGCATGGTTCTGCGGCTATGTGAACTTCAAGAACGCGCCGGGTTCGGAAGACAAGGCATATGACTTCATCAACTCGTGGCTGCGCCCGGAAGCGGCCGGCGTTGTGCTTGCGGACTTCGGATATTCGCACTCCAACGCGGCCGCTATGGCCACGATTCCCGAAGCTGACCTTGTCGCCGCCGATGTGAACCCGATCGACACCACGATCCTGTTCCAGACCCCGATCGCGACCGAGTTGCGTGACCGCATGTTGGAAGAGTTCGAACTGATCAAGTCGGGCTTCTGATCTCTGACATGACAAGATGGGGCGCCCGGATGTCTTTCCGGGCGCCCCGTTCTTTTTTGTCGAACCGCGTTGGACATGCGCGGCATCTGGCATGTGCGTTGGCTCGCACCCCCCGATGTCGGCAGCAGATCATCCCCGGGCGCCATTGAAGCCCCGCCCTTGCGCGCCCCGCTGCCCACCCCTATATTGCCCCTGTCGGGGGCAACTTCGACTATGGCGATAAACGCACCTGTAATAATCGGCTCGGACCCGGGGGCGGTACCCGGCGGCTCCACCAGACTTTCCCGTTCATTGCGGGCGTGTGGGGCCGAAATAGGATCGACGAACGACCAAAGAGGCCAGCTTTCGCTCGGTGAGGTACCACCGTTATCGGTCCAAGATCACAGTTGCCAATGACAACCGTGCTCCGATGGCGCTGGCCGCGTAAGCGGCTCGCAATATCAAACCTAAGTCCCTGCGCTTAGCCGCGTAGGGCGGGGTTCGCAGGTACCTGGCAACAGAAACCTGCACCTTCCCCAATTCTCTTGCCAGACCCGCCGTCCCGCCGCATCGTCAAGCGATGCTCCGCGCGTTTGGCATTGCTTGTCTGACCGCATGGCCAGCAATGGCCTGTGAAACTGCGCTTGTGCTGGCAATCGATGTTTCCGGCTCCATCGACAGCGGCGACTACCGATTGCAGGTCGAAGGTCTGTCAGAGGCCCTGTCCGATCCAGAAGTCATCGAGGCACTGGTTCGCGGCCAGGTCGCGGTTGCCGTGGTGCAATGGTCAGGCAGCACTCAGCAAGCCCTGTCCCTGTCCTGGCAGCGCATGCTTTCGGCCGAGGCCGTGGCGCTCTTTGCCACCAGAGCCGGCTCGATGCCGCGGGCCTTCAAGGGATCGGACACTGCCGTCGGCGAAGGCCTGCGCTTTGCCGCAGCCCAGTTCGATGCAGTGCCGGATTGCCGCCGGCGCGTGATCGACATCTCGGGTGACGGACAGGAAAACGCCGGCTTCACGGATGCACGGGCCAGGTCCGAAGCCGTGGCGGCCGGCATTGCGATCAATGCCATAGCCATCGAGGAACCCGGTCCGGGCATCCCGATAACCAGCTACTACCGCCGCTGGGTCATTACCCACGGGGGGTTTGTGATGACCGCTCGGGGCTTGCAGGACTATGCCGAAACGCTGCGACTCAAACTTCTGCGCGAGTTGGCTGATCCCATCGGCTAATCCACTTGACCGGAGCGCGCGCGCACAATAGCCCTTCACCATGGGGTCTGCGTCCACCCCGTGAGGCTCCGGCCCAAGCGTCGCATCCCTGTCCACTTGCCAAGGATGCACACCATGCCCGGTTTCGGCCAGATCACCCCCGCACAAGCAATGCGCCGGATCGGCATCCCCGATGCGCCACTGATCATCTACGTCCGCAGCGATGATGACCTTGCCGCCCTGCCCCGCGTTATCCCAACCACGCGGCGGGTGGCCCATACCGCCATTGCCACCCTTCCCGCCCCCGGCGCCCCTTGGGTCACCCGACACCGCCCCAAGATCGACCGGATCGCTTGCCCCTGGCTGATCCGTCGTTTCATCTCCCCCTCGGCCCGCTTTCTGTTCGTCGCCCCAACTGAAGTGGCCGAGGTTGCCGACCGATTCGGCGCCATTCCCTTCGACATCGAAGGCGTAGCCTTCAGCGACCGGGGTGACCAATGCACTTTTGACGCGCTGCTGGATGACTTCGGCCTGCACACCGATGCGCTGGACCGCATGGCCAATGTGATCCGCGCTGCCGACACCGACCGGCACGACCTTGCCCCGCAGGCGGCGGGTCTGCTGGCGCTTTCGGTCGGGCTGTCACGGATGTGTCACGATGATCTGACCCAGCTGTCCGCTGGCATCGCGCTTTACGACGCGCTCTATCGGTGGGCCCGCGACGGGCATGAAGAAGGCCATGATTGGCCCGAGGTACGCAAAGCATGACCCCGACCCTTTCCGAGTTGACACATGCCTTTGCCCGCATCGGCCTTCTGTCCTTTGGCGGCCCAGCGGCGCAGATTGCCCTGATGCACCGGGTGGTGCTGGATGAAAAACGCTGGTTGAGCGAGGCAGACTATCTGCGCGCCCTTTCGTTTTGCATGCTGCTTCCCGGGCCGGAGGCGATGCAGCTTGCCACCTGGATCGGCTGGCGGCTGCATGGCGTGAAGGGCGGGCTGATCGCGGGTGGGCTTTTCGTGCTGCCCGGCGCGGCCATAGTTTTGGTCCTTAGCCTGATCTATGCGGCAATTGGCGATGTGCCTCTGGTTGCCGCCTTGTTCACCGGGGTGCAGGCGGCCGTGATCGCCATCGTGATGGAAGCACTGGTCCGCGTCTCGAACCGGGCGTTGAAATCGCGTGAGGCCTATCTGATCGCCGTGGCCGCCTTCGCGGCGCTGTTCCTGTTCAAGCTTCCGTTTCCGCTGGTAATCCTGACGGCTGCCGTCTGGGGCTTTCTGCGCACCAGCGCAACCGCGCACGATCCCACCGCCCCCACGCCGCCTGCCGCCCTTGCCCGTTCAATGAGCGCCGCTGCTGTCTGGCTGGCGATCTGGCTTGTGCCGCTGGGCGCACTGATCCTGCTTCTGCCGGGGCGGTTGGCCGAGATCGGGATCTTCTTCTCCAAGCTGGCGATCCTGACCTTCGGCGGAGCCTACGCGGTGTTGGCCTGGATGGCTCAAGAGGTGGTCGACGACAAGGGCTGGCTGACGCTGCCGCAGATGATGGACGGTCTTGGCCTGGCCGAAACCACGCCCGGGCCGCTTATTCTGGTCAACGAGTTTGTAGGCTTTATGGCTGCAAATCAAGCGGGTGGCTGGTCATATGGCCTTTTTGGAGCTTTTATTGCAGTCTGGATGACCTTCATTCCATCCTTTTTGTTCATTTTCGCCGGCGCGCCATTCATCGACAGATTGACCCATATGCCCCGCATATCCGGCGCTTTGGCCGCGATAACGGCTGCGGTCGTCGGGGTGATCGCGAACCTGTCGCTCTGGTTTGCACTGAATGTCCTGTTCGCCAGCGTGCCGGATCTGACCCTTGGCCCCTTGCATCTGCTCTTGCCTGACCCGGCAAGCCTGCGGCCGCTGCCGACGGCAATTGCGCTTGGTGCCACCGTGGCGCTTCTTTGGTGGCGCTGGTCACTCTTTCGGGTTCTGGCAATTTCCGTCCTGGCATCGGCGCTGTCAGCGCTTGCCTGATTGGCGCCAGGGCCTGTCTGCGACTTTCCCACCCGCCACCCCTTCCCTTGCCCCCCGAATCCCTCCTATGGTGGGGTCTCTCAGGAAAGGTAACTGGATGGCGCGCTCCATCGATTACGGAACCCTCATGCATCGCGCCATGCGCGGTCTCATCCAGTCTGTTTTGGCTGACGTGGCACGCGATGGCCTGCCCGGCACGCACCACTTTTTCATCACCTTCGACACGACTTACCCCGGCGTCGAACTGGCCGACTGGCTGCGCGAACGCTATCCGACCGAAATGACCGTGGTCATCCAGCACTGGTTTGAAAACCTGACTGTGACTGACGACCACTTCACCGTTACCCTCAACTTCGGCAACAACCCCGAACCGATGCTCATCCCATTCGATGCGGTTCGCACCTTCGTGGATCCGTCTGTGGAATTCGGCCTGCGGTTTGAAACCCAGTCCGGGGAAGATGACGATGACGAAGAAGAAGTTGACATCGAAGTGGCCGAAGAAGAGCCGGTCCGTCAGGATGCTCAGGTCGTCTCCCTTGACCAGTTCCGCAAGGGCTGACGGGTGAACGGAGATCTGGCGCTATTCCGCCGCAGGCTGCTGCAAAACCCCAAGCAGGTTTCGGCGCTTGCCCCGTCGTCGCGCTATCTGGCCCGGGCAATGGCGGACGGGCTTGGCCCCCGGACCGGGCGCGTGGTCGAATTTGGTCCCGGCACCGGCCGCCTTACCCGTGCCATTCTGGACGCGGGCGTTCCCGCCCGCCTGCTTGACCTGTTCGAGTTGGACAATGATTTCGTCCGCCACCTGCACCAGCAGTTTCCCGGTGTTGCCGTACATCACCTTGGCGCGGATCGCGCGGATGAGGTGGTGGCTCCCGGTGTCGGGGCGGTGGTTTCGGGCCTGCCGCTACTGTCGATGCCCGCGTCAGTGCGTGAAGCAATTGTCAGCGCGGCTTTTCGCATCCTTGCCCCCGGTGCGCCCCTTATCCAGTTCACCTATGGCCCATCGCCGCCGCTACCGCCCGAAAGTATTGAAAACCTTGGGCTTATGGTAGAGCCGGGCAAGAAGATCTGGCTGAATCTCCCGCCGGCCCGGGTCTATCGCTTCTACAAGGTTTGACGGATCAGTTCGGTATGCGACGGTATGCCAATTGATTTTGCCGCCCCGCAGCGCTATGGGGCAGGCAATATCCTGAAGGAGGCATGGATGACCGCGACCCGCCCCGAAACCAGAACCGAGACCGACAGCTTTGGCCCGCTGGAGGTTCCCAGCCACAAGTATTGGGGCGCCCAGACCCAGCGTTCCATCATCAACTTCCCGATCGGCTGGGAACGCCAGCCCGTCGCGATCATCCGCGCGCTCGGCGTGATCAAGAAGGCCTGCGCGCTGGTCAATATCGCCCAGGGCGACATATCGGAGGAGCTGGGCCAGGCAATTTCAGCAGCGGCGACCGAGGTGATCGACGGCAATTTCGATGACAACTTTCCGCTGGTCGTCTGGCAGACAGGTTCCGGCACCCAGTCGAACATGAACGCCAACGAGGTGATCTCGAATCGGGCGATTGAAATGCTGGGCGGCGTGATGGGGTCGAAAAAGCCAGTCCATCCGAACGACCATGTGAACATGGGCCAATCGTCGAACGACACCTTCCCGACCGCGATGCATGTCGCCATCGGCATGATGGCGCGCGATGTGCTGATCCCGGGGCTTGAAAAGCTGTCAAAGGCGCTCTGGGCCAAGTCGGATGAGTTCAAGGACATCATCAAGATCGGCCGCACCCATACACAAGACGCCACCCCCCTTACCTTGGGGCAGGAGTTTTCGGGCTACGCCACCCAAGTCGACAAGGGCATCGCCCGCGTGAAGATGTGCCTGCCAGACATCTACGAACTGGCGCAAGGCGGGACGGCCGTCGGCACCGGGCTGAATACCCGCGTCGGCTGGGACACCCGCGTCGCGGCGGAAATTGCCAAGATCACCGGCCTGCCCTTCGTCACCGCGCCGAACAAGTTCGAAGCCCTGGCCGCGCATGATGCCATGGTCATGTTCTCGGGCGCGCTGAAGACCGTCGCCGCCGCCCTTTTCAAGATCGCCAACGACCTGCGCCTTTTGGGAAGCGGTCCGCGTTCGGGTCTTGGCGAGTTGATCCTGCCGGAAAACGAGCCCGGCTCCTCAATCATGCCCGGCAAGGTCAACCCGACCCAGGCCGAAGCGCTGACAATGGTCTGCGCGCAGGTCATGGGCAATGACGCGGCAGTCGGCTTTGCCGGCAGCCAAGGCCATTTCGAGTTGAACGTCTACAACCCGATGATGTCCTATAACGTCCTGCAATCCATGCAGCTTCTCGGTGACGCCGCCGGGTCGTTCACCGACAACATGGTCGTCGGCACGCAGGCCAACGTGGCGCGGATCGACAAGCTGATGAAAGAATCGCTGATGCTTGTCACGGCACTGGCGCCGACCATCGGCTATGATGCTGCGACCAAGGTTGCCAAGACCGCCCACAAGAACGGCACCACCCTGCGCGAAGAAGCAATCGCGCTTGGTTATGTCGATGGCGAGACATTCGACCGCGTGGTGCGGCCCGAAGACATGATCGGCCCGAAAGGCTGATGGCCGAGGTCATCAACCTTCGGGCGGCGAAAAAGCAGGCGGCCCGCAAGGCCGCCCGCATCCAAGCCGACGCCAACGCAGCGAAATCCGGCCGGACCAAGGCTGAACGCGAGGCCGAGAAAGCCCGCGCCGAAAAGGCCACGCGCACACTTGACGCACATCGGCGCGAGACGGATTAGCGGCCGTTTAACCTAGTTACGGCAGAGTTGCCGCAACGGAGGTGCGCCATGAAGGACTTGCCCGCGACGATCTCGCCCGAGCGCTGGCTGACCCATTTGTTTTCCGCCCGATGCGCCGCCGAAGGCGGGACGGTTCGCCGCAAGGTTGCAGATGTGGAACGCCTGATCGGACGTGAACGTTTCTTGCATGAAGTTCACCGCCGCGGATTCCGGGTTGTGGAAAATGCTGGCCAGTTCATCGTCTTTTGCAACTGCGAACCCGTCCATCTCTTGCGCTGACGGCGCGGCCAGCCGCAAATCTTTTCGAAAAGATTTGCAAAATCCTTCGAAGGATTTTGTCCACACCCGACCATTGCGCTATGGCTTGGGCATGACCGCCCGCCCTATCAAGCGCTCTCTCACCCTCCACGGTCACCGCACGTCGGTATCGCTGGAAGATTCATTCTGGGTCGCGTTTCGCGAGATTGCCGCCATGCGCGGGCAGCCGATCAATGAACTGGCTGCCGAAATCGACACAGCCCGCAGCGGTGATGAGGGGCTCGCCTCGGCGATCCGGGTGTTCGTGCTGGATCACTACCGGGCGACGCGGTCCAGCGTAGCGGCCAGATCACCATAGCCAGTGAACCGCCGTTCATAGGCCAGCCCCAGCCGCCGCGCACAATCTTCTGCCTTCGCGTCCAGCGCCGAATCGTCGATCTGTGCCTGATAGACCAGCTTCGTGTAATTGCCGAAATACATGTCGCGCAGTTCAGGGTGCCGATCCAGTCCCATCGGTTTCCAGACGAAGGCATCAAACTGTCGAACGAGGAAATCGGTCAGGTAAAAGGCGGTGAATTCAGTGTCCGCATGGGCGGCGAAGCGTTCGTTACCTTCAAAGAACGAATAACAATGCGGGCCTTCGACCATTTCGACGCCAAGTTCCTTGCACTTTTCGAACAATTGGCCACCAGTGCCGCAATCAGCATAGACAACGAAGATCTTCTCGTAGCGCCCGCGGGCTTCTTCAACAGCAGCCGCAACGGCAAGGGTGATTTTGTCTGGCCAGAGGTGCAGCTTTGCGGGCAGGCACTGCAGGTCCAGGTGCGTCCAGCCATTCGCGGCCTTCAGCGCCACGATCTCATGCGCAAGCGCACCGCAGGCGATCAGCAGAACCTGCCCGGACCGCGCAGGAGCCAACCCCGCTTCGCTGAGTATCAGATCATCCATCTCGGTCCCTGCGGACAGCCCCTTAGCGACCAACGCGCGACCAAGCCAGAATCAGGCTGGCCGAAAGGGCCGCGAAGGCAATTGCCGCAAGCGGGAGCCCCGACCAGACCGCCAAAGCAAGCGTGGCCCCTGCCGCCAGGATGACGAGTGCAACAAGGCCCAGAAAATGTGTCAGTGGCATGACTTGCCCCCCTGACCTCCAACTTGCGCCCCGGACGCGACTTTCGCAAGACCGTCCGGGATCACAGAGCCGTGCGCCCGATCAGGCGCTCAGCTGGTTGTGCTTGCGCGCGACGAACTGCTTGGCCGTCTCGACCGCAACAGCGGCATCTCGGCAGTAGGCGTCGGCACCGATTGCCTTGCCGAATTCCTCGTTCAGAGGCGCGCCACCGACCAGCACGATGTAATCTTCGCGCATGCCCTTTTCCTTCATCGTGTCGATCACGACCTTCATGTAGGGCATCGTCGTGGTCAGCAGGGCCGACATCCCAAGGATATCGGGCTGCTCACGCTCCAGCGCATCCAGATACTTTTCAACCGCGTTGTTGATGCCAAGGTCGATAACCTCGAACCCCGCGCCTTCCATCATCATCGCGACAAGGTTCTTGCCGATGTCATGGATGTCGCCCTTGACGGTGCCGATTACCATCTTGCCCATCCGCGGCGCGCCGGTTTCCACCAGAAGCGGCTTGAGGATGAACATCCCCGCCTTCATCGCGTTGGCGGCCAGCAGCACTTCCGGCACGAACAGGATGCCATCGCGGAAGTCGGCGCCAACGATGGTCATCCCGGCGACCAGAGCCTTGGTCAAGACGTCATATGGCGTCCAACCGCGGGCGATCAGGATGTTGACGCCTTCCTCGATCTCTTCCTTCAGACCGTCGTAAAGGTCGTCATGCATCTGCAAGACAAGCTCGTCATCAGACAGTTCGGACAGGATGATGTCGTCTTCGTCGGCCATTGGGGCGCTCCACGCGGAAATTCCTGTTCAGTGGATGATCCTAAAGCGACCGATCCACTATTCGGCAAGCGACATACACCGGATGAAAGCCGACAGAAAGCGGTCGCGCGTAGGAAAGTTGTGGAGAATGTTCCTGTCTTGTTCTAGATTTCGGCGATGACATCAGGTGACGGCATCCTTCCCGGCCAAAAGCTGCGCGCACGCGGGGCAGGCAGCAACCGCGCCGGTCGGTTCGAGTCCCGAACCCATGAAGCGCATGACGATGGCTGGGACTTGCCAGAAGACGACCGGCTGGTCCGCACCGAGCTTCGCCTTGAACGCCTGCGGTCGGCCATCACCTACAACCGGTCCCCTGATCTGCCCTTTGACCGGTCGATCAATCCCTATCGCGGCTGCGAACATGGTTGCATCTATTGCTATGCCCGGCCAAGCCACGCCTTCCTGAACCTGTCGCCGGGCCTTGATTTCGAAACACGGCTGATCGCGCGGCCCGGCATTGCCGATGTGCTGGACGCCGAATTGCGCCGCCCGTCCTACAAGGTGGCCCCCATCGCCATCGGCACCAACACCGACCCCTATCAGCCGGTCGAACGTGACCACGGGTTGATGCGGCAGTTGCTGGGGGTGCTGGTGGCCTTTCAGCACCCGGTTTGGATCACCACGCGCGGCACGACCATAGAACGCGACATCGATCTGATCGCGCCAATGGCGGCGGCGGGGCTGGCGGCTGTGTCGGTTTCGGTCACCACGCTGGACGAAGGCCTTGCCCGCAAGATGGAACCACGCGCGCCGTCACCGCGCCGCAGGTTGGCGATGATCCGGGCGCTGGCATCGGCGGGCATCCCGGTGCGGGTGCAGGTGTCCCCGCTGATCCCGGCGCTGACGGATCACGAACTGGAAGCCGTCATGACAGCGGGTGCCGAGGCAGGGGCGACCTTCGCCAACTCCATCCCGCTGCGCCTGCCGATGGAGGTGGCGGACCTTTTTCGCAGCTGGCTTGAGACAACCTTCCCCGACCGCGCCCAACGCGTGATGGGCAGGGTGCGAGAGTTGCACGGCGGGCGAGATTACGACCCCGAGTTTGGCAAACGCATGACAGGACAAGGCCTGTGGGCAGACCTGATCCACCGCCGGGCCGATCTGGCGCGCAAGCGACTGGGGCTGGGAAGTGGCCTGCCACCCTTGCGGACCGATCTGTTCCGCCCGCCAGCTCGGGCGGGCGATCAACTCAGCCTGTTTTAGCCACGAAGCCCGGGATTCCTTTGCGGTTTCAGATGCTACCCCCGACGCCCGCGCCTTTCGCGCTTTGGCTCGCCCGAGGTATCGCCCGTCCCGTCCGAGGTTGAAGAAAACCCGCCCAGCTTGGACGAGATATCCTCAAGCGTCGGGCGCGGACCCTTGGGCCGCGTCTCCAGCGCCTCACGCATCGCGCGCAGATGGTCGGGCATGGTGCCACAGCAGCCGCCGATGATCCGCGCCCCGGCATCGCGCGCCAGCACGGCATATTCCGCCATCAGTTCCGGCGTGCCGTCATAGTGGATATGGCCGTCGTGGTATTTCGGGATGCCCGCATTGCCCTTGGCAATCAGCGGTCGCTGGGTGCCGGTCGAGGCAAAGCCAAGCAGCGTGCGCATCAGGTCGGATGCCCCCACCCCGCAATTTGCCCCAAAGGCGATCGGCGGGTTTGGCAGTTTCTCTACCATTTCGGCCATCGCGGCGGAGGTTACGCCCATCATGGTGCGGCCTGCGGTATCAAAGCTCATCGTGCCGCACCACGGCATGCCGGCCAGCGCTGCGGCTTCGGCGGCGGCGCGGTATTCTTCAAAGGCGCTGATCGTTTCGACCCAAAGGACGTCGACACCGCCAGCCTTCAACCCTTCCGCCTGTTCATGGAACATCTCGACCGCCAGCTCATGCGTCAGCGTCCCCATCGGCTCGAAGATCTCGCCCGTGGGGCCGACCGATCCCGCCACCACCACCGGGCGACCGGCCTTGTCGGCAATCTCGCGCCCGAGTTCGGCCCCGATCCGGTTCAGCTCATGCACCCGGCCTTGCGCACCGTGCAGTTTCAACCGGCTGGCATTGCCGCCGAAGGTATTGGTCAGGAAGATATCCGACCCCGCCTCGACCGAACCCCGGTACAGCTTGCGGATATTGTCCGGCTTGTCGGTGTTCCAGAACTCCGGCGGCTCGCCTGATTCCAGACCCATGTTGAACAGGTTAGTCCCGGTGGCCCCGTCAGCCATCAGCCAATCGCGCGAGGCGAGCATTCGGGTAAGCGCGTCGGACATGATCGGGATCCCTTCAGGTTAGCTTTCAGGTTTCTCTGCCATGTCAAGCGGAGAGAGGCAAATTCATATTCCGCATTACATCATGGCCGCCGCCTCAACTTCAAGACCAGCGGGCGGCGGAAAGAGTTGCCATCAGCGACCGACAGCCGGACACGGAAAGTCAGGCATGCAAAGGGCGCGGACCGAATACGGAGCCGCGCCCTTCGGAGGTCAAGGACCAGTGATCAGATCTCGGTCATCAGTTGTGCTTTGGCGATGGGCAGCATTTCAGCCATCTTGGCACGGATTGCGTCGGCGCTGACCTTGTCGCCAAGGTCGCCAACCAGCTTGCGCACCACATCTTCGATCCCGGCTTCCTCGAAATCTGCGTTCACGACTTCCATCGCATAGGCCGCCGCGTCATCGCCGGTCTTGCCCAGAAGTTCTGCCGCCCAGAGGCCGACCAGCTTGTTGCGCCGCGCCTCGGCCCGGAACTGCATTTCGCTGTCATGGGCGAACTTGTTTTCAAAAGCGTTCTCGCGGTCGTCAAACGTGGTCATCGCGGCCCCCATGGGTTCAGGCGTGGGTTCAAGGTTTCTTTCCATATGCCCATCCGCTCGCCGCGCTGCAAGCCCCATTGGCCCCGGCGCAGCCTCCAACCCAGCCATTGCCACCCGCCTTGCGCGCCTTGCGAGCGCGCGACCCTTGGACTATAGGCCAAAGGAACACTGCGAAGGGACCAAGGGTTCCACGCAAGACCCGTCATCGGAGCATGCATGGCACGGCGCAAGAAGGTCTACGAGGGCAAGGCGAAGATCCTTTACGAAGGCCCGGAACCCGGCACGCTGATCCAGTACTTCAAGGATGACAGCGCCCCCACCGTCGCGGCCCCGGCCACGCTGGAAGGCAAGGGCGTGTTGAACAATCGCCTGTCGGAATTCTTCATGACCGGGCTGAACCAGATCGGGGTGCCGACCCATTTCATCCGCCGCATCAACATGCGCGAACAACTGGTGCGGATGGCCGAGATCATTCCTCTTGAAGTGGTTGTCCGCAACTTTTCCGCCGGGCCGATGACGGCACGGCTGGGAATCCCCGAAGGCACGCAATTGCCGCGCCCCATCGTGGAATACTATTACAAGGACGAACGCCTGAACGCCCCTTTGGTGGCTGAAGAACACATCGTCGCCTTCGGCTGGGCCAACCAGCAGGATCTTGACGACATCATCGCGCTGGCGCTTCGGGTGAATGATTTTCTGTCCGGCGTGATGATGGGTGTCGGCATCCGGCTGGCTGATTTCAAGATCGAAGTCGGCCGGGTCTGGGATGGCGACTACATGCGCCTGATCGTGGCCGACGAGATCAGCCCCGACAACTGCCGCTTGTGGGATATGCGTCTGCCCGAACGCCCCGATGGAACCCTGCCCGATCCGCAACCGATGTCGGATGTCTATTCCGAACTGGCGCGGAGGCTTGGCGTCATGCCGTCAAACGTGACCCATACCACCAAGCCGACCTTGATCAACTGACCTGCCCCCAGCGACAAGATTCTGCGACAAGATTCTGCAACAAGATTTTGCGCCGAAGCATCCTTGCGCCGGGACCATCCTCTTGCCCCCTGCCCGCCCCTTCGCTAAGGACGGGCGAGACCAATCCCGGAGGCCCCGATGAAAGCCCGCGTCACCGTCATGCTGAAATCCGGCGTCCTTGATCCGCAGGGCGAGGCTGTGCGCCACGCGCTTGGTTCCCTGGGGTTTCAGGGCGTGAACGGCGTGCGTCAGGGCAAGGTGATCGAGCTTGACCTGACCCAGACCGATCCCGCCAAGGCCGAGGCCGAGGTTCAGGCGATGTGCGAAAAGCTGCTCGCCAATACAGTGATCGAAAGCTACCGGGTCGAGATACTCTGATTGCCTGAAAGGCATGCGGCTTCATGCGACCCAGATCGGGTCGCGTTTTGGAAAGCGGCAACTGACCCGCAGACCACGCCCTCCCGTGCCGGGCAGGAAGGCGCAACCTGCGCCGAAAAGTGCGGCGATCTCACCGACGATTGCCAACCCCAGACCATACCCCCCCGCACCGGAGTCAGTGTCGGCCCCCATCTGCCGCGCCATACGTTGCGGTTGAGCGGTTGACCCAAGCTGCGCCAGACGATCAGGCGGCAAGCCCGGTCCGTTGTCCTCGACCTCAAGGACAACCGAATCCGGCTCTGGTCTGACCCGCACCGTGACCACCGCGCCAGCGCCGCCGTAGCGCAGGGCGTTATCCAGAAGGTTGCGCAGAAGTTCGGATACCAGCACCGGCTCGGCCATCACCTCGGCTTCGCCTGGCCCCTCATACCCAAGGTCGATACCCGCCTCTGCCGCGCGCGGCAGCACCTCGCCGGCAAGGTCGCGCGCAAGCCCGGCAAGGTCGACTGGGCCGGGCGTCAACCCGGTCGCCGCCGCATCAACCCGCGCCAGCGCCAGTAGCTGCGCCAGCACCCGTTCCGCCCGCACAAGGGCCGCATCGGCCTTGTCCAGTGCAGCCGCGGCCTGCGCGCTGTCGCCCGCGCGGCGGGCCAGCGCCAGCTGGGTGCGCAGGGTCGCCAATGGCGTGCGCAACTGATGGCTGGCATTCCCGGTAAAGTGCCGCAGCGCCGCCACCGCGCTTTCCAGCCTCGCCATGAAGCTGTTTATCGCCCGGGCAAGCGGGGCTGCCTCGACCGGCACGTCTGCCGTCAGCGGTCGCAGATCGTCGGGTGTGCGTTCGGCAATCGCGGCACCCAGCCGGTCCAACGGACGAAAGGCCAATGTCACCGCCAGCCAGACCAGCGTCACCGTGCAGAGCATCAACGCAAGGATCCGCAGCGCTGACCGGATCAGGATCGTCCGCGCCAGTTCGGACCGCGCCAGCGTCGATTCCGCCACCGTCACCGTGAAGGCCACCGCCTCCGACCCGGTCGAGATGCGCCGCAACAGCGTGGCGCTGCGGATCGGCACCGCGCCGAAGAACCCGTCGGAAAAGCCGATCCCCTCCGCCCCCAGCGCAACAAGCGGCAAGGCCTCGTAACCTGTCAGGAACTGCCCGGCAGGTGCGTCCACCCGGTAAAACACCTGATCCTCGGCCGCCGAGGCCAGCATTTCCAACGCGGAAAACGGCACGTCCACTTCCAGCCCGCCGCCTTCGTCCACCGTCACCCGTTCGGCAATCGCAAGGGCAGAGCCTTCCAGCACCCGGTCCGAGAGCCCCTGCGCGGTCCGCACCGCCTCGCGCCATGTATCGACCAGCGCAATGACGCCCAGCGCGGTGGTGGCCAGCGTCAGCCACACCAGCAGCCGACGCCGCAGGGAATAGCTGCTCATCCCCCCTCCGCCGGCTTTTCAAGCAGATAGCCAAGCCCCCGCGCCGTGCGCAAGACCAGGCCGAAAGGCGCAATGCGGCGGCGCAGGCGTGAGACATATTGTTCAATCGCATTGTCGGACAGAAGATCGTCCAATGAGGTCAGCGACTGCACGATCGCCTCTTTTGTCACCACCTTGCCCGCGCGCAGGAAGAACAGTTCCAACAGCGCGCGTTCACGGGGTGGCAGGTCCAGATCGACATCCTCAGCCCGAAACTGCCGCGTTGTCAGGTCCAGTGTCACCCCACCCAGCCGGACAAGCGAAGACTTCAACCCCGCCTGCCGCCGCAAAAGCGACCGGACCCGCGCCTCGAACTCGCGCACGTCAAAGGGTTTGGCCATGTAGTCATCGGCCCCAAGATCAAGCCCACGGACCCGTTCTTCCGGCGCACCCCGCGCGGTCAGGATCATCACGGCGGGCGAAGGCGTGCGGGCGCGAATCCGGCGCAAAAGGCTTAGCCCGTCCAGCCCGGGCAGGTTCAGATCAAGGATCACCAGTTCAAACTGTTCGGCACGCAGCAGGGCTTCGGCGGCCAGCCCATCATGCACACAATCGACCGCATGGCCCGACCCGGCCAGAAGTGCGGTCAGCGCCTCGGCCAATGGCAGATCATCCTCGACAAGCAAAAGGCGCATCGTTTCCCCCGGGGTCAAAGCCTAATGCAGGCTTAAAGAAATCGAAAGCCATCCATCCAATGGGCAGGGACGCGTCTTTCACAAGGAAATCCCCCTTGGGAATCAAGCTGAACTCCGCAGGCATGCGTCAACGCTTGAGCGTGGCCCCGGCTTCGGGCAGGCTCTGGCCCATGTGGCGCTTCATTTCCGTGCTTCTTGGTCTGGCCTCTGTCGCGGGGGCGGAACCGACGCATTACCCCGCACCGGGGAATGGGCGCGATGTGCTGTCCATCTATTCCACCCTTGATCAACCCCTTGCCACGCCACTGATCATGGCCTTTCAGGCCCGCAACCCCGGCGTGACCGTCATATACGACGATCTACTTGCTGCCGACATCGCCACAAGGGTGATCGGCGAAACCGATGCTGGCACCGCAACCGCCGATTTCGTGTTTTCCTCGGGCATGGACCTTCAGGTCAAGCTGACCAATGACGGCTACGCCCAGCCGGTCTCGGTGCCACTGGCCCGCGACTGGCCCGATTGGGCAAACTGGCGTGACATGGCCTTTGCCCTCACCTTCGAGCCGGGGGTTCTGGTCTGGCACAAGCCCTCGTTCCCCGACGGCCCGCCCGAATCGCGGCTGGAGGTGATCGACTGGCTGTCGCGCCCGCAAGCCATGGGTCGGATCGGCACCTATGATGTGACACGGTCAGCGGTGGGCTATCTTTACCTTGCGCGCGACGCCGAACATTTCGCGGACATCTGGTCGCTTGTCGCGGCGATGGGGCGGGCTGGCTTGCAGACCTTTGCCACCAGTCAGGACATCATCGACCGGGTAGCGGACGGGCGGCTGGCGCTTGGCTACAACATCCTCGGCTCTTACGCCGATGCCCGCGCGCGCAGCGAACCGAACCTTGGGTTGCTGCTGCTCAAGGATTTCACCGTGGTCGTAAGCCGTGTCGGCCTTGTGCCGCGCGCCGCGGCAAGACCGGACCTTGGCACTGATTTTCTTGCCTTTCTGATGGGGCGTGAAGGTCAGACCATCATGGCCGACCAGCTTCGGCTTGCCGCCATCTCGCTTGAGGTGTCGGGCGACAATTCGGCCCGGGCAATGGAGGCGGCCTTGGGTGAACAGCTTCGCCCGGTTCCGGTCAGCCCCGGCCTTCTGGCCTATCTTGACCAGTCCAAGCGCGCGCGGCTGATTGCCCGCTGGACAGCGGCCCTGCAAGGGGCCGCGCCGCCCTGATCCAAGGCCGGCGCGCCACTGGCTGCCAGACCCTGTCAGCTTCCTGACAGGTTTCTGTGTTGCACTTGGCCCATGGGACCGGCGCGAGGAGGCGCCGCCCGGCACTGATCCGGCACCAAGTGTGCCACGGGAGGAGAAAGACATGAAACACGCCATTCTTGGCGCGGCCTTTGCCGTTGCCACCGCCACCGCTGCTTTTGCAGAGAACTATGTCATCATGGCCCCGGCGGCGCCCGGCGGCGGATGGGACGCGACGGCGCGCACGCTTCAGGAAGTGATGGTTGCCGAAGGTATCTCGGGCAATGTGCAGGTCCAGAACGTTCCCGGCGCGGGCGGCACCGTTGGGCTGGCCCAGTTTGCCGCATCAACTTCGGGCGATGCCACGCAATTGATCGTCGGTGGCTATGTGATGGTTGGCGCGATCCTGACCAACGCGTCACCCGTGTCCTTGGCCGATGTCACCCCCATCGCCCGTCTGACCGGCGAGGCCGTGGCCATCGCCGTCCCCACCGCTTCAGAACTCCAGACCATCAACGATCTGGTCGAGATGATGAAAGCCGATCCGGGCGCCGTTTCCTGGGCGGGTGGTTCTGCGGGTGGGGTTGACCACATCACCGTAGGCCTTCTGGCCAAGGCAGCCGGGATCGACCCGACCAAGATCAACTACGTCGCCTTTTCCGGTGGCGGCGAAGCACTTGCCGCGATCCTTGGCAATCAGGTGACGGCGGGCATCTCGGGCGTGGGTGAATTCCTTCCCCAGGTCGAGGCCGGCTCGATGCGGATCCTTGCGGTGTCCACCGATACCCGCTGGCCCGGAACCGATGCACCGACGCTGATGGAATCGGGCTATGACGTGAACGTCCAGAACTGGCGCATGATCGCTGCGGCCCCCGGCCTGTCGGATGAGCAAAAGGCTGCTGTTCTGGCCGATATCGACACGCTGGCAAAGTCGGCGGGCTGGAAATCGGCGCTGGAAACGAAGAACTGGGCCGACACCTACCTTGCCGGTGCTGACTTCGAAGCGCAGCTCGCCAAGGAGATCGAGGCCACGACCGCGATCCTCAAGGACATCGGTCTGGTGCAATGACCGGACAATCCGGAACCGGACGCCGCCCCGATGGGGCGGCGTTCATCATCGCGGCCCTGCTGGCGGGCTTTGGCGCGGTTCTGTTGTGGGATGCCAGCACAATTCCCGACCGGGGCGGCTATGCCGGGATCGGCCCGGCCGCCATGCCCAAGGTGGTGGGATGGGGGCTGATCGTCCTTGCTGCCGCGACGTTTCTTGGGGCCTTCCGGGGCAGGCTGGCCGACGTGCCGCGCCAGAACCCGGTGCCACTGATCCTGATCGGGGGTGGCCTTGTCCTGCAAATCGCGCTTTTGAACGTCGTCGGCTTTTCGCTGGCCACCGGCATTCTTTTCGCCGCCACCGCCGCCGCCTTCGGCAAGCGCAACCTGTTGGTGACGCTGCCAATCGGCACCGCCCTTGCCTTCGGGCTTTACGGCCTTTTCGACGGCATCCTGCGGCTGAACCTGCCGGGCGGACTGCTTGAAACGCTGATCTACGGGGGCTGATCCAATGAGCACCTTCGACTTTCTGCTTCAGGGCCTCGGCACCGCGATGCAGCCGATGATCCTGATGTACGCGCTTATCGGGGTCACGCTTGGAACCGCGGTCGGCGTGCTGCCCGGGATCGGTCCCGCGCTGACCGTGGCGCTTCTGCTGCCGGTGACCTACGGGCTGGACCCTGCCGGGTCGCTGATCATGTTCGCGGGCATCTACTATGGGGGGATGTATGGCGGCTCGACCACCTCGATCCTGCTCAACACACCCGGCGAAAGCGCCTCCATCGTCACCGCGCTGGAAGGCAACCGCATGGCCAAGGCCGGGCGCGGTGGTCCCGCCCTTGCGACCGCCGCCGTCGGGTCTTTCGTTGCGGGGCTTCTGGCCACGCTGGCGCTGGCTTTCCTTGCCCCCCATATCGTGAAACTGGCCCTCGTCTTCGGCCCGCGCGAATACTTCGCCCTGATGATGCTGGCCTTTGTCACCGTCGCCGCCGCCTTTGGCGAATCCACGCTGAAGGGTCTGACATCGCTGTTCATCGGGCTTGGCCTTGCCACAATCGGCATTGACGGGCTGACCGGACAGGCGCGGATGTCCTTTGGTGTGCCGCAGTTGCTGGACGGGATCGAGGTGACCACGCTGGCTGTTGCCATGTTCGCCTTGGGGGAATGCCTTTTTGTCGCGGCACAGACCCACGGCCTGCACGACAAGGTCGAGGCGATCAAGGGTTCGGTCAAGATGACCGCAGCCGACTGGCGCCGGTCCTGGCCCGCGTGGCTGCGCGGCTCGGCCATCGGCTTTCCGATCGGCGCGATGCCGGCAGGCGGCGCCGACATCGCAAGTTTCCTGTCCTACGGCACCGAAAAGCGCATGTCGAAACACCCCGATGAGTTCGGCCACGGCGCGATTGAGGGCGTTGCCGGGCCTGAGGCCGCTAACAACGCCGCCGCCGCAGGGACGCTGGTGCCACTGTTGACGCTCGGCCTGCCGACCACGGCCACCGCCGCCATCATGCTGGCGGGGTTCCAGCAATTCGGCCTGCAACCGGGGCCGCTTTTGTTTGCCACCGCGCCGCAGCTCGTATGGGGGCTGATTGCAAGCCTTCTGATTGCGAATGTCATGCTGTTGATCCTGAACCTGCCGCTGATCCGGTTCTGGGTCATGCTGCTGCGCATCCCAAGGCCTTGGCTTTACGCCGGTATCCTGATGTTCGCCACGCTTGGCACCATCGGGGTCAACCCCTCGCCGGTCGAGCTTACCATGCTTCTGATCTTCGGCTTTCTTGGCTATGGCCTCAGGCTTTACGGCTACCCCATCGCGCCGGTCGTGGTGGGGCTGATCCTTGGCCCGATGGCCGAACAGCAGCTTCGCCGCGCGCTGGCCATTGCGCAGGGCGACTGGACGACACTGGTTTCAACCCCGCTTTCGGCCAGCCTTCTGGCCATAGCGGCGCTGGCGCTGGTGGTGCCAATGCTGCTGCGGCTGCGCGGCAAGGGTCAGGTGCTGGCCCAGATCGCGGGCGACAGCGACTAGCGCCGGGTCACCCGCAGCCAGATCCCGTCCTGTGCGCGCACTGTCAGATGCGCGACCGGGACGGGAACCTTGCCCGTCACCGGCTCGAACCGGAACGCCCGCACCAGATGGGCCAGCAACAGCGTTCCCTCCAGCATCGCAAAGCCTGCGCCGGGGCAGACCCTTGGCCCGCGTGAAAACGGCAGATACCCCTCACGCGCGCTTTCCCGGGCTTCGGGCGTTGCCCAGCGGTCGGGGTCAAAACCGTCGGGGTTCGCCCATATCCGTTCGTGCCGTTGCAGATGCCATGGGCTGATCACCACCTGCGCGCCGGGCCGCACCTGCCGCCCGCGAAACTCCTCGGCCTGCCGGTTTTGCCGCACCATCATCGGTACCGGCGGGTAAAGCCGCAGCGCCTCGCGGAAGACGTCGCGGGTAAAGCGCAAGCCCCCGACCGTGGCGAAGACCGGCTCCAACGCCGCAGCCTCGGCGGCCACCCGGTCCTGCACCTCGGGATGGGTGGCCAGCAGGTAAAGCGCCCAAGCCAGGGCCGACGCGCTGGTCTCATGCCCGGCAAGAAAGAAGATCGCCACCTGATCCACCATCTCGGCCGTCCCGAATGGCACGCCTGTTACAGGATCGGGTGTGGTCATGATCTTGGTCGCCAGATCATCCGGCGCCCCGCCCGCAGCAATCGCCGCCGCGCGGTCTGCGGTCAGCCCGGTGATCAACCCCCGGATCAGCCCGGCCGATCGCAAGGTCGCCCGGCGGTGCAGCCGGGGCATCCAGCGCGGCAAGGGCAGGAAGGCCGCAAGGTTCAGGATCGGCTGAGACCGTTGATAGGCGCGAAATTCGTGGAATACGGCCTGCGCCACCCGGTCCTCTATCGGGAGGGAGAAGAGGGTGCGAAAGATCACATCCGCAGCCGCATGGCTCGCGGCCAGTTCCACCTCGACCTCACCCGGCTCAAGCCGCGCCACCGCCGCCTCGGCTGCGGCCCAGATCGCGGGGAACGCCTCCTTCATCCGCCCGCCTTCAAAAGCCGGGTCGATGATCCGCCGCTGGTGCAGCCATTCCTCGCCATTGGTCACAAAGACCGACCGGCCCAGCAGCGGCAACAGACCTTCTGTCACCCGGCCCGATTTCGGAAAGTCGGTCGGGCGTTCGTCCAGAACCCGCCGCACCAGAGCCGGGTCATTGCACAGGTAACTGCGGAAGAAGGGGGTCCGAAATTCCGCCATCCACGCCCGGTAAAGCCGCGCCGGTTGCGCCGAAAGGATGTCGCGCCGGAACAGCCGCAGGTAGCCCCAAAGCGACACCCGATCAGCCCTGGCCTGCGGCTTTGGCGGCCGTGGATGTGGTGGCTGTGCCGGCGCGGTCATTCCACGCTCCGGTGAGGGCTGAGGGCTGCGGTGATCCGGCTGGACGAAGGCTTGCGGCCCCGGAACCGATCCGCCAGCGTCACAGGGCCGGCGGTAATGCGGAAGTAGTCATAATCCCCGGGCTGATCGAACGCGCACAGGTACTGGAAATGCAGCCGGAAGAACCGCCGCTTCAAGGCCCGCCACCGCGCGGGACTGAGGGTCTTGCTGAACGCGGCCGAGATGACCAGCGGCCAGCGCTGCCCGTCGGTCGCGACACCGCTTACCGCAACCGGATCGCACAGCGCAAAGCTGCACCCATCCCCCGGCGCCGAGACATCGACCCATGTCACGTCCTTGCACTGGGACAGGAAGGCAAGATCACCCCGAAGCTTTGACGCAGCGGGCAGGAATGACACCATCGGCACCGCCTGTCCCAGCGACAGAAACCCAAGCGCGGGGGCGTTTTCCGGCAGCCCCTCGCGGATCAGATCGGCCAGAACCGACACCCCCAGATGCACCCCGGACGAATGGCCGACGACCAGCACCTCATCAACCCCGCTGTCCAGCGCCTGCCGAAGCCGCGCCCGAAATTCGGCCAGCCGCGCGGTCAGCACTGCCGGATAGGCGCCGCGGTCCTTGGCGGTAAAGGCATAGTCATGGATCAGGTAATAGACGAAAAGCCGCCGGTCGATCCGCCGAAACCCCTCCAGCACCGCCCAGACGGCAAAGGCCGCAAGCCCCCACTCCAGCCCGAAGCCAGAGGCGGGCAACAGCCGCAGCATCAGCGCGCCAACCATGACCGCCAGCGCCGCTTGCAGCACCAGAAGCACCGCCGGGTAAAGCGCCGCAATCATCGGCCCCTTGCGCAGCCCTATCAGCCGCCAGAGCGCCCCCGATGCCCCATAGACCCATGCCGTTCGCACCAGTTGCAAGAACGTCGCCGCCACCCCAGCCCGCATCGACCCGCGCACAAGGTCAGACCAGACCAGAATCTCCACCTCGGCCTCGGCCGGGCGCTCCATCACGGATGCCACGCGCCAGCCATAGGTTTCCCCAGCCCGAGGCGTGATCGTCAGCCCATAGCCGGAAATCGCGGCCTGCGCGGCACCTTCCTTGCGGTAAAGTTCGCGGTAGCGGCGCGGGGGGAACGGGTCATAGCCGGAGATGTAAAGCACCTTGCGGCGAAACACCCCCGTCTTGCCGTCTTGGCTGTCTTCCGTTGAACCCACGCCCATCCCGCCAGTTTGTCCGCCACACCTTAACCGCTGGCAAACAAGAAGAAAGGCAGATCAGCCCGGCACCGGCAGACCCAGCACATCATAGGTTTCAAGCATCCAGTAGCTGAAGTCGGTGAAGGCACCGGTGACCAGCGCCACGCCCACAATCAGCAACAGCGCGCCCATGGCCCGCTCGATCGTCTTCATGTGGCGCTTCAGCTTGCCCATCACCGTCATCGAGCGTTCGACAAAGATCGCTGCCAGCAGGAACGGCAGTCCAAGGCCAAGCGCATAGACGCCCAGCAGTACGGTGCCGCGCCCGGTGCTGGCCTCTTGCGCCGCAAGGCTGAGGATCGCCCCCAGTTGCGGGCCGATGCAGGGCGTCCAGCCGAAGGCGAAGGCAAGGCCAAGCACATAGGCCCCGGCGGCCGATCCGCCGCGTTCACCGGCGTCCATCCGCATTTCGCGGTCAAGGATCGGGATGCGGAACAGGCCAACGAAATGCAGGCCGAAGATGATGACCACAACCCCGGAAATCTGCGCCAGAAGTTCCTGATTGTTCAGGACAAACGCCCCCATCGCCGAGGCGGTGAAGCCAAGGATCAGAAAAACCGTGGAAAGCCCCATGACAAAGAACAGCGCTGGCAGGATCACCCGTCGCCGCGCCTGGCCGCCCGCTGTCATCTCGCCCATGGAAATCCCGCCCATATAGGCCAGATAGGGCGGCACGATGGGCAGCACGCAAGGCGACAGGAACGACAACACACCCGCAACCAGCGCGACGGCCATCGCGGGCAGCAAGGCAGCGTCGATGATCTCGATTCCGAACATGCAAGTCCCCTCCAAGCCCAGATAGCGACTTTCGCAGTCCGCGTCACCCGGACAGCGCGTCACATCCGCGTGGCCGGTCTGTAACCTTGCCGAAGGAAGGTCTGGCCGCTACATGCGGCGGATGGCCGACTGGGATGACATGGTGGATTGCGAAGGGCTTTTATGCCCGCTGCCCGTGTTGCGTGCGCGCAAGCGGCTGCTGTCGCTTGCCGCTGGCACAGTGCTTTGCGTCCGGGCGACCGATGCGATGGCCGCGATCGACCTGCCCCATTTCTGCGCCGAGGCGGGACATTCCTACCTCGGCGCAAGGGCAGAGGGTGCTGTCACCCTCCACCTGATCCGAAGGGCCTGAGCGGCCCCTGATCCTACCGGCCCAGTGACCACCAACCCTTGCGTTTGGGCTTGGACGGGTCGTCGGACGCAGCCACATCGGCCACGGCGGCGGCTTCAGCAGGGTCTGGAGAGACAGTTTCAACCGTGGCCGCAAGCCCCGGGTCAAGGGCCAGCACAGGTGCCGGTGCCTCGGTTGCGGCCTTCGCTCGCGGCGCACGACTGCGTGCGGGCTTTGACGGAGCGGCTTCGGCCGATTTGACCTTGGGCGCGGGTTCTGCTGCAAGTTCTGCGGCCGGTTCCGTGACGGATTCCGTAACGGCGGCTTTGGCGCGCGATGCCCGCTTGCGAGGCGCAGGCTTTGCGGCTTCGGCCACCACTGCCACCGCAGGTTCTGCTGCAACCTTCTCGTCCGATACAGGCACCGAGTCCGCCAACGCGACGGCCACAGGCTCAACAACCGCCTCTGCCGCAGCATCTGCCGCCGTTTCTGCCACCGCCTCAACGTCGCCCTTGCGGACACGGGGCTTGCGGGTGCGCTTGCGTGCCGAACCCTTCGGCTCAGCCTCGGCCAGGGGTTCGACGGTTTCAGCGGCAACGACTTCTTCGTCTTCGTCGTCACCGTCTTCGTCACCAGCAGCACCGTTCAGCGCCGCATCGCCTTCACGCGCGCCACCGCGCCGACGCCGACGCCGACGCCGCTTTTTCTTGCCGGGCGCGCCATTGTCACCTTCGGCGGCCGCAGCGGAAGCCGGAGCGGAAGCCGCCTCGGCAGCTTCGTCCTCGTCTTCTTCGATCAGATCATCGACCAGATCGTCTTCCTCTTCCTCGGCCACCGGCGCGCCCATCAGGCCAGCATGGCCGGAAATCACCGGCGTCTCTGGCACGACACGCAATGCGGTCTTGAACTTTTCGATCGAGTGATCGGGGCTGATCATCGTCGGATCAGCTTCGATCCGCACCGACATGCCGTAACGCGCCTCGATCAGCGCGATATGTTCGCGCTTGTTGTTGATGAGGTAGTTGACGATGCCGATGGGTGCCTTCAGCAGCACCTCTTTCGACCGCTTGCGCGTGCCTTCCTCTTCCAGCGCGCGCAGAACCTGCAAGGCCATGCTGTCATCCGACCGGATCAGGCCGGTGCCATGGCAATGCGCGCACGGCTGGGTGGTGCTTTCCAGCATGCCGGGCCGCAAGCGCTGGCGGCTCATCTCCATCAGGCCAAAGCCCGAGATGCGGCCGACCTGAATTCGCGCGCGGTCGGTTTTCAGCTTGTCCTTCAGGCGCTTCTCGACGGCGGCGTTGTTCTTGCGCTCTTCCATGTCGATGAAGTCGATGACGATCAGCCCGGCAAGGTCGCGCAGGCGCAACTGACGTGCCACTTCCTCGGCGGCCTCAAGGTTGGTCTTGAGCGCGGTATCCTCGATCGAGCCTTCCTTGGTGGCCCGGCCAGAGTTAACGTCGATGGCGACCAAAGCCTCGGTCACACCAATCACGATGTAGCCGCCGGATTTCAACTGCACCACAGGGTTGAACATGCCGCCCAGATAGCTTTCCACCTGATACTTGGCGAACAGCGGCACCGGATCGGAATAGCGTACCACCTGCTTGGCGTGGCTTGGCATGATCATGCGCATGAAATCCTTGGCGGTGCGGTAGCCGCCTTCGCCTTCGACCAGAACCTCGTCAATCTCGCGGCTGTACAGATCGCGGATCGACCGTTTGATCAGGTCGCCTTCCTCATAGATCTTGGCGGGCGCGATGGATTTCAGCGTCAGTTCGCGGATCTGTTCCCACAGGCGCATCAGGTATTCGTAATCGCGCTTGATTTCTGGCTTGGTACGCTTTGCACCCGCCGTGCGGATGATCAGGCCGGCGCCTTCCGGCACCTCGATCTCGGACGCAATTTCCTTGAGCTTCTTGCGGTCGGCCACTTGGGTGATCTTGCGGGAAATCCCGCCGCCCCGCGCGGTGTTCGGCATCAGGACGCAGTAGCGCCCGGCCAGCGACAGATAGGTGGTCAGCGCCGCACCCTTGTTGCCGCGCTCTTCCTTCACGACCTGGACCAGCATGATCTGCCGGACCTTGACGACTTCCTGGATCTTGTAGCGCCGGGCGCGCGGACGGCGCGGGGCGGCGATTTCTTCGGCCACATCCTCTTCGGCGATGGATTCGATCTCGTCGTCGGTTTCCGATGCATGGTCCATCGCCCGGTAGGGACGATCCCCTTCCCCGGGCTCCTCAGAAGGCGAGGCGCTGTGGTCATGATCATTGCCGTCATCATGCGCAAGTGCGGCATCCGCTGCGGCGCCAGTCTCGACCGCGATACCGGTCTCGACGGCGATCTCGGTGTCATCTTCACCCAGATCGACCACATCCATGCCCGACGGCCCCTCGACCACGGCATCAGCGTTCTTGACCTTTTCAGCCCGCTCTTGCGACCGCGCCGGACGGCGGCGGGTGCGGCGGTTGTCTTCTTCTTCCTCGGCGCGGGCCATGGCCCGCTCTTCCTCGATCAGCGCCTTACGGTCAGCGACCGGGATCTGGTAATAGTCCGGATGAATTTCGGCAAAGGCCAGAAACCCGTGCCGATTGCCACCATACTCGACAAAAGCCGCCTGAAGCGAAGGCTCCACGCGGGTCACTTTGGCAAGATAGATGTTTCCGGCAATCTGTCGCTTGTTTACGGTCTCGAAGTCGAACTCTTCAACCTTGTTTCCGTCTACCACCACAACCCGAGTTTCCTCGGCATGGGTGGCGTCGATCAGCATCTTTTTGGCCATTTTGTTCCAATGCGCCCGGCCTGCACAACACAGCGCCCGGGGAAGCCCCGGGTGGATGATTGACAGGGAAAGGGCGACTTGTTCGGGCGGGTGCGCGCAACGCAAAGCGGCGGGCCATGCCCAATGGGCACCCCGCGTTCAGCTTTGCCAATGTCGCACACATCATCGCGTTTCACTACGGACAGCTTTGCAGCCACCCACCTTTTAAATCCCGCATCGTCAACGACTTGGCGGGAAATGCCCAACCTTTCGGCCGATCCGACTACCGTATCGGCGGCGCGCATGGGGCGCCTTTCCTGCACGGCAGAGAATTCCTGCGCGAAGATGTAACCTTCACGTTACGCGACCCTAACGGGAAAGCGTGCGAAATGACAATGGGCTATTTCCCACCAAGGCCGCGCGGGCCTATGCGGGATCAGACGTAATCCCCTCGCGTCAGGCCGTATTTCGCCATCTTCTCGTTCAGGGTCCGGCGTGGCAGGCACAACTCCTCCATCACCGCGACAATTGACCCCTTGTGCCGCCGCATCGTGTTGTCGATCAGCATGCGCTCGAAGGATTCCACATAATCCTTCAGGGGCTTGCCCTCGGTGGTCAGTGCAGGTCCGGCCGCCTCGTTGTCGGCCATCAGCAGGCTGGCGATGGACCCGGACCCGCGCCGGTTCTGCAAGACGGCGCGTTCCGCGATGTTGACCAACTGGCGCACGTTGCCTGGCCAGGGCGCCTGCAACAGTTGCGCGGCTTCCTGTGCGGTCACCTGCGGGGCGTCGCAGCCGTATTCTTCGGCGAACTGCTCCGACAGACGGGTGAACAGTTGCAGGATGTCTTCGCCCCTGGTCCGCAGCGGCGGCAACAGTATTGTCATCGCGCCCAGCCGGTAGAACAGGTCCGGCCGCAGCACGGCTTCCAACGTCGTATCCGGGGCATGCTGGTTGCAGATCGCGATGATGCGGGTTTCGGGTGGGGTGCCTTGCTCGTTGATCACCGTCAAGAGCCGTGCCTGAAGGGCGCCGGGCATCGCCTCGATATCCTCAAGGCACAGGGTTCCACCGCGCGCCTCTTCGATCAGAGGCAGGCTGCCGTCTTCGGCCGGACCGAACAGCCGGGCAGAAAGCTGGTCTTCGCCCCATGCCGCACACGACACCGCCACGAACTTCTTTGACGCGCGCGGCCCAACGGCGTGCAGCGCATGGGCCACAAGGGTCTTGCCTGTCCCCGTCTCGCCGTCGATCAGGACGTGGCTGTCAGCCTGCCCCAAATCAAGAATGTCCTCGCGCAAGCGGTCCATCGCGGGCGAAGATCCGATCAGCTTTTTCATGATGGTCGAGCCGTCAGACAACTCCTTGCGCAAAGCCCGGTTATCAAGCGTCATCCGCCGCGCCTGCGTCGCCTTCTTGGCAAGTTCGGTCATCCGGTCGGGGTTGAACGGCTTTTCCAGAAAGTCGAACGCCCCCACCCGCATCGCTTCCACCGCCATAGGCACATCACCGTGACCGGTGATCATGATCACAGGCAGGCCCGAATCCTGCCCCATCAGGCGTTTCAGGAACGCCATCCCGTCCATGCCGGGCATCTTGATATCGCTGACGACCACGCCCTGAAACTCTGGCCCGATCACCTTCAGCGCCTCTTCCGCCGAAGCGAAGGTCTCGGTGTCAAAGCCCGACAGCGCAAGCCACTGGCTGATCGATTGCCGCATGTCGGCCTCGTCATCGACGATTGCCACTTTCATTGCGCGGGCCATCTGGACCTCTTCATTCTGCTGCTTCCTGATTTTTGCCGAGGATCGGCAACTGCATTTCAAACACCGCCCCACCGCCATCGCCGTTCCGGGCAGTCAACCTGCCGCCAAGGTCGGTCACGATGCCCGAGGAGATGGCAAGGCCAAGGCCCACGCCTTCGCCGGGTTTCTTGGTGGTGTAGAACGGCTCGAAAAGATTCTCGAGTTCGGTAATTCCATGGCCATTGTCGCGCACCGTAAGCATCGCCGTTTCGCCTGCTGACAGCAGGATGTCGATCTGCGGAGCTTTCACGTCCTTGGTCGCGTCAAGCGCATTGCGCAAAAGGTTGATGATCACCTGTTCCAGCCGGATGCGGTCAGCCATGACCAGAACCGGCTGGCGCGGCATGCCTCGGCTGATCTTCACGACCCGGGCCTTCAACTGCGGCTCCATCATCGCAAGCGCCGAAGACACGCAGGCGCGCAGGTCAACCTCCTCGAAGGCCTCGCCGCCCTTGCGGGCATAGGATTTCAGTTGCCGGGTGATCGCGCCCATGCGTTCGATCAGATCGTCGATCCGCTGAAAGCTGGACAGGGCCTCTTCGGGCCGCTTGCGCTGAAGCAGAAGGCGGGCGCCGGCAAGATAAGTCTTCATCGCGGCAAGGGGCTGGTTCAATTCATGACTGACCGCTGCCGACATTTCGCCAAGGGCCGCCAGCTTCGAGGACTGCGCCAGCGTCAATTCCGCCACTTCAAGATCCTTCTGCACCTTCTCACGCTCGGCAATCTCGCGCTGAAGGCGGGCGTTCAGCGCCCGAAGCTCTGCAGATTCCCGCTGAAAGCTTAGCGAGCGTGACCAGGCCCGCCGCGACAGGATGTAGAAGGTCAGCGCCATCAGGATGGCAAAGCCCATGATCTCCAGCGCCAGAATCCCGTTCACCTGTTCGCGGACCGATCCATAGGCGGTGAAGGTCTGGATCTTCCAGCCCCGGAAAGGAACCCGAGCCTCGGTCCGCATCACGGCCTCACCGCGGACATAGGCATCGGGCGGGTTCTGCGCCCAGTCGGCTGTGGCCCGCAACGCCCGGGCAATGGCCGATGGCGGATCACGCAGCGCCAGCGCCTCGGCAACCGGCAGGCCGCGCCAGCGCGATTCCGTGGCAAGAAGCACTGTGCCTTCGCTGTCGGTCACCAGCACCGCATCCTGAAGGCCGGACCAGGCGCGTTCGTATTTCATCAGGTCAACCGAAACGACGATGACCCCCAAGGTCTTGCCCTCGGCCTGAAGTGACCGCGAATAGACAAAATCATACCCACCCGATTCGCGTTTGACGGCAGTGAAGATCGTCTCTTTCGTCCGTTGGGCATCGACGAAGTAGGTGTCGTTGCGGTTGTTGGTGCCAAGGATGTTGCGGTTGGTTGCACCCACGACGCGCCCGTCATTGCCCAGAAGCCGGATCGACGCGACGCCGATCTGCGCCTGAAGCGCGATGAGTTTCGCCGATGTGCGGGAGAAATTGCCTTCGCGCAGGGCCTGCACCAGTTCCGGGTCACGCGACAGCAAAAGCGGAACCACCGAAGTCCGCTGCAATTCGGCCATCAGGTTACCGGTGTAAAGCGCCAGCCGCACCTCTGCCCGGCTGCGGGTATCGGCGGTGTAGCGGTCAGTCAGCAACCGGTTCGATACAAGCACAACCCCGACGGCAAGCAGGACCAGAAGCCCGACCGCAAGCTTGACGCGCCAAGGCAAGCCCTGGGCGGATGCAGGTTGTTGAAGCGGGCCGGATCTTGTCATGACCAAAGACTAGGGCCGCCCCGGGCGCGCCTCAAGCCAAGGCATGTCAGGCCAGCGCCATCCCGCCCATCAGCGAGGCGAACAACGGGCGGCCATCTTCGCCCCCCAGCGCCGCCTCAACGGCGCGTTCGGGGTGGGGCATCATTCCCAGCACCCGGCGGTTTTCCGAAAGCACCCCGGCAATGTCGGCCATGCTGCCATTGGGGTTGTCGCAATAGGTGAAGGCGATGCGGTCATCGCCTTGCAAACGCGACAGGCCTTCGGCGTCGATGGTGTAGTTGCCGTCGTGATGAGCGATGGGAACGTGGATCGTCTGACCCGGCACATAAGCGGCCGTATAGGCGCTATCCGTGGTGGCGACCCGCAGCGCCACCGTCTTGCAGACGAACTTCAGCCCTGCATTGCGCATCAAGACGCCGGGCAAGAGGCCCATTTCCGTAAGCACCTGAAAGCCGTTGCAGATTCCAAGGACATAGCCGCCCCGGTCGGCATGGGTGCGAATGGCGGTCGAGATCGGCGATTGGGCGGCAATGGCGCCGCAGCGCAGGTAGTCCCCGAAGGAAAACCCGCCCGGCACCCCGACCACATCCACGCCCGTGGGCAGATCGGTATCCTTGTGCCAGACCCGCGCCACCTCAAACCCGGCGCTTTCAAAGGCGGTGGCAAGGTCACGGTCGCAGTTCGAGCCCGGGAAGGTGACGACGGCAGCTTTCATGGACGATTCCCCGGTATCTGGCGGTTGGTCGCGTCATAGCGCAAGGCCGCGGCAAGGGCTACCCCCAGCACTACCCTTCCCCAGCAGGGTAGCGCTTGGCGCTTGCGCCACGGGGCGTTAGGGTCGGGCATGCTTGCTGAAACCGCCCTTGCCGAATTGCGCGCCCTGTTCGGGACGCAGATGTCCATCGCACCGGCCGTGCTTGCCGCACACGGGCAAAGCGAAAGCCTTGTTACAGCGGGTCTGCCGGATGCCGTGGTGTTCCCGACCACAACGGATCAGGTCGCAGCCCTTGCCAAGTGGTCCAGCCAGCACCGTGTCCCACTGATCGGCTGGGGGGCCGGCACATCGCTTGAAGGACATGCGCTGGCCTTGCACGGAGGAGTCGTGGTCGATTTCCGCGACATGGCCGCGGTGCTGGAGGTCCGGCCCGAAGATCGGCTGGTGCGGGTTGAACCCGGCATCACGCGTGAGGTGCTGAACCACGAACTGCGCTCGACCGGGCTGATGTTTCCCGTCGATCCCGGTGCCAATGCCTCGATCGGGGGGATGGCGGCGACGCGGGCCTCTGGCACGACCGCCGTGCGCTACGGCACGATGCGCGACAATGTGCGCGGCTTGACGGTGGTTCTGGCCGATGGCCGGGTGATCCGCACCGGCACCGGTGCGCCCAAATCGGCGGCAGGCTATGATCTGACCGCGCTTTTCGTCGGGTCCGAAGGTACGCTGGGCCTGATCACCGAACTGACCTTGCGGCTGCATGGCCAGCCCGAAGCGGTGATGACGGCGGTGGCGGCCTTTCCGGGGGTGGCGCAGGCCGTGGATTGCGTGATTGCCACGATGCAGATGGGCCTGACCCCGGCGCGGATCGAATTTCTGGACGTGGAAACCGTTGCCGCCTGCAACGCCTTTTCCGGGCTAAGCCTGCCCCTTGCCCCACAGCTTCTGGTCGAGTTTCACGGCCACCCCGACGGTGTTGCTGAAGACACCCGCCGCTTTCGCGACATTGCCGAAGGGTTCGGGGCCGATGGGCTGCAATGGGCGGAACGTCAGGAAGACCGCACCCGGCTTTGGGCCGCACGCCACAGCGCCTATCGCGCGATCCTTGCCTCGCGTCCCGGGGCGAAGGCGGTGGTGACGGATGTCTGCGTGCCGATATCGCGCCTGTCGCAGGCGGTGGACGAGACTCGGGCAGATATTGCGGGTTCTGGGATACCGGGGCCGATCCTTGGTCATGTCGGGGACGGCAATTTCCACGCGATCTTGCTGGTGCGCCCCGGCGATGCCGCCGAGTTTGCCACCGCGAAAACCCTTGCCGCCCGGATGGCAGACCGAGCCTTGCGGCTGGGCGGAACGATCACCGGCGAACATGGCGTGGGCTTCGGCAAGCTGGGCCATATGGAGGCCGAACATGGTGCAGGTTGGGACGTGATGGCCACGCTGAAGCGCGCGCTTGATCCCCTTGGGTTGATGAACCCCGGCAAGGTCATCCCCGGCAGAACCGGGGACGGCCCGGCTTAAAGATCAAAGCTCGACCGACGAAACAGACCGTTGTCCACTTCACGCTGACGCCGTTCAAGGTCGATCCGCGAGACGGAAGCATTCAGATAATCCCGCTCCAGTTCCGCAAGCGACGGAAAGTTGCGCAGCGACTTCAGGGATTTCAAGATATTGAGCATGACAGACTTCCTTTGTTCTTGATCAGAACATAGGACGCCGCAGCGCAGCATTACAGGTCGGGATCGGGAAAGCCGTCATGCGCCAAACGCATGGCTTGTGTCATTTTGCCGTAACGACAGGCAAAGCGCCCGAAAGCGCGGCACTCGATTGCAGATTTTTTCGCGGTCTTGCCGCGCATTGGCCTGACAAGCGCCAGTTATCCCTGCAACAGCGCACGGGCCGCCGCGCGCGCTGCATCCGAGACGGTGTCACCGGCCAGCATCCGCGCAATTTCCTCGACCCGCTCGGACGCGGCAAGGGCGGTGACGGTTGACAGCGTCTGGTCCGCGACCACCCGCTTTTCCACCCGCCAATGCCGCGCACCAAAGGCCGCGACTTGCGGCGAATGGGTCACCACAAGCACTTGCGCCCCGGTGGCCAGCGCCTGCAACCGCCGACCCACGGCATCGGCCGTCGCCCCGCCGACCCCGCGGTCAATCTCGTCGAAGATCAGGGTCTGGCCGGGGCTGTCGCCCGTCAGGCAGACCTTCAGCGCAAGCAGGAACCGGCTCAGCTCGCCGCCCGAAGCGATCCGGTTCAGCGGACCGGAAGACGCGCCGGGGTTGGTGGCAACCGTAAAGGTCACCGCATCCATGCCATCCGGCCCGGGTTCTGCGGGCGCGAACTCGGTAACAAAGACCGCCCGTTCCATCTTCAGCGGGGCCAGTTCCGCCGCCATGGCCGCATCAAGCCGCCCGGCCGCGTCACGCCGGACACTTGTCACCCGCGCGGCTTCGGCCTTGAAGGTCACATCGGCCTCGGCCACCGCCTTTTGCAGCCGGGAAATTCCTGCGGCCCCACCGTCGATCGCCGCCAGACGCGCCCGCAAGCCATCGGCAAACCCGCCCAGATCATCGGCCAGTACGCCATGCTTGCGCGCCAAGGCACGGATCGCGAACAGGCGTTCCTCGACCTGCTCCAGTTCACCGGGGTCAAAGTCCAGGGCCTCCAGCGCGACCTCGACGCCTTGCTGGGCTTCCCCCAGTTCGATCAGCGCCCGATTGAGCGCGGCAAGGGCCGGGTCAAGCCGCCCCTCGGCCTTGTCGGCGGCCCCTTCCAGCCAGCGCAGCGCATCGCGCATCCGGCCTTCGGCGCCCGCGTCCGACAAGGCGGCATGGCCCTTGGCCACATCTTCCCGAATCCGCGCGGCCCCCTGCATCAGGCGACGGCGCGCATCCAGCGCCGCGTCTTCGCCAGCTTCCGGGCTCAGCTTGTCCAGTTCGCCAACCGCATGGCGCAGGAATTCCTCTTCCGCGGCAGCCCGTTCCAGCATCGCCTCGGCCTCGGCCAAGGCGGCCCGCGCTGTCCGGCGGGCAGCCCAGGCCGCGCGCAAAGGGGCAAGGTCCAGTCCGGCATAGGCATCCAGAAGGGCGCGGTGGCCGCGCGGGTTCAAAAGGCCCCGATCATCATGCTGGCCGTGAAGCTCTACCAGATGCTCCGAAAGATCGCGCAGCACCTCGCCCGAGACGCGGCGGTCATTCACCCAGGCTGTCTTGCGACCATCCGCGAAGTTGACTCGGCGCAGGATCAACTCGCCCTCAGTGTCGATCCCGGCTTCCGACAGCACCTTGCGCGCGGCATGGCCAGCCGGCAGATCGAAGACCGCCGTCACCTCGCCTTGCGTTGCCCCTTGGCGGACAAGTTCCGCCCTGCCCCGCCAGCCCAGGACAAAACCCAGGGCATCGAGCAGGATCGACTTGCCTGCCCCTGTCTCACCGGTGAGCACATTGAGTCCGGCGCCAAGGTCCAGCGTCAGCCGATCAATGATCAGCACATCACGGATATCAAGACTTCGAAGCATCTGGCCTGCCTGCGGGGTGCGCGCCTGCACGCACCATCCCTACAACCACTCGCCCCGGACCATCTGGCGATAGACCTGACGCAGCCAGCTTTCGCCCTTTGCCTCGGGTGACAGTCCCTTGCCCTTCAGCAGGCGGAAGCTGTCATCGTAGAAGGGCGAGGCCTGATAGTTGAAGCCAAGAATTGCCGCTGCGGTCTGTGCTTCATCACTCAGGCCAAGTCCGACATAGCTTTCCACCAGACGGTGCAAGGCTTCGGCGGTATGGGTCGTGGTCTGGAAATCCTGCACCACCACTCGGAACCGGTTGATCGCTGCGGTGTAGTGACGCCGTTTCAGATAGTAGCGCCCGACTTCCATTTCCTTTGCGGCCAACTGGTCGAAAGCAAGATCGAACTTCAGGATGGCCGAACGGGCGTATTCGCTGTTCGGATAGGTTTCGATCACGTCACGCATGCCACGCAGGGCCTGGAACGTGATGCCCTGGTCACGGCCGACATCGTCAATCTGGTCGTAGTAGGACAGCGCCATGAGATAAAGCGCATAGGGGGCATCTTCATCGCCGGGGTAGAAATCAAGGAAACGCTGCGCCGCATCGCGGGCTTCGGGGTATTGCTTAGCCTTGTGGTGCGTGAAGGCCTGCATGATCAGGGCGCGCTTGGCGAATTCCGTATAGGGATAAAGCCGTTCGACTTCCTGGAAGTAGACCAGCGCATCTCTGGGCTTCTTGCCGGTTTCAAGTTCCAGCTCACCCTTCTTGAAGATTTCTTCCGCAGTATAGGTATCCAGCGCGCGCTCCTGCGGGCCACGCGAACAGCCGGCCAGCACCGCAACAACAAACGCCGCCTTTAGGAACCCTGCGCCGGGGCGTCTGCCTGACATTTTCCGCCTATCCAAACCTGCTGCCCCCGTCCGGTGCTGGTGACCAAAGCCCCGCCGAGAGCCCGACACCCGGGCGATTTGCCCCGTCTTTGCATCGTCCTAGCACAGAAAAATCCGGGGCGCAAAACGCCTTTCGTGACTTTCACAGGCCAATGATCGTGGCAACTGATGGCAGCGTCAGGCCCGAACCAGAGGCAGATCGCCCACATGCACGCCAACGCCCGGCAATTTGCCAAGGGTCTGCGGCCCGCAATCCACCATCCGCCATGCCTCGGGATCGGCAAAAAGCGCCCGCAGAAGCCGGTTTGTAAGCGCATGCCCGGCTCGGTCGCCAGTGTATCGACCCAGGATCGGCCCTCCGGCCAGCGCCAGATCACCCAGCGCATCCAGCATCTTGTGACGCACCGGTTCATCAGCATGGCGCAGACCGCCCGGCGACAAGACCTTGTCACCCCGGAACACCACCGCATTTTCCATTGTGCCGCCAAGCGCAAGGCCGGCTTGGCGCATTGCGTCCACATCCACCTGACGGCAGAAGGTCCGACTGTCGCAAAGCTCGCGCACGAAAGCCCCGTTCGCCATGTTCAGCCGCCGGGTCTGCGTGCCGATCGCGGCATCCTCGAAAGATATGCGAAAGTCGATTTCCAGCATGTCAGCCGGGTCAAGCCGGGCCACGGCGTCGCCGTCACGGACTTCTACCGATTTCAGGACGCGCACCGCACGCACGGGTGCATCAAGATCATCAAGGCCCGCTGCAAGGAACCCCTGCACGAAGGGGACGGCAGAGCCGTCCAGAATCGGAACCTCGGGGCCGTCAATTTCAATAAGCGCGTTATGGACAGCACTGCCGGAAAGGGCCGCCATGATATGCTCAATGGTCGAGACAGACACGCCAGCCGCATTTTCGACCACCGTGCAAAGCCTGGATGGGCTCACCGCATCCCAGCGGGCGGGGACCATCTGGTCCGCGTTGGTCACGTCCGTCCGGCGGAACCAGATCCCGTGATCAACGGGCGCCGGGCGCACGACCATCCGCACCGGCGCGCCGCTGTGAAGGCCACGTCCTGTGAAAGTGGCAGAGGATTTCAGGCTGTTCTGCACGTCTCGATCGACCTCATGTGGCGCGGGCATTTACCGCCTGCATCCGCTTTTCCCTTAGCTATTCGCGCAAGGCTTGAAGCTCAACTCACTCTTTGTGACGATATGTAACACAGCTATTTTGCGCCCATGTCGTTGCAAACAAAGGAAAAGGCCCGGAAGTCCGGGCCTTTCCATGTCAGTACCAACGTGGTGATCTCAGTTCGCCTGACGGCGCAGGAATGCGGGAATCTCGATCCGGTCTTGATCTGTCCCCATGTCATGTTCGTCCTCATAGGCAGTCACTGGCGGCTGCGCGCGACCAGCCGGCGCAGCAACACGTTCGTTTGTCGCCTCAAGATGCCCCGCCATGCGATTGATCAGGGTGCCGATCCCGAAACGTGGTTTTGCCGCAGGGGCCAGCGGCGCAGCCGTGGGCGCGGGTGCAGTTGCGACCGGGGCCGGGCGACCAAACTTTGCCGCGCCATTTGCGGCGGGACGGGTGACTGCGGCCTGAAGCCGGGCCAGGGCCTCGGGCGATGGCTGACCCGCGGCGCGCGGGCGTGGGGCGACGAAATCTGCGGCGTCCGCCTCGATTGCGGCCGGGGCCGACCGGATCAGCGAAGGTTGCGGCGCGGTCTGTGGCCGATAGGCCGGGGCAGGAACCTCGTCGACATAGTCATCGGCTTCCGCTTCCATTTCGGCATGGGAAGCCGCTGCGTCGAACAGGCCGATCGCAAGGGCATCGACCTCTTCTTCAAACTCCGGGACAGGATCGGCCACGACCGGGGCAGCAGCAACCGGCTGCTGTGCCACACGGGCAGCCTCGCCCGTTTGTGCCGGGTTCAGCGACAGCGGAGCCGCCATCGAACGCCGCGCCACGGGAACCTCTTGCCGGGCAGCCGAGGCGTCGATGCCTGTGGCCACGACCGAAACGCGGATGCGGCCTTCCATAGAGGTGTCCAGCGTGGAGCCGACGATGATATTGGCGTCCGGGTCCACCTTTTCGCGGATGATGTTTGCGGCTTCGTCCAGCTCGAACAACGTCAGGTCATGGCCGCCGGTAATGTTGATCAGCACACCCTTCGCGCCATGCAGGCTGATCTCGTCGAGAAGCGGGTTGGCAATCGCCTTTTCCGCCGCCTGCACCGCGCGATCCTCGCCCGAGGCTTCGCCGGTTCCCATCATCGCCTTGCCCATCTCGTCCATGACCGCGCGCACATCGGCAAAGTCGAGGTTGATCAGGCCGGGCCGCACCATCAGGTCGGTCACGCCCTTGACGCCCTGATACAGAACGTCATCGGCCATCGCGAAGGCTTCGGTAAAGGTGGTGCGTTCGTTCGCGAGCCGGAAGAGGTTCTGGTTCGGGATGATGATCAGCGTATCCACGACCTTTTGCAGGGCATCGATCCCGTCCTCGGCCTGCTTCATCCGCTTGTTGCCTTCGAACTGGAAGGGCTTGGTCACGACGCCGACCGTCAGAACACCCAGCTCGCGCGCGGCTTGCGCGATGATCGGGGCTGCACCAGTGCCGGTGCCGCCGCCCATGCCAGCGGTGATGAAGCACATGTGAGCGCCCGCCAGATGGTCAACGATCTCTTCGATCGTTTCTTCGGCTGCTGCGGCCCCCACGGTCGGCCGAGCGCCCGCACCCAGACCCTCGGTCACCTTGACACCCATCTGGATGCGCGCGTGGGCCCGGCTTTGCTGCAAGGCCTGCGCGTCGGTGTTGGCCACGACAAACTCTACCCCCTCAAGGGCCTGGTCGATCATGTTGTTGACCGCGTTGCCACCGGCCCCGCCCACACCAAAGACGGTGATGCGCGGCTTCAGTTCTTCACGCTCAGATGTCATCGTCAGATTGAGTGCCATGGGTTTGCCCGTCCGTTTCTTGTCTGCCGCCTGTTTCTTTTCCGGCCTTGAATGCACCTGTCCCGTGTGCGTCAGGGGCCGACTTATCCCCGATTCTATCCACAACCTCGCCAAAGGTCACGAGAAAAAGACCGGAAAGCCGCAAAATATGGGGTCTTTGGCCCTCAACTCAGCGGTATTTCGCCCGTAGTGCAGAATGTGGTAGTCACCAGTTGTCCTTGAACCATTTGACAGCCCGCCGCAGCGACCGTGCCGGATAGCGCTCGGCGGGGATCTCGAAATCCCACCATTCGTCTTGCGGATGCGCGGCAAAGAGGCAAAGGCCCACCGCGCTGGCAAAAGCCGCGCCCGTCGCCGCCTGAGGAAGACCCTGCACCCGCAAGGGCCGACCAAGACGTACGCGCTGACCGAGGATACGGGTCGCAAGGCCATCAAGCCCCGGAATCTGGCTGCCGCCGCCGGTCAGCACGATCTGCTGGCTTGGCAGGCTGTCGAACCCGGCAGCGTCCAGCGTGCCGCGCACTTCTTCCAGTATCTCCTCGACACGCGGGCGCATGATGCCGATCAGTTCCGTCCGGCTGATCTGGCGGCGGTCCTTCTCCCAGTCGCCACTTTCACCGCCGATGTCGATCATCTCGCGGTCGTCCATGCCCGTGGCGTAAAGCCCCCCGTGCCGCGTCTTGATCCGTTCGGCCACCGCCATCGGAACCTGCAAGCCCTTGGAGATGTCCGAGGTCACATGGTCGCCGCCCATCCGCACCGAGTCTGCATAGATCATGTGCTTCTTCATGAAGATCGACAGGCCCGTGGCCCCACCGCCCATGTCGATGCAGGCGGCCCCCAGTTCCTGTTCGTCCTCAACCAGACTGGACACGCCCGACACATAGGCCGAAGACGCGATCCCGGCCAGTTCAAGGTCACAGCGCTTGATGCAATAAAGCAGGTTCTGCACCACATCGCCGTCGACCGACAACAGGTGCATGTCCACTGCCAGCCGATGCCCGATCTGCCCACGCGGATCGCCAAGGCCGGACCGGTGATCCAGCGCGAAGTTCACCGGCTGGGCATGCAGCACTTCGCGCCCCTGCCCCAGATCCGGCACATCGCAGGAAGCAAGGACACGGCTGACGTCCTGTTCGGTGACAACGCTGTCCTGCAATTCCCATTCGCCCGCCAGCCCATAGCTGCGAGGTTCCGCCCCCGAGAAGCAGGCAATGACATGGTCAACCCGGACATTCGCCATCTTCTGCGCGGCCTGCACCGCCGTGCGGATCGCGCGTTCGGTTTCATTCATCACGGCAATCTCGCCAAAGCGGACCCCGCGCGAGCGTGTCGTCGCAGCACCGATCACCCGGAACTGGCTTTGCCCGGCCATTGGCCCGACCCCATCTTGCTCGCGCATCCGATCCGGCCCGTCAAAGCGCAGGACAAGACAGGCAATCTTCGAGGTGCCTACATCCAGAATGGCTATCACGCCGCGCTGCATGGCAGCCTTGCGCATGTTCCGCATCGCGCGTTGCGAAGTATAGAGATCGGTCACAGTTCGTTCTCCACGGTTTCAATGCCTTGCGCGCGACGCATGTCGCGCAGGGCATTGGGACTAAGACGAAGGGTTGGGCGGTGGTCAGACCGCAGATCGACGCTCAGGATGTCGCGGTTCATGATGTCTTGCACATGGTCCAGCGCCAGCAGCCGTTCCAGCGCCTGAACCGGGTTGTCTTCGGGAAGAAGAATGCGCTGCTCACGGTCCAGCACGATGTCCCAGCGCCGTTCGCCCATGCGGACAAGGCCGCGGATGCGCTGGGACAGCGGCCCGGCGGCGGCAATCAGATCAAGCGCCTCGGCGGCGGCTAGGTCGGCCCCGTCCCCGGCAATCAGCGGCAGGTCCGGGCGGTCAGCGCGCGACAACAGACCAGCAACGCGGTGGCCGCCATCATCGACCAATGTCAGCCCGGCATCGGTGCGCCAGACGGCGACCGGGATCCGTTCGGTGATCACCACCTGCAAGACACCACCGGACCGAACCCGAAGGTCGGCCTTCTTGACCGCGTCAAGCGCCTCGATCCGCCCGCGCACCGCATCAAGGTCTATGTCGAACGAAGACATCGGCAAGGCCAGCGCCAGCCGCGAGCGAACCGCCTCGGCCAGATCGTCGGACGCCCCTTCGATCGAGGCGAGAGAGACCCGGAATTCGGGTCTCGCCTCGAACTCCTCGCGCATGTCGGTCAGCCGGCTGACCAGCATGTCCCGGTTCTGTGCGCTCGACAACCAGATCGCGGCTCCGCCGACGACCAAAAGGGTCGGAAGCCCGGTCCGCAGGAACATCCGTACATAGGGGGTCAGCATCATGCGCTGCGCCCTGTAGGCCCATTTGCTTGGCGCAGGATCGCGCCGAACCGGGCGCGCAGCGCCCCGCATGGCGGGATTGGCTACCGGACGGCGGGCGATCAGCGGTTGCATGACGCGTCCTTCACCATCCAGTCGCACAGATCGGGAAAGGAGATACCGACCTGCGCAGCCTGTTCAGGCGCAAGCGAGGTGGGCGTCATCCCCGGCTGGGTATTGGTTTCCAGAAGGATCAGCCCGTCCAGGCCGCGGGCTTCGTCCCAGCGGAAATCGGTGCGGCTGACGCCCCGGCATCCAAGTGCCAGATGCGCGCGGCGGGCATAGTCAAGGCAGGCCTCGGTGATCTCATCCGGCACTTCGGCGGGGACCACATGGCGCGATCCGCCGACCTTGTATTTTGCGTCGTAATCATACCAGCCGTCAGTGATGATGTCGGTGACGCCCAGAGCCCGATCCCCCATCACCGTGGTCGTCATCTCGCGGCCCGGCGCATAGGTTTCCACCATCACCAGATCTGGCATCGACGCCGCCAGTCGCGGCGCGTTCGACCCCGGATGCACGATGTACACGCCGACCGACGACCCTTCGTTGTTCGGCTTCACCACATAGGGTGGCGGCAGGGCGTGGCCCGCCTCTACCGCCTCTTTCGTCACGACAACGCTTTCGACAATCGGCAGGCCAGCGGCGACATAGACCTCTTTGGTCTTGGCCTTGTCCATCGCAAGCGCCGAGGCCAGCACCCCGGAATGGGTGTAGGGAATGCGCAGCCATTCCAGAATGCCCTGCACGCAGCCATCTTCGCCCCAGCGGCCATGCAGGGCGTTGAAACAGACATCGGGTTTGATTTCAGCCAGCCGCACAGGCAGATCGAGGCCGCAATCGACCTCAACCACCTGATATCCAGCCGCCCGGAGGGCCACAGCGCATTCGCGCCCTGAAACGAGAGAGACCTCCCGCTCTGCGGAAAGCCCACCCATCAACACCGCCACTCTGGGGGGCATCCTGCTCGATGCGCCCGCCATGTCCTGCCTCATCCAGATCTTTTGCGATCCGTGATATTATTTGTCTTGCGAGAATTCTCCGACCCGCATGATTTCCCACTCTAACGTGATACCGCTTGATTGGAAAACCTTTTTTCGCACATCCTCGCCCAGATTTTCCAGATCGGCGGCTGTGGCCCCGTCTGCGTTGATCAGAAAGTTGGAATGCATGGGCGACATCTGCGCCCCGCCCAGCCGCGCGCCGCGCATACCGGCATCATCAATCACCTTCCAGGCCTTCAACTCATGCGTGTCATCGGCAGCGCCTGTGCTGCTGCGCCCCAAGGGGTTGCGGAAGGTGCTGCCGGCTGAGCGGTCCCTGGTCGGCTGGCTGGCATCGCGTTTGGCGATCTGGTCGGCCATCTTCGCCTCAAGCGCCGCAGGGTCGCCCGGACCGGCGCGGAAGGTGGCGGATATGATGACCGCGCCTTCAGGCAACGCGCTTTGCCGGTAGCCCAGGGACAGGGCCGAGGCAGGCAGCGCAAGCACCTCGCCAGCGCGGGTGACAATGCAAACTTCTTCCAGTACATCAGAGACATAGCTGCCATAGCAACCCGCGTTCATCCGCACCGCACCGCCAATGCTGCCGGGGATGGTGCGCAGGAAAGTCAGGTCCAGCCCCGCCTCTGCCGCCTTCCGCGCCACATGCGCATCCAGTGCGGCGGCGCCTGCGGTGACACGGTCCCCTTCAATGGTGATCGCGTTAAAGCCACGGCCAAGGCGGATCACGACCGCTCGCAACCCGCCATCGCGCACGATCAGGTTTGATCCCACACCCATCGGAAATACCGCAACGGCAGGATCGAGCGCGGCAAGGAATGCGGCCAGATCAGCCTCGTCCGCCGGCAGAAACAGCCAGTCCGCCGGCCCGCCGACGCGCAGCCATGTCAGGTCCGACAGCAGTCGGTTCGGCGTCAGCGTGCCGCGAGGGGTGGGAAGTTCAGCCGTCATTGCGGCTTTCTGGGATGGTTTCAGCATCTGCGCAAGAGGCGTTCATGGCAGCATTGGACGGGAGCGTCCTGTGCGGCGGCCACGCCCCGGCCACCGCCCGACTAACCCAACTGGCGGCGCAACCACCGCCAGAGATAGACCACCGGCCAGCGCAGGATCGATGCGCCCGCAGCCAGGACCAGCATCCCAAGGATCGGCCCGCCCTCATAGGTCACCCAGCCCAGCAGCGGCACGCCAACGGCAATCAGCACATAGGCCGCCCGCCAGTGCTTGTCGCGCGAGGGGAACATTGCGATCACATTCGCCGCGACAAGCCAGACGAGGCAAAGGCTGAGGGGAAGGATCATTTCTCCAGTTCCTTCGGCAGGGGGGCAGGACGACCAAGAGCCCGGCGCAGGAAGTAGCGAAGCGGATTGCGGAACATCGACAGGAAGGCAAACAGGCCCAGCGCCAGCCAAAGCCAGCCATGGACCCAGCCGATCCAGACCAGCAGCACCGGCGCCGCGACCAGCAAGGTGATCCCCGGCAGCATCTGCTGGCGCATCGGCAACATGGCCGTGACCGCCGAGGCCAACACCCAAAGGCAGCCAAAGAGCAGCGGCGCGCTCATGACGCCACCGCCAGAAAGGGGGGGGCAACAAATCCCTTGGAAGGAATTTGCAAGCCTCTTGGAAAAGTCTCGCGCGTCATGCCGCATGGCCGATCAATTTGGCGGGCAGCGCGTTGGCCCACGCTGAAATCGTGCCAGCCCCAAGGCAGACCACCATGTCACCCGGACGCGCCTGTTCCCTGACCAACTGGACCAGATCGGCTTCATCCAGAAGCGCGCGGGCGTGGCGATGGCCATGGGCGATCAGGCCCGCCACCAGATCATCGCGGCTTGCCCCCGGGATCGGCTCTTCACCAGCCGCGTAGATGTCGGCAATCGCCACCACATCGGCTTCGTTGAAGCAGGTGCAGAAATCGTCGAAAAGGTTGGACAGCCGGGAATACCGGTGCGGCTGGTGGATCGCGATGATCCGGCCCTTGGTGGCCTGCCGCGCGGCTTTCAGGACGGCGGCGATTTCCACCGGGTGATGGCCGTAATCGTCGATGATGGTGACACCATTCACCTCGCCCACCCGGGTAAAGCGGCGGTTCACTCCGGCAAACCCGGCCAATGCCTCGCGGATCTCGTCTTTCTTCATGCCAAGATGGCGGGCCACGGCCACGGCGGACAGCGCGTTTGACACGTTGTGATCGCCGGGCATCGGCAGGGTGCAGCCTTCGATCACCGTATCTTCGGCCTGAAGCGCAATGTCGAAATGCGCGACCCCATTCGTGTAGGTCAGGTTCTGCGCCCGCACGTCGGCCTGCGCGTTGAACCCGAAGGTCACCACCCGGCGGTCAGCAATGCGGCCAACCAGCGCCTGCACTTCGGGGTGATCGGTGCAGCAGACCGCAAGGCCATAAAACGGGATGTTCGACACGAAATCGAGGAAACCCTTCCGCAGCGCATCGAAGGTGTGCCAATGCTCCATGTGTTCCGGGTCGATGTTGGTGACAATGGCAATTGTCGCGGGCAGACGGTTGAAACTGCCGTCGGACTCGTCCGCTTCCACCACCATCCATTCGCCAGCCCCGGCGCGCGCGTTTGAGCCATAGGCGTGGATCACCCCGCCGTTGATCACGGTGGGGTCAAACCCGCCCTTGTCCAGCAGAGTCGCAACCATGGTCGTCGTAGTGGTCTTGCCATGCGTGCCTGCGATGGCGATGTTGGAACGCAGCCGCATCAGTTCGGCCAGCATTTCCGCCCGGCGCACCACCGGCAGCTTGCGCCGCCGCGCTTCTTCCAGTTCGGGATTGCCCTTCTTGATCGCCGACGAGATCACCACCACCGCCGCGTCACCGATGTTTTCGGCCATCTGCCCTTCAAAGAACACGGCACCCAGCTTGACCAGCCGGTCGGTGATCTTTGACGCCTTGGCGTCCGAGCCTTGCACGCGGTAGCCAAGTGTCATCAGCACTTCGGCAATGCCTGACATCCCGATCCCACCGATCCCTACAAAGTGGATCGGGCCAAGTTCCATTGGCAATTTGGTCGCGGCGTTCATGCTATGCCTCCTTAGCGAGGGCTTCGACAAGTGCGGCCAGACGGTCGGTCGCATCGGGGCGGCTTTGGGCAAGCGCCGCACGGGCCATGGCCTCGGCTTCCGCGGGCTGGCCCAGAATTCGGGCGATGTGACCGCTGAGCGTTCCGGCGTCAAGCCCGTTTTCCGGCGCAAGGATGGCTGCCCCCGCGTCAACCAGCCCGCGGGCGTTGGCGGTCTGGTGGTCGCCGGTGGCCGCTGCGTAGGGGATCAGGATCGCCGGGCGCCCGATGACCGCGATATCGGCAACCGACGACGCACCCGACCGCGAGATGACCAGTTGCGCCTCGGAAAGCCGGGTTGGAATGTCGGTGAAGAAGGGCTGGACCTCGGCCCGCACCCCCGCCGCGTCATAGGCGGCGGCAACACGCTCGGCATCCTCGGCCCGGGCCTGATGCGCCACCCGCAGACGGTCCCGCAACGGGTCCGGCAGGGCTGCAATGGCGGCAGGCACAAGGTCTGACAGGATGCGCGCGCCCTGACTTCCGCCGATGACCAGAAGGCTCATCGGATAGTCCCCCGGCGGGATGTATCCGGCACCGGCCCGGTCCAGCACCGTTTGGCGCACCGGGTTTCCGGTATGCTCGCCACTTGCGCCTTGCGGCAGATCGGTGGGCCATGTGCCGCAAGCGATCTTGTCAACACGGCGGGCGAAAACCCGGTTCACCCGGCCAAGCACGCCGTTTTGTTCATGGATCATCCGGGGCCGACGCAAGACCCATGCCGCCGTCAGCGCCGGGATCGAGGGGTAGCCGCCGAACCCCACCACCACCGCTGGACGGTCGTGCAGCTGCGACCATAGCGCCCCGACAATCCCACCCGCGATGCGCAAAGGCACCAGCAGCTTTGCGGCCGCCCCACCCCGCGCGAAGGTTGCCGAGGCGACACGCTCGACCCTGACCGCGTCGGGAAACCCGCCCGCATAGCGCGCGCCGCGGTCATCGGTGGAAAGCGCAACCCGCCAGCCGCGCGCCAGCATCGCTTCGGCCAAGGCTTGGGCCGGGAACATGTGTCCCCCCGTCCCCCCCGCCGCGATAAGCAACAGCCGTGACATCAGCGGCCCCGCCGGAAGACATCGCTCATCTGTCCGCGCGGACGGGCGCGGGTCAGCGCCAGCAGCATCCCCATCGTGATGCCCGCCGCGATGACCGACGATCCGCCATAGCTGACAAAGGGAAGCGTCATGCCCTTGGCGGGCAAAAGCCGCACCGCCACGCCCATGTTGATCATCGCCTGAACGCCGAAGATGCAGGCCAGCCCCGCTCCGGCAAGCCGGGCAAAGGGGTCACGCTCGGCCAGAAGGCGGCCAAGCGACCGCACCACGATCACCCCGTAAAGCGCAAGGATCAAGAGAACAAGGATCAGCCCGTATTCCTCGGCGGCGACGGCGATGATGAAATCTGTATGCGCATCTGGCAGCGACCATTTCACCTGACCGCCGCCGACGCCCACGCCGAAGAATCCGCCCTCTTGTATCGCGTTCGCGGCATAACCAAGCTGGGTGCGCGGGTCCACGTCAGGCGACAGGAACCCGTCGATCCGGCGCGCGAAATGTTCCGAGGATTCGTAAAAGGCAAGTCCCGCCACCGCGACGATGCCACCCACGACGGCAATCAGGGTCATCGGCGCGCCACCGACGAAATAGATCACCCCCCAGGCGAACAGCACCAGCGCGGACTGGCCGAAATCCGGCTGCATGGCCAGAAACCCGACGATCACCAGCGTCAGAGCAAAGGAGATGGATTTTCCAGGCGGGCCGTTCAGGTCTTGCGCCGCCGCGATCAGCCACGCCACCACGATGACAAAACCGGGCTTGAGAAACTCGGACGGCTGGAACGAGGCAAAGCCAAGCGAGAACCAGCGTACCGCGCCCTTGCCGAAATCCGTGCCGAACAACGGCAACAGCATAAGCGCCACCATCGACGCCGCAAAGCCCAGAACCCCGATCCGCCGCACCATGGCGGGCGACATCATCGAAATCGCGATCATCACCACCAGCGCGACCCCGCCAAAGAAGGCTTGCCGCTGAACGTAATGGAAAGGCTCCAGCCCATTTCGATTGGCCAGAGGCACCGAGGCCGCAAGGCCCAAGAGAAGCCCGATGCCAAAAAGGACGAAGACCGAGGTCAACGTCCATTTGTCGATCGTGCGCCACCAACGGGGAAGCACCGGCTCGGCCACCCGAACGGGATTGGAGCCATAGACCATCTCAGTCATGGGAAACCGCCTGATTACGCCTGCTCTGCCTTCATGCCCGGATGTTCCCCCGGGTCTGCGGGAAAGAGTAGCGGCAAATCCTGTGCAAGGCCAGCAGGAATAAGGGTTGCGGTCCGGGGCGGAGCGGTGGCCCGATCGTTCACCTGAAGCCGTTGGTCTCTGCGGTTTGCCAAAAGTCGGCAAGCGCGGTGGCGGACTTGCATTTTATAACACATATGTTATATAATGCGCACATGATGAATCCGCAACTGACAGCAACCCCGACAGATTGCCCCAATGCCCGAACTTGACGCCGCCTTTGCCGCGCTTTCAGACCCGACCCGCCGCGCCATTCTTGCCCGGCTGGCCGAAGGTGAGGCGACGGTGCAAGACCTTGCCCGCCCCTTTCCGATCAGCCAGCCCGCAATCTCGCGCCATCTGAAGGTGCTGGAAGACGCGGGCCTGATCGAAACCCGCGTTGATGGCACCTCGCGCCCGCGCCGTCTGAACCCCGAGGCCGTGGCCCATCTGTGGGACTGGCTTGGCCAATACCGAGCGCTGTGGGAAGCGCGCTACACCCGGCTGGATACGGTTCTGGCCGATCTGCAAAAGGATGAAACGCCATGAGTGCGCCCACCAGACTTGTCACCGACGGCGATACGCGCATCATCATCACCCGCAGCCTTGCGGCCCCGCCGCCGCTGGTCTTTCGCGCCCATACCGAGCCAGACCTGATCCGGCGCTGGATGCTGGGGCCGGATGGCTGGACAATGCCACTTTGCCATTCCGACGCCCGCCCCGGCGGCAGCTTCCGCTTCGAATGGTCGAACGGGCAAGGCCACAGCTTTCATGCCACAGGCGAGTATCTGGAGCTTTCCGCCCCGTCCCGCATTGTTCACATCGAGCGCATGTTCCTGCCCGACCCCACCCCCGACAGCCATGTCGAAACCCGGTTTGATCCTGATGGCGGCGGCACAAGGCTGACAATGATCATGACCCTGCCAGATGCCGAAGCCCGCGCCGCTGTGCTGGCCTCTGGCATGGAAGACGGGTTGGAAGACAGCTATGCGCGGCTGGACGCCGTGCTTGCGGGGGGCTGACATGGCCAGCACCCTTGCCATCGCTCTGACGGGTGAGACCGACCTGACCATGACCCGGGTCTTCAACGCATCCCCGGGCATCTTGTGGCGCGCGCTGACTGACCCTGCAATCCTGCCGCGCTGGCAATGGGCGCAGGACTGGCCGATGGTTCAATGTGACATGGACCTGCTGGTCGGCGGGGCGTTCCGCTGGGTCTGGCGCACCGCGCCTGACCGTTTGATGGGCGTTTCGGGCCAGTTTCTGACCGTAGAGCCCCCGCACCGCCTGATCCATACGGAAATTTTCGACGAAGACTGGACCGGTGGCGAAACCACCGTCACCCAGACTCTTGCCGAAATCGCCCCCCGAACCACCCGCCTGACGATGGAGGTCCGCTATTCCAGCGCCGCCGCGCGCAAGCGCGCCGCCGCCTCTGGCATGGCAGCGGGGATGGAAGAAGCCTATGCCAAGCTGGACAGCATGTTGCCGCAGCTTGGCTGAGGGCCCGGTCAAGGTCGGCCGTGGTTCTGCCTTGCGCTTCCAACCCGCCTGCGCAACCCTTCCCCCAAACAGCAGGAGCAGCCCATGAAAACCGGCATCATCGGCACCGGAATGGTTGGCGGCGCGGCGGGCTTTGCCCTTGCCCTTGGTGGCGGGGCAAGCGAAATCATCCTGATCGACCAGAACCCCGCCCGGGCCGTGGCAGAGGCGGAAGATATCTCGCACGCGGTTCCGTTTGGGCGGCCCGTCACCATCCGCGCGGGCGACTATTCCGACCTTGCGGGTGCGGGCGTGGTGATCCTTGCCGCTGGCGTCAGCCAGAAGCCCGGCGAGACCCGGCTGCAACTGCTGGAACGCAACGCCGAGGTGTTCCGCGACATCGTGGGCGCAGTCACGAAGGCAGCGCCCGATGCGATCTTGCTGGTCGCCACCAACCCGGTGGACGTGATGACCCATGTCGCCACCCGGCTTTCCGGCCTGCCACCGGGCCGTGTCATCGGGTCCGGCACCATCCTTGACACCGCTCGTTTCCGAAGCCTTCTGGGCCGTCACCTTGGCATCGCGCCGCAATCGGTGCATGCCTATGTGCTTGGCGAACATGGCGACAGCGAGGTTCTGGGCTGGTCCGCCGCCCGTGCGGGGTCTGTCCCCATCGCCTCGTTCGCAGCGCAGGTCGGGGCCGCGATCACCAATGCCGTCCGGGCCGACATCGACACGGGCGTCCGCCGCGCCGCTTACCGGATCATCGAGGGCAAGGGCGCAACGTGGCACGGCATCGGCGCGGGCCTTGCCCGGATCGTTCGCGCGATTGCGGCGGATGAAGGCGCGGTTCTGTCGCTGTCCACCCGGACCAACGATATCGGCGGCGTTGCGGGTGTCACCCTGTCTTTGCCCCGCGTGATTACCCGCAAGGGCATCACCGCCGAACTGCGCCCCGATCTGAACATGGCCGAAACAGAGTCGCTTGCCGCATCCGCAAGGCTTCTGGCCGAGACCGAGGCAAAGCTTGGGCTTTGATGCCGCGCGGAAATCTTGGCGATCAAACCCCGTAGACCCGCTTGGCTGTTCCTTGGGCAATAGCGAACTGTTCGTCAGCCGATAGCCCGGCAAGAAGGTCGCGCGTCATGTCGATCCAGCCGGGCAGCCCCGCGCCAAGGTTCACCACCGGCCAGTCACCGCCCCAAAGCATTCGGTCGGGGCCGAATACCTGCAAAAGGTGGTCCACATAGGGCCGCACAAGCGCAACCGAAGCCGTCCCCGGCGCACAATAGGTGGTGATGCCGGACAGCTTGACCACGATGTTGGGAAATCCGGCCATCACGTCGATGCCCTGCCGCCATTCGTCAAAGCCACCCGCCGCCACATCCGGCACCCCGCAATGGTCCAGAACATAGGGCTGATCCGGGCAGGCCCGCACCAGTTCCGCCCCGATCGGGATCAGTTGCCGCGCCAGAAAGTTCAGATCGAACGGATATCCCGCCCGCCCGATCTTGCGCAGGTTCGCCCGGAAGGTTTCGGTCAGTGACACCTCATCCGGCACCACATGCAGGATGCGGCGAAAGCCGACCACGCCCAGACCCTGCGCCTCCTCCAGCCAGGCGTCAAAGCCTTCGTCCCATTCGGGCCGGATGCTGGCGATCTGCCCCAGCATCGCCACCCCGCCAACCGAGCTGCCGACCATACCCGCCACCAAGCGCGCCTCGGTCTGGTAATCGGCATCATCAACGCCGGTTTCCATGAAGATCGTGGCCGCAACACCCTTGCCCGCCACCAGCCCGGCGTAATCTTCCCGCGTGAAATCGCCGGTAGAAAGGATCGGTATGTCGTGGGTCCAGGCATAGCCGATCCGGTCACGCCGGATCAGGTGCTGGTGGGTGTCGATCAGGTCCATCGGATTTCCTCAGCCATTGCTCAGCCGAAACTCGGCGGCCACGGATGCATCGCGCACCAGACGGCCGTTCGGCAGGTCGTTTTCTTCCAGCTTTGCGGCAATCTCCGGTTCGGTCAGGCCCAGCCGTTCCCACCGCCCACGCAGCCGCGCCCGCAAGGCATGTTCCGGCACATCGATCATCGCGGTCACGTCAAACATCGGGCGCAGACGGTCCCACGGGGTTTGATCGAGCAATAGCCAGTTGCCCTCGACCACGATGACCCCGACATCAGCCGGGATCAGCCGGGCTCCGGCGCGGGCAATCTCGATCTGGCGGTCGAATACGGGGACGGCCACTTCAGGCTCATCGCGCGCGCGCAGCCGCTTCAGCGTGTGGTATAGCCCGCCCACATCAAAGGTATGCGGCGCACCCTTGCGCGGGCGCAGGCCCGCAGGCACCAGATAGAGGTCGTCGTAGTGATAGCCGTCCATCGGCAGCACCGCTGCAAGACCCGGCTGCCGGGCATTCAGCCGACCAACCAGCTTGTCGGCCAAGGTGGATTTTCCCGACCCCGGCGCCCCGGCAAGGGCGACGATCACCCGTCCCAATCCAGCTTGCGCCTCGATATGCGCGGTCAGCGCCGCAAGGGCCGTCATATCGCGTGTCATGCCCATCCTCCGCTGCCCCTCGCATCAAAGCAGGATGGCGCAAGGGTGCGGGCCTTCGCAAGCCTTTACCGGGCCAGGCGCTTGCCGCAAACTGCCCCGACCAAGCGGAGCCCCCCATGTCGGACCTTGCCAGCAACGCCAGCCGCGCCGCGAGCGAAATCGCCCAAGCGACCGCCGCCGTGGACCCCGCCGCATTCGACCGGCTGGTCACGGCGCTGGCAAATGCCCGCCGCATTGCCCTGACCGGCGCGGGGCGCGAAGGGCTGATGATGCGCGCCCTTGCGATGCGGCTTTACCACCTTGGCCTTGATGCACATGTGGTGGGCGAAATGACCTGTCCGCCTCTTGGTCCCGGTGACCTGCTTTTTGCCAGTGCCGGGCCGGGCGATCTGTCCACGATCACCGCCCTTGTTGACACCGCCAACCGTGCGGGGGCCGATACCGTGTGCCTGACCGCCCAGCCCGAGGGCCCCACCTCACGCGCGGCGGGGGCGATCTTTCATTTGCCCGCACAGACCATGGCCAGCGACCGGGGGGCCGGGGTCAGCACGATCCTGCCCATGGGGTCAGTCTTTGAGGGCGCGATGTTTCTGGTGTTCGAACTTGTTGTTCTGGCGCTGCGCGACAGGATCGGTGCCGACAGTGAAGCCATGCGCAGCAGGCACACCAATCTGGAATAGCGCGCGCTCTGGCCTGCCCATTTCCCAGCAGCGCCCCCTTCCCCCCTTTGCCCGCCCAGTCTATCCTTGCCCGTCCAGTCTATCCTTGCCCGCCCAGTCTATCCTTGCCCTTGGCCCCAGACGAAAGGACCACCATGCAAACCATGCTCGGCGTTATTGGCGGATCGGGGGTCTACCAGATCGACGGGTTGGAAGGTGCCAGCTGGGTCAAGGTGAAATCCCCTTTCGGCAAACCCTCGGATGAGGTGCTGGTGGGGCGCCTTTCCGGCCTTCCCGTGGCTTTTCTTCCCCGGCACGGGCGCGGCCATGTCCATGACCCCGCCACCGTCCCCTACCGCGCCAATATCGACGCGCTGAAGCGTCTGGGTTGCACCGATCTGGTGGCCGTTTCAGCCGTGGGATCCCTGCGCGAGGATTTCGGGCCGGGCGATTTCGTCATCGTCGATCAATATATCGACCGCACCAGCCAGCGCCCGATGTCGTTCTTCGGGCCGGGCTGCGTGGCCCATGTCAGCCTTGCTCACCCCACCTGCCCCCGCCTTGGCGCGCTTTGCGCCAAAGCCGCAGAGGCCGAAGGGCTGACCATCCATCAGGGAGCCACCTATCTTTCCATGGAAGGCCCGCAATTTTCCACGCTGGCAGAAAGCCGACTGTACCGCAGCTGGGGTGCCGATGTGATCGGGATGACCGGCGTTTCCGAAGCCCGCCTCGCCCGTGAGGCAGAGCTTTGCTATGCCTCGGTCGCGATGGTCACCGACTATGACTGCTGGCATGAAGACCACGGCGCGGTGGATGTGGCGCAGGTCATCGCGGTGTTGCAGGCCAATGCGGCGGCGGCGCGCGGTCTGGTGGCACGACTTCCGGCGCTGCTGGGACCAGACCGCGCCCCCTGCCCGCATGGCTGCGACCGCGCCCTTGCCCATGCGATCATTACCGCCGCGGACAAGCGCGACCCGGAGGTTCTGGCCCGGCTGGACGCCGTGGCCGGGCGGGTGCTTTAGGCCGGGCCGATGTTGAGACCCCTTGTCCTTGCCGCGTTGTTGTCGGCCCACATCCTGATGGCACCTGCGCAGGCCGAGACCGATGTGTCAGATGCCATCGTTACCTCCGGACGCCTGACAGATGCCGATTTCTATCGTCTTGCCACCTGCGGCGCACGCCCTGCGGGCCAATGCCTTGGTCCGGCCCTGCGATGGGACAAGGCACGTCTGACCGTGCGTCTGGCCCGGGGCAATGACCCGATCCCACCCGGCTTCGAAGCCCGTCTGATGCCCTCGATCCGCAATGCGATCAATGAGGTGAACGGGGTTGGCGCCGGAATCAAGCTGGCCTTCACCAGAGCTTCCAATGCCGACATCACCATTCGCCCAACCAATCTCGCCGAAGGCAGCGAGATGCCCGACAGGCCGGGATTTTCGGGTCCAGGCATCATGGGCGTCGGCTACATGACGGTCTGGTCAGACAGGACCAACGCCATTCTGGAAGCGGTGATCCTGATTTCCACCACGATCAGCGAGACGGATCTGACCTCGGTCATGCTGGAGGAAGTCACCCAGTCACTTGGATTCCTGCACGACATCGACAACGAGGCCTACGAAGGGGTCTCGATCCTGTCTCAAACCTCGAACGAGACGACGCAATTGACCGGGCAGGATGCCACGATCCTGCGGATGCACTATCCCCCGAAACCGTAATCGGACGCAGAAAATGACCCCGAAAAAGACCGTCAAGGACTATATCCGCACCATCGTCGATTTCCCGCATGAGGGGATCCTCTTTCGCGACGTGACGACCCTGTTTGCTGATCCGCGCGGGTTCCGGATGTCCGTGGACCAGTTGCTTGCGCCCTATGCCGGGATGCGGATCGACAAGGTTGTCGGGCTGGAGGCGCGCGGATTCATCCTTGGCGGCGCGGTGGCGCATCAGTTGTCCACCGGCTTTGTGCCGATCCGCAAGAAGGGCAAGCTGCCGGGTCAGACGATTTCTCAAGCCTACAAGCTGGAATACGGCGAAGCGGTGGTCGAGGTGCATGAAGACGCGATGACAGCGGGCGAAAAGGTGCTGTTAGTCGATGACCTTCTGGCCACCGGCGGCACCGCCGAAGCAGGCATCCGCCTGATCGAGCGGCTGGGGGCCGAGGTGGTGGGCTGCGCCTTCGTGGTGGACCTGCCCGACCTTGGCGGGCGCAAGAAGCTGGAAGCGATGGGGATGGATGTCCACGCGCTGTGCGATTTCGCGGGGCTTTGACCGCCCGGCGCGGCACGCATTCGGAGTTCTCGAAAAACTCTTCGTCGGCCCTTCAAACGCTCCGCAGCGATTTCTGCTGAAAAATTTCGTGCGATTGCGCCGAAACCAGCCCCGTTAACCCTGTAGAAAGAGAATCACCCTAGACCTGTGCTTGTCGGGCCTACCCAGCCCGACCGCGCCGCTACCCACGGCGTGATCCACACACCCCCAAAGCACCCCGTCGCAGGTTCCTGCGGCGGGGTAATTGCTTCAGTCCAGCACCGCGCCGGGGTTCATGATGCCATACGGGTCAAGCGCGGCCTTGATCGCCCGCATCGCGGCCAGCTTGCCGGGGTCGGCGTAGCGCTTCAGGTCCGCCGTCTTCAGCCGCCCCACCCCATGTTCCGCCGCGACCGACCCGCCAAGCAGATGCACCAGATCATGTACCGCTTCCTTCACCGCGCCGCGTTTGGCGTCATGAATGGCACGGGATTGGCCTTTTGCCGGAAAGACGTTCCAATGCAGGTTGCCGTCGCCCAGATGGCCAAAACAATTCACCCGGAAATCACCCAACGGCGCCAGCAAGCCCGGCGCGCGGGCGATGAATTCAGGGATGGCCGACAAGGGCAGAGAGATGTCGTGGCTTGAAACCGCGCCGATCCGACGGTTGGCCTGGGGTACCATCTCGCGCAGGTTCCAAAGTGCCGCGGCTTGCGCCTTGGAGGTTGCGATCAAGCCATCTGTCACCAGCCGGGCACTGTTGGCAGCATCGTAAAGCCCGGCCATGGTTTCTTCAGGGTCCATGCCACGGGACAGGCCAAGTTCGATCAGCACGATCCATTCGGGCAGCGGATCGAAAGGCGCGCGGATGTCGGGCATCGTCTCGGCCAGAAAGTCAAAGCCCGTCCGGTGCATCAGTTCAAAGCTGGACACCATTCCGGCGGCATGGGTCTGCGCCAGACCCAACAGCTCCAGCGCCGCAGCGGGCGACGGGACAACAAGCATCGCAACCACCGCAGCGGCCGGGATCGGATGCAGCCGAAGGCTGGCGGCGGTGATCACCCCAAGCGTCCCTTCGGACCCGATCAGAAGATGGCGCAGATCATAGCCCGCATTGTCTTTGCGAAGCCTCGTCAGGCCGTTGAACACCGTCCCATCGGGCAAGACCGCCTCCAGCCCCAGACAAAGGTCGCGCGCATTGCCATAGCGCAAGACCGCCGTGCCACCGGCATTCGCGGCCAGATTACCGCCGATCCGGCATGACCCTTCAGACGCCAGCGACAGCGGGAACAGCCGGTCGATCCGTGCCGCTTCGGCCTGCACATCGGCAAGGATCATCCCCGCCTCCACCACCAAGGCGTTCTCTGACGGATAAGCGCCCCGCAAGGCCGTCATCCGTTCCAGCGACAGCAAAAGCGGCGCCGGGCCGTCTGTCATGATCTGGCCACCGACAAGCCCGGTGCCGCCGCCCCAAGGCACCACCCCGACCCGGGCCGCGTGACAGGCGCGGATAATCGCGGCGATCTCTGCCGTTGTCTGTGGCCGGGCAAGAATGCCGGCCCGACCCTGCCAGCGTCCGCGGGGTTCTTCCAGATGACCGGGGTCTGGGGCGTTCAGACACCCATCAGGCAAAACCGACGCCAACTCGGCGACAAAAGCTGCGTCACAGGGGTTGAGCATGGCGGACCCTCCACTTTTGCCCGTGGTATCGCCGCCCCGGGGCAGGCACCAGCCCCGTCAATCAAGGTAAACCGGGTCCAGCACAAGAATGGTCGGCTTGGAGGGCAGGCCCTTCATCGAAAGCGCGATCTGCGCGCCGCCGGTTTCCACCACGTCAAATTCCGCCGACATTTCGGTCAGGAAAGATTGCAGTGACGCCTGGCTGAACCAGTGCATCGGGATCACGACCGAGGATCTGAACCGCCGCACCACCCCTGCCATGTCGCCCAGGCGCAGCGTATAGCCGCCATCCACCGGGACCATCACCACATCCAGCCGCCCGATGGCAGCGTATTGTTCGTCAGACGGGATCTGGTGCAGGTGGCCAAGGTGGCCGATGCAAAGCCCCCCGGCCTCGAAGATGAAGATGGAATTGCCATCCTTGCGCGCGCCTTCGCCAAAGGGGCCACGCGTATCGGTCGGCACGTTGCGCACCAGCATCGCGCCAAGATCCAGCCGGTGATCGGCAGGCGCACCTATTGCGCCCCAACCTTCCAGCACATGCGGGATGCGCGGATCGGGCGCGGCGGTCCAGTGGGTGGAATGGGCATTGTTCATGGTCACCACATCCGGCACCACGTCCTGCGTGCCGATATAGCCGGTGTAATCCGTCACCGCGACCGTGCCGTCATGGGTCACAACGGCGAAACTGGCGTGGTTGATGTAGCGGATCAGGACGCTGCCTTCGTCCAGACCTTCGTTCAAGGCAACCGGGACAACCTGCGCCTCTGCCTCTGCCAGCGCGATGCAATGCGACGGGATCCGGTCCTGTGCCAGCGCGGGGGCTGCCGTCAGGATCAGCAGGGCAAGGGTCAGTCGCATGGGTCACCTCCGGTCTTCCCAAGGGTAACCCGGATCGGCGCCACGTCACGCGGCTTTGCGATCACGGATGCGCGAGGTCAGCCAACATCTGTCCGCCCGCGCCGATCTCCGCGCAGGTTGGCGTAAAGCACATGGTTGCGCCAGCGGCCGTTGATTTGCAGGTAGCTTTGCGCAACGCCCTCATACTTGAAGCCGCATTTCTCCAAGACCCCGCGCGAGGCGGCGTTCTCCGGCAGGCAGGCAGCTTCCATCCGCGACAGATCCATCCGGGTGAAGGCGTGATGGGTCAGCGCCAAGATCGCCTCGCGCATGTAGCCATGGCGCGCGAAGGGCTGGCCGATCCAGTAGCCAAGCGTGCCGGCCTGCGCCGGTCCACGACGAATATTGTCCAGCGTAAGCGCGCCCAGAAGCTGGTTGTCCTCGCGCCGGATCAGCACCATCGGCAGCGCGGTCCCCTGTGCTTCGGCCCGTTGCGCCCAATAGACCCGGTTGGTGAAGGAGCGGCGGGTCAGGTGATCATTGGACCAGACCGGCTCCCATTTCACCAGGAACTCGGCCGAGTCCTGGCGCAAGTCAGACCATTGCCGCCAGTCGGCATGTTCGGGCAGCCGCAGCGTCATCCGCTCGGTTTCGACCCGGACCCGGCGTTTGAGGCCAAGCATCAGCCTGACAATCCGCGGCGGATCTCCTCGATCCCCGGCCCCTTGGCAACCGGACCGTAGATCGCCAGCGCCGCTTTCGCATGGGTCAGACCGGCCGCATGGGCGCGCACTGCCGCTGTATCCACGGCGTCGATCTTGGCCACGGCTTCCGACACCGCAGGCACACGGCCCCAGATCGACAAGAGCCGCGCGTTGCGTTCGGCACGGCTGGACGGGCTTTCAAGCCCCATCAGAAGCCCCGCGCGCAACTGCGCCCGGGCGCGGGCCACCTCGGCCTCGGTCATGTCATCGGCCGCGCGCTTCAACTCGGCAATTGTCAGTTGCGTCAGATCGCCGATCTCTTCCTCGGATGTGCCGGCATAGATGGTGATCTGGCCGGTGTCTTCATAGGCGCTGGCCTGGGCGTAGATCGAATAGCACAGACCCCGGTCTTCGCGGATCTTCTGAAACAGGCGGCTGGACATGCCGCCGCCCATCGCGGTGGCATAGACCTGCGCGGTATAGACCGCGTCATCCCGGTAGCCCGGCCCTTCGAACGACAGCGCAAAGTGGACCTGTTCAAGATCCTTCACCTCGCGCCGCTCGCCACCTTCGAACCGCGCGGGCTGCACGGTCGAGGCGCCCACAGGTTTCAGCCCCCCGAAGATACGCTCGGCAGCCTCAACGATGGCGGCATGATCGACACCCCCGGCCGCCGACAGGATCATCTGGTCGGGGCCGTAATGGTGGCCGACAAAGCCTTCGAAATCCTTCTTGGTGAAAGACGACACCCGTTCTTCCGGCCCAAGTATCGTGCGACCAAAGGGCTGATCGGGGTAGCTCACTTCATGCAGCCAGTCGAAGATGATATCGTCGGGGGTGTCCAGCGCCTGACCGATTTCCTGCAAGATCACATGCCGCTCGGTCTCGATATCCGCCTTGCGGAACAGGGGGTTCAGGACGATATCGGCGATCACGTCCAGAGCCATGACCACATCGCTTGACAGCACGCGGGCGTAATAGGCCGTCATCTCTCGGCTGGTGTAGGCGTTGATGTAGCCGCCCACATCCTCGATTTCCTCGGCAATCCGCAAGGCGGACCGGCGCCGGGTGCCTTTGAAGGCCATGTGTTCCAGAAAATGCGCGATGCCGTTCTGGGCCGGGGTTTCGTGCCGCCCGCCGGCCTCGACCCACAGACCGATACTGGCCGATTGCAGGCCGGGCATCGCTTCGGTCACGATCCGAAAGCCGTTTGGCAGGGTATGGAGGCTTTGCGTCAACGGGCAATCCTTTCGCGCACCAGCGCCTGAAGGGCAGCAAGATCATTCGGCACGCGGGTCATCCGTTCCGGCCGGTCAAATAGATCCGCCATATGCGGCGGCAGGCCGGGGCGGATGCCGGTGGCGCGTTCCACCGCGTCGGGGAATTTCGCCGGATGGGCGGTGGCAAGCGTGATCATCGGCGCGCGGCCAAGCTGTTCTTCGGCCACCTTCACACCCACGGCAGAGTGGGGGCAAAGCAATTCACCCGTCTCTTTCCAGAAGTGGCGGATCGTGGACAGGGTTTCATCCTCATCACAGCGGCCCGAGGCGAAGGTGGCGCGCAGGATCTCCAGCGCGCCTTGACTGATGCGGAAGCCGCCCGCCTTCAGTTCCGCCATAAGTGCAGCAATCGCCCCGCCATCACGGCCATAGGCATCAAACAGCGCGCGTTCGAAGTTGGACGAAACCTGAATGTCCATCGACGGGCTGATCGAGGGGCGCACGCCATCTGTCCGGTAATCGCCAGACCGCAGCGCCCGGTCAAGGATGTCATTCTGGTTGGTCGCAATCACCAGCTTGTCAATCGGCAGCCCCATGCGACGGGCGATGTAGCCGGCGAAGATGTCACCGAAATTGCCGGTCGGCACGGTGAAGCTGACCGCGCGATGCGGCGCGCCGAGGGCGGTGGCGGCGTAGAAGTAATAGACCACCTGCGCCAGAACCCGCGCCCAGTTGATGCTGTTCACCCCGGCCAGCCGCACCCCATCACGGAAGGCAAAGTCATTGAACATGTCCTTCACGCGGGCCTGCGCTTCGTCAAAATCGCCGTCGATGGCAAGGGCGTGGCAGTTCGCCTCGACCGGGGTCGTCATCTGCCGGCGCTGCACATCCGACACCCGGCCATGCGGAAAGAGGATGAACACCTCCACATTGGCTAGGCCCCGGAACGCCTCCATCGCCGCCGACCCGGTATCGCCAGAGGTGGCGCCGACAATGGTGATCCGCTCCCCCGACTTCGCCAGCGCGGCCTGCATCATCTGGCCGATCAGTTGCATGGCGAAGTCCTTGAAGGCCAGTGTCGGGCCGTGGAACAGCTCCAGCAGGAAATGGTTTGCCCCAAGCTGCACCATCGGCGCGCGGGCGGCGTGGTGAAAGCCCTGGTAGGCGGCGGCTATCAGGCCCTGAAACTCGTCATCCGCGAAAAAGCCGCCGATGTAGGGCCGCATCACGCGAAAGGCCACATCCTCATAGGACTGGCCGGCCATCGCGGCAATTTCACCGTGGCTGAACTGCGGCACGGTTTCGGGGACATAAAGCCCGCCATCACGGGCAAGGCCCGTCATCATCGCCTCGCCAAAGCCAAGCGTCGGGGCCGTGCCACGGGTGGATACATATTTCATCGCATGCGCCTTCAGTCTGTCCGCGTCCTGATACGCCAGAGAAGAAACACTGTCATCCCCAGCCAGACTGCGGCCAGCCCGAACCAGGTGACCGCGTAGCTGAAATGATCATTGCGAAAGCCCGCTGTCGTGACGGGTTGCGGCATGATCGCGTCGCCGGTGTCGGATTTGGCGATGATCAGAATCGGCTCGGTCCCAAGGATCGCCGCGATTCCGGGCACATCGCGGCCATACCAGATGGCCCGCCCGGTATCATAGGCTGGGGTAGAGGAGGTCACATCATCGGGCCAGTTCAGGTTGCCTTCCACGGCCACCGCGCGGGCCGGGCGCGGGGTGGTCTTTTCGGTTTCCGGCACGAACCCCCGGTCAATCAGGATGCGGCGGCCATCGTCCGTTTCATAGGCGGCGATCACCAGAAAACCCGGCCCCATTTCCCGGGTCGAGGTCAGCACATGCGCCTCTTGCCCGGTAAAGCTGCCAAGGACCGAAACCACCCGGTAGCGGTCTTGGGTCGGGTCGGGTGCGGCAGGCAGCGGGATCGGATCCGCCGCGATCATCCCCGCAGCCTCGGCGATGATGGCTTCCTTCCACGCAAGGCGCTGCATCTGCCAGACCCCCAGCGCGATCAGCACCCCCGCACCAGAGATCCCCAGAACCAGTGCAAAGATCGTGTTGCGCAGCATGTCACCCCCAAGGAACGCTTCCCCGAAACGAAAGCGCAGGCCCGAAGGCCCGCGCTGAAAGCCGTGTTGGCTGGCTGAAATCAGCCTTGGCCCCAGACGTAGATGGCGGCGAACAGGAACAGCCAGACCACGTCAACGAAGTGCCAATACCAGGCAGCAGCCTCAAACCCGACGTGCTTTTCGGGGGTGAAATGCCCCTTCAGCGCGCGGATCAGGCAGACAGTCAGAAAGATCGTCCCGATGATGACGTGGAACCCGTGGAACCCCGTCGCCATGAAGAACGACGCGCCGTAGATGTTGCCGGCAAAACCGAAGGCGGCGTGGCTGTATTCATAGGCCTGCATCCCGGTGAAGATCACGCCAAGCCCGATCGCCAGGATCAGGCCGTTGACCAGATCCTTGCGGTTGTTTTCATGCACCAGCGCATGGTGAGCCCAGGTTGCCGCGCAGCCCGACAAGAGCAGGATCAGCGTGTTGATCAGCGGCAGGTGCCAAGGGTCGAAGGTCTCGATCCCGGCGGGCGGCCAGACGCCATCAATCGCCGGGCTGTCCGGCCCCATCGGATACATGCGGTGCTTGAAGAAGGTCCAGAACCAGGCCGCGAAGAACATGACTTCCGACATGATGAACAGGATGAAGCCATAGCGCAGACCCAGCCGAACGACAGGAGTATGGTCGCCCTGCTGGCTTTCCTGCACGACTTCCGACCACCACGCGAACATGACGTAAAGCACGCCTGCAAGGCCGATAAGCCCCAGCCATGGGCCGGATCCATGCATCCACAGGACCGACCCGAAAAGCATGACAAAGCCGGAAAGCGCACCCAGCAGCGGCCAGATCGACGGCGGCAGGACGTGGTAGTCGTGGTTCTTTGCGTGGGCCATGGCTGGCGGTTCCCTCGTTTTCTTTTTCGGTCAGTTCACCGCGCCAGCGTTGGGCGCGGTGGAAGTGGTCAATGCCGCCTGTTCGTCGGGCAGCGGTGTCAGGTGGAAAGTGTAGCTCAGCACGATCTCATTCACAAAGCGGCCTTCACGGTCGTCCACCAATGCGGGGTCGACGTAGAAGCTGACCGGCATCTGCACGGTTTCGCCCGGTTGCAAGACCTGTTCGGTGAAACAAAAACACTCAATCTTGGTGAAGAAGCCGCCTGCCGAATAGGGGAAGACGTTGAAGCTGGCGGTTCCCGCAACAGGACGGTCGGTCGGGTTGTGCGCCTCATAGAAGGCAAGGCCGGTTTCACCGATGCGGATATCCATGGACGGGACCGCGGGCTTGAAGGTCCAGGGCATCCCCTGTTCCAGCGAGGCGTCAAAGCGCACCTTGATCGTCCGGTCCAGAATGACATCCGAGCCGGCATCCGCGACCGAGGTTGTGCCGCCAAATCCGGTCACCCGACAGAACCAGTCATAGAACGGCACGGCGGCGAAAGACAACGACGCCATCGCAACGACCAGCGACACAGTCTGCACAAGGGTCCGCTGCGGACCCTGAAGACGTGGAAAGATCATCCTCCCCCCCCTTTTGGCAGCGCCTGCGGCTGGATCACATGGTCATAACCCTGCATCGGATCGCCACGCTGCACCTTGACCACGGTCAAGGCAAAGACCAGCGCCACGAAGGCGGCCAGCGTCAAACCAAGGCCAAGGTTGCGGCTGAAGCGGCGCTTGTGAAGCTCATGCGTCGGACGGAGGGCCATCACCAGCCCCCCAGTCCGAACGGTTTCAGCGCCGCTTCCACAAGGAAGGCCGCGAAATGCAGGAACAGATACAGAAGCGAAAAGCGGAAGAAAGCCTTTTCAACGGCATAGCGATCAGCCTCGGCCACCGCCTCATCGCGTTGCCAGATGCGCACGGCCCCAATGACGAACCAAAGGTTCAGAGCCACCGCAACCGCCAGAGTGAACATGCCACCCACCTGCGTCAGCGCCGCACCAACCGCCACCGGCACCAAGAGGAGCGTATAGGCCAGCACATGCCGCCGCGTGGATTTGCGGCCATGCGTCACGGTCAGCATCGGAACCCCGGCGGTGTGGTAATCGGCCTTCATGAACAGAGCCAGCGCCCAGAAATGCGGCGGCGTCCACATGAAGATAAGCGCGAACATCAGCGCCGCCTCGACGGAAACGCTGCCCGTCGCGGCAACCCAGCCGATCATCGGCGGAAACGCCCCGGCAGCGCCACCGATCACGATGTTCTGCGGGGTCGAGCGTTTCAGCCACATCGAATAGACGACGGCGTAAAAGAAGATGGTGAAGGCCAGCAGCGCTGCCGCCACCAGATTGGTTGCCAAGGCCAGCATCACCACGCTGATGCCCGAAAGCGCCAGACCCACGGCCAGGGCCTCACCGGCCTGCACCTTGCCGGCAGGCACCGGGCGGCGCGCGGTGCGGGCCATGACCGCATCAATATCAGCGTCCCACCACATGTTCAGTGCGCCCGATGCCCCCGCCCCCAGCGCGATGAACAAGATGGCGGCAAACGCCTCCACCGGGTGCAGCGACACGGGCGCGACCAGAAGGCCCACCAGCGCGGTAAACACGACCAGCGACATCACGCGCGGCTTCAAAAGCTGCACATAATCGCCGAACCCAGCCTCATGCGGGTCGGTGGTCGTGGTCTGGTAGGCGCCGATATCGCTCATTCAGTCCTGCTTCGATCCGACCTGCCTGAACAGGCCTTGGCGTAAAGTGGGGGGCCTGCCGCAGCAAGCCCCGTCAAAGTTTCAGCCCAAGAACGCTTGCGCGTCGCGGGTCAGTCGTTGGATGCGACCTGAACCGGGGTTTCGGCAACAGCATGCGACAGTTCGACATCACCGGCCTTGGCCTTTTCCAGCCATTCCGCATAGGCGGCTTCTGACACCACCTTCACGGTGATCGGCATGTAGGCATGCATCTGACCGCAAAGTTCCGAACACTGGCCGAAGTAGATGCCTTCCTTTTCCGCCTTGAACCACAGCGCGGCCAGACGACCCGGCACAGCGTCCTGCATCACGCCGAAGGCGGGGATCTTCCACGAATGGATCACGTCAGCCGCCGTCACCTGAATGACGATGTCCTTGCCAACCGGCACGACAACCGCAGTATCCGTCGCCAAGAGGAACTGGTCGCGCGAATAGCCGGCGGCGGCAAGATCAGCTTCCACTTCCGGGGTCAGCATGTTGTTGCCACCCAGCGCGGGCGAGCCGATCATGTAGCTGTCAAAGGCCACGTCTTCATCGACATATTCATAGCCCCAGTACCACTGATAGCCGGTGGCCTTGATCGTGACGTCACCCACAGGGATTTCCTGATCCTTGAACAACACGGGAAGCGAGAAAGCCCCGATGAAGACAAGGATCACGATCGGGATCACCGTCCACGCCACTTCCAGCGGCGAGTTGTGGGTGAACCGGGCCGGCGTCGGGTTCGACTTGGAATTGTAGCGGATCATCACATAGATCAGCAGGGCGGTCACAAACACCACGATCACGGTGATGATATAAAGGATCATCGTGTCCAACCAGACCAGGTCGCGCGCGCCTTCGGTGCCAGAGGGCTGGAACCCCATGGCGCCATCGACTGGCTGTCCAATGATTTCAAGGGCTTGTTGGGCAAGAGCCGATCCAGCCAGAAGGCTTGCAGAGCAGGCCGCGGCAATCCCGGTCATCAAGGTCGAAAGGCGCATGTCTTTATCCCGTTCGCGTTGCGGCCTGACGCCGCTTTTTCCCGAGCCTGCCGTCAAGGGCAGAATCCCGTTGTTTACGCGGCTGTTCAAACCATATTAGCCGGGCCGCGACAAGCAAAACCGTTGCGACATAGCAGCACTCCATGGGCTTGCCCGGCGCGCAGGTACCTTGGGCAATGAACTGCGAAAGGCGCTCTGCACATGGCCTTTGTGAAGCTGACCCTTGTGACGTTCGGCCTTCTCTATGCGACGGCGCTGTCGGGGCTATTCCTCTTTCAGCGCGAGTTGCAGTATTTTCCTGCCCGCCGCGACCCCGCCCCCGAAACGCTGGGTCTCCGCGGGGTCGATCGGGTCATGCTGGCTACCCCAGATGGCGAAAGACTGGTCCTGTGGCACAGCCCGGCCCCGCCGGGGCGGCCGACGATCCTGTTTCTGCACGGCAATGCCGGGGCAATGGCGGACCGGGCTGACCGGCTGGCCTACTACCAATCACGCGGGCTTGGCGCGGCCTTCCTGTCATGGCGCGGCTATGGTGGCAGCAGCGGCAAGCCTTCGGAATCCGGCCTGCTTACCGATGCCCAGACCGCCTATGTGCATCTTCGCGCAAACGGGATCGGCGCGGGGCGTATCGTTCTGGTGGGCGAATCGCTTGGCACCGGCGTGGCCGTGCAGACCGCGGCACAAAACCCGGTTGGGGCGGTGGTGCTGGAGGCCCCCTTTACCTCGGCCGTCGATATTGCCCGCAAGGCCTATCCCTGGGTTCCCGTGAACCTGCTGATGAGGGACAAGTTCCACTCCTCCAGCCATATTGCCCGTATCGGCGCGCCGCTTCTGATCTTGCATGGAGAACGCGATGCGGTGATCCCCTTCGGCTTTGGCAAGGCGCTTTTTGCGGCGGCGAAAGACCCCAAGACCTTCCTGTCGCTTGGCCCTGTCGGGCATGAGGCGCTTTTTGACCCGGCCACCTGGGCCAAAGGGGTCGATTTCATCGACCAGACGATTGGGCGCAACGCCCCGGCCCCGGAACCAACGCCTTGACCCCGGCCCGCGCGCGGCCCATCTCTGCATCCTGTTCCCCCGCATGAGGCCAAGATGACCGAAGCCCCCTTCCGCCCGTTCGAGACCCATCTGGACGAAGCCGCCGCCCTTGCCACCTTGCGTGCGGCCACCGATGGGGCCGACGATGGCGAGCTGTTCCTTGAACGCCGCCGGGCCGAGGCGATCGTGCTGGATGATGGCCGGATCCGGCAGGCCACCTATGACGCCAGCCAAGGCTTCGGGCTGCGGGCGGTTCGCGGTGAAGTTGCAGGCTATGCCCATTCGACCGAGATCACCGAAACCGCACTGCGCCGAGCGTCGGAAACCGCGCGCCTTGCCGTGGGCTCCGGTGGCGGCACACTGGCTGACAGCCCGCGCGGCACCAACACCCGGCTTTACCGCCCCGATGATCCGATGTCAGACGCGACCTTCCCGGTGAAGATCGAGCTTTTGCGCGAAATCGACGCCCACGCCCGCGCGCTTGATCCCCGCGTGGTGCAGGTCTCCGCCACCCTCTCCGCCTCGATTCAAGAAGTTGAAATCCTCCGCCCCGATGGCCTGCGCCTTGCCGATATCCGCCCGATGGCACGGCTGAACGTTTCCGTCATGATCGAGGAAGGCGGACGGCGCGAACAGGGCGGCACCGGCAAGGGCGGGCGCTACGGCCTTGCGCAGCTGATGGACGCAGACACCTGGAAACCGATGCTCGCCGAAGCCCTTCGCATCGCCCAAGTCAACCTTGGTGCCGAGGAAGCCCCGGCCGGGGTGATGGACGTCGTCCTTGGCCCCGGCTGGCCTGGCATCCTCTTGCACGAAGCCATCGGTCACGGGCTGGAAGGCGACTTCAACCGCAAGGAAACCTCTGCATTTGCTGGGCTGATGGGGAAACAGATCGCATCGAAAGGCGTGACTGTGCTTGATGACGGCACAATACCTGACCGGCGCGGCAGCATCTCGATCGATGATGAGGGCACGCCCTCGGGCAAGAACGTCCTGATTGAGGACGGCGTCCTTGTCGGCTACATGCAGGACCGCCAGAACGCCCGCCTGATGGGCGTGGCCCCCACCGGCAACGGCCGGCGCGAAAGCTTTGCCCATATCCCGATGCCCCGGATGACCAACACCTACATGCTGGCCGGGAACGATGATCCTGCCGGGATCGTCGGCAGCCTGAAGGATGGCATTTACGCCGTGGGCTTTGGGGGCGGGCAGGTGGACATCACCTCTGGCAAGTTCGTGTTCTCCTGCACCGAGGCCTACCGGGTGAAGAACGGCGTGATTGGTGCTGCCGTGAAGGGGGCAACCCTGATCGGCGATGGCGCAACAGCGCTGAAACAGATACGCGCCATCGGCAATGACCTGCAACTTGATCCCGGCATCGGCAATTGCGGCAAGGCCGGGCAATGGGTGCCGGTGGGCGTTGGCCAGCCGACATTGCTGATCGGCGGCCTTACTGTCGGGGGCGCCGCCGCCTGACCGGGGCGCCACGCCGATTCCTTCAAAGAGATCGGACCGGAATCTTCGAAAATTCCGGTCCCGCGTCTATCGCCCGAACTTGCCCTTCAGGGCATCTGCAAAGGCATTTCCGCCGCCTTGAGCCCCCGCCTGCACTTGCGCCCCCGCCTGCATCGGCCCGCGCACCGGTTTCACCGGGGCCGGCCCGCGTTCGCGCACCGCCTCGCGCGCCCCGGCGCTGCCGGATTTCATCGTCAGTCCGATACGCTTTCTTGCCACGTCCACCTCGACCACCCGCACCTTGACCACATCGCCTGCCTTGACCACGGCATGGGGGTCTTTCACGAAACTGTCGGACAACTGGCTGACATGGACCAACCCGTCCTGATGCACGCCCACATCGACGAAGGCCCCAAAGGCCGCGACATTGGTCACCGTGCCCTCCAGCAGCATCCCCGGCTTCAGGTCCTTGATGTCGTCCACCCCGTCGGCAAACGTCGCCGTGCGGAACGAGGGCCGCGGGTCGCGTCCCGGCTTTTCCAGTTCCGCGAAGATGTCCTTCACTGTCGGCAACCCGAACCGCTCATCGACAAAATCCCGCGGCTCTACCGCTTTCAGCACACCCGGTTCGGCCATCACCGACCGCAGATCGCGCCCGCAGGCCGCCACGATCCGCCGCGCCAGATCATAGGCCTCAGGGTGGACGGAGGAGGCGTCCAGCGGTTCTTTCCCCCCGCTGATCCGCAGGAAGCCCGCCGCCTGTTCAAAGGCCTTCGGCCCCAGCCGCGCCACCTTCAAAAGCTCGCGCCGCGTGGAGAACGGGCCATTGGCATCGCGGTGCGCCACAATCGCATCGGCCAGCCCCGGCCCGACGCCAGAGACCCGCGCGAGCAAAGGAGCGCTGGCGGTGTTCAGATCCACCCCCACCGCGTTCACCGCGTCTTCCACCACCGCCTCAAGGCTGCGCCCAAGACGGTGCTGGTCCACGTCATGCTGATATTGGCCAACCCCGATCGCCTTCGGTTCGATCTTCACCAGTTCGGCCAACGGGTCTTGCAGTCGCCGGGCAATCGACACCGCCCCGCGCAAGGACACGTCCAGCCCCGGAAACTCTTTCGCCGCCAGTTCGCTGGCCGAATAGACCGACGCCCCTGCTTCGGACACGATCACTTTCACCGGCTTTTCCCCTGGCAATACCGCCAGAATGTCGGCCACCATCTTTTCCGTCTCGCGGCTGGCGGTGCCGTTACCGATCGAGATCAGCTTGACCCCATGCTTGCCGATCAGCCTGGCCAAGGTCACCTGAGCGCCGCGCAGATCGTTCTTCGGCTGGAACGGATAGACCGTGTCCGTCTCCAGCACCTTACCCGTGCCGTCCACCACCGCGACCTTGACGCCGGTGCGGATGCCGGGATCAAGACCCATCGTCGCCTTGCCACCCGCAGGGGCCGCAAGCAGCAAGTCCTTCAGGTTCCGTGCAAAGACGCGGATTGCCTCGGCTTCGGCGGCTTCGCGCAGTTCAGCCATCAGGTCCAGCGTCAGACTGGTCCGCAGCTTCACGCGCCAGGCCCATGCCGCCGCCTCGCGCAGCCATCGGTCACCCGCGCCCTGCCCCGCACCCTGCCCTGTGGCCGCAAGCGCCGCACCGCAAGCCCGCTCCGCCGGGCTTTCGCCGCGCGCCGCGTCCGGGTCCACCATCAGATCAAGCTGCAGGAACCCTTCGTTGCGGCCACGAAACATTGCCAGCGCCCTGTGACTTGGCACGCTCGACCACGGTTCGGAATGGGCGAAGTAATCGGAAAACTTGGCGCCTTCGCTGGCTTTGCCATCCACCATGGTCGAGGTCAGCCGCGCTACCTGCTTCATGTGCGACCGCAACCGGCCCAGAAGGGCCGCATCCTCGGCAAGCCCCTCGGCCACGATATCGCGCGCGCCCTCAAGTGCAGTTTTGGTGTCAGGCACGGCCTCGGTCACATATCCCGCCGCCAGCGCCACCGGATCGGCCGACCGATCCGCCAAAATGGCATCGACCAGCCCCTGCAAGCCGTTTTCCCGCGCAATCATCGCCTTGGTCCGGCGCTTGGGCTTGTAGGGCAGATAGATGTCTTCAAGTTCTGCCTTGGTCACCGCCCCGGCAATGGCCTTTTCCAGCCCCTCGGTCATCTTGCCCTGCTCACGGATCGACCCGGCAATCGCTGCCCTGCGCGCCTCAAGCTCACGCAGATAGCCCAGCCGTTCCGCCAGATTGCGAAGCTGGGTGTCATCCAGCCCCCCGGTCACCTCCTTGCGGTAACGCGCGATGAAGGGGACGGTGGCACCTTCGTCCAGCAGCGTGATCGCAGCGGTTACCTGAGCGGGGGTGGCAGCAATCTCGGTGGCGATGGTGCGGGGGATCAGGGCAAGGCTCATGCGAATCCTCAAAGGCAGGGGTGGCCACCTTAACCGCGCGCATCCGGGGGGTGAAGACCGCCTGCCCGCCGAAAGGCCCGGGGGCCGGGATCGCGGCAATGCTTGCCCCGCTTGCGCAAAGCAAGGACAGGCCGGTCAGGAATAAGGAAGGATGGTACAGCCTCCCCGGCTCGAACGGGGGACCCCCAGATCCACAATCTGGTGCTCTAACCAACTGAGCTAAGGCTGCACTTGGGGGGCGATTTAGCCCCGCTCCCCCGGGATTGCAAGGGTCTTTGCCACCTGGCCTGCGATTGCTTCTTGCGCGCCGGGGCGCATGCCGCTACCCGCCTGCCATCCAGCCAGCCGGAGGCCACCATGGGCATCGACAAGGAAAGCAATATCGCCGCCAACATTCAGATCGGCCCGACCGATCAGGGCATGGTGCGCATCTATATCGAAGCAGAGGGCGGAATCGAACTGCCACTGGATTTCGACCCTGAAGAGGCCGACGAAATCGCCGAAGAGCTGCGCGCGGCGGCCGAAGCAGCCCGCGCCATGGGAGCGGCCCCGAAGAAACGGCGCTGAGATCGCGCCGCATCCGCGCGGATTTCGATCAGTCCCGGAGATGGCCGGTCACGGCGCCCCGGGATCACGCAGGGCCTGCAACCGCCCTGCGGCGGCGCGCGCGAAACTGCGCAAGACCACCTTGCGCCGCGCGGCCGACAGTGCCGCCTCAGGCGCCATCCGCACCACTTCGGCATCATAGGCATCGGCAAGGATCAGCCCGGTCCCTTCGGGCAAAAGCCCTACCGGGAAATCGGCATCGACAGCCCAGAAGAACCGGTCGCACCAATCCAGATAGCCCTGCCACTTGCGGTCCGCCCGGTAATCGGCCCGGCCGGATTTGCATTCCACCACCCAGACCTCGCCCTTGGGGCCAAGCGCCATGACGTCCACACGCAAACCCGGGGCGGGAATGAATTCCTCGACACAGACGAAATCCAGCGCCCGAAGGCCACGGCAGACCCCACGGCCAAGCCGTTGCCCCGGCAGGGCGGGCATGAGATCACTTGCGGTCTTGACCGGGTTGTCCATAGGAGAATCATGAACCAAAGGTGAACATCTGTCCAGACTTGCGCCAGCCCCGCCAAGCGCCTATCTGTTGTTGTGGCGGGTTCTGCTCCTCACGTGCGAGGCCTTTTTTCCAGTGGCCGATAAGCAAACGCACGGGGGCTGGCTCTGACAGGATCCTGGTCCTGTTACCTGGTTCCCACCTGAGACCTCTGGCTCTCGGGAAAATCCCGGCACTCCACGGCTGCTGCGGGCCCGCCACCTTACTTTCGCAAACGCGTTCCGATCTGTGGCTTGCCGGATTCAACCTTGGCAGGCACCGGGATCAGCACGGGTTCGCCCAAGCGTTCGCGCAGGCCGCCACCGCCACCTTGCCCGTCATCTTCCGCCATCGACATGATCTGATAGGCAAACTGGACGGCGGAAAACACGATGCCATTGAAGAAAACCATCATCAGCGCCGCAACCCAGCCGATGTCGGACCCAAGGATCAGATGCCCGATCCCTGCAACATCGAACCAGACCAGACCTGCGGTGAACATGGCGGAAATGACAAAGCCCAGCGCCACGCTGCGGATGTAAAGGCGGATCAGTTCAGGCATCGTAACCCCCATGCTACATCATGAAGGTAGGATTGCCGCGCCCGATTGCCAAGCCTCAGATGGCAATCCGCGCGAATCCGTCGCGGAGAGCGGTGGACCAAGCCTCGCTCATCGCGCGAAAGGCCGGGTCGCCAGCCTCGATCCGGCGTTTCAGGGTGACCTTGCAAGCGTCCAGCTCAATGACAGCCAGATCCAGCGGCATACCCACCGACAGGTTCGACCGCAACGTGGAATCCATGGACAACAGCACCGCCTTTTGTGCATCGGCCAGCGTGGTGGAAGGTTTCACCACCCGGTCAAGGATCGGCTTGCCGTATTTATGCTCGCCGATCTGGAGGAAGGGCGCGTCTTCCGTCGCCTCGATGAAATTGCCTTCCGGATAGATCAGGAACAGCCGCATTGCGCCGCCCTTCCTTTGCCCGGCGACAATCATGCTGGCACTGGCCCCTTGCGCGGCGGACAGTTTGTGGTCGATCTCTTCGCGCACCTTGGCCAGCCGGTCGCCGACAATCTCGGCCACTTTCAGCATGGTTGGCGCCAGCATGATGCTGGTTTCAGGCGTGGCTTCCGGGTCTTCGATCGCCTCGCGCAACTGCGCCAGCGCGGTCTGGCTGACAGACAGGCTGCCAGAGGTCATGATCACGATCACCCGTTCCCCCGGGTCTTCGAAAGTGAACATCTTGCGATAGGTCGAAATGTTGTCGAGCCCGGCATTGGTGCGGGTGTCCGACAAAAGCACTATGCCTTCATTCAGCAAGAGCCCAACGCAATAGGTCATTTCCGTCCGTCTCCCTGTCTTGTCAGGCAGCCTATTGGCTTGCCTGAAGGATCGCAACGGTCACATCCATTTCTTCCATGCCGCCACCACGGGCAATGCCGCGAATGGGGGCTGCATCCTGTGCGTCAAGGCCCGACCCCAGCCGGATATAGCGGTCATCCGGGCAACAGCGGTTGGCCGGGTCGAACCCCACCCAACCCAGACCGGCCAGATACAATTCAGCCCAGGCATGCGCCGCTTCATGCGCCTGCCCGTCCGCGTCGGAAAAGAGATAACCCGACACATAGCGCCCCGGTAGCCCCCGCACCCGCGCCACGGCAATCAACGCATGGGCATGATCCTGACAGACGCCTTCACCCAAGGCCAAGGCTTCGGCTGCGGTGGTGTGGGCATGGGTCACGCCGGGCATGTAGGCAATGGCATCAGCCACCAGCGCGCTAAGGGAATGGGCCAGCGCAAGCGGGTCGCCCCCATCGGCCTGCCGTGCCAGCGCATCCAGTGCGGTATCGGCGCGTGTCGGTGTCGTGGCCAGCATGTAGCACTCTGGCGCGACGGTTTCCTTGTGGCCGCGCAGGACGCCCGTCAGGTCAACTGTTTCGACCGTGCCTTGCACGCGCACCGTCACCTCGCTGACCGGGCCGGCCACTGTCCAGCCCTGCACCATATCACCCGCACCGTCACGGAACGACGCCCCGCGCGTGCCGCCACTGACAGTCACCTCCCAGTCGGTCACCTTCTGCCCGGCAAAGGCTGAAGGCTGCAAGCGATGGCTTTGCACCACCGACCGCACCGGCCGATCATAATGATAGCGCGTCACATGGTCGACGGTCAGCCGCATCAGCGCATCTCCCCGTTCAGATAGGTCGCATGAATCGCCTGGGCCAGCGCCGCAACCTCGGCAATGAACCGCGTCAGGTATTCGTGCAAGCCTTCGTCGAAGATATCCTCGACCGATGTCGCCTCGATCCCTGCCATCACGGCGCGGGCATGGCCCAGCGCCTCGGTCTCGCGGCCATAAGATTTTGCCAGCCGCCCCAGATGGTTGGACAGCCCAGCCACGCAGGTTGTCAAGGACCGGGGCGATTGCGGGTTCAGGATCAGGAAATCCGCGATCTTGGCCGCTGTCACCTCGCCGCCATAGGCCCAATGGAAGGCCCGTTGCGCCCCCATGGCGCGCAACAACGTGGTCCATTGGTAATTGTCGAGGCCGGACCCCACGAAATCCACCCGGGGCAGCAGGACATAATATTTCACGTCCATCAGACGGGCGGTATTGTCTCCACGTTCGAGATAATACCCGATGTTCAGGAAATTATACCCATCATTGCGCAACAATGTGGCGTCAATCGCCCCACGCACCATCGCCGCATGGCGCATGACCCATTCGGTCAGGCGGGAAAGCTCCAGTTCCGACCTTGGCCGCCGCTCCAACGCCTTCAACTCTTGAAACGCGGTGTTGAGCGCATCCCACACCTGCGTCGTCAGCGCAGTCCGCACGATCCGCCCGTTTTCCCGCGCCGACGTGATGCAGCTTGCAACGGATGAGGGGTTATCACGGTCGAAGAACAGAAAGCTCTCGATGTTCCGCTGCACCGGGTCGCCGTATTTCCTGGCAAAGGCCTCGGCCATGCCCGTCGCCTGCAACAGGCTGTCCCATTCGCTGCGATAGCCATGCGCCGACGGGATCAGGCTGATCCGGCTGCCCACCTCCAGAAGCCGCGCCACGGTATCAGCCCGCTCCATGTAGCGCGCGATCCAGTAAAGGTTGTCAGCGGTCCGGCTCAGCATCCGATGCCCCCCTTCATTCCGCCAAGACCCAGGTATCCTTGACCCCGCCGCCTTGCGACGAGTTCACCACCAGTGACCCTTCGGTCAAAGCCACACGCGTCAAACCGCCGGGGACCAGTTCGATCCGTTCGCCCACCAGACAATAGGGCCGCAAATCCACATGCCGGGGGGCCACGCCTTCCTCGACAAAGGTCGGCACCGAAGACAGCGCCAGTGTCGGCTGAGCGATGTAGTTGCCGGGATCTTCGACGATCTTCGCCCGGAACCGTTCCACTTCGTCGCGGCTGGATTTCGGCCCGACCAGCATCCCGTAACCACCCGAGCCGTGGACCTCTTTCACCACCAGTTCCGGCAGCTTGTCCAGCACGTATTTCAGATCATCCGGCTTGCCACATTGCCAGGTCGGCACGTTGTTCAGGATCGGCTCCTCGCCGAGATAGAAGCGCACCATTTCAGGGACAAAGCAGTAGACCGCCTTGTCATCGGCCACTCCGGCCCCGGGTGCGGAACAGATGCTGACCCCGCCCGACCGATAGACATCCATCAGCCCGGGAATGCCCAACATACTGTCAGGCCGGAAACACAGCGGGTCCAGATAGGCATCATCAAGCCGCCGATAGATCACATCCACCCGGCGCGGACCTTCGGTGGTGCGCATGTAAGCGTATTCGCCATCGACAAACAGATCCTGCCCTTCGACCAGTTCGACGCCCATCAGATCGGCCAGCAGGGAATGCTCATAATAGGCAGAATTGAAATGCCCCGGCGTCAGGATCACCACTGTCGGCTCCCCCTGACACTTCTTCGGGGCAACACTCGCCAATGTCCGGCGCAGCTTTTCGGAATAGCCGTCGACCGGCTCGATCCGGTTCTCGCGGAAAAGGCTGGGGAACATCCGCATCATGATCTCGCGGCTTTCCAGCATGTAGCTGACCCCGCTTGGCGTGCGGCAATTGTCCTCCAGCACGAAGAATTCGTCCGGGCCGGTCCGCACGATGTCGATCCCGACAATGTGGCTATAAACCCCCTTTGGCGGCACAAAGCCCGTCACGGCCTTCTCATAGGCCTCGTTCTGATAGACCAGCCGCGCCGGGATCCGGCCCGCCCGGATGATCTCGCCGCGCCCGTAGACGTCGACCAGAAACGCATTCAGCGCCCGCGCACGCTGCTTGATGCCCTTTTCCAGCTTCGCCCATTCCGCCGCCGCAAAGACCCGGGGGAACATGTCGAACGGAATCAGCCGGTCCGGATCCCCGCCCTCGCCGTAAACGGCAAAGGTGATCCCGATCCGCCGGAACAGCGCCTCGGCCTCGGCCTGCTTCAGACTGCGCAACTCCTGTGGCATCGCGGCCACCCAGTCTTCCAGCCGGGCATAGGGCGGGCGCACCTTGGTGCCTTGATACATTTCGTTGAACTGGCTCAAGCCCTAAACCCCCGACTGCTCCCGACCAGTAGAACAGGCCATCTTCCCCCGGGGAAGAGGCTTGACCCAAAAAACGCCCGCCTCCTGACCATCTGCCCAATTTTCGGGCGCACCGAGCATGCCGCCGGAACGCGACCCACGCGACCTGACCCCTGCTCTTTTCAAAAATACTCCCGCCGGAGGCTTTCACGGCCCGCATCCGGTGCAACCGCCAGACCACCGCGCCGCGGCAGCGCCGTCCGCAGGCCCTCGATGGGCCGAGGACGGCCCGACCGATCGGGCATCGGCATAGTCGGCCCTTCCCCTGCGCCCGTCACGTGCTAGCCTTCGCCCCATGGCCGATCCCGTCCTCACCTTCACCGACCGCGGCATCTTTTGCCCCGCGGGAGGTTTTCACATTGATCCCTGGCGCCCGGTCCCGCGCGCGCTGATCACCCATGGCCATTCCGACCATGCCCGCCCCGGCATGGGCAGCTACCTTGCCACCCATCAGGCGCTTCCGGTGATCCGCCGCAGGCTTGGCCCCATCACCGCCGAGGGCATCGCTTATGGCGAGGTGCGGCCGATCGGCGGCGCGCGCGTCTCGTTTCACCCGGCGGGACATGTCCCCGGCTCGGCCCAGATCCGGGTCGAGGTGGCGGGCGAGGTCTGGGTGGTCTCGGGCGATTACAAGACCGAACCGGACGGGCTGGCCGAAGCCTTCCAGCCGGTCACCTGCCACAGCTTCATCACCGAATGCACATTTGGCCTGCCGGTCTTCCGCTGGCAGCCGCAGCCGCAAGTCATGGCCAGCATCGCGGATTGGTGGCAGGCCAATGCGGCGGCGGGCAAGATGTCGATCCTTGGCGCCTACAGCTTTGGCAAGGCCCAACGGCTTCTTGCCGGGCTGCCCGATCTTGGCCCGATCCTCACCCATGGCGCGGTCGAAGACATGACCGAGGTCTTGCGCGCCCAAGGCTACCGCCTGCCCGCCACCATTCGCGCCACCGCCGACACCAGCGCCAAAACCCATCCCGGAGCCTTGGTCATCGCACCGCCATCGGCGCTTGGCTCGGCCTGGGCCAACCGGCTTGGCCCGGCTGAGGCGGCCTTCGTCTCTGGCTGGATGGCGGTGCGCGGCATCCGCCGCCGTCGCGCGCTTGGGACCGGGTTTGTGCTGTCGGATCACGCCGACTGGGCCGGGCTTGACGCGGCAATCACGGCAACCGGGGCAGAGCGGGTGTTCGTGACCCATGGCTATACCGCCCCATTCCGGCGCTGGCTGGAAAGCCGGGGCTATGACGCAGGGATCGTGGAAACCCGGTTTACCGGTGACGATCCCGACGATACGCCCCCCGACTTGCCGCCCGACGCGACACACGAAGCGGCACCCGACACGGCCACCAATGCGGCGGCAGATGGCGGTGCCGCATGAACCGCTTTGCCACCCTCTTTGCAGCCCTTGACGGCACCACAAAGACCGGGGTCAAAACCCGGGCGCTTGCCGATTATTTCCGCGCGGCCCCTGAAGCGGACCGGGTCTGGACCATCGCCCTTCTGACCGGGCGTCGGCCAAGGCGGGCAGTCACCTCGACCGAACTTCACCTTTGGGCGGCCGAGGCGGCGGGCATCCCAGACTGGCTGTTTGAGGAAAGCTATTCGGTCGTGGGTGATCTGGCCGAGACCATCGCCCTTTTGCTGCCCCCGGCAGAGGCGACGGCCGACCTTGGCCTTGACGCGGCCATCCGGGGGCTGATCCGGCTGACCGGCCAGCCGGTCGAGGCGCGCAGGGCGGCTGTCCTTGCCACTTGGGGGCAACTGCCTGCAACCGAACGATTTCTTTACAACAAGCTCTTGACCGGCGGTTTTCGCATGGGGGTGGCCCAAGGGCTTCTGACCCGCGCGCTGTCACTGGCAACGGGGGTGGAAGAAGCCACCCTGGCCCACCGGCTGATGGGTGACTGGGATCCCGCCAGCACCCGGTTTTCCGCCCTGATCGACGGTGACGCCGGGGGCGACGCGCGCCCCTTTCCCTTTGCGCTGGCCAGCCCGCTTGAAGCTGGGGCCGAGACATTGGGCCAGCCAGAAGACTGGCTTGCGGAATGGAAATGGGATGGCATCCGGGGCCAGCTGATCGCCCGCCCTGGCACCTTTGCCCTTTGGAGCCGGGGCGAGGAACTTGTTACCGACCGTTTCCCCGAGTTTGGCCCCCTGGCCGATTTCCTGCCCCCCGGAACCGTGATCGACGCCGAGGTTCTGGCATGGGACCAGGCCGCCAACCGCCCCCTGCCCTTTGCAGCACTGCAACGCCGGATCGGGCGCAAGACGGTGCCGAAGGCGCTTTTGGCCGAAGCCCCGGCGCGGCTGTTGGCTTATGATCTTCTGGAAGACGGCGGCACAGACATCCGCGACCGCCCCCTGTCCCAGCGCCGGGCGCGGCTGGAGGCGATCATCGCCGCCCTGCCGCCCAGTCTTTCCCCAAGTCTTTCCCCCGGCCTGCCGCTGACACTGTCGCCGTCCCTGACCTTTCAAACCTGGGAAAGCCTGGCCCGGATCCGCGCAACCGCCCGGGAACATGAGGCAGAAGGCGTGATGCTGAAACGCGCCACATCGCCCTATTTCACCGGGCGCAAGCGCGGTGATTGGTGGAAATGGAAACTCGACCCCTACACGGTGGACGCGGTGCTGCTTTACGCCCAAGCCGGACATGGGCGTCGGGCGAACCTCTTTACCGATTTCACCTTTGGTGTCCGCGACGGCAACGACCTTGTGCCGTTCACCAAGGCCTATTCCGGCCTGACCGATGCCGAGTTTGGCGAAATCACCCGCTGGGTGCAAAGGCACACGCTGGAACGATATGGCCCGGTGCGCAAAGTGCCTGCGGAACTGGTGTTCGAAATCGGGTTCGAAGGGATTCAGGAAAGCCCACGCCACAAATCCGGCATCGCCCTGCGCTTTCCCCGGATGCTGCGCTGGCGGCGCGACAAGGGGGTGGCGGAGATCGACACTCTGGCCAGCCTGCGCGCCTTGTTGCGTGCGGCGGATTGAGCTTTGCCACCAAGTCCACGGTCACAGGCCCGTTGGTCGGGGTTGCGCCGCAGGGGTCTTGCCCCCTAGATGACACCAACCGATCAGCCCGGAGTGACCCATGACCTTGCACCTGCCCCAGCCCGTCCGTGATGCCAATGCCGCCAGCGGTGGCTTCGGTGATCTGCCCGACTGGGATCTGACCGACCTTTACCCCGCCCCCGACGCGCCGGAATTCTCCCGTGACATGGCAGCGCTGGAAACCGGCTGCGCGGGGTTTGCCGAGGCTTACGAAGGCAAGCTGGCGGGTCTGGATGCGGCAGGGCTGCTGGCATGCGTACAGGACTACGAGCGGATCGACATCCTTGCCGGGCGGCTGATGTCCTTTGCGGGCCTGCGGTATTATCAGAACACCATGGACAGCGACCGCGCCAAGTTCATGGCGGATGCGCAAGACCGGGTAACCAACGCCACCACGCCATTGGTGTTCTTCAGCCTTGAATTCAACCGTCTGGAAGATGATCACCTGAACCGTCTGATGGAGGGAAACGCGGGGCTTGCCCGCTACAAGCCGGTTTTCGACCGGATGCGCGCGATGCGGCCGCACCAGCTTTCGGACGAGCTGGAAAAGTTCCTGCATGACGAAAGCGTGGTCGGCGCAAGTGCCTGGAACAAGCTCTTTGACGAAACGATGGCGGGTCTGATGTTCTCGGTCGCGGGTGAGGCCGAGCCTTTGAACCTTGAAGCGACGCTGAACCTTCTGACCGACCCCGAACGCCCCAAACGCGAAGCCGCAGCCCGGGCGCTGGCGGAAGTCTTTGACAAGAACGTCCGGCTTTTTGCCCGCATCCACAACACGCTGGCCAAGGAAAAGGAAATCCACGACCGCTGGCGCAAGATGCCGACGCCGCAGCATGGCCGCCACCTGGCGAACCACGTCGAGCCCGAAGTGGTCGAGGCGCTGAGAAATGCGGTGGTCGGCGCCTATCCGAAGCTGAGCCACCGCTATTACCGGCTGAAGGCGAAATGGCTGGGGCTGGAAAAGTTGCAGGTCTGGGACCGCAATGCCCCTTTGCCGATCGAGACGCCAAAGCTGGTAGACTGGCCAACCGCACGCAGCATGGTCATGGAGGCTTACGGGGCCTTTGACCCGCGCATGGCGGACCTTGCCAAACCGTTCTTCGAGAAAGGCTGGATCGACGCAGGCGTGAAGCCGGGCAAGGCCCCGGGCGCTTTTGCCCACCCGACCGTGACGACCGTCCACCCCTATGTGATGCTGAACTACCTTGGCAAACCACGCGACGTGATGACCCTTGCGCACGAACTGGGCCATGGCGTCCATCAGGTGCTGGCGGCCGAACAGGGCGAACTTCTGGCCTCTACCCCCCTGACGCTGGCCGAAACGGCAAGCGTTTTCGGCGAGATGCTGACCTTCCGCAAGCTTCTGGATCAGGCCAGGACCCAAGCCGAGAAGAAGACCCTCCTCGCCGGCAAGGTCGAGGACATGATCAACACGGTCGTCCGCCAGATCGCCTTTTACGACTTTGAGTGCAAGCTGCACGCCGCACGCGCCGAGGGTGAGCTGACGCCCGACGATATCAATGCGCTCTGGATGTCAATTCAGGCGGAATCGCTGGGCGATGCGTTCGAGTTCATGGACGGCTACGAAACCTTCTGGGCCTATATCCCGCATTTCGTGCATTCCCCCTTCTACGTCTACGCCTACGCCTTCGGGGATGGGCTGGTGAACGCGCTTTATGCGGCCTATGCGGGCGGCCTTCCGGAGTTCGAAGAGAAATACTTCGCCATGCTGAAAGCCGGTGGGTCAATGCACCACAAGGAACTGCTGGCCCCCTTCGGCCTTGATGCAAGCGACCCGAAGTTCTGGGATCAGGGCCTGTCGATGATCGCGGGCTTTATCGACGAATTGGAGGCGATGGAGGGCTGACGCCCGCCCGCACCACCACCCTTACACCCGTTCGCTGCGCAGACGGTTCAGGTCATCCAGATGCGCCGCCATCAGCGCGGCGCCTTCGTCGATGCCGGAGGCGGCGGCGTCGGCGTCAACAATGCGGGCGATGTCCGGGTCATGGCCGACGATCGGCCCACCAACCAGCACCCAGACCTGCGGGCAGCGGATGCGCAGCGCCACGATCAGGCGGGCGGTGGCAAAGGTCATCGACGGCAAGGATGCCGACAGCCCGACCATGGTCGGTTGCAGGCGGGCAATTTCTTCGACCAGTGCCTCATGGCCAAGGCCAAGGCGCAGCGCGATGTCCCAGCCGTTGCGGCGCAGCGTATCGGCGGCAATCGTGGCGCCGATGCCATGCACCTCACCGGGGACGCTGGCAAAGACCGCTTCCGCTCCCGGTGGTGCGGTCAGGCGTTCGGCCAGAAAGACCGCGCGCAGATCGCGCAGGATCGCATAAACCCGACCGGCCCCAAGGATGACCTGTGCGGCCGTCGCCTCGTCCCGGTCCCAGCGCTGGCCAAGGCGGCGTGCGGCCTCGGCGATGTAGGCATGATAGAGTGCGTCGGCCGACATGCCATCCAGCCGCGCGCTGCGGACCAGATCGGCAGCAGCGGTATCGTCCGATGACAAAAGCGCATCGCAAAGGTGTTCCACCTCTGCCGTCTTTGGCTGGCCATTTTGCGGCGCGTGCAAAGGTTCAATCCGGCTGACACGAAGAATCACCTCTCGCGCCAGAACCCGCAAGGCGGCGTTCGGAAGTGTCTGCCCCCGCTGCATCAGATGATCATGCGCGCGCAACAGCTGCGGCACGGGCGGAACGGAAATTGCAGCGTATCCTTCAGACATTGGCGCACTTTCAGCTGAAGAGGGAAACGCAACTTTCAGGACTGGCAACCACTTTCACGCGGTATCGCAACTTCGCCGGATTGGCCCGGGCAATCTGGACAATCGCCCATTGCCCCTGACCATATCACAGGCCTGTGACAGCAGGCCAAAATTAACCGCCGCAGCGCAGCAAGGGTAAAAGAGCCGGGCAGACCCGCAGGACGCCCGGCCACTTTGGCAGCGATCAGATGTCGACTGCCACGTCATAGACCCGGTCCATCATCGCTTGCGTGCCGCGCACGAATTCCAGCGGACACGGATAGGCGGCCCCTTCGCGGACGGTCCGGCCGAAGGCCTCGACCTGCAACTTGTAGTGGTTGGCGGTCGGGAAGCGTTCCACCGTCACGCGGTTGCCGTTCTGGTGCAACTCCACCTCGGCCAGATCGTTGACATTGGCGTTGAACGGCCCGCCTTCCAGCCGGATCATGCCCTTGGTCCCCTGGAACGTGGCGACCTGACGGTTATACATCCGCATCGAGGTGGTCGAGCCATAGGTAAAGCGGCCACCCGGGCCTTCCATGATCCCGGCGACCTGCGCAAACACGTCCACCCCGTTTTCGCGGTGGATGCGGGCCGACAGGTCCACCGGTTCCGCCCCGGTCACAAAGCGGGCGCAGCCGAAGGTGTAGACGCCGATATCTCGCAGCGACCCGCCACCGGTTTCGGGCTTGTTGCGGATGTTTCCCGTTTCGGTCAGGTTGAAGCTGAAGGCCACATCGGCATGGACAAGGGTGCCGATCTCGCCCGCCTCGAACCATTCCTTCGCGCGCTGCCACTGAGGGTGATGGACGATCATGTAGGCCTCGGCCGCAAGAAGCCCGGTGCGGTCACGCGCGGCGATGATCTGGTCGATCTCATGCGCCTTCATGGCGATGGGCTTTTCGGTCAGCACATGCTTGCCCGCCGCCAGCGCCTTCAACGTCCATTCCACATGCATGTGGTTCGGCAGCGGGACATAGACCGCGTCGATCGTGGGATCGGCCAGCAGGGCGTCATAGCTGGAATGGACCACAAGACCGGGGGCGAAGGTGCTGAAGCCTTCTGCCTTGGCGGGGTCCGAGGTCGCGAGGGCGGCAAGTTCCGCCCCATGTGCGGCGTGGATTGCAGGCGCCATATGTTCGCGGGCGAATCTCGCAGCCCCAAGCACGCCCCATCTGACCGGTTTCATCCCAAAGCCCCCCATGATTTGATCGCAAGACGCATGTGTCCAGAAAACCGGCGATCATTCAACCCGTCGGACAGGCAGACAGGTCAATGGACCGCTAGAAATGTCCTGGGCAAGCGCCCGGCTGTCAGGGCTTCGCGGGCGCTCGCAAACCTTGCAGGAAAAGCCACAGGATCGACGACAGATAGGTTAGCGACAGGATCAGCAGCGTGATCCACGGATAGGTAAGCAGGGCCGCCACCACCATCACCGACCCGACCAGCGCATAGCGGGCCAGGTCGGCCGCAATGGTGATCCGCTTCAACGACGGGGTTCTGGTGCGGCTGATCATCAAGGCACCGATGCCCACCATCCACAGCGCCACGACCGCGGGTGACAACTCGACCGTGCTGTTCAAGGCAAAGACAAGATACATCGGCACCAGCGCAAGCATCGCTCCGGCTGGCGATGGCACCCCGATGAACGCGGTCTTTTCGGCAGGCTCGCCTTCCGCGCGCGATCCGACATTGAACCGCGCCAGCCGCAGCATGCAGCAGACGGCATAGACCAGCACCGCGATCCAGCCAAGGTTGGTATCGGCCCGCAACGCCCAAAGATAGAGAACCAGCGCCGGAGTGACGCCGAAGTTCACGAAATCGCACAGGCTGTCGAGTTCGGCCCCGATGGCGCTTTCCGATTTCAGCATCCGGGCCAACCGCCCGTCCAACCCATCCAGCGCCGCCGCCGTGCCGATCAGCAACACCGCCATCGGAAAATTGCCCGCAATCGCAAAGCGGATCGCCGTCAACCCGGCACAAAGCGCAAGGATCGAGATCAGGTTCGGCAACAGCTTCAACAGCAGAAGTTGCCGGGGGGGATCAGCCGGTTTGCGGGCCATCTGTGTCAGTCCACCACGGCCGCGCGGGCCGGGGCATCCTGCCCGATCAGCGCGATCACGGTCTCGCCCGCGACCATGGTCTGCCACAGCGCGACCTGAGGCTCTACGCCTTCTGGCAGGTAGACATCCAGACGGCTGCCAAAACGGATCAGCCCGAAGCGTTCGCCAGTGCGCAACGCGTCACCGGGTTTGGTCCAGCACATGATCCGCCGCGCCACCAGCCCGGCAATCTGCACCACGGCAATCTTGCGGCCATCCGCCACCTCGATCGCCAAGGCGTTGCGTTCGTTTTCTTCCGACGCCTTGTCAAGCGAGGCGTTGAAGAACTTGCCCGGACGATAGGCCACCGCCGTCACCTTGCCCGCGATGGGTGCGCGGTTCACATGGCAGTTGAACACGTTCATGAACACCGACACCCGGGTCAGGGCCTCTGGCCCGAGCCCCAGTTCCGCCGGAGGCACCGCACGTTCGATCAGGCTGACCACTCCATCAGCCGGGCTGACCAGAAGCCCCGCATTCTGCGGCACTGCACGCTTGGGATCGCGAAAGAAATAATAGCACCAGACCGTCAGGCCAAGGCCAAGCCAGCCAAGGGGATCCCAGATCCAGAACAGAACCAGCGTCACCGCCGCGAAGATCGCGACGAACTTGTAGCCCTCGGGGTGCATGGGCTTGAGGAATGTATCGGTCATTTTCATGCCTGCCTCCTACCCCTCGCGGCGTTGGGGAGCAAATGAAAACCTGTCGCAGCAGAATGCCGGAGCCTTCAAAGGCTCCGGCACTATTGCACGGCCCTGCTGTACGGCCCTGAGGTTTCACCCTCAGGCAGGGACGACCATGCCCTTGCCCTTGGCCAGTTCGCGCATCCTGGCTTGCAGCTTTTCGAAAGCCCGCACCTCGATCTGGCGGATACGCTCACGGCTGACGCCATAACTTTCCGACAGTTCTTCCAGCGTGACCGGGTCTTCAGAAAGTCGGCGCTGCATCAGCACGTCCTTTTCGCGGTCGTTCAGAACCGCCATCGCCTGCACCAGAAGCGCACGCCGGGCGTCCATTTCGTCTTTCTCGGCATAGGCACCGGCCTGATCGCTGTCTTCATCCTCCAGCCAGTCCTGCCACTGGGTCGATCCGTCACCATCAGACCCCACGGTCGCGTTCAGGCTGGCATCAGACCCGGACAGGCGGCGGTTCATGTCGATGACCTCGGACTCGGTCACGGACAGATCCTTGGCGATCTGGGCCACATTTTCCGGGCGCAGGTCGCCTTCCTCCAGCGCGCCGACCTTTGCCTTGGCCTTGCGCAGATTGAAGAACAGCTTTTTCTGAGCCGAGGTGGTGCCAAGTTTCACCAAGGACCACGACCGCAGGATATATTCCTGAATCGAGGCGCGGATCCACCACATCGCATAGGTCGCCAAACGAAAGCCCTTTTCGGGATCAAAGCGTTTGACTGCCTGCATCAGACCAACGTTCGCTTCAGAAATCACCTCCGCCTGCGGCAGACCATAGCCGCGATAGCCCATGGCGATCTTGGCCGCGAGACGCAGGTGGCTGGTCACCATCTTGTGGGCCGCTGCGCTGTCCTGGTGGTCTACCCAGCGCTTGGCCAGCATGTATTCCTCTTCCGGTTCCAGCAGCGGAAACTTGCGGATTTCCTGCATGTAGCGGTTCAGCCCCTGTTCCGGGCTGGGTGCAGGAAGGTTGGTATAGGTGCTCATGTCGTGCCCCCAATTTGCCCCGGTGCGATTGCGCCCCCGAGAGATCGCGTAATCTATGGCGCTGGTCTGCCTCACGCAAGAGTAGGCAATACCACCACCTTGTTAATGCCAGATGTCCATCGAACAGCCGAATGTGAAGCATTGTGACATTCTGCTCACGCGAATGTCAGGGTTCCCCCCGGACCGCTGTCGGGAAAACCCGACCGGAGAGCAACGCGCACCATGTCTGTCGCAGGGTCGCCAAGGGATGCAACATCCGGAAGGTTCCCGATAGCGCGGCGCCATGGGCCAGATCCCGGTGCGTCAGCGCCTTAGCCCTTTCGCAGGGCATCAAGAAGCCTGGCCATGTCCTCTGGCAGGTCTGCGCTGAACTCCAGCCGCTGACCCGAAACGGGGTGGAGAAAGCCAAGCGTTGCCGCGTGCAGCGCCTGGCGGGGAAAGCTGTTGGCAGCCTCGGCGGCGGCGCCAAGGGCCTTGACCGGCAATCTGCGCTTGCCGCCATAGGTCTGATCACCGACCAGCCCATGCCCGGCATAGGCCAGATGCACGCGGATCTGATGGGTCCGCCCGGTTTCCAGCCAACATTCCACCAGCGCGGCCTGAGCGGCAAAGTCTTCGACCACCCGGGCGCGGGTTACGGCATGTCGGCCGGTTTCCCAGACCACGGCCTGCCGCTGGCGGTCGGTCTTGTGTCGGGCAAGGCCTGTGGCAATGCGCAGGATGCCTCCGGCTTCAAAACTGATCCCGCGCAAGCCGCGCAAGCGCGGATCGCCCGCTTGCGGCACCCCATGCACCACCGCCAGATAGCGGCGGTTGACCGAGTGATCCTCGAACTGGCGGGCAAGGCCGTGATGGGCGCGATCAGATTTCGCCACCACCAGAAGCCCGGTCGTGTCCTTGTCGATCCGGTGAACGATCCCCGGCCGCCGTTCACCGCCGATGCCGGAAAGTGTGTCACCGCAATGATGCAAAAGCGCATTGACCAGCGTGCCGGATGGTGACCCCGGCGCGGGATGCACCACCATGCCCGCAGGCTTGTCGATCACGATCAGGTCGGCGTCTTCCCAGATCACGGTCAGGGGAATGGCCTCGGCCAGCGTCTCGACCGCAATGGCAGGGTCAAGGCGCAGCTGGTAGACCTGCCCCTCGGCCACCTTCGCCTTGGGGTCGGTCACGGCCTGCCCGTCGCGGCTGACCGCACCATCTGCGATCATCCGCATCAGGCGCGAGCGGGAAAGTGCCGCTTGCTCTGGCACGGCGGCGGCAAGCGCCTTATCAAGACGGGCGGGGGCATCTTCGCCGATGGTCACCGTCAGGGTGCCGCCGGTCGCAAAGGCGCCCGCGCTTTCTTCGTCGTCCTCGAAAGGGTCGTCCATGTCTGATCCCGCCTCGCCCGGTATTGCCCCGCCAGATGGCCCCGAAAGCATGGCCTTGCCGCCCAGCCTGCGACTGCTGAAATGGCTCGTGATCGTGCTGACCCTTACCATGATCGGCGGTGTCATAACCGTGGTGGGGCTGATTGTCACCCGGATGCCGCAGGCTTTTTCCGCGCAAGCTCCGGATGTGCCGACAGACCTTTCCCTGCCCGAAGGCGTCAAGGCCGCCGCGGTGACCTTTGGCACGGGCTGGGTCGCCGTGGTCACGACCGATGACAGGATCCTGATCTTCGGCCGCGACGGTGCTTTGCGGCAAGAGGTGACGCTGCAAGCTGGCGAAACCCCTTGACCGGGAACGGGATGACGGTCCTAGCTGCAACACCCTCCGCAGCAGCCCGAGTGTCAGAGAGATGACCCTGTCCCCTGCCCTGACCCTGACCGACCGGGAAAAGGTCAGGGACGAACTCGCCCGTCAGTATGAAATTCTGGAACGCGAGAAATGGCAGCGGATCATCCTGACCTCCTTTGCTTACGCCCTTTGCGCGCTTTTCACCGATCCAAGTGTGATGGCAATCTTTGTCCTGATCGACATCTTGGCGGAAGTCGCGGCGCTGAGGCTGTTGCGCGGATTGGACCCGGCGGAGATGCCGGGCCGCTACCGTGCAAGCATCCTCGCCGTCATCATCATGGAAGCCGTGATTGCTACGGCGGCCGGGTTGGTCTGGCTGGCGGACGACCCCTATGCCAAGGCGCTTGCCGCCGGGCTGGCGATGACGACGCTTTTGCAGCTCAGCACGGTCCGTTCGATCCACCTGCCTTACGGGCTTGCCGGATTGGTGACAGTCGGATTGATCGTCATGGGCTTCAATCTGGCGCACTGGATCGACCGCGACAGCATGGTCGGCCTGGTAATTTCGCTGGCTGCCGGCCTTGGCGGGATCGCCTATGCCCTCACCGCCATGTGGTCCAACAATTCCCTCCATCGCGCCAGTGCCGAAGGCGCAGCGGCCGCCCGGGCGTCGGACGCGGCCAAAAGCCTGTTTCTGGCGCAGATGAGCCACGAGCTGCGCACCCCTCTGAATGCGATCATCGGTCTGGGCGAGGTCGAGGCGGCAGCGGCGACCGGCACCTCGCAAGACAGGCTACGGACGATTGTAACCTCGGCAAGGGGGCTGGCGGTGGTGCTGGACGATGTGCTGGACCTCTCGGCGATCACCGACGGGCGGGTCGCGATCCTGCCGGGGCCGACAGACCTGAGGCTTGCGTTGAAAACCACGGTCGGGGTCTTCGCGCCCGAAGCGGAACGCGGCGGCAGCAAGTTGTCGTTGATCTTGCCGGAAGACCTGCCGTCGCATGTGCTGCTTGATGCCCAGCGCCTGCGCCAATGCCTGACAAACCTGATCGGCAACGCGCTGAAACATGCCGGCGGCAGTTGTGTGCGAATAACAGCCCGGCACCATGGCACGCAGTTGGATATCGAGGTTGCCGATGATGGCCCCGGCGTCCCGGCAGCCTTGGCGGAAGATCTTTTCCAACCGTTCCGCCGGGGCGGAAACGCCGTGCCGGGACTTGGGTTGGGGCTCGCAATCAGCTGGACCCTGGCACGGCAGATGGGGGGTGATCTGGTCCATGTCCCGACGCCCAAAGGTGCGGTGTTCCGGCTGGAACTCTCGGCTCCGGTTTCCGGACCGCCTCCGGAATTGGCAATGCCGGACCTGACAGGGCGCTGCATCCTGATCGTCGATGATATCGCGACGAACCGGCTGGTCGCTTCTGGTCTGGTGCAATCGTTGGGGGCAGATGCGATGGAAGCCGAAGGAGGGGCAGAGGCCCTGCGGATCGTGGCCGAGACCCCGGTGGATCTTGTGCTGCTGGACATGGCGATGCCCGGAATGGACGGGTTCGAGACCTTCCGCCGCCTGCGCGCCGGGCCGGGCCGGGCCGTGCCGGTCGTGGCGATGACCGCCGGCGCCATGGCAGACCAGCGCGCGGCGGTTCTGGCGGCAGGGCTGGACGGTTTTGTCGCCAAGCCCTTGTTGCCAGAGGCGCTGGGTGCCATTCTTGGCCCGCTTCTGATCCGGCGTACCGCAGGCAACAAGACCTGAAACCGACAAGAAGCGCCGCAGGCAGGCATGACCTCGGCAAGACCAAGCTTCAGGCTAAGCGACGGAATGAATGGAGAGACCAGCAATGATCGGTGATCTTGGCGCAGCGGATGCAACCGAACTTGCCGGGCTGGTGGCAAAGGGCGATGCAAGCCCATCCGAACTTCTGGACGCGGCCCTGACCGCTGTCGAGGCACGCAATGGCGCGATCAACGCCGTGGTGCTGATGCAGGAGGACGTCGCGCGCCAATCAATTGCCGACGGTCTGCCGATGGGGCCATTCCGGGGGGTGCCGTTCCTGATCAAGGATCTTGGCGTCGAGGCCAAGGATTTCCCCAGCCACAACGGCAGCCGCTTGCTGGCCAACACCACATACCGGGGCGACAGCAGCATATTCACGCGGATCAAGGCCACGGGCGTTGTCACCTTCGGGCGCACGACCAGCCCCGAAGGCGGGATCGGTGCCGCGACCGAGGCCGCCGTCTATGGAGGCCCGACCCGGAACCCGTGGAACCTTGACCATACGCCGGGCGGGTCTTCCGGCGGCGCGGGGGCGGCGGTTGCCGCTGGCATCGTGGCTTTCGCGCATGGGTCGGATGGCGGGGGGTCGGTGCGGATCCCCGCCGCCTCTTGCGGGCTGTTCGGCTTCAAGCCGACGCGCGCGCGCCTGCCCGATGGCCCTTACGCGGGCGAAGGCTGGGCGGGCATGGCGATTGACGGGTTCCTGACCCGGTCGGTCCGCGACAGCGCCGTGATGCTGGACGCCTGTGAAGGCGCCGACCTTGGCGCGCCTTACTGGGCGCCGCCGCTGGCCCGTGGCCATGCCGCCGCGATCAGCCGCCCGCCTCGGCGTTTGCGGGTGGCGATCTGTGAAACCACCCTGACCGGCGAGCCGATCCACCCCGAGGTGGCCGAAGCGGTGCGCGCGGCGGGCCGGCTACTGGAAGCGCTGGGCCACAGCGTTGAACCGTCCCGGCCCCGCGCCGATGTGCCGGGCATGATGCGGGCCTGGACCGATATCGTCGCCGTCGGCACCGCACTGGGCATCCGGTCGGCCTTGAAGGGCCGCCCCCTGTCCGATGATCTGGTTGAAGGCGTCGGTCGCGGGGCATGCGCCCATGCTGAAACGCTGCACCCGACGCGCTACCTTGAAGCCGTGGGTGACATCCACGCATTCGGGCGCCAGATGGCCGGGTTTTTCGAACCCGAGGGCGGTGGCGGGCCTGACATCCTGTTGACCGCCACCCTCGCCGAGCCGCCCGCCAAGGTTGGCCGGTTCAACCATGACACGGAAGACTATGTCGCCTACCGCACCGGGCCGGGCGGCATCTTTGCCTATTCCCCGTTTTGCGCGGTGTTCAACGCCTCGGGCCAGCCCGCCGCCAGCCTGCCGCTGGGCTGGTCTTCAGACGGGCTGCCTATGGGCATCCATCTGGCCGCCGCCTTCGGGCAGGATGAAACCCTCATCGCCTTGTGCGCAGAAGTTGAGCGGGCTTCCCCTTGGACGGCAAAACGTGCGCCGATGGCAGGGTGACGGGGAAGGAATCGCTTGTCACAGGGCAACCGGGCAGACCAATATGATCAAATGAATGGAAATGAAGGGGGTGTGACCGTGGCCGACGAGGTGACGATCTCTGCCCGAAATGTCGTGAAGGTCTTTGGCCAGGGTGCTTCGCAAATGCGGGCGCTGGACGATGTGTCGGTCGATATCCGGCGGGGGGAATTCTTCACGCTTCTTGGGCCGTCGGGCTGTGGCAAGACCACGCTTCTGCGCCTGATCGCGGGGTTCGAGATGCCCTCGGCCGGGACGATCCTGCTGGAAGGGGCCGATATCACCACCCTGCCGCCAAACCGCCGCCCGGTGAACACGGTGTTTCAAAGCTATGCGCTGTTTCCGCATCTGACCGTGGCGCAGAACGTGGCCTTTGGTCTTGAAATGCTGGGCAAACCTGCGGCCGAAGTGCGCGCCACGACCGAACGGATGCTGGCGCTGGTCAAACTGGAAGCGCTGGCAGGCCGCAAGACGTCACAGCTTTCAGGCGGCCAGCAACAGCGGGTGGCACTGGCGCGCGCGCTGGCACCGCAGCCGAAAGTCTTGCTGCTGGACGAACCCCTTTCGGCGCTCGATCTGAAGCTGCGCAAGGAAATGCAGATCGAGCTGAAGCGGTTGCAACTGGAAACCGGCATCACCTTCGTCTTCGTGACCCACGATCAGGAAGAAGCGCTGACCATGTCGGACCGGATCGGCGTGATGTCGAACGGCAAGCTGCAACAGGTGGGCAGCGCCAAGGATATCTACACCCGCCCGAAGAACCGCTTTGTCGCCAGCTTCATCGGCGAGACGAATTTCCTGACCGGCACGGCCGAGGCCGGGGGCGTGCGCCTGCCGACTGGCGACCTCATCTCGATTGGACTGTCGGCAGCCGATGTCGGACGCGCCGCTACCGTGACCCTGCGGCCTGAACAGTTGCGGCTGGGGGCAGTCTCTGACCCCGGGGCAATCCCTGCCCGGGTGGCGGCACTGGTCTATTTTGGGACCGACACCCATTGTCACCTGCACCTGTCCGACGGAACCGAGGTGGTCGCCCGCCTGCAAAGCCCAGCCGATGGCGAAAGCGGGTTGGTGCAGGGGCAAGAGGTCGGCATTGGCTTTGCCCCGGGTGCAGCACAGCGGGTGGAGGACTGATGAGCCCCGCCGAGGAAAATGCCGTAAGGACTTCGGCGCGCAACGGCTGGCTTTTGTCGACGCCCGCGCTGGTGGTGCTGACCTTTGCGGCGGCAGGGCCGCTTTTGATCGTGCTGGTCTATTCCTTCCTGACCCCGGGCCAGCATGGCAATGTGATCTGGGAATTCTCGACCGGCGGCTGGGTCGGAATCCTGTGGTCAAAGGACATCTTTACCGGCGAATGGGCGCTGGCCGATGCGCATCTGTCGATCTTCTGGCGGTCGCTCTGGCTGTCGCTGCTGACCACGGTCTTCACCTTTGTCGTGGGCTTCCCGACTGCATGGTTCATTGCCACGCGTGCGCCCAAGGAACGGGCGCTGTGGCTGTTTCTGATCACCATTCCGTTCTGGACCAACCTGCTGATCCGCACCTATGCGATCAACGAGGTCTTGCGGAAGGAAGGGCTGATGAACACGGTCCTCATGGGTCTTGGCATCACCGACACCCCGATCGAGGTGCTGTATACCCCGACGGCGATCTTCATCGGGATGACCTATGTTTATCTGCCGCTGATGGTGCTGCCCCTGTTTGCCGCCATCGACCGCTTCGACATGAAACTGCTGGAAGCCGCCTATGACCTTTACGCCAGTCGCTGGCGCGTGCTGCGCCGGGTGATCCTGCCGATCGTCAAGCCGGGGATCGTGGCGGGGTCGATCCTTGTCTTCGTGCCGTCGCTTGGGGCCTATGTCACGCCGCGCGTGCTGGGCGGTGGCAAGCAGATGATGATCGGCAATTTCATCGAGCTGCAATTCCTGCAAGGCAAGAACTGGCCGCTGGGTGCGGCACTGTCGATGCTGCTTCTGATGATCGTGATGGTCGCGCTCTTGGTCTATGTCCGTTACGCGAACAAGGGGTCTTCCGGCCATGGCTGAGCGCAGCTTCCACGTCGCCCGCCTGCCCGGCTTTGCCACCACGGCAATCATCGTCTTTCTGGCGCTTTACCTGCCGATCATCACGCTGGTGGTCTATTCCTTCAACGCCTCTACCTCGCTTGCGGTCTGGGGCGGGTTCTCGCTGGACTGGTATGCAAAGGCCTGGGCCAATACGCAGGTCAAGGACGCGACCATGCGGTCGCTGATCATCGCAAGCTTTGCGGCGCTGATCTCGACCACGGTGGCCACGATGGCGGCACTTGGCACCACGCGGCGGCGGGCCTTCAAGGGCCAGACGGCGATCTATGTGATGATCAACCAGCCCCTGATGGTGCCAGAGATCGTGACTGCGGTGGCGCTGATGATCCTGTTCGGGTTGATCAAGCAGGCAACAGGCATCCACGGGCTTGGCTATCTGATCCTGGCCCATTCGGCCTTCTGCATCCCCTTTGCCTATCTGCCGATCCGCGCCCGGCTGGAAGGCATGGACCTGACGCTGGAAACGGCGGCGGCCGATCTTTATGCTACGCCCTGGCAGACCTTCCGCCGGGTGACGCTGCCACTTCTGGCCCCCGGCATGATCGCCGGGGCTATGCTGGCCTTCGTCATCAGCCTTGATGACGTGGTGATTACCGAGTTCGTGAAATCGGGCGGGCAGGACACCTTGCCCACCTACATGCTGGGCCAGTTGCGCCGCCAGCTGACGCCCGAGATCAACGCGATCTCGACCATGCTTCTGGCGGTGACCGTGGTGCTGCTGACCGCGTTCTTCCTTCTGACGCGCAAGAAAGACTGAAAAGACCAACCAACCGGGAGACCTCTGATGAACAGACTGATGACGGCAACCGCACTTCTGCTGGCCACGACGGGCCTCGCTTCGGCCGAGGGCGTGCTGCAGCTTTACAACTGGGGCAACTACACCAGCCCCGAGCTTCTGGAGAAGTTCAAGGCCGAAACCGGGATCACGGTGACCGTGACCGACTATGACAGCAACGACGTGGCGCTGGCCAAGATCGAGGCTGGCGGCCATGGGTTCGACCTTGTGGTGCCTTCGGCCAACTATGTGCAGATCTTCACCGAAAAGGGCCTGACCACACCGCTGGACCTTGCCCGCCTGCCGAACCACGCCAACATCGCCCCCGAATGGCGCGGTGTCGAATGGGATCCGGGCCGCGCGAACTCGATCCCGTGGCAGTGGGGTACAGTGGGCGTTGCGGTGGATACCGCGATCTACGGCGGCGACATCAACACCTCGGCCGTCTGGCTGGAAGTGCCGGATGAGTTGAAGGGCAAGATCAACGTCGTGCCGGAAATGACCGACATCGTGACCCTTGCCACGCTTTACTACGGTGGCCAGCCGTGCAGCGAAGACCTTGAAGTGCTGAAGAAGGTCCGCGACGGCCTGCTTGCGGCCAAGCCGAACTGGATCGCCATGGACTATGGCGCGACCGAGAAGATGTCGAACAAGGACTGGGCGGCCTCGGTCAACTGGAACGGATCGACCATGCGGATCCGGCAGAACCTGCCGACCGTGGCCTATGGCTACCCGCGCGAGGGCTATACGCTCTGGATGGACAGCGTGATGCTGTTGAAGGACGCGCAGAATGTCGATGAAGCCTATGCCTTCATGGACTTCATCCTGAAGCCGGAAAACGCGGCGATGATCTCGAACTTCGCCCGCTATGCGAACGGGGTGAGTGGGTCGGAAGCCTTCATGGACCCCGAGATGGCAACGGCGCCAGAGGTGGTGATCCCGGAAGAACACAAGGCCGCCGGTGTCTTCATGCCGGTTTGCAGCGAAACGTCGCGGGAATACATGACCGCGATCTGGACCGAACTGCAAAAGTGACCATCGCCTGCTGACCGGAGTGCCGGGGCCAAGGCCCCGGCACCTCCACTTTGCTGGCGCGGGCCGTCGCCCTGCGCAGCGGGGGCGCTTCGCCCCCCGCACCCCCAAAGAGTATTTGGAAAAGAGCAAGCCATGCTGGAGTGGTCGGCAACACGGTTGAGCGATGCGATTCACAGCCGCAAGGTGGCGCCGTCCGAAGTGATGGCCACCCATCTGGCACGGGTTGCCGCGGTGAATGGCGCGGTGAATGCCATTGTCTCGACGGTGGACCCTGATGTGCTGATGGCCCGGGCACGGGCCTTGGATGACGTGGCGCCGGTGGGTTGGCTGCATGGTATTCCGCTTGCCGTAAAGGACGTTGTGGCGACGGCGGGGTTGCGGACGACCTGGGGCTCGCCGATCCATGCCGACCATGTGCCCATGGCGGATGACCTTTTGGCCGCGCGGATGCGGGGCGCCGGGGCGATCTTCACCGGCAAGACCAATGTGCCGGAATGGGGCCAAGGGTCGCACAGCTTCAACCCGGTCTTTGGCGTGACGCGCAACCCCTATGACCTGACGCGTTCCGCCGGAGGGTCTTCAGGCGGGGCGGCCGCGGGGCTGGCGACAAGGATGCTCTGGCTGGCGGACGGGTCCGACATGATGGGGTCTCTGCGCAACCCCGCCGCCTTTTGCAATGTCTACGGCTTTCGCCCAACCTGGGGGCTGGTGCCAGGTGATGCCGAAGGCGACACCTACCTTGCCACCCTGACGACGGATGGCCCCATGGCCCGCACGGTCGAGGACCTGGCGCGATTTCTGACTGTCATGGCGGGCGAGAACCCAGAGGTGCCGTTTCCCCGCCCTGTGCCGGACCTGCTGTCCGGGCTGGACCGGGGGGCAAGGGGCCTGAAGATCGGCTGGCTGGCCGATTGGGGCGGGGCCTACCCGATGGAACCGGGCATCCTTGACGCCTGCGAAACGGGCCTGCGCCTGTTGGAAGACATGGGGGCCGTGGTGGAGCCCCTGCCCCCACCCTTCCCCGCCGAAAAGCTGTGGCACGCCTGGACCACCTTGCGGGCAATGCTGAACGCAGGCGCGAAGCGCTCCCTGGCCGAGGATCCCGTCAAACGTGCCCTGACCAAGCCCGAAAGCTTGTGGGAAATCGAACAGGGACTTGGCCTTTCGGCGCAAGCTGTCCATGCGGCCAGCGTGATACGCAGCCGCTGGCATGCCCATGCGGCGCGTCTCTTTGACAGGTTCGATGCGCTTGTTCTGCCAAGCGCGCAGGTCTGGCCCTTCCCCGCCGACTGGCGCTGGCCCAACCGGATTGCCGGACGCCCCATGGACACCTACCACCGCTGGATGGAAGTGGTGGTCCCCGCCAGCCTGATCGGTCTGCCCGCGCTTTCGGTGCCGGTGGGGTTTGGGCCCAAGGGGTTGCCAATGGGCATGCAGATCATCGGCCGGTCGGGCGATGATGCCGGGGTGCTGGCGATCGGGCAGGCATGGCACCGCGCGACGGAATGGCCGCAAAGGCAACCGCCTGCGCTGGCAATCGAAGCGGGATCGGGCTAAGTCCGCGGCAACTTGCGCAAGAGGGGGCGACCTTCTTGCAGCCTTGCACCGAGCAAAGGCGGGGCATCAGAGTGATCCCCCCAAAGAAATTTGACAGTTCCGAAAGCTCCGATCTGAAGTCTGCTGACCTCCAAGAACGAGGAGAACAGACATGTCGAAACGCAAGAACCACGATGCGGCATTCAAGGCTCGATCGGCGTCAGAGGCACTGAAGGGGGAACGCAACTCGTCCGAATTGGCCACCGCTTGCGAGGTGCATCCGACGATGATCCATCAATGGAAGTAGGCACTTCTGGAAGGTACTGCGGGCATCCGTGAGCACGGAGGCAAGGCAGCGACTGAGATTGCCGAGGACACGTTCCGTGATCTGCATGCCAAGATCGGAGATCTGGCGGTAGCTAGTGTTCTTTTCACGAAAGCTCTAGCCGTGGATCGGGAAGCCAGGCGGGGCATGATCGAACGGAACCACCCCACGCCGTCGGGGCATAGTGCCGCCTGCTGTCGATCTCGCGGTCGGCGTTCCATTACATGCCGCAGGGCGAAACCGTGATGAATCTCGACCTGAGCTGTCGATCGACAAGCATTTCCTGGAAACCCCGTTTTACGGCGTGCGGCAGATGCGATTGATGCCGATTTACCAAAAGCCCAACACCAGCAAGCCCGACACCAGCAAGCCCGCGAAGGGCCACAAGACCTACCCCTATCTGCTAGACGGGCTGCGGATCTACCGCCCCAGCAAGTTCTGGTGCGCCGACATCACTTATTCGCCTATGCGCAAAGGGCTCCTCTGTCTGGTGGCCATCATGGACTGGCTCACCCGGAAGGTGCTGGCCCGGCGCAATTCAAACTCGCTAGAGGCCGACTTCTGCCTCGAGGCGCAGATCGAGGCCATCCACAAGTTCCGCCCGCCCGAGATCATGTATGCCGACCAAGGGTCGCAGACCACGTCCGTCTACTGGACCGACAGACTGAAGCGGGCCAAAACCAAGATCTCGACCGACGGCAAAGCCCGGTATCTCGACAACATCTTCATCGAGCGGCTCTGGCGCCCCCTCAAGTATGAATGCGCCTATCTGCATGCTTGGGGAACCGAGGCCAAGGCCGGCGTCGGACGCTGGATCACCTTCTACAACCACTTGCGGCCCCGCGCCGTCCATGGCGAACAACCAGCCGACGTGGTCAACTTCAACGCAACCCGAAACGATCAGCAGGTGCAGGTAGCAGCTAAGACAAGCCGGAAATCTGTCCAAGTGTTGGGGAGCAACTCACTTCCGTCCTTCACATCTGGCTTGTTTCGTGGCCAGTTTCTGATTGAGTCGCCACAGGTTGGCGAGACTCTTTTCGACATCTGTGGTTCCAGACTTTTGATCGATGCCCCGATCGCCGGCCCCGGCCCAGGGGATCGAGGGCCTGCTCGCATGCGCACTCGAAGCGATGGCTTCGAGCCACTATCAGGTCCCAAGCATGGAAGGCCGGCGCAGCGAGGGCGTCCTGTCATGGCATGGCAAGTGTGGTGGTAGAAGATTTGATTGTGGCCGTTCCGCAGGTAGCGTCCTTCGCCCCGCATTTGCGGCGCAAGCTTGAGGGCCGGGTAGACTTGCCCTAGAGAGAAGGCCGCAGCGGAGGGTCCATGAAGCACAAGGTGAACGCGTCGGCGCTGCCAAGAACCACGCGGATTGTTTATGTTGGCATACAGGTTCTGGCGCATCTGGCCTTGCCGGTTCTGGCTTTCTTTCTGGCAATCAGAGCGGTCAGGGAGCCGGCGCATCTGCGTCATCTTTCGCATCGGCTTGGCCTGGGACCAGTTGGGCCGCAAGGGGCGGTCTGGATCTACGCGGCCTCGCTGGGAGAGACGCGGGCCGCCAGCCCGCTGATCCGGCAGCTGGTGGCTGCGGGGCATCCGGTGCTGCTTGCGCACCTGTCGCCCGCCGGAATGGCCGAGGGCTGGCGACTGTTTCCCGATCAACCCCTGATCACCCACCGCTATATGCCGCTGGATCTCTTCTGGGCGGTGCAGTTGTTTCTGCGGCGCGCGCGGCCGAAGCTGGGTCTGGTGCTGGAAGTCGAGATCTGGCCGGCCATGATGATCGAGGCCACGCGCGCGGGGGTGCCGATGGTAATGGTCAACGGCAACCTGCTGGACCGCTCGATGGGGGCAATGCGCGGTGCGAGGCGGCATCTGATGGCGCTTTATCGGCTCTTCTCGCAGGTCTACACGCGCGACGCGGCCTATCGCGCCCGTTATCTGACCGTCGGCGTTCCACCCGAACGGATCGAGGTGGTGGGTGAGATGAAATATGATCAGTGGATTGACCCATCCCACCTTGAACAGGGCAAGGCGCTGCGGGCGCGGTGGACCGGTGCAGCGCGAGTTCTAATGATCGCCTCTTCCGTCAAGGACGAAGAGCCGATCCTTTTGCCGATGATCACGCGCCTTCTGGCCGCCGATCCAGGGCTGCGGGTGATCTGGGCACCACGCAGCCCGCAACGCTTTTCCTCGGTGGCTGAAGGACTGGCAGCGGCGGGCGTTTCCGTAGTGCGGCGCACTGCCTTGGGAGCCGAGGTGGCCGGGCCGATGCCGGATGCAAAGGTTCTGGTCGGGGATTCGACCGGAGAGATGAACATCTGGTATGCCATGGCGGACCTTGTGTTCGTCGGTGCGTCTCTGGTCGATCACGGCGGACACAATATAATGGAACCGATGGCTTTGGGGTGCCCTGTGGTAATGGGCCCCTCCACCTATGGCGTGGCATCTGCAGTGATCCCGGCGACGCGGGCTGGTGCCATGAACAGCCTGCCCGACGCCGACGCGCTGGAGTCTCGGGTTCTGGCCTTGTTGGCGGACGCGACCGCGCGCGCCACCATGGGCAGGCAAGCACTGGCCTTCGCCTCCGAACAGACTGGCGCCGCCGCGCGAACGTTGGCCGGGCTGCAACCTATGCTGACCGGACCCTGCCATTGAAATCGGCCCCTGTATCGGGGATACAGAGGGCCGCCACGGGCAATTGCCCAGATCATGGGGATACCGCGCTCCGATGCTTGAAAACTCGACCATCCTTGTTACCGGTGGCACCGGCTCGTTCGGCCACGCCTTTGTGCCGATGACCTTGGCGCACTACAGTCCCAAGAAGATCATCATCTTGTCGCGCGACGAGATGAAACAGTGGGAGATGGCAAAGCTCTACAGTGACGACAAGCGCGTGCGTTTCTTCATCGGAGATGTGCGCGACCGTGAGCGTTTGTATCGCGCCCTCACCGGAGTGGACTATGTGGTACACGCGGCAGCGACAAAAATCGTGCCGACAGCGGAATACAACCCCTTCGAATGTGTGAAGACCAATGTCATGGGCGCCATGAACCTGATCGACGCCTGCATCGACATGGGCGTCAAGCGGGTGGTGGCGCTGTCTACCGACAAGGCATCCAGCCCGATCAACCTCTATGGGGCCACGAAGCTGGCCTCGGACAAGTTGTTTGTCGCCTCCAATTCCTATGGCGGCGAGCATGGAACCCGGTTCGCCGTGGTGCGTTACGGCAATGTGATGGGGTCGCGCGGATCAGTGATCCCGTTCTTTCTGTCGATCCGGGACAGCGGCGTACTGCCTATCACCGATCCGCGCATGACACGGTTCATGATCAGTCTCGAACAAGGCGTCGAACTGGTCTGGCACGCATTAGACGATATGGAGGGCGGTGAGATCTATGTGAAGAAAATCCCCTCGATGACGATCACGGAGATCGCCGAGGTGGTGGCTCCCGGGGCGCGGCAGGATCTCGTCGGCATCCGCCCCGGTGAAAAACTGCACGAGCAGATGATCGGAGCCGAAGATGCGCCCCATACCTATGAATATCCTGAACATTTCAAGATCTTGCCTGCGATTCACAACTGGTCGGCTACGCCGGTTAGAATCAAGGATGGCATCAAGGTGTCCGAAGGGTTCACCTATGCGTCCGACACCAACCCGCAGTGGATGTCACGGAGCGACCTTGCCGCCTGGATTGAGGTGAACCGGGCCAAGATTGGGGCGATCTGATGATACCTTATGGCCGTCAGGATATCTCGGACGAAGATGTCGCAGCAGTCGTCGCGGTGCTGCGATCCGATTTCCTGACGCAAGGACCGGCAGTTCCTGCCTTTGAGGCGGCGGTTGCCGATTGGTGCGGGGCGGCACATGCCGTGGCGGTAAACTCTGCCACATCGGCACTGCACGTCGCCTGCATGGCGCTTGAACTGGGACCAGGTGACGTACTTTGGACGGTACCCAATACCTTTGTCGCAAGTGCGAATTGTGCGCTCTACTGTGGGGCTGCGGTGGACTTCGTGGATATTGATCCGCAGACATATACGATGAATGTCAGTGCGTTACGTGAAAAACTTGAGAAGGCGTCAGTTAAAGGCCGCCTTCCCAAAGTGATCGTGCCGGTGCATCTGTGCGGTCAGTCGGCAGATATGGCAGCCATAGGTGCGCTGGCCCGCGCCTACGGTGTCAAGGTGATCGAGGATGCCAGTCACGCGATCGGCGCCACCTATCAGGGTCATCCGGTGGGCGATTGCCGCCATTCCGACATCTGCGTGTTCAGCTTTCACCCGGTCAAGATCATTACCACCGCCGAGGGTGGGCTGGCCACCACGCAAGACCCGCTGCTGGCGCGCAAGATGCAACTGGCCCGCAGCCATGGCATCACCCGCGATCCGGCCGAAATGGACCAGTTGCCCGACGGGGGATGGTATTATCAGCAGATCTCCCTTGGCTACAATTACCGCATGACCGAAATGCAGGCGGCTCTGGGACTGAACCAGATGACCCGTCTGGGCGCGTTTGTGGCGCGCAGGCGGGCGCTGGCCGCGCGCTATGACAGGCTGTTGTCCAATCTAGACCTGGTGCGTCCCGCGCAATCGATGGATGCGGACTCAAGCTGGCATCTTTATGTGATCCGGGTGCCAGCGGACAAACACCTGCATGTGTTTGACACCATGCGGGCGGGTGGAGTTGCGGTGAACCTGCATTATATACCGGTACATCTTCAACCTTACTACCGCGCAATGGGTTTCGGTCCCGGCCAGTTCCCGCAGGCCGAGGCCTACTATGGCGAGGCAATTTCCATCCCCGTCTACTTTGGCTTGACCGAAGCAGAACAGGACAAGGTGGTCGAGGTGCTGGCGGGTGCTCTGGCATGAGCGTGTGCGTGATCCCCGCGCGGGGCGGCTCCAAACGTATTCCGGGCAAGAACGTGGCCCTTTTTCATGGCCGCCCGATGATCGGCTGGCCGATCGCGGCGGCGCGCGGGTCCGGGTTGTTCGAACGGATCGTCGTCTCGACGGATGACGACGACATAGCCGAAGTGGCGCGCGCCGAGGGGGCAGAAGTTCCGTTCCTGCGCCCTGCCGATTTGTCGGATGATCACACACCCACGGTGCCGGTGATTGGCCATGCAGTAGAGGCGCTGCATCTGACGGGGGACACACCGGTATGCTGCCTTTACGCTACTGCCCCCTTCGTGAAGGCAAACGATCTCGCCGAAGGACTGGCCTTGCTGGTCGCTGGGGCAAGGCACGTGATGGCTGTGACAAGATTTGAATATCCGATAGAGCGCGCGCTGCGGCGTGCGGCGGATGGCTCGGTAGAGATGGTTCAGCCCCACCACATGCAGACCCGCAGTCAGGATCTGGAGGAGGCATGGCATGATGCAGGCCAGTTCTATTGGGCGCGCGCGGCCACATGGGCGGCAGGCACGCCGGTCTTTGATCCCGGGGCGCGGGGTGTGGCACTGCCATCATGGCGCGTCGTCGACATCGACACACCCGAGGATTGGACCCGCGCCGAGGCGCTGTTTCCCATGATAATGGCCTGTTCATGAGCCTGCGGCTGGCCTTTCGCGTCGATGCCTCGATCGTCATCGGCACCGGGCATGTGGTGCGCTGTCTGTCGCTTGCGCGGGCGTTGCGGGAACAGGGGGCAGAGGTTGCCTTCGTGATGCGAAACCTGCCCGGCAACATGATCTCACGGGTCGCAGCCGAGGGATTTAAGGTGCTGGAGCTGCCCACGCCCGCGGCAGTCTTTGACCCGGCAGCGGCCACCGATCACGTCGCATGGGCCGGAGTCCCGGCGGCGCGGGATGCAGTTGAAACTGCTGCGGCGCTGGCCGGAACGGTATGGGACTGGCTGATCGTCGATCACTATGCCTTTGGCCGGGAATGGGAAGTTGCGGCACGGCCACCTACCGCTCGACTGATGGTGATCGACGATCTGGCTGACCGGGCGCATGAGTGCGATCTTCTGCTGGACCAGAACCTTGGCCGGCGCGCGGGTGATTATGACGCACTGCTGCCGCCCCGGACCCGCCGCCTGATCGGCCCGGCCTATGCGCTGCTGCGCCCCGAGTTTGCCGCCCTGCGCGCCGGCGCGCTTGCGGCGCGCGGGGGGCCGTTGCGGCATGTGCTGATTGCGATGGGCGGCATTGATGCACCGGATGTTACGGGCACGTTGCTTCAGGCGTTGCCCGATGGGGTGCAGGTGACGGCGGTGATGGGGTCGGCAGCGCCGGCGCTTGGCCGGGTGCGGGCGCTGGCGCAGGCCCGGGGGGCGCGGCTGCTGGTCGATACGCTCGATATGGCGCAAGTGATGGCGGAGGCCGATCTGGCGATCGGCGGCGTGGGCGGCAGCGCATGGGAGCGCTGCGTGCTGGGCCTGCCCACGCTTATGGTGGTGATGGCCGACAATCAGGAAGCCGCCGCGGCGGCGTTGGTCGCGACACGGGCAGCACGGCTGATCGGACGGGCCGGCGACCCCGCGTTACCCGCACGACTGGCCGCCGAGATTGCCGCACTGTCAGCCGAACGGCTTGCCGATATGTCGGCGCGTGCGGCAGCCCTGTGCGATGGGCGTGGCCTGCCGCGCGTGTTGCGGGCGTTGTGCGCCCCGCCGCTGCGCCTGCGCGCCGCCGTGCCGGACGATGCCCAGACCGTGTGGAACTGGCGCGCGGGTCTGGCCGCGACGCGGGCCTTCCGTTCGCCCGAGGTTCCGCCGCTTGCCGCGCATCTGCTGTGGTTCAACCGCGCCCTGAACACGCCCTCCCGCCGCCTCTACATGGCCGAGACGACCCTGCCTGCCGGCCATCTTCGCCTTGACGATGCCGAGTTGCCCGGAGAGGCCACTATCAGCATCCTGCTGGACCCCGCCGCCCGGGCGCAGGGTCTGGGGGCCGCCCTTCTTGCCGCCGCCGAGGCCGAGGCGCGCCGCCTGCACCTGACCACCCTTCGGGCCGAGGTTCACGAAACCAACGCGCCCTCCTGCGCGCTGTTTGCAGCGGCGGGCTATGTGCGCACCGGGCAGGACGACGGGTTCCTGCATTTGACCCTGACGCTGTAGCGCCCCCCGTTTCAGCCCCCCTCTTGCCAAACCGCCCGTACCCGGCCATTTCAGGGCATCGCCTGAAAGGATGCCGCCCATGACCGACCACCCCGAAATCATCATCGACGGTCGCGCCATCGGCCCCGCCCATCCGCCTTATGTGATTGCCGAGGTGTCGGCCAACCACAACGGCCGCCTTGACGCGGCCCTTGCCCTGATCGACGTGGCGGCGGAACGGGGGGCGTCGGCGGTCAAGATCCAGACCTACCGCGCCGATACCATAACGCTGAACTCCTCGCGGCCTGAGTTTCAGATCACCGAAGGGCTGTGGGCGGGCCAAAGCCTGTATGACCTGTATGAACAGGCGCATACCCCGTGGGACTGGCACCCCGCCCTGTTTGCCCATGCGCGGGCGCGGGGGATCACGATGTTTTCGTCGCCCTTCGACGCCACCGCGATTGACCTGCTGGAGGATCTGGGCGCCCCCGCCTACAAGATCGCGAGTTTCGAGGCGGTCGATCTGCCGCTGATCCGATATGCCGCAAGCACTGGCAAACCGATGATCATTTCCACGGGCATGGCTGACGAGACCGAAATTGCCGAGGCCATTCAAGCCGCCCGCGATGGCGGCTGTCGGCAACTGGCGCTGTTGCACTGCGTGTCGGGCTATCCGGCACCGGCGGGCGATTACAACCTGCGCACCCTTTCCGACATGATTGCCCGCTACGGCTGCGTTACCGGCCTTTCGGATCACACGTTGGACAACACCACCGCGATTGCTGCCGTGGCCCTCGGAGCCGCGATCGTGGAAAAGCATATCACGTTGGATCGCAATGGCGGCGGCCCAGATGACAGCTTTTCGCTGGAGCCCGATGATCTTGCAAAACTCGTCGAAACGACCCGCACCGCTTGGGAAGCGATGGGCCGGGTAGACTATGGCCACAAATCCAGTGAACGCGGCAATGCCGTCTTCCGCCGGTCGCTGTATTTCGTTCGCGATCTGGCGGCGGGGGGGGTGATCACGCCTGACGACGTGCGCTCGGTCAGGCCCGGTTTCGGAGCTGCACCGAAATATCTGGATGCAATCCTTGGCCGTCGGGTACGCGTTGCGGTGCAGGCCGAAACACCGGTACAACTGGACCAGATCGAAGGGCTGTAGATCATTCTGGAGGTCGTTGTGGCATGGAGGCGAACAGCTTCGCTCTCCTTGCTGGGTCAAACAGGCTGAACGCCACCCATCGACTTGCGGGATCGCCGGAATACTTGCCCCAGAATACTCGTCAGGGTCGGGTTGCCCCTCTTGCTCGGGCGGCAAAAAGCAGTTCGACAAGCGTCAGGTCAAGCGGGCTGTCGATATCAACGGATCTGTCTTCGGGCATTTCGAACAGACGTGTGTCAGGGTAGAACACGCGCGGATCCGCCAGAAAGGCGTCGCGCCGCCAAACATAGACCGAGCCATTCATGTCATAGCAGGCTGGCGCGTCCTGTCGGCGCAGCACCTCCTCGGGAGGCGGTTTCGATAGACCGACAGTGCCGTCATCCCGGCTTTCCACAAGGTTGAAGTACGGCGACTTGCGGGCTCGTGCGCCAGTGATCACATTGGTCGCACCTGTCGCTTCCAGTAAGGCCACCGCGCCGGTTATATCGGACACATCGCGCAAAGGAGAGGTGGCATCGAGATCGACAAGCACCTCAGCGGGCCGCCCAAGATGCGCCTCAGCGGCAAGAAGGGCATGGGCAATTGCGGGAACCTTGCCTGCTGTGTCGGTCGCCATCTCGGGCGGACGCTGAATCGCAAGATCAGCCCCGGCGGTCATGGCGGCGGCGAGGATATCGGCGCTATCGCTGCTCACGGCAATCAAATCGAACAGACGGCTTTCACGGGCCTGACCGATGGTCCATGATATCAGAGGCTTGCCTGCCACGATACGGATGTTCTTGCCCGGGACGCCCTTCGATCCGCCGCGCGCACATATGGTACAGATGAAGGTCATGCTTCGATCCTGACAGGAACTACCACGGCCTCGATGGTGCCGATCAATCGGTCGGTCCCCCGAGCTTGCCCCGACCCGCAATGGCGCGCGTCGGGTTCGGCTGCAACCGGCAGCAACGTTGCCTGCAGGGGTACACTGGTGGTGTCCCAATTGACCGCCATCGACAGTACGGCGTTTCCGGCCAGATATTTGCGCGGGCCGGCAACATCCACGCATGGCGACGCCCAAAACGGCGTTTGCCGATGATCAATGGCAAGAAGCGGAGGGTCAAGCATGGTCATGCGGCCTGAATAGTTGAAACTCGCTCACTTCGCAAACTCTAGACTCGGATATCTGGCACCGCGTGGCGGCTTGGGTTAGGGCTGGCGTGAACGGCAAAAAGGGACGGCCATGGCTTGGGCGTTGCAGGCATATCTGGGCGCGGCGCATCTGGCGGACCCGCTGTGGCGGCTGGCTCTGGCGCGGCGGGCGAAGCGCGGCAAGGAAGAGCCAGGCCGGCTGACCGAACGGCTGGGCCATGCGTCCATGCCACGCCCCGACGGACCGATTCTGTGGGTGCATGGCTTAGGGATAGGCGAGGCATCTGCGATGCTGTCGATTATCCGCGCGATCCGCGCGGTGCGGCCCGATGTGGCTGTAATCCTGACCACCGGCACCCGAACCGGGGCTGAGGGGTTGGCCCGGATCGGTCTGCCTGATGGGGTGATCCATCAGTATGCGCCGGTGGACGCGCCCGGGCCGGTGCGGCGTTTCCTAAGACATTGGCGGCCGGATGCTCTATTGCTGGCAGAGTTGGACCTGTGGCCGCTGACGCTATCGCGGCTGCATAAACGGGGCATCCCGGTGGTTATGGCCAACGCGCGCCTAACCGATCATCGCTACTCAGGTCGGCAAAGAATACGGGCGTTGATGTGTGACGTGCTTGGCCTGATCGATATGATGCTGGTGCAGGACGTCCGGACGCGGGAGCGCCTGATCTCCCTCGGTGCCGACCCCGGCCGCGTGCGAGTGGCCGGTCTCTTGAAGGCCGCCGCCGAGCCTCTGCCCGAAGGCGAAGGCCGCTTGGCGATGGAACGGGCAATTGGTGCGCGTCCTGTGTGGCTGGCCGCTGCGACCGAGGCGCGCGAGTTGCCTGTCGTGTTGGCCGCCCATGCCCAGGCTCGCAAGACACACCAGGACCTCATGTTGATCTTGGCTCCGCGCCAATTGACGGATGCCGATGCCGCGGCGTCGGCGCTGGAAGCGGCTTTCGGATCCTGCCCCCGGCGCAGCGCAGGTGCTCTGCCCTGTCCCCAGGATGCGGTCTATCTGGCCGATACGATGGGCGAGATGGGGCTTTGGTATCGGCTGGCGCCAGTGTCTTTCATTGGCCATTCCCTGCGGGTTGAAGGCAAGCCCTTGACCGGCAAGAACCCGTTCGAGGCTGCGTCGCTGCGTTCAGCGGTGATCCACGGCCCCTGCACCGGCAATTTTGCGGAAAGCTATGCCGCCCTTGCCGAAGCAGAAGCTTGCCTCTTCGTGAGTGGCGGACAGGATCTGGCCGAGGCGCTGCTCGACCTGATTGCCATGCCGGAGCGTCGTAAAGCGCTGGTCGACGCTGCAGCAGGAGTGCTTGATCAGGCTCGCGAATCGCTGCCACTGACGCTACAGGCGGTTCTTGGCTGCCTGCCGGCAGCGACGATCCGATGATGCCTTGCGGCGCGGTGGGAGCGGGCATAAGATCTGAAAAAACATCGAAACCAAGGGCCGGAACATGGACACGCTGCGCATCTTCGTCGGCTGGGACTCACGCGAGGATATCGCCTTCCAGGTGGCGCGCCGGTCCCTCTTGCGCCATGCGACGGTCCCGGTTGAGGTGATCGCCATCAAGTTGGCCGATCTTGTAGCGAAGGGTCTGTACACGCGTCCCGTTGATCCATTGGCCTCCACCGAGTTCACCTACTCACGCTTCCTGACGCCGCATCTGGCCGGCTTCAGCGGCTGGGCGCTGTTTGTGGATTGCGACTTCCTGTTTTTTGGCGATGTGGCCAAACTTGAGCAGTACATGGATCCTTCCCATGCCGTAGCCTGTGTACACCATGATTATACACCCAAGGAAACCACCAAGATGGATGGCGTGATCCAGACCAGCTATCCGCGCAAGAATTGGTCCTCTTTCATGCTGTTCAATTGCGCCCACCCCTCAACCCGGCAGTTGACAGTCGAGCGGGTGAACACTGAGTCCGGGGCCTATCTGCACCGCATGCAATGGGCCGCAGATGACGAGATTGGCGAGATTCCGCAAAGCTGGAACTGGCTTGAAGGCTGGTGCGAAAAGCCGGAATCCGGAAAGCCCGACGCCGTGCATTACACCCGTGGCGGCCCATGGTTTGATGCGTGGCAGGACGTGGATTATGCCGCCGAGTGGCGGGCGGAGGCGGAAGCCTGCCGCGCCGAAGGACTGGCCATCTGAGCGACGACTGCATGGGGCCGTTGGCGTGCGCCTCAGTAGGGCATTCTGGTCAACTTGCGGCGGTTCCGGAAATGGGTGACGAAGGGCAGGTCTATGGCACATTTTCTGGTCACCGGGGCGGATGGGTTCATCGGATCGCATCTGGTGGAAATGCTGGTCTGCGAGGGTCATCAGGTGCGGGCTCTGGCACAATACAACTCCTTCAACTCATGGGGGTGGCTGGATCACATCTCGTGCCGTGACCAGATCGAGGTGGTGGCAGGCGACGTGCGCGATGCGCAGTTCTGCAACAATATCGCGCGCGGCATCGACACGGTGTTTCACCTTGCCGCCCTGATTGCTATTCCCTACTCCTATGCCGCCCCAGACAGCTATGTGGAAACCAACGTGCGCGGCACGTTGAATATCTGTCAGGCTGCGCTGAACGCAGGTTGTGCAAGGGTAATCCACACTTCGACCTCCGAAGTCTACGGCACTGCCCGGTACGTACCAATGGACGAGTCGCACCCTTTTCAGCCGCAATCGCCCTATTCGGCCTCGAAGATCGGGGCTGATGCCATAGCAATGAGTTTTTTCAACGCCTTCGATCTGCCGTTGACCATTGCGCGGCCTTTCAACACCTACGGGCCGCGCCAATCGGCGCGCGCGGTGATTCCTACAATCATCACTCAGATCGCGGCCGGGGTACGTGAAATCAAATTGGGCGATCTGACACCGACGCGAGATTTCAACTATGTGCTGGACACCTGTAGGGGACTTCTGGCGTTGGCCAATACGCAAGGCGCGGTCGGACAGACGGTCAATATTGGATCGAATTACGAGATATCCGTCGGCGATACTTTGCGCATGATTCGCGACATCATGGGATCCGACGTCGAGTTTGTCCAAGATGTCGCCCGCATACGGCCAGGGAAATCAGAGGTGTTCCGTCTGTGGTGCGACAACACCTGTATCCGCGATCTTACCGGCTTTGTCCCTGCATGGACGATCCGTGCCGGGCTTGAGGCGACGGTAGCGTGGTTTATGGACTCGGCCAATCTAGCTAACTACAAGGCGGACCGATACAATGTTTGAGGCGCTGATCGCTGCCGTGCGCGACCACTATCGCACCACGGGGCCGATCCCACTGCATGCGCCGGTCTTCGCGGGCAATGAACAGGCCTATGTCGCCGAAACCATCCAGTCCACCTTCGTGTCCTCGGTCGGGTCCTTTGTCGACCGATTCGAGGCGGACATGGCCGCCTTGACCGGCGCAGGCCGGGCGGTGGCGGTGGTCAACGGTACGGCGGCACTGCACATAGCCTTGCGGCTGGCAGGCGTGGGGCCGGGCGATCTGGTCATCACCCAGCCGTTAACCTTTGTCGCCACCTGCAACGCCATCGCCTATGCCGGGGCCGATCCGGTGTTCTGCGATGTCGACCGGACCACGCTGGGCCTGTCGCCCGAAGCGGTTGAAGGCTGGCTGACCGACAATGCCCGCATCGGCACGGATGGCCTGGCGCGTCTGGGCGAACGGGTGATCCGGGCCTGCGTGCCGATGCACACCTTTGGCCATCCGGTGCGGCTGGCCGAGCTGGCCAATGTCTGCGCCCGCTGGGGGCTGGTGTTGGTCGAGGATGCGGCGGAATCGCTAGGCTCTACCTATCGCGGGCAGCATACCGGCACCATCGGGCGGCTGGGTAGCCAAAGCTTCAACGGCAACAAGATCCTGACCACCGGCGGCGGCGGCATGATCCTGGCCGATGCCGCCCTGGGCGCGCGGGCCAAGCACGTGACCACCACCGCCAAGGTGCCGCATCCTTTCGAATACGTGCATGACGAACTGGGCTGGAACTACCGCATGCCCAACATCAACGCGGCGCTGGGCGTGGCACAGCTGGAACGGCTTGGCGCGTTTGTGGCCGAAAAGCGCGCGCTGGCGCAGCATTACATCGACGGGCTGGCCGGTCTGGCCGAGGTGGTGCGCGAACCTGAAGGTTGCCGGTCGAATTATTGGCTGAACGCGTTGGTTTGCGACGATATGGCGATGCGCGATGCGCTGCTGGCGGCGACCAATGCCGCCGGGGTGATGACCCGACCGATCTGGGCGCTGATGACCACGCTGCCGATGTACGCCGGTGCGCCGCGCGGGTCGCTGCCCATGGCAGAATGGCTGGCGGCGCGAGTGGTCAACCTGCCGTCGGGCATCCGGGGGGGCGGCTGATGCGCAAGGTTGCGGTCTTTACCGGCACGCGGGCCGAGTATGGGCTGTTGTCGAGGCTGATGCGGCTGCTGCGCGACGATCCGGCGACCGAGTTGCAGGTGATTGCTGCTGCTGCCCATTTCGCCCCCGAATTCGGCGAAACATGGCGCGCGATCGAGGCGGACGGCATGACCATCGCCGCCCGGGTGGAAATGCTGCTGGCCTCGGACAGCCGGGTGGGCGTGGCCAAGTCGCTGGGGCTGGGAACCATCGGCATGGCCGATGCGCTGGAACGGTTGCGCCCGGATGTGCTGGTCATTCTGGGCGATCGGTTCGAGGCGCTGGCAGCGGCGCAAGTGGCGCTGATCCTTGGCATCCCCATTGCCCATGTTCATGGCGGCGAGATCACGGCAGGCGCCTATGACGATGCTATCCGCCATGCCATCAGCAAGATGGCGACCTGGCATTTTGTCGCCGCCGCACCTTACCGCACCCGGGTGATCCGCATGGGCACGCCGCCTGACCGGGTGTTCACCGTCGGCGCGCCGGGGCTGGACGAGCTGGTAGCCGGGGCTGTCGTTGACCCCGCGGCGTTGGCGGGGCTGGGGCTTGCGCTGGACGGGGCCTATGCGCTGGCAACTTGGCATCCGCCGACCGCCACGGGCGAGGACCCGGTGGCAGGGTTGTCGGCGATCTTGACCGCGCTGGACGCGTGGCCCGACCTGCCGGTGATCTGGACCTATCCCAATGCCGACAACGGCGGACGCGCGATCATTGCCGCGCTTGAGGACTGGGTTGCAGCGAACCGTGCCCGCGCGGTGGCCGTACCTTCGCTGGGCTTTGCCCGGTATCGTGCCGCTCTGGCGGGGGCAGCGGTAGTGCTGGGCAATTCTTCGTCCGGGGTGATCGAGGCGCCGTCCTTTGGCGTTCCAGTGCTGAACATCGGCGACCGGCAGGCAGGGCGGCTGGCGGCGGCCTCGGTCCGGCATGTGGCGGCGGAACCGAGGGCGATCCAAGCCGCGCTGGAAAATGCCTTGCAACCGGCCGCGCGCGCTGCGGCCGCGCAGGCGATCAACCCCTATGGGCAGGGCCGGGCCGCCGAGGCGATGCTCACCATCCTGCGCGATGCGCCGATCCCGTGCGATCTGCCCTTTCACGACGGCCCGGACGGAGTGCCCGCATGACCCGCTGCTATGTCATCGCCGAGGCCGGAGTAAATCACAACGGGCAGCTCAATCTGGCGCAGGCGCTGGTGGATGCCGCTGCCGATGCCGGGGCCGATGCGGTCAAGTTCCAGACCTTCCGCGCCGATGCGCTGGCCTTGGACTCGGCCCCCAAGGCAGCCTATCAGGACTGCCAGATCGGGGCGGAAACCAGCCAGCACGCCATGCTCAAGGCACTGGAACTGCCCGAGGACTGGCACGCCGCATTGCAGGCCCGCGCCCAGGCGCGGGGCATCGACTTTCTGTCCACGGCTTTTGACTTTGCCAGCCTTGGCTTTCTGGAAACGCTGGACCTGCCCTTTTACAAGGTGCCGTCGGGCGAATTGACCAACGCGCCGCTGCTGTGGCGCTTTGCCCGCACGGGGCGGCCTCTGGTTGTCTCGACCGGAATGGCGACCTTGTCCGAGGTGGAACAGGCGCTGGCCGTGATCGCCCATGCCCGGGCGCATGCCTGCGAACCGCACGCCATGGTCGAGGTCTGGCAGGCTTGGGCCGATGCGCGCGGACAGGCGGACGGCGTGACGCTGCTGCATTGCACCTCGTTGTATCCGACCCCGGTGGCCGAGGCGAACTTGGCGGCCATGGGCACGCTGGCTGCCGCCTTCGGCCTGCCGGTGGGCTATTCTGACCACACCCAAGGCATCACCGTGCCGCTGGCTGCGGTGGCGCTGGGGGCGCGGGTGATCGAAAAGCACCTGACAACCGACCGCAGCCTTCCCGGGCCAGATCATGCCGCATCACTGGAACCGGCCGAGTTTGCGGCCATGGTGCATGCCATCCGCGATGTCTGCGCCGCGATGGGGCAGGCCGCCAAGGTGCCGCAGCCCGGCGAGTGGGACACCCGCCGCGCTGCGCGCCAGCGCCTTGTCGCCGCCCGCGACATTCCCGCTGGAGCGGTTCTGACGCGCGAGGATCTGACGACCGCGCGCGCTGCCCAAGGGCGCGTGGCGGCTAACCTGTGGGACATGATCGGCCAGACCACCACCCGCCCGCATGCCCGTGGCGACGGGATTGGACCATGACGGGCGATGCCATCCTGCTGGGGGCTGGCGGCCATGCCCGCGTGGTGCGAGCATTGGCAGAAGCCCTGGGCTGGTGGATCATCGGCGTTTGCGACCCGGCGCTGGCAGCGGGTGCTTATTGGGAGGGGCTGCTGGTTCTGGGCGGGGACGAGGCGCTGGACGGTCGGAACCCGGGGCAGATGGCCTTGCTGAACGGGCTGGGCAAGATGCCCGGCCAATCCGCCCGGCACCGGGTGCAGCAGGTGCACGCGGCGCGCGGCTTTGCCTTTCCGGCGCTGGTGCATCCGGCTGCTTGGGTCGCCCCGGATGCGCGGTTGGGTGCAGGGGTGCAGGTGATGGCAGGGGCCGTGGTGCAACCGGGTTGCACGCTGGGGCCGGGCTGCATCGTCAACACCCGCGCCGGGCTGGACCATGACGCCACGCTGGGCGCCGATGTACATCTGGCCCCAGGGGTCACAGTCTGCGGCGGGGTCCATGTCGGTGATGGCGCCTTCATCGGGGCAGGGGCTACGGTGATTCAGGGCTGCCGCATCGGCGCGGGGGCCATGGTTGCCGCCGGGTCCGTGGTGGCCGCCGACCTGCCCCCCGGCGCCCGCCACCCGCGCGCGGGTCACGAAAGGACAGCAATATGAGCGAACCGGACTGGACCGCCACGCTGATCGGCCCCGATGCCGACCTGCATGCCGCCATCGCCCATCTTGACCGGGCAGGCCAGCAAATCCTGGTGGTGGTGGACCCGGCCCGCCGCCTGCTAGGCACGCTGACCGATGGCGACGTACGCCGCGCGCTGCTGCGCGGCCTAAGCCTTGCGTCGCGGGTAGAGGAGGCGATGTCGCGCACGCCGATGGTGGTCGGGCCGGACCTTGACCGCGGGTCGGTGCTGAACCTGATGCGGGTCAACAAGCTGCGGCAACTGCCCGTCCTCGATGCGGCTGGGCGGGTCGCGGGGCTGCATGTCTGGGATCAGGTGCTGGCCGCCCCGGCGCGCGACAACCTGATCGTTCTGATGGCCGGCGGTTTCGGCAAGCGGATGATGCCCTTTACAGAGACCGTGCCCAAACCCATGCTTGAAGTCGCGGGCAAGCCCTTGCTGCAACACGCGCTAGAGCGCGCGCAGGCCGACGGGTTCCGCCGATTCCTCATCAGCCTGCATTACCTGCCAGATGTCATCCGCGGCCATTTCGGCGATGGCAGCGCCTTTGGCGTCGAGATCGACTATGTGTTCGAGGATACGCCCCTTGGCACAGCCGGTGCGCTGTCGTTGATTGCGGACGGGCCCGCGCTGCCCTTTGTCGTGGCCAATGGCGACGTGCTGACGGATGTGCGCTTTTCCGACATGCTGGAGTTTCACAGCAGTTTCGATGCGGCTGCGACGATGGCGGTGCGCGAACACCAGTATCACAATCCCTTTGGCGTGGTGCAGACCGACGGCATGGTGATCACCGGCTTCGAGGAAAAGCCGATCTGGCGTACCCGGATCAATGCCGGGCTTTATGTCCTCAACCCCGGTGCGCTGGATCTGCTTGTGCAGGGCGAGCATTGCAACATGCCCACGCTGTTTGACCGGCTGCGGCACCGCGGCGCGCGCACGATTGTCTATCCGATGCACGAGACCTGGATGGATGTGGGCAACCCGCAAGACCTGCTCAAGGCCAATCGCGCGCTGGACGGAATTCGAAATGACTGACCATCCAGCAGGACTTGCGGCCCGAGTTCACTTATTACTTACTTCGATGCGCTATGCCGCCGCCGTTAGAGCAACTCGCGACCAGGACTGCACGCCGCTTGAAAGGCTGCGTGCTCGCACGTCGAAATCGGTGTTCACGATTGTTGGGCCAGGGGCTACGATTAATGACCTCGGCCATGCTGAACGGGCCGTAATGGCCGCCGGTGTCACCGCAGCAGTTAACATGGCTGCTCTTGCGTCGATGGACTTCGACCTTTGCTCTCTGGAGGCCATGACCAACCGCGCAGATCATCATGCTTACCGCGTTTCCTTGCTCGCTAAGTCGCGCCTACCGCTCTTGTGGTTCCAAGACCGTGCACGCCATGCCAGCCCATTCGTAGATGAACTGGATCAGGAATTCGGTCTGTATCGATATCGAAGGGCTTCGGTATCTATTGAGCGCGACCTTGGCACCTTCCGCTTCATCTTGAACCGCTTCATGCTGCCACGAGTGCTCGAGCGTCCCAACTTGCGGGTCAGCTTCGCTCTGACAGGGTCCATAGCGCGACTGACGCTGCTTGCACTCTCCTTGGGTTATCGCGACATCCGCTTTGCCGGGGTCGATCTTGGCTCTACCGCATACTTCTGGTTGGAAAGACCGCAGGAAATGGTAGCTTCAGAACTTTCGGCCGAGTATCAACGCATGTCGCCGGGCGCCCTGCGCATGGGTGGTGGTGGCAGCGTTCCTAATCTCTTCGAGTTTTTGCAGGCGCTCTTGGATGAAGTTCCAGGATTGCAGTTCCAAACCTTTGATCCCAGGGGACGATCTCGCTTGACCCCGTTTCTTTACCAACAGAGTAGATACAAACAATGATCGGCATTTCAGGCCACGTCCACCCGCGACAGGAGTAAGAACATGGAAAACAGGAACGTCCGCGGAAGATACAACCTACCCGAGCAGGTTAGGTTCTGTAAGAAATGCGTGATTTCCAACCAGCGCCCGCGTATCACATTCAATGAGCAAGGGGTTTGCTCGGCTTGCGAGTACGCCGAATTCAAGCGTAGCGGCATTGATTGGGACCTGCGGGAACAGGAGCTCAGGGAGCTATGCGACCGTCACCGCCGCACGGATGGCGCGTTCGACGTCATCGTACCCTGTTCCGGTGGTAAAGACGGCAGTTATGTTGCCCATTTGCTGAAACACCATTACGGAATGAACCCGCTAACGGTGACATGGGCGCCTCTCAAGGCGACGACGCATGGACGGCGCAATCTGGATGCATTTATTGCGTCTGGCTTTTCCAATATTATGGGTACACCCGACGGCAAAGTGACTCGCAAGCTGACGCAACTGGCCACTCTTCATTTAGGCGATCCGTTCCAGCCCTTCATCTATGGTCAGACCAACTTCCCACTCCAAGTAGCCGTACGTTTCGGTGTGCCTTTGATTGTGTACGGCGAGAATGGAGAAGTGGAATACGGCGGGGACATGAAGAACGCCTTCCGTCCAACACGCGAAATACAAGATCATGACAAACATTACTTTTCCGGACTCCCGCCAGAGTTTTGGGTGAGATATGGCGTTTCGGAGACCGACTTGTATTCCTTCCGCGCCCCACCTTATGCGGAGATCGTCCGAAACAAAACGGAGATTCACTTCTTAGGTTACTACAAGATGTGGGATCCGCAAGAAAACTTCTATTACTGTGCTCAGCATACTGGCTTCCAGCCGAATGACGTTCGTTCGGAAGGGACATACTCCAAGTACGCAAGCCTCGATGATCAGATCGATGGATTCCACTATTACTTGGGATATGTTAAGTTCGGGATTGGGCGGTGCACATCGGATGCTGCTCACGAAGTGCGCGATGGCAAGATCGACCGAAGCGAGGCCGTTGCGCTTGTGCGCAAGTTCGATGGAGAGTTCCCGTCACGCTATTTCAAAGAGTTTCTTGAGTATTGTGACATATCGTCTGAACAGTTTGCCGAGATCGTCGATAGCTGGCGGGCCGATCATATCTGGCGTCGCACCAACGAAGGCTGGGCGCTGCGCCACATGGTCGAGGATATCGAAACCTGATGCCTGCCCGGCTGATCGCACGACTTGACATCAAGGGGCCGAACCTGATCAAGGGCGTGCAGATGGAAGGTTTGCGTGTCATGGGCGATCCTTGCGACTTTGCCCGCCGCTACTATGAGGCGGGCGTGGACGAGCTTTTGTACATCGACATCGTCGCCAGCCTCTATGGCCGCTCCAAGCTGACCGAGGTGGTGCGCCGCACGGCGCAGGATGTGTTCGTGCCGATGACGGTGGGCGGCGGCATCCGCACGCTGGACGATGTGACCGACCTGTTGCGCGCGGGCGCGGACAAGGTTGCTATCAACACCGCCGCGGTCAAGACGCCCGAACTGATCACGCAGGTGGCCCGTCGCTTCGGGTCGCAATGCATGGTGCTGTCAATCGAGGCCAAGGCCATGGGGCCCGGCAAGTGGGAGGTCTATACCGAAACCGGGCGCGAGCATTCGGGCCTCGATGTGGTGGACTGGGTGCGCCGCGGCGTCGATCTGGGGGCGGGCGAGGTGCTGGTGACATCCATCGACCGCGAAGGCGGGCGCAAGGGCTATGACACCGGCCTAATCGCCGCCATATCAGCGGCGGTCGATGTGCCGGTCATCGCCAGCGGCGGTTATGGCCGAACCGGCGATCTGGCGGCGGCGCTGGGGGCCGGGGCCGATGCGGTGGCGGTGGCCGATGCCTTGCACTACGGGCGCAAGACCATGGCCGATCTGCGGGCCGAGCTGGCTGGAGGGGCGGCATGAAGGTCGCGGTGATCGACTATGGCATGGGCAACCTGTTCTCGGTCCGCCGCGCGCTGGACGTGGCGGGGGCGGCAGAGATCGACGTGACCGCCGATCCGGCGCGCCTGGCGCTGGCCGACCGAGTGGTGCTGCCCGGAGTCGGGGCCTTTGCCGATGGCATGGCGGGGCTGACGGCGGGGGGCTTCGTGCCTGCCATCCGCGCCTCGGTCGCCGAAGGGCGGCCCTTGCTGGGCATCTGCCTTGGGATGCAGATGCTGATGGATGCGTCCGAAGAATTCGGCCTAACCCCCGGGCTGGGCCTGATCCCCGGCCCAGTGCGCGCGATTGTCTGCGGACGTGCCGATGGCGGGCGCCGCAAGCTGCCTGCAATCGGCTGGTTTCCCTTGGCCCCAGCGGGGGCGAATGGTTGGGATGGTTCGGTTCTGGCCGACCTTGCGCCGCAGACGCCGGTTTACTTCCTGCATTCCTTCCATGCCGAACCGCAGGACGGCGCGCATCTGCTGGCTGCCTATGACCACGATGGCCTGCGCGTCACCGCTGCCGTGCGCCGGGGGGTTGTGACGGGCACGCAGTTTCATCCGGAAAAATCGGGGCCAGCCGGTCTGGCCATCCTGCGCCGGTTCCTGCTGGGCTAGGCCGCTACAGCGCGCCTGTCAGCGGGGCAAAGCCGTAAATCGCCGCCACCAGCCGCATTGAACGGGTGGATTCCGCCGGCGTGGCCAGCTGTGCAGGCTTGCCTTGTGCTGCCAGTACCGCCTGTTCGGCCTGATGCCGCAGGCCCGGCTTGTAATCGCTGTCCATCGGGTCGCCGGGCTGTTCTGCCGCACGGCGCTGGCCCCGGGGCTGGATAGTGAATTTCTCCAGCGGCCGCATCTCGTACCGGGCGGAAGGGGTGCCCACAGTGACAACCCAAGGGGCCGGGCCGTTCCAGACCGCCTGATACATCCCCAGATCGCCCGAGGCATAGCGGATCGTGGCCAGCACCACGCCGGGGTTGGCCTGATCCCAGGCCGACGTCACCTCGACCCCGGTGATCGGGCCGCGCCCCAGATGGGTGAAATAGTCGATCAGGTGGATCGAATTGGCGTACATCCAGGTCTGGACAACGGCCTCGGGCGCCTTGACGGCACGTGCCTCGTCCATACTTTGCTGGTCCAGTACCGAAATCAGCCGCGGCCCGTCATCGGTGGCCAGCGCCGCCGCCACCGCCCGGGTCGCGCCATAGCTGCGGCGGTTGAAGGCGACATGCACCCGCGCGCCTGCTGCCTGGGCCACTTCCTCGATGGCCAGCGCATCGGCCAGGTCATAGCCCACGGGCTTTTCGATTAGGCACAGCCAGGGATAGGCAAAGGAAGCCTCGGCCACGCCGCGCGCAGCCAGTTCAGGCACGGCGATGACCAGGATTTCGGCCTTAGTCGCCTGCCACAGGTCCGCCACGCTGTCGTGGACCGTTGCGCCATGTGCATCGGCCAGCGCCTGCGCGCGGTCGCGGCTGCGGCTGTGGACGCCCGCGATGCGCACGTCCGGCAGGCTGGCAAAGGCGCGCGCATGTTCCTGCGCCATGTAGCCTGCACCCACAATGGCAACCCGGATTTCTGACATCGGCGCGCTCCTTCAGGCCCAGTGGAAGATTTCGTCACGCGGCAAGTCGGGGGCATCCAGCCGCACCGTCTGCCCGCCCTTACGATGCGAGGCATGGGCCGCCACCAGACAGGCCAGCGCATGTGCCCCCGCCGCCCCGTCGGGCCAGTCCTGCCCGGCCAGCATTGCCTGCCAGACCGCTGCCGTCGGCACGATGACATCGGCCGGGGCGATGGCGCGGTGTTCGACATCCACCGGCATGCCGTAACGGGTGGTGGGCAGGTCGCGGAATTCGGGCTGGCGTGCGGCCACCTTCATCTCGCCGCGCAATTCGTCCACCACGATCTGCCCGTTGCGGCAGCTGTAGACCACCTGCACGCCCCAACCTGCCTGGGCCGAGAAATCCAGATACAGCGCCACGCCCGAAGCCGTCCGCGCCAGCACCCGGCCCGAGGCATCGTCAAACTGCGCGCCGCGCGGATTGGCCAGTTTCGCGGCCTCGAACCAGGCGGAAACCTCGGCCACATACTCGCCGGTCATGTAGCGGAACATCTCAAAATAATGACTCGCGTTCATCGCCAGCCCGAAATTCGACGCTGCCACCGTGACGGATGCCAGCGGCCCCATCGCCTCGGACCCGGTCAGGGCCTTGACCTCGATATACTGGTCCATGAAGCGCATCTGGTGGTTGATCGCCAGTCGCGCGCCTGCCGCATCGCAGGCTGCGCTCATCGCCTGCGCCTCGGCCAGGGACCGGGCCATCGGCTTTTCGCACAGGATGAAGCGCACGCCTGCCTGCGCCGCGGCCAGCACCAGCGCGGCATGGGCAGGGGCGGTGGTGGCCACCACCAGCGCCTCGGGGCGCAGCGCATCCAGCATGGCGATGCCGTCGGCATGGCAGGCATTGGCCGGAACACCGTAGTCGCGCGCCAGTGTGGCCCGGGCATCGGCCGAAGGGTCGGCCCCGCCGATCACCTGCATGCCCAGACCCTGCGCCGCCTGCACATGGCGCAGCCCCATCCGGCCCAGCCCGATAACGGCGGTCCGCAACCCGGCTGGTGAAACGGCTTTGGTGTCGGTCATCGTTTGGTCCCCTTGCGGCATGGCGCGGGCTTAGCAACTTCCGCCCGGACCGTCCAGTTGCGCCCTTGACTTGGGCGGGGGGCGGCATGCAACGCTATCTGGATCAAGCGATCACGCTCTTGCGGCTGGCGGGGGCACGTTGGCGCACGCGCGGGCAGGATACCGGCCTGATTTCCCAGTATCGCACCACCGACCCGCAGGCGGTGTTCACCATCGTCGGGTCGGGCGCCACGGTAAACGACCTGTCCGAAGCCGAGATGCGCGAGATCGAGGCCGGGGTATCCGCCTGCATCAACATGGCAGGGGTCGCGCCCATCGCTTTTGACATCTATTCGATCGAGGCGATTGCCGATACCCGCCAGTCCGACAGCCTGGCGGCCAAACTGCGCGGGCAGGACAAGCCCGCAATCGTGTAGTTCCAAAAGCGGGACAAGCACGACAGCCCGCAGATCCGTGCCTTGACCGGGGCCTTTCCGACCCATGCCTATGTCCGGGTCAGCGTGTCGGTGCGGCGGCGGCTGGACAGCTATCGGCATGTTCTTCGCACAGTGATCCGGCCGCATGTCTTTGGTCGGCCTGATCTGACGATCAACTTTGCCTTCACTGGGTCGGTGGCGCGGCTTGTGTTGCTGGCCTGTGCGCTGGGGTACCGGCGCATCCGCTTTGTCGGCATCGACCTTGGGTCCACGCCTTATTTCTGGCGGGAAGGCATGGCCTTGCGCGGTGTGGCGCCTTGGGTGGACGTGAACGGCACGTTCAACCCCAAGCCTGATGCCAGCAGCTTTCAAGGCCGCGGCGGCAAGGTGGTGTCGGACCTTTTCGAGTTTCTACGTAGCCTGCACGAAGAGGCCGGGGTCGCGCTGGAATTTTCCACGCTGGACCCCAAGGGCCGCTCGCGCCTGACCGCCTTTTTTCGGGACGAGCTTTACGGCGCGGGCAAATAGGGGGCCAGCGCCTGGACCACCAGTGCGGCGGCGCTGTTGGTCAGATGGTCGGCATCGGCATAAAGCGGTATGCCGCCGCGCGATGCGATGCAGCGCCCCGGCAGGTCGGTGTCGCACAGCAGCGTATCGGGGCGCACCAGTGTCAGGCGCGGATGCGCGGGCAAGGCGGCAAAGGCATCCAGTACCGGCCCGCTGCGCGCGCGGAACCGGTCCGACGCGACCGAAACCACCAGCACCGCCCCCGCGTTGGCCAACGCCGCACGCGCCATGTGCCGCGGCACATGCCAGCCGATCTCTGGCACCGGTGTCACGACGATCACCTGCTTGCCCATGTCCAGCAGGCGTTGCACGCCGGTGGCATAGGCGGCCAGCACGGCCGCCCGGCGCGCGGGTTCATCCTGCGATCCGGGCGGGGCATCGGTGCCTTCGAAGGCAGCGGGGGGAATATCCTCGACCCCGCCTTCGCCATTGTCGAACGGCGTGCCTTCGACGTAAAGCGCGTGGCGGGCGTGCAGGATCACCACCGACAGATCCGCCCGCGCGGCCAGATGATCCAGCACCATGGCGGTATAGCGGTCGCACTGGCTGTCAGCGGCAGCGCGCTGTCGGATGCCCGGCGCCACGGGGCAACCGCTGTAGGTCATCAGCGCCATACCTTGCCCGCGTGCCGTCAGCCATTCGGACAAAGGCACGACCAGCGTATCGGCATGCGAATCCCCGACCAGCGCGCCGATCACCCGGTCGGGGCTGCCGATGATGCAGGCCTCGGCCGGGGCCACAATGCGCGGGCCGTTGGAACTGCAGGTGCGGCGCAAGGGGTTGCGGTCATCCTCGGCGGCAAGGATCGCCAGAATGGCCGGATCGAACCGGCCCGGCAGGCCTTTGGCCACCACCAGCCCCGCCCCCGCTGCAACCATCGCCACCGATACGGCCACCACCAGCGGCACCGCCCAGCGATACCAGCGCGTGCCAGGGCGGCGAAAGGGCTGTTCCACCAGATGCCAGCTTGCCACCGACAAACCCAGGATCAGCGCCACCGCCGCCGCCATGATGACCGGGGCGGGTTCCTCGGTCCGGCCATAGCGCAAGAAGGCCAGAACTGGATTGTGCCACAGATAGAGGCCATAGCTGACCAGCCCCAGCCCCACCATCGGCCGCCAGCCCAGCAGGCGCACTGTCAGCGGCCCGGAGAACAGGATCACCAGCGCCGCACCCAACGTGGGCACCAGCGTCAGCACCCCCGGTAAGGCCATGCCCGCGTGAAACCCCGCCACCGCCGCCGCGATCATCGCCAGACCGCCAAGCGCCAGCCCATCCGATCGTGGCACCGGGCGCATCGCGGTCCAGACAGCGGCCAGCACGCCCAGCAGGATCGTCCAGCCCCGCGTCGGCAAAAGGTAGAATGCCGCCGCCGCATCCTGCCGCAACCACCATTCGGCGGCCGCGATTCCGGCCAGCAGCAGCACCGCCACCGCCCCGGCCACCACCGCCAGCCCAAAGCGCCACAGCAGCGCCAGCACCAGCGGGAACAGCAGATAGAACTGCTCCTCGACCGCAAGGCTCCATATATGCAGTAACGGCTGGGCCTCGGCGGCGCGGTCGAAATAGCCTACGTTGTTTGCCGCGATCATGTTCAGGGTAAAGGTCGCGGCCCCGGCCAGGCTGGCACCGAAATCCTTCAGGTCTTCCGGCAGCATCACAGCCATCGCGACAGGCACGCAAGCCAGACAGACCGTGATCAGCAAAGGCAGGATGCGCCGCGCCCGGCGGGCATAGAAACGGGCATAGCTGAAATCGCCGCGGCTCCGTTCGGCCAGCAGGATTGCGGTGATCAGATAGCCCGAGATGACAAAGAACACGTCCACCCCGACAAAACCGCCAGGCAGCCACGGAACGCCTGCATGAAACAGCACCACCGACAGCACGGCAACCGCGCGCAGGCCGTCAATCTCGGGGCGATGGGTGGTCACGGCGGTTCCTTTCCTGTCGCTGCCGTCTTAGCTGCGTGCGGCGCAAACCGAAAGCGGGCAAACGGCAGGCCGGGGCATGGCGCTTTGCTGCGAAACTGCCTATGAACAGGCAAACGGTCAGGGGTTCGACGGCATGGCGCAGGCAGAGGCCGCGGGGCAGGCTAGATGCTGATGCGGTCGGAATCGCTGCCCGCCGCGTCCTGCGCTTGGAAGGCCAGGCGCTGCTGACGCTGGCCGATGGCCTGCCAGCCGACTTTGCCCCGGTTGTGACAGCCATTCTTGCCATTCCGGGCCGTGTCATCCTGTCAGGCATCGGCAAGTCCGGGCACATCGCCCGCAAGATCGCGGCAACGCTGGCCTCGACCGGAACGCCGTCGTTCTTTGTCCATCCGGCCGAGGCAAGCCATGGCGGTCTGGGCATGGTGACACCTTCGGACCTGTGCATCCTGTTGTCCAACAGCGGCGAGACGCCGGAACTGCGCGATCTGGTTGCGCATTGCACCCGGTTCGGCATTCCGCTGGTCGGACTGTCACGCGAGGTGGAAAGCGCATTGATGCAGGCGGCCGATTACCGCCTGACCATTCTCGACTTGCCCGAAGCCTGCCCGATCGGCATAGCGCCGACCACGTCCACGGCGCTGATGCTGGGGCTGGGCGATGCGCTTGCCGTGGCCCTTATGGAGGCGCGGCGCTTTCGCCCCGAGTGTCCGTCGTCGAGTGATTTGGAACTGCGGGCCTGATCTTGGAGCGGAGAGTTCGGGCTCATCGGGTTTAGGTTATGCGGCTTGACGTTGATGGTTCAAGCGGCGGTTTTGGATGGTTTGCAGTTTTATGCGCCTCCTTTCAGCCAGGATGGTTTCACCTCGTCCGAAGTAGACGTCAGCCGGGGTCAGGTTGCCGATGCTCTCGTGGTAGCGGTGGCCGATGCCTTGCATTATGGGCGAGCGACACTGGCCGAACTTCGCGGGGAAATGGGGGCAGTACCATGAAGGTCGTGGTGATCGACTATGGCATGGGCAACCTTTTCTCGGTGCGGCGCGCGCTTGAGGTATCGGGGGCCGCCGACATCGAGGTTACAGCGGACCCATCGCGCCTTGAACTGGCCGACAGGGTGGTGCTGCCCGGAGTTGGGGCTTTTGTGGAAGGGATGGCGGGGCTGACAGCCGGAGGCTTTGTGCCAGCCATCCACGACTATGTGGCCAGCGGCAAACCCTTGCTGGGCATCTGCCTCGGCATGCAGATGCTGATGGAGACGAGTGAGGAATACGGCCTGACACCGGGTCTTGGTCTAATCCCTGGGAAGGTGCGTGCGATCACAAGAATGCGCCCCGATGGCACGCGGCGCAAGCTGCCGTCCATCGGCTGGGCGCCCTTGCGCCCCGCAGGTGTGCATGGCTGGGCAGGATCGGTTCTGGCGGACATGCAACCGAATGTGCCGATGTACTTCCTGCATTCCTTTCACGCCGAACCGGAGCAAGCCCAGCACATGCTGGCCGATTATGAGTATGACGGACTGCCCGTTACGGCGGCGGTGCGGCGCGGCAATGTCACCGGCACCCAGTTCCACCCGGAGAAATCCGGCCCTTCGGGCCTCGCTATACTGCGGGCATTCCTGGAAGCGTGACCGACCTAACACCGGCACTGGGAAAAGCGGCCAGCGACCATCTCGCCTGCGAAGATGCCGACAATCCGAAGTCTGAGACGACATAGAAGATGCCCAGGCCGACAAAGCCTGACCCACAGGCGCGCCCCCCGCCCTGTGCAGGATGACCGTTGACCTGCTCCCCTGAAACGTCCGCATTTTAAGGTTAGTCTGTTCTCCAGCGAAGGAGGCGGACATGAAGCGCCGCCGGTTCAATCAAGAGCAGATCATTGGTCATACCTTCAAAGGCTCGCAGTCCGTATTTGGCGCGCCGGTATCCGATCAGCACATCACTTGCCTGCGCAACACCGGCCCCATACACGCTCAGGTTTCTGAGGAGAGCCTTCCCAGCTGCTGTCAAGCCAGCGGATAACGCGCCAGCACCTCGTAATGCGCGCCTTTCGGGGTCAGGTGGCTTTGCCACAGCGTCAGATCCTGCACCTGCCATGGTCCCGCGCGGAAAGGGGTGGTGGCGACGGCGCGTTCAAGGCGCATGGCGTCGAGGGGGGCTGGAGGCGGGAAGCGGCCCAGGGTCACATGCGGCAGGAACTTGCGCGTCTCAATCGGGCATCCGGCGCGGCGGGCGATGGTTTCGGCCTTGGCCTGCAAATGCGTAAGCTCTGGCGACGGGGCTATTCCGGCCCAGGCGGCGCGGGGCTTGTCCTTGCCGAAGACGCCGAAGCCTTCAAGCGTCAGGGTAAACAGAGCCGATTGGAGGGTCTGGAAACCCTCATGCGCGGCCTCCAGCACGGGCTCGGGGCAGTTGCCAAGAAAGACCAGCGTCAGATGCATCGCTTCCGGGTCCACCTTGCGCGGCAGGGGCAACAGGAATTGCTGCACGGCCAATGCCCCGCGGACGGCATCGGGCAGGGCTATCCCAAGAAAGGCCCGGATCATCGTCGCGCCAGCCTTGCCAGCCGATCGCGGATTTCCGCTCGGACCGGGCCTTCGCGGGGCGGATCCAGCAGTGTCGTCAGCATCGTTTCATCCGGCGCTGGCCGCCCCCCCCCACCCCAGCCAAGCCCGCGCAAAACCGCGGACGCAGTATCCGGCAGGCGGTCGGGCAATTCCTGACCCGACAACACGCCCCAGACCGCCGTCCAGAGCCGCCCGACCGACCACGGGTTATAGCCGCCACCGCCCAGCACTAGAAACCGGGGGCAAAGCGGCATCAATGCCCGCAGCGCCTCCAGATAGGCGCGGTTGGACAGGGAAAGGCGCGACAGCGGGTCTTCGGTCAGACTGTCCGCCCCACATTGCAGCACGATCACTTCTGGCCGGAACTCGGCCACGCGGGGCAGGATCAAGCCTTCCAGCACCGCCCGCGCCTCGGTGTCATTATATCCCCTTGGCACCGGCAGGTTGAAGGCGCATCCGCCGGCGCTGTCGTCCAGCCCGCCCGAAAACGGCCAGCGCCCCTCTTCATGGACCGAGATCATGCGCACCTGCGGATCGCCTGCAAAAGCCAGTTCCACCCCGTCGCAATGATGCGCGTCCAGATCGACATAGACAATCCGTCGAAGTCCTGCGCGTTGCAGCACCTTGATCCCCAGCACCACGTCGTTGAGGTAACAAAATCCGTTCGCCCGCCCGGGCAACCCGTGATGCGTGCCGCCCCCCGGGACATGGATCGCCCCCGGCGTGGTGGCCAGCAGCTCGGCGGCCAGCATCACACCCCCTGCCCCGGTGGCCGGGCGACGGAAGACCTCCGGGAAAACGGGGTTGGACAAGGTGCCAAGGTTGAAGCGGGACTGCATTTCAGGGCTGGCTGCACCCGCGGCTTCGGCCAATTCCAGCGCGGCAACATAGGCCGGGTCGTGCCAGAGCCACAGCGCTGCGGGTTTGGCGCGAGGGCTGGTGCGAAACCGGTCTGCAGGCAGCCAGCCCAGCGCCCGCGCCATGTCCATCACCGTCGACACCCGGGCAACGCGCAACGGATGACCGGGGCCGTAGGATGACCTGCGATAGATGTCTGATCCGATGAACAGGGGCGATGCCTTCACCATGCCCTTGGGCAAAGACGGTTCCGCGTTCACCGCAGCATCGCTTCGATCTGACCGGCAATCGCCGGGCTTTCCGGCCGCACCCCCGAGCCGAAGGTCGCGGCGACTGTCCCGTCGGGCGCAATCAGCACCTTGTTGAAGTTCCAGCGCGGCACAAATCCCGTCTCTTTCCGAACCCATGCGAAAAACGGATGCGCACCGCGCCCGCGAACCTGCGTGATCTCGGTCATCGGTAGGGTAAGATCGAAGTTCACGGCGCAGTAGTCCTTGACCGCGGCTTCATCGGCAAGCTCCTGGTTGAAATCATCCGACGGCACGGCAAGGATCAGCACGCCCCTCGGCCCGAACCTTTCATGCAGGGCCTGCAAGCCGTCAAACTGCCCGGCGTAGCCACACAAGGACGCGGTATTGACGACCAGCACAGGCTTGCCACGCCAGTCATCAAGGCTGATCGGGCCACCGTCGATCGAAGCGAAGCTGAACCTATCCGCCGCCTGAGCTGCAAAAGCGGTCATTGCCACCAGAAATCCGATCATCAAAGCGCGCATCTGCTGAACCTTTCCGCCAATTGTCGCTTAAACAGATAATCCGACGGCATTTCACGTCAAATCCATGGGATATCCCTGTAAATCTTCGGAAATCCGTGCCATATTGAGGCCGAGGATACAGAGCACGGCTCAGACCCGGACACCGGGCAGCCAAATGGACAAGTGATGGGTTGGCAGGACAAGATCGCGGCACCGGGTGCCGACAAGGCGGGTGCAAGGACGCAATATGCGGCACTGTGCTGGCGTTTGGGTGATGCAGGAGTCGAGGTGTTGTTGATCACCAGCCGCGACACTGGCCGCTGGGTCATACCGAAAGGCTGGCCGATGCCGGGCCTTGCCCCTGAAGACGCCGCCGCTCAGGAAGCCTGGGAAGAAGCAGGGGTCGAGGGGGTTATGAACTCGCTTTGTCTTGGTCGATTTGGCTACCACAAATCCTTGCCTGACCAGACGCAGGTTCCTTGCGCCGTTGCTGTCTACGGTCTTCGGGTGGTCAGACTTGCGGACAAGTTCCCCGAAGCAAAGGAGCGTCGCCGCCAGTGGTTTGTCCCGGCCGAGGCAGCGGCACTTGTCAATGAACCGGATCTGGCTCGGCTGATCTTGAGCTTTGTGCCACCGACCAAGGGCAGACCGGCACCGATTTCGGGCGATGCCGAAGCGACAGCGCGCAAGTCGCGCTAGGTTTCACGCGGTGAAAGCAAAGGGGGGCCATTGACCCCGTTGCTGCGTTGCCTAGGTTCGGTTCCTGGGTTTCGACCAAGATTTTCGGCACGCGCGTTCGGTAGCGCGCGACGTGGCAAGGGATGATGGGGTTCCGAAGATGATCCGCTACAGCCTCAGGTGCAAAGACGGGCATCGCTTCGAAAGCTGGTTTCAGAATGCGGCCGGCTTTGTTGCGTTGCAGACCTCAGGACAACTTGCCTGTCCGCTTTGCGGCGGCGCAGAAGTTGAAAAGGAACTGATGGCCCCAAGTTTGCGCCCGGCCCGGCAGCGCGATGGCGAAAATGACGCAGCCGGTCAACCGACGGCCCCGCCCGACCTGTCCGCACCTGGAACCGAGATCGAGGCGGCGATAGCGGCGCTCCGCAAGCAGATTGCCGAAAATTCAGAGTATGTCGGGATGAACTTTGCGGCCGAAGCCCGTCGTATCCACGCCGGGGCTGCCCCGGAACGCGCCATTTACGGGGAGGCACGCCCCGAAGACGCCCGCAGCCTGATCGAGGATGGCCTGCCGGTCGCCCCCCTGCCCTTCCTGCCCACTCGCAAGGTCAATTGAGCCGCTGCAAAGGTTCGGGGTGTCAGGGTGTTGCAGGCCCAGGTTCGTGCAATCACAATCCAGCCGCCACTGTCAGTAGATGTAGCGGATCTGTTCGGTCCAGAACCGTTCCATCCGGCGCAACGCGGTATTGATATCGTCCATTCCGGTTGCATCGATAAGATTGCGCTTTTCCATTCCTTCGGCATGACGTGCGAACAGGTCGGACAACAGCCCGCGCACATGGCGGCCCTTTTCGGTCAGCCGCACCCGGACGGACCGTCGGTCAATCTCTGACCTCTGGTGGTGCATGTAGCCCAGTTCCACCAGCTTCTTCAGATTGTAGCTGACGTTCGACCCCTGATAGTAGCCGCGCGATTTCAATTCGCCTGCCGTCACTTCGTTTTCACCGATGTTGAACAGGAGCAATGCCTGAACCGAGTTGATCTCCAGGATCCCGAGGCGTTCGAATTCATCCTTGATCACATCCAGCAGCAGCCGGTGGAGGCGTTCGACCAAGGCGAGGTTGTCAAGATAGCAGGACAGGAACGCGCGAAGCGATCCATCCAGCAGCGGGGCTTGGTGCGTCATACTGTTTCTCCACCAGTCAGGCGGGGACAGAATCAGCACAAAGGGCAAACATTTCGTAAACTGGCGCCGATTTTTCCTTAGCCTTGCCGCAGCAATCGGTCGCGGGCATAGGCGCTGATCCGGCTCAGCAGCGGGGCAAGCTGCGCAGGGGGCGCGGCATTGCCAAGGATCCAGGCCATCAGATCCTGATCATTTTCGGCCAGAAGATCATCGTAAAGCGCAAGGTCATCGGCACAAAGGCCCGCCAGATGCGCCTCGGCCCATGGGCCGAGAACCAGATCCATCTCTTTCGTTCCGCGCCGCCAGGACCGCATCAGCATCCGTTTCAGGCGCGCTTCGGTGGTTTCAATCATGGTGTTCCCGCTTCCTCGGCCAACAACAGCAGATTGAGACGGTCCTCCGCCTGTTCCAGATCACTGGCAAGCTTGCGCATGTCCTGCCTGATCCGCGCGATGTCGGCCAGTACAAGCCGCGCGGGCAGGGTCAGGGACGGCGCCGCGCCAGGCTCTGCCACGTCATCGCCAATCCCGGTCAACAGCCAGCGCAAGGACACGTTCAGCATCCCTGCCAGCATTTGCAGCCGGTTGCCCCGGGGTTCCGCCAGGTCTTCTTCCCAAGCGGCCAGGGTCTTGTCCCTGACCCCCAGTTTGCTGGCCAGTTCAGCCTGGCCAAGACCCGCCGCCTCTCGGGCTGCAAGCAAACGGTCGCCGAAAGTTGCCACATCATCGGCAAACCAAGTCGCCGTTTCATCATTTTCCGCCATCTCGCCTCTCCTTCATTCGATATCGCTTGTGTCGGTGGGGTGGCAAGCCTAAGACCTGCAGCCGAAAATCGCAAACAGTCCGCTGGAGATTGCGCAGATGGCCTTCTTGTCCGACACGCTGGCGCGGGTCAAACCCTCGCCCACCATCGCCGTCACCACCAAGGCCGCGCAATTGAAGGCCGAGGGGCGCGATGTCATCGGTCTGGGGGCCGGAGAGCCGGATTTCGACACGCCCCAGAACATCAAGGATGCGGCCAAACGGGCGATTGACGCGGGCAAGACCAAATACACCGCCGTTGACGGCATCCCGGAGTTGAAGGCCGCGATCTGCGCCAAGTTCCTGCGCGAAAACGGGCTGACTTACACGCCCGCGCAAGTCTCGGTCGGCACGGGTGGCAAGCAGATCCTCTACAACGCGCTGGTGGCGACCTGCAACCCGGGGGATGAAGTGATCATCCCGGCCCCCTACTGGGTCAGCTATCCTGACATGGTGCTGCTGGCTGGCGGAACACCTGTCCCTGTCGTTGCCGGGATCGAGACCGATTTCAAACTGACCCCGGAACAGCTTGAAGCCGCGATTACCCCGAAGACCAAGTGGTTCATCTTCAATTCGCCCTCCAACCCCACTGGGGCTGGCTATACCCGGGCCGAACTGAAGGCGCTGACCGATGTGCTGATGCGCCATCCGCATGTCTGGGTGATGTCGGATGACATGTATGAACACCTTGTCTTCGACGACTTCGAGTTCTGCACCCCGGCCGAGGTGGAACCCGGCCTTTATGACCGCACGCTCACCTGCAACGGGGTATCCAAATCCTATGCGATGACAGGCTGGCGCATCGGCTATGCCGCCGGCCCCGTGCCGCTGATCAAGGCGATGGGGACGGTGCAAAGCCAGTCCACGTCAAATCCGTGTTCGATCAGCCAGTATGCTGCCCTTGAGGCGCTGTCCGGCCCGCAAGACTTTCTGGCACCGAACCGCACACTGTTTCAGGGGCGGCGGGATCTGGTGGTCTCGATGCTCAATCAGGCCAAGGGCATCCGCTGCCCAAAGCCGGAAGGCGCGTTCTACGTCTACCCCGACCTTTCGGGCTGTATCGGCAAGGCGACCCCCGCAGGCACGGTCATCACCAATGACGAGGTGTTCGCCACCGCATTGCTGGAGGAAACCGGGGTGGCCGTGGTCTTTGGCGCAGCCTTTGGCCTGTCTCCGAATTTCCGCGTCAGCTACGCCACTTCGGATGAGATCTTGCGCGAAGCGTGCAGCCGTATCCAGGGCTTCTGCGCTTCGCTGGTCTGATCTGCTTCAGACCGCCCCATGATCTGACCAAAGAAACCCACCCTGATGCAACCGGGTTGACTGCCACGTTGCTCTGTTGAAGGAATGGGCGGGTGTGGCGGGCGTCTGTAACACGTCGTCGTGCCTGATGCTGCGCCGCACATGTCTGAGTTTTGGGGTCGACAGGCCCCACCGGTGCTGTTGACACCCCCGATGCAGGAGCGTGCGATGCTGGCTGACCTTCCCAACCACTACTTTCGGGTGCGTGAAAACGGGGCTGCAGTCTTTCGCATCAGCACCGAGAACCGCCAGCGTCGGATCGAAATGGATGAGATCGCGACGGTGAGCGTGCGCAATGGCAACATCAAGCCTCATGGCGATACCAAGTTGAGCGCTGCCGATCTTCAGGCCATCGGCGACTGGCTGGCCGCGCGCCAGTCGCAGCTTGCCGCGCGCGAGGTGGACGACATCCTGCGTGCGGTGGATCATATGAACCTGACGACCCAATGGGCGCAATCGCGCGCGACCGATGCACAACTGGACGCCGTAACGGACGCACTTTTGCTGGCGATGCACGATCTGCGGACGATGCTGGTGCGCAAGAAGGCCGATCGGCTGGGCCGGGCCGACACCTGATAAGCCGGAGGCTGCGCATATTGCAGACCGCGAGCCGGGAACCTGACGGCCCGGCCCTTGTCAGATCTGCTTTTCCGGCATCTGCACCCGCAAGCCGTCCAGCGCATCCGAAACCTTCAGCTGGCAGGTCAGGCGTGACCGGACCGGATCGGGGTTCCATGCGAAATCCAGCATGTCCTGCTCCATGCTGTCCTTCTTTGGCAGCTTCTCGACCCAAGCCGGATCCACATAGACATGGCAGGTCGAACAGGCACAGGCACCGCCGCAATCGGCCTCGATCCCCGGAATGCCGTTGTCGCGTGCGCCTTCCATTACGGTCAGGCCGTTCGCAACCTCGACGACATGTTCCTTGCCGCCATGTTCTACATAAGTGATCTTCGCCATATCTGCCTCTCTGGGGTCTCTTTCAATGTGACATAGGTCAGTTGCCGGGCTTTTGCCAGAGGGTGAAGCAGGCTGAAACGCTTGCCTTGCACGCACAATGTTCTATATTTGTTCCAATGATCGATCTGCCACCTTCCCGACCCCGGCCCCCGATATCCGGACCCGCAACATCCTGGCCGCGCCCGCCGCGGGCGCTGCCAGCCGCGCGTCTGGTGGAACCGCCTGCCGGGGCGCGGGTGACGGTGGCGGGGCTGGTGCTGGTGCGGCAACGGCCCGGGACGGCGAAAGGGGTGATCTTCGTCACGCTGGAGGATGAGACCGGCACCTGCAATGTCGTGGTCTGGGCGAAGGTCTACGAACGCTTTCGCCGGGCGGTCATCGCCGGGCGGCTTTTGCGCGTGACCGGGCGGCTTCAGCGCGAGGCTGGGGTGGTGCATGTGGTGGCCGACCTGATCGAGGATCTGTCACCGCTGCTGGACCGCCTGCTGGACCCCGGCTTTCGCCATGATGGCGCCCGCGCGGGCGACCAGCCGTAGCGCCTCTGAAACCCAACGCAGGTTTCGCAAGATTGCCGCAGTGCAATCGGCACGCAAAAGGGCGGCACCCTCGGGAGCCGCCCCTTGCAGACAGTTCCAGACGGTCAGTTGATCGACAGGGCGACAAAGCGCGGATCACCCCCGCGACGGACCAAAAGCAGGATCGACTTGCGCCCTGCCGCCTTGGCAGCGGCGATCCTGTCTTCAATATCCTGCAAGCGCGCCACGCGCTGCTGGCCCGCCTCAGTGATCAGATCACCTTCGCGCAGACCCTTGGTAAAAGCCTCAGAGGCCGGATCGACAGCGGTCACCATAAGCCCTTCGACCGAGGCGTCCAGACCCAGACGACTGCGAATGTCGTCATCCAGCGGCGCCAGTGTCAGGCCCAGCATCTCCATCTCGCGCGGGGCTTCCGGCGCGGGGGAAGATGCCGGCATCGCTGTCGCCTCGGCCTCTTCACGGCGGCCAAGCGTGACCTTCAAGGTCTCGGTCCGGCCATTGCGCATGACGATGACCGGCACAGCCTCTCCGATCGGGGCATCTGCAACGCGGCGGGTCAGATCGCCGGCATCGTTGACCGGCTGACCATCAAAGCGGGTGATCACGTCGCGCGGCAGGATCCCGGCGTCCTTGGCCGGACCATCCGGCACATCGGAGACCAGCGCGCCGGTCGCTTCAGCCAGACCAAGGGATTCGGCGATTTCCGGGGTCATGTCCTGAATCCGCACACCAAGCCAGCCGCGCCGGGTTTCCCCGAACTGCTTCAGCTGATCCACAACCTTGGTGACCACGTTCGAGGCCATCGAAAACCCGATCCCGATCGACCCGCCATTCGGCGACAGAATCGCGGTGTTCACCCCGATGACCTGCCCGTCCATGTTGAACAACGGCCCGCCCGAGTTGCCCCGGTTGATCGCCGCATCCGTCTGAAGGTAATCGTCATACGTCCCCGAAAGTTCCCGCCCACGGGCGGAAACGATCCCGGCACTGACCGAAAAGCCCTGACCCAGCGGGTTGCCCATTGCCATCACCCAATCGCCCACGCGCATCAGGTCGGAATTGCCAAAGGTCACGAAGGGCAACGGTTCGCCCGCCTCGACCTTCAAAAGCGCGATATCTGTCTTGGGGTCGGTACCGATCAGCTTCGCCGGAAGCTTCTTGCCCGAGAAGAATTCGATGGTGATCTCATCTGCGCCCTCGATCACATGGTTGTTCGTGACAATGAAGCCATCTTCCGAGATCACGAAGCCTGACCCAAGCGCCTCGGACCGTTGCGGCCCACGGTCACCGCGATTGTTGAAATCCTCAAAGAAATCCTCGAACGGGCTGCCTTCCGGCACCATCGGCATCCCGTTGGCAGGCCCGGCAATCATGGCGCTGGTGGTGATATTGACCACCGAGGGGCTGATCTCCTGGGCGAGGTCGGCAAAACTTTCCGGCGCGCCGAAGGCCTGCGCCTCGTCCACCGGGGCAAGGCTTAGCCCAAGCCCCAGAACAAGCGCCAGAAGCGTGCTGGACCGCAGCGCAGTCCGGATCGAAGGTGTAAGATCTGGCACGATGCAAACTCCTGTTCATCGTTCGGTCGGGAAGCTGAAGGCATACGAACCGCACGCCTGTCCCGGATGTCACCACAGTTAGTGAACGCTGCGCGCATTGCAAACCCTGCGACACCCCCTCAAGGGGATGTGAAGGAATTTGTCACCCGCCGCGCACCAGCCACACCAGAAGCACACCCAACGCCAGCGCGCCAAGGCCAATCTGGCGACGCCGTTCCGGGCTGAGGGAGGCCAAGAGCCGCAGCGCATCCTCAACGCGACGAGGGGCCAGTGCAAGCACCAGCCCCTCGATTGCAAGCACCAACCCGATGGCCAGAACCACAAAGCTCATGGCGCGGCGGGAACCAGATCCGAGGCAGCCGGACCCGGCCGCAATTCCGGTGCGGTGTCGGTGCGCAGATAGTCGAAGAACTTGCTGTCAGGCTGCATAACGATGCTGGAGTTGTTGCCTTTCAGCGAGACTTCATAGGCCGTCAGCGACCGGATGAAGGAAAAGAACTCCGGATCGCGGCCAAACGCATCTGCCAGCACACGGTTCCGTTCAGCGTCAGCCTCACCGCGGATGACTTCGGCCTTGCGGCGCGCATCCGAGGTGAGTTCGACCACCGTCCGGTCTGCCGATGCCCGCACCCTTTGCGCCGCTTCGCCACCGCGGGCGATTTCGTCAGCCGCTTCGCGTTCACGTTCGGCGCGCATCCGGGCAAAGGTTGCCTCAAGGTTCTGTTCCGGCAGATCGGTCCGGGTCAGACGCACGTCGATGACCTCGATCCCAAGGTTCGACGCCTGACGACGCGCGATGTCGCGGATCTGGTTCATCAGGCCGGTCCGGTCTTCCGACAGCACCCGGTTGGACGGCACCGAACCCAGCACTTCCTGAATGGCGGGGTTCACGATCCCCTCCAGCCGGCGCAGGGCCTGCACTTCACCGCCGGTTCCGACGGCTTCACGAAACTCTACCAGATCGACGATCCGCCAGCGCGAGAAGGCATCCACCACCAGACGGCGGTCGTCCAGCATGGTGACTTCAAGCGGCGTGGTCTGAAGACCAAGGATACGGTCTTCGTAGTAGACAACTTCCTGTATGAACGGCAGTTTGAAGCCGAGGCCGGCATCTTCCTTGACCTGCGCCACCTGCCCGAATTGCAGGACCAGCGCCTTTTTCCGCTCATCCACGATAAAGATCGACGACAAGGCGATGACGGCAACAATCACCAGTGCCGGAATGATATACATCGCGCGCATCAGTTGGTTCCTCCCGTCGTGGCGGCAGCGCCCTGCTGGGCGGACCGGCCAAGTTCGTTCAACGGCAGATAGGGAACGACGCCCTGTCCTGCCTCGCCACCGGACACGCCATCAAGGATCACCTTGTTCATGCCGCCAAGAACCCGTTCCATGGTTTCGAGATACAGGCGGCGGCGGGTCACCTCGGGTGACTTGATGTATTCATCATAGACCGAGACGAAGCGCGCGGCTTCACCCTGCGCCGAGTTCACGGCCTGGGCGCGGTAGGCTTCGGCTTCTTCTTCCAGCTGAGCCGCCGCACCACGAGCGCCTGCGGTCACCCGGTTGGCATAGGCATCCGCCTCTTTCTCAAGCGTGTCGCGCTGCTGCTGTGCTGCCTGCACTTCGCGGAAGGCATCGATCACCTCACGCGGGGGCTGGGCGCGTTGCAGGTTGACGCGGATCACATTGATGCCCGCGTTGTAGCTGTCCAGCGTGCCTTGCACCGCCGTCTGCACATCGGCCGCGATCACACCGCGGTCACGGTTCAGGATCGGTGAAAGTTCAGACCGGGCCACGATGTCGCGCATGGCGCTTTCGCTGACCGCGCGGATGGTGTCTTCGGGGTCTGCAAGGTTGAACAGGTAACCTTCCGGGTCAGCGATGTTCCAGACCACCTGAAAGCCGATGTCGACGATGTTCTGGTCGCGCGTCAGCATCAGGCCGGACTCGTTGCCACCGGAACTGATCCCGATGTCGGTTGTCCGTTCGCCGGTCACCTGCACCTTTTCAAAGGTCACCACGGGCCAAGGCGCGAAGTTCAGGCCCGGATTGCCGATGCCAGCACTTTCGCCAAGGAACAGCTCGACCGAACGTTCTTCCGGTCTGACCGTGTAAAAGGACATGAAGCCCCATGCCGCGATCAGCGCCAGCACCCCAAGGGCCACGCCCTGCCGGGTAACGACCGGACCGCCAGAGCTGCCGCCCGGCCCCCCGCCACCACCACCGCCCATGCCGCCGCGACCGCGCCCGCCCATCAGCACGCGCAGTTGTTCCTGCCCGCGCTTCATCAACTGGTCAATCTCGGGGATCTGGGGGCCGGGTTCGCCACGACGTCCGCCGCGACGGTCGTCTTCGTCATCCTTGCCCCCGTTCCGGTCGTCACCGCCCGAGCCGCCACCGCCGCCCCAGGGACCGCCACTACCTGCCATCGATCAGAACCTCTCTTTTAGTATCTCACCTTAGCTGGTCATTCTGGCCGCAAAATCAAGCAGCCATCATGCCACAGCCACGTTTCTTCCTCAGGCGCTTCTTGTGGGTTTGCGCATTGTAACCAGTTCTTCTGACATTGTGGGATGCACCGCACAGGTGCGGTCGAAATCCTCTTTCGTGGCCCCCATGCGGATCGCTATCGCCGCAAGCTGGATCATCTCGCCGGCCTCGGGTGCGACGATATGGCAACCAAGAACCTTTCGCGTCGTCTGACTGACAATCAGTTTCATCATCACCCGGTCCGGCCGCCCGGCAAATGCCGTCCGCATCGGCCGGAACGCCGTGGCATAGACCTCGATCGGCTCCTGATCCCGCGCGGCTTCCTCGGTCATGCCGACCGAGCCCATCTCGGGCTGGGTGAAGACGGCCGAGGCGACAAGTTCATGATCAAACGCGGTTGGTTTGCCGCCGAACACCGTATCGGCAAAGGCGTGGCCTTCGCGGATCGCGACCGGGGTCAGATTGATCCGGCCGGTGACATCGCCGACGGCAAAGACCGACGGCACCGCGGTCTGGCTGAACCGATCAACCGCGATCTGGCCCTGACGGCCGATGCCGACGCCCAGGGCTTCCAGACCCAGGCCCTGTGTGTTGGGCCGCCGCCCGGTTGCATACATCACCAGATCGAATTCGCGTTCGGTCCCGTCGGTAGCCACGACGCGGATGCCGCCATGGGTCTTTTCCAGCCGCATCACATCGGTGCCGGTGTGGATCAGGATCCCGTCAGCCTGCATCGCGGTCGCCACATGGCCGCGCGCTTCGTCATCAAAGCCGCGCAGGATCTGCGCGCCCCGGTAGAACTGGCATACCTCAACCCCCAAACCATTGAGGATACACGCGAATTCGCTGGCGATGTATCCGCCGCCCACAACAAGCGCCCGCTTGGGCAAGGCATCCAGATGGAACATATCGTTCGAAGTCACCGCAAGTTCGGCTCCTGGGAAATCAGGCACGAAAGGTTGGCCGCCTGTCGCGATCAGGATATGCCTGGCGCTGAACTCTTCCCCGCTGGCCAGCCGGACCCGGTGCGCATCGACCAGCGTCGCCCGCGCGTCATGGATGGTGACCCCAGCGGTCTTCAACGTATCGCGATAGGCACCTTCCAGCCGGTCAAGCTCCGCTTCAAGCCGGTTGCGAAAGGCCATCCAGTCAAACCCGGCCTGATCGACCGCCCAGCCATAGGAGCGGGCGTCTTCGAAAATGGACGGGAACCCGCTGGCGAAAACCATCAGCTTTTTCGGTACGCAACCCCGGATGACACAGGTGCCGCCCATCCGGCTTTCTTCGGCCAGACCGACCTTTGCACCCCAGTCGGCCGCCGCCACGCGCGCAGCACGAACCCCACCGGACCCGCCGCCGATCACGAAAAGATCGTAGTCAAAACTCAACCGATCATTCCCCCAGGTCAGCGAAGATATTCGCGCTTTGGGCCAGATCGACCGTCGTATCCTCGACCCTGCCGGAATTGATGTCGCGCACCGTCACCCGACCGTCACCGTTGCCGATCACCACGATGTCGCAGATGTCGATGAACAGCCCGTTTTCCACCACGCCCGGAATCTGGTTCAGCACCAGCGCCAGTTGCCGCGGGTTGCCGATCCGCTTCAGGTGCAAGTCGAGAATGTAATTGCCGCCATCAGTCTTCAGGGGCTTGCCGCGGTTGAGCCGGACCTTCACTTCGCGGTTCAGGACATCAAGGCTGAACAGCGTTTCCTCGATCAGCGCCTTGGTGGTTTGCCAGCCGAACGGGATCACTTCGACCGGCAGGGGAAACGCGCCCAGTTGCGCCACTTCTTTTGCCGCATCCGCAATCACGACCATCCGGTCCGAGGCGGTGGCGACGATCTTTTCCTGTAGCAGCGCAGCGCCACCGCCCTTGATCAGGTTCAGATTTGGGTCGAATTCGTCCGTGCCGTCGATTGTCAGATCGAGCCATCTGACATCATCAAGCGCCATGACCGGCACGCCCAGATCCCGCGCAAGATCGGCAGTCCGCTTTGAAGTGGCAACCGTCGTGACCTTCAGACCATCGTTGCGGATACGTTCGGCCAGACACCGCACCATCCAGGCGGCTGTGGACCCGGTTCCCAGCCCCAGCTTCATTCCGTTCTCGACAAAGTCCACCGACCGGCGCGCTGCGGCATATTTGGCCTTGTCGATAGGCGAAAGCTCAGCGGTCATGGCAGCACTCCCCTGTTTTTTTCCGGCATAGCGCAAAGGACAACCAAGGGCGAGGGGGTTCTGCCAGCGCAACCGCCCCGTAGATCCGGTTTCGGCGGTCTTCCTGGTTCAACCTTCTGCGATCTTGCGGCCCGTATCCGGCCGCCAGTCGATCGGCCATTGTCAACGTTAGTGACGGCCCGCCGCATGCGCTTGATCTGTCCCCGGCTGGCATTCGCGCATTCAACCGCCCCTTGTCATGCATGATTGTCTTCAGAGGGTCGCTTTTCGCCCAGCCTCGGGGCAAGACTTGCGCGAGGTTTGCCCATGACGCCCGAAGGTGCCAGATGTACAGGCTGCATTATGCCCCCGACAACGCTTCCCTGATCATTCGCCTCGTCCTTGACGGGGCCGGGATCCCCTATCGCACAGCGCTGGTCGACCGCGCCAGACGCCAGCAGGACAGTCAGGACTACCGGGCGCTGAACCCGACCGGCCTGATCCCGACTCTGGAAACGCCCGTTGGTCCGATTTCCGAGACCGGGGCCATTCTGCTGTGGCTGTCTGACACCCACAACCTCGGCCCGGCGCTTGGCAGCCCCGACCGGTCGATCTTTCTGCGATGGCTGTTCTTCCTGTCGAACACCGCGCATGCCGACCTGCGCCAGATCTTCTATCCGCATCAATATTGCCCCGCCGAAGCCCAGGCTGGACATTTCGAAATCATGATCAACCGCATGCAGCAGCACTTCGGCCTTCTCGACGATGCAGCCCGGGGACACCCTGGCCTCTTTGCCGCCGCCAGACCGCTGGGTGCATATGTGCTTGCACTGACCCGCTGGGCCGCGCTTTATCCTGTCGAGGCACCGCGCTGGTTCGACCTTGCCGATTTCCCGACCCTCGCGACCCTTGCCCGGGCGCAAGAGGCGCGCGTGGAAACCCCCGTGATTGCGCGCGCCGAAGGTCTTGGCGCCCATCCCTTCACCGCGCCCGAACAGCCAAACCCGCCAGAAGGTTCCGTCCTATGACCCTCACGCTGCATCACGCACCCGATTTCGCCTCAACCATCGTCCGCCTTGCTCTTGAGGAACTGGAACTGCCCCACACCATCGCCCTTGCCGACATTGAAGGCGGGGCGCTGGCCAGCCCGGATTTCCGGCGGGTAAATCCTGTCGGGCTGATCCCGGCGCTGGAAACCCCTGACGGCCCGATCTTCGAGACGGCCGCGATCCTGCTTTGGCTGACCGAGCGCACCGGCCGCCTTGCCCCCGGCCCGAACGAACCGGACCGCGGGGCGTTCCTGTCATGGCTGTTCTTCACCTCGAACGCACTGCACACCTCGGCACTTGCGCTGTTTTACCCGCACCGCCCGGCGGGCGAGGCGAACACCGACGCCGCCCGTGCTGCGGCCCATGATCAGATCATGGCCCGCCTTGGCCTGATCGAGGCGATGATCGCCGCGCAGAGCCCGCGATGGCTGTCGGTCGAGCATCCGGGTGTTCTGGGCTACTATATCGGCATTCTGGTTCGCTGGCTGATCCTGCTGCCCCCACCGCCCTACGGCATCGATCTTGCCGGTTTCCCCAACCTCCGCGCTGTTCTTGCCGCGCATGAGGCACGCCCCGCAGCCCTTCGCGTCGCCATGGCCGATGGCCTTGGCCCCACCCCTTTCACAAATCCAGGTGCCTGATGTTTCTTTCTGTCTTCGACATGTTCAAGGTCGGCATCGGGCCGTCTTCCAGCCACACGATGGGGCCGATGGTCGCCGCGGCGCGCTTTCTTGACAGCTTGCGGGCCTCGCCCTTCCACTTTCACGGGTTGCGCGCCGCGCTCCACGGGTCACTGGCTTTTACGGGTGTCGGCCACGCGACCGACCGGGCCACGATCCTTGGCCTTGCCGGCTTCGACCCCGCCACATATGACGCCGAAAAGGCCGACGCCGCCTTGGCCCGCATCCGCGAAACCCGGCAGATCGAGGCGCCGGGCCTGCCGCCCTTGGCATTCGACCCCGGCAGCGATCTCTTGTTCGACTATGGCCCGGCGCTTCCCGGCCATGCCAATGGCATGATCCTTAAGGCCACCGACGCGCAAGGCGACGTGATCCTTGAAGAGACCTACTATTCCATCGGTGGTGGCTTTGTGCTGACCGCCTCGGAACTGGCCGAGGCGGGCGGCCAGAAAGCCAAGGCCCGCGGCGATGTGCCATACCCGTTCGAAACCGCCGCCGAGATGCTGGACATGGCCCGGAAATCCGGCCTGACCATTGCCGCGATGAAGCGCCAGAATGAACTGAAATTCCGATCTGCCGCAGAGCTTGACGCCGGCATCGCCCGGATCTGGCAGGTGATGAACGACTGCATCTCACGGGGCATGGAAGGCACCGGCATCCTGCCCGGCGGCCTCAAGGTGCGCCGTCGGGCAAAGGGGATCCACGACGCGCTGATCGCCGAACGCGGGCTGAACATGACCGCACCACACACGATCAACGACTGGATGTCGCTTTACGCCATGGCGGTGAACGAAGAAAACGCCGCAGGCGGGCAGGTGGTGACCGCCCCAACCAATGGCGCGGCGGGAGTGGTGCCTGCGGTGCTGCGCTACTATCTCGACCACGTCCCGGGCGCCTCGACCAGCCGGATCGGCGACTTCCTTCTGACAGCCGCCGCCATTGGCGGCCTATGCAAACACAACGCCAGCATCTCGGGCGCGGAATGCGGCTGTCAGGCCGAGGTCGGCTCTGCCGCCGCGATGGCCGCAGCCGGGCTTGCCGCCGTGCTGGGAGGAACCCCGGAACAAGTTGAGAATGCAGCAGAAATAGCACTGGAGCACCATCTTGGCATGACCTGCGACCCGGTCAAGGGTTTGGTGCAGGTGCCGTGCATCGAACGAAACGGCCTTGGCGCGATCAAGGCGGTTTCCGCCGCCAGTCTGTCGCTGCGCGGCGATGGCCAGCACCTTGTCAGCCTTGACGTCTGCATCGAGACGATGCGCCAGACCGGGCGCGACATGCATGAGAAATACAAGGAAACCAGCCTCGGCGGCCTTGCCGTGAACGTCCCGAACTGCTGACCCGACCAATCAGGCGGAGCCGCGCCAGAAGGCGCGGCAAGCCTTTTCGGAGACCCCGCGCAGTGGCGCGGGGCGGTGTCTCCGGCGGGGTTTTGGGGGCAGGAGGCCCCCATCGGCCGAGCCGGCTGGCGCGCCTGCGCGCCAGAGGCGAGTGGAATGGCTTGCGGCGCAAAGCCGCTCTGCTCGCAAACCGGCAAAAGCAGCGATGTCGTTTTCAGAATGGCGCCCTTGCCCAGCCCACGCTAGGCAAGGGCCATGGCCAAGGATACCACGCTTCGCGGCATCGTCCTGATGCTTCTTTTCTGCCTGATCGCGCCCCTGCTGGACGTTTCAGCCAAACTTGCTGCCGAAGGCGGGATCCCGGTGGGACAGATCACGACCGCGCGCTTTGTGGTTCAGGGGCTTTTGATGCTGCCGGTGGTCCTGTTCATGGGACTGTCGCTGCGCCTGACGCCAAGAGCGCTTGCCTTCACCTTCCTGCGCGCGGTCTTTCTGATCCTTTCGACGTTTTCGTTCGTGTCGGGCATTGCGGTGATGCCGGTGGCCGACGCCCTTGCCATCGCTTTTGTCGAACCTTTCATCCTTCTGATCCTTGGCAGCCTGATCTTTGGCGACCATGTCGGCCCGCGCCGCATCGCCGCCTGTGCGGTCGGATTCGCGGGGGCGCTGCTGGTAATCCAGCCATCCATCGCGGTCTTCGGAATGGTCGCGCTCTGGCCGCTTGGGACGGCATTCTTCTTTGCGTTCTACATGCTGGTGACCCGGGCAATCTCGGTCTACATGCACCCGGTGGCGATGCAGTTTCACACCTCGTGGACCGGGCTTCTGCTGTGCCTGCCGATCATGGTTCTTGCCAGTGGCAGCGGCATCGGGCCGCTTGATCCGGTCTGGCCAGAGGGCATAAACTGGCTTTGGCTTTTCGGCGTGGGATTCTGGGCGGCGGTCAGCCACATGTCCATGACCTATGCGCTGAAATTCGCGCCTTCGGCGACGCTGGCGCCGCTCCATTATTCCGAGATCGTGGTCGCGGTCGCGCTGGGGTATCTGATCTTCGGCGACTTCCCGAATGCGATGACCTGGACCGGCATCGCCGTCATCGTCGCCTCCGGCCTTTACATGATCCACCGCGAACGGCTGGCAGCCCGGATCAGCCCCCCGGTCACTCCGCGACCAGCAACGCCCTGATCGCCGCATCAAGCCTGCGACGCGGCAGAATCACCAGCATGCCCGGGGCGTCGAATTCAAGTTCGACGTTCCGCTCCACCACCCGGTTGGAGGTGCCGATCCGGCCACTCGGTGCAAAATCCAGCCCTGCAATCGGCCATTCGAGGCCCGCGCTGCGCCCGGTGACTTGGGCCATAGGGAACAGCGACAGCACGTCGCCGGGGATCAGGCCAAGCGACAGCCGGGACGGGGCCGCGAAGGCCATATCCTTCGGCCCGATCAGGATGCAGCGCCGATCGGCCCGGGCAACCAGCGTGTTGAAGGCCGCAAGCCCGTGATCCAGCCGCGCGCCCGCAAAGCCCAGTGCCAGCACGATCGGTGCCAGAACCGAACGCAGCGCCTTGTCAAAGTCGGTGCTTTCCTGCTCGGCCAAGGGATGCTGCCGGGACAGGGGAACCTGCAAGCGCGCCGCACCCGACAGCGAATCAAAATCTCCGATCACCGCTTCCGGCATCACGCCGTGCCGCAAAAGCCGGTCTGCACCGCTGTCAGCCGCCACCATGACGGGCGCGCGCGCGCGGCAAATTGACAGGTCGCGACCCGAAAACGGACCACCCCCGGCAAGGGTTACACCCTGCGTTGTCTGGACAATCGGCGATTTCATGCAAAACTGTATCCAATTAAGGCAGGATTCTCAGCACCCGGCCACAATCAATCCATCAAATTACCCCGGTCTGTCCATGCATTAGGACTGCCAATGATTACAATGCGGCTTAGTGCAAGGCGAGAGGTTGTCCGATCATGACCAGTGAAAGCAAAATTCTGACGGTGTCTTACGGCACATTCAGCTGCACGCTGGAAGGTTTTGACGATCCTTTCAACGCGATGAAGGCGATTGCCGAGTATTTCCGCGACCTTGCCGCCGAAGACCGGTACTTTGGCGCCGAACCGCCACAACCCGATGCCGCGATGCTGCACCGCATCGCCGAGCGTGAAGTGTCGCGTCTTGTCGACACACGGGTGCGCGACAACAGCGTGTATCTGCGGCCCAAGGCTGGCACCGCGACATCGTTGCCCGCAGACACCTCCGGCACCCAGTCCGCGACGGACGCGCCACTTCAGGCCAGATTTCAGGACAATGCCGATGATATGGCCCGTTTCGGGTCTGACGATGCGAACGATGCGGTTGACGAGCCCTCGGTCGAGCCATCCCTGCAGGACGTGATCCCGGAGGGGGTGGCCGCCAAACTTGCCCGGCTTCGTCAATCCGTGACACCATCGGCAATCGCGGCGCCGTTGCCCGACGAATTGCTGGAGCAGTTCATGGATGCGCCCGAAGTCGAGGCCCCCGTGACGGCTGACTTTTCCGAAGACCTGCCCGAAAGCACAAAAGCCGAAGAAGATGCACCGCGCGCGCCCGGGGCGGATGCGCTGAACCGGCTTGGCTCCTTGCTGCAACAGCCGCAAACTGGCGACGATCAGGAAACCTATGTAGAAGATCAGGTCGAGGACTCGGCGAGCCTGTTGGTGGAAGAAGCCGAGGCCGCGTTGGTTGAGGTTCTGGAAGACCCCGAGTGGACAGAGCCGGATCTGACGGAACCTGAGGCAGAAATTGCGCCTGTCGAAGCCGTGGCGGACGAGTCTATGCCAGAGGGGGACGTGTCGGCTGCACGGGATATGGCTGGCTGGTCGGAAGAAGACCTTGCTGTTCCAGAGTCCATTTTCGCAGACAACCTGCCGGAAGACGAACCCGCTGTTCCGGCGTCGCTGGTTGAAGCGCTGGATGAGGATCCGACCCCGGAACTCGTGGCAGACCAGATGTCCGAGCCCGCCGCAGGTTCGGATGACGAAATTGTGCTGGATGCCGAAGAACTGGCTGACAGTGCGACAGACCCGGCGGCAAACGTGCCGCAGTCGTCAGCGGCAACGGGTGCTGGCAAGTCCAAGCGTGTCAGTTCTCGCGTGGTGCGAATCCATCCCGACGATGAAGACGACGCGCCGGTCGACCAACCCGATCCGAACACGACCCGCATTCTGGCCGGATCAGGTGAAGATGCCGAGGTTGCCCGCCTGTTGCGGCAGGCTGATGACGTGATGGCCGACACCGAAAACCGTCGGCGGCTGGACTCGATTGCTCATCTCAAGGCCGCTGTGGTCGCAACCGAGGCGGACCGCGCCACCACCGGCGATGCAAAATCCTCGGCCACGGCAAAACTGGATCCTTACCGGGATGATCTTGCACATGTGGTGCAACCCGACACGCCCCCCCCTGCCGACGTGAAACCGCGCCGGAAGACTGTCTCGGTCCGCCCGCAAGAGCCGCGCCCCGGGACGATCCGGTCGGGCATGGTCAGCCCGCCACCTCTTGTGCTTGTGTCTGAACAGCGGATTGACCGGGCTTCCCCCACGCCGACGCCCGCCGGACAGCCGATGGTTGCCTTGCGCACGGGCCGTCTGACAGGCGCGATCGGAATGGGAGCAGCCGCAGGCACCCCGGCGCAGCCGCACAGGAAACTTGTGCTGGAACGGGTACCCGGCGGCAATCAGGCGGACCTTGACGACGAGGACGACGGCGACGAAGACCTGACCGAGGTGGATGAAGCCGGTCTGGCCAGCTTTGCCGAACGGGTTGGCGTCAAGTCGATGGTCGAGATGCTGGAAGCCGCTGCCGCCTATGCCACCTGCATCGAGAAACGCGGCCAGTTCACCCGACCCCAACTCATGCGCCGCCTGATGGCAAGCGTGGGGGGCCGCCCGATCAGCCGCGAAGACGGACTGCGCAGCTTTGGCACCCTGTTGCGCACCGGGCGAATCGAAAAGATCAGCCGTGGTCAGTATACGCTTGCCGAAAGCTCGCCCTATCTGGCCGAAGCCCGCCGCTTTTCCTGATCAGGGACAGGCCGCCAGAACTCAGGACCGGGGGTCACCACCCTCGGTCCTTTCTGCATCCGGGTCAGCCTGGCCGACGCCCCGAAAGACCAGACGGAACGGCAGCGCCCAGACAACGCCAAGGGCGACATAGATCAGAAGTTCCACAGGGATCGACGGGCGCTCCAGCCACCCGACCAGCGTCACGGCGGCGACGATGTAAAGCGGCAGGCCCACCAGAAGGATAACCAGCGACCACCGCCGCCTTGCCTTGTAGCTGAGTGCCATCATCATCCCTTCCGCCGCGTTCAGCGCCGACTGCCACTTGACCCATCGAGGAACGGGAGGTTCTGTCCCCCCCCCCCCGCCCGTCAGTCCGCGAACGGATCGGTCACAAGGATCGTGTCGTCCCTTTCGGGTGAGGTGGACAATAGCGCGACCGGACAATGGATCAACTCTTCGATCCGCCGGACATATTTGATCGCAGCACCGGGCAGGTCAGCCCAGGACCGCGCCCCTGCGGTGGTTTCCGACCAGCCTTCCATCTCTTCGTAGATCGGCCGGCAGCGGGCCTGCTGGTCGGCGGCGGTCGGCAGGTAATCCAGCCGCGTGCCGTCAAGGTCATATCCGACGCAGATCTTCAGGGTCTTGAACCCGTCCAGCACGTCAAGTTTGGTCAGGGCGATGCCCGAGACACCGCTGGTGGCACAGGTCTGGCGCACCAGAACCGCATCAAACCAGCCGCAGCGCCGCTTGCGCCCGGTGACGGTGCCGAATTCATGGCCCCGCGTCCCCAGCCGTTCGCCATCGGCATCATCCAGTTCCGCCGGGAACGGGCCTTCACCGACGCGCGTTGTATAGGCCTTGACGATCCCGAGCACAAAATCGATCGCGGTCGGCCCGACTCCCACACCGGTTGCCGCCTGTCCGGCGATGGTGTTGGAACTGGTGACATAGGGATAAGTGCCAAAGTCGATGTCCAGAAGCGCGCCTTGCGCCCCTTCGAAAAGGATCCGTTTTCCCGCCCGCCGAGCCTCGGTCATCACTTTCCAGACCGGGCCGGCATAGGGCTTGATCTTCGGCGCCACCTCTAGGATCTGAGCCTTCAGCGCCCCAGCGTCCACCGGTTCCAGCCCAAGCCCCGCCCGCAGCGCGTTGTGATGCGTCAAGAGCCGCCCGATCCGCGTGTCCAGTGTGGTCGCGTCGAAGATATCTGCCACCCGGATCGCGCGGCGACCCACCTTGTCTTCATAGGCCGGACCGATCCCGCGCCCGGTGGTGCCGATCTTGGCCACGCTGGTCTGGCCTTCACGCGCACGGTCCAGTTCGCCATGGATCGGCAGGATCAGTGAGGCGTTTTCAGCCACCATCAGGTTTTCCGGCGTGATCTCGACCCCCTGCCCGCGCAGCTTTTCTATCTCGCCCACCAGATGCCAGGGATCCAGCACCACGCCGTTGCCGATGACGCTCAGCTTGCCGCCGCGCACGATGCCCGAAGGCAGAAGGGACAGCTTGTAGACCTTGCCATCGATGACCAGCGTATGGCCCGCATTATGCCCACCCTGAAAGCGGGCGATCACGTCGGCGCGCTCGCTCAACCAGTCAACGATCTTGCCCTTCCCCTCGTCGCCCCACTGGGCGCCTACGACAACGACATTGGCCATGGCATGATCTCCCGGTTTTCAAACCGCCTGAGCTATAGCGGCACCCGCGCACGGGGGAAACGCCAAAAACGCAGCACCGTCGCGGATCGCACGACTGACTTCGCAGCAAGGCAGGATACAGACCTTTGCCTCGGCCAGAGTTGCAGGCTAACCTGACATGACCAGAACCCCGAAAGGCATGATCATGGGCATCCTTCTGCGTTGGCTTGGCGCCTTTCTTCTGCTCGCCGCGATCTTCAACCCGTCGCAATGGAACTATGTGTTGTGGGCGCGGACAAGCTGGGGCGACCAGATGCCGCTCATCGTCTTCTCCGGTCTGATCCTTGCGGTGGTCGCGATGGTCTATGTGGTCGCCACCATGCGATCGATAGGTATTCTTGGCGCCGGCATCATTGCCGCGATTTTCGGTGCCGGCCTTTGGGTGCTGACCGACTGGGGCCTGCTTGGTCTTGGCAATTCGGCGTTGAACGTCTGGCTCACGATCCTTGTGCTGTCGCTCATTCTTGGCGTGGGCATGTCCTGGTCGATCCTGCGCCAACGGCTCTCGGGTCAAGCAAGCGTGGACGAGATCAACAGCTGATCGCCTTCGCCACCTATGGCAGTCGACATCCACGACAAAGCTGTCATGGAGAATCCGCATCGCACAGACCGAACCTGTCGCTGCCAACTGCCCTTTTCTCCAAATACTCCCGCGCGGAGCGCTTCGCCGCCGCCATCCAGCTTGCCCGCAGCCGCCTTTCCGCGGCAGCGCCGCCAAAGGGGCTCGATGCCCCGCCGGGCGGCCGCCCTTTCAACACAGAGAACCCTTGGCCCTTGCGCCCCGCCCCCCTTCCGCCTAGATAGGCGCGACCGGCGGCAGACCCCTTCCGCCCCCGAACCCGCCCGGATTTGCCCATGGAAAACGTCGTTCTTACCATCCACCTGATCCTTGCCCTTCTGTTGATCGGCGTTGTGCTCTTGCAGCGCTCCGAAGGTGGCGGGCTTGGCATTGGTGGTGGCGGTGGCGGGGCGATGTCGGCACGCGGTGCCGCAACCGCCTTGACCAAGCTGACCTGGGTCTTTGCGATTGCCTTCATCATCACCTCTATCACGCTGACCATTCTGGCGACGCGCGGCACCGAAAACGGTTCGGTCGTGGACCGGCTTCCATCTGAAACCTCTGCCCCTGTAGCAGATGTTCCGCTGACGCCAGGCCTGACGGGCAACCTTCTGCCACCTTCGGCAGGCGACGCACCGGCGACGGCCCCGCGTGCCGATGAACCGGCTGGCACCGCGGCACCCGCGACCAACCCCTGATCGACACTACCGATTGGATTTCAACTGGCAAAGCCCGCAGCATATAGCGGTGGGCGTTGCCTAATGGCTTGGCTTTCGCTATATCCCGACTCCCGTGGTGATGCGATTCCACCTGATCCGAATCGGCCTGAAATTCGCCTGCAATCACGGGGGCTCCCATGGCACGCTATATCTTCATCACCGGTGGCGTGGTGTCCTCGCTTGGCAAGGGCCTTGCCTCTGCCGCCCTTGGCGCGCTGTTGCAGGCACGGGGCTACACGGTCCGCCTGCGCAAGCTTGACCCCTACCTGAACGTTGACCCCGGCACGATGTCACCTTTTGAGCATGGCGAGGTCTTTGTCACCGACGACGGCGCCGAAACCGACCTTGACCTTGGCCATTACGAGCGCTTCACCGGCGTCCATGCCCGCCAGACCGACAGCATCTCCTCTGGCCGGATCTACTCCAACGTGCTGGAAAAGGAACGCCGCGGCGACTACCTCGGCAAGACCATTCAGGTGATCCCCCACGTCACCAATGAAATCAAAGACTTCCTCCGCATCGGCGATGACGAGGTTGACTTCATGCTGTGCGAGATCGGCGGCACTGTCGGCGACATCGAGGGCCTGCCCTTCTTCGAAGCCATCCGCCAGTTCATCCACGAACGCCCGCGCGGCCAGTCGATCCTCATGCACCTGACTCTCTTGCCCTACCTTGCCGCCAGTGGAGAACTGAAAACCAAGCCTACCCAGCATTCGGTCAAGGAGCTGCAATCCATCGGCCTTGCGCCCGATGTCCTCGTCTGCCGCTCCGAACACCCGATCCCTGAACGTGAGCGCGAAAAGATCGCCCTTTTCTGCAACGTCAGGAAAGAGCATGTGATCCCCGCCTATGACCTGAAGACGATCTACCAGGCCCCGCTCGCCTACCATCAGGCGGGCCTTGACCAGGCCGTGCTGGATGCCTTCGGCATCACCCCTGCACCGAAACCCAACCTTGCGCGCTGGGAAGACGTGATGGACCGCATCAGCCACCCCGAGGGAGAGGTGCGCGTTGCCATCGTTGGCAAGTATACCCAGCTTGAGGACGCCTATAAGTCGATTGCCGAGGCGCTGACCCATGGCGGCATGGCCAACCGCACCAAAGTCCGCGCCGAATGGATCGACGCCGAGATCTTTGAACGTGAAGACCCCGGCCCGTGGCTGGAAAACTTCCACGCCATCCTCGTCCCCGGCGGCTTTGGCGAACGCGGCACCGAAGGCAAGATCAACGCCGCCCGTTATGCGCGGGAAAAGAAGATCCCCTACCTTGGGATCTGCCTTGGCATGCAGATGGCGGTCGTCGAAAGCGCACGGAACCTTGTCGGCCTGAAAAACGCAGGTTCCGAGGAGTTTGACCATGAAGCCGGAGAAAAGCGCTTCACTCCGGTCGTCTACCACCTCAAGGAATGGGTGCAGGGCAACCACACCGTCCGCAGGAAGGCCGATGATGCCAAGGGCGGCACGATGCGGCTGGGCGCCTATACAGCGAACCTCAAGGACGGCTCGGCCGTCGCACGGATCTACGGCACCACGGTGATCGAGGAACGCCACCGCCACCGCTATGAGGTGGATATCCGGTACCGCGACCAGCTTGAAAAGTGCGGGCTGGTTTTCAGCGGCATGTCCCCGGACGGCAAGCTGCCCGAGATCGTCGAGGTCAAGGATCACCCCTGGTTCATTGGCGTCCAGTTCCACCCGGAACTGAAATCCAAACCCTTCGCCCCCCACCCGCTGTTCGCCGATTTCGTGCGGGCCGCGGTTGACGTTTCTCGGCTGGTCTGAGGCGCGGCCGCGCAGCTTTCGCAAGGGTTTGTTAACCACATGACCGGCAGGATCGGCCATGTCGCGCTATATCCGCCCGAAGCTGCCCGGCGCTTGCGTCTTCTTCACGGTCAATCTGGTGGACCGGGGGGCGGACACGCTTGTGCGGCATGTCGACGTGTTGCGGCAAGCGGTGGCGGTGACCCGCGCGAAGCGGCCGTTCGCGATCGACGCATGGGTGGTGTTGCCGGACCATATGCATTGCCTGTGGACGTTGCCGGAGGGGGATAGCGATTATTCGATACGCATGTCGTCAATCAAGGCGCAGTTCACGGCGGGTTTGCGTAGGTCGGGCTTCAGACCGACACCCTTGCAACGGAATGAATACGGCGCAAACGGCGGTCGGGTGCGTGTTGGTTCGGCAGGAAGAGTCGGTCTGAAGCCCGACCTACGGGGCGACGAGCGGCCCGAGGTTCGGCGCGGCAACGAAGCCTCCGTCTGGCAAAAGCGGTTCTGGGAGCATCACATCCGGGGCGACGCGGATTACGCGGCGCATGTGCGGTATTGCTGGATCAACCCGGTGAAGCACGGGTTGGTCGGGCATCCGCGGGAGTGGCCGTTTTCATCATGGCACCGCGATGCGGGCGGGGCGGTGTGATAGGGCGGGGCCTGCCCCGCCGTCGAGAGTCGGGGCAGGCCCCGACCTACGAGCGCGAGTTCAGTTGATGCGATCCTCTGAAAGCCCCCTTCTCGAAAGATATGCCAAGAACTCACGACCGAAGTCAGTGAGAATAAACTCTCCAGAAACTTCATCGATAAAAAGGTAGTGACGAAGAAACTGCAAGTATAGGTCAAGTGACCAATCTTGAATCGCTGGTGTAATTGCCTTTAGTTCAATGAACTCCTTCTCTGCAGAAGCCCGGTCTATTTTGCCACCCCGCTCGTTCAGAAGCCTGAGCGCACGAATCTGACTTCCAAAGATGTTCGCGTACGCAAGGTTGAATGCACTTTCTAGGCGTGTTTGTGCGAGTGCGGTCAGGAGAACAGGAATGCGCTGCGATTCTTCCAAGGTTTGAAGCTCCGCACGAAGCGAATCTTCAAGCCTCTCCAAAGGTTGCGATCGTAGGACGTTGGGGCTTAGCTTCTCTAGCGTTTGCTTGATTGGCTCCTCGTTAGCTGTGCCAGCCCCCTGAGCCCTCTTCAATCCAATGCTCATTCCGCCCGGACCAGTGAGATTCTCGATCTTTGGAATGAATTCTCGTATCTGCTGCCTAAAGATGAACACAACAGCAAACGCCGCCAATGGCCATGCCAACGAGGCAATAAGATTGGAGCCTATAAGAAGGTAAGGAAGCCAGCTTGAAGGTTCATATGCGTGTTCAAGCATCACTCACCCCCAAACCTCCACGAACTCCCGCCACTCGCCCTTGCTCATCCCCGAGGCCTCCTGCGTCACCACCTCCCCGGCCAGCCGCCGTTTCAACACCGCAATCGCCTTCGCACTCAGCGTCACCCCCCCGATCCGGTAGTCCTCGAACGCCCCGTAGGCCAGCGGCACCCAGTCCCGGACACAGGCCGCAATGGCCTCGGCGTAGACGCGGATCTCATACTGGGCGTGGGGGTCGGCGCGCAGGCGCAGGAAGTGGAAGAGGTTGTGCAGGTCGACCTTCCAGTACCATTGCGTGTAGATGTTGGCGGGCAGGTTCATGCGGGCAAGCTCTCGGGCAAGGCCCTGCTGGCCGTCTTGGCTCAGCATCGCCTCGTAATGGTCATAGGCGCGGTTGGCGTCGCTTTTCAGCAATTCGAGGACGCGGGCGGCTTCCTCGCCTTGCAAGACTTCCCCCCGGCCCTGATTGTTCACCGTGCTTTGAGCGGCAAGCTGGTCGGGGGCGGGGATGTAGAACTCGCGGTCGAGGATCGAGTAGCGGGCGGAGTATTCGTTGACGTTGGCGGTGCGGTGGCGGATCCACTGGCGGGCGACGAAGACGGGAAGCTTGACGTGAAGCTTGACCTCGCACATCTCGAACGGGGTCGAATGCCAGTGGCGCATCAGGTAGCGGATCAGGCCCTCGTCGTTCTGGACGTGCTTGGTGCCGGCGCCGTAGCTGACCCGGGCGGCCTGGACGATGGCCGCGTCGTCGCCCATGTAGTCGATGACGCGGATGAAGCCGTGGTCAAGCACCGGCTGGGCGCGGTAAAGATGGGCCTCCATCCCCTCGCTGACAGCGCGGAGCGTGGGGCGCGGGGTGGCGCGTTGGGCCTCGATCTCGGCCAGTTGTTCGGGGGTGAGGGGCATGGGGCGGCCTTTCGGTATGAGTCGGGTTGACTATATCTTGCGGGGAGTGGAGGCGATACCGCAAGATGAACGGGAATGATGAGGAGAGAGCGATGACGATCAGGTATTTGCACACGATGGTCAGGGTCTTGGACCTTGAGAAATCCATCGCGTTTTACAAGCTGTTGGGGCTGAAAGAGACGCGGCGCTATGACAACGAAGGCGGGCGGTTCACGCTGGTGTTCATGGCGCCCCCCGGGCAAGAGGACTGCCCGGTAGAGCTGACCTATAACTGGGACGGCGATCCCGGCCTGCCGTCGGACGGTCGGCATTTCGGGCATCTGGCCTATGAGGTGGATGATATCTACGCGACCTGCGCGCATTTGCAGGCCAATGGCGTGCTGATCAACCGCCCACCGCGGGATGGCAGGATGGCGTTCGTACGGTCGCCCGACAACATCTCGATCGAGTTGCTGCAAAAGGGTGGCGCGCAGGCACAGGCGGAACCTTGGGTCAGCATGGCCTCGACCGGGCATTGGTGAGACTGGCAGCCAAACGAAGCGCGCAAGGGCGCGCAAGGCGGGTCTCTCGCACTCAGGCGGGGGCCTGAGTGCGAGGCGCGCGCGCCGCGCGGGAGTATCTGGAAGAAGAGCAATATGCCTGCGGGGTCAGCAGGACCAGAGCGTGCAGGTATCAGGGCCAAGGATCCGGGTTTCGCGCAAGGCAAAGCGGGGGGCGTCGGCAAGGGTGCCAAGACCCAAGGGGCCAAGTGCAGGACGGCCCTCGGCGCCGATCAGCATCCCTGCGGTAAACTGGGCCAGATCATCGACCAACCCGGCGCGGACCAAAGCGGCCGCCAGCGTGCCACCGCCTTCACACAGGATGCGGGTCAATCCTTTTGCGGCCAGCGCCGCAAGGGCGGCGGCTAGATCAAGGTGATCACCAGCCAAGGGCGCTTCGACTAGGGTTGCGCCGGTTGCGGTCCAGGCCTCGTGCTTGGGACATGGCGCATCGGGGCCATGGACCAGCCAGACCGGGCTTTGCCTTGCCGTACGGCCAAGGCGGCTTTCGGGGCGGTGCCGGAGTTGCCGATCAAACAGGATGCGGACCGGTTGGCGGGTTGCGCCAAGGTCGCGGACGGAAAGGTCCGGGTCATCCGCCAGAGCGGTGCCAGAACCGACCATCACGGCATCATGCGTCATCCGCAGGGCATGGACCATGCGGCGGGCCATCGGTCCGGTGATCCAGCGGCTTTCGCCCGACGCAGTGGCGATGCGGCCATCCAGCGTGGTGGCCAATTTGAGCGTCACGAAGGGCAGACCCTTGACAACGCGTTTCAGAAAACCTGCGTTCAGGTGGGTTGCCTGATCGGTCAGGACACCTTCGGAGACGCTGATCCCGACCGCCCGCAACATGGCATGGCCTTTGCCGGAAACCCTTGGGTCAGGGTCGGTCAGGGCAGTCACGACGCGGGCAACTTTCGCGGCGATCAGGGCCTCGGCGCAAGGCGGGGTATGGCCATGGTGGGCGCAGGGTTCCAGCGTAACATAAGCTGTGGCACCTTCAGCGAGCGCGCCAGCCTGTTGCAGCGCACGGACTTCGGCATGCGGACGCCCCCCGGGTTGGGTCCAGCCCCGACCGACGATCAGCCCGTCCCTGACGATGACGCAACCCACGGCGGGGTTAGGCCAGACATTGCCCAAGCCCCGCGCAGCAAGGCGCAGGGCATGGGCCATGTGGTCGGCGTCTGTCACTCTTCCGAGGCGCTGCCGGGCCGAAGCTCGCTGACGAAGCCGTCAAAGTCATCCGCCGTCTGGAAGTTCTTGTAAACGCTGGCAAAGCGCACATAGGCGACTGTGTCGATCCGCGCGAGGGATTCCATCACGATCTCGCCGATCTGCTTGGATTGGATGTCGGTATCGCCAAGGCTTTCCAGCCGCCGCACGATGCCGGAAATCATCTGGTCGATGCGTTCAGGGTCGATCGGACGCTTCTGCATGGCAATGCGGATCGAGCGTTCCAGTTTGGAGCGGTCGAAATCCTCACGTTTCCCGGATGACTTGATAACGACAAGATCACGCAGTTGCACCCGTTCATAGGTGGTGAAGCGGCCGCCACAGGCCGGGCAAAAGCGGCGGCGGCGGATCGAGACGTGATCCTCGGCCGGGCGCGAATCCTTCACTTGCGTGTCGATGTTGCCGCAGAATGGGCAGCGCATCGGCCCCCTCCTTGCTGTTGGTTGTTGTCCTGCCTCAAGGTCCGGGTGTTTCCCCGGTTCCTGCCACTGACTATAGAGGGCCGTCGCGCATTTCGGGAAGCGCGAAGTGTGCGGCCCTGCATCTGGGGTCGCAACTGTGGCGGCAGGGACTCACGCCATCGTGTTTGGGTAGGGGTGCGGTTCGGGTTACCCTTGCGGCCTGATGAAAAGGGGGATGTGCAATGAACCGACCGATGACGCGGATGACGGCAAAGGATTTTGCGCCCGAGCTATTGGAGCTTTACGACTTTTACGCCCATGGCAAAATCACCAAACGCGAGTTTCTGGAACGGGCCGGGCGTTACACGGCGGGCGGACTGACCGCTGTGGCGGTCCTTGGGATGATGAGCCCGGATTACGCGCTGGCCGAACAGGTCAGCTTCAACGATCCCGATATCGTCGGGGAATACGTGATGTATCCCAGCCCCAATGGCCATGGCGAGGTGCGCGGCTATCTGGTGCGCCCGGCGGCAGCCGAGGGCAAGCTGCCAGCGGTGGTGGTGGTTCACGAAAACCGCGGGCTGAACCCCTACATCGAGGATGTGGCACGGAGGCTGGCGAAGGAGGGCTTTCTGGCACTGGCCCCGGATGGGCTGACCAGTGTCGGCGGCTATCCCGGCAATGACGAGGCCGGACGCGAATTGCAGTCACAAGTCGACGGCACCAAGCTGATGAACGATTTCTTTGCCGCCGTTGAATGGCTGATGGCGCATGAAGCCTCGACCGGGCGGGTGGGGATCACCGGGTTTTGCTACGGCGGCGGGGTCGCCAACGCGGCGGCCGTGGCCTATCCCGAACTTGGCGGCGCGGTGCCGTTCTACGGCCGCCAGCCCGCGCCCGAGGACGTAGCCAAGATCAAATGCCCGCTCTTGATCCATTATGCCGAACTCGACGAGCGGGTGAATGAAGGCTGGCCCGCCTATGAGGCGGCGCTGAACGAGGCCGGGGTCCGGTATGAGGCGTTCATCTATCCTGGCGTCAACCACGGCTTTCACAACGACAGCACGCCTCGCTACGACGAAGCGGCGGCGGAACTGGCGTGGGAGCGGACGGTGGCATTCTTCAAGGCCAATCTGGCTTAGTCCCGCCTGAGACCAACTGGGCGCAGCAACGCATTCAGGCGTCGTCACCTGAAAATCGGGTGCAAAACGTCACACGCATGTTACGCTTTCATGCATGTGGTGGCGACTCATCGTTCTTGGGCTTATGGCTACACCGGTTGCGGCGCAAAGCCCGATCGCAGAGGTGGTCTGTGTGCCAAGGGAGCAGTTGCTTGCGCGGCTGAAAGGCGCTGATCTGGCCGGGGCCGGCCTGCGCGACACAGAGACAGTGGTCGAGGTCTGGACCAGGACGTCTGGGGACTGGGTACTGGTGCAAAGCTATCCCAACGGGCTGGCCTGCATTCTGGCGATGGGCGAGGCGTGGGAAGCCGAAGTGTCGCCGCCTGCTTAGTCAGGCAGGGCGCCCAAAAGGGCGCCCCAGGCTCACTGATCCAGGAAACTCCGCAGCTTCCGCGATCGGCTGGGGTGCTTCAGCTTGCGCAGCGCCTTCGCCTCGATCTGGCGGATGCGTTCGCGGGTAACGCTGAACTGCTGGCCGACTTCCTCAAGCGTGTGGTCGGTGTTCATCCCGATGCCGAAGCGCATGCGGAGCACGCGCTCTTCACGCGGCGTCAGGGAGGCCAGGACGCGGGTCGTGGTTTCCTTCAGGTTTTCCTGAATGGCGCTGTCCAGCGGCAGGATCGCGTTCTTGTCCTCGATGAAGTCGCCAAGCTGGCTGTCTTCCTCGTCGCCGATCGGCGTTTCCAGCGAAATCGGTTCCTTGGCGATCTTCATCACCTTGCGGACCTTTTCCAGCGGCATTTGCAGCTTTTCGGCCAGTTCCTCGGGCGTCGGTTCGCGGCCGATTTCGTGCAGCATCTGGCGACCGGTGCGAACGAGCTTGTTGATCGTCTCGATCATGTGGACCGGAATGCGGATCGTGCGGGCCTGATCCGCGATTGAGCGGGTGATTGCCTGACGGATCCACCATGTCGCGTAGGTGGAGAACTTGTAGCCCCGGCGGTATTCGAACTTGTCCACCGCCTTCATCAGGCCGATGTTACCTTCCTGAATGAGATCAAGGAATTGCAGGCCCCGGTTCGTGTATTTCTTGGCAATGGAGATCACAAGGCGCAGGTTCGCCTCGACCATTTCCTTCTTGGCCTGACGCGCCTCTTTCTCGCCCTTCTGGACCTGATTCACGATCCGGCGGAATTCAGATATATCAACGCCGACATATTGCCCGACCTGCGCCATTTCCGTGCGCAGACCTTCAATCGCATCGCGCGACTTTTCCAACAGCGCCTGCCAGCCGCGCCCGGATTTCTGCGCCATCCGGTCCAGCCACGACGGATCAAGCTCATAGCCCTGATATTCGTCGATGAATTCACGCCGGTTGATCCGCGCGGCATCGGCCAGCTTCACCATCGAGGAATTGATCGACATGATCTTGCGGTTGATGCCGTAAAGCTGGTCGATCAGCGCTTCGATCCGGCTGTTGTTCAGGTGCAGTTCGTTGACCAAAAGCACGATTTCCGACCGCAGCTTTTGATAGGCGGCCTCTTCGGCGGTAGAAAACTGCTGGATGTTCGACAGGGCTGCGGTCATCCGCAGATCCTGCATTTCCGACAGCTTGCCATAGTCGCGGGCGATCAGGTCCAGCGTTTCAAGCACACGCGGCTTCAGCGCGGCTTCCATTGCCGCCAGCGACATGTTCGACGCTTCGTCATCCTCGTCATCGTCGGACTCGCCGAGGATCGGGTTGCCGTCGGCGTCAAGTTCCGGCTCGGCAGCACCGGCCGGGCGCGGCGCGGCACCCACGGCCACCTCGTCAAGCGACGGACCGTCAAGCTCTTCCTCACCGTCGAGGCTGCGGCCAAATGTGGCCTCAAGGTCGATCACGTCGCGCAACAGGATGTCTTCGGACAGAAGTTCGTCGCGCCAGATGATGATGGCCTGGAACGTCAGCGGGCTTTCGCAAAGCCCGGCGATCATCGTGTTGCGCCCGGCCTCGATCCGCTTGGCGATGGCAATCTCACCCTCGCGGCTCAGAAGTTCGACCGAGCCCATCTCACGCAGATACATCCGCACCGGGTCATCGGTGCGGTCCAGCGCTTCCGATGTGGCACCCGCAACCGCGACTTCGCGGCTGGTGGACACTTCGACCAGATCACCCACGGGGGCCTCTGCGTCTTCGACCTCATCATCCTCGATGATGTTGATGCCCATCTCGGACAACATCGACATCACGTCTTCGATCTGCTCGGACGACACCTGTTCAGGGGGAAGAACCGTGTTCAGCTGGTCATAGGTGATGTAGCCACGCTCCTTGGCGTCGGCGATCATCTTCTTGACCGCAGCCTGGCTCATGTCGAGCGAGACATCGGCTTCGTCGGCTTCCGGCTTGGTATCGTCTGTGTCCTTGAGGGCCATGTGGTCTCCTTGAGGGCGAATCGGGACTTGGCTGTCGAATCAATAACGCGAATCAGGCTGGGGGAAAGGCCGAATCAGCGGTTTTTCTTGACCCAGACCTGGCTATCGATCAGGGCTTGCAGATGTTTTGACAAGGCGGCGCGGTCTTCGCCCAGATCCTTTGTGTCGTTGTTTACGGTCCGTTCTGACCGGTGTCGTGCTGCGGCGGCCTGTGAAAGCCGCCAGGTCAGGCCTTCGTCAGCCAGACCTTCCATGTCCTCAACCGCCTCCTCTATCTCGCGCCGCGCGCCGCGCCGGGCATCCAGCTTCGCCAGTTCTTCGGCGAGGCAAAGCATGGCAAGCGCATCATCGCCCGCATTTCGGACAGGCGGCGCAATTGCGACATGGGGGCGCGACATCAGGGCGTCAAGGGCAGCGGGCGCTGCTACTCGGATCCGGGCAGCCAGGTCTTCCTTCCCGTCATGGCTCAGGATCAGGTGCCGGAGCGAGTCATGGTCCGGGCCAATGAGGTCAAGCCGTTCCAGCGCGGCCTCAAACCGTTGGATCAAGGCCGGGTGCAGGATCAGCGTGGCCAGAATGACGGCTTCGCGCAAGGCTTCATCGACCGGACCAGAGCCTTGGGCCAAAAGCGACGACCGGGTGCTGGCCAGCGCGCCACCGGGTGGGGCAAAGCGGCGGCCACCGGGCTGAAACGGTCGTCGGGTGCCAAACAGCGCCTCGCGCAGACGCTTCATTTCCTCGATATAATGCGCCTTGATCGAAGGGTCGACGATGCGGGCAAGATGGGTGCGCAACGTCTTGTCGAGGGCCGCCTTGCGCTCGGGGCTATCAAAACTGCGGCCCTCGGTCTCGCGTTGCCACAAGAGTTGTACCATGGGCCGCGCACCATCAAGCACGGCCTGCATCGCCGACGGTCCTTGCGCCTTCAACAGATCGTCAGGGTCCATGCCGCCGGGCAGAATGGCAAAGCGCAGGCCCTTTCCGGCCTCCAGAAGCGGCAACGCGAGGTCAATCACCCGCTGCGCCGCGCGCAGTCCTGCGGTGTCGCCATCCAGCGCCACGATCGGCTCATCGCTGATCCGCCAGATCAGGCGCAACTGGTCTTCGGTCACCGCCGTCCCAAGCGGGGCCACGGCTGCGGTGAACCCGGCTTCGGACAGGGCGATCACATCCATGTAGCCTTCGGCCATGATCAGCGGCTTGCCCTTGCCTGCCGCTTCGCGCGCGCGTGGCTGGTTGAACAGGTTCCGCCCCTTGTCGAAAAGTTCGGTCTCGGGGCCGTTCAGATACTTGGCCTGCGCGTTCGGATCGAGACTGCGCCCGCCAAGACTGATCGCCCGCCCGCGCCCGTCGCGGATCGGAAAGATGATGCGCGCCCGGAACCGGTCATAAAGCTGGCCGTTGTCGGATTTGGCCACAAGCCCGCTGGCGACCATCAGGTCCGGGTCCACGCCCTTTGCCGCCAGCATGTCGCGCAGGGCGTGAAAACCATCCGGCGCCCAGCCGATGTCCCACCGATCCCAGGCGGCCTCGGTCAGCCGACGTTTGTCAGCCAGATAGCGCCGCGCCTCGGCACCTGCAGCGGTCTTGAGCTGAAGTCGGTAAAATTTCACCGCCTCTTCCATGACCTGCGCCAGCTCGCTGCGCCGGTCGGCCCGTTCGGCGGCTTTGGGATCACGCGCCGGAACAGTCATCCCCGCCTCGCGCGCCAGAACCTCCACCGCTTCCATGAAGGACAGGTTTTCCACCTCTTTCACGAAACTCAGCGCATCGCCCTTCGCATGGCAGCCGAAACAGTAGTAGAACCCCTTGCGGTCATCGACATGAAAGCTGGCCGACTTTTCCTGATGGAATGGACAGGGCGCCCAGAAGTCGCCCTTGGCAAGGTTCGACTTGCGCATGTCCCAAGTGACCTTTTTCCCCACGACCGAGGAAAGGGTCACCCGCGTGCGCAACTCGTCAAGGAATCCATTGGGCAGGCTCATGCCACCTATATTGGCCCCGGGCGCGCGACTGTCCAGCCACAGCGAAACCGAGCGTGCCTGTGCGGGGGCTGGCCCCCACTGCCGACAGGGCTCACAAGCCCAGCCGGTCGCGCATTGAATACCAGGTCATGGCCAGCACCAGAAGCGGCCAGCGCAAGGCGGCACCACCGGGAAAACGCGGTTGTGGCAGGCTGGCCATCAGATCGAAGCCCGCTGATTGGCTGGCCGTGGCTTGTGCCAGAAGCTTGCCGGCAAGCGTGGCCAATGCGACCCCATGGCCGGAATAGCCGGAGGCGGACAGCACATTCGGCCTGATCCTGGTAAAGCAGGGCATACGGTTGAGCGTGATCGCAAGCGTCCCGCCCCAGGCATGGTCGATCCGCACGTCTTTCAGCTGCGGATAAACCTCCAGCATCGGTTTGGACACGGTCTTCACGATATCGGGGAAGCGGTAGCCATAGCTTTCGCCGCCGCCGAACAGAAGGCGGTTATCCTCGCTCAGTCGCCAGTAATTGACCACGAACTTGGTGTCGGCCACGGCGACGGGTTCGGCAAGCACTGCCGCCGCACGATCACCCAGGGGTTCGGTCGCGATGATGAAATTGTTGATCGGCATCACCTTGGCCGCGACCTTTGGCTCCAGCCCGCCCAGATAGCCGTTCGCCGCAAGGATCACCGTGTCGCAGGTCACACTGCCTTTTGCCGTCCGCACCACGGGCTTAGGCCCATGGTCGATGCCGATGACCTCGCTGCCCTCATGCAGGCGTGCGCCTGCCGTCGCGGCCGCCCTCGCCAGCCCCAACGCGAAGTTCAGCGGGTGAACATGGCCCGCCCCCCGGTCCACCTCGCCGCCCTTGTAGACGGTCGAGCCGATCAGGCGGCGAATGCCGGCGCGGTCCAGCGCTTCCAGCTGGGCATACCCGTAGTCGCGGTGCAGCTTTTCGGCGTAGGCATGCGTCTCGCGCACCTCGGCATCGGTCCAGCAGGCATGGGCGACGCCGGGCTGGAACGTCACCCCCGCCATCGAGTGATCGGCGATCAGCTGGCGCACCAGGGCCTTGGCATCCTCGGCCAGATCCCACAGGCGGTGCGCGTCTTCCTTGCCCACCGTCTTTTCGATCCAGACCTGATCTTGCCGCTGGCCGCTGCCGACCTGCCCCCCGTTACGCCCCGAAGCGCCAAACCCCATCCGGTGCGCTTCCAAAAGCACCACCGACAGGCCCGCCTCGGCCAGATGCAGTGCCGCTGAAAGCCCGGTATAGCCACCGCCGACAATGCAGACATCCGCCGTCACCACCCCGGTCAGCGCCGGGAACGGCACCACCGGCACCGCAGTTGCAGCGTACCAGCTTGGCGGGTATTGCCCCGCCCGGTCATTGGCGTACAGAAGGTTCAGCCGCATCAGACGTTCAAGAGCAGATGCTCCCGCTCCCACGGGCTGATCACTTGCAGGAACTCCTTGTATTCGTTCCGTTTCACGCTGTCATAGACCTTCACGAACTCTGGCCCCATCACCTCTTTCAGCGCGTCGTCCTCGTCCAGCAGGTCGAGGGCATCACCAAGATTCACCGGAATATCTTCTGAATCGATATAGGCTGAACCACTGAATTCCGGCCGGCATTGGACCTTGTTCATCAGCCCCAGATATCCACAGGCAAGGGTCGAGGCGATACCGAGATAAGGGTTGCAATCCATCCCCGGCAGGCGGTTTTCGATCCGCCGCCCAGCCGGGCTGCTGATCGGGACGCGCAGGCCCGTGGTCCGGTTGTCACGGCCCCATTCAAGGTTGATCGGGGCGGCGAAGTCGGGGACGTAGCGGCGGTAGGAGTTCACGTAAGGCGCGAAGAGCGCGACTGCGGCACCGAGGTGCTTTTGCAATCCACCGATGAAGTGCAGGAAGGCCTCGGTCTCTTCCCCCTTGGGGCCGGCAAAGATGTTCTTGCCGGTCTTCATGTCCACCACAGAGGTGTGGATGTGCATCGCCGATCCCGGCTCTCCTGCGATCGGCTTGGCCATGAAAGTCGCAAAGCAATCGTGGCGCAGCGCGGCTTCGCGGATAAGGCGCTTGAAGAAGAACACTTCGTCCGCCAGCCGGATCGGATCGCCATGCGCGAGGTTCAGTTCGATCTGCCCTGCCCCGCCTTCTTGCAGGATACCGTCGATTTCCAGCCCCTGCGCCTCGGCGAAGTCATAGATGTCGTCGATCACCTTGCCGTATTCGTCCACCGCCGACATCGAATAGGCCTGCTTGCCCGCAGCCCGGCGGCCAGAGCGGCCCATCGGCGGCATGATCGGCTGGTTCGGGTCGATGTTGCGGGCGGTCAGGAAAAACTCCATCTCGGGCGCCACGACCGGCCTCCACCCTTGGGCGGCGTAAAGGTCCAGGATCCGGCGCAGCACGTTGCGGGGGCTGAAGGGGACAGGATTGCCCTCTTGGTCCTTGGCGTCATGCACGACCTGAAGCGTCACATCCGCTGTCCAGGGGGCGGCGGTGGCGGTGGACCAGTCGGGTTCAAGGATCATGTCAGGTTCGGTAAAGGCATCAAACGGATTGTCGGCCCATTCGCCGGTGATCGTTTGCAGGAAGATAGAGTTCGGCAGGAAATAGCTTGTCTGCTTGCCGAATTTCGCGGCAGGCATCGCCTTGCCGCGCGCCACCCCGGCAATGTCGCCGATGATGCATTCCACTTCATCCACACGGCGGTTGCCGATGTAGTCGCGTGCTGCCTCGGGCAGTTGGTCGGTCCATTTGGACATATGTCACACATTGTTTGGGGGTGGCCCCCGCGCACATCAGGCGCGGAGCTTCTCGGCCCCATTGGATTTTGCTTGGTGGTTCAGAAAGAACGTTGCAATGCGGCCCGCCATGGTCTGATCGTCCAGTGGCTTGGCAAAACGGTCACGCGCGGCGGCCATCAGGTCTTCCGGTACAAGCCCAGGGCCGCGGGTGCGCATCAGGCCCTCAACGAATTCATTCCGGAATTCGGGGTGCGCCTGGACGCTGAACATGCGGTCATCATAAAGGAGCGCCGCGTTCTCACAGAACTCGTTCGTGGCCAGCACCTTGGCACCTTCAGGCTTTTGCGTCACCTGATCGCGGTGCCAGGCGTTCAGCCGAAGGGTTTCACCGCCAAAGTCGTATTCCGTCGGACCGACAGACCAGCCGCCGTCATAGCGTTCAACCTTTCCGCCCATCGCCTGCGCGATGATCTGATGGCCAAAGCACACCCCCACCACCGGCACCTGTTCGCCGTAGGCCTTGCGGATGAACGCTTCCAACGGCTTGATGAACGGGTGATCCTCATATGCGCCGTGGCGTGACCCGGTGATCAGCCAGCCGGCGCAGTCATGCACGTCGCCCGGAAACTCCATCGCTTCGACATGGTAGCGGCGGAAGGTCAGGCCCCTGCCTGCCAGCAGGGTTTCGAAGAAGTCCGGATAGTCACCGTGTTCGTCGCGAAGCGCGTCGGGCGAGGCGCCGGTCTGAAGGATGCCGATCTGCATGGGTCTCGGTCCGTTGTGATGCTTGTGCTGAAGGTGGGCGCTTGGCCCCCCTTTGGTCAAGGGGGGCGCATGCTGTCAGACCGTGTCGAGGTAAAGCTCGACCCGTTCTTCCGGCGAAAGCTCGGCGATGTAGTGCATTTCCTGCCGCTTGGTCTGCACCAGATTGCGGATCAGTTCCTTGGGCAGGAAACGGTAAAGGCTGTCGGAATGTTCGAACGCGTCAATCGCGGCTTCCCATGAGGATGGGATCTGCGGCAGGTCCATCGCATAGGCGTTGCCGGTCACCGCCGGTGGCGGCTCCATCTCGTCGTCGATCCCGGTAAGCGCGGCACCAAGGATGGCAGCCAGCATCAGATAGGGGTTCACGTCGCCACCCGCCACCCGGTGTTCGATCCGTCGCGCAGCCGGGTTGCCTGCCGGAATACGAATGGCCGCGGTGCGGTTTTCATAGCCCCACGAAATCGCCGTGGGCGCGTGCTTGTCGGGGACAAGGCGTTCGTAGCTGTTGAAATGCGGCGCGAACAGCAGCGTGCTGTCATGCATCGCCGCGAGGCAGCCTGCAACCGCATGACGCAGCTGCGCCGTGCCTTTTGGGCCGCCGGAGTCAAAGATATTGTCACCCTTTGCATCCAGCACCGAGAAATGCGTGTGCAGCCCCGAACCGGAATAATCAGCATAGGGTTTCGCCATGAAGCTGGCCGCAAAGCCGTGGCGCCGCGCCAGACCCTTGACCAGCATCTTGAACAGCCACGCATCATCTGCGGCGCGCAGCGCGTCATCGCAATGCATCAGGTTCACCTCGAACTGGCCAAGGCCGGTTTCCGAGGTGGTGGTGTCGGCGGGAATATCCATCGCCTCGCAGGCGTCGTAGAGGTCGGTGAAGAAGGTGTCGAAGGCGTCAAGCGCGCGGATCGACAGGGTTTCCGCCGCCTTCCGGCGCTTGCCTGACCGTGGGCTGGCCGGAACCTGCATGGTCTTGCCAGAGTCATCGATCAGAAAGAACTCCAGCTCCATCGCGCAGACCGGGGTCAGCCCCTTGGCCTTGTAGCGTTCCACCACGGCGCGCAGCGCATGGCGGGGGTCACCCTCATAGGGTTGGCCGTTTTCGCGGAACATCCAGATCGGCAGCAGCGCCGTCGGCGCCTCCAGCCAAGGCATTGGCATGAAACCGCGTTCGGTCGGCTTCAACAGGCCGTCGGCGTCGCCCTGTTCAAAGACCAGCGGGCTGTCGTCGATATCTTCGCCCCAGATATCAAGGTTCAGGACCGAGAACGGGAACCGTGTCCCGTTCTTCACCACATTTTCGGCAAAACGGGCCGGCACACGCTTTCCCCTTGCCTGTCCGTTCAAGTCAACAGCGGCCACGCGGATCGTCCGCACATCCGGATGTTTGCGCAAATAGTCTTTCATCATCATCGTTGTTCAGGCAGGGCATGAACCGCCCACGCACAGACCCCCATGGTCCGGCAGGCAGGTTTCGGATCATGCCCTTGATCCCATCCCCTGTTTTTTTGATCCCCGGCGCGGGCCGTTATGGCGCCTGCACAATTTGATCAAATTCGAGGTTACTATCGGATGATCTGTGGACGCAAGCGAATTCTGCTTTTCTGGTTCGACGGCAAGTGCCGGTTCAGGCGACGGTTCACCAGTCCGAAGGCAAAGGTCAAAAGCAGGGTCAAAGCGATGAAATAAACGGCAACGATCGGATATGGCACGAAAGGGTTGAAGGTCTTGTCGGCAAAATACTTGGCGTAATAAAGCGCGTCGCCCATTTGGCGGAAGGCAGGGAAGCCACTGAAGAACACCAGTGTCGTGGCATGGAACAGGAAGATCGCTTCGTTGGTGTAAGACGGCCAGGCCAGCCGCAACATGGTTGGCCACTGGATACGGCGGAACTTTTGCCAACCAGTAAGCCCGTAAGCCTCGGCCGCCTCAAGATCACCTTTCGGGATCGACTTCAGTGCGCCGTGGAAGATCTCGGCGGCATAGGCCGAGGTGTTCAGGAACAAGACAAGCAGCGCCCCGGCCCAGGCCCGCGTTGTCCATGCGGTTTCCAGCGTGAAGCCCAGAACGTTGATCCCGACCTTGGGCAGAAGTTGCAGCGATTCATAGGCAAGGAAGAACTGGATAAACAGCGGAGACCCGCGAAAGATGAAGACGAACCATTCAGCAGGCTTGCGCAAAAGCATCCGGCGCGAAGATTTCGCCAGCGCCACCGCGATGGCGAAAAAGAACCCGAAGGCCAGCGCCAGCACCCCGAAATATACATTCCAGATCAGCCCTGACCCGATCAGCGTAAATTGCTGACACAAGGTGAAGTCGGTGCGCGGCAAGAGGTTCTCGCCATAGCCGATCGAGCGGAACGCATAGGCCTGAACCGTTTCCCAACAGGTCATCATCCGGCCTTTCGCATGGCTTCACCCGCCGCCGTGGCCTGCCCGTGGCTCAGCCGCGCTGATATGCGTGCCAGCACGATTTCAGAGACCTTGGTGAAGGCCAGGTAGAAGACCAGAAGGCCAAGGAAATACCACAGCCGCCAGTCGGGGTGCGGATATTCATAGGCTTGGGTCTTTGACCCACCCAGCTCCCGCGCCCAGAAGACGATATCCTTGACGCCCAGCAGGAACAGCAGCGGCGTGGCCTTGATCAGGATCATCCACAGGTTTGACAACCCCGGCAACGCAAAGACCCACATCTGCGGCACAAGGATGCGGCGAAAGACCTGAGACTGACTCATCCCGTAGGCCTCGGCCGTTTCAAGCTGCGCCTTTGGGACCGCGTTCATCGCGCCGTAAAGCACGTTCGCCGCAAAGGCGCCAAAGACAAGCGCGAAGGTAAAGACCGCAAGCGCAAAGCCGTAGGCCTGATGCCAGATCGCCGAGGACTTGCCGAGCGGCACCTTTGCTTCCGGGCAGACGCGGAACTCCAGCCCCTGCCATGGCCAGCTATGGTCCGGGCAGACGGCAAGGCTTTTGAGGTATTCGATCCCCTGATCCAGCGCGATGACGAAAAACAAGAAGAACACGATGTCAGGCACGCCCCGGACTATTGCGGCATAGCCCTTGCCCAGCAGGCTGACCGGCAGGAACCTTGACCGCGACGCCGTCGCCCCGGCAAAGCCCATGGCAAGCGCGGTAGGCGCGGTGATGGCCAGAAGGCCCAGCACCGTGACAAACGACCAATAGAAATCAAGATGCTTGCCTGACGTCAGGTAGCACATGGCCCATGTCAGGCCTTCAATCGCTTTGGGGTCGGCGCAGGCGGCGAACATCAGGAACGGGGCGCGGCCAAAGCCGCGCCCCCTGCCTTTGTCAGAATTTGGCCGTTTCCGGACCGAAGTGCTTTTCGATCAGAGCATTCAGCGACCCGTCATCCTTCATCGTCTGGATGGCAGCATTGAACTTGTCTTTCAGTTCTGCATCGCTTTCGCGCAGGCCAAGGCCCACACCACCGCCCAATTGCACCTCATCAGCGACGAACATCAGCTCGCCATTCGACTCCGCCACGATCGGGGCAAGGAAGTCCTTGTCGGCAAAGACGGCCACGGCCTCGCCATTGCGCACGGCGGCAATCGTTTCATCCGGGGTTGCAAATTCCAGCAGGGTTGCGCCGGATTCGGCCACATATCCCGCCTGAATGGTCGAGACCTGCGCCGAGACCACGCCCGTCAGATCTGCATCCGCAGAAAGGGCAACATAGGCCGAGGCAGCCGGCGGGAAGTAGTTCTGGCTGAAATCGATCACTTCGTCGCGTTCGTCGGTGATGCTCATCCCGGCGATGATCACGTCATAGTTGCCGGACTGAAGGTTGGGGATGATGCTGTCCCAGTCATTCGTGACCCATTCGCAGGTCAGGGCGGCACGGGCGCAAAGCTCATCCCCCACGTCGCGTTCAAAGCCCGCGATTTCGCCAGCGTCGTTGATGAAGTTGAAGGGCGGGTAGGCACCTTCGGTGCCAAGACGCACGACATCCTGCGCGAAAGCCGCGCCGGATACCGCGACCATGGCGGTGGCAAGAAGCAGTTTTTTCATCTGAAGTCTCCCCTTTGGGTTGGTTGCGCCAGTTCAATTGAACCAGCGGGTTTCGAAACCCTGAAGCGTTCCATCCGCGCGCATCGCGTCAAGGGCCGCGTTCAAGGTGTCAAGCAATGCGACGTTGCCCTTGCAGACGGCCATGGCCACTCCGTCATCCGGGATCAGGTCGGAATAGAGAAAGTCAAAGCCGTTCGCCTGCACGAAGACTTCGATATCGGCGCGCGTCTGAAAAGGGCCAAGCGCCAGATCAACCTGCCCGGTGCGCAACGCCTCCAGCACTTCGGGCTCGGTTGGAAAGCTGACCCTGGCCAGCCCGAGGTTGCGCAGATGTGCTTCGTGGACGGTGCCGGACTGCACCGCGATCAGGGCGCGGTCGGGTGGCAGCGCGCCGGGGCGGCCGATATACCATTCTTCGGGTTCGGTGGTGTAATATGAGCGCGTGAAATCCACCAGGGCCTTGCGTTCGTCATTCACCGCCATACCACCCAGCACCACATCGAAGTGGCCCGACATCACGCCCGGGATCAACTGATCAAAGTTGGCTAGCTGCCATGCACAGACCAGCGCCGCGCGCGAGCAGATTTCATCCATCACGTCGCGTTCGAAACCAGTGATCACGCCCGTCTCATCCACCAGAACATAGGCCGGGAACGGGCCATCGGTGCCGATGGTCACGGTTTCCGCTGAAACAAGCGTCAGCCCGGTGGCCAGCGCTGCAATGGTGCTAACGCATGTCATCAAGCCGCCGTTGCCGACAGGAACCCGCGCAGGCGGGCGCTTTGCGGGTTGCCGAACAGGCTTGCGGGCGGCCCCTCTTCCTCGATCCGGCCCTGATGCAGGAAGATGACGTGGTCCGAACAATCCGCCGCAAGCTTCATGTCATGCGTCACAAGGATCATCGTGCGCCCCTCATCGGCAAGGGCCTTGATGACGCGGACAACCTCTTGTTCCAGTTCGGGATCAAGCGCCGATGTCGGCTCATCGAACAACAGGGCGCGCGGCTCCATGCACAAGGCCCGCGCGATGGCCGCGCGCTGCTGCTGGCCGCCGGAAAGCTGGGCCGGCCAGGCATCGGCCTTGTCCGCGATCCCGACCTTGGCCAGGTATTGCCGCGCCTTCGCCTCTACCTCTTTCGGATCGCGTTTCAGCACCGTCACCGGCGCCTCCATCACGTTTTGCAGGATGGTAAGATGCGCCCAGAGATTGAACTGCTGGAAGACCATTGAAAGATTGGTGCGGATGCGCGTGACCTGCACGCGGTCGGCGGGATGGCGGTCCAGACCCTCACCCTTCCAACGCACGGCTTCGCCCTCAAAGCGGATATCGCCCTGCTGGCTGTCTTCCAGCAGATTGCAGCACCGCAAAAGCGTGGATTTTCCCGACCCGGAAGACCCGATAAGCGAAATCACATTGCCGCGCGGGGCGACAAGGTCAACGCCCTTCAACACCTCAAGCGGACCATAGCATTTGTGCAGGTCGCGGATTTCGATGACCGGTGTGTCAGGGGTGTCAGCGGACATGGAGCTTCTGGTCAAGGACATCTGGCATGCGAGTAGTGCCGAGATTTTGCGACAATGCAACGTGCATTCAGCCCGAAAATCAACTGTGACGCGGCGATATGATCAGTTTGCAGGCGCAAACTGGTCTGGTGCGGGCGGATTTGGCACCGCGAGATAAGCGGCCTCGGCGATCCGCACGATGCCCTTCAGCCGCAACGTCGCGCGGTCAACTGGCGCAAGAGCGGCGATGGCGTCGGCAAGAGCGTCATGGATCAGATCGGCTGGTGCGCCCCTTGCCGCGATGTAGGGCAGCCCGGGGGTGGGATCGGTCACATCGATCACCCGCAGGCGTTCGGTCACCGGATCGACCCCATGCATCAGTTCCCATGTCACGGCGTCCAATGCGGCGATGTCAGCCTTGCCATCGGCCACGGCATGCGCCGAAAGCCGGTGACCGCCGGTCTGCACCACAGGCGGCAAGGTCAGGCCCCGCTTCGCCGCATGGATCTGGGGGGCGGCCCAGCCGGATTGCGACAACGGCTCGTTGTAGGCGAAAGCCGCGCCATCGAAATCCGCGAATGTTGCGCGCGGATCGTCAGAGCGGACGACAAAAACCGATCGGTAATACCCGGGCGGGCAGCCATCTACCCCGAAGTCAGGCGTGCCGACATAGGCTACATAGCCCTGCAAGCGCGCGCGAAACGGGTAGCCACAGGTTTGCGACAGCACCAGATCGGGCGCTTCCCATGCGGGCCAGAAAGCCCCCTCACCCCGCGTAAGATCCTTGGGTGCCGCAACGCCCCGGGCAAGCAGCCTTTCGCGCACCGCAACCCAAAGCCGGTCATTCGCGCCCGTAGCCGGGCCGAAATCATACATCCCGAGACTTGCAATCATTCCCGTTCCGCCCCGCGTTCCGCGCGCTGCCGAGCCTGTGCCGATTCAACATCGGTCAGCCCCAGAAGGTTTGCCACCAGCCGAATGAGGCGGTCTTCCTCGGCGTCGCGCAAGCCATCGGCCAGCGCGACAGACCACAGCGCTTCCATCAGATCGGCCCGGTCGTCCAGCGCCGTTGCCGCCTTCAGCGCCCGGGTAAAGCGCACGGTATCAGGGGCCTGTGCTTCCAGTTCTTCGGCCTCGGTGCGCAATTTTGCGGCCTCGAACGGGCCAAAGTGATGCCGACGCGCCAGAACACGGTCAATCTTCTCGACCTCTTCCGCAGAATATAGCCCGTCGGTCCGGGCGATACGCACCAAAAGTGCCGCAAGCGCCAGTCGGGCGTCCGGTTCGGGCAAGGCGGTGGGGGCGGGCGCCATGAGGCGGCGAAGAAGTGCGTCGATCATAGGCCCTATCTATGTCCCCAACCCGGGTTTGGAAAGCGTCGCGAATCGTTTACCAAGTGCGGTCAGTTCCGCCGCCAACCCGTATGGCGGGTTGACGAAGAACAGGCCCGATCCTTCCATCCGATGCCCGTCGCGCACCGGCGGAAACCGCACCTCATGGCGCAAGCCATCGGGGAACGCCGTCTCCAGGGCGCGCAGCATCGGGCCATGCGCGCCGCCTTTCAGGATCGGATACCACAGGATCAGCATCCCGACGTTCCATTTGCGGTTCAGCGCCGCCATGTGACGTGGGATCGCGTCGTAATCAGCCTTCACCTCATAGGACGGATCGATCAGCATCAGCCCGCGCCGGGGCGTCGGGGGGGTGATCGCCAAGGCCAGCTCAAACCCGTCCTTCTGATAGACCTGCGCGCCCCAATCCTTTGCCACGCTGCGCAGATGCGTCACCTCTTGTGGATGGAGTTCCGCAAGATGCAGGCTGTCAGTCTCCCGCAGGCCAAGTGCTGCAATCAGGGGCGAGCCGGGATAGGCCCGCAGGCCATAGGCCGCCCGCGCCTCGGCCAGCCGCTGCCGGTAGGGGTGAGTTTCGGGAAACAGCCGTTCCGCCAGCCCGATTCCGGCGGCCGCTTCACCGGTCTTCGCCGCCTCGTCGGCATCAAGGTCATAGACCCCGCGCCCGGCATGCGTTTCGATATAGCTGAGCGGCTTGTCCTTTTGCGTTAGGTAATCCAGCACCCAGGCCAAGGCGGCATGCTTATGCACATCCGCAAGGTTCCCGGCATGGTAAAGATGTTGATAGGACAGCATCCCCCTGCCCTAACCGGGTTTGCGCGGCTTGAAAAGTCATCCCAGAGCGCAGCCCGCCGCCACTGGCACAAGGTCAATTCCATGCTATCTGGTAATGGGCAAAGGAGCGCCCATGTCCGTCATCACCCTTTACGTCAGCACTGCCGTCGTCTTTCTGGTCCTTGATGCCATCATGTTGACCATGGTGATGAAGCCGCTGTTCAGCCGCCATATCGGCCCGCTTCTGGCTGACCCGATCCGCGTCGCCCCCGCAGCGCTGTTCTACCTCGCCTATGTTGCGGGCGTGATCTACCTCGTGTCGCTGCCCGGGCTGCGCAGCGGCGCGCCTGTGGTAGTGCCGGCCTTGATCATCGGCCTGATGGCGTACGGCACTTATGAATTCACGTCATGGGCGGTGATGCGTGACTGGCATTGGCAGATGGTGGTGACCGACCTGCTTTGGGGCGGGGTTCTGACCGCCTTTTCCGCATGGGCGGGGGTGACGGTCACGCGGATGATCCACGGCTGAGACCGAAGCCGATCCGACCACCGTTTGCCGCCCGTTTCGGCCTGTGCTAAAGGCTTGGCCCGCTAGAGCCAAGTGTGGCACCCCGTTGCCGGAAGTCGAAAGGAAGACCCCGATGATCCTTTACGGTATCCCCACCTGCGACACCTGCAAGAAGGCGCTGAAGGCGCTGAAGGCGGCAGGAAAAGAGGTCACGTTCCACGACGTCCGTGCCACCCCGATGACCGAGGCAGAAATCGCCACCATTGTCATCGAATTCGGCTCGCGCGCGATAAACAGCCAGTCGACAACCTATCGGGCCTTCAACGACTATCTGAAGGCATCCGAGCCAGAAGCGCAGATCGCGGCACAGCCGACTGTCATGAAGCGGCCGGTCATCCGTGACGGCGACCAGTGGTACCTGGGATGGGACAGCGCGACCGAAGCCGCGCTGACTGCTTAAAGGAGACGCAGGTCGCCTGCTGACTGTTTCCCGTCGCGGCCCGATTGAAGTTCGTAGCCGATCTTCTGGTTGTCGTTCAGGCCTTTCAACCCGGCGCGTTCTACCGCCGAGATATGCACGAAAACGTCCTTGCCGCCATCATCGGGGGCGATGAACCCGTAACCTTTGGTCGAATTGAACCACTTCACGGTGCCTGTCGGCATGCCGCTTCTCCTCTCAGAACCCCCCGCGGCGCCATTGCCGCGAGCCGTGCCACCAGGTCTTCCAGGGCCTTCGTTCAGAGAGGCGGTCAGGAAATCTGTCGTCACTCCGGCGATGATGCCAAGGATTCGCCGAAAATCAAGCTGCAAGGCGGGAAGTGGTCCCGGCAAGCAGGCGATCCGCCGAAAAGGGACCAGCGCCTTTGGTGATCAGCACAAGAAACAGCAGCATCCAGAAAGCCCGCTGATCCAGGATCAGCGCATCCGACGCCCGGTCGAACCATGCCCCGGACCCGGCCCCATGTCCGACGATATCGGTCAGGCTTTGCACAAGGACGAACCCCACCATCCCCAGGGCAGCCAGACGAGTGAGAAGACCCAGTACGATCAGCAGCGGCAAGACATACTCTGCCCATGCCCCGGCCAGCACCACCAGACGGTGCCAAAGACCCATCTGGCCAACATCATAGCCGACCGCCTCGAAGACCTTGGGAAAGATCTGCGCGTAAGACCCCATCGACGGGGTGAACAGACCATCCAGCTTTGTCGCTGCCGAGGCCCAGAAATAGGCAAACAGAACAGCAGCGAAGACCAGTCGCGCGGCGGTAGGCAACAGCCAGTCGCCGTGCCTGTCGGCGCTATTGACCGCGCTGTGATAGAGGGAAAGCAGCCTGTTCATTCGTCCACTCCGATAATGGCCCTGCCGGAAATCAGCAGGGAAAGGATTCCGGGCAGGTTGACCGAAGCCCCGGCCTGATCAAGGCTTTGTCCAAGGGTGCGTTTCTCCAGCAGCCCTTGCAGGAAAGCACCGCCGCCACTTGGCAAACGCTGGGGACGGGGGTCGAATTCCGGCCGCAGGATCACGGCGTCTTCCGGTCCCGGAACGGGCGGCGGGCCACCTTCGGCATTCGCCGCCCAGATCGAGACCACGGGCCAATGCGACCGGACCAGCCGCAGCGACGGTGCCAGCCGCAGGCGCAGCCCGGCAATGTCTGCACCGATCAGGCGCTGAAATTCGGCATCTGGCAGCGGCTGGATGTCGGCCGCGTGATAGCTTTCGCGCATCGCCTGATCCAGACGGGCAACGTCGGGCAGATAGCCCAGATGGGCTACTGGCGGGAATCCCTCAAGAAATCCGGGCATCGCGTCGCCATAAAGCATCAGCATCCGCGAGTTCGGCGGATGGGCGCGCAGGAAGACCCCGGCCATGGCGGCAAAGAATTCATCCCCAACCAGCTTGCGCACGGTCGGAAATGCCGCCTCCAAAGCACGGGTCAGGGATGAGGCAACGTTGTTGCGGTAGACCGAAAACCGCTTTGGCGCTGGCCGACCGGTCGGGTCGGTGATGCCGACGGGAATGTCGGCTTCCGGGTCCAGCAGCGCCCGGGCAAAATCGGTCTGGGTCATGCCACCGCCTCCAGCACGCGGGCGGCGCGGGCGGCTTCATCCACAAGAACCGGCCAGTCGGGAACATCATTGTCCCACTCGATCAGCGTCGGCAGCGGGCCGGCCTTGGCGATGACATGCGCGTAAAGAGCCCAGACCGGATCCACCACTTCTGCCCCGTGGCTGTCGATCAGGAGGCGGTTGCCATGATCGTCGCGGTCCTCATCATGGCCGCCAAGGTGGATTTCTCCAACATGAAGCAGCGGGAAACGGTCCAGATAGGACTGAGGATCATAATCCTGATTTACGCCAGAGACATAGACGTTGTTCACGTCCAGCAACAGTCCACAGCCGGTGCGCTCTGCGATCTGGGTAAGAAACGCCACCTCTTCCATCGCGGTTTCCGAGAAAGCGACGTAGGTCGATGGGTTTTCCAACAGCATCCGGCGGCCAAGCACGTCCTGGACCTGATTGATGTGCGCACAGACCCGGGCGAGGGTCGCTGTGGTGTAGGGCAAGGGCAGAAGGTCGTTCAGATAGGCCCCGTCATGGGTCGACCATGCGAGGTGTTCGGAAAAGCTGGCCGGGTTCAGCCAGCCACACAGGGTCTTGAGCCGTTCAAGGTGGTCAAGGTCCAGGGCCGCCTCACCCCCGATGGACAGACCCACGCCATGCACCGAAATCGGGAATCGCTGGGCAAGGTGGCGCAGTTGTGCAAGGGGGCGGCCCCCGTCGCCCATATAGTTCTCTGCGTGAATCTCCAGCCAGCCGACCGGACCGGGATCAGCAAGGATCGACGCGAAGTGCTGCGGTTTGTAGCCGGTGCCGGGTTTCGCGGGCAATCCGCCCCCAGTCTGGTCAAGCATCACAAGTCCCCCGAAAAAGTCACCCCCCGGTCGGCAGGACCGGGGGGCAAAAATGGTCAAGCACTCGGCAGATCGCGGTCAAGTGCTTCGAGGCTGCCCATGCGGGCCATGCCATCGGCACCGGCGGGCAGTTCCATGGTTGCACAGGTGCCTGCCGGAACCAGCGTCCACGCGTTGCCCTGATAATCGACCTTCGAGGTGCCAGCGCAGGTCGTGCCTTCGCCCGCAGCGCAGTCATTCTGACCAGCCAGCGAAACGCCGAAGCACTTTTCGTTTTCCTGCGCCGAAGCGGTGGTGGCGGCGCCGGAAAGAGCGGCCGCAAAGGCGCCGGCGATGACAAGCGATTTCGATTGATACGACATGTTGGTTGCATCCCTTGAGTTGGTGGTCGCACCGTTTGCGACCCGGACAGGATTAGGCTGACACACCGCTCACAAGACACCCACGGACGCGTGATCCACGGATTCGTGAGGCGGATTGCCGCAGGGCAGAATCGGAAAAGCCCCGCCGACCGGCGAGGCTTTACGTTTTTTATCAGTATCTTGTATCAATTCCCGGAGGGGGACAAAGCCTCAAACCCGAAGGTTGCAATCGCAGAATCGAGGCTGATCGTTTCAGTCCGCGTCTCGCCAAGGCGGCGAACTGAAACAGTCCGCGCCTCGACTTCCTGCATCCCGATGGCCAGGATCACGGGAACCTTGCCGACCGAATGTTCGCGGACCTTGTAGTTGATCTTTTCGTTGCGCACGTCCGCCTCGGCCCGGACGCCTGCCTTTTGCAGCGCGGCCACCACCTCATGCACGAAGGGGTCAGCGTCCGAGACGATGGACGCAACAACAACCTGCCGGGGTGCCAGCCAGAACGGCAATCTCCCGGCGTAGTTTTCCAAAAGGATGCCGATGAAGCGCTCGAACGACCCCAAGACGGCGCGGTGCAGCATGACGGGCCGATGCTTCATCCCGTCTTCGCCCACGTATTCGGCGTCCAGCCGCACCGGCAGGTTGAAGTCTGCCTGGAAGGTGCCGCACTGCCATTCGCGGCCAATGGCGTCGGTCAGTTTGAAATCCAGCTTGGGGCCATAGAACGCACCGTCGCCGGGGTTGATCGTATAGGGCAAGCCAAGCCCTTCGATGGCCTTTTGCAACGCGGTTTCAGCCTTGTCCCAAACCTCATCCGACCCCACGCGCACGTCGGGGCGGGTGGACAGCTTGATGTCGAATTTCTCAAACCCGAGGTCGCGGTAGACCGATGACAAAAGCGCGATGAAACCCGCGCATTCCGCCTCGATCTGGTCCTCGGTGCAGAAGATATGCGCGTCGTCCTGGGTAAAGCCGCGCACACGCATAAGCCCGTGCATGGAGCCAGAGCTTTCATAGCGGTGGCACGACCCGAATTCCGCCAGGCGCAAGGGCAGGTCACGGTAGGACTTCAGACCCTGGTTGAAGATCTGCACATGGCAGGGGCAGTTCATCGGCTTCAGCGCGTTGATCCGCTTTTCCTTGGCGCCCTCCTCGTCCACCTCAACGATGAACATGTTCTCGCGGTAGGCTTCCCAGTGGCCGGATTTTTCCCACAGCACACGGTCCACGACCTGCGGTGTCCTGATTTCCTTGTAGCCCGCCTGCCGCAACCGCCCGCGCATGTAGTCTTCCAGCGTGCGGTAGATCATCCAGCCGTTCGGGTGCCAGAACACCATGCCGGGCGCTTCTTCCTGAATGTGGAACAGCTCCATTTCGCGGCCAAGTTTCCGGTGGTCGCGCTTGGCAGCCTCTTCCAGCATCGTCAGATGCGCTTTCAGGTCATCGCGGTTGCGGAACGCCACACCATAGATGCGCTGCAACATGGGCCGCGAGGCATCGCCCAGCCAATAGGCCCCTGCCACATGCGTCAGCTTGAAGGCATCGGCTGGCACTTGGCCCGTGTGTTGCAGGTGCGGCCCCCGGCACAGGTCTTGCCAGTCGCCGTGCCAATACATCCGCAGGTCTTCGCCTTCGGGGATGCGGTCGATCAGCTCCAGCTTGAAGGGTTCGTGCCGGCCCCGGTAGTATTCCACCGCCCGCGCCCGTTCCCAGACCTCTGTCCGCACCGGGTCACGCGCGTTGATGATCTGCTTCATCTTCGCTTCGATCTGGCCAAGATCCTCGGGCGTGAAGGGTTCCTCACGGTCGAAATCGTAAAACCATCCGTAATCGCGCACCGGGCCGATGGTGACCTTCACATCCGGCCAGATTTCCTGAACCGCCCGGGCCATGATATGCGCAAGGTCGTGCCGGATCAGTTCCAGCGCCGGGGCTTCATCCTTCAGGGTGTTCAGGCTGATCTTGGCATCCGCATGGATCGGCCATGCCAGATCCCAGTGCTTGCCATCCACCTGCGCCGAAATCGACGCCTTGGCCAAGGACGGCGCGATGCTTGCGGCCACTTCGGCAGGGGTCACGCCCGCCGGGTAGCTGCGGATGTTGCCGTCGGGAAATGTCAGGGAAATCTGGCTCATGTGCCTGTTCCTCGTCAGTTTGGCGCCCACGATGCGCCCGGTTGCGGGTTATGTCGGGCGCTGTCTTGCCCGCCGGGCCGGGTGAAGTCAAGCCAGCCGCCAGACGCCACCGGCAATTCTTCGCGCGTGGGTTGCGCGGGGCCTCACCCTTGCCGCATCTCACGATTATAGTGGGCGCATGACAACCTACCTCACCACCCCGCAAGGTCGCCACATCGCCTATCACCGCACCGAAGGCCGTGGCCCGGGGGTGGTCTTTCTCGGCGGCTTCCGGTCCGACATGACCGGATCAAAGGCGCTGCATCTGCAAGACTGGGCCAAGGCCACCGGCCGGGCGTTCCTGCGGTTCGACTATTCCGGCCATGGCGCCTCACGCGGGGCGTTTGTCGATGGCGCTATCGGTGACTGGCGCGGCGATGCCGTGGCGGTTATCGAAGGGTTGACCGATGGTCCGCAGGTTCTGGTCGGATCATCCATGGGGGGGTGGATCGGGCTGCTACTGGCGCGCGACATGGCCAGCCGGATCGCGGGCGTTGTCGGTATCGCCGCGGCCCCCGATTTCACCGAACGAATGTGGTCTGAGGATTTCTCCGCCGCCGACCGCGCCACACTTCTGGCACAGGGGGTCTTGTTGCGCCCCTCGGACTATTCCGACGAGCCCTACCCGATCACCCGCCGGCTGATCGAGGATGGGCGACACAATCTGGTGCTGGACCAGCCATTGAGGCTGCCCTTTCCCGTGCGACTGCTGCAAGGCACGGCAGATACCGACGTGCCTCCGTCAGTTGCGCTGCGGCTTCTGGACCACATCGACAGCTCCGACTTGCGCCTGACGCTGGTCAAGGGTGCCGACCACCGCTTTTCCTCCCCTGCCTGTCTCGATCTGATCACTGAAACGGTTGAACAGGTGATCGGCCTGCATGAAGCCGCTGCGGCGGAGGACGCTGCTGAATAGCATCAATCAAACAATTACTGGACAACCAGCAGGACGTCGGCTCTTTGTCCGGTGGTTTATCCTCCTTTGAATCCATTATCTTATCGGCTATGGTGACGGGACAAGAGATACCGTCTATCATCCATTTTCCCGCAACTTCGCCAAAGGCTGCTTCGGATGAACGAACCGGTTGTCCTGATCCCGGGCTTCATGGCGGATGCCCGCGCCTTCATGCCTCAGATCGTGGGTCTGGGCCAGACGCGGCCGGTTATCCTGCTTGCCCCCAGCCTGTCCGACACCGTGGAAAAGGTGGCAATCGAGGCGGCCGCGGCCCTGCCTGCCCGCTTTGCCGTCATTGGCCACGGTCTTGGCGGAAACGTCGCCATCGAGCTTTTTCGCCGCAGGCCCGATGCCGTCAGCCGTATCGCCCTGATTGCCACAGATCCGCTCCCGGAACCGCCGCAGCTTGCCGCCGCGCAAGAGGCGCTGCTGGTTGCCGCCAAGACCGGACACATGGCCGATTGCATCGCCCAGATGCTGCCCGAGGCCGCACTTTTCGATGCGCCATGGCGCGGCGAGGTGCTGGCACTGGTGCAGGACATGGCGGCCACCCTTGGCCCCGATCAGTTCCAGCGTCAGATCCGCGCCCTTCAGCGCCGCCCCGACCAGCAAAAGACGTTGCGCAAGGCCAATGTCCCGGCGCTGATCCTGGCGGGCGAGGCGGATACCGTCGTCCCGCGCCGCCGGGCCGAGTTTCTCGCCGGAATGATGCCGCAGGGCTGCCTTGAGGTCATTCCCGAGGCAGGCCACCTGCCGCAGCTTGAACAACCCGAGACCGTGACCCGGGCGCTGGAGACGTTCCTTTCGGGTCGCCTTCCGACGCTGTTACTGTGCTGATGCCAGCGCGATCTTTGCCTTGCGACCAGCGCCGGAATTCGCATCGATGAAATTCAGCACCAGCGGCCGGATGTTGAGACGCCAGCTTTTGCCCGCGAAGATGCCGTAATGGCCCGCGCCGGGTTCAAGGTGTTGGGCCTTCTTGTCATCCGCCAACCCGGTCAGCAGTTTCAGCGCCGCAACGCATTGCCCGGGGGCCGAGATGTCATCATTCGCACCTTCGACCGTCATGACGGCAACCTTGGTGATCGCCCCCATGTCCACCTTGCGACCGGCCACGACGAAATCATTCGTCGCAATCTCACGGTTCTTGAAGATGCGCTCGACGGTGGACAGGTAGAATTCCGCCGTCATGTCCATCACGGCAAGGTATTCGTCATAGAATCGGTTGTGGGCGTCATGATCCGAACCTTCCCCGCGCGAGACGCGGAGGATCTGATCGGAAAATGCCTTGCCGTGGCGTTCGGCGTTCATCGTGATGAAGCTTTGCAGCTGCAAGAGGCCCGGATAGACCAGCCGCCCCGCGCCCTTGTATTTGAAGCCGACCCGCTGGATTGCCAGATGTTCCAGCTGCCCCATGGTCACCCGGCGGCCAAAGTCCGTCACCTCGGTCGCGGCGGCGTCGGGATCAACCGGCCCACCGATCAACACCAGCGACCGGGGCTGCGCTTCGGGGTCTTCGGCGGCAAGGTAGGCGGTGGCGGCAAGGGCCAGCGGCACCGGCTGACAAACCGCGATGACATGGGTGTCAGGGCCAAGCGCCTTCATGAACTCGGCCAGATAAAGCGTGTAATCCTCGACGTCGAACTTGCCCGCGCTGACCGGAATGTCACGCGCATTGTGCCAGTCCGTCACATAGACGTCGGCATTAGGCAGCAGGCTGGCAACCGTGGACCGCAGAAGCGTGGCGTAATGCCCCGACATCGGTGCCACCAGCAACACCTTGCGCGCCATCGGCGCCCGGCGGCGCACGAAGAATTGCACCAGATCACCGAACGGCTTTTCGACCACGGGCGTCACGTCGACCAGATGATCGGTGCCATCAGGACCGACGATCGACCGGATGCCCCAGTCAGGCTTCGCGATCATGCGGCCGAAAGTGCGTTCCGTCACCTCGCCCCAGGCGGCCATCAGCGGCAGCACCGGGTTCATCGACATGGCGAAGGCCGGGTAACTTGCGAAGGCGCGGGCCGAGGCACCCAACCACTCATTCGTGTTGCGCGCACTTTCCATCAGGTCGTAGGTGAACATATACTTCATCGCATCTCCTTGCCCGCAGGGGGGCCGATGTGGCATGGCCGACCAGGGCGTGGCGACACGATGCTGCACAGCGGCGAAGATAGGGGGGAAACGTCAGCATGACAACAGAAGAGAATGCTCTTGGTCCAGAGGCCGAAGCACGGGCCGCACGGCTGAACGCCAACCTTGCCAAGGTTGACGAGTTGTCAAAGCGCCTGACCGCCGCGCTGACCCATCGCCGCCAGACCGATCCCTCGCTGCACGGCCCCGCGCCAGACGTCTACATGAAAGCCGCTGCCGCCTACCTGGCCGAGATGATGCAGAACCCCGCGAAGGTGGTGGAACATCAGATCAATTACTGGGGCAAGACGCTGAAACATTACGTCGAAGCACAGCAAGTGCTGGCCAAGGGCGAATTGAAGGCCCCCCCGGACCCCGGCCCGAAGGACCGCCGCTTTTCAAACCCGCTTTGGGAAACGCACCCGTTCTTCAACTACCTCAAGCAGCAATACCAGTTGAACTCGGAAGCGATCACCACCGCTGTCGGCGACATGGAGGCGCTGCCGCCCGAAGACCGCCGCCGGGTGGAATATTTCACCCGGCAGATCGTCGACATGTTCAGCCCGACGAATTTTCTTGGCACCAATCCTGAAGCGCTTGAAAAGGCCGTGGCCACCGATGGCGAAAGTCTGGTGCAGGGGCTCGAGAACCTTGTCCGTGACATCGAGGGCAATCAGGGCGACCTGCTGGTCACCCTTGCTGACCGCGAGGCATTCAAGGTGGGCGAAAACCTCGCCACGACCCCCGGTGCCGTGGTCTACCGCAACAAGATGCTGGAACTGATCCAGTATGAGCCCACGACCGAAAAGGTCCACAAGACCCCTCTGCTGATTTTCCCGCCGTGGATCAACAAATTCTACATCATGGACCTCAAGCCGCAGAATTCGCTGATCAAGTGGATCGTGGATCAGGGCTTTACACTGTTCGTGGTCAGCTGGGTCAACCCCGACAGCAGCTATGCCGGCACCAGCATGGATGACTACATGCGTGACGGCTATCTGCGCGCCATGGCCGAGGTGCGTCGGATCACCGGCGAGAAAAAGATCAACGCCGTCGGCTATTGCATCGCCGGCACCACGCTTGGCCTGACACTGGCGCATCTGCAAAAGGCCGGGGATGAAACCGTCAAGTCGGCCACCTTCTTCACCACCCTCGCCGATTTTTCCGATCCGGGCGAGGTGGGCGTCTTCCTGAATGACGATTTCGTCGACGGCATCGAACGCCAGACCGCGCAGGACGGTATCCTGTCGCGGACCTTCATGAGCCGGACCTTCAGTTTCCTGCGGTCAAACGACCTGATCTACAGCCCGGCGATCAAATCCTACATGCTGGGCGAGGCACCGCCCGCCTTTGATCTGCTTTACTGGAACGGCGACGGCACCAACCTGCCCGCGAAAATGGCCGTGGAATACCTGCGCGGCCTGTGTCAGGGCGACGGCTTTGCCAAGGGCGAGTTTCCAGTCTTTGGCCGCCCTGTCAGCCTTGCAGACATCAAGCTGCCCCTTTGCGCCATCGCCTGTGAGACTGACCACATCGCCCATTGGCGCGGCAGCTTCAACAGCATCAAGCAGATGGGATCGGCCGACAAGACCTTCATCCTGTCGCAGTCGGGCCATATCGCCGGGATCATCAATCCGCCATCCAAGGACAAATACGGCCACTACACCAATGATGGCCCGATAGCAGGCGACCCGGAGGACTGGCTGAAGGGGGCCACCTTCCACAAGGGCAGCTGGTGGCCGCGCTGGCGCGACTGGCTGGCAGAACGTTCCGGGCCGATGATCAAGGCGCGGGTTCCGGTTGATTCGCTGGCAGCCGCACCGGGAACTTATGTGGTGGCCACCCCTGCCCCGATTGCAGGTCTCTGACATTTCAGCAGCATTCCAGAGGGTTGGCCTGTAGCAACCGCAGGCATTGCTGCAATGCAGAAAAATACTTGAAATGCTGCGGTGCAGCATCTATATTCCTTTCATCGGAAAGCGGGCGGGTGCTCGCACATAGCGGAGTATATCAGATGACCAAGACCCCCGATTTCGCCAAAGTCATGCAGGACATGATGGCTTCCCTGCCGGTTGACTCGTCAGCCATGCAGAACGCGTTCAAGACCCAGGCCGCCTTCGCCGAGAAATTCTCGAAAGTCGCCCTTGAGGCTGCTGAAAAGTCCACCGAGATCACCTCGAAGTGGGCCAAGGATTCGATCGCCAAGCTGACGGACGTCTCCAAAGCCAAGGCTGAGCCGACCGAATACACCAAGTCGGTGACCGATTTCGCTTCGGCCGCTGCCGAAATGGCTGCCGAAAACATGGCCGCCTTCGCTGAAGTCGCCAAGAAAGTGCAGATGGAAACCGTCGAGCTGATGCTGGCCGCTGGCAAGGACATGTCGGAAGACGCGACCGCCGCTGTCAAGAAAGCCACTGCCGAAGTGTCGTCGGTGGCCAAGAAAGCCGCTGCAGCTGCGAAGTAATTTGCAGGCGTAACGAGTGTGCGCCCCTTGTGGGGTGTCGGGCGGGCCGGGTTTCACCCCGAGCCCGCCCTTTCTTTTTGCATTTCCCTCCCGTAGGCTTCTCTGCACCTGCACAAAGTCCCCGGGGGGAATCATGGCCGATACCGACAAGCCGCTTCTGATCAAGCGCTACGCCAGCCGCCGCCTCTACAATACCGAAACGTCAGATTATGTGACGTTGGAAGATATCGCGGGGTTCATCCGTCAGGGGCGCGAGGTGCAGATCGTAGATCTGAAATCGGGCGACGACCTTACCCGCCAGTATCTGTTGCAGATCGTCGCGGAACATGAATCCAAGGGCGAAAGCGTATTGCCAGTGGATGTGCTGACCGACCTTGTCCGCAGCTACACCTCGGGCGTGCAATCGATAGTGCCGCAGTTCCTTGCCACATCCTTCGAAATGCTGCGCAACAGCCAGACGAAGATGATGGAAAACCTGACCGCATTCCCCAACCCCATGGCCGCCGTTCCAGGGTTCGATGCGATGCGCAAGCAGCAGGAAGCCTTTCTAAAGTCGATGATGGGCGGGATGCCCGGCTGGAACGCCTCTGGCCCAGCGCCCGAGGATGAAACGCCAGCCGCCCCCGACGACATAGCTGAAATCAAGAAGCAATTGGCTGAGTTGCAGAAGAAGCTGTCAAAGCTCTGACCGATGGCCGAAGCTGAGGGCCGTGTCACACTTTGGGGGATCGAGGTTTTCGTCGCCGCTGCCGAAGAGGGATCAATCTCGGCTGCAGCGCGGCGTCTGGGTGTCAGCCCTTCGGCGGTCAGCCAGCAGCTTTCCGGGTTGGAGACCGTGCTTGGCGCCGTGCTCCTGGACCGTTCCGGTCGCCCGATGCCGGTGACCCCCGCCGGTGCGATGTTCCGCCGCCACGCCCAGACCATCCTGAACGCGGCCAGCGAAGCGCGCGCCGAACTGGCCATGGCCGACCTTGCCGGCATGACAACCCTGCGCCTTGGGGTGATCGAGGATTTTGACGGCGATGTGACCCCACGCCTGCTGTCCTTGCTGGCGAAAGATCTGAAGGGATGCCGCTTTCTTCTGGAGACTGGCGCAAGTCACCGGCTGCTCGACCAGTTGGAGGCACGGGCGCTTGATATCGTTGTTGCCGCCGATTCCGCCAGCGATCCCCCAAGCGACGGCAGTTGGCGGGAAGTGCATCCGTTGATGTCGGAACCCTTCGTGGCCGTCTGCCCGGCGGGCGCGCGGCCGGAAGACTTGCCACTGATCCAGTATACCGCCCGTCATCTCATGGGCCGTCAGATTGCCGCCCATCTGCTGCGTCAAGGCGTCCGGCTTGGGCATCGCTTCGAGCTGGACAGCTATGCCGCGATCATGGCGATGGTCGCAGGGGGCGAAGGCTGGACGATCCTGACCCCGCTGGCGCTGCATCAGGCGCGCGCGTTCCGCGCCTTGGTCGAAGTGCGGCCCCTGCCTTTTGCCCCGCTGGAACGAACCCTGTCGCTGACCGCCCGCGCCGGAATACTGCGCGACGTGCCGGGCCAGATCGCAGCGCATCTGAAGCTGCTGATCGCGCAGGAAGTCATCGCGCCGACGCTGGCGGACTGGCCGTGGCAGGCACCTGCGCTTCGTGTTCTTTGATCAGACCAAGCCTGCAAAAGCGTGGCCGACGCCGAAACCTGATCAGACCCGCGCCTCGGCTGCTGCTTCGACAATGGCATCCGCGATGTAGTCAAGCTCCGGCCCGGTCAGGCGGGTCGGAAGCCGCACGTCGCAAGCGCGCATCAGCATGGCACGGGTCTGCGGCAATTCAGGCTGATCGCCAAGAAACTGCCAGTTCCAGAAGGCCCTTGCGTTGCCTTCGCTCAGGCCAAACACCTGAACCGCCACGCCGCGCGCCTTGGAGGCGGCCTGAAAGCCCAGCGCCTGCGCGTCTGTCCAGTCGCCCGACAGGTTGAACTGAATCGAATCGGGCGCCCGCACTTCCGGCCCAAGCGGATCCGGCACCGACAGATGCGCCGAGGCGTTCAGCCTTGCCGCCACATGGTCATGGTTCGCCCGCCCTTTTTCGACCCGCTCTGCCACCAGGGGCAGTTGCGGACGGATCACGGCGGCTGACAGGTTCTGCATCCTCAGATTATACAAAGGCAGCTTGTTCTGCCAATGCGCGCACGAGTTTGACAGGCCGGGGTGCTTTTTCCAGTTCGTTTCATAGGCGCCCGACATGATGATCGCCCGCGCGGCGATTTCCGGGTCATCGGTGATCATGATGCCACCTTCGCCCGCGTTCACCATCTTGTAGGACTGAAAGCTGAAGCAGCCGACCTTGCCGATCGTGCCGATGTTGCGCCCGCCCCAGACCGTGCCAAGGCTGTGCGCCGCGTCCTCGATCACCGGGATGCCCGCCGCATCGCACAGCGCCATGATCGCGTCCATGTCCGAGGTATGTCCCCGCATATGGCTGATCATTACTGCGCCTGCGCCCGGCAACTTGGCAGCGAAATCTTCCATGTTCACACGGTAGTTTTCGCCCACTTCCACCAGAACCGGCTCACAATCGGCATGAACGACCGAAGACGGGACTGCGGCAAAAGTGAAGGCCGGGATAAGAACCTTCGCACCGCGCGGCAGGTCCAGCGCCTTCAGCGCCAGAAACAGCGCCGCCGAACAGGATGACACTGCAAGCGCGTAGCGCGTTCCCAGAAGGGCGGCAAACTCGGCCTCCAGCAGGGCCACGGGCGCATCCTGAGGTGCGGTATAGCGAAACAGGTCACCCGAGGAGAGCAGCCTGTCAATCTCGGCCCGCGCGGCTTCGGGGATCGGTTCGGCGTCATAGACGTTCGGGGCGATTGTCTGACCGTCGGGGGCCATGTTGCACCTTTTCTGAAACTCAGGTTCAGGAAAGATGTAAACCCCTGTTCCGTGACGCGCCAGTGACAAGTTTCCGCTCAGGTGGCTTTCCGCCTAGGATTTCATCGCCGCGCGCGCCGCAAGGGCCTGCATCGCTGCCTCAAACTCGTGCCAGGCGGTGCGGGCCATCGACCGGAAGACCATCACCTCGAAAGCATAATCGCCGGTCCGCAGGATCACCGCGTTCATGTGGTTGACCGGCGCCCGGACCACCCGCCCCACCGGAAAGGCCGAAAGCCGCAGGTCCAGCGGCACCAGACGCGCCAGCACATCCACCGCCCCCGGGCCACCCAGCGCCAGAACCGCCCAGCCATCGGTCTGATCGCTGACCGCAGCACCTTCCAGCGTCGGCGGCACCACGCCAGTCAGAAACGCCTGATCCCGCCCGTTCCAGACAATCCGCGTGCCTTTCTTTTCGATGAAAGCATTTGGCGCGGGGAAGGTCAGCCCAATGGATTTCAACCCCTTGGCCAAAGCCTTCGCCCCATCCGGGTAGACCGCGACCGAGGTGATCGGCCCGACTTCAGCCTCGGCGAGGGTGGCCCCGGCAAGATGCTGCGCCGAAAAGCCTTCAAGTGCGGATTTGGCAATAAGTTCAGGCACGAAGTTTCTCCCCCTCGGGGTCGTGGAAGACGGGGTGGCAGACCTCGCAGATCACGTCCAGCCCGCGCAAATGATCAACCAGCCGGATGCGTTCACCCACCCGCGCGCGACCGTCCTTCAGGAAGCCCAAGCCCAGCCATGCCCCAACCGTGGGCGACCAGCCGACCGAGGTGACATAGCCTTGATCGGTCTCACGGTGGATTTCCATCCCCGGCACAAACAGATGAGCCCCGGCGCTGATCGTGTCGGCGGCTTTCAGGCCGACCAGCTGTTCACGCTCTGGCCCCCACATCCCCGGCCGCTGCGCGGCGGCCTTGCCGATGCAGTCCTTCTTGGCGCTGACCATCTTTTCCATGCCGATGTCATGCGCGGTGATCCGCCCGTGGATTTCGGCATGGGTGATGAAGCCCTTTTCGATCCGAAGAACGTTCAGCGCCTCCATCCCGTAAGGCCCACCGCCCATGGTTTCTGCCCGGGCCAGCAGATCGCGGAACAAGGCCTCGCCAAAGCGGGTTGGCACGGCAACCTCATACCCCTCTTCACCGCTGAAACTGATCCGGAAGAGCCGCCCGTCAACCCCGCCGATCCGCACCGGAGCGACGCCCATGAAGGGCAGGTCAACCGGCGCTTCAAGAAAGGAATTCACCAGCTCCCGCGCCTTCGGCCCGGCAATGGCAAACTGCGCCCAAGCCTCGGTGGCCGAGATGAACCGCACCTGCCAATCGGCACAAAACGCCTGATGCACGAAATCCAGATGCCGCATCACCAGCCCCGCCGCCGCGGTGGTGGTGGTCATGAGGTAGTGATCAGCCCCCAACCGGGCGCTGGTGCCATCGTCCAGCACCAACCCGTCTTCACGCAGCATCAGACCATAGCGCACCCGACCCACTGGCAGCGTCGAAAAGGTGTTGGTATAGACGAAATCAAGGAACCGCCCGGCGTCCTTGCCCTGAATGTCGATCTTGCCCAACGTCGAGACATCGGCCACCCCGACCGCCTGCCGGACCATCATGACCTCGCGGTCACAAGCCTCGCGCCAGGTTTTCTCGCCCGGCTTGGGGAAATAGCTGGGCCGATACCACAGCCCCGCCTCGATCATCGGCGCGCCCCGGTCGCGGCTGGCCTGATCACTGGTCAGGAACCGCTGCGGCGCGAAGCCCTCGCCCCGGCCACCAGCCCCCATCGCGGCGATGGAAACCGGCACATAGGGCGGGCGGAAGGTGGTGGTTCCGGTTTCAGGTATCCCCCGCCCCGTCGCATCCGCCAAAACCGCCAGCGCCGAGACGTTGGACGATTTCCCCTGGTCAGGCGCCATGCCTTGCGTGGTGTAGCGCTTCATATGCTCGACACTGCGGAAACCTTCCTGCGCGGCCAGCTTCACGTCCTTGGTCGTCACGTCATTGGCAAAGTCGAGCCATGCCCGCCCCTTGCCTTCCACCGCCCATACCGGCTTCAGGCCATAGGGCGCATCTTCGGCTTCCGGCAGATCGATGCTGACCTTCCGGCCCAGCGCCAGCGCCATCTTCAGCGCCGCCGCGTGGCCAGTGGCCAAGGCACCATGCGTCGACATCGACCCGTTCGCAGCACCCACCGCGACCAGCCCCGGCACCGCCCCGTCCATCGGCACGAAGGCTGCAAGCTCCGCATCCCAACGCGGGCGGCCGTTCATGTGGCAGGTCAGGTGCAAGGTCGGGTTCCAGCCGCCTGACATCGCCAGACAATCGGTCTCGATCTCGAAGGTCTCGCCCCCCTTGCGCACCTGAATGCCGGTCAGCCCCAGCCGACCCCGGCTGCCAACAACCTCGGCCCCCAGATGCACCGGGCAATCTTCAACGGCGCTTGCGTCCGGGCGCGGGTCGATGATCGCGGCCACCTGCACCCCGGCCGCCATCAGATCACGCGCCACACCCCGTGCGGCGTCGGTATTGGCAAACACCGCTACCCGCTTGCCCGGGCTGACCCCGTAACGGTTCAGGTAGGTCCGCACCGCCGAGGCCATCATGATCCCCGGTCGGTCGTTGTTCTCAAACGCAATCGGCCGCTCCAGCGCGCCGGTTGCCAGCACGGCATGCGGTGCCACGATCCGCCAGAAACATTCGCGCGGCAGGTTCGGGCGCGCGGGCTTGTGCAGCCCCACCCGCTCCAGAGCGCCATAGGTGCCGTGGTCATAGGCCCCGGTCACGGCCGTCCGCGTCATGATCCGGACATTCGGCATCGCGGTCAGTTCGGCCACCACGCTGGCAACCCAATCCCCTGCCGACATCCCGCCGATCATCCCGCCATCCGACAACAGGCGCCCACCGATCTGATGACTTTCCTCGGCCAGAATCACATCCGCCCCGGCCTGCCCGGCGGTCAAGGCCGCCATCAACCCGGCCGGGCCAGACCCGATCACCAGCACGTCACAAAACGCAAAGGCCTTTTCATAGACCCCCTCATCATGCTTTCCCGACAGGCTTCCCAGCCCCGCAGCGCGCCGGATGATCGGCTCATAAAGCCCTTCCCAGAAGGCTCGCGGCCACATGAACGTCTTGTAATAGAACCCAGCGCTCAGGAACGGCGACAGATAGTCATTCACCGCCAGAAGATCGAACCGCAGGCTACCCAAACGGTTCTGGCTTTGCGTCACCAGCCCCTCGAACACCTCCTGCACGGTCGCCCGCACGTTCGGTGTCTGGTTCTTCGGCCCCAAGACCTCGACCAGCGCGTTCGGCTCTTCGGACCCGGCGGTCAGCACCCCACGCGGGCGGTGATACTTGAACGACCGCCCGATCAGCCGCACGTCATTGGCCAGAAGTGCCGAGGCCAGCGTATCGCCCTTGTAGCCGGCATAATCCTTGCCATCGAACCGAAAGCGCACCGGCTTCGTGCGGTCGATCAGCCCCTTGCCGTCGATCCTCATTTCGCCCTCTCCGCCACCAATTCCACAGCTGATATCTCATGAGTCACCGTGTTGCGCGTGACCAAAAGCCACTGCGCGCAGCCCGCCTCGTGATACCAAAGGTCGCGCGTCATCCCCGCCGGATTGTCCCGCAGATGCAGATAGTTGTCCCACGCCGCAGGCTCTGCATCGACTTCGGGGCGGTGCAGATAATCTTCCGCTCCATAGTAATGGAACTCTCGCCGGTCCCGTTCACCGCAAAGGGGGCATTTCAGGCGCATGACTCTTCCCGCATTTTCTGTCCCCAATTATCCCCGCCCGAGGCTTCCGCACGTTCCGCAAGGTGCAACCCTTCCCGCATCTCGTCCCCCTCAATGCAGGTTATGCTGGCTGCCGGTGCCTTCTTCGTCCAGAAGATGCCCAGTCGCAAAGCGGTTCAAACGGAATTTGCGCGCAACCTCGTGGCTTTCGCCGGTCGCCATCAGATGCGCCATGCACCAGCCACTTGCCGGCACGGCCTTGAACCCACCGTAGTTCCAGCCGCAATCGATGAACAGCCCCTCGACATGCGTCTTGTCGATGATCGGGCTGCCATCCGGCGACATGTCCATGATCCCGCCCCAGCTGCGCAAGACCTTGGCCCGCCCGATCATCGGCATCAGAGTCATCCCGGCTTCCATCACATGTTCGACCATCGGCAGGTTCCCCCGGCTGGCGTAGCTTGCGTAGAAATCCAGATCGCCCCCGAAAACCAGCCCGCCCTTGTCGGACTGGCTGATATAGAAATGCCCCATGCCGAAACTGACGACATGGTTGATCACCGGCTTCAGGCCCTCGGTCACGAAGGCCTGAAGGACATGGCTTTCGATCGGCAACCGCATCCCCGCCATCGCGGCGACCTGACTTGACCGCCCCGCCACGATGATCGCCACCTTCTTGGCCCGGATCGCCCCGCGTGAGGTCTGCACCCCCTTCACCACACCGTTTTCGATGTCGATCCCCGTTACCTCGCAGTTCTGGATCAGGTCCACCCCGCGCCGGTCGGCCCCGCGCGCATAGCCCCAGGCCACCGCATCATGCCGGGCGCTGCCCCCCCGAGGGTGCAACAAGCCGCCATAGATCGGAAACCGCGTCTGCTCGAAATCCAGATAGGGCAGGTGTTCGCGCACACCTTCCCGGTCCAGCAGGATTGCATCATCGCCCTGATTGATCATCGCATTGCCGCGCCGGGCGAAGGCATCGCGCTGGCCGTCGGAATGGAAAAGGTTGATCAGCCCGCGCTGCGAATGCATCACGTTGTAGTTCAGCTCGGCTTCCAGCCCTTCCCATAGTTTGAGGCTGTGGCTGTAGAATTCCGAATTGCCCGGCAGAAAGTAGTTGGCCCGGACAATGGTTGTGTTCCGCCCGATGTTGCCCGACCCGATATAGCCCTTCTCAAGCACCGCGACATTCGTCAGCCCGTGGTTCTTGGCCAGATAGAAGGCCGTCGCCAGCCCGTGTCCGCCACCGCCGATGATGATCGCGTCATATTCGGCCTTCGGTGCCGGGTCGCGCCATGCCGGCTTCCAGCCCTTGTTGCCGAAAAGCCCTTCGGTGATGACCTTCAGACCTGAATAGCGCATGGGTGAACCTTTCCTGTCGCTTTCATCTGACCGCGACAGCCACGGTTATTCAATACGCTTGCGCGTTTTCCGCGCCAAATGACGACACCATGCGTCGCAATCGAACGGCGCACCACAGGGTTGATCGCGGGTTGCACACCGTGCAAGCCTCGCCTGATCAGCTTTTTCAACCCGGATGGCCAATGACCTGCACACACCCACTTCTCGCTCTATGCCTTGCCACTGCTGGCTTTTCCGCGGTTCCCGCGCTGGCCGAAGACAGCCGTGGCTGGCGCACAGGCTCTGGCGCACCTTACCCATCCGACAGCTTTCGGGTTGCGCATTACGTCAGCGACGGGCTGCTTGCCGGTGACAAGGTCAGCCTTGTCTTCGGCAGTTCCGGCACCAATCCGATCGCACTTTACAACATCCTGGGAGACCCGGATGGCATGGTGGACGCCTTTTTGCAGGTGGATCAGGACTTCCCCGATCTGATCCCGTCGCTGCAAGAGTACTGCTTCCTGCGGCCCTCGGTCGGCAATGACGAAGACGCGCTCGCGTTTTGCGTTCTCGAAGACCTGATGGCCGACGCCTACGCCGAACTTTCCGTCCTGGTGGATTTCTCCGACCTGATCCAAGGCGACGACCCCGTCCACCGTGTTGGGGCTGCGGGCGCAACCGACAGGGTGACGAATACCTTCATTCCGTTTGTGGAAGTCCAGCAAGGCGCAACCTGCAGCAATGATCTGGCCGCAACGATCTGCGCGGTCTGCTTTGCGGATTTCCAGTCGCTTGCCTTCGGCGAGGGGGGCGAGAGCTGCGGAGCCTCGATCGAAACGCCTGGCCTGGCAGCGGTTCAGATGACGATGCCATGGTTCGACTTCATCAGCCTTCCGATCGGCAGCGCAACGGATTTCGGCCAACTCAAGCTGACCGTGAGGCTTGTCAGACAGTCAGGCAAGACCTTCGATATCTCATACGAAAGCGGTGATCTGATGGCGGCGCTGTTCGGCCCCAGAGGCTGACACCCCCCCGGGGCCGAATGCCTAAAGCCCCTTGGACCGGTAGGTCTGCGCCACCCTGCTGATCGACACGATATAGGCGGCGACACGCAGATCCTCGACCCCTTCGCGGCCGTGCCAGACTTCGCGCATGGCCTGATAGGCCGTCCGCATCGTGTCATCGAGGCCAGAGCGCACCAGCGCAAGCTCGTCAGAGCCTTGCAGGAACTTCTCCTTGAACCCCGCGCCCAGCGTCCAGCCAAGATGCTGGTCCGCGCTCAGCCGTTCCAGTTCCTCGACCAGAAGCCGGCTTCGCGCTTCTTCCGCCCGGCGCTGCATCCGGCCAAACCGGATGTGGGACAGGTTCTTGACCCATTCGAAATAGGACACCGTAACCCCACCCGCATTGGCATACATGTCAGGGATGATCACGCAGCCCTTTTGCCGCAGGATCTCGTCCGCGCCAAAAGTGATCGGGCCGTTGGCCGCCTCGATGATCAGCGGCGCCTTGATCCGGGCGGCGTTCTCAAGGTTGATGACTCCTTCCAGAGCAGCCGGGATAAGCAGGTCGCAGTCTTCTTCCAGCACGGCCGCGCCATCGGCCACATGGGTGCCGCCGGGGTAACCCTCCATCAACCCGCCGTGACCGTTCATCCAATGGCGCACATCTTCCACGTCAAGCCCGGCCGGATCCAGCAAGGCACCATCCCGTTCGATGATGGCGATGACCTTGCAGCCGTCTTCCTCGCTCAGGAACTTGGCGGCGTGATAGCCCACATTGCCAAGGCCCTGAATGATCACCCGCTTGCCGTCCAGCCCACCGGACAGGCCTGCCCGGGCCACATCTTCGGGGTGGCGGAAGAACTCGCGCAGCGCGTATTGCACGCCGCGACCGGTTGCCTCGACCCGGCCCTGAATCCCGCCGGCGTGGGGCGGCTTTCCGGTCACGCAGGCCTTGCCGTTGATGTCGGTGGTGTTCATCCGCATGTACTGATCCGCGATCCATGCCATCTCACGCTCACCCGTCCCCATGTCGGGGGCGGGGACGTTCTGGGCCGGATGGATCAGGTCGCGCTTGATCAGTTCATAGGCGAAGCGGCGCGTGATCTGTTCCAGTTCATGTTCGTCCCACTGTCGCGGGTCGATGCACAACCCGCCCTTGGACCCCCCGAACGGCGTTTCCACCAAGGCGCATTTGTAGGTCATCAGCGCGGCCAGCGCCTCTACCTCGTCCTGATTGACCGACAGCGCAAATCGGATGCCGCCCTTTACCGGTTCCATATGTTCCGAATGGACGGAACGGTAACCGGTGAAAGTCTCGATCTTGCCGCGCAGGCGCACGCCGAAGCGGACCGTGTATGTCGAATTGCAGACGCGGATCTTCTGTTCCAGTCCGGGGCTCATGTCCATGAGCTTCGCAGCCCGGTTGAACATCAGATCGACCGATTCACGAAAACTCGGCTCTCCGGTGACTTGCATGCCTTCCCTCCCTGTCCGGCAGGGCGCTTGACCCGCGCCCGGGGCAACCGTAACGCCCAATTCTCGCTTGTGAACCCGGGAACTGTGCCTTTGGCCGATGGTAGCGTTACCGGCCCTGACCACATCCTTGCGAAGGGACGTAACGAATCGGTTAAGGCGCGATAGGGAAGCGGGTCATTGAAGGACGGCATCGGGCAGGCAGATTTGACACAATTTGGTGCATTAGCCTCTTGAGCAACCCGAGACTGTTTCCAGATTCCGCAGTTTTTCATGCTTAACAGCGGAAATGCCACACTTCTGCCAGAAGTTATGCCTTAATGGATTGTTGAACTCCTGCTCTGCTGCGGGCTTGGCTGCCATTTTGAAAGGTTGCGATGATGCGTGAATCGACATTTCGGTCGGTCTTCGGACAATTGAATCTTTCCGTGAAACGCTTCCGTGATGACGAAAGCGGTGCGCTCACCTTCTTCATGCTGCTCATGTTCGTTCTGATGATCATGTTCGGCGGTATCGCGGTTGATGTGATGCGCTTTGAAACCCGCCGCGTGGCAATGCAGCAGACCCTTGACCGTGCAGCCCTTGCTGCCGCCAGCCTGACCCAGACGCGCACGCCGCAAGTGATTGCCGCCGACTGGTTTGAGAAGGCCGGCCTTGGCGAAGACCTTGCCATGGTGGAATTTTCTGATCCGACCGTCGCTGCGGTCTCGGACGCCGGTCTGCGCCGGGTGACCATGTCCGCCCGGGTCCGGTCCTACAACTTCTTCATGGGCATTTTCTCGGACAACGACTACCTTGACGGCCCGACCCATACCGAAGCCGCGCAAGGCGTGTCGGAGATCGAGGTCATCATGGTTCTCGACATTACAGGGTCGATGGGCGGAAGTGCTGGAAACGGCAAGACCAAGATTGAAGCGCTGCGTGACGCCGCCTCCGACTTTGTCACAATCGTCAAAGGAAATGACACCAAGGATGGGGTTTCGATCGGCCTGGTGCCTTACGCCGCACAGGTGAACATCCCGGTGAATCTGCGCGACCAGTTCACCGCGATCAACATCTCGACCTGGGACGGTATCGCGAATGCCGGCGTTCCCAATATCAACTGCTTTGAATTTCCGACCAGCACCTACGGCACCACCGGCATATCATTGACGACCCCTATCAGGATGGCAGCTGTGGCGGACGCCAACAACGGCGTTTCGAACACGACCAGCTTCCTTGCGCCGGTGGCTCCCAATGCCGCGTCGCGCGCCTGCACGACGGTGAACGACGTAGCTTCGACGGCGCACAACGAAGCCACCGCAAATCAGGTCTTCCTGCCGACCAAGAACGGTGATGCCGTGAAGGAACGGATCTCGCGCCTTGTCGCGGCAGGCAACACCTACATCGCCGTGGGCATGCGCTGGGGAACCGCGCTGATCGACGAGAGCGCGCGCCCGATCTACACCGCAATCGGTGACGCTTCGGTCGCAGGCCGCCCGGCCAACAACGACTCCATCGAAACCCGGAAGATCATCATCCTGATGACCGACGGATCGCATGTCACGAACCAGTACATCCTTGATGCCTACAAGACCGGCTTGTCGCCCATCTGGCGTGGTTCTTCGGATGGCAACTTTGCCATCCGCTATACCAACGGTGGTCCGGCCCGGACCAACGGCACGCGGCCGAGTTGCGCAGGGAGCAGAACCTACTTCGTGCCGCACCTGCAAAGTGCGCAATCATGCCAGTCAGGTGCCTGGCTTTCAACGCCGTCCTGGACCGGCAGCGGCACCGTGCGCCAGCTCGACTGGAGCGAAGTCTGGCGCTATGTGCGGGTCAGTTGGGTCGCCCGGCAGCTTTACATGCGGTCAAACGTCAGCGGGACGGGTACCTACAACACGATCATGGGCCAGTTCCGCGGAACTTACCTGTCCAGCACAACCAACATGAACACCCTGCTGCAACAGAACTGCACAGCGGCCCGCAACGCCGGTGTTGAGATCTACGGGATCGCCTTTGCCGCTCCGACGGGCGGACAGACCCAGATCAACGGCTGCGCGTCATTCCCCAAGGAAAACTACTACTTCAACGCAACCGACGGCGACAAACTGCAGGCCGCGTTCAGGCAGATTGCCACCGACATCTCGGAACTGAGGCTGACCCAATGACCCGCCTTCGCGCCTTCATTGCCGATGAACGCGGCACCGCGACGATCGAGTTCGTGCTGATCATCCCGGTCGTCCTGCTGATCTTCATGGCATCGATGGAAAGCAGCCTGTTCATGGCGCGAAGCGTGATGCTGGAGCGCAGTGTGGACATCGTGGTGCGCGACATCCGGCTGGGCAGCCTGAGCGGGCTGACCCATGCCCAGCTCAAGCGTCGCATCTGCGAAACCAGCGCCTTGGTCTATTCGATCGACACTTGCGTCGATGCGATGCGGATCTGGATGCAGCCGATCAACACCGCCGATTTCGCCATGGTCGCCCCGCCACGCAGTTGTGTGGATCGGTCTGAACCGATCGACCCCTTGCAGGAACCGACCGGCGATGAGTTCAAGTTCGGGGTAGACAATGACATCATGCTGATGCGCATCTGCCTTAAGGAAGAGCCGATGTTCCCGACCACGGTGATCGGTGCGTCGCTGATCGCGGATGAGACGGACGGAAACTATGCGCTGCTGACCACAAGCGTGTTTGTCAACGAACCAGGGTCTGGATCATAATGAAGTCGCTTCGCAACAGCCTGCGGTCATTTGCCAAGGATGAAAGCGGCGTCCTGCTGGCCGAATTCCTGCTTTTGATACCCTTCATGATCTGGGGTTTTGTCGCCCTGTTTGTCTATTGGGACGTGTTCCGGACAATCAACGTGACCCAGAAGGCCGCCTATTCTGTCGCAGACCTCTTGTCGCGTCAGGCCGTGGTGACGCCCGAGTTTGTCGATGGCCTGCAAAGCGTGCTGGCCTTCCTGACACCGGGAACACCGGACTCTCGCATTCGGATCACCAGCATGGAATACGACGCTGGTGACGATGAATATGACCTGCTGTTCTCCCGGTCTCCGGGCGGGAAGGTGCCAGAGCATACATCGGTGTCGATTCAATTGCTTAAGCCGCAGATTCCGATCATGGATGACCTTGATTCCGTGATCATCGTTGAAACATGGGTAGACTATGTGCCGTCCTTCGACACTGGGCTTCTGAACATGACGCCGGGCGTGGACAATCAGACCTTCATGCAGTTCATCGTGACCCGGCCGCGGACGCGCAGGCTTTGCCTTGCCGGATCGGTGACTTGCGTCTGATTGTCGCGACGCCGGATTGATGCGGAATGAGCCCGGCAAACCCGGCTTGGGCGCTTTGGATCAGATTGGAGTCTGGCTTGCCCAAGCGTCTTGTCATGGTTCCAGCACTGCTTGCGCTTTGCGCCTGTGGCAATTGGGTGAACCAGGGCGAACAGACTCCTATTCTGCCGATTGAAAGCTTGCTGGCTCAGGCTGAATTGGCCGGCCCCGATCCCGGCCCCGGGCTTGCCGCCCGCGCGGCGGCCCTTCGCGCGCGCGCCGCAAGCATTGCACCCTGAGCGCCACGCGCCTGACAGCGTTGCACCCCGCCCGGCTTCCGGCTAACAGACAGGGGTTCGCCATCAGCCTGAGGTTCCGCCCATGTCCGCCGCCCCCTTGCGTCTTGGTCTTGCCGGCCTTGGAACCGTCGGCATCGGTGTGGTCAAGATCGTTCAGGCCCATGCCGACCTGATCGCCGCACGGTCTGGCCGCGCCGTGTCGATCACAGCCGTCTCTGCGCGGGATCCAAAGAAGAACCGAGACGCAGACCTTTCCGCCTATGCTTGGGAAACCGACCCGGTGGCCCTGGCCAGCCGCAATGATGTCGATGTCTTCGTCGAGGTGATGGGTGGCCATGACGGCCCCGCCAAGGCCGCGACTGAAGCTGCCATCGCTGCGGGCAAGGATGTGGTCACCGCCAACAAGGCGCTCTTGGCCCACCACGGCCAGGCCCTAGCCCTTGCAGCCGAAACCGCAGGCAGCACCCTTCGGTTCGAGGCTGCGGTCGCCGGTGGCATCCCGGTGATCAAGGCGCTGACTGAAGGTCTTGCCGGCAACCGGATCAAGCGCGTCATGGGGGTGATGAATGGTACCTGCAATTATATCCTGACCCGGATGCAATCGGCGGGCCTGCCCTATGACGCGGTGTTCGAGGAAGCCCGACAGCTTGGCTATCTGGAGGCCGACCCGAACCTTGATGTCGGCGGCATCGATGCGGGCCACAAGCTTTCGCTGCTTGCTGCCATCGCTTTCGGAACCCGCGTCAGTTTTGACGCGGTGGAACTGGAAGGCATCGGCAATGTCTCGATCGACGATATCCGTCTGGCTGATGACATGGGCTACCGGATAAAACTTCTGGGCGTCGCCCAGATGACCGGGCGCGGGCTGGAACAGCGCATGACCCCTTGTCTGGTGCCAGCCGACAGCCCCCTTGGCCAGTTGCAGGGCGGAACGAACATGGTCGTTCTGGAAGGCGACAGCGTTGGCCAGATCGTCCTGCGTGGCCCCGGTGCCGGGATGGGGCCAACCGCCAGCGCCGTCATGGCCGACGTGATCGACATCGCCCGTGGCCTGCGTCTTCCCACGTTTGGCATCCCTGCGGCCGATCTTGTCCAGCCCACCGCTGCCAGCGCCGCAACGCCTGCACCCTATTACCTGCGCATGACGCTGCTCGACAAGCCCGGCGCGCTGGCCAAGATCGCCACCTGCCTTGGCGAGGCTGGCATCTCCATTGACCAGATGCGACAGCTGCACCGCCCCGGGGACCGTGCTGAAGACGCGGTCGTCCTGATCGTCACCCACAAGGCCGCCCCTGCCGACATTGCCGAGGCCATGTCTCGCTTTGCCCCGACCGGCGTCCTTGTCGGCGCGCCGGTGGCAATCCGGATCGAGGAAGTCTGAAGCCCTGACGGCAGGCCTTGCAGGGCCTGCCATGCGACTGAACGCCTGTCACGCCGACTTTCGGTTCCGGCAAGGCAGGTATGGCGCTCACCCGTGCAAAACCGTTAGCGTCACCATCCTTGCCGTGCCGCGAAGCCCCGGTTAGACGGGACCGGAATTGGGGCCGGGAGGGGCATTTCATGTCGGACAAACTGAATTTTCAGGACAGGCTCCTTAGCCTTGGCCTTGGCCGGGTTTCGGAAGCTGCCGCCCTTGCCTCGGCGCGGTTGATCGGGCGCGGCGATGAAAAGGCCGCGGATCAGGCTGCCGTCAACGCGATGCGCGACCAGCTGAACCTGTTGGATATCAAGGGTGTCGTCGTGATCGGCGAAGGTGAGCGTGACGAAGCCCCGATGCTTTACATCGGTGAAGAGGTCGGAACCGGCCACGGCCCAGAGGTGGACATCGCGCTTGACCCCCTGGAAGGCACCACATTGACCGCCAAGGACATGCCGAACGCGCTGACCGTCATCGCCATGGCACCGCGCGGCACGCTGCTGCACGCCCCGGATGTCTACATGGACAAGCTCGCCATCGGCCCCGGCCACAAGCCCGGCACGGTGACCCTGACGATGACCCCGTCCGAGCGGGTCTCGGCGCTTGCATCCGCCAAGGGATGCTCCACCGAAGATATCACCGTCTGTGTCCTTGACCGCCCGCGCCATGAGGACATGATCCGCGAACTTCGGTCTACCGGTGCCGCGATCCGACTGATCACCGATGGCGACGTCGCCGGGGTGATGCATTGTGCCGAACCCGAAATCACGGGTATCGACATGTATATGGGTTCAGGCGGAGCGCCAGAAGGGGTGCTTGCGGCGGCGGCACTGAAATGCATGGGTGGCCAATTCTATGGCAAACTGCTGTTTCGCAACGACGATGAGCGCGCACGCGCACGCAAGGCTGGCATCACCAACTTCGACCGCGTCTACACCCGTGACGATCTGGTCCGCGCCGACGTGATCTTTTCGGCCACCGGCGTGACCTCCGGCTCGCTTCTGGCGGGTATCAAGCGCGAACCCGGCTGGGTCACGCTGGAGACCATCCTGATGCGGTCAAAGACCGGATCGGTGCGGCGGATGACCTACCGCAGCCCGATGCGCTGAAGCCGCCCCAAACCACAGATCGGGGTTCGCCGCCGACTGTCCGGCCCCGCAACCGGTCAGGCTTTCAGCCTGTATCGGCCCGGCTCCTCGAACACGTCGATCACCCGCGTCCCGGCCTTGATCTGCGCGCCATGTGGTGTGCCGGCTGCAATGAAGTAGCTGTCGCCGGGGCGACAGATCCTCGTCTCACTCCCGATGGTGAATTCGATCTCACCCTCGACAACCGTTCCCCATTGCGCACCGTGCGCATGGGTCGGAAGCTGCATGTCCTTCAGGAAAGTGAAGAACGCCACCAATCCCGCATCAGAGCGCACGACGGCGGTTTGCACCACGTCATCGGGAAACGGCACATCAATGCCAGGGAATGACTGGATGAAATTGGGAAAAGGCATGGGGGGTATCCTTTGCTGCAAAGCTTGGCCATTCATTAGCCTACTGGCCCAAAGCCAGCGCACGCCACCGAATTCCACGGCCCATCGCTCCATGCCGGACCAGACGTCCACCGGGACCGTTGCCGAAGCCGCGCGCACGCCCCTTGCAAGCCGCCCCCCTTTGCGGCACCCCTAGACCATGACCGCTCTCCCTGCCTTCCTGAACGTTGAAGCCTCGCTGACCGGCCGCCGCTGGACTGGCCCCGATCCTGCGCAAGACCGCCTCTCGCAGGCGATGGCGCAGACCACCCGCCTTCCCCTGCCCCTTTGCCGGATCCTCGCCACCCGTGGGGTTGCGCCCGAGGATGCACCGGCCTTCCTCGCCCCCGCCCTGCGCGACCTACTTCCCGACCCCCTCACCCTGAAGGACATGGCCCCTGCCGCCGCCCGTCTGATCCGGGCCGTGGCCGCCCGCGAGAAGATCGCCATCTTCGCTGATTATGATGTCGATGGCGGCTCATCTGCAGCGCTTCTCATCATCTGGCTGCGGGCCATGGGATGCGAAACGACCCTTTATATCCCTGACCGTATCGACGAAGGCTATGGCCCGAACGTTCCTGCGATGGCCGCTCTTGCCGCCAGTCACAGCCTGATCCTCTGTGTCGATTGCGGCACCCTGTCCCACGAACCCATTGCAGCGGCCAAGGGTGCCGATGTGGTCATCCTTGACCACCACCTCGCCTTGGAGACGCTGCCCCCCGCGCTGGCAGTCGTGAACCCCAACCGGCAGGATGAAGACGGCAGCCTTGCGCATCTGTGCGCCGCCGGTGTGGTGTTCCTGATACTGGTGGAAGCCAATCGCCAGCTGCGCGGCAACGGCCAGCAAGGCCCGGACCTGATGCCGATGCTAGACCTTGTGGCGCTGGCGACGGTGGCCGATGTCGCGCCGCTGATCGGGGTCAATCGGGCCTTCGTGCGCCAAGGGCTCAAGGTCATGGCGCGGCGGGAACGTGTTGGCCTGCGCGCGCTGGCCGATGTGGCGCGGATGGATCAGGCACCAACCGCTTACGCCTTGGGGTTTCTGCTTGGCCCCCGGGTCAACGCGGGCGGGCGGATCGGGCAGGCTGACCTTGGCGCGCGGCTTCTGGCCACCGACAACGCCACCGAGGCGATGGCGATGGCCGCACGGCTGGACCAGTTGAACACCGACCGGCGCGAGATTACCGAAGCCGTCCGCGCAGAGGCCTTGGCCCAGGCAGAATCGCGCGGGCTGGACGGCCCGCTTGTCTGGGCGGCGGCGGAAGGTTGGCACCCGGGCGTGGTGGGCATCGTCGCCGCACGCCTGAAAGAGGCGGCGCAGCGGCCTGCCATCGTGATCGGCTTTGACGGGGACGAGGGCAAAGGCTCGGCCCGGTCGATCCCCGGCGTCGATCTGGGGGCCGCAATCCAGCGCATCGCGGCCGAAGGGCTCATCGTCAAGGGCGGTGGCCACAAGATGGCTGCCGGCCTGACGCTGACCCGCGCCCAGCTTGAACCCGCAATGGCGCGGCTGGCTGACCTTCTGGCACGGCAGGGTGCTGGTGACGGCGGTCCACGGGATTTGCGGATCGACAGCCTCTTGACCACGACCGCCGCCACCGTGGACCTGCTTGAACAGATCGAAAGCGCCGGCCCCTTCGGTGCCGCCGCCCCCGCACCGCGCTTTGCATTTGCCAATGTTGCCGTCAGCGCCCGGCGGATCGGTGAAAGCCACCTGAAACTGACCGCCTCGGATGGCTCTGGTCCGGGACTGGACGCCATTGCCTTCGGGGCTTTCGACGGCCCACTTGGGCCGGCGCTGGAAAACCCCGGCCACAGGCGATTTCACCTTGCCGGGCGGCTGGAACTGAACCACTGGAACGGTCGCACCCGGGTTCAGTTGCGGCTTGAAGACGCAAGTCCGGCCTGACAGTGGCCTTTCGCAAGATTTCCCTTGCAGAACATCGGCACCCGTTTTAGACACCGCCCCACCGAAAGCGTGGCCCGTTCGTCTATCGGTTAGGACACCAGGTTTTCAACCTGGGAAGAGGGGTTCGACTCCCCTACGGGCTGCCACTCGGTTTCTCTTCACGGATATGTCAGCAGTTGACAGGCACCGCGCGACGCGCTGTGCTTGATTGCGGGCGTTTGCCCCATAAACTGACCAAAATCTTATTGAAGGTGACCCGTGATCAAGATTTCCCGCCTTGCCGCCGTTGTTGTCATCACCCTGTTGCCGCTGTCGGCACAGGCCACAAGTTGTAGTGACACCGGGGGCAAGTATGAAGGCTGGAAGGCCGAGATGGCCGCCGAGGCAAAGGCGTCCGGCGTCGGCAAGCGTGGCATTGAAGCGCTGATGGCGTCCTCCTATTCCAAGGCTACCATCGGGGCCGACCGCAACCAGAAAAGCTTCAAGTATTCCCTGGACAAGTTTCTACAGGTCCGCGGGGCAGATACGATTGTAGCGCAAGGACGGTCCCGCAAAGCCAAAAACGCCGAGTTCTATGACGCACTTGAGGCCCGATATGGCGTTCCCGCCGGCGTTCTGATCGCGATTCATGGGATGGAAACCGCTTTTGGCGGCTTCATGGGCGACACCAACGTGGTTTCAGCCATTGCCACCCTGACCTACGACTGCCGCCGGTCCGATTTCTTTCGCCCACACCTGATCGGCGCGCTCAAGCTGGTGGATCAGGGGTCGATCTCGATGGCAACGGTCGGTGCCAAACACGGTGAGCTTGGCCACACCCAGTTTCTGCCCGGCAATGCCCTGACCTATGGGGTCGATGGCAACGGCGACGGCAAGGTCGATTTCTACAACATGACCGACGCGCTTGCCTCAACTGCGAATTTCCTGCGCCAGAAGGGCTGGCAACCCGGCAAGGGCTATCAGGAAGGCGAGCCGAATTTCGAAGTGATCAAGCAATGGAACGCGGCAAAGGTCTACCAGCAGGCCATCGCGATCATGGGCGCAAGGATCGACCGCTGATTGCCCCTTGCACCTGCCCGCGCCGCGCCTTAGGAAGCGCGCCAGTGGCCCGTTCGTCTATCGGTTAGGACACCAGGTTTTCAACCTGGGAAGAGGGGTTCGACTCCCCTACGGGCTGCCACTTCCCCCTTCTGTTACAATTCGCCAACGGCCATGTGACTGGCATTCAGGGCCGGGATCGGCTTGATGTGCACAACAGTTTTGCCAGCCGGGACGTCCATCATGCTTCGCAGTCTTGCCGCCTTTCTTTTGCTGTCCACCGCCGCCGTTGCCGATACCGCCGATGGTGAGGCACTGAAGGGATTGACCTGGGATCAGGTTGTCGAACAAGCGCGCGGCGGCACGGTAAACTGGTTCATGTGGGGCGGTGCCGACAACATCAATCAATATGTCTCGGACCATATCGGCGGCATCCTGAAGCGCGACCACGGCATAACCCTGAACCGCATAGGCGTGGCCGACGCGGTAGAGGTGGTCAACATCGTGCTGTCGGAAAAAGAGGCCGGAGTGACCGACGCCGGCACCGTGGACCTGATCTGGATAAACGGTGAAAATTTCCGATCGATGAAGCAGGCCGATCTTGCCTTTTGTGGCTATACTGATCTGTTGCCGAATAACCTGCTGGTAAACTGGGACAATCCGGCGATTTCCAATGACTTCGGCGTTCCGGTCGATGGCTGCGAGGTGCCGTGGAATACGGTGCAGTTCGCTTTCGCCCATGACAGCGCCGTGCTGCCAGAGCCGCCCCGGTCGATGGCTGACCTTCTGGATTGGATCAAGGCCAACCCAGGCCAGTTCACCTATCCCGCCCCGCCGGATTTCACCGGGTCCGTCTTTGTCCGCCATGTCTTTTATCACGCGGCCGGGGGGGCAGATGCGCTGCTTGGTCCCTTTGATCAGGCAAGGTTCGATGACGCCGCCGCAAAGACTTGGGCCATCCTGAACGAGATCGAACCCTTTCTCTGGCGTGAGGGGCAGACCTATCCCAACACGATCGTCCAGATGAACGAGCTTTTCGCCAATGGCGAAGTGGCCTTTACCTTCAACTATGACCCGGCGCAGTTCGGCCTTGCGGTGCAGGCGGGAATCTATCCCGAAAGCACCCGATCCTTCGGTCTGACCGACGGCACAATCGGCAACACCAACTACACGCTGATTCCCTTCAACTCGCCCAACAAGGCAGCGGCGATGGTGGTGCAGAACCTGCTTTTGTCGGGCGAGGCGCAGTTGGAAAAGGCCAAGCCCGAGGTTTGGGGCGCATCCCCCGCTATCGAGATTTCGCGCACCGCAGCCGATGTTCAGGCCGGTTTTGCCGCGATCGAGGGCCACGCCTCGGTGGTTTCGGCCGAGGAACTGGCGAAGGCCGCGCTTCCCGAATTGCAGGCCGACTGGCTGACTGCGATCGAGGCCGGCTGGAAGGCAAACGTCGGCAACTGAACCTGCCGCTTGCCTGCGCTCGCATTTCGCGAGAGCCTGACGCCAGAGCCCAAGGGACATGACCTTGACCAAGCGGACCCGGATCATTCTGCTGCTTGCCCCGGCGCTTGTGCTTTTGGGGGGGCTGTTCTTCTCGGCCCTGGGGTTGGGGCTGCTGCGGTCACTTCGCTACATGCCGTCGATCGGGCTGTCAGAGCCTGACTTGGCCGCATACATCGCCGTTCTGTCTTCGCCGGGCTTTCTGGCGTCGCTTGGCCTGTCACTCTGGATAGCGGGTGCTTCCACGCTCATCTCGGTGATGATCGCACTTGGCGCGGCGCTCTTGCTGCGGCAGACCTTTCCCGGGCGACAGTTCATTGCATTTCTGTTCCAGTTGAACCTGACGATACCGCATATCGTCGGGGCCATTGGGATCCTTTACCTCTTTTCGCAATCCGGTGCCTTTGCCCGGCTGGCCTTTGCCGGCGGGCTGATCGGCCGACCGGGGGATTTTCCGGCGCTGGTCCATGATCCTTTTGCCATCGGGATCATCCTGCAATATGTCTGGAAAGAGGTGCCGTTCATCGGCCTGATCCTTCTGGCCAACATGCAGGCCATTGGTGAAGATCACGAGTCCACCGCCCGCAGCCTTGGGGCGACGCGCTGGCAGGCCTTTGTCCATGTCCTGTTGCCGATGCTGATGCCGGGGCTGGTTGCCGCCTCGGCGCTGGTTTTTGCCTTTGCCTTCGGGGCCTACGAGATTCCGCTGATCCTTGGCGCAAGCGCGCCCGAAGCGCTGCCAGTGCTGGCTTACCGCAGCTATACCGATGTCGATCTTGCCGCCCGGCCCGAAGCCATGGCCATGGCCATGATCATCGCACTCCTGGGCGGGGCGATGGTGCTGGTCTACGCCCGCTTTACCCGTCCGGCGGGAAGGGGGCGCAATGCGCGCTGACGTCTTTCGCCTGATCGCGGGGATTACGCTGGCGCTTTGGCTGGTGCTGCCGCTGGTGCCGCTTGCCATCTGGTCTTTCGCGCATGGCTGGCGCTTTCCCGACATCCTGCCGCGCGACTGGTCGCTGAAGGCATGGGCCTACGCGTTCTCGCCGACCTCTGGCGTCGTGGGAAGCCTTGGGCTGACCCTGTTCATCGCCGCCGCGACCACGGTCCTTGCGGCACTTGTCGGCGTGCCTGCGGGCCGTGCGCTTGGCTTGCACGCCTTTCGTGGCAAGGCGATTGTCACCCTTGTTCTCTTGGCCCCGGCCATCGTGCCGGGGATCGCGGTGGCGCTTGGGCTCCATGGGGTCTTTCTGCGGCTGGGGCTGACCGGCACGGTCAGCGGCGTGATCCTTGCGCATCTGATCCCGGTCATTCCCTATATGACGCTGATCATGGCCTCGGTTTTTTCCAGCTTTGATACCACCTATGAGGATCAGGCCCGCAGCCTTGGCGCCCGCCCCCATCAGGTGTTCATCCATGTCACCCTGCCCGCGATCCTGCCGGGGCTGATGATCGGAGCACTCTTTGCCTTTCTTGTTTCGTGGTCGCAATATTTGCTGACGCTGTCGATCGGCGGCGGCAGGGTCCAGACCCTGCCGCTGACCCTGTTCACCTTTGCCAGTTCCGGCCGCAATGATGTGACCGGGGCGATTGCGATGATCTACATCCTGCCGGGTCTCCTGGTACTTTTGTTGACCGCGCGACACCTGACCGGGCGCAATGCCGCACTGACACCAAGGGTAGCCCCATGACTGCGCTTGATCTGGCAGGGCTGACCAAACGCTACCCGGTGAATACCGCGCCCACGGTGCAAGCGCTTGACCTGACAGTTGAAAGCGGCAGCCTGACGGCGCTGCTTGGGCCATCGGGGTCCGGCAAGACGACCGTCATGAAGCTGATCGCCGGGCTTTTGACCCCGGACGAGGGCGATATCAGGCTGGGCGGCCAGTCGATCCGCGACCTGCCCCCTGAACGGCGGCGGGTGGTGATGGTGTTTCAAAGCCCGCTGCTCTTTCCACATATGACGGTGGCGGAGAATGTTGGTTTCGGTCTGCGGATGCGGGGCGTTGCGCCAAGCCAGACTGCCGCGCGCACCGCTGCCATGCTGGAAAAGGTTCGACTGACAGGGCTTGGCACCCGCCGCCCGGTCGAGTTGTCCGGTGGCCAGCAGCAGCGGGCGGCGCTGGCCCGGGCGCTGGTGTTGGAGCCGGACCTCCTTTTGCTGGATGAACCACTCTCGAACCTTGACGCATCGCTGCGCGACGAGATGCGCGATCTGATCCTGAGCTTGCAACGCGAAACCGGCGTAACCACGCTGGTCGTGACCCACGACCAATCCGAGGCGGTCATTCTGGCTGACCGGATCGCCCTTCTCCTGGACGGCAGGCTTGCGCAACATGCGACCCCGGACGAAATCTACCGCCGCCCGGCCTCCCGGGCTGTGGCCGAGTTCTTCGGGGGGGTGAACTTTCTGCCCGGACAGGCGGCTGGGGGTGTCTTTCAATCCGACCTTGGCCCGCTGCCGCTGCCGCCCGGCCACATCAAGGGCGGGAGTGTCCTGACAATCCGACCCGAGGCGATCGTGCTTGGACCGGGGCCTGATGCACGAGACGCCACAGTTCTGGCCTGCACCTTTCTTGGCACCCAGACGCGGGTCGAGCTTGATCTGGGTGGCACACGGTTGCAGGCCCTGACAAACCCGTGGGCCGCAAGCGAACTTGCGCCCGGAGACAGGGTCGACGTGACCTTGCCACAGGACGCACTTTGGCTGTTGTCCGGCAGCTGAGCCCCGCTCAGGCCCCGTGGGAGGCCAACAGAACCGCCATACCGCGCCCGGCATGTTTGGCCGCGTATAGCGCGCGGTCGGCGGCAGCAAGGATCTGGACAGCATCCGGTGCGGCAAGATCAAGTGACCGGACGATCCCGATACTGGCAGAGACGCGACAAGGCTGGCCTTCAAACGCCATCGGTTCGGAGACCCGTGCGATGATCCGCGTGGCAATGGCCTGAAGCGTTTCCGGGTCGGTTCTGCCAGACAGGATGATCACGAATTCATCGCCACCAACGCGCGCGGCACAATCCTCGGCCCGGACCTGTTCGCGAAGGATGCGGCCGACGGTCTCCAGCACGAAGTCGCCGGCGGCATGGCCCAGCGTGTCATTGACGGACTTGAAGAAATCAAGATCCATGTGCAACAGGCCGAAGGGGGCCTGCGCCGCGCACAGCCGTTCCAGCACCAGATCAGCCGCCCGCCGGTTGCGCAGGCCGGTCAGCGGATCGGTCAGAGCCTCTTCGGCGGCGGCGACGCGAGCGCCTTCAAGCCGCAGGTTCAGCCCGCGCAATTCCCGGGTGACGGCGGCATTGGCCTCGGCCAGATAAAGCAGTTCCATCGCCAGTTCGGTTGCGGCGAAATCGGCGTCGGTCAGGCAGAATTCCCGTACTGCGGCAATCAGGTCGATGCCGAAAGACAGGTTCAGCAGCACCGCACCACCCTCCGAAGGCCCACCCTCCGAAGCTCCGCCACCCAAGGCGATGTCAACGGGCAGGCGCTGGCCAAGTCCGCGCAGCCCCACCCTTTCGCGGTGGCGCGGCACGATGCGGAACCGCTGCCCGGCGCGGTCCAGAACTTCATCAACCGTGACCGCCCCACCCGGTGATCGCACTTCAAACAGATCCTGAAACCGGGCGCCGATGACGGCCTGCCCCTCAAGCACACGCATCAACGTTGGCCCGGCGCTGATGACACAGCCCGAGGCGTCAAGCAGCAGATGCATCGGCATGAAACGTGACAGGCCGTCATGCCCGATGGTCAAGACTGGTTCCTGCATTCTTTCAGTCATCTCTCAACGCTCTGGCAAGGCAAGGTCGAAACGGCGGCCCGAGCCGTGAAAGCTGTCCAGAATTCGAACAGTAATCCGGTCACCGCCATCTGGGGTGATCAGGCAAAGCGTGCCATAGTCATCGGCCATCGCGGTAAGCATGCCCACCAGAACCCGCAAGATGCCCCTGAGTTGCGATTTGCACCAGATCTCGAACTGATCGGCACCGATTTCGCGCAAGGTGATGACCGGAAGATCAAGGTCAGGCAAGGCAAGGCGGGCGCGGCCGGGCATTTCTTCAAGCGAGTGCAGAAAGTCGGCATAGCTGGTTCCGCCGAACCGCAACAGCCGGCGCGCGCCTTCCTGACCAGGGTTCGTGACCAGATAAGTCCCCATGTCTTCCCATATGGTTTCAACCGGCCGCCCCAGCACATCAGCCGCGTGTTCCGCCACGCGGTCGGCCATGCCTGCATCATAGCGCAGCATCGGCTCGAAAGTCTCGACTGCCAGCGAGGACCGGCGGCAGACAGCCTGCCAGATTGCTGGCCCGAAGGTATCGCGGACGTAGCCTTGCAGGGACCGCAGCAAAAGCGCATCCATGTCAGCCCCCAAAATGGTTTCCGACGCCATGCTAATCCGTATCGGTTAACAAAACCCAAGGGACGCACTTTCTCAGGAAATCCCTCACGGCAGCATCAAAAGTCCGGTCTCGCCGGTGCCAAGCTGGTTGATCAATGCCGGGGTAAGGGGCGGCGGTGTCTCACGCCATGCGCGCAGCAAGGCGACCATTTCCTCGGACTGGGGATAGCGGCCATCGGGGCGCAGGGCCTGACGTGTGATCAGCATGCCCTCAGCACCAAGATAGAGGCCGACAACCTCGGCAAAGTCGGCGCTGCGTTCAAGGATCAGCATCGCCTCTTCACCGGGATAGGCGGGCAAGAGATCAGCCACCACCATCAGGCAGGCGGGCTGCCCATCTTCCAACTCGCGGTCGCAGACCGCTTGCCAATCGCGCAGCATGTAATCGGCCGCGCCGGCAAGCAGCGTGTCGCGGGTTCCTGTGGCCGTAGCGGGCTGCACGGGCATCAGGTCCGCAAGTGCCTTGGCCGCCATCGCATGACTGTTTCCTCCGGGGTCATCATCGCCCGCTAGCCGGGCGGCAAGGGCTTCCTGGCCCGGAGCCTTGGCCAGTTCGGCAAGCACGGCAAGAGCATCCGCCCCCGGTCGCCCCCATTTCTCAAGCGCGCGCAGATCCAGATCCGCAACCGCCGTATGGCCCGCCTGAAACCGCGCAAGCTGGCTGTTGGCGGAGATCAGTTCGGCATTCAGCAGCGGTGTCAGCCAAAGCCCAGCCAACGCGATCACCACCAGCGCGATGCGGATATTTGCCTGGCGGACCCGCTCCATCCAGCCAGCGCCACGCAGGATCGCAACCGCATAGACCGCGCCATAGGCAAGCCCCAGCCCGGTCAAAAGGGCCACAAAGACCCGTTCCGGCGTCCAGCCGTGCTGGTCTACCCGCAGCCAGATCGCCCAGCAGGCAAGGCCGCCAAGCAGCGGCAGGATCAGCGCCATGGCCTGCGCCGCGCCGCGCAAGACCGGGCTTTGCGTCGCTTCCGCATCGCTTTGGTCGACAGCGATCGAGACCAGAGAAACGCCCGCTGCCACCATGGTCAAAAGCAAAAGCGCAGGTGACAGGCCGTTGAAAAGCCCCTCCAGCCCTCGAAATGGCAGCGCGGCGAGAAAAACCAGCATCACCCCAAGCACCACCGGCAAAAGCAGACGGAACAGCCGCAACACCAGATAGGGCGACAGAAGCTCTGCCAGTTCATAGACCACCGCCATGCCAAGACCCAGCACCGCCCCGGTGACGATCAGCGGCACGATCCCGTACTCCAGCAGATCGTCGATCACCGTGACGCCGACGATCTGCAAGACCTGATCGGAAAGGAAGATCACCAGCCAGACCAGCCCGGTGAAGGCCCATGCAGCGGCGAAACGCACCACGATCGACCAGGCCTCAAGGAACAGCGCGCCATAGTCGCGCCAACCGCTGCGGGCATCTGCGATCAGGAACGGCACCGGCAAGGTGGCCACGACAAGGGCTGCCAAGGCGGCTAGCGGCGAATTGAAGATCTGGTCAGCGACCTCGTAGCGCTGCCCCGCCAGCCAGACGAGCGCCGCCGTCCCCGCCCCAAGACCGAAGGCGCGGGGCAAGGCACGCAGCAGCCCGATCGGTCCGGCCATTGCCAACGTCGCCGCGAACAAGACCGAGACAAGCGCAATCGCTACCAGCGCCACGCGGTCGCCGATCAGGTTGCGGTCCGCCGCCTCGACCAGCGCCCAAAGGAGCACGCCGCCGGTGGCCCCGGTCAGGGTCAGCCACCACCGATCTGCCATCTGCCCACCCATGTGCTTTCCCTTGTCTGTTTCGTTGCAGCTTATGCGCGACAGCACGCGGGGGCCATAGTCAGGATGTCCCGCATGGTTGCATGAACCGCCAAAGCCAGCGATCCTCGCTTCACCCGCATGGAGATGCAGATATGGCCAGTCCGACCCTGATCATCCGCCGCCTTGCCCCAGAAGACGAGGCCGATTGGCGCCGCCTCTGGACAGACTATCTGACTTTTTATGGGACTTCGCTGCCAGACGCCGTCTTCAGCACGACCTTCGCGCGGCTTCTGGGGGATGATCCCCGCGATTTCAACGGGTTGATTGCCACGCTGGATGGGCAGGCAGTCGGCTTGGCGCATTACCTTTTCCACCGCCATTGCTGGAAGATCGAGGAGGTCTGCTATTTGCAGGATCTCTACCTCGATCCCGCCGCGCGTGGCAGGGGCCTTGGGTGCGCGCTGATCGAGGCGGTCTATGCGGCTGCCGATACGGCAGGCGCGCCGGCGGTCTACTGGCTGACACAGGACTCCAACCTTCAGGCGCGCGCGCTTTATGATCGGGTGGGACAGCTGACACCCTTCATCGAGTACAACCGCGCGCCTTGACCCGCCGCTTGGGACAAGATCACTTCCCTTGCAACAGCCGGACATATTCAGCCAATTGCACCAGCCGCACCGGGGTTGGCGTGGCGATCCCGTCTCCACCATCATAGGGAACGAGTTCGCCCTGCAACAACGGCCCGAATTGCGGCATTGCCGACGCGCTGTCGCGCCCGGTATAGCCCCAGATCTTGGCCATGACCCGCGTTCCCGGAAATTCACCGCCGTCGCGCGCCGAAAGCTGCGTCAGGTCCACCGGACGCTGGTCCAGCCCCGCAGCCCCCGGCCCGTCACCCTTGCCGGAACTGCCATGGCAGGCCGCGCAGTAGGTTGCGAAATCTTCGGCACCAGTCGGCTGATCCTCTGGCATGCAGGCCGCAAGTGCCAGCGGCAGCAGCATCCATCCAAGTCGTATCATGGCCGTTTCCTCCCGATCATTCGACAACCCGTCCCTGCGCCAGACGGACAACGCGGTCCATCCGCGCCGCAAGTTCCATGTTATGCGTGGCGATCAAGGCTGAAAGCCCCGTTTCGCGCACCAGGGCCATCAACACGCCGAAAACCTGATCCGAGGTTGCCGGGTCAAGGTTTCCGGTCGGCTCATCGGCAAGCAGCAGCCCGGGACCGTTGGCCAAGGCACGGCAAAAGGCCACCCTTTGCTGTTCGCCGCCCGACAGCGCGGCAGGCCGGTGGTCCGCCCGCGCTGCCACACCAACCTTGCCCAGCAGATCCCGCGCCCGGATTTCAGCCTCGGCTTTCGGAATGCCGTTGGCCAGTTGCGGGATGACGATGTTCTCCAGCGCGCTGAATTCCGGCAAGAGGTGATGAAACTGGTAGATGAAGCCAACTTCGGCCCGGCGCGCCTCGGTCCGGGCGCGATCGGAAAGGCCGCTCATCTCGCGCCCACCCAGCTTGACGGTCCCCTCGTCGGCCACATCCAGAAGCCCCGCAATGTGCAAAAGCGTGGATTTCCCGGCCCCCGACGGGGCCACCAGCGCCACCACCTCACCCCGGCCCACGGTGACCGTGGCGCCGCGCAGCACAATCACCTCGGACGGCTTGCCCCGGTTGTAACCCTTGGTGATCCCCTCCAGCGTCAGCATGGCCTCACTCATAGCGAAGCGCCTCCACCGGGTTCATCCGCGCCGCGCGCCGGGCCGGAAAGATCGTGACCACGAAAGACAGCCCCAGCGACAGCCCCACCGCCGACATCACATCGCGCAGCTGCAACTGGGCGGGCAGAGAATAGATCCCCCGGATCGAAGGATCCCAGACCTGCGAGCCGTTCAGCCAGTTGATCCCGCTCATGATCGCGTCGATGTTCAGCGCGGTCAGGCAGCCCAAGGCCACCCCAGCAATGGTTCCCAAAACCCCGGTAAACGCGCCGCAGATGAAGAACACCCGCAGGACCGAGCCTTCGGTCAGGCCCATGGTCCGCAAGATGCCGATATCGCGGCCCTTGTTCTTGACCAGCATGATCAGGCCGGAAACGATGTTCATCGCCGCGATCAGCACGAGGACCGACAGGATCACGAACATCACGTTATCCTCGATGTCGAGGGCGCGCAGGAAGGCGCCGGAACTGTCCTTCCACGTCCACAGCATCGCCGAAGGCCCGGCCGCGTTCAGGATCGGCAGGGCATACCCCTCGATCGCATCGGGGTTTTCGACCATGACCTCGATTTCGTCGGCCAGGCCCTCCTTGTTGAAATAGCTCTGCGCCTCGATGAAGGGCATGTAGATGCGGGTAGTATCGATGTCATAGCGCCCGGCGGTGAAGATGTAGACCACCTCATAGGCCTTGACCCGAGGGCTGGAGCCCATCGCCGTCTTCACCCCGCCCGGCGCGATCAGCCGCACCCGGTCGCCCACCGTCACGCCCAGTTCGCGCGCCACGCCAGAGCCCAGCGCGATACCTTCTTCGAAACGTGCAAGATCGCCGATCGCATCCGCGCCAGCCCCAACCCGGGGGATCGAGGCCAGTGCCTCGGGCGACAACCCGTAAACCTCGGCCCCGGTGGTGCGTTCGCCGTCCGTCACCATCAGCTTGCCCCGAATCAGGGGGGCGGCGCGGGTGACGCCCGGCACCTCCAGAAGCGCGGAGGCCATCGCATCCGCCGCCGTGAAGCCGCGCACGAACTGGCCATCTGCACCGACCTCACCCGCCGAATAGACGGTGACATGCGCGTTCGCGCCAAGGATCGTATCCACGAATTCCGCCCGGAACCCGGCGCGCACCGCCAGCGTCAGGATCAGCGCAAAGACCGCCAGCGTGATCCCGATCAGGCTGATCCAGGTCATGATGCTGACCCCGCCTTCGGCCCGCCGCGCGCGCAAATAGCGCCAGGCGATCATCCATTCAAAGGCCGAAAAGGGTGCTGTCCTGCCTGCCATCTGCGCCTTGTCATTCTTGTTGTTCTTGCTGGCGCGAACCTGACCCGCCCGCGCCGAAAGGTCAAGGAAGCCCGTCCGCGGCGCGCGCCTCTTTGCCCGGCCGGGCGCAAGGACCATCCCCGGCCGGAAAGGCCTTCCGGACATCAAGGCCGCAGCGCGGCTATGTACCCTTTACCGCGCCGCCCACAAAAGCCCGCGCCGCATCAGTTCCGCCGCCGGCCCGTGGTCGATCACAGTCGCTTGATGCCCAAGCGCGTTGTAATAGACGCACCCCTGCCCCCAGAATTTCGTGAACACCACCGGCATCGCCACCGGTCCGTTCGCCGCATGCGGTCCGTCCACCACCGGAAAATCGCAAACCGCATGGACACGCACCACCGGATCAACGTGCAGGTAATACTGCTCGGTCTGCACCGCGAAATCGCCCACCCCCGCCACAAGCGGGTCATCCGACACAATCCGCACCCCGTAATCCACCCCGTCATTGCCGGGATGGGCGACCCATTGCGCGCCGGTCATGAACTGCCAGTCCACATTCTCGCGGAAGGCGTCGCACATGCCGCCGTGGCACCCCGCCAGGCCCACGCCCGACGCGACGGCCGCGCAGGCGTTCAGGGCCTGTTCCTTGCCGATCTGGCTCATGGTCCAGACCGGCACGATCAGCGACAGGTCCGCCAGCGCGGCCGGATCGTCGAAACAGGTCAGCGTGTCAGTCACGGTCACCTGAAACCCCGCCTCGCCCAGCCAGCCCGCAAACAGGGCCGCCACCTTGTCCGGCTCATGCCCGTCCCATCCGCCCCAGGTGATCAGTGCCTTTGCCATGTCTGTCCTCCGCTTCGTTTGCACGCTAGGACCGCCCGGCCCAACGGTCAATCGGCATGCCAAGGTCTGTAATACTCGACATAGTGTAAAGTATTCTTGACTCCGTGTCCGCTCCAACATACCAAGCCGACAAGAATGGAGGCCAATATGTCTTATGGAGAACGCGAAGCTCTTGCGGGCCTGCTCACAAGCCTGATCGTGATCGGCCTTTTCCTGTGGCGGTTGTCCGGCCAGATGGCTGCGGGTGTCTTCGATGGGCCGGATGCCTTGCAGCTCTGGGCGCGGTCGGTCTTGATCCTTATCGGCTGGTCAATTGCCATCGCCATCGTCGTGACCATCCTCTTCGCCATTCTCTACGGCATCCTGACCGGAGAGAAACCTGACGACCGCCGCGACGAGCGCGACCGCGACATCGACCGCCGCGCGCTGACCTGGGCCTGGTATCTTCTGTCCTTCGGGCTTCTCGGCGTCATCGTCAGCCTTGCTTTCGGTGACACCGCCTTCAATGCGATGAACATGGTCCTTGCCCTGTGCATCCTGTCCGAGGCGTTCAGGGACGCGGCAAAGCTGGTCCTTTACCGGCGTGGTGCCTGACATGGCCCGCATCGAAAACCGGATCCGCCGGCTGCGCTTCGACGCCGGAGAGATGACCCAGAAAGACCTTGCCGACCGGGTTGGGGTGACCCGCCAGACAATCCTTGCCATCGAGAACGGCAAATACTTTCCGACCCTTGACCTCGCCTTCCGCATCGCGCGCGCCTTCGGCGTGCCGCTGGACGAGGTTTTCACCTTTCACGACGACTGAACCAGGAGCCTGTCATGAAAATCGCAAGCTACACCGCCTATGGTGGCCCTGAAACCATAGCCATCACCGAAGCCCCGACCCCCAGCCCCGGCATGGGAGAGGTGGTGGTCCGCGTCCGCGCTGCACCCGTCACCGCAGGGGATGCGCGGCTGCGTTCAGGTCGGGTTCCGCGTGGCGTTGGTCTGCTGCTGCGCCTTGCCATCGGCCTGCGCCGCCCGCGGGTGGCCCCCGGCATCGCGTTTGCGGGCGAGGTGGCAGGCATCGGACCTGGCGTCACTGCCTTCTCCCCCGGCCAGCCGGTCTTTGGCCTGACGGGCTTCAAGGGCGGCGCGCATCGTGAATATCTGGTCATGAAGGCAAATGGCACAATTCTGCCCTTGCCGGAGACTTTGACATTCGAGTCCGGGGCGGCGTTTTTCTTTGGCGGTTTGACCGCAGCCGAATTCCTGATCGACCGCGCCCACCTTGCCCCCGGTGAACGCCTTCTGGTCGCAGGCGCGACCGGGGCCGTTGGCAGCGCCGCGGTCCAGATCGGCTGCCACCTTGGCGCGACGGTCAGTGCAACCGCTTCGCCTGCCAACCACCCTCTTGCCCGAAGCCTTGGCGCCGTTGAGGTCACGGACTATCGCAAGGGTCCGCCCCCCGGCCCTTTCGATGTGATCGTCGACGTGATGGGCTCGCTTGGCTGGCAGGGCGCACGGTCCCTGCTTGCCCCCGGCGGACGGCTGGTGCTGATCACGGCCGATCTGGCGCAGATGCTTGGCTCGGCCATCCGCCCGCACCGAGACGGGCGGCGGGTACTGACTGGCACCAACCGGGATGACCTGCCCGCGATGCAGCGTCTTCTGGCCCTGCATCAGGCGGGGGGATACACGCCTGTCCTTGGACCCGTCCTGCCGTTTGAAAAGCTGTCCGAGGCCCATGCGATTGCCGAAAGCTTTCACAAGCCCGGAAACATCGTAGTGGTAATGTCGTAGGTCGGGGTTCCCCCCGACCCTCGCCCCAGTTCAGGCCAGCGCAACCGCGACGGCCGCAAAATGCAGGCCCGCCGCCACCGCGACAAACAGATGCCAGATTGCGTTCTGGAACTGCAAACGTTCCCAGATGTAGAAACCGACCCCTGTCACATAGGTCAGACCACCCGCCACCAGAAGCCACAAGGACATCGCAGGCAAGGCCGCCGTGACCGGACCAACGGCGATGACCCCGACCCAGCCCAGCAGGATATAGGCAAGGATCGACAGCCTGTCATAGCGCCCCGGCAAGACCACCTTGACGGTGATCCCAAGCGCCGCCCCGGTCCAGACCACGCCGCTCAGAGCCAAGGCCCAGCCAACGCTTTCCAGATGCGGGATGATGGCGGTGTAGGTTCCCGCGATCATCACATAGATCATCGAATGATCAAACCGGCGCAAAAGCCACTTCAAGGCACCGGGCGGCGTCATGTTGTAGGCCAGCGAAAAGCCCCACATCAGAAAGAACCCGGCCGCGTAGACCGCCAGCGCCGCGAATGTCCCGATCCCTGCGGTTTGCAGCGCGTGAAACAGCAAAAGCGGAAAGGCGATCAACCCGGCCAGAAGCGCAAGGGCATGCACGATCCCGTCGGCAAGAAGCTCGTGCAGCGACAGATCGCGCTTGAACATGCGGGAATGGTCGGCAGGCAGGGTCATCGGGTCCAGCTTTGCGGCTACAGGCCCCTGAAAGCATGGCCCCATCGGCGGCCACGTCAAGTCAAAGACCTGCGATGTGACGCTGGGTAATAGCCCCGGACCTGTGAGCCCCAACCCGGATTGCGCGAACCTGGCCCGGCAAGACCCCTACCGGTGCGCGGCGTAGATCTGGGCGATCCGGTCAACTGCGGCTTCGGTCGACAACTCCTCGCTGACACCAGTCCGGCGCGAGGTCAGTTCCACGATGCCCTTTTCCAGACCGCGCGGGCCGACAGTGATCCGCCACGGCAGACCGATCAGGTCCATCGTCGCGAACTTGGCCCCGGCGCGTTCGTCGCGGTCGTCGTAAAGCGGTTCCAGGCCCTTGGCCAGAAGCGCCTTTTCAAGGCCCGCGCAGGCCGCATCGGCGGCGGCATCACCTTGCTTGAGGTTCACGATCCCGACCGGGAACGGCGTCACGCCTTCCGGCCAGATGATGCCCTTGTCATCGTGGCTTGCCTCGATGATCGCGCCCAGAAGGCGGGAAACGCCGATCCCATGGCTACCCATCTCGACCGGCACCTTGCCGCCATCCGCCGTGGTGACCTCGGCCCCCATGGATTCGGAATACTTGGTGCCGAAATAGAAGATCTGCCCGACCTCGATGCCCCGGCCAACCTTGCGATGCGCCTCTGGCACCTGATCGAAGACGGCAGGGTCGTGGGTTTCATCGGTGCGGGCGTAAAGGGTGGTGAACTCTTCGCAGACCTTCGCAACCTCGGCGCGGTTGTCATAGTCGATGTCGCGTTCGCCAAGTTTCAGCCCGGTCACCCGGTCATCATAGAAGACCTCGCTTTCGCCGGTCTGGGCCAGCACGAGGAATTCATGCGTATTGTCGCCGCCGATCGGGCCAGAGGCTGCGCGCATCGGGATCGCGGTCAGGCCCATGCGTTCATAGGTGCGCAGATAGCTGACCATGTGGCGGTTGTAGGCATGCAGCGCCGCGTCGCGGTCGACGTCGAAGTTGTAGCCGTCCTTCATCAGGAATTCGCGCCCGCGCATCACGCCGAACCGGGGCCGCATCTCGTCGCGGAACTTCCACTGGATGTGGTAAAGCGTCAGCGGCAAGTCCTTGTAGCTGTTCACATGCGCCCGGAAGATGTCGGTGATCATCTCTTCGTTCGTCGGACCGTAAAGCATGTCCCTGTCCTGCCGATCCTTGATCCGCAGCATTTCCTGCCCGTAATCGTCATAGCGGCCGGACTCGCGCCACAGGTCGGCGGGCTGAAGGGTGGGCATCAGCAAGGGGATATGCCCGGCGCGGATCTGTTCCTGATGCACGATCTCTTCGATCCGCTTCAGCACGCGAAACCCCAGCGGCAGCCAGGAATAGATCCCCGCCGCCTGCTGCTTGATCATCCCGGCCCGCAGCATGTAGCGGTGGGACACGATCTGCGCCTCGGCAGGGTTTTCCTTGAGGACGGGCAGGAAGTAGCGGGACAGACGCATGGGGATGCCTATGGGTAAGGGGTCGGTTGCTCAACGGTCGCGGGCCAGGCGGTCCAGCGTTTCCTACCCGGTCGGGCGCGGGCAGGCAAGGCAGGAGCGGGCGGGCATGGGCGCGGCCAGCCGAGCGGCCAACCAAGCGACCTGGCCCCCGCGCGACGACCTAAAGATCAAGGGCGCGCTGGCGAGAGGTGTCTTCCTCACGCGCGGCACGCTTGAAGGTGTCCTCGCGGCGGGCGGGCAGCTGGACGGCACGTTCGCGCAAGGCCATGGCCTGTTCGATGGTCACGATCTGGAGGCGGGGGACGGGGGCGAAGCCGGGTTCTTCGTGCAGGCCTGCCGATGCCGCCTCGGTCACCATGGGTTTTGTCGGTTCGGTCAGGGTGAGGAACACGCCGATCCCGGCCTTTTCGCGTTCGATCACGCCCTTGAGGTCGCGGATCATGCTGACGCCGACATTTTCGCCCGCCTTGACGCTGACAACGCCGTGGCCGGTCTTGCCGTAGTAAAGCCGCCCGTCCAGACCGCGATCCGCGCCCTTCTTGCCAAGGTTGCCGGGCTGCGCGTCGATGAGCGAGAGCGCCCATTTTTCAAACTCGTGATACTTGCCCCGCGCGGCAAGGTCTTTTGCCCCGGCAAGGTCATTCGGAACGCCATGGGTCAGGAACTGGACGCCGGGAAAGGCGGAGCGCAGACGCTTTTCGATCAGGCCGATGGCAAGGTGGGTGACGTCGATGCCGATCCAACTCCGCCCGAGTTTTTCCGCCGCATGAACGGTGGTGCCGCAGCCGCAGAACGGATCAAGCACCACATCGCCGGGGTTGGAAGAGGCGCTAAGGATGCGTTCGAGGAGGGCGACGGGCTTTTGGGTGGGGTATCCGAGGCGTTCCTGGGCTTGGGAGTTAAGGGGCGGTATGTCGGTCCAGACGTCAGATAATGCGATTCCCTCTTGCTCGTCGATGTAACGCTTTTGTCTTGGAACCATGCCGGGCGCGGACTGAACGACCAGTCCAGCATCATACGCGGCTTGCATTCGTTCCCGCGTCCAACGCCAAACTCTTGTTACTCCAAGGAATTCGTATGTCAAATTCGGTCTGTTGGAGTTTGGATTGATCAAATTATCCAATTGATAGAGGCGACCGTCTGGGTCTTTATGCGAATACTTGGACCGCGTTTTTGCGGGCAAGTTATCCATATCGTAGGGGATATAAATCGCGCTATCGTTCCACGTCGCGGCATCGGTCTTTTGATACACCAAGAGAACGTCGTGATTTGTTGGCAAGCGGCGCTTCATGAGCGACTTTCCGGTCATGCGCTGCCAAATAATCTCATTGCGGAAATTGACCGCTCCAAACACCGCATCCAACAAGATCTTCAGGTAGTGGCTCGCCGTCGGGTCGCAGTGCAGGTAGAGGCTGCCGGTGGGTTTCAGCACCCGGTGCAGCTCCAACAGCCGCACGGCCATCATGGCGAGGTAGGCCATCATGTCATTCTCACCCAGAAAGCCGCGCATGGCGCGCAGCATCTCGGCGGCGGCCCCGTTGCCGGAGCGGAGGACGTCGGTGAAGGCGGCCTCGGCGCTGTCGTTCCAATGCCAGGTGTCGTCAAACGCCTCGATCTGCGCGGCGGAGGACGCGCCGTCCGGGGCCTTGAACAACACATTGTAACTGGCGTTCGAGTTGAAGGGCGGGTCGAGATAGACGAGGTCCACGCTTTCCGACGCGATGCTGTCGCGCAGCACGGCAAGGTTGTCGCCGTAGTGCAGGTGGTTGGTCGCCGGCGTTCCCTTGTGCTGGTTCGGGGAACCTATCCGCTGGCAGGGGTCAAGGGCAAGTGAAGCGCGGGCTTGACAGTCTTGGCGCTTGCCTGTCGGCTGCGGCACTATGCAACCCTTTGACAACCGCGCGTGGTTTCTGCTTCTGCCTGCCCTGCTGCTCCTCGGCGTGGTCGGGGCCTTGCCGCTTCTGGCCGTCTTCAATTACGGCTTGCACGACATCTTTACCTTGCAGGACGTGCATTGGGTGGGGGTGGAGTGGTATGACGATATCCTTGGGTCCGGGCGGTTCTGGGCCTCGCTTGGCCGCAGCCTGCTGTTTTCCACGCTGGCCTTGGGCATACAGGTGCCGCTGGGGATCTTGATTGCGCTGATGATCCTGCCCTTGGGCAAGCGGGCGATCTGGGTGCTGATGCTTTGCGCGCTGCCTTTGGTGGTGCCGTGGAACATGATCCCGATGATGTGGCTGGGGCTGATCAACCCCGAAAGCGGCCTGTTGGGGCCGGGGCTGGCGGCGGTGGGCTTTGACTGGAAGTTCACCGCGATCCACACTTGGGCGCTGATCCTTGCGATGGACACATGGCACTGGCTGGGGCTGGTGGTGATCCTGTCTTATGCCGGATTGTCGGCCATTCCACCGGCCTACCGGCAGGCGGCGGCGATTGACGGGGCCTCGCGGGTTGCGGTCTTTCGCCATATCGAACTGCCGCGGATCGCGGGGGCGCTGACCATCGTGTTCCTTTTGCGCTTTGTCGACAGCTTCATGATCTACACCGAGGCTTTCGCCATCAACGCAGGCGGCCCGAATGACGCGACGCGCTTTCTGTCGATCGAGCTGGGGGAAGAGATCAAGGGATTTTCCTACGGCCAGTCGGCGGCGCGGGCGAGCCTCTATTTCCTGATCGTTCTCAGCGTGGTCTGGGCCTTTGTCGTGGTGACCCGGCGGCGTGAGGTGCAGGGGTGATCAGAACGCTGGTCCGGGTTGCGGGGTTGCTGGCGCTGGCGGGGTTCATCCTGTTGCCGTTTGCCCAGACGGTGATGGTCAGCTTCACCGCGACGATGCCACATCCCGGTGTGGTCGAGGGGACCATCGGGCTGGTCAATTACCGCAACCTGATGGCCACGCCGGAACTGCGGGCCTCGATGCTGAATTCGGCGGTCTATGTGCTGTTGAACGTGGCGCTTTGCCTTGTGGCGGGGTTGCCTGCGGCCTACGCGCTGGCGCGCTATCGCTTTCTGGGCGACCGGCATTTCCTGCTTTTGATCATCGCCTTCCGGGTGACGCCGCCAGTGGTGCTGTCCTTGCCGGTCTTCATCCTGTTCGCGCAGATCGGGCTGGTGAATTCTCCGGTCGGGATCGCGCTGGTCCACTGCCTGTTCAACCTGCCGGTGGCGATCTGGATCCTGTCCAGCTTCATCAGCGCCGTCCCACCCGAATTTGACGAAACGGCCTTTCTGGACGGCCATTCCCGGACAGGGTTCTTCTTTCGCCACCTGATCCCGGCCATTGCGCCGGGGATCGGGGTGGCGGCCTTCTTCTGCTTTATCTTCTCATGGGTCGAAGTGGTCTTTGCCCGCATCCTGACGGTAACGGCGGGAAAACCGATCACGATGGCGATCAACGCACTTTTCGGGTTTCAGACCGATATGGGGCTGGTCATGGCGATGACCGTGCTGTCACTGGTGCCGGGACTGGCGATGATCTGGTTTGTGCGCAACCACATCGCGCAAGGGTTCACGCTGCGGGCGTGACACCCTGCCCCAGCAGATCCTCGACAAAGAAGGCGGCAAACTGGGCGCGGCCTGACACGCCGGCCTTGGCATAGATATGGGTAAGCTGGGCGCGGACGGTTCCCGGTGCGGCCCCGCGGAGTTCGGCAATCTCGGCCACATCAAGGCCTTTCAGCGCAAGGAAAGCCACGTCGCGTTCCGCCGGGGTCAGCGCCCATGCCTGAAACTGCCGGGCGATCACATCGGACAAGGCCCCCCGGGCAACATCCAGCGCCGCCTCCTGGCTGTGCAAAAGCACGATCGTCCGCCGAAGCGCGAACGCGCCGAACACGATGCCAAGGACAAGGGCAACAGTCACCGTCGCCTCGAACAAGAAGTGGATCGAGGTCGGATCCTCGCGCAGGTCACCGATCACATCCCCGATGAAGAACACCGTCCCAAGGGTCTGGACCAGCAAGAACGCCGACAGCGCGGCGGTCTGCTTGCGCGCAGAGCCTTGCAGGCCATTGATACGCCGGGAAACGGTCATTTGCGTGGGTTGTCCTGTTCTTGTTCGGCAGCCGGGCCACAGGGACAGGCCCAGAAGGAACCGGCACAGTTGACTACCATTTTGCTGCCACCCCATGCACGTCTTTTGGCGCCTTGTCTGGTCCAGATGCCCATTCCCTGTCCTTGCCTGAACAAACCAGACCAGCCGCCAGATGCAACCGTCACCTTGTCACAAGGCAATTCGAGTGGCGACGGCACGCCGACGCCGCCTCCCCTTGCGTCAGGGCGCTGCAAGGGCGATATCACGGGGGTAACCAGTGGAAAGCACCATGGCCCTGCCGAACCGTGACCAGATCCGTTACTGGAGCATCGCTGCCGTGGTGTTTCTGCTGCTGCTCTGGTTTCTGGGCAATGTGCTGTTGCCCTTTATCGTCGGCGGTGCCATCGCCTATTTCCTTGACCCCGTGGCCGACAGGCTGGAGCGTCTGGGGCTAAGCCGGGTCGCCTCCACTACGCTGATTTCGCTGGTCGCACTGGTGTTGATCATCCTTCTGGTGCTGGCGGTAATCCCGACACTGATCAATCAGTTGACTGCGCTGATCAACGCGGCCCCTGACATTTCCAAACGTTTGCAGGGGTTCTTGCTGGAACGCTTCCCCGATCTGGCGGACTCCACTTCGACCATCCGGCAAACCCTTGCCGAGATCGCCGCCGCGATTCAGGCGCGGGGCGGAGAGTTGGCCAATGGCGTCCTGTCTTCAGCCCTTGGGGTGATTTCGGCCATCGTATTCATCGTCGTCGTGCCGGTGGTGGCCTTCTACCTCTTGCTGGACTGGGACAAGATGGTTGCCCGCATCGACGCAATGCTGCCTTTGGACCACGCGCCAACCATCCGCCGCCTTGGACGCGAAATTGATGCCGTTCTGGCCGGTTTCGTGCGCGGGCAAGTGTCGGTCTGCCTGGCACTGGGGACATTCTATGCCGCCGCACTGATGGTGGCGGGGCTGCAATTCGGCCTTGTCGTCGGCGCTATCGCCGGGGCGATTACCTTCATTCCCTATATCGGCTCGATCATCGGGGGGGTGCTGGCGGTGGGGCTGGCATTGTTCCAGTTCTGGGGTGACTGGGTGCAGATCGGGATCATCGCCGCCATCTTTGCCGCCGGCCAGTTCATCGAGGGCAACATCCTGACCCCGAAACTGGTGGGCAAATCGGTTGGGCTGCACCCGGTCTGGCTGCTGTTCGCGCTGTCTGCCTTCGGGTCGGTCTTCGGCTTTGTCGGCATGCTGATTGCCGTGCCGGTGGCGGCAGCCATCGGGGTGCTGACGCGCTTTGGCGTGGAACAGTATCGCGCCAGCCTGCTTTATCGTGGCACCTCGGCGGTGGCCGACGCAGCGCCCGAACCTGTGGCACAGGCACCCTCACCGCGGAAACGAAGCCGCAAGACTGGCAGCGACGGGGGCGGAGCATCGCTGTGACCCGGCAACTTGCCTTTGACCTGCCGGGCAACGAGGCGCTGACCCGGGCGGATTTCTTTGTGGCCCCGTCGAATGCACGGGCCTTGCAGGCGGTCGAGAGCTGGCAGGACTGGCCCGGCGCCAAACTTTTGCTGATCGGGCCAGAGGGCGCGGGCAAAACCCATCTGGCCAATGTCTGGGCGGAACTTTCCGGCGCGGTGATCCTTTCGGCCGAGGCGTTGGGCGAAGTCGACATCGCGGCGCTGGCGGGAAGACCTGTCGCGGTTGAGGATGCCCATCTGATCGGCAAGGCTGAATCTGCGCTCTTTCATCTGCACAACGTGGTGACGACCGGGGGCGCGCTGTTGCTGACCGCCCCCACCCCGCCCCGCGATTGGGGCCTGCAACTGGCTGATCTGCAAAGCCGGGTGCAGGCAGCATCCGTGGCCCGGCTGGAAGCGCCTGATGACGGCCTGCTTTCCGTCGTCCTCATCAAACTTTTCGCCGATCGGCAAGTGGCCGTGCCACCAAACCTGATCCCCTATCTGATCAGCCGGATGCCCCGGTCCATCGGGGCAGCAAGGGCGCTGGTGGCGGCACTGGACGGGCGTGCGCTGGCCTTGGGCCGACCCGTGACCCGCGCGCTTGCCGGAGAGGTTCTGGACAGGCTGGAGAACGGGTGAAACAGTGTCACGATCCTGTCACGAAGCGCGCGGCATAACCCGGCCATGACCCAAGCAGATTTCCTGAAATCGCCCTTCCCTGCCCCGGTTGAACTGCCGTTTGCTGAAACGGCTGGTCCGGCGCGCTATTTCAACCGCGAACTGTCGTGGCTCGCCTTCAACTGGCGGGTGCTGGAGGAAGCGGCAAACCCGGCCGTTCCCTTGCTGGAGCGGTTGCGCTTTCTGTCGATCAGCGCCACCAACCTTGACGAATTCTACACCGTCCGCGTGGCGGGACTGCGCGCCTTGGTGCGCAACGGCAATGCCACGCTTTCGGAAGATGGCCGCAGCCCGGCGGAACAGTTGCAACTGATCAACGCCAATGCGCGCCACCTGATGCAGACCCAGCAGACCACCTTCAACCGCCTGCGCAAGGAAATGGAAGCCGAAGGCATCAGCATTGTCCCCCGCTCAAAGCTGACCGCGCGCGACCTGAAGCATCTTGAAGCGCATTTTCTGAACAACGTCTTTCCGGTGCTGTCGCCCTTGGCAATCGACCCGGCGCACCCTTTCCCCTTCATCCCCAACACCGGCTTTTCGCTGGCGCTGGAACTTGAGCGGCGGTCGGACCACCGCCAGCTGAAAGCGCTTTTGCCGATCCCTCAGCAGATCGCCCGCTTCGTGCCTTTGCCCGGCAAAGAGGGCGAACACCGCTTCCTGCCGCTGGAAGACCTTTTGCTTTTGCATCTGGGGATGCTGTTTCCGGGCTATACCGACAAGGGCCATTGCAGCTTTCGCGTGCTGCGCGACAGCGACCTTGAAGTCGAGGACGAGGCAGAAGACCTTGTGCGCGAGTTTGAAACCGCGCTGAAGCGCCGCCGCCGCGGCGAGGTGATCCGCCTGAAGCTGTCTGCCGGCGCGCCGGAAGACCTGCGCGCGCTGATCATGGAAGAGCTTGTCGTCACCGAAGATGAGGTCGTGGAGGTCAAGGGCCTTCTGGGCGTGGCAGACCTGAAGGAACTGATCCTGTCCAGCCGGAAAGACCTGATGTGGCCGCCCTTCACCCCAAGGGTGCCAGAACGGGTGCAGGATCACGACGGCGATCTCTTTTCGGCGATCCGGCAGAAGGACATGCTGCTGCATCACCCGTATGAGACCTTCGACATGGTGATCCGCTTTCTGGAACTTGCGGCGCGCGATCCCAACGTTCTTGCGATCAAGCAGACGCTTTACCGAACGTCGTGGGACAGCCCCATCGTCTCGGCGCTGTGCGAAGCGGCAGAAGCCGGGAAATCGGTCACCGCGCTTGTGGAACTGAAGGCCCGATTCGACGAGGCCGCGAATATCCGTCAATCCCGTCGGCTGGAACGGTCCGGCGCCCATGTGGTTTACGGCTTTGTCAACTACAAGACCCACGCCAAGATCAGCACCGTGGTCCGGCGCGAAGGTGATCATCTGGTCACCTATACCCATTACGGCACGGGCAACTATCACCCGATCACCGCGCGGATCTATACCGACCTGTCATTCTTCACCTGCGATGCAGCCCTTGGCCGCGATGCTACCAAGGTGTTCAACTACCTCTCTGGCTATGTGCAGCCTGAGGGGCTGGAAAACCTTGCCATCTCGCCCATCACCCTGAAGCCGAGGCTTCTGGAACTCATTGCAGCCGAGGCGGAGAACGCCCGCGCCGGTCGTCCTGCGGAAATCTGGGCAAAGATGAATTCGGTCATCGAGCCCGACGTGATCGACGCGCTTTATGCCGCCAGTCAGGCCGGGGTGAAGATCAGCCTTGTCATCCGGGGCATCTGTGGCTTGCGTCCGGGCGTGAAGGGGCTGTCGGAAAACATCCGCGTCAAATCCATTGTCGGGCGGTTCCTGGAACACAGCCGCATCGTCTGCTTTGGCAATGGCCACGGGCTGCCTTCCAAGAAAGCCCGGGTATTCTTTTCCTCGGCCGACTGGATGGGTCGCAATCTGACACGGCGGGTGGAAACCCTTGTCGAGGCGCATAACCCTACGGTCAAAAGCCAGATCCTCAGCCAGATCATGGCCGCAAACCTTGCAGATGAGGCGCAAAGCTGGGTTCTGGCGCCCGATGGTACCTATACCCGCGATCTGGCACCGGGAGATGGCAAGCTGTTCAATTGCCACCAGTTCTTCATGGAAAACCCGTCACTTTCCGGGCGGGGAACCGCTGGCGCCAAGGATGCGCCGCGCCTTGTGTCGGTGAAGGACGACGATCCCGCCGGGGCCGCGCCGACCATCTGACGGCCCGGGTGTTCCCCGGGTGACAGAAACTGCGCCCTGCCTTCGATAGACATCCTCTATCAAAGGCAGGGAGGCCGGAAATGCAGCGCTCGTGTTTGGAAAGGCTGTGCCAGACACTGGTATTCGAGGCCGGCGGGCTATTGCTTGCGGTGCCGCTTTACGAGGTCTTTTTTGGCCGCCCCGCTGACGAAGGGTTGATCCTGCTGGTAACGCTTTCACTGGCCGTCCTGATCTGGACCCCGCTCCACAACATCGCCTTTGACCGGATCGAACATCGCCTGACCGGTCGTCCGGCCAGTGACAGGCCCCACGCGCTGCGTTTGCTGCACGCGGTATCGCACGAGGTGTCCCCCATCGTGGTGACCTTGCCCCTGATCCTTTGGGTCGGGCAGCACAGCCTTTCCGATGCGCTGGCCGTCAACCTTGGTCTGACCCTGTTTTATGTTTGCTATGCCTATGTGTTCTACCTGATCTATGACCGCCTGCGCCCTCTGCGATTCACCCCGCTGGTATAGGCCCCGTGACCATCGTTACAGCCCGCGCGGTGTTGACCCACTGACCCCGGGGCGGCATGGTGCGGCCTGCGCGGCAGAGGGGAATCTACCATGGCACCTTATGGAACCGGACCCTCCGAGACCGGCGAAGACGACGATGACGGCCCCTTCGGTCGCCCCTTGTTCGACGACCCTTCCGCCCGCGCCCTTAGCCGCGTCGGGGTTGTTGATGTCGGCTCGAACTCGGTCCGGATGGTGGTCTTTGATGGCGCGGCGCGATCCCCCGCCTATTTCTACAACGAAAAGATCATGTGCGGTCTGGGCAAGGGTCTGGCCGAAACCGGGCGTCTGAACCCCGAAGGACGCATCCGGGCGCTGTCGGCGCTGCGCCGCTTTGCGCTTCTGGCCGAGGGGATGCAGATCGAGCCCATGACCGTCGTCGCCACCGCCGCAACCCGCGAGGCCACAGACGGCGCCGAGTTTCAGGCCGAGGTGCTGCGCGAAACCGGTCTGAGGCTGCATGTGGTGGACGGCGACGAAGAGGCGCGGCTTTCAGCGCAGGGCGTGCTTCTGGGCTGGCCCGATGCCAAGGGGATCGTCTGCGACATCGGCGGCAATTCGATGGAGCTGGCGCGGATCGGGGATGGCCGCGTGGGCAAGCGCGCCTCGACAGCGCTTGGTCCTTTCCGGCTTCAGCAGCTATCGCCCGACCCGAAAATCCGCCGCGCGCATATCGCCAAGGTTCTGAAGTCCGTGCAGGAAGTGATGAAATCGACCGGCGAACGGATCTATCTGGTCGGCGGCAGCTGGCGGGTGATCGCCCGGCTGGACATGGAGCGGCGGAATTACCCTCTTACCGTCCTTCACGAATACCGGATGACGCCAAAGGGCCTTGATGACACGCTCGACTGGCTGGCCGTGACCGACCTTGCGGTCTTGCGCGGCCGCACCGGGACCAGCGCGGAACGCATGGAACTGGTGCCACTTGCCTGTGAAGTCTTGCGCGAACTGGTCAAGGTGTTCCAGCCGTCCGAGATCGACGTTTCGGCCTACGGCATCCGCGAGGGGCTCTTGTATGAACACATGCCGGAAAAACTGCGCGCCCGTGACCCGTTGATCGAGGCCGCGCGGATGGCCGAGGTGGTGCAGGCCCGCATCCCCGGCTTTGGCAAGAAGCTTTATGATTTCCTGCTGCCATTGTTTCCCGATGCCTCAAAGGCCCAGTTGCGCCTGATCAAGGCTGCTTGCCTGCTCCATGACACCACTTGGCGCGCACATCCCGATTTCCGGGCCGAGGCCTGTTTTGACAACGCCACCCGCGCCAATCTGGGCGGGCTTGATCACCCCGGACGGGTGTTTCTGGGGCTGGCGCTGCTGCACCGCTACAAGAACAGCCGGTCCGGGTCGCGGCTGGAACCGATGTTCCGGCTCTTGTCCGAAGACGAAATTCAGGCCGCCGAGGTTCTGGGCAAGGCCATGCGCTTCGGGGCGATGTTCTCGGTCGGAGATCCGGCCAAGGCAGGGCGCTTGCACTGGCAGCCGAAGAAACGGCTGCTGGAACTGGAACTGACCCCTGCCGGCGTGGGCCTTTTCGGCGAAGTGGCGCAGGCCCGCTTCAAGGCACTTTCAGTCGCCCTGAAGGCAGCCCCCAATGTGACGAAGGCCGCCTGATGCTGAGGCTGGATCATCTGGCGGTCGTGGCCGGGCGGCTGGAAGACGGTGTCGCTGCCGTTGAGTCCCTGCTTGGCGTGACAATGGCCGGGGGCGGCAAGCATCCGCTCATGGCGACGCACAACCGGCTTCTGGGTCTGGGGGATCTTTATCTGGAGGTCATCGCAATTGACCCCGACGCCCCAGCGCCGGGGCGCCCGCGCTGGTTTGACATGGATCGTTTCACCGGACCGCCCCGCTTGGCGAACTGGGTGGCGGGCTGTGATGATCTGGCGGCCGAGGTGGCCCTTGGGCCAAAGGGAATCGGCGCGCCCTTGGCCTTGCAGCGGGGCGACTACCGCTGGCAGATGGCGGTGCCTGACAACGGACGACTGCCCTTTGACGGTGCCTTTCCGGCCTTGATCCAGTGGGAAGGTGCGGCCCATCCGGCCCGCGCGCTGCCCGAAACCGGCCTACGGCTGACCCGGCTGGAGATCACCCACCCCGACGCAACGGCCCTGCGCGCATCCCTTGCCGGGCGGTTGGGTGATCCGCGGGTGGTGATCCTTGACGGTGCAAGCCTTGCCATTCGCGCCGCCCTCGACACCCCGAATGGGCCGGTGACACTTTGCTGATCCGCCCTGCAAACGTGGCCGACGCCGGGGCAATAGCCACACTCTGGAACCCCTACATCCGTGACACCGCCGTCACCTTCAACGCGGTCGAAAAGTCGCCAGCCGATGTCGAGGCGATGATCGACGGACGGGCGCGGCTTGGCCATGCGACCTTCGTTGCAGAAGCCGAGGGCCTTCTTGGTTTTGCCAGCTACGCCCAGTTTCGCGGCGGGGTCGGTTACCGAACCTGCATGGAACATTCGATCCTTCTGGCACCAGCGGCACGCGGGCGCGGTGCAGGACGCCAGCTTGTCACAGCACTTTGCGACCACGCAGCCCGGGCCGGTGCGCATCAGATGATTGCCGGGGTCTCGGCCGAGAACCCAGACGGCCTTGCCTTCCATTCGCGCATGGGCTTTGCCGAAATTGCACGGGTGCCAGAGGCGGGCTTCAAGTTCGGCCGTTTCATCGACCTTGTGCTGATGCAGAAATTCCTCTGACATCGCGCGCCGGGGCAGCTAAGATCGCGCCATCATGTCGATCTGGACCCGCATTGCCGACGCCCTTTCAGCCCTTGCCAAGGGCGAACCGCTGTCTGTTGTCTTTGACCGGCTGCGCGGGACGACCGCACCGGAACAGTCGGTCGGCTTTACCATCGCCGTGCTGGCCCTTGGCGCAAAGATGGCCAAGGCCGATGGCACCGTGACCCGTGATGAGGTGACTGCCTTCCGCCGCATCTTCACCTTCCCCGAAGGCGAAGAGGCGCACGCGGCCCATGTCTTCAACCTTGCCCGGCAGGATATTGCCGGCTTTGACGCCTATGCGCGCAAGATCGCCCGGCTGTTCAACCCCGAAGGCCGCCGCATCTGCGCCGATGACCATCACGTTCTGGTCGATATCCTTGAGGCCCTGTTCCAGATCGCCATCGCTGACGGATCCTACCACGCGGGCGAAGATGCCTTTCTGGCGCATGTGGCCGAAGAGTTCGGGCTGGACGAGGCCTGCTTTCACATTGTCCGGTCCCGGCTGGTGGAAGGCGCGCCGCGCGACCCCTATGATGTGCTTGGCCTGCCCCGCACTGCCAGCAAGGCCGAAGCCCGCAAGGCCTGGAAAGAGCTGGTCCGCGACACCCACCCGGATGTGATGCAGTCGCGCGGTGTCCCGCCCGAGGCGATGAAACTTGCCGAACGGCGGATGCAGCTGATCAATGAGGCTTGGCGCCAGATCAACGCCAAGGAAGCGGCATGACCGCCCGGCCCCTGCGGCTGGCGACTTACAATGTCGAATGGTTCAACGCCCTCTTCGACGACCGGGGCCGGATGCGCGCCGACGACAAACCCTCCGCCCGTTACCAGGTGACACGGGGGGAACAACTTGGTGCGCTTGGCATCGTCTTCACGGCGCTTGATGCCGATCTGGTGATGGTGATCGAAGCGCCCGACACCGGCAGCCGTCGGTCAACCGTGACTGCGCTGGAACGGTTCGCGCGCCATTTCGATCTGCGCGCCCGCAAGGCGCTGATCGGCTTTCCGTCGGAAACCGAACAGGAAATCGCGGTCCTTTATGACCCGGACCGGCTGAGCCTCTACCATGACCCCTTGGGCGCCCCGGTCGGAAAACGCGGGTCAACCGACGCGCCGCGCTTTGATGGCACTTTCCGATATGATCTTGATAATGATAATATATTCGAAACCATCACCTTTTCGAAGCCGCCGCTGGAACTGGCGGTGACGTCAAACGGCGGCACGAAGCTGCGGCTGATCGGGGTGCATGCCAAGTCAAAGAACCCCTACGGTGTCTCCGGGCGCGAGGCGAAGATCCGCATGTCGATCGAAAACCGTCGCAAGCAGTTGGCGCAATGCCTGTGGCTACGCGAACGGGTGGAGACCCATCTCATTGCTGGTGACAGTCTGATCGTCATGGGCGACTTCAATGACGGCCCGGGGCTGGACGAGTTTGAAAAGCTGTTCGGCCATTCCGGGGTGGAGATCGTGCTTGGCATGACACCGGATGAAAGCCTGCATCTGTTTGACCCGCACGCGAAGATGACGTTGCAAAGCAGGGTCGCGCTGTCACCCACCTCGGCACGTTTCTACCTCGCCCCGCAGAAACGCTTTTTTGAGGCGATGCTGGATTTCATCATGGTGTCGCCCGACCTTGCCGCCAAGCAGCCGGACTGGCGGATCTGGCATCCTCTCGATGACCCCCGCATCATGCGCATTCCCGAACTGAGAGAGGCGATATTGCAGGCATCGGACCATTTTCCGGTGACGATCGACCTGCCAGATGTGATTTGAATTCGATGGGTCCGAGGCCCATACTGCCTGCATGAGACTCACCCTTGCCCTTTGCATCTTGGCCGCACCCGCCCTTGCGCAGGAGGCCCCCCCCGCGCCGGAAGTCAAAGATGACGGTTTCAGCCTGATCGAAGAAGGTGCGAGACTGGTCCTGCGCGGCTTGATGACCGAGATGGAGCCGGCTCTTGACGAGATGGGCAAGGCCCTGTCCGAGGTAGAGCCCGCGCTGAAGGAACTGGGGCCGAAGCTACAACAGTTGATTGCGATTGTGGATGACTTTCGCAACTACGAGGCGCCGGTCATGCTTCCAAACGGCGACATCCTGATCCGACGCACAATGCCCTTGCCGCCAAAGCCGGAGATCCTGCCCGGCCCGAACGGCGAAATCGACCTCTGACCCATCGGTGCGGCCCAAGGGCCGCAAGCCTGGTCTGTCGCCTGCCGGGGCTTGCGCCCCCGCAGGCATCTGGGCGTCTGCTCAAAGATTTCTGCTGGCGCGCCCTCGGCAGGCGTTGGACGCTCCGCGGGGAGTATTTATGGAAAAGAGCAACTGGTTATGCTCTTTTTTCAAATACTCTCTGGGGGTGTGGGGGGCAGAAGGCCCCCCGCGACAGTTCAGCGGCGCGCGGCGCGGATCAGGTCAAGGATGTCTTTGGCCGCCGCCGGAATATTGGTGCCGGGGCCGAAGATTGCTTTTACTCCCGATTGAAACAGGAAATCATAATCCTGCTGCGGAATGACACCACCACAGATGACCAGAATATCCCCGGCCCCGGCGGCCTTGAGCGCCTCGACCAGTTTTGGCGCAAGCGTCTTGTGGCCCGCAGCCTGACTGGAAATGCCAATGACATGCACATCGTTGTCGATGGCGTCCTGCGCGGCTTCCTCGGGGGTCTGGAACAGAGGACCGACATCCACGTCAAAGCCGATATCGGCGAAGGCCGTAGCGATGACCTTGGCACCGCGGTCATGCCCATCCTGCCCCATCTTCACAACCAGCATCCGCGGGCGTCGACCTTCGGCTTCGGCGAAGGCTTCGACGTCCTTCTGGATCGCCTCGAAGCCCGCATCGCCCTCGTAGGCCGCGCCATAGACTCCGGCGAGCGTCTTGACCTCGGCCCGGTGTCGGCCGAACACCTTTTCCATCGCCATGCTGATTTCCCCTACGGTTGCGCGCGCCCGGGCGGCCTCGACCGCCGCGTCAAGCAGGTTGCCGCCTTCGGTCGCGCGGCGGGTCAGTTCGCCCAGTGCCGCCTCGACGCGCCCGGCGTCACGGGTGGCGCGGATGCCTGTCAGCTTGGCGACCTGCGCCTCGCGCACGGCGACATTGTCGATGTCGCGGATATCGATCGCGTCTTCCTTCGCCAGCCGGTATTTGTTGACCCCGACGATCACCTCATCCCCCCGGTCGATCATCGCCTGCCGGCGGGCGGCGGATTCCTCGATCCGCAGTTTCGGCATGCCGGTGGCGACGGCCTTGGTCATGCCACCCATCGCCTCGACTTCCTCGATGATCTTCCACGCCTCTTGCGCCATCTGGTCGGTCAGGCTTTCGACATAGTAGCTGCCCGCCAGCGGATCGACGACATGGGTGATACCGGTTTCTTCCTGCAAGATCAGCTGTGTATTCCGCGCGATGCGGGCGGCGAAATCGGATGGCAGGGCAATCGCCTCATCCAGCGCGTTGGTGTGCAGGCTTTGGGTGCCGCCAAGGACGGCCGCCATCGCCTCATAAGCCGTGCGCACGACGTTGTTGTAGGGGTCTTGTTCCTGCAACGACACGCCCGAGGTCTGGCAATGGGTGCGCAGCATAAGCGACGAAGGTTTCTTCGCGCCGAACTCAGCCATGATCCGGTGCCACAAAAGCCGCGCGGCGCGCAGCTTGGCGGTTTCCATGAAGAAATTCATGCCGATGGCGAAGAAGAAGCTCAGCCGCCCGGCGAAGTCATCCACATCCATCCCGCGCGCGATGGCGGTTTTCACATACTCTCGCCCGTCGGCCAGCGTGAAGGCCAGTTCCTGCACAAGGTTCGCGCCCGCCTCTTGCATGTGGTAGCCGCTGATGCTGATCGAGTTGAACTTCGGCATCTCTTTCGCGGTGTATTCGATGATATCCGCCACGATCCGCATCGAGGGTTCGGGCGGGTAGATATAGGTGTTGCGGACCATGAACTCTTTCAGGATGTCGTTCTGGATGGTGCCGGAAAGTGCTGCGCGCGGCACGCCCTGTTCTTCGCCCGCGACGATGAATGACGCCAGAACCGGGATCACCGCGCCGTTCATCGTCATGGAAACGCTGACTTTTTCCAAGGGGATGCTGTCGAACAGGATCTTCATGTCCTCGACGGAATCGATCGCCACCCCGGCCTTGCCGACATCGCCCACCACGCGCGGGTGGTCCGAGTCATAGCCCCGGTGCGTCGCGAGGTCGAAGGCCACCGACACGCCCTGCTGGCCTGCCGCCAGTGCCTTGCGGTAAAAGGCGTTCGAGGCTTCGGCGGTGGAAAAGCCCGCGTATTGGCGGATGGTCCATGGACGGCCGGCATACATCGTAGCGCGCACGCCCCGGGTGAAAGGGGCGATCCCCGGCAGGCTGCCCATATGTGCCAGCCCTGCCGTATCGGCCGCGGTATACAGCGGTTTGACCGCAATCCCTTCCAGCGTATTCCAGGTCAGGCTGCCCGGCGTTGCGCCTTTCAGATCCTTTGTGGCCAACGCTTCCCATGCCTTCAGATCATTGCTCATGCTATCCCCTGACCGATGCGTCGCATCGTCCCTTTTGAAATCCCTCGCGTGCGCCTATATCGAGTGGAAAGAGAGGCATGATGAGACGCTTGCACGCATTTGTTTTCGCAGCCCTTCTGCCCTTCGCCGCCTTGGCAGAGGGTGAGGCGGCCGAGACTGCTGCCGACACTTCGGTCGAAACCCTGGCCGAAGCGCCGAGCTTCGGGCCCTTGTCTGCGGCCGACGTGGTCTTTGACGACCAGATGTTCGTCAAGCGCCCGATCGTTGTGTTTGCCGACAGCCCGGTCGACCCGAACTTCATCCGCCAGATGGATCTGCTGGCCCGCGCCTATCCGGCGCTGGAAGAGCGGGACGTTGTCCTTGTGACCGACACCGACCCGGCGGCCCGCAGCGAATGGCGCACGAAACTGCGTCCGCGCGGGTTTTCGCTGGTGATCATGGACAAGGATCTGCGGCCCGTGGTCCGAAAGCCCCTGCCTTGGGATGTGCGCGAGATTACGGCGACCATCGACAAGATGCCGCTCAGACGGCAAGAGATTCTGGAGCGCAATCCCGCAGGGCGCTGACATCATTCGAACTCCATGATCACGTCATCAACCTTCAGGCTGGCACCCGCGCTGGCCCTGATTGCCTTGACGGTTCCTGCCCGCTCGGCCTTGAGGATGTTTTCCATCTTCATCGCCTCGACCGTGGCCAACGCCTGACCTTCCTGCACCTCGTCGCCGGCTTCGACGTTGATCTTCACGATCAGGCCGGGCATCGGGCAAAGGAGATACTTCGAGGTGTCCGGCGCGGCTTTTTCAAGCATCAGCCCGGCCAGCGCGTGCTGGCGTGGGGTTCGCACATGAACCTTCAGATCCGCGCCACGCAGGCGCATGCGGAACCCCATGGGGATCTTCGCAACCTTGAGAGCGATGGGCTGGCCGCCGACGTTCAGCCGGGCAAGCGGTTGGCCCGGCGTCCAGTCCGAGGTGACACGAAGGACCGTTCCATCGTCAAAGCTGACAGTCGAACCTTCTGGGTCGGCAGAGATGGTCACGGCATGTTCGGTGCCTTGCAGGCTGACCACCCAGTCATCGCCGACCCTGCGTTCGTGGTTGTCCATGGTGCCGGAAATCCGGGTTCGGCGAATTTCGGCCACCCGGTTCATCGCGGCGGCAGAGGCGGCCACTCGCCGCAAGACATCATCGGCCAGCGTCGCGCCCCGGAAGCCGTCGGGATATTCCTCGGCGATGAAGGCCGTGGTGATGTTGCCCGATACAAAACGCGGATGATCCATCACCGCGCCGACGAAGGGCAGGTTGTGGCCAATACCTTCAACCTCGAACGTGTCGAGCGCCAGGCGCATTTCCTCGATCGCCTGGGCGCGGGTCGGCGCCCAGGTGCAAAGCTTGGCGATCATCGGGTCATAGAACATGCTGATCTCGCCACCCTCGAACACGCCGGTATCGTTGCGCACGATGCCTGTCGCCGTCGGGCCTTCGACGGGCGGGCGATAGCGGGTCAGGCGGCCAATCGAAGGCAGGAAGTTGCGGTAGGGGTCTTCGGCGTAAAGCCGGCTTTCCATTGCCCAGCCGTTGATCTTCAGATCGGACTGCTTGAACGGCAACGGCTCACCCGCCGCCACCCGGATCATCTGTTCGACCAGATCGACACCAGTGATCAGTTCGGTGACAGGGTGTTCGACCTGCAAACGGGTGTTCATCTCGAGGAAATAGAAGTTGCGGTTACCATCGACGATGAATTCCACCGTCCCCGCACTGGTATAGCCCACCGCGTGGGCCAAGGCGCAGGCCTGTTCGCCCATCGCCTTGCGGGTAGCTTCATCAAGGAAGGGCGAGGGGGCCTCTTCGATGACCTTCTGGTTCCGGCGCTGGATGCTGCATTCCCGTTCGTGCAGGTAAACGGTGTTGCCGTGCTTGTCGGCAAGCACCTGAATTTCGATGTGCCGGGGCTGGGTCACGAATTTCTCGATGAAGATCCGGTCATCGCCAAAACTGGCGGCGGCTTCGTTCTTTGACGATTGAAAGCCTTCCGCTGCCTCGGCGTCATTCCACGCGATGCGCATGCCCTTGCCACCGCCGCCGGCGCTGGCCTTGATCATCACCGGATAGCCGACCTGATTGGAAATCCGCACCGCCTCGGCCGCGTCCGCGATCAGGCCCATATAGCCGGGGACCGTGGACACCCCCGCCTCCATCGCCAGCTTCTTCGAGGTGATCTTGTCGCCCATCGCTTCGATGGCCGGTGACGGCGGGCCGATGAAGACCACGCCAGCCGCCTCCAACGCGGCGGCGAAGTTCATGTTTTCACTGAGGAACCCATAGCCGGGATGAACCGCCTCCGCCCCGGTTGCCTTGATTGCGGCCATGATCTTGTCAATCACGATATAAGACTGCGCCGCCGGTGAAGGACCGATATGAACCGCCTCATCCGCCATCTTCACATGAAGCGCGTTACGGTCGGCGTCGGAATAGACCGCGACCGTCTTGATCCCCATCTTGCGTGCGGACTTGATCACACGGCAGGCGATCTCGCCCCGATTGGCGATCAGAATTTTCTTGAACATGCGGTCCCCCCGGAACGAAAAGCAGAACGAAATGCAAAAGGACCACCCGGGCGGCTGGCCCGGATGGTCCTTGATGCGTGGTCAACCCGCCCGAAGGCGGTCAGATCAGTAGCTTGAGCGGCAGGGCGGCAGGCCCAACTCGATCCCGCAGGATGCGGCACCGGCAAGACCACCGATGACGGCACCGGTAAGGATGTCACCCTTGGTGGCATCGGCGATGACGGCACCCGCTGCGGCACCGGCAAGCCCGCGCGATGCGGGATCCTGCATGCAACCGGCCAACGGCGTGGACAGAAGGACGAAAAGGATAAGCGACTTGCGCATGGAAGACTGCCTCGTTGGTTTGTTGTTATTGCCGGATGATTTACCGCAATATCACGGATTTCAAAGCAGATTTTGGTCCCGCTCACGCAGTCGGCATCCAGCCGCCGATCCCAAAGGGTCGGTCCGGCCTGGGACGGGCCGGACCGTAGGGAAGGGGTCGTACTGTAGTTGCGCAAGTCAGGGCTTTGCTGCCTCTGGCCCACATGCAGACAATGTCTTTCCAGACTTTGCATTGCAAACGTCTTCAAACCGACGGCCCGGGCCTGCGCAAAACCTTGCCAAATGCGATGGGCTATCGGCGCGTTCATGCCTATTCGTCCTCATCTTCCCAGTCGTCTGACGCCACAACCGGCGCGTCCGGGGCGAAGACTTCGGGAAAGGCGGCCTCGGCACGCTTTACGTCAATGCGCAAAAGCGCCTCATAACTGGCCGGATCGAACGGATCTTCGGCTGGCACCACCTCGCGCCCAAACAGCCAGGACAGACGCCCGGCATCAAGATTGCCCCTCTCGAAGGGTTCTTCACCGAAATGCTGCCAGAGCGCGGACATGAAGGCCTGATCCGCCAACCGGTCCACATGCTTGCGGTCCTTGTAGCGTTCACGCTTGATGATCTTTGCGGGGCCTTCCTTCTGGTTGGCCCGCCGGATGGTGAATTGGAAATCGGTTCCGGTCAGTCGGCCCGGAAAGCCGCGGTGCTTCAGCATGTGTCCTGTCCTCTGTCATGGCAGTAGGCAGGACGGATAGGCGAAAGTGATGCCGTCGCCCAGAGGGCGGCGCCAAAGTAACGGCTAAAGGGATAATACTGCTTCAGCCAAGCGGCGCACGATGGGCGCTTGTCGCTGAAATGTGGTGCGGGCCCGGAATGCCGAGGCTGACGGGCCCGCGCCGGAAGATTACTTGTATTTGCCGGTGTAGGTCGGCTCAACAGTGACCGGCTCAACCATGACTTCTTCTTTCTTGGCGCAAGCAGCAACGGCAGCAGCCATTGCGAGAACCAGAATGATACGTCCGCTCTTCGACATCCTCTACTCCATCTTTCTTGGGGTGCGTGTGCCCGCCCCCGACACGACATGAAGGCCGCAAGATTTCGGCCTGCGCCGACCATATCCGAACGGATAACGGAAAGACACAGGCGCCGAACCAAGTTCCCGACCTGTGGCGTTCCTACATCAGGGTCAAATATCTGACCAGCCGGAAAAAGAGCCTGCGACAACGGCATCAGAACGGCTCCCAGATGCAGGATCCGCTGTCCGGGCGAAAGGATTCGAAGAACTGGACAACATCCGGCGCAGCCTGCCCGAACGGCACCTCGGCCCCGGCCAGAGAGATGATGATCTGTTGCGGCTGGGGGACCATGCCATCGACCCGGGAAATGGCATAACTGTTGCACAGGGCCTGAAGGTCATCGGTCACCTCTTCGGCGTCAGAAAGGGCAAGCCCGGGCGCAAGAAAGCGAAAGCGGGCCGTTGCCCCTGCCGGCCCCGGGGCGTTGGTCACAACTTCGATCAGCCGCACCTCGCGCCCCGAGGGGACGGCGATGCCATCCGCCGTCGGGGCAGCCTTTTCGCAGCCGCCTGCTGCGGCCAGAGCCGCGAACAGCGCCGCAAGGGCAAGACGATGGGCGGGGCTCATACGCATCAAAGTGGGATATTGTCGTGCTTTTTCCATGGGTTCGCCTGCTTTTTGCCACGCAGGGAGGCAAAGGCCCGCGCAACCCGGCGGCGGGTGGAATGGGGCATGATCACCTCATCGATAAAGCCCTTTTCCGCCGCTACGAACGGGTTGGCAAAGCGGTCTTCATAGTCCTTCACGCGCGCGGCGATCTTTTCGGGGTCGCCCAGTTCGCTGCGATACAAGATCTCGACCGCGCCTTTCGCACCCATCACCGCCACCTCGGCCGTGGGCCAGGCATAGTTGAAATCGCCCCGCAGATGCTTTGAGGACATCACCACATAGGCCCCGCCATAGGTCTTGCGCGTCAGGACCGTGACCTTTGGCACCGTCGCCTCGGCATAGGCGTAAAGCAGCTTGGCACCGTGCTTGATCACGCCGCCATATTCCTGGCTGACGCCCGGCAGGAAGCCCGGCACATCAACAAGTGTCAGGATCGGAATTTCGAATGCATCGCAAAAGCGGACAAAGCGGGCGGCCTTGCGGCTGCTGTCGATGTCAAGGCAGCCGGCTAGAACCATCGGCTGATTGGCCACCACGCCCACCGACTGACCTTCGATCCGGATGAAGCCGGTGATGATATTGCCGGCAAAATCGCGCTGGATTTCGAAGAAGTCGCCCTCATCGGCGATCTTGGTGATGAGTTCCTTCATGTCATAAGGCTGGTTCGGGTTGTCCGGCACCAGCGTATCAAGGCTATGCTCCACCCGCGCCGGGTCATCAAAGAACGGGCGCACCGGGGCCTTTTCGCGGTTGTTTAGCGGCAGGAAATCGATCAGGCGGCGGGTCTCGGCCAGCGCCTCGACATCGTTTTCATAGGCGGCGTCAGCCACGCTGGACTTGCGGGTATGGGTCGAGGCACCGCCCAGCTCTTCTGCCGTTACATGTTCGTTCGTCACGGTCTTGACCACGTCGGGGCCAGTGACAAACATGTAGGATGAATCCTTCACCATGAAGATGAAGTCGGTCATCGCGGGGGAATAGACCGCGCCGCCTGCGCATGGCCCCATGATCAGGGAAATCTGCGGCACCACGCCCGAGGCCATGACGTTGCGTTGAAACACCTCGCCATAGGCGGCCAGCGAACCGACCCCTTCCTGAATCCGCGCGCCGCCGGAATCGTTGATCCCGATCACCGGCGCGCCATTCTGGATCGCCATGTCCATGATCTTGCAGATCTTCGCGCCGTGGGTCTCCGAAACGGACCCACCGAACACGGTGAAATCCTGCGCAAAGACGTAGACCATACGGCCGTTCACAGTCCCCCATCCCGTAACGACACCATCGCCAGCGGGGCGCTCCTGATCCATCCCGAAATCAGTGCAACGGTGGGCGACGAACATGTCGAACTCTTCAAAGCTGCCTTCGTCCAGCAAAAGCTCGATCCGTTCGCGCGCGGTCAGCTTGCCCTTGGCGTGCTGCGCCGCGACTCGTTTTTCCCCGCCCCCGGCGCGAGCGACATTGCGGCGTGATTCCAGCTCTTGCAGGATGTCTTTCATCTTCCCCCCCCGATGCCCGGCACTTGCCCGATGGCTGACGCAGACTAGGCCATGGCGGGGATTCAGAGAAGCACGAAACGGAAAATTTGCAAAGTCCTTCCGGCCTGCGCGATTCAAATCGCAAATCAGCAAATTTTCCGACCTGTCCAAGGGTCAAGTCCTGCTTTTCCGCACCCGCAACTGTGCGCGGGCGGAGTGGACAATTCCCGCCGGCAAGCGTAGCCGGGATGCATGCAACACGCCCCCGCCCGATTTCTTGACCGGACCACGCCGCCGAAGATCGTGACCCTGATCCTGCTGGCCGGGCTTTCCGCCTTGACGATGAACATCTTTCTGCCCTCGCTGCCCGGCATGGCTGCCTATTTCGGCGTGTCCTACGGCCTGATGCAGCAATCTGTGGCGCTGTATCTTGCCCTGTCGGCGGCCCTGCAGATCGTGATCGGCCCGATTTCTGACCGGTTCGGGAGGCGCAAGGTCTTGATCGGATCCCTGATCCTGTTCCTGATCGCCACGGTCGGCACGCTGCTTGCGCCCAACGCGACGGTGTTCCTGATCTTCCGCATGGCGCAGGCGGTCATTGCCTCGGGCATGGTCCTGTCACGGGCCATCGTGCGCGACATGGTGGCCGATGCTCAGGCCGCCAGCATGATTGGCTATGTGACCATGGGGATGAGCCTTGTGCCGATGATCGGCCCGGTGATCGGCGGGGTTCTGGATGACCTTTATGGCTGGCAGGCAAACTTCGCTTTGCTTCTGGTGCTTGGGGTTGGGGTTCTGGCGCTGGTCTGGACAGACCTTGGTGAGACGGCGACCTTGCGAAAGGTAAGCTTGATGGACCAGATCCGCACCTATCCCGGGCTTTTCGGCTCTCGCAGGTTCTGGGGCTACACGATGTCGGCCGGCTTCGCTTCGGGCTGCTTTTTCGCCTACCTTGGCGGCGCGCCCTATGTGGGCGACAAGGTGTTCGGCCTGTCCTCGACCGAGGTGGGCGCGCTTTTTGCCCTGACGGCGATCGGCTATGCGGCGGGCAACTTTCTTGCCGGGCGGTATTCGGTGCGGGTGGGTATGAACCGGATGATCCTTGCGGGAACACTTGTGACGACCGGCGGTCTTGCGGTGCTGACGCTTCTGACCCTTGCCGGGCTGTCCGGGCCGGTGGTGTTCTTCGGGCTGACGGTGTTCATGGGGCTGGGCAACGGCATCTGTCTGCCAAGTGCCAATGCCGGGATGCTGTCGGTCCGGCCCGAACTTGCCGGCACCGCCTCGGGGCTTGGCGGGGCAATCATGATTGGCGGGGGGGCTGCCCTTGCGGCAGTAGCGGGGGTGCTTCTGGGGCCGGGGGCGACGGAAATGCCGCTGATCCTGCTGATGCTGGCCTCGTCGGTCGCCTCGGTCATCTCGATCCTGCTGGTCATCCGTCGCGCCCGTCACATCGGCGCTTGACGCCCGAACTTTGCAAAGCCACGCTTTCCTTTGCAAACGGGGGCAGGCATGGCAACGCAGAAACTCTACGCAGGCGTCAAGCTGCGGGAAATCCGGGGTCGGCTAAGCCTGACCCAGAAGGCCTTTGCCGACAAGCTGTCGGTGTCCCTGCCCTATCTGAACCAGATGGAAAACAACCACCGTCCGGTCAGCGCGGCGGTGGTTCTGGCACTGGCGCAGGAATTCGGGCTGGATGTGACCGAACTGACGGTGGGCGAAAGCGAACGCCTTGTCACCGACATGCGAGAAGCCTTGGCCGATCCGGTCTTCACGTCATCTTCCCCACCCGTGGCCGATCTGCGGCTTGCGGCCTCGAACGCCCCCGCACTTGCCCGGGCTTTTCTTGATCTGCACCGCGCCTATCGTCAGACCCATGAACGCCTCGCCTCTCTGGATGAGGCTCTGGGTCGGGAAGACGCAACCTTGCGCCCGTCGGCTTGGGAAGAAGTGCGGGACTTCTTTCACTATTGCGACAATTATCTGGATGCAATGGATCGGGCGGCCGAACATTTTGCGACCTCTGGAACCAACGGAAAAGCCATAGATAGCTTGGCGCAGGATTTATTGCGCCGATCTGGCATCAGCTTGCACTATTCCGACAAGGCACCGCTTCGCCACTACGATCCCGCAGCCCGGCGGCTGGACATTTCGGCCCGGGCCAGCAGCCCGTCGCAGCGGTTCCAGCTTTTGCATCAGGTGGCGCTTCTGACCCAGAATGACCTGCTGGAAGCAACGCTGGACCTTGCCCGCTTTTCCACGCCCGAGGCCCGCGACATCGCCAAGATCGGCCTTGCCAACTATTTCGCGGGGGCGGCCCTTCTGCCCTACCGCGCCTTTCTGGCCGCCGCGCAAGAGGTCCGGCATGATCTGGAACGGCTGGCCGACATGTTCGGGGCAAGCATCGAACAGGTGGCACATCGGCTGTCCACGCTGCAACGCCCCGGTGCCAAGGGCATCCCGTTCTTCTTCGTCCGGGTTGATCAGGCCGGCACGATCACCAAGCGCCATTCGGCCACGCGACTGCAATTCGCCCGTTTCGGCGGGGCCTGTCCGTTGTGGAACGTTCACCGCGCCTTTGAAACCCCCGGACAATTCCTGCGCCAATTGGCCGAAACCCCGGACGGGGTGCGCTATCTGTGCCTGGCGCGCGACGTGTCAAAACCGGCCGGGGCCTTCCTTGCCCCGGTCCGTCGCTATGCCATCGGTCTTGGATGCGAGGTGCAGCACGCCGCGCAAATGGTTTACGCCGACGGGCTTGACCTGAAAGGCAGGTTCGAGCCCATCGGAATTTCCTGCCGGATCTGCGAACGTGTGGCCTGTCACCAGCGGTCCGTTCCCCCGCTGGAAGGGCGCCTGCGGGTCAACCCCAATGCGCGCGACGTGCTGCCCTACGAGATCATCGGCTGATCAGGCGGCGTTCAACGCAGCCTGAATCCTGTCCTTCAACTGAAGCCGCGTCTTGCGCAGGATTTCTTCCTCGGCATCCGTCAAGAGGTCCAACCGGATTTCGGAACGGTGGATCTTGTCGTTCACGGCGTCATAGTCGACCAGCAGTCTGGCAAAGCGTGGGTCTGAATTCTTCAGCGCGCTGATCTTTTGCGCTTCGGCTGGGAATTCATCGTGCAGCGTGTGCGGGGTGTTCGACATCGGTCTCTCCTTTGACTGTCACCATGCAACTTAGAGACCCGTTTCACCCCCGGCTTTGACCCGGATCAAGTCTGCCACTCTAACGCTGCGATACGCGCCAGTCCGGGTTGATCCACGGCTCCAGGTTTGAGGCGGGCAAGGGGGTGCGGCCAAGAATATGGTCCGCAGCCTTTTCGCCCACCATGATCGACGGCGCGTTGAGGTTGCCGTTGGTCACCTGCGGGAAGACCGACGAATCCGCCACGCGCAACCCTTCGACACCGATCACCCGACATTCGGGATCGACGACAGCCATCGGGTCCGTTGCCCGCCCCATGCGGGCCGTGCCGCAGGGGTGATAGGCGCTTTCGACATGTTCGCGCAGGAAGTCATCAAGTTGGGCGTCGGTTTCGACGCCCGCCCCCGGCTGAAGCTCGGCCTTGAGATAGGGCTTGAACGCCTCTTGCCCGAAAATCTCGCGCGTCAGGCGGATGCAGGTGCGGAAATCCTCCCAGTCCTCGGGATGGGACATGTAGTTGAACCGGATCACCGGAGCATCTGCCGGATCACCCGAACGCAAGGTGACAGACCCGCGTGACTTCGACCGCATCGGGCCGACATGGGCCTGAAAACCGTGACCTGCCGACACCGCCTTGCCATCATACCGCACCGCAATCGGCAGGAAGTGATACTGGATGTCGGGATACTCGATCCCGGCTTTTGACCGGATGAAGGCGCAGGCCTCGAACTGGTTCGAGGCCCCCGGCCCCTTGCCGGTGAACAGCCATTGCGCGCCGACCCAGGCCTTGCCCCAGAGGTTCCAGTACTTGAACAGCGTAATCGGCTGGCTGGCGGAATATTGCATATAGATTTCAAGGTGATCCTGAAGGTTCGCCCCCACACCCGGACGGTCGGCAGCCACCTCCACCCCATGCTCGCGCAGATGGGCGGCCGGGCCGATGCCCGACAACATCAGAAGCTTCGGCGTGTTGATCGAGGAGGCGGCAAGGATTACCTCACGCCCGGCGCGGATCACTTGCACCGCGCCGCCGGTCTGGATTTCCACGCCAACGGCCCGCTTGCCCTCCATCACCACCCGGCGGGCAAGACCGCGAATGACCTGCACGTTTCCACCCGCCATCGCGGGCTTCAGATAGGCATTCGCCGCCGACCAGCGCCGCCCCTTCCAGATCGTCGCCTCCATCGGGCCAAAGCCTTCCTGCTGCTGGCCGTTGTAGTCGGTCGTGACCGGGTATCCGGCCTGTTCACCAGATTTGATAAACGCGTCAAATAGCGGGTTCGACCGAGGGCCGCGCGTGATGTGGAGCGGGCCGTCATCACCCCGGAATTCCGGGCCGGAGCCGCCGTGCGACTGTTCCATCCGCTTGAAATAGGGCAAGACATCGGCATAGGCCCAGCCGTCCGCCCCCATCTCGGCCCAGGTGTCATAGTCGCGGGCATGGCCCCGGACATAGACCATCCCGTTGATGCTGGATGACCCGCCGATCACCTTGCCGCGCGGGGTTGCAAGGACGCGGCCACCCAGATTCGGCTCTGGCTCGGTCGCGAAGCCCCAATCATAAATGCCCATGTTCATCGGATAGCTGAGCGCACCGGGCATCTGGATGAAGGGTCCGGCGTCCGACCCGCCATGTTCGATCAAAGTAACCCGCTTGCCGGCCTCGGCCAGCCGGTAAGCGAGCGCCGACCCGCCCGAGCCTGCCCCCACGATCACATAATCAGCATGCATCGTCTGCCCTCCGCTGCAATTCCGCTTCCAGATGGCGCAAGGCAAGCGCCACCGCCGCATCCCCGTCAGGCGGCCCCGATTTCAACACTTCACGCAGGTAAAGCCCGTCAATAAGCGCGCCCAGACTTTGGGCAATCGCCGGGGCGCGCGAACCCGCCATTGGCCGCAGCGCCACTGTTAGATTCGATGCCAGCCGCCCCTGATAGACCGCCAACAGGCGCTTTGCCTCCGGCACGCTTTGCGCCAGAACCCAGAAGTTCAGCCACGCGCTGACCGCCTCGCGGCGAAAGTTGCCGGGGCTGAACGACGCGATGAGAATCGCCCGGACCCGGCCTTGCGGACCAACCGCAGTGGCCAGCGCGCCGCGCACCTCGGCACCATAGAGCGTCATGATGTGGCGCATTGCGGCAAGGAAGATGCCTTCCTTCGAGCCGAAATAGTGATGCGCCAGCGCCGAAGACATGCCGGCGCGTTTGGCAATCTGGCTGACCGTGACATCCAGAGACCCAGCCCGACCGATCTCCACAATCGTGGCTTTTACCAAGGCTTCCTTGCGGATAGGCTCCATTCCAAGCTTCGGCATCGGCGCGGCCCCATAAAATGCTTGCCAAACCGTATCAGCACGAAGTTTATTGACTCGTCAATCAACAAAAAACCGCAGGGAGCAACCATGACACTTCGTTCGACCCTTCTTTCAACCGTGGTGACCTTTGCCCTGGCCGGATCGGCCTTTGCCGAGGGCTGCGACAAGATCACCTTCTCGGATGTCGGCTGGACCGACATCACCGCGACCACAGCGGCAACATCGCTGGTGCTTGAAGCGCTGGGATATGAAACCGAAACAAAGGTGCTGGCCGTCCCGGTCACCTACACCGGCCTGGCCGAGGGGGATATCGACGTCTTCCTTGGCAACTGGATGCCCACGATGGAAGCCGACATCGCCCCGTACCGCGAGGCAGGCACCGTTGACACCGTGCGCACCAATCTTGAAGGCGCGAAATACACTCTGGCAACGAACGCTGCCGGGGCTGCCCTTGGGATCGACAGCTTTGCCGAGATCGCAGCGCAGGCCGAGGCGCTTGATGGCAAGATCTACGGGATCGAACCTGGCAACGACGGCAACCGCCTGATCATGGACATGATCGCGGCAGGTGCCTTTGACCTGACCGGCTTTGACGTGGTCGAAAGTTCGGAACAAGGGATGCTGGCGCAGGTTGCCCGCGCCGATCAGCGCGGCGAGCCGATCGTCTTCCTCGCCTGGGAACCGCACCCGATGAACGCCTCGTTCAGCCTGACCTATCTGGCCGAGGGCGATGACTGGTTCGGCCCCGACTTTGGCGGTGCCATCGTGGCGACCAACACCCGCAAGGGCTATGTCGAGGAATGCCCGAACACCGGCAAGTTCCTGCAAAACCTTGTCTTCTCGCTTCAGATGGAAAACGAGATCATGGGGGCGATCCTGAATGACGGGGCAGATCCGATGGACGCGGCAAAGGCATGGCTTGCCGCCAATCCGACCGCCTGGCAGGTCTGGCTTGATGGCGTGACAACACGCGACGGGGGCGACGCTGTTGCTGCCGTGACCGCTGCGTTGAACTGACGGCGGAGTTGATGAGACAACGGGCAGCGGCGGTTTACCGGCCCTCGCTGCCTGTTTTGGAATCGGGACCGCAATGAAGGGGCATTGGGCGTGATGGATTGGCTGACGGCCTACAAGATTCCCGTGGGCAAGACCGCGCAGATCGTCTTTGACTGGCTAAAGGCCAATGCGGCACCGCTGTTCGACGCCATTGCCCTTGGGCTTGAAGCCCTGGTCGATGCGATCCTGTGGCTCCTGCAAGGCCCGCCGCCGCTTCTGGTCATTGCGGTGTTCGTCGGGTTGACCTGGGTGGTGCAGCGGTCGTGGAAGACCTGCCTTCTGGTGCTGATCGGATTTCTGTTCATCCTCAATCAGGGCTACTGGGAGCCGACGACCGAAAGCCTGACGCTGGTTCTGTCGGCTTGCGTGGTCTGCATGGGGTTGGGCGTGCCTATCGGCATCGCCGCCGCGCACCGGCCGCGCCTCTATCGGGCCATGGTGCCGGTGCTGGACCTGATGCAGACCTTGCCGACCTTCGTCTATCTCATCCCGGCCATCGTCTTTTTCGGGCTGGGCATGGTGCCGGGGCTAATTGCCACGGTGATCTTCGTCCTGCCCGCACCGATTCGCCTGACCCAGCTTGGCATCGCCGCCACGCCAACCGCGCTGACCGAGGCGGCAACCGCCTTTGGCGCGACGCCCCGGCAGTTGCTGTGGAAGGTCGAACTGCCCTGGGCGCTGCCTCAGATCATGGTCGGGCTGAACCAGACCATCATGCTGTCCCTGTCGATGGTCGTGATTGCCGCCCTTGTCGGGGCGGATGGCCTTGGCAAGCCGGTGATGCAGGCGCTGAGCCGGGTGAACACCGCGCTTGGCTTCGAGTCCGGCTTTGTCATCGTGGTCGTGGCCATCCTGCTGGACCGGATGCTGCGCGTGGGGGGCCGCAAATGAACCGCATGACCGATCCGAAAGAAACCGCGGGCCTTGCTGTTCGGTTCGACAATGTCTCGATCGTCTTCGGGGACTACCCCGACCGCGCCCTGCCGCTGATGGACCTGGGGCAAAGCCGGGGGGATATCCAGCAAGCGACCGGTCAGGTGCTTGGGGTGCATGATTGCAGCCTTGATGTGGCCGAGGGCGAGATTCTGGTCCTGATGGGGTTGTCCGGGTCCGGCAAATCCACGCTTCTGCGGGCGGTGAACGGGCTGAACCCGGTCTGCCGGGGGGCGGTCTGGGTCAGCGATGGCAACGGGCTGGTTGATGTGACCCATGCCGACCCGTCCACCCTGCGCCGGATCCGGCTGAGCCGCGTGGCGATGGTATTCCAGCAATTCGGCCTGCTGCCCTGGCGCTCGGTGCGCGAAAACGTCGGCCTTGGGCTGGAACTTGGCGGCATGTCAGTTGCCGAGCGCAAGGACCGTGTCGATGCACAACTGAAACTGGTGAACCTGTCGCAATGGGCCGACCGCAAGGTGGGCGAATTGTCCGGCGGCATGCAGCAACGCGTCGGGCTGGCCCGCGCCTTTGCCACCGAAGCACCCATCCTCTTGATGGACGAGCCCTTTTCGGCGCTGGACCCCCTGATCCGGGCCAAGTTGCAGGATGAACTTCTGGAGCTGCAATCCAGCCTCAAGCGCACGATCGTCTTCGTCAGTCACGATCTGGACGAGGCCTTCAAGATCGGCAACCGAATCGCACTGATGGAAGGCGGGCGGATCGTGCAATGCGGCACCGCGCGCGAAATCATCGCCAATCCGGTCAGCGACTATGTGGCGGATTTCGTCGCCCACATGAACCCTCTGGGTGTATTGACCGCACGGGATGTGATGGCCCCGGGCGAGGGCAGCGGTCGCGAGGTAACCCCGGAAACACCGGTCAAGCTGGTGATGGAGGCCCTGCGCGGCGGGGCCGAAAACCTGACCGTGGTCGACAATGGCCAGCGGCTTGGCATCATCCGGGCGACGGATGTGATGGGCAGGCTCTTGAACCCGCGCGGCTGACGGGACGCTTGCGGGAAGAAGCGTAATCCTGCGGTGCGGGCGCAGGCGCCCGCATTCCCCTGCGTTCGGGGGGCCTTCTGCCCCCCAAGGCGCCGCAGAGGCGGCACCTTTCCCCCCGAGGATATTTGGCGAAGAGAAAGGGCTAGTCCGTCTTTGCCTTCTTCGCCGCCGGCTTCTTGGCGGCGGGTTTCTTCGTCGCAGGCTTCTTGGCGGCGGGTTTTGACGCTGTCGCCTTCTTCGCCGCCGGCTTTCGTGCCGTCTTTCCGGATTTTCCGGCCTTTTCCGCAATGATCACAAGCGCTTCATCCAGCGTCACCGCTTCTGGCTCCAGACCTTTCGGCAGGGTGGCGTTGATCTTGCCCCATTTCACATAAGGCCCATAGCGGCCCGGCATCACCTGCACTTCGCCGCCATCGGGATGGTCGCCCAGCACCTTCAGCGGGCCAGCCGGGGCAGAGGCGCCGCGACGCCCGGCAGCCTTTTGCGCCAGAACCTCGACCGCGCGGTTCATGCCGATGGTGAAGACCTCCTCGACATCGGGGATATTGGCGTAAGTTGTGCCATGCTTGACATAAGGCCCGTAGCGGCCGATGCCGGCCTCGACCAGATCGCCGGTTTCCGGATGCGGGCCGATCGGGCGCGGCAGGGCCAACAGTTCAAGCGCCCGCTCCAACGTCAGGCTGTCCGGGGACCAGCCCTTTGGCAGGCTGGCACGATCCGGCTTGGGCTGCGCCTCGGTCGCCTCGCCGCGCTGGATGTAGGGGCCGAAGCGGCCTGCACGCAGGCTGATCGGCTGGCCGTTTTCGTCCATCCCCAGCACGCGACCATCGACCGAGCCTTCCTCACCGCCCGAGATCGGCCGGGTATAGCGACATTCGGGGTAGTTGCCGCAGCCGATGAAAGCCCCGCCCGACCGCGAGGTCTTCAGATGCAGCCGACCGGTGCCGCAGACCTGACAGACACGGGGGTCCGACCCGTCTTCGCGCAAGGGATAAAGGTGCGGGGCCAGGAATTCATCGATCTTTTCCAGCACCTCGCCAATCCGCAGGTCTGCCGTTTCGGCAATCGCGGCGGAAAAGTCGCGCCAGAACCGGCTCAGCACATCCTTGTAATCGCGGTCACCGGCCGAGACATCGTCCAGTTCCGTCTCAAGGTCGGCGGTGAAGTCATATTCCACATATTTGCGGAAATAATTGGTCAGGAAGGCCGTCACCAGCCGGCCCTTGTCTTCGGGGATAAGCCGGTTCTTGTCCTTGCGGACATATTCCCGGTCCTGGATCGTGGTCAGAACGCTGGCATAGGTCGAGGGGCGGCCGATCCCAAGTTCTTCCATCCGCTTGACCAGAGTGGCTTCGGTATAGCGCGGCGGTGGCTGGGTGAAACTTTGCGCCGGGATCACCGATTTCTTCTCGGCCGCCTCGCCCTGCATGATCTGGGGCAACCGGCCTTCGTCATCGCCGTCGTCATCGCGGCCTTCGTCGTAGACCTTGAGGAAGCCGTCAAACAGCACCACCTGCCCATTGGCCCGTAGCACCACCTGCCCGTCGGACGAGGCGACATCGACCACCGTCCGTTCCATCCGCGCCGCCGACATCTGGCTGGCGATGGTGCGCTTCCAGATCAGGTCGTAAAGGTTCGCCTGATCCTTTTCGGCAAAGCGCAGCTTGTCAGGTGCCGCGGCCATATCGGTCGGGCGGATACATTCGTGGGCTTCCTGCGCGTTCTTGGCCTTGTTCTTGTACATCCGCGGGCTGTCTGGAACATAAGACGCCCCGAACCGGCGCCTTATTTCATCGCGGGCCGACATCACGGCTTCGGGTGCCATGTCGATGCCATCGGTCCGCATGTAGGTGATGTGGCCCGCCTCATAAAGCCGCTGGGCCGTGGACATGCACTGCTTGGCCCCCATGCCCAGCTTGCGCGACGCCTCTTGCTGCAGGGTCGAGGTCATGAAGGGCGGGTACGGGTTGCGGCTGGCGGGCTTTGCCTCTACCGCCGAAACGGTCAGCAGGCGCGAGGTGACGGCCTGCACTGCCAGTTCCGCGGCCTCGGCCGTCGGCAGATCGAACTTGTCCAGCTTCTTGCCGCCAAGAACGGTCAGCCGCGCCTCGAACTCTTGTCCGCGCGGGGTCAGAAGGGTGGCCGTGACGGTCCAGAATTCGCGGGCGCGGAACGCCTCGATTTCCAGCTCACGCTCCACGATCAGGCGCAGGCAGACCGATTGCACCCGGCCCGCCGATTTCGCCCCCGGCAGCTTGCGCCACAGGACCGGCGACAGGGTGAAGCCCACCAGATAATCCAGCGCGCGGCGGGCGAGATAGGCCTCGACCAGCGGTTTGTCGACCTGCCGGGGGTTCTTCATCGCCGCCGTCACCGCGTCCTTGGTGATCGCGTTGAAGGTCACGCGCGCGACGGTCTTGCCCTTCTTGAGGCTGGAGGCCAGCGCCTCTTGCAGGTGCCAGGAAATCGCCTCGCCCTCACGGTCGGGGTCGGTGGCAAGGATCAGCGTATCGTCGGATTTCAACGCCTCGGCAATCGCCTTCACATGCTTGCGGCTTTCGGGCGAGACTTCCCAAGTCATCGCAAAGCCGTCATCCGGGGCGACCGAGCCATCCTTGGGCGGCAGGTCGCGCACATGGCCGTAAGAAGCGAGGACGGTGAAGTCCGACCCAAGATACTTGTTGATTGTCTTGGCCTTGGCGGGGGATTCAACGACGACGACTGGCATGATGTCCGAATACTCCCGAGGCCCTGCGAATGGCGAGGCACCATGTGGGACAAGCGCAGGGCTTGTCAACCGGGCGGACAGACCGCAGGGAAAGCCATTCGTGGAAGGCCCACCTCATCCGGGTGCTTGACGCGGTCAGGTCAATGCGCCGGGCTGATCGCGCTGGCGACGGGGTTTGCCGGTTCAGCCCCCCATTGAAGCCCGGCGCGTTTGCGGCCCCGGACGAAAGCCTTGGCGTCAATCCACCCGCGACAAAAGGCCCCCGGCCTGGCGGTTGATCCTACCGTCAAGTTCAAGCGTCAGCAGTTCGGGGGCCAATTGGGCCGGGGTCACGGCAAGATCACGCAAAAGCTGATCCTCTGCCAGGGGGCTTGGTCCAAGCCGGTCAAGGATCATGCTGTGCAAAAGCGCCGTGTCCTTCAGGGGCCGTTGCGCCGCCTCTGGCCCCGGCAGGGGGGACATTCGCGGCGCGGGCTCCGGCATGGCGGCAGCGGGTGCGCCCAGCGCCTCCATTACATCGGCGGTGCCGCGGATCAGTATTGCACCGTCGCGGATCAGCATGTTGCAGCCACCGGCCCGCGGGTCAAACGGATGCCCCGGCACGGCCATCACGTCGCGCCCCTGATCAAGTGCTGCGCGTGCGGTGATCAGGCTGCCGGATTTCGCCGCCGCCTCCACCACGATCACCGCGCGGGCAAGCCCGGAAACCAGCCTGTTGCGCAAAGGGAAATGCCGTGCCTGCGGTTCCAGACCGGGGGGCTGTTCGCTGATCCGGCAGCCTTTGGTGGCAATCTCTTGCGCCAGCGCAAGATTTTCAGGCGGGTAGATCACATCAACCCCGCCCGCCATCACAGCGACAGTCCGGGCCGGACCACCTTCTGCCAGGGCCGCCGCATGCGCTTCGGTGTCGATCCCGCGCGCAAGTCCCGAAACCACGGTAAATCCGGCCGCCGCCAACCCCTGCCCCAGCCGCCGCGCCGTGCGCATCCCAAGCGATGAGGCGTTGCGCGCGCCCACCATCGCTACCGCTGGGCGGTTCAACAGGCTGACATCGCCCAGCGCCCAAAGCACCGGTGGCGCATCAGGCAAATCCATCAGGGCGCGGGGATAGTCCGGCTCGCCATACACCAAAAGCCGCGCTTCCGCCTTGGCACCTTGGCGCATCTCGGCCTCCGCGACGCCAGTCGGGCAAACCTCATAGCGGTCCACCCCGGCTGCCCGCGCAATGCCCGGCAACGCCGCCAGCGCCGCCCGGGCCGAACCGTGTTCGGCCATCAGCCGATGCCACGTCACCGGCCCAACCCGGCGCGACCGGACAAGGCGCAAGGCATCAAGCCTGTCATCGGCCAACCGCGAAAGATCCGGGTTCGAAAGCTGACCATCCGCCATCTGCCACCTCGCCTCATATCCGGCTTCAAGCCTGCACCGCTCAGGGTTAACGAAAGCTGAACGCGCTTTGCTCTTTTCCAAAATACTCCCGCCGGAGGCTTCCGAACCTGTCGCCAAGACGCGGCATCAGGATCATCGCAAGAAGGATTGAACCCGTTCGGATTTTTTGATCAAATGGCCCCAAAGACTCCGAGGCCCCGGAGTCGCCAAGGGAGCAAGACCATGCTGAATGCCGAAGTTGCCAAGCGCCGTGACGATGCCATCTCGCGCGGGGTGGGGATGATGACCCAGATCTACGCCGACCGGGCGCTTAACGCCGAGGTCTGGGATATCGAGGGCAACCGCTACATCGACTTTGCCGCCGGAATCGCGGTGGTGAACACCGGTCATTGCCACCCGAAGGTCATGGCGGCCGTGGCGAACCAGATGACGAAATTCACCCACACCTGCCATCAGGTGATGCCCTATGAAAACTACATCCGGCTGGCGGAACGTCTGAACGACAAGGTGCCGGGCGATTTCAAGAAGAAGACGATCTTTGTTACCACCGGTGCCGAGGCCTGCGAGAACGCGGTCAAGATCGCCCGCATCGCCACGGGCCGCAACGCCGTCATCGCCTTTGGTGGCGGCTTCCATGGCCGGACCTTCATGGGCATGGCGCTGACCGGCAAGGTCGAGCCATACAAGAAGGGCTTCGGCAGCATGATGCCGGATGTCTTCCACGTCCCCTTCCCAATGGACCCGCACGGGATCTCGACCGCTGACGCGATGAAGGGGATCGAAAAGCTGTTCAAGGCCGATCTCGACCCAGCCCGCGTCGCCGCCATCATCTTTGAACCGGTGCAGGGCGAAGGTGGTTTCTACCCCGCGCCGACCGATCTGGTCCGCGCCATCCGCGCGCTTTGCGACAAGCATGGCATCGTGATGATCGCCGATGAGGTGCAGACCGGCTTTGCCCGCACCGGCGCCCTTTTCGCAATGGAAGCGCATGGCGTTGCGGCTGACCTGACGACCATGGCCAAGGGTCTTGCGGGCGGTCTGCCGCTGGCCGCCGTCACCGGACGGGCCGATCTGATGGACGCTGCCAATCCCGGGGGCTTGGGCGGCACCTATGCCGGCAACCCGCTTGGCATCGCCGCCGCCAATGCCGTCCTTGACGTGATCGAGGAAGAAGATCTTTGCGCCCGCGCCAATGAACTCGGCTCACGCCTGAAGCAACGGCTTGAGGCCATCCGCTCGACCACGCCGGAAATCATCGACATCCGTGGCCCGGGCTTCATGGTCGCCGTGGAATTCGCCGATCCTTCCAGCAAGGAGCCCGATGCCGGCTTCACCGGGCGCGTCCGGATGGAAGCGCAGAAGCGAGGGTTGATCCTGCTGACCTGCGGGGTCTATGGCAACGTGGTCCGCTTCCTGGCCCCGATCACCATCCCCGACGCCCATTTCGCCGAGGCGATGGACATCCTCGAAGCCTCTGTTGCCGCTGCCCGACAGGGTTGAAGCCGGGCCAACTCCTGGCTGAGGCAGGGTAATTCGGGATTGGACGATCACGGTCCGTGCAGGAGCTCCGGGTGCGCCGCGCCTGCGGTTCCTGCATCATCCCGGGCCTGAACAATTCGGCTGCGCGGAAACTCGCCGGCAATTTGCCCTGACGGCAGCTTCCTGCCGGTCGCGAAAAGTTATGGCGGCAGGCAGGTTCTTCCGCCCGGAGATCAGGTAATCTGAAGCTGCGCAATTGACGCAAGGAGCCTGATCATGACCCGAGTCTTTCTGATTCTTTCCCTGCTGCCCCTGACGGTGGCCGCCTGCACTCCGACCGAGCAGCGGGCCTCTGTTGGCGCACTAGGCGGTGCGGCTGTCGGGGCCGCGCTCTCGTCTGACAGTGACCGCAAGAAGGGCGCCTTGATCGGGGCCGCAGTCGGCGCCGCAGCCGTCACCCTGATCGGCCCTGCCCCCACACCGGGCCAGTGCTACTACCGCGACCAGTACGGCCAGCGCTACATCGCGGCCTGCTAAGGGGCGCGGTAGCCCGCGCCCTGACGGCGCTGAGCAGAGGCCATCTGCCCCGTCGCGGGCGGGTGGCTTCGCGGATGACCCTAGGGTCAGGACTCGTTCTTGTTTCATAGCCAGAACATGACGGTTGCGGCGAGCGCGACGGCGGAGAGGAAGACCTTCGGGCACCGGTCGTAGCGGGTGGCAACCCGCCGCCAATCCTTGAGCCGCCCGAACATGATCTCGATCCGGTTGCGGCGTTTGTAGCGGCGCTTGTCGTGCTTGATGGGCTTGCCGCGTGACTTCCGGCCAGGGATGCAGGGCTTTATCCCCTTGTCTTTCAACGCTTCTCTGAACCAGTCGGCGTCATAGCCGCGGTCGGCCAGCAGCCAATCCGCCTTTGGCAGACTGTCCAGAAGGGCCGCCGCACCCGTGTAGTCGCTGATCTGGCCTGCCGTCATGAAGAAGCGGATCGGGCGACCCTCGGCATCGGTGACGGCATGCAGCTTTGTGTTCATGCCGCCCTTGGTCCGGCCGATCAGGCGGCCCTTTTGATCGTCAGCACCCCCTTTTTCGACCGCAGGCTGGTCGCCGTGCGGTGTGCCTTCAGATAGGTGGCATCGATCATCACTGTCTTCGGAACGGCCGCCTCTGCCGCCAGACCTTCCATCATCCGGGCGAAGACGCCCTTGTCGCCCCATCGCTTCCAACGGTTGTAGAGGGTCTTCGGCGGGCCATACTCCCGGGGTGCATCGCACCAGCGCAAGCCATTGCGATTGATAAAGATAATGCCACTCAGCACGCGACGGTCATCGACGCGTGGCTTGCCATGGCTCTTGGGAAAGAAGGGTTCCAGACGCGCCATCTGTGCGTCCGTCAGCCAGAAAAGGTTGCTCATTGATCGGTCTCCTTGCGGAGCCTGAATCATGCCGCAAGCGCAAGTTCAATGGGTCCTGACCCTAAAGAGGCGCGCGGTCGGGGCTGAGAGGTTGACGGTCATCTCCCCCGCGCCCTTGCCTTACAGTCCCAGATGCGCGCGCACGCGGGCCAGTGCCGCCTGCCGGTCGTGCCGTGCCGCGAGCGCCTGATCCATTGTCACTTCGACGAAGCGCGCCGGGGAATGCGGCTGCAATTGTCCGATCAGGTCCATGTCGGCGCTGATCACGCAGCCCACCATCATGTAGCCGCCGCCCGACACGGCGTCGCGATGCAGCACGATGGGTTCGGTGCCGCCCGGCACCTGAATTGATCCATAGGGATAGCAAGCGTCCACGATGTTCGACGGATTGCTTCCGGCGCCAAAGGGCTGTTCGCGAGGTACAAAATCCAGCGCCGTGCCGCCCTTGAAGCGATAGCCGATCCGGTCCGCCTCGGGCGCGACCTTCCAGGTGTCGGCAAAGAAGCGCTTGCCCGCCTCGGCCGTTATCCGGTGCCAGTAAAGCCCCGGCAGCATCCGCAGTTCCGCCGGGTTGCCCGGCAACCGCCGAAGGTTTTCCGGCACGCTGCCCTTGCCCGCGCCGCCCGCGCCGACCGCCAGTTCGTCGCCCGCCTTCAGCGCACGCCCTTCATGCCCGCCCAGCGCGCCAAGCGTATAGGTCGAACGTGAGCCCAGCTTGACCGGAACGTCGATCCCGCCCGAAACCGCGATATAGGCCCGCGCGCCGGATTTCAGGAAGCCGAAGGACAGACGATCCCCCGCCTTGACCGGAAACGCTTCCCATCCCGCGCAGTCCTCGCCGTTCAGCTTCGGCGGCAGGTCGCCGCCCGTTACCGCAACAGTCGCCGGGGTGGTGAACTCCAGTTCCGGCCCCATGAACACGGCCTCAAGCACCGCAGCACCTTCGTCATTGCCAACCAGCATGTTCGCCACGCGCAGGGCGAAACGGTCCATGCCGCCCGACAGCGGGATGCCCAGATGGTAATAGCCCGGACGGCCAAGGTCCTGCACGGTCGCCGACAGGCCCGGAGAGATCACCTTAACGGCCATTGAGAGCCTCCATCAGCTTGGCATTGGTTCCGGCCATGTCCTTGTTGAACTCGGACAGGGAAAAGGTCGCGGGGCGGATCACCGGCTCGAAGCGGTTTTGCTCCACCGCCTCCAGCGCTGCGTCGTATTCGTCGCGGTTGATCGGCTTCCACTTCACGATGTCGCCGGGCCGGAACAGGCACATCTCGTCTTGCAGGTAGGAAACCTGCTGGTTCGGGTCATAGATCGGCATCGGCGTGATCCCGAACATCTGATATCCCCCCGCCCCCCGGACCGAGTAGATGCAGGAAAAGCAGCCGCCATAGCCGACGGTCAGTTTGGGCGTGTCGGTGCGCGGTCGCAGGTATTTTGGCACCTGCAATTGCCGCTTGCGTTCAACCATCTGGTAAAGGAAGGGCAGCCCGGCCACGAAGCCAACCATCGACACGAACCAGGGCTGGCTGGAATGGGCCTCGATGAACTTCTCGACCGTCCCCAGCCCGTTCACCTCGGCGGCATATTCAAGGTCGGTCTTGGTCGGATCCTGATGCCTTTCACGAAAGCGCATCAGCGTCTCGTGCGTCCAGGGATCCTGATAGTAGACCGGGATCTCGATGATCCGGGTTTGCAGGCTGGCATCGGACTGTGAAGCCGCTGCCTCCATTCCCTGCAATTCCTTCAGAAGGTCCGAGGGCTTGATCGCGTCCGGGTCGAACTTGACCTGAAAGCTCGCGTTTGCCGGGCAGATCTCGGTCACGCCCTTGATGCCTGCGGCCTTTACCGCATTGGTCATGGACAGCGAGGTGAAAAAGGCCTCAAGCGACATGGATTCGGAGACTTCCCCGAAGATGTGCTCGTCGCCCCCGAAGCTGAAACGGATCGACATGGTCCCTCCTATGGTTCGAGTTCCGGCACCAGCCGGGCGGAATGGGTGTCCAGCCAGCCTTCCAGCCAGCGAGTGTGAACGGCATTGGCTTGAACGCTTGCGTCATCGGCCAGCGCAAGGAACAGCGGCCTTGTGGTGCGAAGGCCGTCGATCCGGGTCTCTTTCAGCGCGCGCACCAGACGGGTAATCGCCGCGTCGCGGGTCTCGGCGTGGACCACCAGTTTGGCCAGAAGCGAGTCATAGAACGGTGGCACGGTGTAGCCCGCGTAAAGCATCGATTCAAACCGCACCCCCGGCCCGCCCGGCACCCGCAGGGCTGAAACCGTGCCGGGGAACGGCGCGAAATCGCGCGACGGATCCTCGGCGTTCAGGCGGACCTCGATGGCATGGCCGCGCGCCACGATGTCGCGCTGTTTCAGGCGCAGGGGTTCGCCGCCCGCAATCCGCAGGCCCTCGGCCACAAGGTCGATGCCGGTGATCATCTCTGTCACCGGATGTTCCACCTGAATGCGGGTGTTCATCTCGATGAAGTAGAAGTGGTCGGCTTCGTCGTCGTAGAGGTATTCGATGGTTCCCGCGCCGGAATAGCCGACCGCCCGGGTCAGTCGCACGGCGCTTTGGCACAATTCATCGCGCACCCGGTCGGACAAGGCACTGGACGGCGCTTCTTCCCAGACCTTCTGGCGGCGACGCTGCAAGGAACATTCGCGTTCCCAGCAATGCACGGCATCGGTGCCGTCGCCCAGAACCTGCACCTCGATGTGGCGGGCCTTGGTCACGACCCTTTCCATGTAAAGGCCACCGTCGCCAAACGCTGCCAGCGCCTCGGCAGCCGCCTGCGGGAAGGCGGCCTCGAATTCGGCCAGATCACCCGCGATACGGATGCCCCGCCCGCCGCCCCCGGCTGCCGCCTTGATCATCACCGGAAAGCCGGTGTCCATCAGGATGTGCCGCGCTTCCTCGATATCGGCCACGCGCCCCATGCTGCCCGGCACCACCGGCACCCCCGCCGCATGGGCCGCCGACCGCGCCGCGACCTTGTCGCCCATCGTGCGGATCGCGTCGCCCGACGGCCCGACAAAGACCAGCCCCACCGTCTTGCAGGCATCGGCGAAATCGGCGTTCTCGGCCAGAAAGCCATAGCCGGGGTGGATGCTGTCGGCCCCGGTATCGGCGGCGGCTTTCAGGATATTCGCCTGATTGAGGTAGCTTTTCTTTGCCGCCGGTGGGCCAATGTTCACCGCCTCATCCGCGATCTGGACATGCAGCGACTCGCGGTCGGCGTCGGAAAAGACGGCAACGGTTGCGATCCCAAGGTCTTGCGCCGCGCGGATCACCCGCACGGCAATTTCACCCCGGTTGGCAACCAGAAGCTTTTTCAGCATCAATCCACCTCGGCCAGAACGGCGCCCGCCATCACGGGGTCTTCGTTGTCGGTGACAAAGCGGATGTTGGTTCCGGCCACTTCCGAGCGCACCTCGTGAAAGGACTTCATCACCTCGATCAGCCCGATCACGTCACCCATGGCAACGGGATCGCCATCAGCCTTGAAGGGCGGCTTGTCGGGGGCAGAGGACCGGTAGAAGGTGCCGGGCAGCGGAGACTGGATCTGGGCCATGGGAAATCCTCTCAGGTGTATGGCTGGACAGCGGCCTGCACAGCGCGGGCGATGTCGATGGCGTTCGGTGTGTCAGAGTGGATGCAAATGGAATCGCAGCGCACGGGGATGTCCGAGCCATCCGTCGCCGTTCCCTTGCCTTCGGTGATCGCGCGAAGGCAGCGCGCGGCCATCAGGGCGGGATCCTTGGCGTCATGCTCACGCGTGACGATCAGGCTGCCGTCGGGGCGGTATTCCAGATCGGCGTAGAATTCGGCAACGAACCCGTGACCGCGCGACGGGTAGATCTTTTCGTGCAAGGTGCCGGTCATGCCCAGAAGCGGCACCTTGAACACATCCGCCGCATCGCAGACCGCTTGCGCAATCTCTTCTTGCCGCGCGGCCATGCCGTAAAGGCTGCCGTGCGGCTTGATATGGTTCAACTCCATCCCCTCGGCCTTCAGGAAACCGCAAAGCGCGCCGATCTGATAGATGATGCAGTTGGCCAGTTCTTCGCGGCCTACCTTCATCTCGCGCCGACCAAAGCCTTGCAGGTCGGGCAGACCGGGATGAGCACCAACCTTGACCCCATGCTGCTTCGCCAGCCGCACCGTGGCGCGCATGTGGTCGAAATCGCTGGCATGAAATCCGCAGGCGACGTTGGCGATGTGGATCATCGGCATCATCCCCGCGTCATCACCCATCCGCCAAAGCCCGAAGCTTTCACCCATGTCGCAATTGATTGTGACCGGCATCGCACCCCCAGCAGCTAATCGATCCAGACTCAGGTTCGCCCCCGGACGCCGTCATTGCAAATTCGAATTATTGAGTTACGATATCGAAAAAACAGATAGCCGCACAATGTCCCTGACCATCCGCCAACTTCGCTATTTCATTGCGGCAGCCGAGACCGGGCAGGTCAGCCACGCTGCGATGGAGCTCAACATTTCGCAGTCCGCCGTGACGGCGGGTATTCAGGGGCTTGAGGCAAATCTTGGCGCGCGTCTTTTGTCGCGAACGGCGCAGGGTGTTTCGGTCACGCCAGAAGGCGCGCGGTTCCTGTCACGGGCCAAGGCCATCATCGCGGCGGTGGAAGAAGCCACGCGCAGCCCCCTGGGTGAAGAAAGCCGGGTGATTGGCCGATTGCGTCTGGGAATGACCTATACCGTGGCCGGGTATTTCATGGCGCGGCACTATGCCGCCTTCCGGCGCCTCTATCCCGGCATTGCTCTGGAGTTGTCCGAACAGCCTCGCCCCGCGATCGAAAACGCGCTGGTGTCCGGCGGTCTGGACCTTTCGGTCATGTTGACGTCAAACCTTGCAAACACCGGCGATCTTGCCTCCGAGACGTTGTTCCGGTCACGTCGGCGGGTATGGCTGCCATCGGATCACCGATTGCTGTCCGAACCCCAGATCAGCCTGCGCGATCTTGCACAGGAACCCTATGTGATGCTGACCGTGGACGAAGCCAGCCGGACAGCCGGCAGGTATTGGGACACTTACGGACTTGTGCCGAAGATCGTCTTCTCGACGTCGTCGGTAGAGGCGGTGCGATCGATGGTGGCGGCGGGTTTGGGGGTGACAATCCTGAGTGACATGGTCTACCGGCCATGGTCACTTGAAGGACAAAGGATCGAGCAGCGCCAGACGATTGAGCCGATCCCGTCGATGGATGTCGGGCTTACATGGTCGAACGCCCGCCCGCTGTCCGGCCCTGCAAAGGTGTTCAGCGCATTCATCTCCGCGGCTTTGGGATAAGTGGCAGACGACCTGAAAGCGCAGCCATGGGAACCCGAGGTGGCGCCGGACGGTCACCCTCATCATGTGGTGGACTGGAAGGGTCCGTTTGCAGACTTTTGGCCTTTGCCAAAGTTCCGTTGCTGCGGGCATGCAGAAATCGGCTGCGCGGACCCTTGACCTTGCGCCAAATCCGGCAAGGCTTGGACAAGCCAAGGGGGAGAACAGGATGACCGTTTGCTTCACGACCGACAGGATGCTGCATTTCGGCGATTGCGACATTTCCGGCACGGCCTACTACCCGGCCTACCTGAACATCCTGAACGGGGTGGTCGAGGAATTCTGGGCGCATATCGGCTGGCCATGGCACGAGATCATCTGGAAGGAACGCTGGGGGACACCCACCGTGCATCTGTCCTGCGATTTTTCCAAACCGTCGTTCTTTGGCGACAAGCTGACCTTCCGGCTGACGGTGACCAAGGTCGGCAAATCCTCGGTCGGGTTGCAGCACACGATCCATTGCGGGGATGAACACCGCTGGTCGGTCACGCAGGTGCTGGCCGCAAGCTGGCTGGACAAGCACACTTCGATGCCATGGCCGGATGAGGTGAAGGCCAAGCTGGAAAGCCTGATGGCGTCGGACGCGCCGGAACGACGGCCGGTCGGCGGGCCTCAGACCCAGACCTGAGCGGGGTCTGGCAGCGGGATCGCCTCCAGCAGTTCACGGGTATAGGGGGCCTTGGGATCGGCGAACAGATCGGCGGTTGGTCGGTCTTCGACAATCTGTCCCTGATGCAGCACGATGGTCCGCTGGCAAAGGCGGCGGATAACGGAAAGGTCGTGACTGATGAAGGCCAGCGTCAGACCCAGGTCGGCCACCAGCCGCTCCAGCAGGTTCAGCACCTGCGCCTGTGACGACACATCCAGCCCCGACACGATTTCATCGGCCAGAATGAAATCCGGCTCCAGCGCAATGGCGCGGGCGATGCCGACGCGCTGGCGCTGGCCGCCCGACAACTCATGCGGGTAACGGCTGGCAAAGGCTTGCGGCAGACCGACGTGACCCAGCGTCCGGGCGACGCGGTCAGGGATGGCGTCCATCCGGTGCAGGCGAAGGGGTTCGGCGATGATGGTGCCAACTCGTTGGCGCGGGTTCAGCGAGGACATCGGGTCTTGAAAGATCATCTGGAACCGCCGCCTCAGCGGGCGCAGAGCCGGTTCTGACAGGTGGGTGATGTCATGCCCGTCAAAGCGAACCGACCCGCCCGAGGGCTCCAGCAGCCGCACCAGCGCGCGACCCAGCGTTGACTTGCCGGAACCCGAGCCGCCGACGATGCCGACCACGGCGCCCTTGGGGATCGTGAAGGACAGGCCCTTGAGAATCTCGATCCTGGGGGCGTGGCCAAAGAGCGGCTTTGCCGTCATGTCGGCCAGCGACAGGCGCAGGTCTTCAATCGTGTAAAGGTCAGCCATGTGCCGGCCCCCGGTCAAAGGCGGCGACTTCGGCGCGGACAGCGTTGACCACCGCCTCAGGCACCGGGTGCAGACCGGCGTCAGGATCGGTGTACTTCGGCGTCGCAGCCAGAAGCGCGGCGGAATAAGCATGGCTCGGGCTGGCGAAGAACTCGGGGACCGTGCTGTCTTCGACCACCAACCCTGAGTAAAGCACCGAAAGACGCTGGCAAACCTTGGACACAACGCCAAGGTCATGCGTGACAAAGAGCAACGCCGTGCCGTGGCGGGCCTGCATCCCGGCAATCAGTCGCAGGATCTGCTTTTGCACCGTCACATCCAGCGCGGTGGTCGGTTCATCTGCCACGATCAGCTTTGGCTCGGCGGCGAAGGCCGAGGCGATGAGGATGCGCTGACGCATGCCACCCGAAAGTTCGTGCGGGTAGGAACGCAGCACCCGGTCGGGATCGGCAATCTGCACCTCGGCCAGCAGGTCGCGGGCGCGTGCGTCGGCATTGGCGCGGGTCCAGCCAAGGATATCGACAAGCCGGTCGGTGATCTGCGGGCCGATCCGGTGGCTGGGGTTCAACGCCGTCAGAGGATCTTGCGGGATCAGCGCGCAACTGGCGCCGATGCGGCGACGGCTTTCCTTTGGCGGCAGGCGCAGCAAGTCGGTGCCGTCGAGGAAAATCTCGCCTTCGGTGATCTGGACAGAGGGCGGCAGGATACCCAGCACCGCCTTGCCGATCATCGACTTGCCGGCGCCACTTTCGCCGACAAGGCCGCGCACCTCGCCTGCCGCGACATCAAGCGACACCCGGCGCAGAAGGGGCGGGCCGTTCTTCAGCCGGACCGACAGGTTGCGGATCGACAGAAAGCTCATCTCAGCACCGGATCGAAGCGGTCCTTCAACCCTTCGCCAAGCTGGCTGAAGGCAAGGACGGTCAGGAACAGGGCGATCAGCGGGAAGACCAGCACCCACCATGCCTGATGAATGGAGGTGCGGCCTTCCGATATCATCCCGCCCCAGGTGGGATCGTCGGTGGAGATCGACAGGTTCACGAAACTGAGGATCGCCTCGACTATCACGGCGATGCCCATCTCCAGCGTCAGAAGGACGACGATTGTGGGCAGCACATTCGGCAGGATTTCCCTCAGCATGGTGCCAACCCGCCCGCGCCCGGCCACGCGTGCCGAGGCGACATAGTCCATCGCGCCCTGCGCCATCGCTTCGGCCCGGACCACGCGGGCAAAGCGGGTCCAGTCTATGACCACAATGGCGATGATGATCGAGGTCAGGCTGGGGCCAAGGACGGCGATGAGGAGGATGGAGAAAAGGATGGGCGGAAAGGCCATCCAGATGTCGATCAGGCGCGAGATCACCAGATCGACCCAGCCGCGCAGGAACCCGGCCAACAGGCCCAGCGTTGCCCCGATCAGGCAGGTTATGCTGCCTGCTGCCAGCGCCACCAGAAGCGCCACCCGCGCGCCATGCAGAAGGCGCGACAGGACATCACGGCCAAGACTGTCGGTGCCAAGCCAGTAGCCCGGCTCAGCCCCCGCCACCCAGATGGGCGGCATCCGGCCCAGAAACAGATCCTGCGCCAAAGGATCATGCGGCGCGATCCACGGCGCCAGAAGCGCCCCGAGACACAGCACGCCAAGCCAGAGCGCGGACAACCACAGCCGCACGCCCACGCGGCGTCGGACCATGGAGCGCCCATCCAACACTCTGGCGTCAAGCATGGCGCAACCTTGGGTTCAACACGGTGTAAAGCAGGTCAACAATCAGATTCACGGCGGTGAAGATCACCGCAAACAGGATCACGATGCCCTGGATCAGCGGAAGGTCACGGTTGATCACCGCGTCAATCGCCATGTTGCCAAGGCCTTCATAGGAGAAGAGCCGCTCGATGATCACCGTCCCACCAATCAGGAAGGTAAACTGTACGCCAACCAGCGTCAGCGTCGGCAGAACGGCATTGCGTAACGCCTCATGCATGATCACATGCGTCTCGCCGTAGCCCTTGGTGCGGGCCAGGGTGACGTAGTCAAGGTTCATGGTTTCCTTCAGGCTTTGCTTGAGAAGCTGGCCAATGATCGCCGCCAGCGGGATCGCCAGTGCCAGCGCAGGCATGAACATATGCGCGACAAGATCGGCCCAAAGATCAAAGCGCAGCCGGATCAGGCTTTCGAACAGGTAGAAATTCGTCGTGAAGGGCAAGTCCAGTGATGGCGTCACCCGCCCCGAGATGTGGAAGACCGGGAACAGCACCCCAAAGACCAGCATCAGGACCAGCCCCCAAAGGAAATCCGGCACCGACAGGGCCATGCCATTGACCACGTCGATCGCTCCTTCCGTTCGTGTGCCGCGCCCACGGGTGCCGATCAATGCCGCAGCCCCACCGATCAGAACGGCCATCACCAGGGCCATGATCGCCAGCTCCAGCGTCGCCGGCAGCCGCCCCAGCACCAGCCCCAGCACTGGCTGGCGCGTGGTGATCGAGGTGCCGAAATCCCCCTGCATCACCCCAGAAAGCCAGATGCCGAACTGGGTGATCAGGGGTTTATCCAACCCGTAAAGCGCGGAAAGCCGGGCGATGTCCTCGTCAGTCGCGCCCGGGGGCAGCATCATCGCAATGGGGTTGCCCGGCACAACCCGGATCACGAAGAACACGATCACCGCCACCCCCGCCAGCGTGACAAGGGTGGTCAGCAACCGCAAAAGAAGAATGCGCAAAAACGGCATTGGCCCCAGGTCGGGCGGATCGCCCTGTTTTCATCTGTCCAGAAATATCCTGCGGGGGGTCCGGGGGGTGCAAAACCCCCCGGCCTTTCCGCAAGCGCGACGCGTCAGGCCCGCTTCATCAGATGCGGCAAGAGCGAGCCCGAGGCATGCGGGGTCACCACCACGCCCGGCGCGTGCAGGATTGGCTGGACATATTGCAGCAGCGGAATAACCAGCGCGTTATCGGCGATATACTTGTCCACCGCCTTCCAGCCCTCGATCCGCTTGGCTTCATCCGCCTCGCCCCACAAGGGACCGATCATGCCGATCAGATCCTCGCCATCCCACACGCTGTGCGGGCTTGGGCCGAACATCGCGAACCCGGTCGAGGTCGTCGGATCACCGACCGAATTGCCCCAGTTGTAGAAGGCGGCCGGGGCAAGCTGGTCGGCGGCGCGCAGTTCGTAATGCTTGGCGATCTCGTAGACCTCGATTTCCGCCTCGATCCCGACCCGGCGCCACAGGCCAACGATGGCCTGCACCATCTCGTAATCCTTGGGCTTGAACCCGCGGGTGGTCTGGATCTTGAACTTCACCGGATTGTCGGGACCATAGCCCGAGGCCGCCAGAAGCTCGATGGCCTTTGCCTCGTCATAGGCCACGGTGATCGAGGCATCAAAGGCATCGTATTCCGGGGTCTGGAGCGAGTCGATCTTGACGCCATAGCCCGACAGCAAGCGGTCGATGATCGCCTGCTTGTCGATGGCATGGGCGGCGGCCATCCGGACGTTGGGGTCGGTCATCACCTCGATATCGTTCAGGAAAATCATCCCGATGTCGGAAATCGGCGCGGCCACGCCGGCAAGGGGGCCACCTTTCAGACGGTCATATTCCTCATAGGGCATTTCCAGCGTGACATGGCTGTTGCCGCTCTCCACTTCGGCCACCCGGGCGGCGGCGTCGGGGACGAACTTGATGGTCACGGTATCAAAATCGGGCTTGCCGCCCCAGTAGTTCGCGTTCGCCTTCAGTCGGACAAATGCGTTGCGCTCGAACTTCTCGACCATGTAGGGGCCGGTGCCGACGGGCGCGGCCTCGAAGCCTTCGGCCCCGACCTTTTCATAGTAAGCCTTGGGCAAGACATAGCCGGTCAGGAAATACATCCACTTGAAGATCGTCGGGTCGAACTGCGCCACATCGGCGATGACGCGGTTGCCTTCAACGCGGTGGTTGGCCAGCGTTCCCCAGACGAACTGGATCGGGCTGCCGGTTTCGGGGTTCGCCACACGGGCAAGGTTCCAGGCCACATCCTCGGCGGTGAAGGGCGATCCGTCATGCCAGGTCACGCCTTCACGCACGGTCATCCAGACCTGGGTCTTGTCGTCGTTCCAGCCCCATTCGGTCAGAAGTCCGGGCGCGGGCGACAGATCTGGCTGTTGCAGGATGTATTGGTCGAAGACCGACTGATAAAGCCCCTGGATCGTCGGGTTCACAGCACTTGGGCCGACGGTCGGATCCCATGATGGCAAGTTGACGTTATAGGCGATCACCAGCTCGTCGATGGCCTGGGCAAAGGATGGCAGACTGATGGTGCCCGCCGCCATGGTGGCAGCGGACAGCTTGAGAAGACTGCGGCGGTTGAGGTTCATGGTCATTTTCCCTGTTGGTTTCTTGTTGGTTTGTGGTCGTCTTGGATCAGCTTCCGGCAAGGTGACGGGCAAGCAGGAAGCCCGGCCCCGCCCCTGTCCCCGCACCGGGCCACACGGCGGCACCGGTCAGGTGCAGGTTGGTGATCGGGGTCGACCCATCGGCATGGCCGCGGGCGGGGCGGAACAGGAAGTGCTGTGACAGGTGGTGGCTGCCGCAGACCTGATCACCGCCGACAAGGTTCGGGTTGTCAGCCTCCAGTTCCAGCGGGGTCACGATACGGCGGCCAAGGATTTTCGCCTTTGTGCCAGGGGCATGGGTCTCAAGGATCGCCAGCGCGCGGTCGGCGAAGGGGGCGGCGGCCTCGGCCCAGTCGGTCGCGGTGATCTCGCCTTTCGAGTCGCCCTTGACGGTGCCGGGGGCCATGCGGACCTGCACCCAGAGGACATGTTTGCCATCAGGCGCGCGGCTTTGGTCATAGACGGTGGGCTGGCCGATTACAAGGATCGGCTCGTCGGGCAACATCCCGGCCGCTGCCTGTTGGTAGGTGCGGGCCATCTGGTCAAGGCTGGGCGCGATGTGGACATAAGCGAAACGTTGCAGGTCCGCCCCCGCGCGCCAGTCGGGAAGGGCGTCCATCGCAAGGTGGATCATCATCGTGCCGGGGGCATGGCGAAAGTCTTCCATGCTTCGGTCAAACGCGGGTGTCGTGCCGCCGGTCAGCCGGGGCAAAGCGCGTGGGGCAACCCCGGCAATGACCGCGCGGCGGGCAGCAATCTGGCGACCATCCAGAAGCTCGATGCCCGAAGCCTTGCCGCCCTGATGCAGGATCCGCGCGACCTTGGCCCTGGTTTCCACCACGCCACCGCGCGCCTCGATGGCCGCGATCAGCGACCGCGTCACCGTATCGGCCCCGCCTTGGCCGATCAACATGCCGAAGGCCTGGCCTGCCATACCTTCCAGATAGGGAAACATCGCGCCGCCCGCGACATCGGGGGCAAAGTCCAGATGCATGCCCCAGGCGCCCAGCATGGCCCGGACATGGGGATGCTCAAACGTCTCCTCCAGCCATGCGCGGGGCGAGGACAAAAGGAACCGCCCCATGTCCAGCGTGCCGCCCACCCCCTTGGCACGAAGTGTTTTGAACATGAAATATGCAAGCGCACGAAACCGCATCGGGGCGCCCAGAAGCCCGAAAAGATGCGGCGCCTCGGCCCCGAAGCCCGCGCAAAGGGTTTCCCAGGCCGCCGCATCCTTGGCCGAATGTGCGCGGATCGAGGCCAGGGTTTCTACCTTGTCGGTGGACACCCCCGCCCAAGTGCTGTCCGCGAAAGACGAGGCAAACGGGCGGTTGACCGGCACGAAGGCGCAGCCGTGGCGGGCCAGTTCTTCGCCATAGGCCTTGAAAAACGGGCTTCCGGCGAAGAGGGAAAGGTTCATCGCCGCCCAGTCATGGCGAAAGCCGGGCAGGGTGTAGTCCCCGGTCTTGACCGCACCGCCCGCGACTGTGGACTGTTCAAACACGCCCACGCGCCAGCCTTTCGCCGCAAGGTGCAGCGCCGCGGCCAGCGTGTTGTGGCCCGCCCCGATCAGGACTGCATCGAAACCTTCGGCCATGTGTCCCCAGACCCGTTTCCTGACAGAGTGTCGCAGTGATATTTGCAAATGCATTTAAATCTGTCTAGCTTGATTCCAGAGGTGCCGGATCAACCGGCGCGCGGATCAGTGCCGGGATGGTCTGGCCAACAGGGAGAATAAGATGACCTCTGCAAGCGTCTTGAGTTCATTGGCGGGCATGCTCGCCTCGGGCGGGATCGAAGTGGTGGATTGCTCGGGCGTGCTTGGCCCGGAAACGCCGCTCTTGAAGCTGCCGCCAGATTTCGCCAAGGACACCCCGCCGATCAAGATCCACCGGATCAGCGAATATGACAAGGACGGGCCGTTCTGGGCCTGGAACTGGCTGGAGCTTGGCGAACACTCCGGCACCCATTTCGACGCGCCGCACCACTGGATCACCGGCAAGGATTATGCCGACGGCTATACCGATACGCTGGACGTGCAGCGGTTGGTCGCCCCGGTCAACGTGCTGGACTTCAGCGCCGAATGTGCGGCGGACCCGGACTTTCTTCTGACCATCGACCATGTCAAAGCGTGGGAGGCCAAGCACGGCGCGATCAACGCGGGCGAATGGGTCGTGCTGCGGTCCGACTGGGACAGCCGCGCGCATGACGAAGGGTTGTTCCTGAACGCGAACGAGACCGGCCCGCATACGCCGGGACCGACGGCCGAGGTCATCGAATACCTGATCGGCAAGGGCATTGTCGGCTGGGGCAGCCAGTGCATCGGCACCGATGCGGGGCAGGCGGGCGGCATGACGCCACCCTTCCCGGCGCATAACCTTTTGCACAAGAACAACTGTTTCGGCCTTGCCAGCCTTGCCAACCTGTCGAAGCTGCCGGCCAAGGGGGCGATCCTGATTGCCGCCCCCTTGAAGATCAAGCAGGGTACGGGCTCGCCAATCCGGGCGCTGGCGCTGGTGCCGAAGGGCTAGGCGGTGCGGCCTGATCACGTCATCATCGGCAGCGGGATCAACGCGCTGGTCGCCGGGGCGCTTCTGGCGCTGAAGGGCGACCGCGTGCTGCTGCTGGAGCGTGAGGCCACCCCCGGTGGGTGCCTGCGCACCGAGGAGATCACGCTGCCGGGGTTTCATCATGACGTGATGGCCGCGACATGGGTCTTGTTCATGACCTCACCGGCGGGGGCCGCGCTTGGCCCCCACCTTGCCCGGCACGGGTTCGACTATTGCCACACGCCCCACCCGACGGCGGTGATCCGCCCGAACGGCGAGGCGCTGGTGCTGACCACCGACCGGGCGAAGAACATCGCCGCCTTCAACGCGCTGGCACCCGGCGATGGGGACCGGCATGCGGCGGATGTCGGCAGTATCGAGGCCGATGCACCCTTTCTTTTCTCGCTTCTGGGCGGCTCGCTCTGGTCATGGCCTACGGCAAAGCTGCTGTGGGGGCAGGTGCGGAAGCGCGGCTTGCGTGGGCTTGCCGCATGGTTCGGCACCGCGCTGACCCCGGCGCGGGGCTGGCTTGAGACGGGCTATCAAAGCCCCCTCGTGCAGGCGCTTTACGCGCCGTGGGTGTTGCACACCGGGCTGACCCCGGAAAGCACCTATTCCGGCCAGATGGGCAAGGTCATCGCCTTCGCGCTGGAAGCGGCGGGGGCGCCGATCGTCAAGGGCGGCTCGGGCCGGGCAGTTGCGGCGTTCCGCACGCTGATCGAGGGAAAGGGCGGCGAAATCCGCTGTGGCGCGGATGTGGACCGGATTTTGGTGACCAAGGGCCGGGTGCGGGGCGTGGCGTTGACCTCGGGCGAGGAAATCCTTGCGCCCTCCGTCCTCGCCTCGGTCGCACCGGGGCAGTTGCAGGGCCGGCTTCTGCGCGAGGTGAACCTGCCGGAAGATCAGGCGGCGGCGAAGTCCTTCCGCCACGGACGGGGGAATTTCCAACTGCATTACGCGCTGGACCGCCAGCCGGAATGGCTGTCGCCGGGGCTGGAGGATGTGGCGCTGATCCATCTGGCGGATGGGATCGATTCCGTCTCGAAATCCGCGAACGAGGCAGAGCGGGGGATGCTGCCCGCCACCCCCACGATCTGCGTGGGCCAGCCGCACCGGCTTGACCCCTCACGCTGCCCTGACGGGAAGGCGATCCTCTGGCTGCAAATCCCCGACGCGCCGCGCGTGGTCAAGGGCGATGCGGCGGGAGAGATTGCCACCGATGGCACATGGTCCGAGGTCAGCCGCGAAGCCTTTGCCGACCGGATCGAAGCCATCCTGCGCCAGCACATCAAGGATTTCGACAGCATCAAGCTGGCCCGCCGCGCCTATTCCCCGGCCGATCTTGAGTCGATGAATATCAACCTTGTCGGCGGTGACCCTTATGGCGGGCTTTGCAGCATCGACCAGTTCTTCATCTTCCGCCCCTATGCCCATTCGACCAATGGCGTCGGGCTGGTGCGCGGGCTGATCCACATCGGCGCCTCGACCCACCCCGGGCCGGGGCTGGGCGGCGGATCGGGCTTCCTTGCGGCAAAAAGGCTGGGCGCATGACCGATCAATCGCCCCCTGAACGCCCGCCTGCCAGCCCGCCGCGTCTGGGAGAAATCGGGCTGACCAATTTCGCGCCCTATCTGATGAACCGCATCATGGGCCGCTACAACGCCAGTCTGCGAGATGAAATGGCCGGGCTTGGCCTGACAACCCCCAAGATGCGCGCGCTGGCGGTGCTTTCGGTGATCGAAGGCCCGCTGATCCGCGAACTCGCGGTCTTTTCGGTGGTTGAACAATCCACCCTGTCGCGCGCGCTGGATCAGTTGGCGACCGAAGGGCTGATCCGGCGTGAAGCCGACAGCGCCGACAGTCGTGCGACCCGGATCTTCATCACCGAGGCTGGGCGGGTCGCTTTCGAAACCCTCTGGCCCCGCATGGCCGAGGCGCAGTCGCGCATGTTCCGTGGCATCCCCGACGACGAACGCCGCGCCTTCGTGGCAACGCTTCAGAAAATGCTGACCAACATCCGCAAGCACGAGATCTGATCATGGCTGAACGGTCCTTCAAGGCGGAAGTGGAACACCTGCGGCTGGGGGACGGCCAGACCTTCACCGGCGAGGGGATTCTGGCGATCACCAAGGCGCTTCTGGAAAACGGCGTCGGCTATGTCGGCGGCTATCAGGGCGCGCCGATCAGCCATCTGATGGACGTGCTGGCAGATGCCGAGGAATTGCTGACCGAACTTGGCATCCGGTTCGAGGCCAACGCGAACGAGGCGGCGGCGGCGGCGATGCTTGCGGCATCCGTGCATTACCCGATCCGGGGCGCGGTCACGTTCAAGGGGTCAGTCGGGGTCAACGTGGCCTCTGATGCGCTGGCCAACCTTGCCTCCTCTGGTGTCAACGGTGGCGCGCTGATCATCGTGGGCGAAGATTATGGCGAGGGTTCCAGCATCATGCAGGAACGCAGCCACGCATTCGCGATGAAATCGCAGTTCTGGCTTCTGGACCCTCGCCCGAACCTTCCTTCCATCACCAAGGCGGTGAAGGACGGGTTTGAACTGTCCGAAGCCTCGAATACGCCAGTCATGTTGATGGTGCGCATCCGGTCTTGCCATGTGACCGGCAGCTTTCAGACCCGCGACAACCGGCGCCCGAAGCTTTCGGTAAGGGAAGCCCTGTCAAACCCGCAGTCCGATTTCGCCCGGGTCGTGTTGCCGCCGATGTCCTACATGCACGAACAGGACAAGATCCGGAACCGCTGGCCCGCCGCCGAAACTTTCATCCGCGAGCGTGGGTTGAACGAGGTCTTTGGTCCGAAGACGGCCCCGGTCGGGCTGGTGGTGCAGGGCGGCATGTACAACGGCGTCATCCGGGCGCTGCAACGGCTGGGGCTGGCCGATCTGCACGGCAGTACCGACGTTCCGCTCTATGTGCTGAACGTGACCTATCCCCTTCTGGCATCGGAGTTTCTGGAGTTCTGCGAGGGCAAGGACCAGATCCTGGTGATCGAGGAAGGCCAACCGGAATTCATCGAACAGCAGCTGACAACCTTCCTTTACCGCGCCGACTCGTCGGTCAGGCTGCGGGGCAAGGATATCTTCCCGATGGCCGGGGAATATACCGGGCAGGTGATGCTGGACGCGATCGGCGCTTTCCTGAAGGCGGCCGCGCCGGACCTCTTGCCCGCCACGGTCCGCGCCCCGAATGAGGACTGCCCGCAGATCCCCGACCTGACCAAGACCGTGCCGATCCGCCCGCCGGGGTTCTGCACCGGTTGCCCGGAACGGCCGATCTTCGCCGCGATGAAGCTGGTGCAGAAGGAAACCGGCAAGTTGCAGATCAGTGCCGATATCGGCTGCCACCTCTTCGCAGCACTTCCGCCGTTTGAAATCGGCGGCGCGACGATGGGCTATGGCCTTGGTCCCGCCGCCAATGCGGCTTTTGATGGCGGTGGGGAACGCCGCCCGGTGTCAATCATCGGGGATGGCGGCTTCTGGCATAACGGGCTGTCGTCCAGCTTTACCAACATGGCCTTCAACAAGTCCGATGGCGTGGCGGTGATCGTGGACAACTACTATTCCGCCGCGACGGGGGGGCAGGACATCATGTCCAGCCGTGCCGACAATCCGACCAAGGCGACGAAGCATCCGATCACCAAGGCTTTGCGCGGCATCGGGATCGACTGGGTGCGTCAGGTGGACAACACCTATGACGTGGGCCGGATGCGCGATGTGTTGCGTGAGGCACTGACCACCGACACTCCGGGGCCGAAGGTCATCGTCGCCTCCTCGGAATGCATGCTGAACAAGCAGCGCCGGGAAAAACCCTTGGCACAGAAGGCGATCAGGGAGGGCCGCCGGGTCGAGGCCCCCCGTTTCGGCGTCGATGAAGACGTCTGCACCGGCGATCACGCCTGTATCCGGCTGTCAGGTTGCCCGTCGCTGTCACTGAAGAAGCTTGACGATCCCTTGCGCGACGACCCCGTGGCCAGCATCGACCAGTCTTGCGTCGGCTGCGGCAACTGTGGCGAGGTGGCGGATGCCGCCGTCCTTTGCCCGTCCTTCTACCGGGCCGATGTGGTGCATAACCCCTCGGCCTGGGAGGCGTGGATGGCCCGCTTCCGCGCCCGGGTGATCGGCTGGCTGCAATCCCGCCGCGCCGCGCGCCGGCTGAGCTTTGAGGGGCAGGCATGACGCTGCACGAAACGCTTTCCGACCAGCTTGGCCACGGCACCGCCGACCCGCGCCTGTCAGGGATCATCAAGCTGGCGATCCTTGCTGTGGGCGGGCAGGGCGGCGGCGTGCTGACCGGCTGGATCGAGGATCTGGCCCGGTCGCAGGGCTTTGCCGCGCAGGCGACATCCGTAGCGGGCGTCTCTCAGCGCACCGGGGCCACGGTCTACTATGTCGAAATGGCCCCGCACCGCGCAGGAGACCCGGTGCCGGTCTTCTCACTGATGCCCGCGCCGGGTGACGTGGACATCATGATCGCCGCCGAGATGATGGAAGCCGGGCGGTCGATCATCCGGGGCTTTGTCACGCCGGATCGGACCACGCTGATCGCCTCTACCCACCGGGCCTTGGCGGTGTCGGAAAAGATGGTGCCGGGGGATGGCATTGCCTCAAGCGCTGAGGTCATGGCGGCGGCCGAGATTGCCGCGCGACGCTTCATTGCGGCGGATTTTGACGCGCTGGCGCTTGCGAATGGGTCGGTGATTTCGGCCTCGCTCTTCGGTGCCTTGGCCGGGTCGGGCGCGCTGCCCTTTCCGCGTGCGGCATTCGAGGCCGCCATTCGGGCCGGGGGCAAGGGGATTGAGGGCTCGCTCCGGGCCTTTGGCGCGGCGTTCGAGACGGCGGCGAACCCGCCGGATCAGGCGTCAGCTCCAAAGGATGCGCCCCGGCCCGCGCCCGGTGTGTCAGGCCCGGCCCGGCTGATGGCCGAATGGGACAGGTTGGCCGCACGGGTCGCGGCCCTGCCCGCCCCGGTGGCCGAGCTTGCCTTGCCGGGGTTGCGCAAGGTCGTGGACTTTCAAGACCTGCGCTATGGCGCTGCCTATCTGGACCGGCTGGCGCAGGTGATGGCGCGGGATGATGCCGCCCATGGCTGGGTGCTGTCGCGTGAGGCGGCGAAGTATATCGCCAACGCCATGGCTTATGACGACATCATCCGCGTTGCCGACCTGAAAACCCGGGGCCGCCGGTTTGACCGCATCCGCAAGGAAATGCGGGTGAAGGATGCGAATGTCATGCAATTGACCGAGTTCTTCCACCCAAGGGCCGAGGAAATCGTGGGCCTTTTTCCCGCAAGACTGGGCGCGCGGCTGGAGGCTGATCCGAAATGGATGGCCCGGCTGGACCGCTGGTTCAACAAGGGTCGCCGGTTGCGGACCGATAGCCTGTGGGCCTTCCTGACGCTGCATGTGATCGGCGGCTTGCGCGGCTGGCGCTTGCGCAGCCTGCGTCATGCGCAGGAACAGGGGCATCTGGCGCGTTGGCTGGACCATGCCCTGAGCCATGTCGCCACGAATTACGATCTGGCGGTCGAACTGATCCGCTGCCGCCGCCTGATCAAGGGTTATTCCGATACTCATGCCCGCGGCCATTCGAAGTTCGACCGCGTGCTGGAGGCCACTGCCGCCATTACCGCGCGCGAAGATGCTGCGGATTGGTGCCGCCGCCTGCGCGAAGCCGCGCTGAAGGATGAGGACGGCAAGGCGCTGGAGGGGGCAATCCAGACAATCCGCAGTTTTGCCTGACGGGACGGCCTGACGTTTCAATCGGCAAAAGGGGGCATCGCTGCCCCCTTTCTTGTTGTTCAGCCTTCCAAGGCGCGAAAGCCGCCGTTCCAGTAGATCAGCGCCCCCGCGCCGGGGGTGGTGCGGATCGCCCGCACCCTGCCGATCACGATGGAGTGGGTGGCACGGTCGATCATCTCTTCGACCGTGCAGTCAAAAGCAGTAGGTGCGCCTTGCAGGAGCCGCGCCCCGGTAACCGCCGTTTCCCATTCTGCACCCTCATAGCGGTCCGGCCCCTTGACCCCGCCAAAGCCGGAAAACCGCTCGGCCACCGCCTGATGGCTTGCGCCCAGCGAAGACCAGCCGAACCGCCCATACGTTTCCAGCAGCGGATAGCTTGATGCCGTCCGGTTCACGCAAGCCAACAAAAGCGGCGGCTCGGCGGAAAGCGAGATGGCCGAAGTCACGACAAGGCCCGAGGCTTCCTCGCCGTCACCCACGGTGATCACACTGCAATTGCCCACAAAGGCGCGCATCGCATCGCGGAAATCCTTGCCTGTCGGTTCTTCGGCCATTCCTTTTCCCTTCACCTGATCCCGGCGGCTGCCAGCTTTGGCAGCACCGTATCGCGGAAATAGGGGAACTCCTCGACATAATCGACGAAGGAAAGCGTGGTCCCGGCAAAGCCAGTGGCATGCAGCTTCAAGATACCATCTGCCACCTGATCCGGCGTGCCGATCAGGGGAAATCCTCCGTGGCCCAGCGCAAAGAGGTGCTTGATCTGCGCCAGAAGATCATGGGGAAAGCTGTGGGCATGGGCGAATTGCAGGCGCACCAGATTGTCCACCGCATCAGTATCGGCGTTCTGGACAGCGGTATGATCGGCATAGGCCTTGGCTTCGGCCTCTGTCGGGCGGCAGATCACATGGCTGAAGGTCAGCACGTTGACGTCCCGCCCCTTGGCTTTTGCTTGCGCCTTCAGATCGGCGATTTCGGTTTTCGATCTTTCAAGGTCGATGGCTGGGGTAAAGAGGAAGTTGGCGTTGTCGGTGGCGAATTCGCGCCCTTGGGGGCTGCCGGCGGCGTTGATGATCGGCACCGTCCCGCGCATCGGCTTGGGGTCACCCTTCACCTTGGCGGCCTTGAAATACTTGCCGTTCCAGTCGAAATGCTCGTCCGATGTCCAAAGCTTGCAGACCAGATCAAACCATTCCTGAGCATAGCCATAGCGGGTTTCGTGGTCGTCAGGCAGGGTGAGGCCAAGCGCCTCATACTCCGGCTTGTTCCAGCCCGCGACGATGTTCAGCCCCGCGCGGCCGTGGCCGATCTGGTCGATCGTGGCGATCTGCTTGGCCACCACGACTGGGTGATTTGCCGCCGTGTGGATGGTGGCGAACACCGCGATGTTCTTTGTTGCCGCCAGGAGGCCTGCCGCCCAGGTCATCGTCTCCAGCACGCCGCCATGGAAATCCGTCTCGCCGCCATAGCCGATCCAGCGCGCAATCGGCAGCATGAAGTCGATCCCGGCCTCATCCAGCATCTGCGCCAGTTTCAGGTTGTTGTCCCAACTGTTCACCCAGCGCTCAGGCACCTTGGTGGGTGTCATGCCCGAAGAGCAGTTGGTCGAGAAAGTGCCCAAGCGAAAGCGATCGCCCGAGAGCATCGGGTGTTGTGTCATGTTGGTTGATCCCTGTTGGATTTTTAAAAGTATTTTATGCTTGAAAGTCTATCGTAAAATCCATTTGCGTCAACGGTTCTGTAGGGCCAAGGTCAGCACAGCAAGGGGCGAAGCGAATGGCGAAAAAAGACAATCAATCTCAAAATGTTGCAGGGTCCGTGGACCGGACGCGCGGGCTGGACTGGCACTGGCATCTGGCTGAAAGCGCGGTCGAGGTGGATACGACGGAACTCGAATTCGCCCTGATGCGCACGTTCGAGGGATTCGGTCGCTGGCAGTCGGAGTGCCTTGCCTCGGTCTGTGATCTGGCGGCGACGGGGCCGGAGAATGCGCTTTTGCACATCATCCGGATGAATGAACGGCCCAAGACGATCAAGGATCTGGCGCGGTTGACCAACCGCGATGACGTGCCGAACATCCAGTATTCGCTGCGCAAGCTGATCGGCGCGGGGCTGGTGCTGCGCCAAGGGGCGGGGCGGTCTGGTGTGACATATGAGGTGACCGAGGAAGGCCGCCGGGTGACCGATGACTATAGCGCGCTGCGGCGGCGTCTTTTGTTGCAGGCGGTCGCGGGCGTGCCGGGTTTTTCCGACCGATTGGCCGAGGCGACGCGGACATTGAACTTGTTGTCCGGAATCTATGAGGAAATCTCACGCGTGGCCGCCACCCATCGGCGGCCCTGAGCAGCCCTTTTGCTGGACTTGGGCTGACCCCGGCCGTGGTTCAGCCAAATGACGCAACGCCAGATGGCAAACAGCTCCAAGGCAACGCCCTGGCCGGCGCCGCCAGCGCCTCGTCGATCACCAGATCAGGCCCAGTTGCACATGGGCGGTTGACTGTCAGCTTCGGCACGCTTTCGGGCGCCTGATTGGCGTACGGCGGTGGGCGCAAAGAAAGACACCGGTCATGGGCGCAGGTCCGGTGCGGGCAGGTAGCGTCCTTTCAGGCCGGGCGGTGCTGCGGTTTCAAGAGCGGCAAGCGTGGTCTGCACGGCGTCCCGGCCATGCTGGGCCAGCATCGCAAACGGCCCGCGCGGAAAGTTCAGGCCCAGTCGCAACGCGGTATCGATGGCCTCGGCCGTCGTGCCGCCTTCAGCCAAGAGCCACGCAGCCTCGTTCACCAGCACCGCCTCGATCCGCAGGGTGATGGCCGCTGCATCACTTGGCGCGGGGGGCAGGGGATCGGGAAAGACAAAGCCGCGCCCCGTCTTGCGCCCCAGATTGCCACTTGCGACCTGCGCCTTCAGCGCCGGGAACACATGATAGCGCGGATGGTCGCCCATCGCGGCGGCAAGGCTTTCGGTGGCGGCAAGGTTGATGTCAGCGCCGATCAGGTCGATCAGTCCAAAGGGGCCGACCGGAAAGCCTGCCGCCACCATCGCCGCGTCAATCTCTGCCGCCGAACGGCCCTCGCTCAGCAGGGCCAGCGCCTCGCCATAGTAGGGCCGCGCGCAGCGGTTGACGATGAAGCCGGGACGGTCGGCGCATTGGATCACCGTCTTGCCCGCAGCTTCGGTCAGGCTGCGCGCCTTTGCCAACGCATCGGGCGCGGTGGTGGGGTGGGGGATCAGTTCGACCAGCCGCATCGCCGGGGCCGGGTTGAAGAAGTGCAGACCCAACAGCCTGTCAGGCCGCGAAAGCCCGGCTGCGATGGCCCCGACCGACAGGGATGAAGTGTTGGTGGCAAGGACGGCATCGGGGGACAAAAGCCCTTCCAACGCTGCGAAGACCGCCTGCTTCACATCCAGCCGCTCGACCACCGCCTCGATCACCAGATCAGCGGGGGCAAGGTCTTCGATCCGGTCCGCCACCCGCAGATGGCCAAGGACCGCATCGCGCGTCTCTGCCGTCATCGCGCCCTTGGCCACGCGGGCGTCAAGCGACCGGGCAAGGCGCGCGGCGGCACTGCCGCGGGCTTCAGCATTTGCATCAGTGGCAAGGACTTCATGCCCCGCCTGCGCATAAACCTGCGCGATACCAAGGCCCATCGCCCCAAGGCCGATGATCCCGATGGTCATTTACCCCGAAACTCCGGTTTGCGACGGTCACGGAAGGCGTTGATACCTTCGGCCTTGTCGTCGGTGTCAAGAAGACGCTCAAACGCCTTGCGCTCCACGTCCAGAGCCAGCGACTTTTCCTCACCCGCCAAGAGAGTCGCCTTGGCCGCCATCAAGGCCAAGGGCGCCCGCCCGGCCAGTCGTCCGGCAAGCACGTCGGCCATCTCCAGCGCGGGGCCATCGGCCAGATACGAGGCGATACCCCAGTCAAAGGCCGTGGCCGCGTCGATCACCTCGCCGCTCAGAACCATCCGCATCGCCCGCGCGCGCCCGGCAAGTGCCATCAGCCGTTGCCCGCCCCCCGCGCCGGGGATCAGCCCAAGGCTGGTCTCTGGCAAGCCCACCCGCGCTGTCGGCCCAAGCACCATCAGATCGGCCATCAAAGCCAGTTCAAACCCGCCGCCCAAAGCAAAGCCATCCACAGCCGCTATCATCGGTTTCGGGAAAGCGCGGATCGCCGCCCAATATGCCTTGCGCGGGTCAATGGCCCCTTCGGCGGCCGTCTTCGTCTCGATCTCGGTGATGTCGGCGCCGGCGGCAAAGTTGCCATCAGCCCCGGTCAGCACCACGACGCGCAAGGCCGGGTCTGCCGCGCAGGCGGCCAGCGCATCAACCAGCGCCGCCAGCAGCGCGGTGTTCAGCGCGTTCTTCTGCGCGGGGCGGTTGAGGGTCAGGCGTACCCAGCCCGGCATGTGGTCGATGACAAGTTCCATGCTTGTGATCTTTACGCGCGGCGGAAGAATTTCAAGCCAGAAAATTTCAAGCTTGAAATTGTTTTCAACCGGTATAGCCTTCCACAAGGGCGCATTCCGCGCCATCCGGGATCTGGGCCATGAAAATTCTGTGTCTGGGCGGCGGCCCCGCCGGCCTTTACTTCGCCATATCGATGAAGCTGCGTGATCCGTCGCATCAGATCACCGTGCTGGAACGCAACCGTGCCAATGACACCTTCGGCTGGGGGGTGGTGCTGTCGGATGACGCGCTTCAGCGGATGGGGCGGAACGATCCGGTCTCGACGCAATCGATAAAGGACCATTTCGCCTACTGGGACGATATCGCTGTCGTGCATGACGGGGTGCGCACGGTTTCGGGCGGGCATGGCTTTGCCGGGATCGGCCGCAAGCAGATGCTGATCCTGCTTCAGGCCCGCGCCCGCGCGTTGGGCGTTGACCTGCAATTCGAGACCGAGTTCGGATTGGCCGAAGACTACCGCCGTGACTACGATGTCGTCGTAGCCTCGGATGGCATCAATTCGGCCGTGCGCCGCGAGTATGAGACCTTCTTTCAGCCCGACATCGACATGCGCCTGTGCAAGTTCGTCTGGCTTGGCACGCAGCAGAAATTTGACGACGCCTTCACCTTCATTTTCGAAAAGACAGACCACGGCTGGCTTTGGGCGCATGCCTACCAGTTCGACGACAACACCGCGACCTTCATCGTCGAATGCACGCAACAGACCTGGGACAATATCGGCTTTGCCGGCATGTCTAAAGAAGACACGGTTGAAACCTGCCGCAAGATATTCGAACGTCATCTGGGCGGGCATGAGCTGATCTCGAACGCCGCCCACCTGCGCGGGTCTGCGGTCTGGATGAACTTCCCCCGCGTGGTCTGCGGCAAGTGGTATCATGAAAACGTGGTGCTGATGGGCGATGCGGCGGCGACGGGGCACTTCTCGATCGGCTCTGGCACACGGCTGGCTTTTGACAGCGCCATCGCGCTGGCGGAATACCTGCACAGCGAACCCACGCTGGAGGCCGCCTTTGCCCGTTATCAGGATGAACGCCGGGTCGAGGTGCTGCGCCTGCAATCGGCGGCACGCAACAGCCTTGAATGGTTCGAGCAGGTGGAACGCTACCTTGACCTGCCGCCCGAGCAATTTGCCTATTCCCTTCTGACCCGCAGCCAGAGGATCAGCCACGAAAACCTGCGCCTGCGCGACCCGGACTGGCTGGGCCGGACCGAAGACTGGTTCCAGCGGCAAGCGGGCGGGCAGCCGGGCCGCAAGCCGATGTTCGCGCCGTTTCGCTTGCGCGACATGACGCTGAAGAACCGGGTCGTGGTGTCGCCCATGGCGCAATACAAGGCCGCGGACGGCTGCCCGACAGACTGGCATCTGGTCCATTACGGCGAACGCGCCAAGGGGGGCGCGGGGCTGGTCTACACGGAAATGACCTGCACATCCGCGCAGGGCCGCATCACCCCCGGTTGTCCGGGGCTTTACGCGCCGGAGCATGAGGCCGCATGGAGGCGGATCGTTGATTTCGTCCATACTGAGACGGATGCAAAGATCTGCTGCCAGATCGGCCATGCCGGGCGCAAGGCCAGCACTCAGCTTGGCTGGGAAGAAGGCGACGCCCCATTGCCTGATGGCAACTGGGACATCATCGCCCCGTCGCCGCTGCCATGGTCGCCCCGCAACGCCACTCCGCTTGAGATGACACGGGCAAACATGGAGGCGGTGACCGAGGAATTTGTGACCGCGACCCGAATGGCCCGGCATGCCGGATTTGACATGATCGAACTTCATGCGGCGCATGGTTACCTGATCTCGTCCTTTATCAGCCCAAAATCGAACATTCGGACCGATGACTTCGGCGGCAGCCTGGAAAACCGCATGCGCTGGCCGCTTGAGGTGTTGCAGGCGATGCGTGCCGAATGGGGCGAGGACAAGCCGATCTCGGTCCGGATCAGCGCGACCGACTGGGTTGGTGACGAAGGGGTAACCCCGGATGAAGCGGTGCAGATCGCCCGGATGTTTGCCGCCAATGGCGCCGATATCATCGACGTCTCTGCCGGGCAGACATCGACCGATGCGCGCCCGGTTTATGGCCGGATGTTCCAGACCCCGTTCAGCGACCGGATCCGCAACGAGGCCGGCATCGCCACCATGGCTGTCGGCAATATCACCGAGCCGGACCATGTAAACTCGATCATCCTTGCAGGCCGCGCCGATCTGGTTTGCCTTGCACGCCCGCATCTGGCCAATCCTTACTGGACCCTTCACGCCGCCGTGGCGATGGGCGATGCTGCGACCGAATGGCCGTTGCCCTATCTGGCCGGGCGGGACCAGATGCGGCGACTGGCAGAGAAGACGGCAGAGGTGATCCGGGCATGACCATCGTGGGGCGGCGGGTGTTGGTGACAGGCGGCGGGTCGGGCGCGGGCGCGGACCTTGCGCTGGGTTTTGCGCGTGCCGGTGCCGCCGAGGTGGTGATCTGTGGTCGCCGGGTGGCGGCACTGGAGGCGACCGCCGCACAGCACCCGGCCATCTGCGCGCTGCCCTGCGACGTAACCGACGAAGCCTCGGTTCAGAGGCTTTTCGCGCAGGCCGGCCGGGTGGACATCGTCATTGCCAATGCCGGGCAGGCCGATTCAGCGCCTTTCGCCAAGACCACGCTGGACCAGTGGAACGCGATGCTCGCGGTGAACCTGACCGGGGTCTTTCTGACCTTCCGCGAAGGCTTGCGGCAGTTTGACGGCTGGGGGCGGCTTCTGGCCGTTGCCTCCACCGCCGGGCTGAAGGGCTATGCAAAGGTTGCCCCCTATGCCGCAGCCAAGCATGGCGTGATGGGGATAGTGCGGTCCCTTGCGCTGGAAGTGGCCCGCGGGCCAGTCACCGTGAACGCGATATGCCCGGGGTTTCTGGACACTGAAATGACCGACCATTCCGTCAAGGTCATCGCGGAAAAGACTGGCCGCACGCTGGCCGAGGCCCGAGCAGCGCTGGAAGCGATCAGCCCGCAAAACCGGCTTTACCGCCCCGATGAGGTGACCTCGGCGGCCCTGTGGCTGTGTTCGCCCGGGGCGGAAGGGGTGAACGGTCAGGGCATATCCATTTCGGGGGGGGAGACATGACGGACCCCGCCCCTCCTTCCAAGCGCCGGCTCAAGATGTGGATCCGCCTTCTGGGTGTGACCCGGCAGGCCGAGAGCCACCTGCGCGAAGTCCTGCGCGTCCAGCATGAGACGACCCTGCCACGTTTTGACGTGATGGCTGCCCTCTATCGTCGCCGCGATGGCGTGACGATGAGTGAGCTGTCGCGCATGCTGCTGGTCTCCAACGGCAATGCGACGACGGTCGTTGATCGGCTGGAAAAGGACGGGCTGGTCCGCCGCACCCCGTCCGAGACGGACAGGCGTACGGTATTTGTCGCGCTTACCCCCGCCGGGCTGTCCCAGTTCGAAGGTCTTGCCGCCGGGCATGAGGCAGAAGTGTCGAAGCTGTTTGCCAATCTCTCCGAGACGGATCTGGAAGCCCTGACCGATATCCTCAAGCGCATGGGAGCCGCATGATGACCAAGCTTGAAGGGCTGAGGCCCGCGCATTTCCTTTGGGACGTGACCGACCGTGTCGCCACGATCCGGCTGAACCGGCCCGACCGGAAGAACCCGCTGACCTTTGAAAGCTATGCAGAACTGCGCGACACCTTTCGCGCGCTGGTCTATGCGTCGGATGTGGATGTGGTGATCCTTGGTTCCAACGGCGGCAACTTCTGCTCTGGCGGCGATGTGCATGACATCATCGGCCCATTGGTCGGGATGGAGATGAAGGAGCTTCTCGCCTTCACCCGGATGACCGGCGATCTGGTCAAGGCGATGATCGGCTGCGGCAAGCCGATCATCGCGGCGGTAGATGGCGTCTGCGTCGGAGCAGGCGCGATCATGGCAATGGCGTCAGACCTGCGGCTGGCCAGCCCCGGGGCCAAATGCGCGTTCCTGTTCACCCGCGTCGGCCTTGCCGGCTGCGACATGGGGGCCTGTGCCATGCTGCCCCGGATCATCGGGCAGGGTCGGGCGGCGGAACTGCTTTATACCGGCCGGGTGATGCGGGCCGAGGAAGGCGAACGCTGGGGTTTCTGGAACACGCTGCACGCGCCCGAGGCGCTGGACGAAGCGGCGATGGGGCTGGCCCGGCAACTGGCCTCCGGGCCGACCTTCGCGCATGGGATCACCAAGACCCAGATCAACCAGGAATGGAACATGGGGCTGGAGCAGGCGATCGAGGCCGAGGCGCAGGCGCAGGCCATCTGCATGCAGACCCGTGATTTCGAACGCGCCTATCGGGCCTTTGTGGCCAAGGAACAGCCGGCGTTTCAGGGGGACTGATGGCGAAGCGGGGGTTTCACACCCCCCAGTACATTGGTTTCTCGAACCGATGGAGAAACCAATGTGCTACCCGCAGGATATTTGTGGACAGATGAAATGAGCGACAAGAGTTTCCTTGACTGGCCCTTCTTCGAACCACGCCACCGCGACCTTGCGGCGGCTCTGGATGCATGGTGTGCAGTGAACCTGCCGGTGGACCATGGCGATGTGGATGCCGCCTGCCGCAAGCTGGTGGCGATGCTGGGGCAGGGGGGCTGGCTGCGCCATTCCGGCGCGGGCGAGGGCGAGCGTCTGGATGTGCGCACCCTCTGCCTGATCCGCGAAACTCTTGCCCGGCATGATGGGCTGGCAGATTTTGCCTTTGCAATGCAGGGCCTTGGCATGGGGCCGGTCAGCCTGTTTGGCACGCCTGCACAGCGCGCGTGGCTGGACCGGACCCGGACCGGGACGGCGATCCCTGCCTTTGCGTTGACCGAACCCTTGTCGGGGTCCGACGTGGCTGCAACGGCAACCACCGCGACACGGGTGCAGGGCGGCTGGCTGATCGAGGGCGAAAAGACCTGGATTTCGAACGGCGGGATTGCCGATGTCTACATCGTCTTTGCCCGAACCGGAGAGGCGCCGGGCGCCAAGGGGCTGTCGGCTTTTCTGATGCCCGCCGATTCCCCCGGACTGGAGATTGCCGAGCGGCTGGAAGTGATCGCACCGCACCCGCTTGCCCGGCTGCGGCTGTCGGGGGTGGTGTTGCCCGAGGCGGCGCTGATCGGCAAGCCGGGGGAGGGGTTCAAGCTGGCGATGTCGGTGCTTGACGTGTTTCGGTCCACCGTAGGCGCGGCGGCGCTGGGCTTTGCTCGCCGTGCGTTGGACGAAGCTGTGGCCCGGGTCACATCACGGCGGATTCAGGGGCAGGCGCTGTCGGAACTTCAAATGGTGCAGGGGCATCTGGCCGACATGGCGCTGAAGATCGACGCGGCGGCGTTGCTGGTCTACCGTGCGGCATGGACCAAGGACAGTGGTGCCGCCCGTGTCACCCGTGAAGCGGCGATGGCCAAGCTTTATGCCACCGAGGCCGCGCAAGAGGTGATCGACATTGCCGTGCAACTGCATGGCGGTGAAGGGGTGCGGCATGGGTCCGTGGTGGAAAGCCTTTACCGTGAAATCCGTGCCTTGCGCATCTATGAGGGGGCCAGTGACGTACAGCGTGTCGTCATCGCGCGGAGCTTGCTCGGATGAGCTATTCCCGCCAGATCCGGGTGGAGTTCAACCACTGCGACCCGGCAGGGATCGTCTTTTATCCTCGCTACTTCGAGATGACGAATTCGGTTTGCGAGAATTTCTTCCGCGAGATTGTGGGCTATTCCTATCATGCCATGATGGCTGACGGCATCGGCGTGCCGACCGCCAGGATAGAGACGGATTTCCGTGCGCCGTCCCGGCTGGGCGACCTTCTGGACTGGGAACTGGTGATCGAGCGGCTTGGCGGCAAGTCCGCCACTTTCCGGCTTGAAGCGCGCTGTGATGGTCAGCATCGGCTGACCGCAAGGCTGACGCTTGTCTGGCTGTCGGCGGAAAGCCGGACAGCCCGCTGGCCCGACCCAATCCGCGCAGCACTGGCCGCGCATCTGGAGGACGCATGACCGACACAACCCTGCAATTCCTGCACCCTTCCCACTGGAAGCCCGCGATCGGCTATTCCAATGGCGTCGCCGCGACCGGGCGGATGGTCTTTACCGGCGGGATCATTGGCTGGAATGCCCAGCAGGAATTCGAAACGGATGATTTCACGGGACAGGTCGAACAGGCGCTGCGGTCCATCGTCGAGGTGCTGGCCTGTGCCGGGGCGGGGCCGGAACATCTGGTCCGGCTGACCTGGTATGTCACCGACAAGCGGGAATACCTCGCCAGCCTGAAAGAGCTTGGCCGCGTTTACAAGGCGGTGATCGGGCGGCATTATCCGGCGATGGCGCTGGTGCAGGTTGTCGCGCTGGTCGAAGACCGCGCCAAGGTCGAGATCGAGGCGACGGCGGTGATCCCCGCCTAGACTTTCCGAAGGCGAAACCGCTGGATCTTGCCGGTCTGGGTCTTGGGCAGGTTTTCGGCAAACACCACCCGGCGCGGATACTTGTAGGGCGCGATCACCTTCTTGACGTGATCCTGAAGCAGCTTGACCATCAGCGCATCGCCCGCATGCCCCGGGGCCAGCACGACATGGGCTTCCACGATCTGCCCACGATCCATATCCGGGGCGCCCACCACGGCGCATTCCAGAACGGCAGGATGGGACAAGAGCGCCGCCTCCACTTCTGGTCCGGCGATGTTGTACCCAGCGCTGATGATCATGTCATCGGACCGCGCGGCAAAATGGAAGCGGCCCTCTTCATCCTGCCAGAAACTGTCGCCGGTCAGGTTCCAGCCGTCCCGCACATACTGGCCCTGCCGGTCATCGGCCATATAGCGGCACCCGGTCGGGCCTCGGACGGCAAGGCGGCCAACCTCGCCACGCGGCAATTCGGCCATGTCAGGGCCGACGATCCGCGCCTCGTATCCTGTGACGGGCCTGCCGGTGCAGCCGGGGCGGTGGTCGTCAAAGCGGTTGGTCAGGAAGATGTGCAGCATCTCGGTCGCGCCGATCCCGTCCAGCATCGGCTTGCCGGTGCGGGTGATCCATTCGTCATAGACCGGGGCGGGCAGGGTTTCGCCTGCGCTGACGGCGGCGCGCAGGCTGGACAGATCGGCCCCTTCCTCCATCGCCTTCAGCATCACCCGATAGGCAGTGGGCGCGGTGAAGCAGACCGTGGCCCTATGGTCCTGAATGATCTCGATCATGTTCGCCGGGCTCGCCTGTTCCAAAAGTGCCGCCGCAGCCCCGAAGCGCAGGGGAAAGACCGCAAGCCCGCCAAGTCCGAAAGTGAAGGCAAGCGGCGGAGAGCCGACAAAGATATCGTCGGGCGTCACGCCCAGCACTTCGCGCGCATAGCCATCTGCGATGATCAGGAGATCCCGGTGGAAATGCATGGTGGCTTTCGGGTCGCCCGTGGTTCCCGAGGTAAAGCCCAAAAGCGCCACATCATCGCGTCCCGTCGGCGGTGGAACAAAACGCACGGGCTTGCGCAGGGCGATCCGGTCAAGTTCGGCGTCATGGTTCGCGGTGCCATCAAAGCCGACCACGGTCTGAAGAAAGCTGCTGCCTTTCTGGCAGGTGACCAATTCCTCCAGCAGCCGCGTATCGCAAAGCGCATGGGTGATTTTGGCCTTGTCGACAATCTTCGCCAGTTCCCCGGCCCGCAGCATGGGCATTGTGTTGACCACCACAGCCCCGGCCTTGGTTGCGGCAAGCCAGCACGCCACCATCGCCGGGTTGTTGGCTGACCGGATCAGCACCCGGTTACCCGGCCTTACGCCATAGTCATCGACCAGTGCATGCGCGATGCGGTTGGACCAGTCGGTCAACTCCTTGTAGGTCCGGCTGCGGCCATTGCCGATCAGCGCGACATGATCGCCAAAGCCGCGTTCGACCATCCGGTCGGTCAGTTCAACCGCGGCGTTCAGCCACTCGGGGTAGGCAAAGCCGTCAAGTCGCAGGTCTGGCCAGTTGCCGTCCGGGGGCAGGTTGTCCCGGGTAAAGCTGTCCACATGCCCACTGGGGCCAAGGGGGGCTGTCTGCATCTGCGTTTGACCTGTGCTGCGGGATCGATCTCTTGCGCCAGCGGGCCAGTGTAGCCTGCAAAGGCAGGTAGGCCCAAAGGCTAAATTCGCCAGTCCGGGTAGCGTGCCAGTTCAGCACGATTGCCAGAGGCAACAGGCGCGCAACGACGCCTCTTGCAGGTATTGATCGCGGAGGCCGAAGCCGAGGTGAACCTTGGTGCGGAAGGGCAAGGTTCATGATGGATTGCCAGAGCCATCAGGCCAGCTGCACCGGGTTGCGCACCTGGATCAGGCTTGCGCGGCGGCCAGGGCTGCATCCATCAAGGCCTTGATGTCTGCCTTCGAGGTGCCGGCAACGATCCGACCGATTTCCTGATCGCCTTTCAGGACTACAAGCGTCGACCGCCGCGGGATGCCAAGATTTCGGGCCAGATCACTGTCGGCGTGCTGATCCCAGTCTACGGTGATGAAGGTGATCATCTTGTCATAGCCGGGATTGGCGCGGCGCAGATCGGTGATCACCCGGTCCTGTGCGGCACAGGTCGAACACCAGTTGGTCCAGAAATCGAGAAAGACCACCTTTCCGGCGTCAAGTGCCTTTTCGGCAAGGCCCGGGGTGTAGAACACGCGGTCGGCGGCAAGGGCCGGCAAGGGCAGGATCAGGGCGGCACAGGAGGTGCCAAGGAAGGCGCGGCGGTTCATGGGAAAAATCTCCTCAGATTGAAACGGACAGGTCGACCAGCCAGGTGGGCAGGTTTTCGATCATCCAGGCGTCGATGACGTGGTTCACCCGGAACCAAAGGCCAAGGCCGATCAGGACGAAGGTGGCCCCCAGGATGGGTTTGGAACGTTCGGAAAAGGCCCGCATCCGGGCCATGTTGCGTCGCAACCATGCGCGTGCGCCATAGGCAAGGACCACGATCAGGGTCGATACCCCAAGCGCGAAGGCCACCATGATGGCCCCGGCGCGCAGCAGGTTCTCGCCTTGGCTGGCCATCGCGATGGCAGCGCCGAGGGTGGGGCCGATGCAGGGGCTCCAAACCCCGCCCAGAAGCATGCCGCCCAGCACCTGCCCGCCCAGCCCCCCCGTGGCAGTGGTGGTCATCCCCGCATCGGCGCGCGCCGCAAACCCGGCGGTGACCAGCGCGAAACGACCGCCAAGGGCCGGGACCAGCATGACCGCGCCAAAGCCGATCATCAAGACCGCCGCCACCCGGCCGACCGTTTCCTCGCGCAGCCCAAGCGCCGGGCCAAGTGCCGCGACGCCGAGGCCCAGGACGACGAAGCTTAGGCTCATCCCGGCGGCAAGGGCCATGGGCGCGCGGCGGTCGGCTTGCAGGCTGGAGGCCAGGACGATCGGCAGCACCGGTAGGACGCAGGGGTTGATCAGCGTCAGAAGCCCCGCGAGATAGGCAAAGATCAGGTCCATTCAGTTGCCCAGCATCCAGAGGCCGTCAGGGTGAAAGGCATGAAAGGCGAAAGCGAAGGGGATGTCATGCACGACATCGCGCCCCGCCGCGTCGGTCACGCGAATGTTCCCGACCTCGCGCCCCCCGCCGATGGACCTGCTGTCCAGTGCCGAGGCCTGACCTTCCGACCAGCGCAGGACAAGACCGGTCTCGCGGATTTCGCGCGCCTTGGACAGGCGCGACAAGGGCCATGCGCGATTGCCGACGCGGACCACCCGTTCCAGCGGGTCTATGCCATGCGGTGGGTTCTCCCCGTCGTAAAGGAAGGGGCGCGAGGTGTCGTATCCGACATAGGGGTTGCTGCCGTAGTCTCGGGACCAGTCCGGCTCATCCATGACAAGCCCATCGGGGTGGGTCGCGCGAAAGGCCGCCCAGCTTTCCATCAGGGCGGGAAGCTGCGTCAGCTCGCGCCCGGCATGGGTGCCGACGACCCCCTGGCCAAGCGCCTGCTGCCACCAGCTTTCGGTTTCGCGGTCATACATGATCATGTCGGAATGGCGCAGAAGACCCGAGACGCCGAAGCTCAGCGTTCGCCCATTGACCCGGGGGTCGAACACCATGCCGGTGTTGCACAGCGGGCAGAAGGTCACCAGCACTGGAACGCCGCCGATGCTGTCGTTCACGATCTCATGCCACATCAGATACCGGATCGGATAGGCGCGCGCAGGCTGGCCGGGCAGATCAACCGACATAACCGGTTCGCGGTCCTCCAGCCGGGTTTCCCTTGCTGCGTCAATGAACCTTGGGTCGCTGATCGCGGGGATGCCGTCTTTCGGCGGTCCGCCCGAGATGATCTCGTCAAGATCGATCTCTGCCCGGTCGAAATCCGTATCGGGCCAGTCGGCGGCAAAGGGATTGCGCGCTTGTGCCGCGACAGCCAACGGCCAAAGCAGTGCCACAGACGAAAGAAAGGCGCGCCGCCGCATCATTTCGCCAGTGCCAGTGTGGCGATGCCGGGCTTGCCCCTGCCGTCAAGCCTGAGACCCCCTGGCACCATGGCCACGGCAGCCAGAATGACGGCACTGCAGAGGACATGGATGTTCCAGGCCCAGGGATCGACGAAAACCGGGACTGTTGCAGTCAGACCGGAAAGTCCTGACGCCAACATCAGCGTCACAAAGGCAACGAGCATGAGAACCGGCAGGTCATTCCTGAACGCGGCGTTCAGGTTCGATCGAACCGGGGCCAGCGCTCTTTTCAAGGCAGAGCCTACGCGCGGAGGTGGCCGCCCGGATGGCGCGCGTCCAGATGCAGCTTTCGTGTGGGGCATGTCATTCTCCGTGTCATGCAGGACGGCCCAGCGGATTGGATGATAACCACCCGTGTGACGAAATGTGGCATCTGTTGCATTTGTCACGAACACTTGTCCGGCCGTGTACAGCGCTGGCGCACGGATATTTGACGACCGAATTCCAGTCATTCCGCCCCTTCCCGATTGCCCTGTCGCGCGGGACAGGTCAGGCATGGATCGTGAAATCGCGGCAAGTGCTGTTTCGATCGGGCCCGATGCTGGCCCGGTTCGCGCATTCGATGGCAGGAGAGTGCAGGTATGGTAAAGATTGCCATGAAAGGCGCAGGCATTGCGGTGCTGACCACGTTTGCGATGACAGTCAACGTGTCCGGGCAAGAGGCTTCGTTGCCTCAGCCGACAGGGGCCGAATTTGCCAACATCACAGACCGCTATCCGCACAACATCATGGGAGGTTTGCACGCACATACGGACCTGATCGTCGACCTTCAGGCCTGCCTGGGGTGCGATGCGCTGCCTGATCGCTTGGCCATCAGGCTTCCAGACAACCTCGTGTTCGAAGATTTTGCGCCACGACTGGTGGATATGGACAACGACGGCCGCAACGAGATTGTGGTCGTGGAAAGCGACCAGCAAAAGGGCGCGCGTCTTGCGCTTTGGGAGGTCATCATGGATCAGGGAAAAGCCAAGCTGGTCCGCGGCGCGGCCACGGAGTTCATCGGAACGAGATTTCGTTGGCTTGCGCCCATTGGTGCCGCAGATTTCGATGGGGATGGCGCGATCGAATTCGCCTATGTCGAGAAACCGCATCTTGACCGGATCCTGCGGCTTGTCCGCCGCGATGGAAGCCGCTTGCGGCAGGTCGCAAAGGTGAATGGGGTCACCAACCACGCCATCGGGCAGGAAGACGTCCAGAGCAGGATCGAAATCTGCAAGGATGGTCCGCAGATCATCGCGCTGGAGCCCGGGGGACGCAGAATGCTGGCGATCCGGTTTGATCTGCGGTCAGCCGAGGTGACAGACATCGGGGAGGCACCTGCGCGCCACCAGATTGGCGATGGCCAGTATTGTGACCCCTGAACAGGCGTCCAACGGCTTTGTCAGGTCAGAGGCCGGACAGGCCCGAGACGCAAAAGCCGACAACGGCCAGCCTTGGCCCCACCAGCCTTCGCCCGACCAGCCTTTGCCAGCACGCTAACCGCGCGGACTGCCAGACTTGTGGCACACCACTCGCCACCTTCAGGCAGCACGGGGCCAGCGACGGTGCAGGTCGTCGATTATGTTGGCACGGGTGTCTCGGGGCCGTGCGCGGTCAGATGAGGGTGATCGTTGGGCAGGTCAGGGTGGCCATGGGTCAGTTCCACAATGTCCGTTGCCGGCCAGATACGCAGGACGGCGATCACTCCAAGAGCCCCTGTATCAGCAAGTGTCAGTGCCGCGATGCCCAGCCCCGTTTCTGCTCCGGTCCAGCCGGCCAGCGGATAGGTCACCAGCCGGCAGGGATGCGACAATGCGAATTGCGGGGCGAAGACGGCGCCTCGGTCTGCTTCGCGCGCCGAACGGTTGATGATCCGCCCGATCGGAGTCTGCGTCATTGAAAAGCCGAAGCCGATCACGGCCCAAAGCGCGATCAGAGTGGAAAGCCCACCAACCAAAGGCACCAGTGCCACACCAGCAAACATCAGGGCCGCGCCGCCGATCATCACCGCGCGGTCCTCCTGCCTCACGAGGAGTTGTGGCAACAGGAACGCTGCCAGCATCGACCCCGCGCCGAAGCCGGCGAATGCCAGCGGAACAGATCTTTCGCCAAGCCCAAGCCGCGCCCGCACTGTCGCCCGCCAATTGCCAGGCAAGAAGCCCAGGCGCCACGGTAGCAAGACCACTGCCAAGCAGCGCCACCACCTCTGCGCCCAAGAGGAGGCGAAAGGTCGGGTCACGCAGGGTCTTGAGCCTCAAAAGCAGCCTGATCACTGATTTGATCCAGAACGGATTGCCGGCGCAACCGGCCGCGACGCAAGTGTCGCAAAGCTCTGGCCCAGCGAGTGCCTAGGCCGCTTTGACGTCGATCTTGCGTTCGTTCCGGATAGCGGTGGCTGACTTGGGCAAGCTGACCTTCAGCACTCCTTTGTCGAACTTCGCCTCGATCTTGTCTGCGTCGACGTTGACCGGCACCCGGAATGACCGCTGGAATGTGCCGAAGCTGCGCTCGCTCAGGTGATAGTCCTCATCGTCTTCCACCCGCTCGGAAGATTTCTCACCTTTGATCGTGACCATGCCGTTCGACAGCCTGACCTCGATCTGATCGCTGGTCAGCCCGGGCAGTTCGGCTTGCAGTTCATATCCGCCATTACGCTCCACCAGATCCACAGGCGGAATCGTAAGCCCGAACTCGGGCCAGGACTGTGGAGTGATGGCGGTTTTGCGCGGCCAGGCGCGCCGGAGGTCCGGCCAGTCGAAATCCGCCATCAGGCGGTCAATCTGGTGACGCAAGGACCGGATCGGTTCCCACTCTGCCGCCGCCGTGCCGATGGCTCGTGCGGGTTCGCGCTTCACTTCAACTTCGGTCTGTTTTTCGGCCATCTCTCAGCTCCTTCTCTTGGCAGGTTCCAGATGGATCATGAACACCACAGTCGTGCCGACAGATCATTGACCGTCGTCAACAGCAGCATCACCGGCCGCAATAACAGACACGGGCTTTCGTGTCCGGCACGGTGATTTCGGCGGCTCGCCTGGACTGCCCGGCAATCCCGCAGCGCATTCTGTCAAAGTGACCCCCGATCTGGCCGTGTGCGATCAGCTTCTCAAGATCAACAATCCTGAAATGCGCCGGATCCCTGATCTCGATGATCCCTGCCTCGGAAAGTCTGTGGACAATTCGGCAGATCGATTCCACGGTGGTTGCCAACAGATCGGCGATATCCTTCCTTGGCAGCAGCACCGACAGGACTGCCGACCCGTCTGGCAGCGGCTGATAGGGCATGAAGGTGCTGGACAACGCCAGAAAGGCACAGAGCCTTTCCTCTGGACCAAGCGCGCCAAGCGACCACGTCAGCCAGTGCAGGCGATCAAGCTGACTTTGTTTCTGACGAAAGAGTTCGGCCCGCAGCAGGTCATTTTCAGCCAGCATCTTGTCAAACTTGCGCCGGTCAATCCGGCACAGGCTGCTTTGCGAAACGGTCTCGACGCTCAATCCCTCGCGGAACTCGCTTTCGATCCCGACGAATTCACCGGGCAGGAAAAGCGACAGGATCTGGCGGCGACCATCGTAGGAAAAGCGTTGCAGCCGCAGGATGCCCGATCTGACGAACCAGACATCGTGGCTGCCGCCGCCGCCCGCGATCACTTCGCTGTCAGGCGAGCGTTCCTCGCGATGCCTTGGGTTGCCGCACATCAGGCCCTTGGCAAACGGAAGACTGCACCGAATGCCGGATGTCCTGCTTTGTGGCGCGTCACTGACCGAAGTCCAATCGTACTCGGCCAATCCGTCCGCTTCGACGACTTGCCGTTCCATATTCCCCCCCGGGGTTCCTTCAAAACATTTGGGGCCGAGCGCAGCCCGCGCCGTCATCACGATTGTCTACAAATATGCACCAATAAAGACAGCGAATCAGATATGATCCAAAATCAAGATGTCACCACTGAAGCGCGATGTGCATTGATCAGCGTCAACGACAGGGCGAAAGGATGCTGTAGTTTTTTCTTGCGGATTTTATTGGGCGGCCGCCATTGCAGGCATTCAGGGCACGTCCGAAAAGCGGAGTTTCACCTATGCCGGAGCAAATGACGACAGCGCTTGCGCTGAAGGCTGCCGTCGGCCACGGCAATGGTCTGTTGACAAGGCTTCTGGAGGCCTTGCCGCCAGAAGTGGCGGCACAGCTTCTGTCTCAGGCTGTGCTGCGTTCTGTTGAGGTGGGCGAAACAATCATTGAGCGTGGCGTGCGGTCCGAGGATGTGGGCTATGTGCTGGATGGCATGCTGGCAATGGTCCAGACGCTGGATGACGACAAGAAGCATATCGTCGGGCTTCTGGTCCCGACCGATATCTATGGCCGCTTGTTCGATGGGCCGTCGAACTACCGGATCGAGGCATTGTCCGCCGCGCGCATCCTGTCCTTCCCGCGCAGAGTCTTCGAACAGGTTCTTCTGGACAACCCGGATGCTGAACGGCTGTTTCTGGTTCATCTGCTGGACGAAGTCGATGCGGCGCGGGAATGGCTCATGCTGATCAGTGGCCGCAAGGCGGTAAATCGTCTTGCGTCCTTTCTGACCATTCTGGCACGGCGGTCAAAATACAAACGGACCGGCAGGCCAGCGCCGGTGCAGGTTCCCTTGACGCGCAAGGACATGGCACTTTATCTGGGCGCAAGGCCAGAGACGCTCAGCCGGGCTTTCCGTGTGCTTGAACGCAAGGGGATCCTCCGGATCGTCGACCCCTACCACTTTGAAATCCTGGATGAGGAAGCATTGATCGAGGCTTCCGGCGATGATCTGACGATCGAGAGCGACGACAAGGCCGGCACGCAGCGTTGAAGCGGAGCCGACCGTTCCCCAATACCGATCCTGCCTGGGCCGCTTTTGAAGCGGGTTGACGGCGGTCAATGCCAAAGGATGCACACCGCCTCATGCTGATTGCTTCAGGCTTCAACGGAGGGGGCTATGTGGGCCGCACTGTTCATTCGCTTCTTGGCCCGGATGATCCGGGTGGGGCATCTTGTGGTGTTTGTGGGTGATGGCCCGGAACGGGTGTTTGGTGATGGCAGCGGGCCAAAGGTCGTTGTGCGGATCAAGAACAGGTCCACCCTGCGGCGCCTGACAGTCGATCCAGAGCTGGCCTTGGGTGAATGCTACATGGAAGGGTCGCTTTCGATTGACGGCGATGATGTGCAAAGCCTGCTGGCGGTCGTGGTGCGCAACAGTGCGCAGGCGGATGCGCTAAGCCTTCCGGCCCGGATGTTTTCCGCCTTGCGCCACATCCGTCGGCGGCTGGATCAAGCCAACCCTGAAGCCCTCGCCCGACGCAATGTAGCGCATCACTATGATCTGACGCCGGCGATCTATGATCTTTTTCTGGATGCAGACAGGCAGTATTCCTGCGCCTATTTTACCGAGAATGATATCCCGCTTGACGTGGCACAGGCTGCCAAGAAGGCCCATATCGCCCGTAAACTGCTGATTTCGCCGGGCATGCGAGTGCTTGATATCGGTTGTGGGTGGGGCGGAATGGCCCTGACGCTGGCCGGCGATCACGGGACGCGGGTGACCGGCATCACCCTGTCGCAAGAGCAACTGGCCATCGCCCGCGACCGCGCGAAGGCGGCCGGACTGGCTGACCGTGTGTCATTCGAACTGATGGACTACCGGGCGGTGCCTGGGCAGTTCGACCGGATCGTGTCAGTGGGGATGTTCGAGCATGTTGGTGCGCCGAACTATGCCACCTACTTCAACGCGGTGCGCGACCTGCTTGCCAAAGATGGCGTGGCTCTGATCCATACAATCGGGCGTACCGCCCCGCCAAGCGCAACAAACCCCTGGATTGCAAGATACATTTTCCCCGGTGGCTATGTGCCGTCGCTTTCCGAAGTCGCCGAAGCGATTGAAGGTAGCGGCCTGCGGATCGGGGATATCGAATGCCTGCGCCTGCATTACGCGATGACCCTGCGCCGCTGGTTTGACCGTTTCAGCGCCAAGACCGACGTGGCTGCGGCGCTGAAGGACGAACGGTTCGTGCGGATGTGGCGCTATTATCTGGCGGCATCGGAACAGACATTCCGGCACGGCCCGCAGGATGTGTTCCAGTTCCAGCTTTGCCGCAGGCCGGATGCTGTGCCCATCACCCGGGACTATCTTTACCCGTCCCGGGATCAAAGGCTGGCACAAGCTGCGGAATAGCTGCCTGACTGCTGGCGTTACAGTGGCACATCATCGTAGCGCCGAGCCGTTGGCGATCCGGCCATCCCGGAAGCCGCCGCCTTGCCCATCAGGTCCAGCATCTTGGCCGCCTCTGCGGCGTATTGTTCCTGCGCGGCGGTAAAGAATGCGGCCTGAACCTTCTGCATCTCTTCCAGAGAGGTGCAGGCCAGCAGCGCTTGCTGGGTCTTGATATCCTGTTGCAGCCGATCCCAGACGAAGCGGACCGCTTCGGTTCCCATGTCCATCCAGACCTGAGCGGCAGCACTGCCAGCCATCATCGGAAAGCCGCTTCCGGCCAATCCTGACGGCTGTGCTTCGGTCTTGGGCTTTTTCGCGGGCATTGCGGTTCCCTTTCTTTGGTGTTGTGAGCGGTGTTTCGATCGGGCAAGTGTCCGATCTTTGATATTGCACGATGGCGCAGCCAGAATCCACGGTAGCAGCCTGCTAGCGGCCAGTCAGGTCAGCGGCTCAGCCCGGTTGGATCAAGGATCGGGCTGATCGCACGCCCGCCGTGCATTCGGACAAGACATTGCCCGACCATCGGTGCCACGCTCAGCAGGCGAACGCGCGGGTCTGGGGCGGGGGGCGTGACCGGCCATGCCGTATCCGTGACGGTCAGCGACGCGATTGCCGGGCCAACGAGCCGCTCCAGCACCGCCGCGTCACAAAAGGCATGCGTCGCCAGAAGGTGAACCGAGCGCGCACCACGCAAGCGGCAGGCTTCCGCCGCGCGCAGCATCGTTTCGCCGCTTTCGATCATGTCATCGACGATCCAGACATCGTTACCGGCGACATCGCCGGCAAAGAGGTTGCCGCTTGTCACGCCGCCAGAGCGATGCTTCTCCACCAATGCAAAGCCGGCGGGCTTGCTGCGGACCATTTCAACCGCTTGCCGCAGCAATTCGGCCCGCTTGGCGCCGCCGAGATCGGGCGACATGACGGTAACGGGGGCGTCTCCGGCGCGGTCAACCACTTCGGCCGAGAATAGCCGCAACGTGTCCAGATTGATTGTCCGGCAGCGAAATCCGTTCTGAAAGGCCGCAAGATTATGGACGTCGACAGTCACCAGGGCATCGGCGCCGATCGCTTCGAACAATTGCGCGACATAGCGCGAACTCACCGGATCACGCGCCTTGGTAACCCGATCCTTTCGCGCATAGGGCAGCCACGGCGTGACGGCCGTCACCCGTTCCGCGCCGTGATCGCGGCAGGCCGCAATGAAGAACAGCATCCTTACAAGATGATCGTTCACCGACATCCCGTCCGTCGCATGCAGGGACGAGACGACGAAGACATCCTCACCCCGGACGCTGACGAGAGGCCGCATCTTGTGTTGCCCGCCCGCAAAGGCGCGCGCTTCAAGCGCAGCCAGAGGATAGCCTGCAACATGAGCGATGTCGCGGCCAAGCGAATGGAAGGGGGTCAGGTCAAATATCTGCATGCAGGACAGTGTGACATGCTCTGCACGGCGCCACATTGATCGTCGTCAATGTGGGCTGGATGGCCAGGGCAGACAGTGGCGGTCGCATTGGGTGCCAGCCCAGCCGGGGTTGCGGCAATCTGCAAGACGGGCAAGCAGGCCGTCAGAAAGGAATGCAGGATGAAGCTGGCAGCGTCCAACCAGCCGAAGCGCCTTCGGCATGCCGAGCCAGGCTGGCCATGCTTTTCGCACAGGCCAGGCCGCCGCAGGGTCTGCCTTTTCTTGCCCGGCCTTTCATGCGGTTCGTGGATGCAATGACTTTAGCGCCTGCCCGTGAAGAACCGATCCCGATTGCCGACAAGGTCGCCTTTCTTTCGGCCTTGCCCGGCGTTGTTCAGGTCATCGAGACACATATGGCCTTTGTGTTCCTGACCCATGATCTTGCGTTCAAGCTGAAGAAGCCGGTCAGCTTTGGCTACTTTGACCATCGAACCCTTTCCGCCCGAGCCAAGGCCTGCGCCGAAGAGGTGCGCTTGAACCGGGCGCTTGCGGGGGATGTCTATATCGGGACCGTGCCGCTTGTGCGGGTGGGAGGGGGCCTTGCGCTTGGCGGTGTGGGAGCGGTGGTGGACTGGCTGGTTCACATGCGTCGGCTGCCAGCCGGGCGGATGCTCGATACCTTGATCATGGCGACGGATCAGCCATCGCCGACGAAAGCCGAAATGGCCACCGTGGTGGAAGGCCTGGCACGGTTCTACCGCCAACAGCAGGAAACGCCGCCACCAGCGGGACTTTACGCCGTGCATCTGCAACGTGAGCAGGCGGTCAATTCGGCCAACCTCCGTCAGATGTCAAAGTTCCTGCCAGATATTCCACCGGGACTGGTCACTGACGATCTTGATCAACGCCTGGCACGGCTTTTGCCCCAGATTTCCGCGCGTGAGGCGGCGGGGTTGGTGGTGGAGGGGCATGGCGATCTGCGGCCAGAGCATGTCTGCCTGATCGACCCGCCAGTGATCTTCGACCGGGTGGAAACCGCACTTGAATTGCGGGTGACGGATATCTTTGACGAACTGGGCTATCTTGCAGCCGAATGCACCCTTATGGGCCGTGCTGATCTCGGGAAATGCCTGATGAAAGGTATCAAGGACGCAGGCTTTGCGCCCCCGCCGCCAGCCCTTCAATCGACATATGCCATGTTCCGGCTGGTCACCCGGGCGCGGCTGGCACTGGATCACTTGCGCGATCCCGACCCGCGCACGCCTGGAAAATGGCCGGCACGCGCCCGGCTTTACCTGACCGAGGCCATGCGGCTGTCACGGATCAGTTCCCGTCTGCGCGAGTTATGATCTGGAACCGGACAGATTGCCCGCAGACCGTCGTCCCTGAGTCGCATTGATCAGGGCTTTGATCGGTCAAGGCAGGCCGGTTCCATCCCTCATCTCTTGCGAGACCACCTGTGCAAGCTCTTGCGTCGAGAGGTGCAAGAGGTTCTTTGGCACTTCGCGGACAACCAGGTCGGCCAGGCTTGGTGGCATGATCTGGCGCAGATAGCCCAGCATCTCATGTTCGGCAAAGACCGCGAGCTTGTCGAAGTCGCCGGCGCGACGGTGGCTCTCAAGCAGGGCGATGACCTCATGGATGAACTCGCGCCGGTCTTCGGCAACCGGGTCACTTGAATAGGCCATGGCCGACCGTCGACCGGCGCCCTTGGAGGCGAACGAGCGCCCGGGTTTGTCCGACATTATGTCACGCAGATTTCGCGATTCCGCGCGCAGCACCAGTTCGGAAGGCACATCGTCGCCGCGCGCGGAAAGCCCGCGCAGGATCCGACAGCGTGCAGCGTTCAAGACCAGCGCCCAAGTTACGGATGTTCCTCTTTTCATGATCCAGCCGCGCCCCGTATTGTAAACCCTGTGAAAGGATCGCGCAGCTGTCGGGGGCGGCGCATTGATCGTTGTCAACAAATGTCGGCTCGCAGGCTTTGCCCCTTTCCCTTCAGGCACGGGGTGAAAGCACCTGGACCCGGAATAGAAAGCGCCAGGGCCAGAAATCGGCACCTTGTGGCGGTCCGGGGGCGGCAGACTTGCGCTGGATTGTCGGGATGTTCCGACTGTCGTGGATCAGCCGGTCCGTTCGACGGGTCCAAGGATCGCGCGGGCGACCTCCATCAGGTATTGCCAGTCGTCAACCTCGGCGCTTGCGACCTTGTGTTTCATGTCGATGGTCAGGAAGGAGTGTCCGTGAACGAATGACCAAAGAATATAGGCGCGACGCTGAACGTCGGGATGCTGAGGTGCCAGCTCAAGACAGGCAGCGGCGGCTTCGACGACAACGCCAAAGCAGTTTTCGCCCTTTTTAAGAAGGTCAGGCGCATTCTCGTGACCTTCGGTCAGTCCGAAGACCAGCCGGAAGACCCCCGGCTCTGCCCGTGCAAAATTGACATAGGCCTGACCAACGGCGGCGACAGCTTCGAGCGACCCGGTTGCATGTGCCGCGGCACCTGACCGCATGGCTGCGTGAAGCCGGTCCATCGCTTCGCTCACCACGCCGCGCAGAATCTCGTGACGGTCCTTGAAATGCTTGTAGGGCGCGGCAGAGCTGACGCCCGCGCGCCTCGCCGCTTCGGCAACGGAAAACCCGTCCGGTCCGTGGGTTTCCACAAGGTCGCGCACCGCCGCGATCAACTGCGCGCGAAGGTCGCCGTGATGATACGCCGACTTCGGGGTCACCCTCGGTTCGGCGGGAGCGACTGTGGTCTTGTCGGCCATTTCGTCAGGTCTTTCCTTCGAGCAGGGCGCTGCTGACGTTTGGTCCAGCTAAAGTTAGCAATTCTTACATTCATTGGCAAGCAGACACACGCCATCTTCACCGATCAGATGGTGCCATTCAAGACCGGTGACATTGCCGATCAGCCCAACGCCCTTCACCGCGTTCCGACGCCATTTCGCGGCCAGACCGATTTTGCCGAACCAAGGGCATGCGCAAAGTCTGATCGGCTCGCGCGTGAGCGTCTTGAAAAGAGCATTTCCGCAATGGTCGATCTATCCGCTTGCCAAAGTGAGCGATTCTAACTTATGTAAGTGTAACTAACTTCACTGAAGGATCGACCCGATGACCGACCCGGCAATCTTCGGCTTTCGACAGGCGCTCCGCCGGATCGGCACGGTTGGCATCACGCTGGCTTTCTTCGGCGCTGCCGGGTCCGCGGTGGTCGGGGGCCTTTCGGTCATCCCCGCGCAGACCGATGCTGCGACCGGAACCGTTGCGCCTCTGGTGCCTGTCGGGGTGACGGTGGTCGAATTCGCCCAAGGCTACACGGTCACTCGCCGGTTCATCGGCCAGATCGAGGCGGCGGCGCGTGCCGATCTGGGCTTCGAACCGGGCGGGCGGATCACGCAACTGATTGCGGAAGAAGGCGATCTTGTCGCGGCGGGGACGGTACTTGCCCGGCTTGATACCAGCGCACTGATCCCCGAACGAGCGGCACTTGAGGCAGAGCTTGCCGCTCTTGCCGCTGATGCCGAACTTGCCCGGCTGACATTGCAGCGCAATGACACGCTTGCCGACAAGGGTTTTCGGCCGGCCGCCTCGCAGGACGATGCCCGGCTGGCCTTGGCCCGGTCGGAAGCAGGGATGGCCGCAGTCCGCGCCCGGATCGCAGGTGTCGATGTGCAACTGGAAAAATCGGTTCTGCGGGCTCCATTCGCGGCCCGCATCGGCGCGCGGCTGGCAGATCCCGGGCAGACCGTGGCATCCGGGCAGACCGTCCTGGTGCTGTTTGACGCGTCCCCCGCCCGCGCACGGGTAGGGTTGCCGCCTGATCTGGCCGCACCTTTGCAACCAGGCGACAGCGTGATGATCGAAGTTGGAACAACGCGTCAAGCCGCCAAAGTCCGCCATATCCGGCCTGACCTTGATGCCAGCACCCGAAGCCGGTCCGTCATCCTGACCCTGCCGGCAGGGTCGGGCGAGGTGTTGGGTGACACCGTTGCATTGGTTTTGAACCAGAGGATCGAGGCCTTTGGTTTCTGGGTGCCGCTGTCTTCGCTGCGCGAAGGCGTGCGCGGCAGTTGGGCTGTCATGGCCGTGGAAACAACGCCCGAGGGTGATCGAACCCTGCCAGCGGCGGTTGAAGTGATCCACAGCGACGGCGCCCGTGTGTTCGTGCAAGGCGTACTGCCGCCCGGCGCCCGCATCATTGCAATAGCCCCCGACCGGGTGACCCCCGGGCAACTGGTGCTTGCCCAGCTTGCCACCGCCGGGCGGGAATGATCGGGATGGACACGCTGTTCTTTCGCCAACCGCGCCTTGTGATCCTTGCGCTTCTGGTCATCCTTTCGGCGGGGCTGTCGTCGCTGGTGTCCATCGGGCGTCAGGAAGACCCGACCATCACCAACATCTTCGCCACGATCACCACGGTCTTTCCGGGGGCAGATCCTGCGCGCATCGAGGCGCTGGTCACCGCCAAGATCGAGACCGAACTGCGGGCGATTCCCGAGATCGCAGAAGTATCGTCGACCTCGGCCACCGGTATTTCGGTGATCTCGGTCGAACTGATCGAAACGGTTTCGCCGGAAACCATCGAGCAGATCTGGGCGCAGGTCCGCGACGCCGTCGCCGATGCGCAGCGGGAGTTTCCGGCTGGCGTGCTGGAACCCGACTTCGACAGTGACGGGGCAGGGGGCTATGCCGCGATCCTTGCCTTGACCTTGCCGGAAGGTTTCAGCCTGACGCGCGCCGCCCGCGAGGCCGAAGCGCTGGCCGACAGGCTGCGCCGGGTGTCGGGGACCAGCCTTGTGGACCTGCACGGGCTGCCCGAGGAAGAGGTGCTGGTCACATTGAACCCGGGCCGTATCGCCGCCCTTGGGTTGACGGCTGATGCCGTTTCAGCCGCAATCCGCGCCGCCGATGCCAAGGTGCAGGCCGGTCGGCTTCGCGGCGAAGCAACCGACCTTGTGCTTGGGATCACAGGCGAGATCACCTCGCTTGACCGACTGCGTGCCGTAGTGTTGCGCGAAGACGCTTCGGGACGGGTGACCCTGCTTGGCGATGTGGCAGAAATCTCGCGCGGCCCACGCCTGCCGCTGGCCGAGGCGGCTCTGTTTCAGGGCAAGCCTGCAATTCTGGTTTCGGCCAAGTTGAGCGCAGGCTTGCAGGTTGACCGCTGGATGGCCGGTATCCGAGAGGCCGTGCAGGCGCAGGCCAGGGCGTTGCCATGGGGCCTGTCGATCGAGACGGTATTTGACCAAAGTCGCTATACGACCGAACGTCTGGCTGAGGTCGGGCTGAACATGGCCATCGGCGTGGCGCTGGTGGTGGTTGTGTTGTTCGTCACCCTTGGTGCGCGGTCGGCGCTGATCGTGGCAATGGTCCTTCCGGTGGTTTCGCTGGCCTCGGTCGCGACGCTCAACGCGCTTGCGGTCCCGATCCACCAAATGAGTGTGACGGGTCTGATCGTGGCGTTGGGTCTTTTGGTGGACGCCGCAATCGTCATGACTGACGAGATAGGCAAGCGGCTTGGTGCGGGGCTGACACGGATCGATGCGGTGGCGGGGTCCGTCCGGCGACTGGCCATGCCGCTGGCGGCCTCCACTGTGACGACGATTCTTTCCTTTCTGCCGCTGTTGCTCCTGCCTGGTCCGGCGGGCGATTTCGTGGGCTCGATAGCGATTTCCGTGATCGTCATGCTGGCGTGGTCTTTCGTTGTGGCGATCACCATCACCCCCGCCATTGCCGGGCGCTGGCTGCGTCAGGATGCCGATGGGCAAGTGCGCGACGGGATCCTGATGCGCGGTTTTCGTGCGCTTCTGACACTGTCGATGGCCAACCCCTTGCGGACCGTGGCACTGGCGCTGGTGTTGCCGGTTCTGGGGTTCCTTTCGTTGCCGGGTCTTACCCCACAGTTCTTCCCCGGCGTGGACCGCGACCAGTTCCATATCGAGGTGGATCTGCCACCCGGAACCGGCATCATCGAGACATTGCGCATCGTGCGCGAAATTGACGCCCGCCTTGCCGCTGAGGCGGATCTGGTTGAGGTGGCCTGGGTGGTCGGCCGGTCCGCGCCCGCGTTCTACTACAACATGGTAGGCGACCGGGATCAGGCACCGGCTTTCGCGCAGGCCCTGATCCGGACCGGATCGGCAACCGCCACCGAACGCATGCTCGCCCGATTGCAGGGCGATCTGCCGCCCGCCTTTCCCCAGGTACGCTTTGTGATCCGCGGGTTGACCCAGGGGCCGCCAGTCAACGCGCCGGTCGAACTGCGGCTGGTGGGCCAGAATATCGACGCATTGCGATTGGCGGGTGATGATCTGCGCAGGCTTCTGGCCGAAGCCCGCTCTGTAGCGATGGTGCGCACCGGGATTGCCGGCGGATCGCCCAGGCTGACGCTGGATGTGGATGAAGCGCGCGCCCGGCTTCTGGGGCTCGACCTTGGCCAGATCGCGCGGCAGTTGGAGGCTGGCCTCGAGGGGGTGACCGGGGGGTCATTGCTGGAAGGGACCGAGGAACTGCCGGTCCGGGTCAGACTGGGGGCAGGTTTGCGGGGTGATCAGGTCGCCATAGGCGATCTGCCCCTTCTGCCACCGGGTGCGGCAGGCATGGCGGCGACCGGCCAGTATCCGGCAGTGCCACTGTCCGCGCTTGGCTCTCTGCGACTGGAGCCGTCGGAAAGCACGATAACGCGACGCAACGGGGAACGGGTGAATAGCGTGCAGGCATTCCTGATGCCCGGCATCCTGCCCGCCGCGGCGCTGGCCGAGGCGATGGCGGTCCTTGAGGCTGCCAACTATAGCCCACCCGACGGTATCCGGCTGGAAACCGGAGGCGACAGTGACGCGCGCGACAGTACGGTGCAGGCATTGGTTGCCCCGCTGGGCCTGATCGTCACGCTTTCGATCGCCGTCGTGGTGATGACCTTCAACTCCTTTCGGCTGACCCTGATTGCCTTCCTGGTTGCGGGCCTGTCTGCGGGCCTGTCCATGCTGTCGCTGGCCGTATTCGGCTACCCGTTCGGGATCAACGCCATCATCGGGGTGATCGGATCCATCGGTGTATCCATAAACGCAGCCCTGATCGTGCTTTCTGGACTGCAAGGCGATGTGCGGGCGGCAGCAGGTGACCGCGCCGCGATGGTCGATGTGGTGGCAGGATCAGCCCGCCACATCATTTCGACCACTGTCACCACCTTTGGCGGCTTCCTGCCGCTGATCCTTGGCGGCGGCGGGTTCTGGCCCCCCTTCGCGATGTCGGTCGCCGGGGGTGTTGCCTTGTCGGTGACGCTGGCCTTCGCCTTCACGCCGCAACTGTTTGCGCTGACCCTGTCGCGGCGCAAACCCGACGCAGCTTTCCGGGTTTCCGGTCAGACAGCACCCGGCAAGACGTCGCTCCACCTTGCGGGCGATCAACTGAACACCATGGCAAAGGGCCTCACATGGCTGGAAAGACCGCCACTCCCGAACACGGCCTAAAGGATCGCTTTGGCCCGACGGCCCTTGTGACCGGCGCAAGTGATGGCATTGGCCGCGCCTTCGCCGCACGTCTGGCAGAGCAAGGGTTCGACCTTATCCTTGTCGCACGGCGCGAGGCGGCTTTGCAGGAAATTGCGCTGGACCTTGGCGCGAGGTTTGGCGTCGAGGTGAGGGTTCTGGCAATCGACCTGACCGAAACTGGGGCAGTCTCAACCTTGCTTTCCCGGACCGAGGATGCACCGGTCGGGATGGTGGTTGCGGCGGCTGGCTTCGGGTCGATCGGGCCGTTTCTGGAGCAAGACCCGGGCAGCGAACTTGGCATGATCGATCTCAATTGCAGGTCCGTTGTCGAATTGTCGCACGGGTTTGCCCAGCGGCTGGCAAGCAGGCGGCGCGGCGGGATTGTCCTGTTCAGCTCACTGGTCGGTTTCAACGGCGCACCCCTGTCGGCGACCTATGCCGCGACCAAGGGTTTCATGCAGAGTTTTGCCGAAGGGATCGCAGCAGAGCTGCACCCCCTTGGGGTAAGTGTGCTTTCGGTGGCCCCCGGCCCTGTCCACACCGGATTTGCTGCCCGCGCGGGCATGCGGATGGGGCAGGCCGCAACCCCCGATACCGTGGCGCAAGGCGCGTTGGCCGCGCTTGGCAGGCGCGGAACCGTTCGTCCTGGGTTTCAGGCCAAGTTCCTGGGCTGGTCATTGGCGATGTTGCCGCGTTGGGGGCGGGTGCGGGTGATGGGGCTTATCATGAAGGGGATGACGGGCAAGAAGCCCGCCCTGAATGTGGCTGCCACCAAGTCTGGCAGCCTGTGACAAGGCCTGGATCCGACGGCATCTACCCGACCAGTCCACCTGTCGGGAACTTGCGTCGACCCGATCCCGAACCGGAAGATCAGTCTGTTCCGGCGGTATTGATCTCCTTGTAGGCGGCAAGCAGATCGTCGATGTCATCAAAGAACCGGATCCGGTGGCCTTCAAGCAGCAGTCCGCAGTCGCAATACTGCCTGATGGTGCTGGCGGAGTGAGAGATCATGACGATCTGGCTCCGCTCAAGCTTGCTTTTGAAGACTGCCTTGCTCTTCTTCTTGAAATCTTCATCCCCGACGGCAGTAACCTCGTCAATAAGATACATGTCAAAGTCGATCGCCATGCTGAGCCCAAAGGCAAGCCGGGCCTTCATCCCGCTTGAATAGGTCTTGATCGGCAATCGAAGCGACGCGCCAAGTTCGGCAAATTCCACCACGCTTTCGATCACCCGGTTGCTATCCTGACCGTATATCCTTGAAACGAAGCGGATGTTTTCGATACCGGTCATGCTGCCGTTGAAGCCGCCGGAAAATCCCAGCGGCCATGAAACGCGTGAAGTCCGCAGCACCCGGCCCTGATCCGGCGGCTCGATGCCCGCCATCAGGCGCATCATGGTGGACTTCCCGGCACCATTCCGGCCCATGATCCCGACGTTGCGACCTTCAGGAAACCGAAAGGAAAAATCCGACAGGATCGCCTTGCGCACACCCTTCAACCGATAGGATTTGGAGACGCGATCGAACAGAAGCATCTAGAACCGCGCACTTCTGAAAACCCGTTCTCCCAAAAGCCCGATGCACAGCATGCCGGCGCCAAGCCCAACGGGATACCAGACGTTCAGCAGCGTCGTTCCATAATTCGGGTAATAGGCCCATCGAAACCACTCGATAAGGTGAAGTACCGGATTCCACTGAAGAAATTCGCGCGCCTGGGGTGGAAGCTGGCTGGGGACATAGAAAATGCCAGAGATGAAAAACAGCGGCCGTGTCAGCACCTTTTCGACCTGTGTCCAGGTTTCCCACATCGAGGCGACCACGGCATTCAGCGTGCCGAACCCAATTCCAAGCAGTGACGCGGCAAGAAAGGCTATCACAACTTGATCCGGCCGCGCGGGAGGGGCTGCCAGACCCAAAAGCCACAGCCCGCCAAAGAAGGTGACCATGATCATGACATAGGTGGTTGAAATCAGGATTGCCCGTGCCAGAAGCGTGTCCACATCCTTAATGATCGGGTATGTCAGTAGGGCGCGGTTGGCGTCAAAGACAGTCATGAGCTTGTTTGAAAGCTCGTTGAAAAGTTGCAGCACAAGGATCCCGGTCGCAAAAAACAGGGCAAGGCTGGATCCGAAGGGTGGGTGACGGCCAACCATCGAAAACAGAAACACCAGCAGGGCCACGCTGACGGTCGGTGTGATGACTGCCCAGACGTAGCCGAAGGTTGACGTGCCGAAGGTGGCTCGGGTTTCCCGCAGGATCAGGCTGACAATCACGCGCACCTGAAGCGAAAGCAGTTCGGATGTGCTGATCAGTTTCATGTCAGGTGATCACGGACGGAATAGGTGACCAGGGTGCCGATGCCCCAAGCGACGACCAGCCCGAAAGCCGCCAGAAGCAGGTTTCGCAGACGGCGCGGGTATTCGGCCGCTTCGGCGATCTGAGGCCGCAAGTGGATTGCGAGGTATCGTTGCTGTCTGTCGGCATCCCTGCGCGCCTGTTCAAGGGAGACCAGTGCCGATGCATAGGCCTGCTGTGCCAGGCTGCGTTCGACCTCCAACGCCTCATAGCGTGCAAGTTGCTGCGTTACGGCGCTGGTACCGGAAGGGCTGAGCATGTCATTGCCGATCGCCTGACGCCGCTCGTCGATCTGGGCGGATAATGCCTCGGCGTTGCGGCGCAAGGCGGCCAGGCTTGGCGCATTCTCGTCCAGGGTTTGGCGCAGCGCATCAATCCGGGCGTTCACGTCAATCAGGCGCGATTCCAGACTGGCAATAAGCTCAATTTCAAGTGCCGCACTTGCAGATGGGTTGACCGACTGCTCCACCGCACGGAAATCACGCACCGTGGCAAGCGCCTCGCGCAGACGGGTTTCCTGTAGCGCCACTTCTTCGCGGGCGAAACGCAAGGCATCCCGACGCGCGGTTTCGGACAGATCGTTCACGAGGGTCTGTGTCAGTGTCAGGACCAGCGCGGCAATGTCGCGTGCATGCCCGGCAGAAAATGACTGAACCTCGAACTCGATGATGCCGGAGGCCGGATCGAACTGGGTCGTGATCCGACGGTTCCAGTAGGCTACGAAATCTTCGATGGTTGCATCCGGGGAAAGCCTTGAAATGAAATCGATTTCGGGACCGGAATACGATTGGCGCAGTCCAAGATTCTGATCAAGCTGTTCCAGCAGGGCGCGGCTGCCAAGGTAGCTTAGAACGATATAGGAATCCGCCGTGGTGGAACCGGAACTGGGCAGACCGGTCAAGGCGCCGATCCCGTCCAGACCTGCGTTGGTATCGATGCCGCGAATGGAAAATCCGGCCCTCGAGGCGAAACGATCAGTTGCGATGGTGCCAAAATGGACGGCCACCAAAGTCACAGGCAGCAGCACACAGACCAGGAACGAAAGCCAGAAGTAGTGCCTGCCTCTCGGTGCCATGGGTTGGATGTCCGGCTCGCGGATGGCAGAGTTTCCAAGTGTCAGCACCTTTCCGCTGGCGGAAACTGCCTTTTCCTTCGGAACGGTTGTCATCGGGTGGATCCCTTGAGTTTCAGCCAGAACAGGAGTCCGGAGCGCAACACTTTCCGTCGCCAATGGGGCGTTGATCGGCCCTCCCGCGACAGGGCAGCAAGCGCGTCCACGGCCTGCTCCGGTTCAATGAAACAGTTGGCCTGAAAGTCGAAATATCGCGGGTAGGCGATCAGCGCACCATGGACGAGTTCATCGATGGTCAGCCGCCTTTGCCGACGCGGGCAGGGAAGTCTGTCTTCCGTCAAACCCCAGCCGGCGTAGAACGGCAGCCCGTGACACACGACCCGCGAACCTCTCAGCAAGGCCTCGAACCCCATGAGCGATGTCATGGTGTGAAGCTCGTCAACCTGAGATAGCAATTGCCCCGTCGAAACAGGCTCCGTCAGAATCTGATCGGCAAGCTGGCGCGCGATATCCTCATCCGCGCCCGGCTTTCGCAGACCGTTGACGACATCGGGATGCGGTTTGTAGACCAGAAAGGCGCTGGGTCGTTCCTTGCGAACGCGGCGAACAAGCTCCAGGTTCGTGGAGACCACCGGTGAGCCGGACCTTATCGACGCATCCGTCTCGACCTGGCCGACAACCAGCACGACCGGGGCCGTGGTGTCGGGGCGCATCCATGGGGCAGATCCGAGGTTGTATTTCGTGACATCAAGTTCAACGATCCTGTCGCGCAAACGCCTTGCGCGATCACGGTCAACGTCATCGATCGAAAGGTTGGAAAGGATGTTTTCAAGACCCGATGGCCGGGTGGAATCGTAGTAGATTCCCACATCGTCAACCACCAGAGACAGCGGGCGAACAAGGTCCGCCCCAAGGCCGGAGGACCGAAGGAAGCCATCCTCAATCCGCAGCACCCCTTTTCCCGCTGCGGGTCGGCCCGCATCGGCATTGCCCCAGACCGCGATTGTCCGGCCCAAGGCAGATTGCCCGGCCAGCCAATTGCGATTGGCGAATGTGACATGTGATCCCGACAGGAACCGTCTGATGAAGGGCCGCTTCCAGCGTGAAAAGCCAACCGCATGTACGGTTTGTGGGGTCTGCATGCGCAGGCGTCTTTGCAGTCCGACATGTTCGATGGAACGCTCCACCTCGCAGCGTCGCATCGTGACGGGGTCAATATAGCGCGGATATCTGACCAGAGCTGCATGGATAAGCTGTTCGATCCCGGCAGGCTGTCGGCGATCCGGGGCGGGAAGTTCATCCTGCGTAAGACCCCAACCGGCATAGAAAGGCATGCCGAAAACGCGGACCGGCTTGCCCCACAACAACGCCTCAAAGCCGACTTGCGAAGTAACGGTATAGACCGCATTGGCATTTTCGATCAGTCGAACCGGATGGCACGGGTCGGATATGACCAGAATTCGCGGATCCATGCGCAGGGCTGCGATGTCAAAGTGGCCCGCATGCGCCCGCATCGCGCTATCCGGGTGAACCTTCACGACAATTGCCGTTCCGGGGTTTTCCGCTATTGCGGTCTGGAGCATTCTTGCGAAACTGCCGGCATCCGCCATGCCATGCCGAATGGAAGCATCGCCTCCGGTCTGGTCTACCACCAGTATGTATTTCCCCGGCAGATCACCCGAAAATTCTGACCCGTTGTTGTATTTCGAAACGCGCTCCCGCCGCCACAAGTTGGCAATGTGACGGGCGCGATCCTGCTGTCGGGCCGAAAGCGGGGTCGGAATCGAACGCTCCAGCTCCGAAGCCTGAGAGGCGTCATAGTAGATCCCAACTCGGTCGAAAACCATCGACAGCGGTGGATCAAATCGCGCAACTGACCGCAGGAATCCGTCTTCCAACAGAAGAAATCGCCCGGAAGTCCTGTGGCCAAGGTCGACGGCGCGTTGCCCGGACCATTTGCGGCCCCAGCCGATGAATTCACGCGCCCTTGGCCTTTGAAGCCGACTGTGAAAGCCGGGGCGCTTGCCGATCAGCGTTGCCAGCACCCGGTCTTCGGCCAGATCAAGCGACGTGCAAAGTGCAGTTGGCTGGCTTGCTGTTCCGGCAAGGCAGCGCGAAAGCACGGCACGCAGCCACTGCGGCGCCTTGCGCCCTCGTCTGACCCAGAGCGTGATCCAATGCATCATGCCACCGCCCCGCTTTGCAACGGGCAACGCACTTGCCTGTTTGCCTGCTGTCTTGCGGGGCCTTGCAGGGATTGAATGGTCGTCGAGCTGCGGTTCATGGCCAGACATTCCGAGCCATGGGACGAGGTTTCGGCATTATTTTCCCGCCGCCTGCGCTGCGATGCTGCCACGAAATCTTGCCGCCGCAGCGATTTGTCCGTGTTGTGCAAGAAACTCCATCTCTGGTCTGAGCGTTTCCCTGTCTTCCCGAAAATGACTGCCGCCGGCCCCTGAGATGCGCTCTCCAGATGCGCTGACCTCTGGAAGCGTTGCAATTGGGTCAAAGCGTCGGACTGGTAGCGGATGCCTTTCCGTGCCGGTAACTTCAGCGGCAAGCCGTGTCATCATTGACTGGGCAACCATGATGGCTTCGTGTGGCGAAAATTGCCGCATTGTGTCAGGATGAAAGTATCTGGGATAGAGCACCAAAGCGCCTGCCAAGACCTGAATAGGGCTCAACTCTTGACGGCGTTTTGTCGACATCGGTATGTTGTGCCGATCATTTGTGAAGCCCCAGCCGCCATAAAAGGGCAGCCCGAAAAGATCCACCTGTTTCCCCCGAAGGGCCGCCTCGAAACCGGAAAAGGAAGTGATCGTATAGACATGATCCGCGATATCCAGAGTTTCATTCAGGCTCCACCTTTCGTCGACGATGTCGCAAAGATGCCGTACGGAATTCGGGTCTGAATAATGTTCCTTGGCTCTGACCAGGGTCTCGGGATGAGGTCTAAGCAGTATTCTTGCCGTGGGGTGTTCTGCTGCTGCAATTTCCACAAGATCATTGGCTGACAGGAACTTTTCTGCCCCGAACCTGATGGAAAGATCGTCCTCTACCTGCCCCAGGACCAGAACCACGCGCTCGCCGGGCCTGAGGTCCAACGCATCGCGCAAAGAACCACCACTGTCGGCGCGCAGGTATTTGGACAAACCGTTCCTGATTGCGATCGCGATTGTATGAGCATCGCCAATGATACTTGAATTGTTCAGAAAATCGGTTGAATTTAGAATGTGGTCCAGATCGCTTTGCTTTTGAGCGTCAAAGTGCATGGCCCTCTTGTCAAATACAAGTGAAAGTGGCTTTGTCTTTTCGATTCCAAGTCCGACTGACCGCAGGAACCCATCCTCGACATATGTCAGAGCTATACCATGATCGCGACAGATGTCCTGGACCATTGGCGGGAACTTGTAGGACCAGACGTAGACTTCCGGTCTGCAATAGAGCGGAATGGTTCTTAGCAATGCCTGTGGCGGTCTTGGCGAATGCCCCATGAAAATGACATTGTGACCAGGCAGAATCTCCCGCATCCAGGTCTTCCATTCCGAGAATCCAATCAGAATAGCCGTTGGTTTACCGGTCCGATATGAGGATGCGATTGCCCGTGTGTTGGGTGGAAGTTTCAGATTCTGGAGCCGCCGTTCAATGGCGTCCTTGAAGAAAAGTCCCGGTCGTTTTACCAGCTTTTTCAGCTTGCTCATTTGCGGGGATCCTTGTCGTCATGAGGTTGCGGGAAGCAGGCGTCATGACCTGCCATTCTCGTAGCCGACTTCATGGAGCAGGCATGCCTTCCGGTCGTTCGGTCATTTCCCCACCCCTGCGCGCAGGCAATCGTGGATGTGAAGCAGACCAATCAGTTTGCCGTCGTCGTCTGTCACGATCGTGCTGGTGATGCCGTTCGCGTTCATGAGGTTCAGAGCCTCTGCCGCCTTGAGATCTGGCCGGATCGTCAACGGCGGCCCGATGATCAGGTCTGCGGCGCGGCACGCCCACAGGCGCGCTGCATTGCGGCGCATGTCACCGTCGGTGATCAAGCCGATCGGTCTTCGGTTTTGACAGACGATGGCCGTGCCAAAACCCTTGCGGGACATCTCGATCACGACTTCCTGCATGTCTGCGGTGGGCAGGACAACGGGAAGGGCTGCCCCCTTGTGCATCAGATCTTCTGTCTTCAGCAGGCGCAGACCCAGTTTGCCGCCAGGATGATAGCGGCGGAAATCCTGAGGTCTGGTGCCGGACAGATGGCTGACGCCAACAGCGAGCGCGTCCCCAAGAGCCAGCGCGACCGTGGTCGACGCGGTCGGGGCCAACCCGTTCACACAGGCTTCGGCAATCTTGCCATGCGCGATGGCGATCTGGCTTGTCCTGCCAAGGGTGCTGGTCGATGTCGCGGTGATGCTGATGATGGGAATGGCATACTGGCGACAATAGGCCAGCAGATCAGACAGTTCCGCCGTCTCGCCCGAGTTGGAAAGGATGAGGACGACACTGTCGTCATGGATCATCCCCAGATCGCCATGGCTGGCTTCGGCGGCATGAAGGAATGCGGCTCGCTTTCCAAGAGAACTGAAGGTCGAAGCGATCTTTCGGGCGATGTGGCCGCTTTTGCCCACGCCTGAAACGATCAGCGGGCCCTTCGATTCAAAGATGATGCGGGCGGCGGCAGCAAGGCTGTCACTTGTCTGCTCGATCACCGAGCGGACGGCGTCGGCCTCGGTTAGCAGAACCTCTGTCAGGATGCGGGACAGCGAGGCACTGTCCATGAGTTTGTGTGGGTGAACGATCTGCAAGGTCATGTCAGTCTCCGAGGTTAGTGGCCGTGGATGCCGAGCCGAGTATTGGTGACAGGATGATCGAGACGAACTTCTGGAAATCGACAGCGTCCGCAGAGGCGACATAGGTGATGTCAGTCGGCTCCAGACGGAACATTCCGGCAAGAAGAAGCGTGTCTGGTCTGGAAAAGTCGAACCGGTAGGCAGTTGCGCGGAGGTCTTCCGGAAGGCCTCCGGCAGCGGCTGGACGAAACACGAACACCGCCCGCGCCTGTGCAATCCTGTCATTCAGACCGCCGACTTCGGACAGCAGGTAGGCCAGATGGGCTTCTTCCAGCGGTATTTCGATGTTGCCCGGACGCTTGACCGCGCCGTACACCACAAAGCGCCGCGGAACATGGGCGATGCTGACGATGTCGCCTGGGAAAATGACAATGTTGCTGGCCGAATTTTCCAGAATGTCCGACAGAAGAACCGTCGCCGAGGAAGAGGCGCGCTGAACTGTGACGCTGACTTCCCAGTCAGCGTGCGACGTCCCGCCAGCTTGGGCGATCAGGTCAAGCAGCCTGATGCCACTTGATGCAATGACCACCCGGCCGGGCGTTCCTACCGCGCCAAGAACGGTTGTCGCGCGGGATTGGGTTTCGGTGATTGCAACCGCGATTTCCGGCTCGATGGCCTGACCGCGGTAGCGTTCCAGAAGAACAGCGCGAAGCTGGGCCGTCGTCAGTCCCCTTGCGGTGATCGTGTTTGCATAAGGGGCGGTGATTTCTCCCGAATTGGACACAACGGCATTCAGGACCGTTTCCCGGCGGCCAGCGCTGGCAAACAGGCCGTCTTCCGCCACTTCCCACAGCCTGATTTCAAGACGATCCCCGACCGCAATGACTTCATCCGTCGTGCGCAGTCCCGGCCCGCGGAATGCCGCGGGAAAGCTGCGTCCACTGGCTGTTGCTGCTGGTAGCGTGGAGGCCGAAACATCAATGATCCTGAACGGCAGCACATCGTCCGTGTCGGCGACAATGTCTGCGGCTGACTTGTCGATCGCTGCCGCACTTGGTCCGAATGCAGGCATCGTCGAGCAGCCGGCAAGGCCAAGCAACAGCGTGCCAAGTGTCAGCAGGGATCTTCCCCTCCGGGATCCGGGCAGTCGCGTCATTGTTGCGCCCCTTTCCGTGCATAGGTCGGGGCGTGAAGCTGGGTGAGCCTTGCGATGATCCCGGCAATTGCAGTCTTGCGTCCGCTGGCAACATAGAAGTCCCCGGCAAGCAGGGTTTGAGCCTTCAGATCAGCAAGAAAGGCATCGATCATGTCCCGCCGCTTGGCGTGACGGATCTTGAAGAATGCCTCGACGTCGGACTCGGTTTCGCCGGTGGTGACCACGCTGTCATGGCGGCAGACAGCATCGCCCAGAACCAGAACCGGAACGTCATGATGCAGCGCCGAAAACGCTGAGGTCGAGTTGATGACAACCATGCCGCTTGCATTGCGGGCAAGTTCGCCGATCCGACCGGTATTCAGGATCTGGACCCGGCTGCGGGAAAGGCCAAGCTCGTTTGCGCGATGCCGGATCCTGCGCCGGACGGAAGGGCCGTCACGGTCAAGCGGATGCAGCTTGAAAATGATACGCTGATTGGGGCCAGACCGCAGAATCGCCTGAAGGCAGGCATCGACAAGTCGCAGCGTATTCCAGCCCCGCGATGCAAGCAGAAGCTGACTGTCAGTGGGAACCTGCAAAGGAACCAGCATATATCCGCGACGGGCGCGCAGGCGCCGAACCCGGGGGAGTTCCGTGACATTTGCGATCAACCGTCGAGTGATGTGGGCCAACCAACTTACCGCCAGGGTCAATGGCCGCTCTTTTGGCCGGTGAAACAACGCTTCGTCCGCAGCATCCGACAGCAGATCCCGGACCAGATAGTAAAGCGCGCCCCAAAGGCTCATGGTTGCGAAGGAGGGTGACCCGGCAGGGGACACGTCAGGGCAGGTGGGCCACGCGCCTGTCGCCCTGTGACGGGCAGTCCAATGGGCAAGTGCTGAATACTGGTTGTTGCCCCCGGTTTCGCAGGCAATGTAGCCAGACCTGAGGTAGCCTTCTTCAAGGCATATGGCATCAATCCCGAAGCAGCCTGCAATCCGGCGCGCAATTTCATGTAGCGGTCGACTGGATCCGAAAAGAACGATTGCATCGGGCGTGTTGCGTGCAACCCTGAAGCGCAGCCATGTTTCCCAGGCGGCCAGGTCGCCAGAGAAGCGCAGGCAGCTTTCCCGGGCTGAAAAGACGCTGTCCCCGGCATTGAAGATGACCCGATCGACTGAATGGCCCTGCGCAACCAACGCGTCGTGCAATTCGGCAAAGAATGGCCCCACTGGCCCTTGCAGAAGCATTATGTGTGAGTGCTCTTTCTGCATGATCCATTCACCGATCCTGGCCATTTTGGCCGCCCGTTTTTTATATTTCGGGGAATCAGAAGAACTGGTTAACCGCGCCCGGGATTCCAGGGCGTGAGAAAGCCATGGCCGAAGTTTATGCGGGATCTGGGGAAAGGGGCGGCCGTGTCGTGGCCGAGCCTGAATGGCCCCGGGCCAATACTTGCTTTCCTGTTCGGATGGACAACGATGCCGCGACCCTACTCGGCAGCCTCGCGGTGACGTTGATGATGCCTGGCGATAAGGGCGGCAAGTTCCGGGCGGCAAGAACCGCAGTTGGTTCCGGCACCAAGAGCGGCACCAAGGGCATCGACGCTGACCAATCCTTTGGTGGCAACGGCGTCAAGGATGGTGTTCTGCCCGACATTCAGGCAGGCGCAGATCGTGATGCCAGGGTCGGGCTGGTTGGAGCCGGGGCGACCGGCCAGGACCCCTTGACCCTGCGTCCCGATAAGGCCGGCAAGATGACCACGCGCCAGCAGCACCGGGTCGCGCGCCACGAACAGCGCGGCCCGAAGCCGTCCCTCCGTCACGACCGCAAAGCGATAGAGGCCGCGCGACGGATCCGACAGCGTGGTCGTCGGGGCAGAACCGCCAAACAGCGCCGTTGCCCATGTGCTCCAGTTGTCAGGCAGGCTGTGGCAGGCAAGCTCAAGCTGCACCCCGCCCGCCACCGGGGCCTTGGCCCAATAGGCGCAATCGGGGCGCGGGTCGCCGGTGGTGACGGCGAACCCATACCAGCGGGCCGCAAAAGGCCGGATCGACACCGGCGCGGATTTGCTGGCCGGTTGGCCGGAGACCGCATCGACCAGTCCCGGCACCAGAACGTCCACCCGCCCCGAAGGCGCGGTCTCGCCGGTCCAGTGCATCGGCGCAAAGGGATGGCCCGGGGCCACCCGGTCACTGATCATCACCCGCAGGATGGCGCGGCCCCGGGGGCTTTCCACCTCGGCCAGTGTTGCCGGGGCAAGGCCAAGGCGGTCAGCATCGCCCGGGTGTATCTCCAGATAGGGTTCGGCCAGATGCTGCGACAGGCGCGGTGTCATCCCGCTGCGGGTCATCGTGTGCCATTGGTCACGGACTCGCCCGGTGTTCAGCCGGAAGGGGTGGTCGGGCGTCAGGGCTTCCGGCAGGCGCGCGGTGACAGGAACCAGCCGTCCGCGCCCGCCCTGGGTATGAAACTGCCCATCACCAAAGAACCGCCCACCCTTCTGCGCGGCTTGCGGCCATATTACGGGGGCAAGGCCGTCGTAATCGGCGTCGACAAGATCCGAAATGTCAAAGTCGCTGCCCAAGGTGCCGGCCACACCCGAAAGGGCGGCATGTTCGGCAAATATCTCGGCAGGCCCCGCCCAGTCAAAGCCCGAAAACCCCATGCGCCGCGCCACCTGCGCCACCTGCCACCAGTCGGGCCGCGCCTGTCCCGGGGCGGGCAGGAAAGCTCGCTGGCGGCTGATCATCCGCTCGGAATTGGTGACGGTGCCGTCCTTTTCGCCCCAACCCGTCGCGGGCAACTGCACATGTGCCAGCCGCGCTGTATCGGTCGTCGCCCAGAGGTCGCTGACCGCCACAAAGTCGCACGCCCGGATCGCCCGCGCCACCCGGGCTGCGTCCGGCATCGTCACGGCGGGATTGGTGTGCAGGATCCACAGCGCCTTGATCCGCCCCTCTTTGACCGCGCGGAACATGTCTACCGCCTTCAGCCCCGGCCTTTCGGCCATGGTGGGAGAGGCCCAGAAGCCCTGTACGGCGGCGCGGTGACTGGGGTTCTCGATCTCCAGATGGCAGGCGAGCATGTTGGCCAGCCCGCCCACCTCACGCCCGCCCATGGCATTCGGCTGGCCGGTGACTGAAAACGGCCCCATGCCGGGCTTGCCGATACGCCCGGTGGCAAGGTGGCAGTTCAGGATGGCGTTGACCTTGTCGGTGCCGGTGTCGGACTGGTTGATGCCTTGCGAATAGACGGTGACCACCTTTTCGCTTGCGGCCCAAAGCGTCAGGAACCGCTCCAGATTGGCGGCGGACAGGCCGGTATCGCCGGGCATGCTGTGGCGCGCGGCGGCAAGGGCTACATCGATGCCGGTGACATGCGGGGCGAAATCCGCGCTCAGGCGGCCATTGTCGAAGAGATGGCAGAGGAGGAGGTTGAACAGATGCCCGTCCGCCCCGGGTGCCAACGCCAGATGCAGATCGGCGCCCTCACAAGTCGCGGTGCGGCGTGGATCGATGACGATGACCTTCGTCCCGCGCGCGGATTTGGCCGCCATCAGGCGCTGATGCAGGACGGGATGGCACCAGGCAAGGTTTGAGCCGACCAGCACAACAACATCGGCCAGTTCCAGATCCTCATATTGACCCGGCACGGTGTCCGACCCAAAGGCGCGGCGGTGGCCGGCGACGCTGGACGCCATGCAAAGCCGGGAATTGGTGTCAATGTTGGCCGAACCGATGAAACCCTTCATCAGCTTGTTCGCCACATAGTAATCTTCGGTCAGAAGCTGCCCCGAGACATAAAGCGCCACCGCATCCGGCCCGTGCTGCGCGATGGCGCCGGAAAACCGCGTGGCGATCAGGTCAAGCGCCGTGTCCCATGACGCCTCGGCCCCTGCGATGCGGGGCGACAGCAACCTGCCGTCGGTCGAAAGCGTCTCACCCAGCGCAGCACCCTTGACGCAAAGCCGCCCCCGGTTGGCCGGATGGTCCGGGTCGCCCTTGATCGCAACTCCGCCTCTGCCGTCCGGGCTGGCCAGCACCCCGCAGCCGACCCCGCAATAGGGGCAGGTGGTGCGGATGGTCGCCTCCCCTCCGTCTTGTGGGGGGCGGGGCATTCCCCCGACGACGGGGGTGGGTGGCTTCATCTGCTTCATGCCGCAGATCGCCGGGCCATGAAATCGGAGTCCAGCAGCACCCGCCCGCCCTCATGCCGCATTGGAAAGGTGCGCACGGCCCCTTCATCTGCGCCCTGAGCCTGCCCGGTCGTCATGTCGAACACCCAGCCATGTAGCGGGCAGGTGACGGATGTGCCATGAACGATTCCTTCCGACAATGGCCCGCCCTTGTGGGGGCAACGGTCTTCAAGCGCGAACAACTGGTCATCTGCGGTGCGGAAGATGGCGATGCAGCCTGCGGGCGTCTTGACCACCCGGGCGCCTTGCCGGGGAATGTCCTCCAGCGCCGCGATGTCGATGAACGTGGTCATTCTGCGGCCCTCAAAGTCAGGTCGGCAATCGGTGCCCATTCGGCGGGTGTGGCGGCGTGTTCGGCCCAAGGGTCCGTCTGATAAACCGACTGGCTGATCAGGAAGCGGTCATGAAGCGCGCGGCGGGTGGCGGGGTCTTCCACTTGCGCCCGGCACCAGTCGAGGCCTACCTTGGCCACCCATTTGTAGATGCGGTGCAGGTAGCGGGCGTTCTCGCGGTAAAGTTGGGTAAAGGCGGCGATGATCTCCATCACCTCGGCTTCGGTCGCGGCTTTGCAAAGGAATTCCGTCTCTTTGACGTCCATCCCCGCAGCGCCCGCAACGCTGATCTCGTAGCCACTGTCCACGCAGACGACACCAATATCCTTGCAGGTCGCCTCGGCGCAGTTCCTTGGGCAGCCCGACACGCCCAGCTTGACCTTGGCAGGCGTCCATGACCCCCAGAGGAGCTTTTCCAGCTTGATCCCCAAACCCGTGCTGTCTTGCGTGCCAAAGCGGCAGAATTCGGTGCCGACACAGGTTTTCACCGTGCGCAGCCCCTTGGCATAGGCGTGGCCAGAAACCATCCCGGCGGCATTGAGGTCAGACCAGATCGCGGGCAGGTCTTCCTTCTTCACGCCCAGAAGGTCGATCCGCTGGCCGCCGGTGACCTTGACCATCGGCACGTTGTAGCGGTCCGCCGCGTCGGCAATCGCGCGCAACTCGGCCGGGCTGGTGACGCCGCCCCACATGCGCGGCACGACGGAATAGGTGCCGTCCTTCTGAATGTTGCCGTGGTTCCTTTCGTTGACAAGGCGCGACTGACGGTCGTCGGTGTATTCCGTCGGCCAGTCGGCGATCAGGTAGTAGTTCAGCGCCGGGCGGCACGAGGCGCAGCCGCCTACGGTCTTCCACCCCAATTCCTGCATCACCGCAGGGATGGATTTGAGGCCCATGGACTTGATCAGCCGCCGCACGTCCTCATGCGTGTGATCGGTGCATTTGCACATCGGCGGGTTGGCATTGGCGGTGAAGCCATCGCCAAGGGTCAGCGCCATGACCTGTTCCACCAGCCCCGTGCAGGTGCCGCAACTGGCGCTGGCCTTGGTGGCGCTGCGCACCGCGTCCAGCGTGGTGGCACCGCCTTCAATGGCGGTGATGATCTTGCCCTTGCAGACGCCGTTGCAACCACAGATTTCCGCCTCAGGCGGCAAGGCTGCAACGGCTGCCAAAGGGTTTGCGGTGACCCCCCCTGCGAAGGCGGGGCCGAAGATCAGGGTATCGCGCATGTCCGACACATCGCGACCCTGCTTGATCAGATCGAAGAACCACGACCCATCGGCAGTATCGCCATACAGCACCGCGCCTATCAGACGCTCACCCTCAAGGATCAACCGCTTGTAGACCCCCCGGCCCGGATCTCGGAACACGATATCCTCGCGCCCCGGGGCATCGGCGAAGTTGCCCGCGCTGAAAAGATCAACCCCTGTGACCTTCAGCTTGGTCGCGGTCTGCACCGGCTGAAAGGCGGCATCCTGCCCCATCAGAGTCGCGGCCAGCACCTTCGCCTGATCGTAAAGTGGGGCGACAAGACCGAACAGCTGGTCGTCATGTTCCACACATTCCCCCAGCGCGAAGATCGCCGGGTCAGAGGTGCGAAGCTGGTCATCCACCGTGATCCCGCGCCCGACCTCCAGATGCGCGTCATTGGCAAGGCGGGTTTCGGGGCGGATGCCGACAGCCATGCAGACGAGGTCGGCGTCATAGATCGTGCCGTCTTCCAGCAGCACCGCCTCGACCTTGCCGTTGCCCAGAATGGCCTTGGTGGCCCCTTTGCAATGGATGCGGATGCCGCGCGCCTCCAGATCCTTTTGCAGAAGATACCCCGCCGCCGGATCAAGCTGGCGCTCCATCAGGTGACCCATCAGGTGAATGACCGTCACCTCGGCCCCCCGCGCGGCCATCGCCGCCGCCGCCTCCAGCCCCAGCAGCCCGCCGCCGATCACCACCGCCTTCGACCCCGGCGCAGAGGCCGCGATCATCGCATTGGTATCCTCAAGGTCGCGGTAGGTGACCACACCGGGCAAGTCACGCCCCGACACCGGGATCATGAACGGGGCCGAGCCTGTGGCGATCACCAGCGCGTCATAAGGCACGCCGCCCGCATTGGAATAGACCACCCGGTCTTCCCGCTCGATCTTCACCACCGCCTCGCCAAACCGGCAATCGACGCCGTGTGCCGCATACCAGTCCGCGTCATGTGTGACGATCTGTTCATAGGTCTTTTCACCCGACAGCACTGGCGACAGCATCAGCCGGTTGTAATTGCCGCGCGGCTCGGCGTTGAACAGCGTCACCTCACCGTCAAACCCCGCCTGGAACAGTTGCTCCAGCATCCGGCCCGAGGCCATGCCGGCGCCGATGACCACCAGTCTCTGCCGGGCGATCATTCTGCCGCCTCCACGAACCGATGCCGCTCGTACAGGAACCGCAGCACCGCCTCCCGCGCACGGACGTAATCGGGGTTGGAGGCCAGCGCGATCCGGTCGCGCGGGCGGGGGATGGCGACGGGCAGAACCTCGCCGATGGTGGCGGCGGGGCCGTTGGTCATCATGACGATGCGGTCGGCCAGCAACACGGCCTCATCGACATCATGGGTGATCATGATCATCGTGTTGCCAAGGCGGGCATGGATATCCATCACCGCGTCCTGAAGATGCGCTCGGGTAAGTGCATCCAGCGCGCCGAAAGGCTCGTCCAAAAGCAGGATCTTCGGCTCCATCGCCAGCGCCCGGGCAATGCCCACCCGCTGCCGCATCCCGCCTGAGATCTCTCCCGGCCGCAGACCAGCGGCATGGGTCATTTGGACAAGGTCCAGCGTCTGCATGATCCAGTCATGCCGTTCAGCCTTGGATTTCGAGCTTCCAAAGACCTTGGTCACCGCGAGCTTCACGTTGTCATAGACCGTCAGCCAGGGCAGCAGGCTGTGGTTCTGGAACACCACCGCGCGGTCAGGGCCGGGGGCGTTCACTTCGTGCCCCTCTAGCTTGATGCCACCGGTCGTCACCTCGGTCAGCCCGGCGATCAGGTTGAGAAGCGTGGACTTGCCGCATCCGGAATGGCCGATGATGCTGACGAACTCGCCCTTGCCGATCGTCAGGCGAATGTCGGACAGAACCTCGGTCACGCGGCCCTTGCCGGTGAAGCTTTTGCAGACCCGGTCGATTTGGAGATATTTCATGGCCGCCCCCTATTCCGTCGTGCCGCGTGAGACGACGCGCCCGATCCAGCCAACCAGCCGATCAAGGACAAAGCCGGTCACGCCGATGTAGACCAGCGCCACGATGATGTCGGTCAGGCGGCTGGAGTTCCACGCGTCCCAGATGAAGAAGCCGATCCCCACACCGCCGGTCAGCATCTCGGCCGCGACGATGGCCAGCCATGAGAGACCGACCCCGATCCGCAGGCCGGAAAAGATGTAGGGCGCGGCGGAGGGCACCATGATCTTCCAGAAAAACTCGATCTGGTTCAGGCGCAGGACGGCGGCGACGTTGCGGTAATCCTGCGGAATGGCGCGCACCCCGGCGGCGGTGTTGATGATGATCGGCCAGATCGCGGTGATGAAGATCACGAAGATCGCCGAGGGCCGGCTGTCCATGAAGGCGGCAAGGCTGATCGGCAACCATGCCAGCGGTGGCACGGTGCGCAGGACCTGAAAGATCGGGTCAAAGCCGCGCATCATCAGCGCCGACTGTCCAAGGATCGCGCCGACCAGCACCCCCACCACAGCAGCAAGGCCAAAGCCGTAAGCCACCCGTTCAAGCGAGGTCAGCACCCGCCAGCCCAGCCCTATGTCTTGGGTTCCATAGACGAAGAACGGGTCGACAATAAGGTCGCGGCTCTGGTCCCATACGTCGGTGGGGGCAGGCAGACCCGAAGTCCCGCCGGAAAAGGATACCTGCCAGATCAGCAGCAGCACAATCAGCACGACAACGGGCGGTGCGATCCGTTCGGCGGCGAAGCGCCCGACAAGGGCAAGGCGCTGCGGGCGTTTGGCTGTCACCGGCAGGGACATCACCTGCGCCGCAGGTTTCGGCGCGGGGCCGGGAGTGGTCTTGAGGGCGGTTACTGACATGCCCACCCCCTATGCCATGGCCTTGATCGACAGGCTGTCGAGATAGGCATCGGGGCTGGCGGGATCGAAGGTCACGCCATCGAAGAAGGTCTCGACCCCGCGGCTGTCGCCAAAGCCGCTCGTGTCAAGACCAAGCCCCGCCGCCGCTTGCAGCCACAGGTCCGAGCGGTTGGTGCCGTCAACCAGCGCCTTGGTGTCAAGGTCACCCGGCAAATAGCCCCAACGCTTGTTTTCGGTGATGAACCAGCTGTCGAGCGACTTCCACGGATAAGAGGTCGCCCCATTCCGCCAGAACTTCATCGCCAGCGACGGGTCCGAGACAACCCTGCCGTTGCCATAGTTGATTTCGCCCTTGATGCGGCCGCTGATGTCCTTCACCGGCACGTTGTACCATTGGCGGCGGCCGATGATTTCGGCCATCTCGTCCTTGTTGCCGGCGTCCTCGCACCAGATCTGCGCCTCCATCACCGCCATCATCAGGGCGATGGTCGCGTTCGGATTCGCGTCAACCCAGTCGGCGCGCATCCCCAGCACCTTTTCGGGGTGATGGGTCCAAAGCTCGCCCGTGGTGGCGGCGGTGAAGCCGATGCCCTGGTTCACAAGTTGCTCGTTCCACGGCTCGCCCACGCAGAAGGCCTCCATGTTGCCGACCTTCATGTTGGCCACCATCTGCGGCGGCGGCACGACGATCAGGTCAACATCCTTCGTGGGGTCGATCCCGCCGGCCGCCAGCCAGTAGCGCATCCACAGATCATGCGTGCCGCCGGGGAAGGTCATGGCGACCGGGATTTCGGCACCCGTGGAGCGCCTGGCGGCGAAGATCTCCTTCAGGGGCGAGCTGTCCAGGCCCACGCCGCTGTCGGCATAGGCTTGGGTAACGGACAGGCCCTGGCAATCCTCGTTCAGGCCCAGAAGCGTGTACATCGGCAGGGGTTGGTTGTTCTGCATCACCTTGCCGGTCGAATAGAGATGCACCTTCGGCCGCAGGATATGCCCGCCGTCGATCCCTCCATTGGCCGATCCAAGCGCCATGTTGTCGCGCGTGGCCCCCCAGCTTGCCTGTTTTTCCACCAGGACATCCGGCATGCCATGCCTGGCAAAGAAACCCTTTTCCAGGGCGATGATCAGGGGCGCGCTGTCGGTCAGCGCGATATAGCCCAGCTTGGTGCCGGTCACTTCGGGGGTTGCCGTGGCGGCCCAGGCGCCCCCAGGGAGCGCCAATTTTGCAGCGGCTGCGGTGGCGGCTACGCTGGCGGCGGTTCTCAGGAAGCTGCGGCGGGTCGGGTGGATCAGGGTCATCCGGTATATCCTTTGGCAATTGCCTCGCGCAAACTGGCGAAGCGGGGCTGGGACAAAACGGCAAAAAGCCACCGCAATCTCTGGGCCAGAAGGCGCAGGATCGGTGGCGTCATTGCCATGGAGGGGGACCGCATCTTTGCGGTAATCTTGCAGGCCGCAGCGGCGTTGCTTGACCTTGTGCCAACGGTGCAGTCAGTGGGCTGTCCGGTCAAGCGCTGCATTGCAGTATCGCGCTTGCAGCATACCTTTTCCGCGCGCGCCCCGGCCTATGCCCAAAAGTTCAGCTTTTGTAGAAGGAAGGGTCAAAGGTTTGGCCATCATAGAAGGCGTCCGGGCCAAGAATCATCTGCCCTTTCTCTGACGCGACGGCGGTCGGGTGGGCCATCGCACCTTCGATCCGAGCCGAGGCACCCGGCAGATCGGCCCCCGCACTGCGCAGGTGTTTGCGGTAAAGGTCGGTCCGGAAACAGCCCGAGGCCACTTGCATCGCCCATCCCACGTCCAGCCCGTGCAGGGTTGCGATCCGTTGCGCCAGGAGGGCTGCCAGACTGCGCCACGGAAAGTTCGCAGCCCCTTCATGAAAGCGTATGAATCCCGGATAATGCCGGACTTCGCCGGTCGTGCTGACGTGAAGGCGCCCCAGAAGCCCGCGCTCCGAGAGTTCGGGCGGCAGGTTCAGGTATTCGGGCCGTGACAGGATTTCGGCGGCCGTGCCGCGATTGTCCGGCCGGTCCAGCCAGCGGCAGGCCCGCCAGGCCGCGCGCATCAATCGGCCGGTTTCGTCCGGGCGGCCTTCGGCAAAATCGCGGGTCAGGACCAGACCCTTTTCCGGTGGTGAGGCCCAGATTGCCCGCCCCGCCAGAAGCAAGGCACCAACGCCGGCTTCCACAGCGTAAGAGGCCCAGGGTTCGCCGACACAATATGCATCCACCTCTCCGGCAGCCAGGGCGTCGGCCATCAGGGGCGGGGGGACGGTGTGGATCGAGACCCCGGCGGCAAGCGATGTCCCCTCCAGCCAGCGCCGGACCAGTTCGGCCTGGGTCGAAAAGGGAAATGGCACGCCCACGCGCAACCGCCCCTTGGTCGCCGCGATCAGCGCGTCCCGCGCGGCAAGTGGGTCGTCAAAGGCAAAAGCGTGACCGGCGGCCCGCATGGCCCGGCCAAGGTCCGCGCTGACTGTGATGGCCTGCCCACCAACCGACAGCACCATGACCAGATCAAGGGCCGGGTATTTCGGCCCCAGCCCTAGCGTCTGGGCAATCGGCAAAGGCACGAGCATATGGGCCGCGTCGATCTGACCCATCCCCAGCATGTCCCGGCATTGCGCCCAGCTTTGCAGCCGGATCAGGTCCAGCCGCAGCCCTTCTTCGGCGGCAAAGCCAAGCTCTTGTGCGATGATCAGGGGGGCTGCGTCGGTCAGTGGCACATAGCCAAGGCGCAAGGGCTGAAGGCTCATGTCAGAAGACCCGCCGCCATGACAAGTTGCTGCGCGATGTCGGCGACGCGGCGCTTCTGGTCCATCGCCGTCTTTCGCAAAAGGGCGTATGCAGCCTCTTCGTCGATGCCGCGCGCCTTCATCAGGATAGCCTTGGCGCGGTCAATGATCTTGCGGTCTTCCAGTGCTGCCTTGGTGGCCGCCAGTTCCGCCCGCATCTTCTGGAACATGTGAAACCGGGCAATCGCCGCATCAAGGATCGGCTTGATCCGTTCAGGCTGAAGCCCGTCAACCACATAGGCCGACACCCCCGCCTCGATCGCGGCGCGGGTCATCTGTTCGTCCGACCGGTCAACGAACATCGCCACCGGGCGCTCCATCGGCCCTGACACCAGCGCCAGTTCCTCCAGCACGTCGCGCGACGGGTCGGCCACGTCGATCAACACGATATCGGGCCTTTGTTCGGCAATCCGGCGCGCCAGGCCCGTGGCCTCGGAGATGACCGTGATGTCATGGTTGCCCGACGCCGCCAGCCCGTCAACAATGCGCAACGCGCGATTGCGGTCCCGCTCGACCACGATGATGGACAGCTTCGTCATCCAAGGCTCCTGCCCACCGACGAACGGCAGGATCGGCAGAATGTTCAAGCCGTGACCAGCGCATCCCGGAAACCGCCGGGGTCTTGGCCTGTTCTTTGAGCCATTCAGGAAAGATCGACCAATTTGCAGGCACCCGGTGTCTGGTGGCAAGGGCAGGCCATGTGTGACCTGCGCGCTGTGCCTGCGATCTGCCCCCAGCCTCAGTCTCGCACCTGAAGCCCCAGACGGATCTGCTTTTCAATCTCGATGATCGCGAAGAAGGCGATACCGATGCCTACGATAAGCACCCCTTCTGCCAAGGGAACCGGGACAGTCCCAAGGATGTCTTGCAGGAATGGCACATAGGTCACGGCAAACTGCGCGGCGGTGATGACGATCACCACGGTCCAGACCTGCCTTGTGCCGCGCGCGGCGGCCCATGTCAGCGAGGTGCCATGGATGTTGCGGATGAAGAAGAGGTAGAAAATCTCCAGAACGACCAGCGTATTCATTGAGATGGTTTGCGCCAAAGCCAACGGGTAGCCGTTGCTGATGGCGTAGGTGAACATGCCAAACACGGCTGCCAGATACAGGAGTGACACCATCACCACATTCCAGACCAGCCCGCCCGACAGGATCGGTGCATCGCGGCGGCGGGGCGGGCGGGCCATCGTGCCTTTTTCAGTCGGCTCGAAAGCCAGCGCGAGGCCAAGGGTGATGCCGGTGATCAGGTTGACCCACAGGATCTGCACCGCCGTCATCGGCAGGGACATGCCCGCAATCAGCGCCACGACGATCACGAGGGATTCCCCGGCATTGGTCGGCAAGGTCCAGCTGATCACCTTCTTGAGGTTATCATAGACCGTGCGGCCTTCACGCACGGCGGCGGCGATAGAGGCGAAGTTGTCATCGGCCAACACCAGATCGGCAGCTTCCTTGGCCGCCTCCGATCCTTTCAGCCCCATGGCGATACCCGCATCCGCGCGTTTCAGCGCGGGCGCATCATTCACCCCGTCGCCGGTCATGGCCACTGTCATCCCATTGGCCTGCAAGGCGGTGACAAGGCGCAGCTTGTCTTCCGGGCTGGTGCGGGCAAAGACATCGACGGACGTCACCTCCAGCGCCAGTTGCGCCTCGTCCAACTCGTCAAGGTCGGCACCGGTCAGCACGCGGTTCGGGTTTTCCAACCCGATCTGGGCGGCAATGGCGGCAGCGGTACCTGCATGATCGCCGGTGATCATCTTCACCCGGATACCCGCCGCCCGGCATTCGGCCACGGCCGCGATGGCCTCGGGGCGGGGGGGGTCGATCAGGCCGACAAGGCCAAGGAAGCTCAGGCTGCCGTCAAGCGTCTCGGCGTCAATCCTGCTGCCGGTCTCGGCCCGTTCGGCAAGGGCCAGCACACGCAGTCCGTGCTGCGCCATCGCCTCCGCCTGGGCATGCCACCGGGTAAGGTCAAGGCCGGCGCACATGCGCAGCACACGTTCCGGCGCGCCCTTGACATGGGTAAGGCGGCCCTCCGGCCCTTCGGTCATGACCGCCATGAAACGGTGGCGGCTGTCAAAAGGAATGGCGTCCAGACGCTGTGCGGTGATGCCACGGGCAACCTTGCCCGCAAAGGCAAGCAGCGCACCTTCCATCGGGTCACCCTCGACACTCCATTGCCCGTCCCTGTCGCGCAGGTCCGCGTCGTTGCAAAGTGCTGCCGCGCGGGCAAGACGGCCAAGGTCGCCGGCGGGGGTGATCTCGCCCTCCGGGGCGTAGCCTTCGCCCGAGATGGAAAAGCTGCCTTCTGGGGTTTCCGCTGCCGCAACAACCATTTCGTTGCGCGTCAGCGTGCCGGTCTTGTCGGTGCAGATGACCGAGACAGACCCGATCGTCTCGATCGCGGGCAGGCGGCGCACGATGGCATTGCGACGGGCCATGGCCTGCACGCCGATGGCAAGCGTGATGGTCATCACGGCGGGCAGGCCTTCGGGAATGGCCGAGACGGCGATGGCGACCACGGTCATGAACAATGCGTCAAACGCCTCGTGTCCGACAAAGTAGCCCCATGCCAGGAGAAGGCCCGAGGCCAGGAGGATCAGAAACGAAAGCCAGCGCGCGAAATGATCCATCTGCGCGACAAGCGGGGTGGTCAACTGCTCCACCTCGGCCAGAAGCCCGCCGATCCGCCCGATTTCGGTGGCCCGCCCCGTGGCCACCACCACCCCCCGCGCGGTGCCTTGGGTGACCAGCGTTCCCGACCACAGCATCGATTGGCGGTCACCAAGGGGCGCATTGGGGGCAACCGGCTTTGCACCCTTTTCGACCGGCACGGATTCCCCGGTCAGGATCGCCTCTTGCGCGAAAAGCCCCCGCGCTTCCAGCACCCGCAGGTCAGCGGGAACCTTGTCGCCCGCCTCCAAGAGCACGATGTCACCAGGGACGACGGCGGCCCCATCGACGGTCTGCCGCCTGCCATCGCGCAAGACCGTAGCGCGTGGGGCCAGCATGCTACGGATCGCGGCCATGGCTGTTTCGGCCTTGCCCTCTTGCACAAAGCCGATCACCGCATTGGCAAGGACCACGGCCAGAATGACCCCGGTATCGATCCAGTGTTGCAAGGCTGCGGTGACAACAGCGGCACCCAGAAGCACATAGATCAGGACATTGTTGAACTGCGCGACAAAGCGCAGAATCGGCCCGCGCGCATGGGCTTCGGGCAGCCGGTTCGGCCCGTGTCTGGCCAAGCGCTCCGCGGCCTCGGCCCCGGTCAGGCCATGGGCGCTTGCGCTTAGCTCCGCAAGACAATCGGCGCCGGGGCGGGCGTGGGGGTCGGTGATCTGCATGTCAGCGCGCCGTGTAGCCCCCGTCGATCACGATCTCGGTCCCGGTGACGAACTTCGCCTCGTCCGAGGCAAGCCAGACCACGGCCCATGCAATGTCATCAGGTTCGCCCATGTGGCCGATCGGGTGGACCGACCCCGCCGCGACCTTCGCCGCCTCCAGATCGGGCGAGGTGGCGCGCAGGTGATTTTCCACCATCGGCGTCCAGATATAGCCGGGGTGGATGGAGTTTACCCGGATCTGTTCCGGCGCATAGGTCACGGCGTCGTTCTTCGTCATAAGCCGCACCGCGCCTTTCGAGGCGTGATAAGGGGCAAGGTTTCCTACGCCGATCAGCCCCGCGATGGACGACAGGTTGATGATTGACCCCTTGCCCGCCGCCCGCAGATGCGGGATGGCGTGCTTGGTTCCGAACATCACGCCTTTGACGTTGACTGCCTGCACCCGGTCCCAATCAGCTTCACTGACCTCATCCGTCGGCTTCGGACTGCCAGAGATCCCAGCGTTGTTCACCATGACATGCAAGCCGCCGAACTGCGCGGCGGCAGCGTCGATGGCGGCCTTCATCGCCGCTTCATCCGCCACATCGACGGCCCAGAACGCCACCTTGTGACCTTTGGCTGCAAGGCTCGCTGCAAGGGCGCGGCCCTCCTGTTCCAGCAGGTCGAGGACTGCGACACTGGCACCTTCTTCGGCCATCCGTTCCACACATGCCCGGCCGATTCCAACCGCGCCTCCGGTGACGATGGCGGTCTTGTCTGCAAGTCTGTTCATCTGTGCCTCCTTGAGTTTGGGTTCGTGGCGTGCTGTCACGCCGGCATGCGGCCCTCGGCCGCGATTTCCGGAATTTCGGTGCGTTCTTCGGCCTTGGCGCCGGTCAGAAGTTCGACGGCCCGGTCGGCGGCATCCTGAAACGGCTCCAGCACCATGTCGGCGCCAGATCGGAACAGGGTGTCGGTCTCGGCTGCGCTGTGCGAGGCCGCCGCGACGCGCCCGGTAAAGCCTGATGCCCGGACAAGCTGGATCAGGGTCCGGCGGGCGTCTTCGTGGCTGAGGCCCGTTGGATGGATCGGCACGGTCGATACCAGCCATTTGGCGTCACGAAGCGGCAGTTCGGCAACGAATTCCGGGTCGGTCGCATCGCCGAATTCCGCTTCCAGTCCCAGTTCGCGCCACCGTTTCACGGCTTGCGGGTTGAAATCGACCCCCAGCACCTGAACCCCGCGCTTTTTCAGCCGCATCCCGATGGCGGTGCCAAAGCGACCCAACCCGAACAGGATGATGCTGAAACCGCGTCCCTTGTGGCTGCCCGCCTCGGACGGCTCACGCGGGGTGCCTTCGCGTTCGAAGACGCCAAGGAGGGGCTCGAACAGGGCGTAGAGGTGGTGGGAAAAGGTGATCATGTAGGTCGATGCCGCGATCGTCACGAGACCGACCATGGTGACAAGCCCCAATGCATCATCCGCAACATGGCCAAGGCTGACACCCATGGCGATGAAGATCAGGGAAAACTCGCTGATCTGCGCCACGGTCAGCCCGGCCAGAAACCCGGTGCGCTTGCGGTAGCCCATGGCCCCCATGATTGCCAGAACGATCAATGGGTTGCCGATCAGCACGAAGATCGAGAATATCACCGCCCCGGTCACATGCGTACCCAGCAGCGACAGGTCCAGCGTGGCCCCCAGAGCGATGAAGAAAAACAGCAGCAGAAAGTCGCGCAACGGGGCCAGCCGCGCCGCGATGGTCTCGCGGTAAGAGGTAGAGGCCAGCGCGATCCCGGCCATCAGGCCCCCCACCTCTTTGCCCAGACCCACGGCGTCGCCCAGGGCGGCAAACATCGCCGCCAATGCTATGGCGAAGATCACCAGAAGCTCTGGCGCGCGGGCCAGCCGCTCGGTCAGGGGGTTGGCGACATAGCGCACAAACAGGACTACCCCCGCCACCATGGCCAGCCCCGAAACCAGCACCGACAGCACCGACCCGCCGCCATGCCCGCCGCCATTGCCCACGTCCGCCGCGCCGATCCCGATGGCCGACAGCACGATCATCGCCAGGACCACCACCAGATCCTGCACGATCAGGAACCCCAGCGCGATCTGGCCATGCAGCGCGTCAATCTCGCGTTTGTCCGACAGAAGTTTGACGATGATGATGGTTGATGAAAACGTCAACGCCACCGCGACATACAGGCTGGTAACATGTCCAAGTCCCAGCCCCAGGCCGATCAGATAGCCAAAAAAGGCGGTGAAGATGACCTGACCCAGCCCGGTCAGCACCGAAACTGCGCCCAGCGACCGGATCAACTTCACGTCCAGCTTGATCCCGACAAGAAACAGCAAGACCGCAATGCCCAGTTCCGACAAAAGGTCGATCTGGGCATCCGAATGCACGACATCCAGAACGGAAGGCCCGGCAATGAGGCCGACGGCGATGAAACTGACGATCAGGGGCTGGCGCAAAAGCGTGCCGACCAACCCGATCCCGGCCGCCATGACCAGCAGGATTGAAACCTCGGCAAAGGAGGTCATCATCGGCAGTCCTTTCGCGGCGGAGCATCGGCCTGACGGGGCAGGGGTGCCACGCGGGGTGTGGTCTGGTGGTGTTCAAGGAAACGCTCCAGATCCGGGTCCGCGATCCGCCAGCCCTTGCCGATGTCAATCGCGCGCAACTCGCCCAGCTTGATCCAATGCCGCACGGTGGCTTCGGCGACCTTCAGGCGGTCGGCGACTTCCTTTACGGTCTGATACTGTGCGTTCGGCATCGAATGGTCACTCTCAGGCTAATTCGGTGCAGTATAGCGACCGGTGCTGCGAGTGGATTGATCCTGATCAATCCCGTTGCGAACGGCACCGGGTTCGGCTGACATCCAACCGGGCAGGGCAGGGCAGGGCGGCACCGGCCCTGATTGATGTCCGATCAAAGGTCCAGCGCCTTGGCGTCAAGGCCGCGCCTTTCGGCGCTTTCAAGGACGGCGGACCGCACATCCTGATTGCGCTTCAAGAGCTTGCGAAACCGTGGCTCGTCCAGAACCAGCAATGTCGTGTGGCTGATCGCGGTGGCCTGGGTGCGGCGGGTTTGGCGGCTGAGCAGGGCAAGTTGGCCAAACATCTCGCCCCTGCCCAGCCGGAACCGCTGCCCGGCAGTATCGATCTCGACCGCGCCCGAGGCGATGAAGCTGACTTCGCGCGGCAGGTCGCCCTTGCGCAACAGCACGTCGCCGGGCTGAACGTAACGCGTGCGCAATGCGGCCGCAAGTTGCTTGCGGCTTTCGTCGTCCATCTGGGTGAACAGCGGAAACTGTCGCACCAGTTCATCTTTCTGGACCGCCAGATCAAGCGGTGGCCTTGCCTCGGCTGTCCGGCGTTTTCCGGCCAGTTCCTGCTTCAGCGTGGTGTGAAGTTCCTTGCCGATGATCCCGTCGGCCAGCAGGACATCATACTCGCGTTCCTCGATCCGCAGCGAAGTGCGCCGCAGGAAGCGCCGCTCGATCTCTTCAGCATAGCCGGGATATTGCAGCCGCAACCCGTCCAGCGCGGACTGGATCTGGTCTTCGCGCCGCCGCAGCAGTTCATGCAAAAGGTCGGCCACCCGGCGGCCATGGATGCGGCGGATCTTGGCGTCGATGTAGCCGTGCAGATCGCGCAGGATCAGCCGCAGGTTCAGAAGGATCTCGAACCGGTCTGCCGCAAGGCTGGCCAGCATGCCCGAAAGGCGCAACCGGTTGTGCAGGAAGTTGGCAAAGCGATACCTGCGCCCCTGGGCAAGGCTCAACCGCCCCGAGGCGCGATATTCCTCGCGCCCGCCGGCCCGGGTGCGTTCGATCAGCCGGTCAGCGTCTGACAGCATCTGTTCGGCAAGCCGGGTGGAAATCAGCTGTTCGCGGAAGGCGTCAAGGATCATGTCACGCTCCCGCCCCGCCAGTGCCACAAGCCCAAGCGTGATCCGGTCGCGGTCTGGAATGTCGTCCGCCGCCTCGGCCTTCTGCATCGCGCCATCCAGTCGCGCGGCAAAGCGCTTTGCCTCTGACCGGACGATGTCATGCGTCAGGTCATGGTTCTTGGCGGTTTCAGCCACTTCTTCGCGCACGTTTTGGAGCGCGACGGCGATCACCTGTTCCGAAAGCGCCCGGTCAAGCGGGGCCAGCCGGTCCAGCCCCAGAATCGAGATCACCCAGCGGAGCGTCGTTCCCTGCACCAACAGTGTGAACAGGGTGAAGCCAGTGGCGAGAATTCCGACCTCACGCTTCACATCGGCGGGGACGCGGAAATTTTCCGATACCGCCAGCGCCAGTGCCAGCGTGACCGCCCCGCGCAAGCCCCCCCACAGGATCGCCACCCGGTAGGGCCGGTCAACCCGTGGCGACAGGCGCAGCGCCGTCAAGAGCGGCAGGACCGCGTAAAGAATGAACAACCGCGCGACAGTGGCGGCCACGACGACGACCCCGATCAGGAACACATCATAAATCCGCACATCTGCCAGCAGGCGCGGCACCAGAAGTGCCGCCAGAAGGAAGATCAGCGCCCCGGCCCAATGCGCCAGCACATCCCAGACCTCGCGCAGGTTGGTCCAGTTGGTCGGCGACATGCGCCCGGGGCCAAGATAATTCAGCGTCATCCCGGCCATTACCACAGCGATGACACCCGAGACGCCCAGAAGCTGATCGCCGACCAGATAGGCCACATAGGGCAGCGCTACGCTGAGCGAGATTTGCGCCAAGGGATATCGGCCAAGCCAGGACAGCACGCCAAGGCAGAGCCGCCCGAGGAACCAGCCTGTAGCAATGCCGCCGAAGATCAGGGTGGGAAAGCCGATCAGCGCATCTCTCAGCGTCGGATTGGGAACCCCCAGCATCACAAAGGTCAGGAAAAAGCCGAACAGCGCGATGGCGGCGGCATCGTTCAACAGGCTTTCGCCCTCGACGATACGGGTCAGGCGTTGCGGGGCGGCGATGTTGCGAAAGATCGACACGACTGCCGATGGATCGGTCGTCGCCACGATGGATCCAAGCAGCAGGCAGGCAACCAGCGACAGGTTGGTGAAGGGTTGCAGTGCAAGGCCGATGGCAAAGGTGGCGACCACGACAGCAACCACCGCCATGACCAGAATAGGCACCCAGTCTTCGGCCATGCGCCGCAGGTTTAGGCCCAGCGCCACCTGAAACAGCAGCGTTGGCAAGAGGACATAAAGAAAGACATTCGCCCGGATGCTGAACTCGAAGGCATCCACCGCAGGGCCAATTTCGGAAACGCTCTGCCCGTAACGGACAAGATAGGCCCCCACGATCCCGATCAGGGTGCCAAGGATCGCAAGCACCACCGTATAGGGCAGCCGGGACCAATCGGCCAAAGGCTCGCTCAGGCTGATCACGATGAACAGCGCGGCAACTATGCCGACAAGGGTAATCACATCCATACTGTGGCCGTCTGCCGCGAATGGCGGCGCAACTGTAAGATTTCTTCGAAAAGCCATGTAGTTATCAGGCGCTTCCGGGGGTGCGTCAACAACTCCGGGTATTTTTCGGTCCGGTGGGCAAGGACCGGTGGCCAACGTGCTGGTGCAACGGCCTGAAAACTGTGCATCCCTGTTGTTGTCTGTGAACGGTCAGGTGGTGCCGCTGTTCGGTTGCGCGCGCAACGCATCAAAGGGGGCATCAAGTCTTTTGGTCAACCGTTCAAGGGACCGCCGGGGGAAGCCTTGCGCACGCGTCCCCACTTCAGAACTTCGGGCCAGCCGGGGGGGGTAGGTCATTCTTCGTGAACCTCACCCATCGGACCGCTGTGGTAACTGGCCTGTCATAATTGGGTAGAAAAAAGGTTGCACGGTTCGCCCCGTCATCACGGGCTGAAGCTGGGGCAGGGGGCGACGGCAACCGCAAGGGGGGCTTTGGTTCGTCGCGGCCCGACCGCCAGGGCTTTTCCTTGCCGCCCTTGTTCCCGTGAGTTCCGGGGGCAACCGGCGACCCATGGGGGATTTCTGGTGGAAATGAAATTGAACTTTCATTCAATTTCAACATCTTAACTAGATAAAGTGGCGGAGAGACAGTCCGCCAATTCACACTCCGCCAGTGTCCACAGAGGTAAATAAGTATCTGTTTTAAATTAATATAATTTTTTATCGGTACTGTACCTGTCCAACCATGTGCGCCATCATCCCCACCTTAAGGTGGGGACAAAGGTGGGGACAGATTCGTGGCGTGCGTGCAGAACAAGCTCACCGATGTGGCATGCAGAGCAGCGAAAGAACCGGGCCGACTGAGCGACGGTGGGGGGCTCTATCTTGTGGTCAAGCCAAGCGGGACGAAGTCTTGGGTCTTCATGTGGAGGAAAGACGGTCGCAGCCGAGAAATGGGGCTTTCCGGCTGACCGAAAGCGGCATCTACATCGAGCATTTCGGGGTGCGGCGTGAGAAGGCACGGGACGGCAGCGAAAGGCTGGTCACTGCGCCCTTCGTGGACCGCGACGAGTACCTGGCTGGCATGGACTGGAAGCGGAAGGTCCACGCCGAGCACGAAACAAAGCTGATCGAATCCTACAGCTATGAACGGCAGGAGGGGCGCCTGCTGACCGGCCTCGCCGAAAAGCTGACTCCGCATGTCACCCTTAAACCCCGCCCGGTCGACACGATTTATGACCGAATCGTCGAGATGAAGCAGGTCGACGACTTCTCGAAGCTGATCGGAACCTTCCTGCGCAAGTTCAAGAGCGGCGGCTACAGCCTGCAGGATTGCGAGACCAAGTCCGACCGGATGAAGCTGGGCAAACGAGCCCGGGCCTTCCTCGACGTCTTCGCGCCGGTCTTCGAGGAATACCAGAAACGCCTAGAGGGCCGGATCGACTTCGAGGATATGACCCTGCGCGCCGCGCGCTATGTGGAAACCGGCCGCTATGTCAGCACGTTCCGGCACATCCTGGTCGACGAGTTCCAGGACATCTCGCAAAGCCGGGCCCGGCTGGTGAAGGCGCTGAAGGCCCAGCATCCGGATGTGCGCGTCTTTGCCGTGGGTGACGACTGGCAATCGATCTTCCGCTTCGCTGGATCCGACATCCACCTGATGCGCCATTTCGGGCGGGAGTTTGGCGGCAGCTTCGATGGTGAGGCAGGCGTACACCGAACCGTCGACCTCGGTCGCACCTTCCGTTCTGTCGACCAGATTGCCTTTGCCGCCCGGACCTTCGTCCTGCGGAACCCTGCCCAGATCCAAAAGCAGATCGTCCCGGCCGGGACCGCGAGCGAGCCGGCGATCAGGGTTGTCACAGTGTCCAAAGGTGAGGACGCGGGGAAACTCAACGAGGCGCTTGCCGCCTTGTCAGCGGCTGTGGTGCCGGAGGCAAAACCCGCGCCGGTGCTGATCCTCGGCTGTTACCGTTTCATCGAGCCGGACATGCAGGGTCTGCGGCGCCGGTTCCCGCGGCTGAAAATCACCTTCAAAACCATCCATGCCTCCAAGGGGCTGGAAGCCGACCACGTCATCCTGCTGAACGCCGACAGCGGGCGCACAGGGTTCCCGTCAGAGATCGTCGATGACCCCCTCCTGTCTCTGGTGTCCCCGGAGGAGGAGGCATACCAGAACGCCGAAGAACGCCGAGTCATGTATGTCGCGATGACCCGCGCCCGCCACACCCTGACGATCCTTGCCTCGAATGCCCGGCCGTCGTCATTCGTCACCGAGCTTCGCAAAGACCCTGCCTACGGGATCTCGACAGCCCCCGGAGCTGAACCCGAAGCTCACGTCTGCGGCGAATGTGGCGGGCGATTGCTGGGCGTGACCGGGCAGGATGGCCGCATCTGGTATCGGTGCGAGCATGTCCAGCATTGCGGAAACCTGCTGCCCGCTTGCCCGTCCTGCGGAACAGCCCTGCCACGCCTTGCCGAGGGGACGAGCGAGGCTCGATGTGGGTGCGGTGCCAGCTATCCGACTTGCCCTGACTGCGAAGATGGCTGGCTGGTCGAACGCAGCGGCAGCTTCGGCAAGTTCCTCGGCTGCATCCGCTATCCTGCATGCCTCGGGAAATCGAAGGTGGCGAAAGGTACTAGAGCACCGAATGTGCCTGTGCTGAGATCTAAGAAAGCCTAAGGGACAAGCCACCGTAACTGTCCAAGTGGATCAGCTTCCGGCCCATTGCTGCCTGTCGGGCTGGCCGCCACGCTGCAATGCCGCTTCCGCGAACCGGTCACTGAGGCATGCAAGTGTAGCAACAAGCGCAGGTGTCAGTGAAGATGGGCAAGACTTTTCAAGATGAAGACGGACCGAGGGTCTACCGATCAGAATATGCGACGGAGAAATCGCTGCCCTGCAGCGACCTCACCCCAAGGCAAGACCAGCCGCAATCGCCCACATGGTTGCGCCCACACCAACCTCCAGCCAGACCCATGCCGCGGCCTTAGCAAACACCGGCGCCAACAACCGCGCCCCAAAGCCCAGCGCGGTGAAAAAGCTGAACGATCCCAGTGCCGCCGCCGCCGCAAAAACCCATTCATGCGGCGCATATTGCGTCGAGATCGACCCCATCAGCACCACCGTATCCAGATAGACATGTGGATTGGCCCAGGTCAGCATCAGACACGTCACTAGAACTCGGCCCAAGGGGGCCGCCCCGTCCGGGGCTGGCCGCAACGCCACGCCACCGCGCAGGGCCGCGCGAAACCGCAAAGCCCCATAAACCACCAGAAACGCCACCCCCGCCCAGCGCATCGCATCCGGCACCCAAGGCCAGGCCGCTGACACGACGCCGAACCCGGCCACCCCCGCCGCGATCAGAAAAGCATCCGACACGGCACAAGCTGCCACCACCCAGCCCACATGTTCGCGGCGCAATCCCTGCCGCAACACAAAGGCGTTCTGCGCCCCGATGGCGAGGATCAGGCTGAGTGAAACGACATATCCCTGCACCGCCGCTTCAAGCATCCAACAGCCGTCGCAGCACAGCCACAGAATCCTCGCGCCGGCCCCAATGCACGAAGATGTGGTCGTGGTGGTAGCCCGCGATCACCTTGCAGCTGATCCCATCGGCCGACAAAGCTTCCACGAATGCCGCCGTCAGCCTCACGGCCGCCAGATCGCTCGACCTCGCCAGGCTGATCCGCGCCCACGGCTCCGACATCAATCCCGCCGCCTCCAATGCGGCCAATGGGGCAACGACCGTCAGCCCCTCGGCTTCGGTCAAAGTCGCAAAGGGCGCAAAAGGCAGCTGACCACCCGGCCAAACTGCATAGCCGTACGGCGCTCCGTCTAGCTGAGGTTCCATAGTCAACCCGCCCCGAGAATATCAGTGACGCATTTGATTTTAAGGCATAATTTAGAATGCCGGAGCGAATACAACTTGATTTCCCCCTTTCGCTTTGCCTGCATCAACCCGCCCAGCCGAAGACGGGCCAAATGATAGTTGATTACTGTCTGGTTCGATCCCAAGAGCGCATGAAGCTCAGTGATTGACCGCGCGCCGGCCGTCAAATAGCACAAGGTCATCAGCCGAGCTTCATGAGACAAAGACTTCAGGACTGCCGCCGCGTTGGTAGCCGACCTTGCCGTTCGATCGGTCGTAATTTCAGCCGTTCCGTCATTGTCGGCGAAACAGAGCCGGGTTGTAGAGGCTCGATTAAGATAAATGGACATCGGGAAGGTACCTTTGGCTGCTCGCCCTCATCGCATCTAAGTGAGCGGCGAGCAATATCTTGCTCGGATGCCGCACCACTGAATACCGAGAAGTGAGCTGCTGCCGCCTCTGTTGTACAACCCATATGATGGATTCATCTCGTGAATCCAGCGGGCTAGCTGGGCTGCGTGAGCGGCGGCCCCCCGCCTACAAGACCAGGAACTGGCCGGCCTATGAAAACGCGTTCAATCGCTGTGGTTCGCTGACGATCTGGTTCGATCCCGCCTTCACCTGGGAGGCCACTTCCACTGGCAAACGTGGTCGCCAGCCTGACGACAGCGATGCTGCCATCCTGACCTGCCTTACGATGAAAGTGCTGTTCGGCATGGCGCAAAGGCAGACGACGGGGTTTGTCGAAAGCCTCCTCGGGTTGATCGGTCTGGACTGGGCGGCGCCTAACTTCAGCACACTGGAGCCGTCGCCAGAGGACCTTGAAGGTAAACATTCCCTACCGTGGGTCAGGCAGCCCAATGCACCTGCTAGTCGACAGCACAGCCGATCATTCGCTTTCGCGCTTAGCTTGCCAGTCTCAGCTGAACCGGCCGGGCTTCCGCAGCGACGACCTTTTGTCTTAGATAGCGAACACGCCGTTCGTGTTCCACGAACGCGATCTCCGAGTTCTGTCCGGCGCGAACCGAGACAATGGACTGCAGAAAATCCTCGTAGATCTGGATTTTGAGCATGTCGATTTCCTGTTGCGATACTTTCATCTTGGACAAACCTTCGAAGCTAGGACTTCTCTGGTTTTGTGGTCAAAGATGGCAAAATCTTGGCGTTGCAAACGCTGTCCGATACCAAGATTCGAGCTTGGGGTTGTCGGTGGTCAACGTCTCCGCGGTGCTGTGCTAGTCAGAATGGCACGTCGCGGCTCAAAGACTGGACATGACAACCGCCACCGGGACACGGACACCTCCAGAAGAGTTGTCTGCTGCCGTTCGCATGACGGTTCGCGAACGGCAGCTAGTCGAAGTTGCACAGCCTGGTCAAGTTACTATGCAACCATATGCTTATAAAGAATTTTCTCTGCAACACGCCCCAGCGCTACGCTGCGCTGAATTCACTCTTGAACACGAAGCTCTTGCCCGCGAAGGGGATTAACACGGCAAGAACTCGCTTTACGACCAGATAGGCACTACACACGATTCACTCACTACAATTATAAATTTATACACCTAATGCACGATTAGCAATCCTTATATTGCTCGATACTGTAAACGGTTTGTTCGCGATACGGCACAAATAATGATTCCCAGATTTGACCCTTACGGGTGCGCCGGCGGCGTATTGTTGCCATTTCGGCATCGCTTCCGCAGTGCAGGCACCAAGAATCGTCCTTCTGTTTCCGTGCGAGAGTCGCATCGCCGCCGGACGCAAACCGAAGAATCATTGCGATGCGAGGCTCCAGCCAAATCCTTACAGGGATGCATCCATCGGCTGCTCGACGGCCCTGAGATCAATCCGACTTACGGCCGCGGGCAAGCGGCGGTAGCTCGGGTCCTGGCTCAGCTTTTGGTGGGCCTTATGCAGGTGCCGTGCCGGAATCTGCGGGAAGAGATGATGTACAAGGTGATAGGAGTCGTTGCGCGGAAAGAAGATGAGCCGCACCAGCGTTGGTGCCAGCACATTGCGCGAGGCTTCGATCTCGTCTTTCGCGCCTACCAGACCGGCATGATCCAGGCAGTCCGTCCAAAAGTTCAGCGTCGGATAGATGTAGAACAGCGGCAGAATGACGAAGGCGAGCGTTGCCATTGGTTCAAGCAGCAGGAAGATCGCCATCGCACCGAGGAGCGCAAGCTTGAAGCCGTGGAACAGTCGGCCATCCTCAGCCGAGAGGTTGATGCTGGTGTAGAGCGGCAAGTGTCGCCCGGTCAGTGGGACGAAGACATGGCGCAGGACCGTCCGCGGGGTGATCGGGTCATGCAGCCCTAACTTTTCGATCAGGCCGAATTCTGCGTCATGTTCGTAATCTCCGTTGTGGGCATGGTGCGACAGATGGTCGTCACGGTACTTGCGGAAGGATTTCAGCAGGAGCGCGGCGCAAAACCGCCCGATCGTCACATTGTCCGACCGGTCTTCGGCGAAGGTTGCATGGCTGCATTCATGAACGATGTTGTTGATGCCCCGCAGACGGGTGCCGATAAAGGTCGCCGTGGCGATCGCGCCTGCCACAGTCCAACCTGAAAACGGAAGCGACAGTAGGTAGCTACCCAAGAGGATTGATGCGAGGATGAGGCCGACGTATCCGGCAACAATCAACCATGCGTCCATCCTGCGATAGCGTTCCAGACCCAGGAACGGCCGAATATATTTTCTTCTCAAAACCCGACCGGACATGCTTCCCCCCTCATTGTTGCCTTAACTCTACCCAAATTGCTGAACAAACTAAAGACTTTCGGCTCATTGTTCACCTCTATGCTACCGTACATGAGCACAGCTTATGCAAGATCAGCCCTCGCCTTTACGTTTCTTGGACTTCTGCTTTATAGTGCATTGTGGAGCATAAGCGCTTCTTATGTTTGGGGGCAACGATGTCACGCTATGACTATGATTCACTGACGATCCTCGCGGCTGTCATCCGCGAAGGAAGCTTCGAAGCAGCGGCAAAGTCGATGAAGGTGACGCAATCTGCGGTCAGTCAGAGAATCAAGCAGTTAGAGGAAAAGGTTGGTGTGGTGCTTATCGCGCGTGGCAGGCCGTGCGTCCCGACTGAGGCCGGCTTGCAGTTCTTCCGTCATTTCGAACAGGTGGGTCTTCTGCAGCAGGAACTGGCCGGGCGGATGCGCGCGCTGGTTGGCGGCGAGGAGGGCGTTGCCGCCACGGTCCGCATCGGGGTAAACAACGATAGTCTGGCAACCTGGTTTCCAAAACTGATCAAGTTGGCAACTAAGGAACTTGGCATCCTCTTCGACATTCTTCCCGACGATCAGGAGTACACGGAATCCAGCCTCAGATCCGGGGACGCCCTCGCCGTGATCACCACGCTGGAGACCCCTGTTCAGGGCTGCAAGATCATCTCGCTGGGGTCGATGGAGTACGTAGCCGTTGCGTCGCCCGAACTGTACCAGACCCACTTTGCAGACGGCGTTTCTCTCGAGGCCCTGCGGAACTGCATCTCTGTGGCGTTCAATCGCAAGGACACGATCCAGGATCAGTGGATGACGACTTGCTTTGGGGCAACGGTTCCGCTCTCCATCCACTATGTTCCTTCGTATGAGGGATACCTTTCATGCTGTCTGAACGGCGCAGGTTGGGGCCTGGTGCCAAGCATCGCCGGCAACCCCTTCATCGAGCGTGGTGAACTGGTAGAGCTTAGCCCTGGACAGAAGGTCAGCATCGCGTTGCACTGGCAGGCCGCCATGCAGTCGAGCGAGATCCTCAGCCGCCTTGGCAATCTGGTACTGGAAGTCGCACGCGAGCATCTCGTCCCCGACAGTTTCCGTCCGAATTGATCTGATTGGGCCGATAGTCGAAAAACTTCGCACCCTGTCGAAGTCGGGGCAGGGTGATCGCTGCACCGCCTTATGACCCCTTCGCCGACGCATTGAAGCCATATTGATCCTCAAAATCAACCCGATTGGGCATTCTGCCGTTGGTTGGATGGTTTGTGAGGAGAGAACGCATGTGACTTCTGCATTGGCAAATCGAGGTAGCGGCTTTCGTCCGCAGCCTGTCGATCCCACACCATTGCGTCCGGCTTTGCGCGCCGCGATGGATACAGATGGGGTGCCGGCTGTCGCGCTGCTCAGCTTTGGGGCCCAAGAGCAACTCGTGCTGAGGGTTCTGGTCGAGCGATTTGGCGGCGAGGTGACGGGTGGCGTATTGACCCGGCACTTGACCCAAAAGTCGGGCAGGACGCAATCCGCCCTCGGACCCAGATTGATCGATGTTCTGCAGAGCCTTCACCGGTTTGGAGCCCTAAGTCTTGAGGCCAACGGCGAAAACGACTTCATCGTCAGGCTCTTGCCTGGAGGAGCAACGCTATACGTTTGACCTTTCGGAGAAGGCTTTCCGGGCCCGCTGCCCTGTCACAATCAAAGGCCCTCTGAAAACATCCGGCCGAAGGTCAGCCTGGCAATCCATTCGCAGTCTCGCGGTAGCCGAAGCGAATATGTCCCGCTCGGGTACGATGTGAAGGACCGCAAGCTCGTGGTGAATGAAGACGAGGCTGCCACCGTGCGGGGCATCTTCGAGAGGTTCGTCGAGGTCGGATCAGCGACCGTGCTGGCCCGTGAACTGCGCCGCAAAGGGCTCCGCAACAAGCAGGGCACGTTGGTCGACAAGGGATATCTCTACAGAGTGCTGGTGAACCGCGTTTATCGCGGCGACGCCGTCCACAAGGGCAAGGCCTATCCCGGCGAACATCAGGCCATCATCGACGAGCAGCTGTGGGATCAGGTCCATGCCATCTTGCGGCAGAACCCGCGAAAGCGCGCCAACAACACCCGCGCACAGGCGCCTGCATTGCTCAAGGGTCTGATCTTTACGGCCACGGGCGCCGCCATGACCCCGAGCAGCACGAAGAAGGGCGCGCGGCGATACCGGTACTACGTCTCGATGGACGTCATCAAGAATCGCGAACCCAGCGACGCGGGCATCCCGCGCCGCCTTCCTGCCGACCTCGTGGAAGCGGCTGTGGTGACCGAGTTGCGGCGGGTGATGCGCGCGCCGTCGATCACGGCACAGGTCATTGCCCACTTGGCGCGCGAGGGTCACGCCTTCGCCGAGGCCGACGTGATCTCCGCGCTGCAGACGTTCGATGACGTCTGGGGCCAGCTGTTCCCTGCAGAGCAGACCCGGATCGTGCAGTTGCTGGTGCGCCGGGTCACCGTGACGTCTGAGGGGCTGGTGATCGATGTCCGGACCGACGGCGTCTCGGGCGTCATGCGCGACATGATGGCGCCACGAAAGAAGGTGGCGGCGGAATGATGAAACCCGACGAGTCCATCCAGATCTTCGTGCCGCTCAAGGTCCGCAAGCAGAACGGGCGGCCGAAGATCATGCCGCCCTCGACGTATCTGCCCAGCGAAGACCGGACACAGGATCCGCATATCCTGCGCGCCATCGGCAGGGCGTGGGGCTGGCGGCGGCGCATGGAGGCTGGCGAATTCAACACGGTCACCGATCTGGCGAAAGCCGTCGGGCTGGCCGAACGCCATGTCAGCCGACAGCTGCGGCTGGCTTATCTCGCGCCGGGGGTCCTCAAGCGCTTGGTCTACAAGCGCGAGGTGCCCGCCGTGACCCTGTTGAAACTGACCGATGTCGCGGCCCTGCCATGGCACGAACAGCCGGAGCGGGTGTTCGACTGAGGCTCAGTGAAAGCTCGCCTGAAACGTCGTCGCGGTCAGGGAGACATGCGCGTCCAGCGGCGGATGCAACTCGAACGCCTTAGGCTCGCGTGAGAAGTTCCAAAGCCGGAACAGACGCCATTCCGACCTGCGCTCCTCGGCCACGGCCAGTTCGTTGCGGGTGATGTGGAAGGGCGTGCGCTCCCATCCGTTCGTCGTCTTGACCTCGATCAGCCGGGCGAGCCCGTCCGGGGCGAAACTCGCGATGTCGTAGCCCGCGCCATCGCCATCCTCCTCCGACACCCAGCGTACCTTGCGCGCCAGATCGTCCCGTCCTGCCGAGCGCAGAGACGCCCGTTCATGCGCCAGCACACGTTCCTCTCCCGCGCGGCCGAGGGCCCGGTTGCGCTCGTCCCGGCCCGCCACGTCGAACTTGCGGGCGATGTGCAGCATCTGGTCCAGTTCCTGCGGCGGCGGCTGGTTCGACAGCGTCGGCGGCGGTCCGATCCAGATCTGCGCTGCCTCGCGCAGGCCAGCACCGGGTTGCAGCCCCGGTTGGCGCCCGAGCCAGGCCGGGTTCAGCGCCAGCCATCGCGCCACGGCATCCACCAAGGTCATCTGGAAATTGAACGCAGGCTTGTAGCCGGGGATCCAGTCTTCGCCGAGCCCCTTCAGAACCGCGCTGATGTTCTGGTGCTTGAACTCGACGGACCCCTCGGACCGGTCGTTCAGCAGCGGCAGCAGCGCGCGGCGATGCTTGGCCTTGCTGTAGCGGCGCGCGGAGATGTCGTCGGCCAGCATCGCGAAGTAATCCGCGACGATCAGGTCGTTCTCTTCATCCGTCCAGGGCCCGTTCGACATTGCGCCAGGCTATGGGCACGAAGTGTGTTTGTCATCAGAGACTTCCGGCAGGGTTCTGGCTCGCTTCGGACGCTTCCGCCGGACTTCGGGATCGGCCGCCACGGAGCCGTCTTTCTGGCCGCCCTGCGCCTTCGTGTCCGTCTCTGTCACCGGATTAACTCGCGAACGGGACGACCCCATGAGCGCGGCAACCCATTGGAGTTTCAAGGATGTTTCACGCCGTCCCGTGACAGTCGAGGGGCGCTCGAAGAGAGACGCAGGCCATTCGGAGACCCATTCCGCGTCAAGCGCCCAGTCTCCGAAGGGCGGATGGACCTGCCAACGCCCTTTGAAACAAAAAGAAAAAAGGCCCCAATCGGGGCCCCTGGACGAATTCAGTATCTGAATGTGGCGGAGAGACAGGGATTCGAACCCTGGGTCGGCGCAAACCGACAACGGTTTTCGAGACCGCCGCATTCGACCACTCTGCCACCTCTCCGCGCTTCAGGGGTCGTCTGTGGGCGGCGATGTAGCCGGGTGCCGCGCAATGCGCAAGGGCCAATCCGTGCGCCGCAGCCCGGCCAGTCGCAAGGTTGTGCATTTCCGGTCCTTGGCAAGGCACGGCGAAGGGTCTACCTCTTTGAAGTCTGTCGGAACTGCTGGGTCGGAAACCATTGAAAGGGTTCACTATGCTGTTGCCCCGTTTGTGCGTCGCTGCCCTGCTTGGGCTGACCCTGACCCTGTCTGGGCAGGCCGTGAGGGCCGAGGCAACCGATACCCGGGTCATCAGCGCGTCGGTGTCCGAACTGGCAGAGGTGATGCAACTGGACGATCTTTTCGCCATCTTGCGCGAAGAAGGTCTGGCCTATGGTCAGTCGCTTGAGGCAGACATGTTTCCCGGCGGTGGCGGTCCGCAATGGTCCGGAGCCGTGGATGCGCTTTATGATCTGACCACCTTGCGCATCGGGTTCGAGTCGGCACTCGATGCCGCGCTGGCCGACGATCCTGCTGCCCTTTCCGAGATGATGGTATTTTTCTCGTCTGACCTTGGCCAGCGCGTCGTCCGGCTCGAGATCGAGGCCCGGCGCGCCTTTCTTGACGAGGCCACCGAGGAAGCTGCCCGCGTTGCTTCGGACAACCGCATGGCAAGTCGTGACCCCAAGGTGCCGCTGCTGCGCTCTTTTATTGCTGCGGGCGATCTTGTCGAAATGAATGTTGCGGGATCCCTGTCGGGCAACCTTGCCTTCATGACCGGAATGTCTGAATCCGGGGTCTATGGGCAGGGGTTGCCGCAAGAAGAAATGCTGTCAGATGTCTGGGCGCAGGAAGATCAGATCCGCGACGACACGACATCCTGGCTTTTCGCCTATCTTGGCCTTGCCTATGAGCCGCTGACGGAAGCTGAACTGGAGGCTTATGTCGCCTTCATGGAATCGCCGGCAGGCCAACGCCTGAATGCAGCCCTGTTCATGGCCTTTGATCAGGTGTTCCGTCAGGTCTCTTATGGGCTCGGCAGGGCGGCCGGTGCGGCGATGCTCGGTCAGGACATCTGATTCCCCGGCATTGGCGCCCAACGCTTGACAGCCACCCTGCTTCGCCTCATAAGCGCGCATCTCGGCGAGGGGCGACTCTCGCCGGGCTTGTATTTCATGACGCCCGAAAGGGCGCGCTGTCCGAGGCGGAGGCAACTCCGAAACACCCGTGAAGGGGGCCACAGGGCGCGGAGCAAAAGAAGGATACGACCCATGTTTGCGGTCCTCAAGACCGGTGGCAAGCAATACAAGGTGCAGGCGGGTGACGTTCTGCGCGTCGAAAAGCTTGATGCCGCCGCTGGTGAAAAGATCCAGTTCAACGACATCCTGATGGTCGGCAGCACGATCGGTGCGCCGATGGTAGCAGGCGCGGCCGTTCAGGCCGAGGTCATCGACCAGATCAAGGGTGAGAAAGTCATCCACTTCGTCAAGCGCCGCCGGAAGCATTCGTCGCAGCGCACCAAGGGCCACCGTCAGCACCTTACGCTGGTCCGTGTGACCGAAGTGCTGGCCTCGGGCGCCGAAAAGTCGGGCGTGAAGGCTGCCACCGGCACCGTCGCTGCCCGCCGCGTCGCGCATGAAGCCCCCGGCGCTGCCAAGGCTGCCGCACCGGTTGCTGCCGAAAAACCGAAGCGTGCGGCCAAGGCCGCCGCCCCCGCACAGGAGTAATCCCCCATGGCACACAAGAAAGCAGGCGGTTCATCCCGCAACGGTCGCGACAGCGCCGGTCGTCGCCTGGGCGTGAAGCTCTTCGGCGGTCAGGCTGCGATCCCCGGCAACATCATCTGCCGCCAGCGCGGGACCACCTGGTTCCCGGGAACCGGTGTCGGCATGGGGACCGACCACACGATCTTCGCAACCGTCGAAGGCCGCGTGACGTTCAGGAAAGGCCTCAAGGGCCGCACCTTCATTTCGGTTCTCCCCGCTCAGGAGGCAGCCGAGTAAGCCGAACCTTTACAATCGGATTGTAGATGGGGGATCGGCCGGAAGGCCGGTCCCCTTTCTCGTTTCCGGGCGCGACCCCCGGGGCAACTGTGGCAGATTGCCTTGCAGTCACCGCGAAAGGGTCAAGAAAACGGGCGATTGCCGGATTATCCGGCACTCCCCACATGTGCTTCAAAGGAGGGAGGCCATGATCCTTGAAAAGATCGCCCCACAGGCAGAAATCATCACCGAACGTCTGACCCTGCGCCCTGTTCGCAAGGCTGACGCCGGGCTTTTCGCGATGTATGCCGGCGACAGACGCGTGGCCGAGGCGACGCAAGGCATCCCCCACCCGCTCCCTCCGGGCGCGGCAGAGGCCTTCGTGGCCCGAGCCATGGCAACCGACGGCGATGAGGATATCTGGGTCATGGACGGCACCCGCGCCAACTTGCCGGAAGTGCTGGGCGTCATCAGCCTGAAAAAGATGGACCGCGCCCAATCCGAAGTCGCCTTCTGGGTCGCCCCTGCCTTCTGGAACCTCGGGATCGCCTCGGAAGCAGTCACCGCCTTGGTCGAGTCCAACCCGCAGCAGAACTGCACCCTGTTTGCTGAAGCGTTTCAGGACAATCCCGGCTCTGCCCGGGTTCTGACCAACGCCGGCTTTCAGTATCTCGGCGATGCCGAAAGCTTCTCGGTTGCGCGGGGCAGAACGGCACCCACCTGGACCTACATCCGCAAGCTCGACTGACCAGGCCACGCCTCCGGGGCCACCGGCCACGGGCCTGCAACGGCGTTTTTGTCTGCCCTTTTCGCAAATACTCTCGGGGGTGCGGGGGTGGAAAACCCCCGCTTTACAAGCCGGTTGGCGCGCGATCTTCGCGCGCCAGATGCGAGACAGGGATCGTGCGGCGAAAGCCGCTCCGATTTCTGGCCGTCGCAACGCCATCAACCGTCCCGCGCCGTTCCAACCTCGCTTGAGGTGCGGCTCTGCTTCCTGTATCCCCTCATTCCTGATCCCAGCCCCGAAAGCGCATCCGATGAAGTTCCTCGATCTCGCCAAAGTCTATATCCGCTCCGGCGGCGGCGGGGCGGGCTGCGTCTCGTTCAGGCGGGAGAAGTTCATCGAATTCGGCGGCCCGGACGGTGGCGACGGTGGCCATGGCGGGTCGGTCTGGGCCGAAGCGGTGGAAGGGCTGAACACGCTGATCGATTACCGCTATCAGCAGCATTTCTTCGCCAAGTCGGGCCAGCCCGGCATGGGCAGCCAGAAGACCGGCAAGACCGCCGATGACGTGGTGCTGAAGGTTCCTCTCGGCACCGAAATTCTTGATGAAGATCAGGAAACGGTCATTGCCGATCTGGTCAACCCCGGTGACCGGGTGCTTTTGGCGCAGGGTGGCAACGGCGGCTGGGGCAACCTGCGGTTCAAATCCTCGACCAACCGCGCGCCCGCCCGGGCCAACCCAGGGCAGGACGGGGTGGAACGCACCATCTGGCTGCGGCTGAAGCTGATTGCCGATGCGGGCCTTGTCGGTTTGCCGAACGCCGGCAAATCCACGTTCCTTGCCGCTGTGTCGAATGCCCGGCCCAAGATTGCCGATTACCCCTTTACCACGCTGGTCCCGAACCTTGGCGTTGTCGGCGTTGACGGGCATGAATTCGTGATGGCCGATATCCCTGGCCTGATCGAAGGCGCAAGCGAGGGCAGGGGCCTTGGAACGCAGTTTCTTGCCCATGTCGAACGCTGCAAGGTGCTCTTGCATCTGGTGGATGGCACCTCGGCCACGATCACGAAGGACTACCGCACCATCGTGACCGAGCTGGAGGCCTATTCAGACATCCTTGGCGACAAGCCCCGCATCCTTGCGCTGAACAAGACCGACGCGATGGATGCCAAGCAGATCAGCGACCGGCGCCGGGCGCTGGAAAAGGCCAGTGGCGGTGAGGTGTTTGTCATCTCCGGCGTGTCGGGCAAGGGCCTGACCGAGGTTCTGCGTGCGCTTTTCGCCCGGATCAACCCGCCAGAAGATGAGGTGATGGAGAGCCAGCCGTGGCAACCCTGACCGCAGCCAGCAGCATGGCCGCGCCCGACATCCGCGGTGCAAAGCGGCTGGTCGTGAAGATCGGCTCGGCGCTTCTGGTGGATCGCAAGACCGGGCTGAAACAGTCGTGGCTTTCCGCCCTTGCCCTTGATGTAGTCGAGGCGAAGGCGCGTGGGACCGATGTGGTCCTGGTGTCGTCGGGCTCCATCGCGCTTGGCCGCAAGGTTCTGGGGCTCGGCGACGGGGTGCTGACGCTTGAACAATCGCAAGCCGCCGCCGCTGTCGGCCAGATCCGCCTGGCCCGCGCCTATGAAGAAGCGCTGGCCCCGCACGGAATCACGACCGGCCAGATCCTGGTGACGCTGGAAGACACCGAGGACCGCCGCCGCTATCTGAACAGCCGCGCGACGATGGAGACGCTTCTATCCTTGGGCGTCGTGCCGATCGTCAACGAAAACGACACCGTCGCCACTGACGAAATCCGCTTTGGCGACAATGATCGCCTTGCCGCCCAGATCGCGGTGACAGCGGGTGCGGATCAGCTGGTTCTGCTATCGGACGTGGACGGCTTTTACACCGCCAATCCGAAGGAAGACCCGACCGCCAGCCGTTTTGATGTTGTGGCCACAATCACCCCCGAAATCGAAGCCATGGCAGGCGACCCGATCTCCGGCATGTCCAAGGGCGGGATGAAAACGAAGCTTCTGGCGGCAAAGACTGCGGTTGCGGGGGGCTGTGCCATGGCGATCATGGAAGGCTCCGGCTTGCGGCCACTCAAGTCGCTGATCGAAGGTGCGGCGCGGACATGGTTTGTCCCGGCCGCTGATCCGCAACTGGCCCGCAAGCGCTGGATCAACGCGATGAAACCGCGCGGAGAGTTGGTGCTGGACGCAGGTGCCGTGACCGCGCTTCGGGCGGGAAAAAGTCTCTTGCCAGCCGGGGTAACCCGCGTGACGGGCAGCTTTGGCCGGGGTGAACCGATAGCGATCCTGTCGCCTGAAGGTGTGGTTCTGGGCAAGGGTCTGGTGCGCTATACGGCGGCAGAGGCCAAGCTGATTGCGGGCCATCGGTCGGGCGAGATTGCGGCGATCCTTGGCTATCAGGGCCGCGCGGCCTTGGTGCATCGGGATGACATGGTGGTGTAGGGTGCCGGTTTCCCTGAGGAAATCGGCCCGGAAATCTTGAAACTTCCGGTGTGGAGTCTCGGAAAACTCTGCGTCACAGGATAAAAGGGTGGAAGAATGGACGGACAGTTCACCGATCTCATGGTCGACATCGGCAAGAAGGCCCGCGCGGCGGCGGCAGAGCTGGCCTATGCCGGATCGGAACGCAAATCCGCCGCGCTGATCTCGGCGGCCGATGCGGTCTGGCGGCGGCGTGACGCCATCCTTGACGCCAACAGCATTGATCTTGACGCAGGCGCTGCAAAGGGCCTTAGCCCGGCCATGCTGGACCGTCTGCGGCTTGATACCAACCGGCTGCGCGGCATTGTCGATGCCTTGCGGCAGGTGGCCGAACAGCGTGATCCCGTGGGCCGTGTGCTGGCCGAATGGGACCGCCCGAATGGGTTGCACATCCAGCGCGTCGCCACGCCGCTTGGCGTGGTTGGGGTGATCTATGAATCCCGCCCGAACGTGACGGCGGATGCGGGGGCGTTGTGCTTGAAGGCTGGCAATGCGGTGATCCTGCGGGGGGGCAGCGAAAGCTTCGAGACCTCGACCGCGATCCACGCCTGCATGGTCGAAGGCCTGCGCTCGGCCAACCTGCCCGAAGCCGCGATTCAGTTCATTCCCACCCGCGACCGCGACATGGTGACCGCGATGCTGCGCGCGACCGACTACATTGACGTGATCGTGCCACGCGGTGGCAAGGGCCTTGTCGGGCTGGTTCAGCGTGAAGCGCGGGTGCCGGTCTTTGCCCATCTGGAAGGCATCTGCCACGTCTATGCCGACCGCGACGCCGACCTTGAAAAAGCCCGCGCCGTGGTCCTCAACGCCAAGACCCGCCGCACCGGTATTTGCGGGTCGGCAGAATGTCTGCTGATCGACTGGCAGTTTTACACCAAGCATGGCGCGGTCTTGATCGAAGATCTCTTGAAAGCCGGCGTCGAGGTGCGCACCGAGGGTGAGCTTTTGAAGGTTCCCGGCACGGTCAAGGCCGCGCCAGATGACTTCGGGCGCGAATTCCTTGACATGATCATCGCCGCCAAACTGGTCGACGGCGTGGACGAAGCCATCGCCCATATCCGCCAGTATGGCTCCAACCACACCGAAAGCATCCTGACCGAAAACGACGCCACCGCCGCGCGGTTCTTTGAACGGCTAGACAGCGCCATCCTGATGCGCAATGCCTCGACCCAGTTTGCCGACGGGGGCGAATTCGGCATGGGTGCGGAAATCGGCATTGCCACGGGCAAGCTGCACGCGCGCGGTCCGGTCGGTGCGGAACAGCTGACCAGCTTCAAATATCTGGTCACCGGTAACGGAACGATCAGAACGTAAGCTTGATCGCCGTCTCTCCGATCTCGATTACCAGACGGCGGCCTTGCCGCGCAAGTTCGTCCGGCACCAGCGCGAAATGCACCTGACCCGCGCCTATGTCTGACGGCGCGCGGGGCTCGGTCAGCACCTCCCACAGGGCGGGGTCTATCTTCAGGCGGCTTGCGGTTCCGGTGATCGTCCAGCCACTGTCGTCATGGCTGATCTCGACCTTGCCGCCATAGGCCAGCGCGGTTTCAAGACATTGCAGCAACAGAAACGCCAGCCGCACTTCGCGCCGCGAAAGCTCGGCGGTGCTGTTCCACTGATAGGCGGTCCGCCCGCCTCGTGTAAGGTCCGTCAGGATCGACATCACTTCGGACCGGGCAATGCGCTGATCCCGGGTGGCTGCACCAAAGCTGATGCGGAAAAAGCGGATACGCGCGTTCGCATTGGCCACGCTTTCCGAAATCAGCGCCATTTCGGGTCGCTGTGGCCCTGCGTCCATCGCCAACAACTCCACCCCATTGCCGATCGCGCCGATCGGGCTGATAAGATCATGGCAGATCCGCGAGGCGATGAGAGCGGCGAGGTCGGGCTTGTCTTGCATCAGGTCAACCGGAAACAGGGGCGGGAAAAGGGGTGAAGATGTCGGCAGTTCTGGAACCGGGAATGCTGGTGCGTCACCCGGATCAGGCGGATTGGGGTCTGGGTCAGGTCCAGTCGGTGATCGGGGCCAGAGTTACGGTCAACTTCGAGCACGCCGGCAAGGTGGTGATAGACAGCAATCGCATCGCCCTCATTCTGGAATTCCGCGTCTGATTTCCGACGTCTACGCCTATAGTGCGAATTTGTGTCCGAAACTCAACCAGCAATTGTCCCGCGACTTTCGGGCTGCGGGCAATTGGTTGCATTGGGCGGGGCCGGTGTCTAAGTCATGGGCATCCTGACCGGAAGCGGGACCGATGGACGCCGATGATTCCACCTACAGCCTGCGGCTTGCCAGCAGCGCCGAGGATATCACGGCCGCGCAGCGCCTTCGGTATGAGGTCTTCGTGGCCGAGCTTGGCGGAGACGGACCGCTGGTGGATCATGCCGCGCGGCTGGAACGGGATGCATATGATCCGTTCTTTGATCACCTTGTCCTTGTCGACAACCGGCGCGATCCGGCGGGGCTTGACCATGTGATCGGGGCCTACCGGGTGATGCCGGGGGAAAGGCGGGCGGCGGCGAGGCAGTTCTATTCCGAAAGCGAATATGACCTTACGCCTTTGCTGGTCTCTGGCCGCCGTCTTCTTGAACTTGGTCGGTCCTGCGTTCATGCCGATCATCGGGGCGGGGCGGCGATGTTCCACCTGTGGAACGGGCTGGCCGAATATGTCCTGGAGCGCGGGATCGAAGTCCTCTTCGGCGTCGCAAGTTTTCACGGAACGGATATTTCCACGCTGGCGGCACCTCTGTCGTGGCTGCACCATCACCACCTTGCCCCGCCCGAGATGCGCGTGTCCGCCCGTCCCATGCAGCGACAAGAGATGGCATTGATCCCTCCAGACCAGTTGGACCGCAAGGCCGCCATGGCCGCGACACCGGCGCTGATCAAGGCCTATCTGCGGCTTGGTGGCTTTGTCGGTGATGGCGCATGGATCGACCGCAGTTTCAACACCACCGATGTCTGTCTGGTCATGGACACCGGCCGGATGTCAGCCCGCCACAAGGATTTTTACCTGCGCAAGGCCGGTGCTGCATGAGCGGCTGGAAGGATGCCCCGCCGCCGGTCTTCCGGATCGGTCCGACCGGCTGGCTGCGGGTGATGTGGCGGGGATTTTGGGTCGGCTCGGTCACTTATGGCGGGTTGGCTGTTCTACTTTTGGTGCGGCTTTTCGAATGGCCGCTCTTTGGTCAGGCCCGGCCTTTCACGCCCTATATCACCCAAGCGGTTTGCCGGATCGCCTTGTGGCTTATGCGGCTGAGACTGGTGGTTCACGGCCGTCCCATGACAGCCCCGGGGGCCATTGTCGCCAATCACTCCAGCTGGCTTGATATCTTTGTGCTGAATGCCGCGCAGCGTGTCTACTTCGTGGCCAAATCCGAGGTGGCGGGCTGGCCCGGTATCGGCTGGCTCGCGCGCGCGACCGGGACGCTGTTCATCGCCCGCAAAGGAACCGAGGCGAAGCGCCAGAAAGAGGAGTTCGAAGCCCGCCTGCATGCCGGACACCGGCTGTTGTTCTTTCCCGAAGGCACCTCGACCGACGGGATCAGGGTGCTGCCGTTCAAGAGCACGCTGTTTGAAGCATTCTTTTCGCCCGGCCTTGTGCGGGTCATGCATATCCAGCCGATCACGGTGGTTTTCCATGCCCCGCAAGGCGAGGATGCGCGGCATTACGGCTGGTGGGGCGACATGGATTTTGCCAATCATCTGTTGAAAACCCTCGCCACAGGTCGGCAAGGGCGGGTGGAGGTCACATTTCACCCTGAAGTGCCGGTGGACGCCTTCGAAAACCGCAAGGTTCTGGCCCAGCACTGCGAGCGGGTCATTCGTACCGCCCATGTGAATGCCGAACAGTAGACCTGGCGTCAGCCCAAGGGCGCAAGCAACGCCTTCAGGGCCGACAAGGGGTCTTCCGCGCCCCAGATTTCCTCGCCCACGGCAAAGAAATCGGTGACCGGGCCGAATTTTGCAACCAGTTCCGCCGTCAGCGCGCCTTCGGCGATGATCGGCACCTCGATCACCTCGGACCACCATTCGAACACGTCGAAATCGACCCGGCTGCCATCGCCCAGCGTGGTTTCACCCAAGGGGCCAAGCGCCACATAATCCGCCCCGGCCTCACCGGCGGCCATGCCTTCATGCCGGCTGGTGCCGCAGAAGGCCCCGACGATGGCATCGGCGCCAAGATCCTTGCGCGCCTTCCTGACCGTCCGCGCGCCATCGGTCAGATGCACGCCGTCGAGCCCCAGCCTGTCAGCAAGGATCAGGTGGTTTTCAATCACTATCGCCACATCGCGGGCATGAGCCACCTCGCGCGCGGCATCTGCGGCGCGCATCAGCGTGTCTTCATCCTTGGTCCCCAGAGACAGGCGCAGACAGGCAATCTCCATCCCGTCAAGCACCAGGGCCAGATGGGTTGAAAACACATCGGGGTCAAAGGTGGGGGGGGTGATCAGGGTGATCTGCGGGCGGTCTTCATTTGCCATGGCGGGCTCCGGCATTGGTCTGGCGGACCGTCTAACAGCCTTTCGGTGGCTTGGCTACTAGGGCAAGGCTGCGGGCTGTGCCACTGCCACCGGCTTGCCAGCCCCGCGTGGCTGGCCTATCTGGCCCACATGCTTTCCCAGCGACAAAGGCCGCCCATGATCCCGCCCGTGTTCATTCTGGTCCGCCCGCAAATGGGCGAAAACATCGGCGCTGCGGCGCGGGCGATGCTGAACTTCGGGCTGGAGCGGATGCGCGTGACCGGCCCGCGCGATGGCTGGCCCAACCCCAAGGCGGTGGCCATGGCGTCAGGTGCCGGGCGGGTGCTGGATCAGGCGGGCCTTTTTGCCGATGTGCCGGGGGCGATAGCCGATTGCGATTTCGTGTTTGCCACCACCGCGCGCGGGCGCGAACTGGTGAAAGAGATCGTCACCCCCGAACGCGCCATGGCAATGGCCCGCGCGCTGGGGGCGGAAGGCAAGCGGGTGGGTGTCCTTTTCGGCCCCGAACGCGCCGGGCTGGAAAATGACGACATCATCCATGCCAATGCCATCGTGACTGTGCCGGTGAACCCCGATTTCCCCTCGCTCAACCTTGCGCAATGCGTGCTTTTGCTGGGCTACGAATGGCAACGTCAGGGGACCGAGGTTCCCGCGTCAGTCATGGAACTGGCCCGGACCGAATTTGCCAGCCGCGAGGAAGTGGGTCGCCTTGCCGACCATTTCGAGGAACGGCTGGATGCCGCCGGGTTCTTCTTTCCCGAAACCAAGGTGGCGGGCATGAAGGCCAACTTGCGAAACATGTGGGGGCGGCTTGGTCTTACCCGGGCCGAAGTGCAGACCTTCCACGGCATGCTGCGCCAGATTGCCTGGACGCTGAAGAACCGGGGTGAGTAAAGCCAACGGGCCAGCCTTGCCGCCAGCGATAATGGTGCGGTGATCCGCGCTTGCACTGGCAGAGGGCTTGGACTTCGGCCGGTGCCATGCCACTCTGCCCAGCAAATGAAACGCAGAGGTGGCAGGCACATGCACAGGGCAAATCTTACGCGACGCGGGGTCTTTGTCACGGGGGCGGCAGCTCTTGTCGCGGCCTGTGTGCCTGGCGGCAGCCGATCAGTAGGGGGTGGGGGGACGGGCTACCGCGCGCCCGATCCGGCCCCGCGCCCGGTGCCGAATGCGGGCTGGGATGCCTGGGTGGCGGGCTTCAAGGGTCGCGCCTCTGGCCGTGGGATTTCCCAAGGCACCATTGATGCGGCCTTTCGCGGCGCGGGGTTCCTGCCCGATGTGATCGACCGCGACCGCAACCAGACAGAATTCCGCCGCAGCCTTGAAGACTATCTGAACATCGCCGCCTCGGAAGAACGGATCAGCCTTGGCCGTCAGAAATTCGCGGAATACGGCAGCACCTTGCGCGCGATCGAAAGCCGCTACGGGGTCGAGGCGCATGTCGTGGCCGCCGTCTGGGGGCTGGAAAGCTTCTTTGGCACAAGGCGGGGCAATGTGCCGGTGATCTCGGCCTTGTCGACGCTGGCCTATGACGGGCGGCGGGGGGCGTTCTTTGAATCCCAACTGACCGCCGCGCTGCGCATCCTGCAAGCGGGCGATATCAGCCCCGGTGCCATGGTTGGAAGCTGGGCGGGTGCGATGGGGCATACCCAGTTCATCCCGACCAGCTATCTGGAATTCGCGGTGGATTTCACCGGCGACGGTCGCCGCGATATCTGGAGCGAGGATCCCACCGACGCCCTGGCCTCGGCTGCGGCCTATCTGCAACGGTCCGGCTGGACGCGGGGCCTGCCCTGGGGGATGGAGGTGTTCCTGCCCAGTGGCTTCAATGCGGGCCTACTGGGGCGTGGCAAGGGCCGGTCGGCGGCAGAGTGGCAAGGTCTGGGTGTGCGTGCGGCTGGCGGTGGCGCACTGGCGGGCGGGTCTATCATTGATGGCGGCACCTCTGGCGGCGGGCCATACTTTCTGCTGACGCAGAACTTTGCCACCATCCTGCGCTACAACAACGCGCAGAACTATGCGATCGGCGTGGGCCATCTGTCGGACCGGATCCTGGGCCGGGGGCCGGTGCAGGCCAGCTTCGGGCCGGACGCCAACGGCATGACCAAGGCCGATCGGCAGGAGTTGCAGCGGCTGTTGACGGCGCGGGGGTTTGATACTGGTGGCACCGACGGGGTGATCGGGGCCAGAACCAAGGCCGCGATCAGCGCCTTTCAGTCCAGCCTCGGGCTGCCTGCAACCTCGGAGCCATCGCTGGACTTGCTGCGCCGTCTGCGCTGAGCGCTGGCTGCGCCTTTGCCTTGCCAGCTGACCCGCATCATGCTTGGCTGGTCCTGCGCTTTTGCAACAAGGGAGGCTGGGCTTCGCCATGTGCTGGGGCGTAGAGGTTACCGGGATCATGCTGGCCGCAGGTGTCGCGGGGGCGGCGGTCACATGGCGGCGGGGCGAGCCGGCTGCGATCCCGTTGACCTTGCTGTTCTTCGCCGCGATGGAAGGGCTGCAACTGGCCGGATATCTGGTGATCGACCAATGCGGCACCCCGGCCAACCGCGCCGTGACTGCGCTGTCCATGGCCCATATCGCATTGCAACCCTTGGTCCTGACGTTCTTCATGCTTGCCCTTGTGCGCCCGGCGCTGGGCCGGGGTGGGCGGCAGTTGGTGGTCGCGCTGGCGGGACTGGCCTCGGTCGTCATGGTCGCGCAGTTTCTGGGCTGGCCCGGGACGCCCGCCTGCATGCCGGGCCGGCCGCTGTGCGGGGCGGCACTTTGCACGGTCAGCGGCAACTGGCATCTGGCCTGGATGGCGCCCTATGCCGATGTCTTTGCCGGGGCCGAACTGGCGCTTGGCACGAATTTCGGCTTTCCAACCTATGTCTTCGCAGTCTTTATCCTGCCGCTTTTTTACGGCGCGTGGCGCTTTGCGGTGTTTCACGCGCTGGTCGGGCCGGTTACGGCCAATCTCTTGACATCAAACCCGAACGAGGCCCCGGCGATCTGGTGCCTCGCCTCGGTCCTGATCATGCTGGTATCCTTGGTGCCGGCATTGCGGCGGTTCTTTGCGGTGCGAGCGCTTTGGCGTGCCGGGACGGCTTGAGTTTGCGGGCAGGCTTACCTACACCATGAAGACAAAGGAAGGACCGCCCCCATGCGTATTCACAGCGATCTGGCCGACACCATCGGCAACACGCCCCTTCTGAAGCTGCACAAGGCGTCAGAACTGACGGGCTGCACCATTCTCGGCAAGGCGGAGTTCATGAACCCCGGCCAGTCGGTCAAGGATCGCGCGGCGCTTTACATCATCAAGGATGCCGTCGCGAAGGGCTTGCTGAAGCCGGGCGGGACGATTGTCGAAGGCACGGCGGGAAATACCGGGATCGGGCTGGCCTTGGTCGGGGCTTCGATGGGGTTCCGTACAGTGATCGTTATTCCCGAAACCCAAAGTCAGGAAAAGAAGGACATGCTGCGGCTGGCGGGTGCCGAACTGGTGCAGGTTCCGGCGGCACCTTACCGCAATCCCAACAACTATGTCCGCTATTCCGGTCGTCTGGCCGAAGCGCTGGCCAAGACGGAACCGAATGGCGCGATCTGGGCCAACCAGTTTGACAACGTCGCCAACCGCCAGGCCCATATCGAGACGACGGGGCCAGAAATCTGGGACCAGACTGGCGGCAAGGTTGACGGCTTCATTTGCGCCGTCGGGTCTGGCGGCACGCTGGCCGGCGTCGGCATGGCCTTGCAGCCCAAGGGCGTGAAGGTCGGCCTTGCTGACCCCGAAGGGGCGGCGCTCCATGCCTTCTATACCACCGGCAAGCTGGAAAGCCCCGGCTCCTCGATCACCGAAGGCATCGGGCAAGGCCGGATCACCGCCAACCTTGAAGGCTTCACCCCCGATTTCAGCTATCGTATCCCCGACGCCGAGGCGCTGCCGATCGTCTTTGACCTCTTGCAAGAGGAAGGCCTTTGCATGGGCGGATCGACCGGCATCAACATCGCCGGGGCCATCCGCATGGCGCGTGAGATGGGGCCAGGCAAGACCATCGTCACCATCCTGTGCGACTATGGCAGCCGCTATCAGTCCAAGGTCTACAACCCCACCTTCCTGCGCGAAAAGGGGCTGCCGGTGCCGGTCTGGCTGGACCGGCCCGCCCGCCCGATCCCGGCGGTGTTTGAAGACGCATGAGACAGTTTGCGCGATGGCTGGCGCTGGTGCTGGCGCTTGCCGCCGCGCCTTTGGCTGCGCCGCTGGGCGCGCAGATCCTGGCGGGGGGCGATGTCGCTGCCGGGCCTGATCCGGTCATCGACACCGAAAACCTGAACTATGACGCCTGGGAGGCGATGGCTGGCCGCGCAGAGGCCGAGATCGCCAATCGCAACACCTCGACCGACCGGCTGGAAGAGGTGCGTTCGCAACTGGCAAAGTGGCGCGCGGCACTTCTGGAAGCGCAAAGCGCCAACTCTGCCCGGATCAGCACCTTGCGCCAGCAGCTTGACGCGCTGGGCGCAGCCCCTGCCGAGGGAGAGACCGAGGCGGAAGAAATCTCCAAGCGCCGGCAGGAACTGGCCAGTCAGCTCGTTCGGTTTCAAGCCCCCGGCATTGCGGCCGAAGAGGCTTACCGGCGCGCGAATGGCCTGATCATCGAGATTGACCGCACTCTGCGCGATCGGCAGGCGGATCAGTTGTTGCAGCTTTGGCCGTCGCCCGTGAACCCGGGCAACTGGCCCGAGGCGGCGATCGGTCTGTCAGACACGCTTCTCAGGCTTTGGGACGAGGCGGCCACCGCATGGACCGACCCTGACGCGCGGGCAGATCTTTTCGACAACCTGCCTTTGATCCTTGGGCTTTTGGTCGTGGCATTGGCTTTGGTCGTCTATGTCCGCGCCTGGGTTGAAAGGTTTTCGCAGCATCTTCTGACCGGCGCATCGGCGCGGGGGCGAAACCTGTTGTCGCTACTTGCGTCGACGGGTGGGGTGATCCTGCCAACCCTTGGCATGCTGGCACTGGCGGCGGCGTTGGTGGCCAGCGGCATGCCGGGTGAGATCGGGATGGTAATCACGGCGGTCCTGCCCTTGGCCGGTTTCATGGTCTTTGCCGCTGCATGGCTTGGCGCGCGGGCTTTCCCGATGACGCAAGACGAAGATGCCGTTCTGCCGCTGCCGCCCGAACGTCGGGCCGAAGGGCGGCTTCTGGCGGTTCTCATGGGCCTTGTGCTGGCGACTGACCTGTTACGCAGCGCGGCGATGGATGCACAGTCCTATTCGGATGCGACGACGGCAGTAATGTCCTTCCCGATCCTGCTGACTGGCGGGCTTATCCTTCTGCGCGTCGGCAGGGTCTTGCGCAGATCGCGTGAACTGGCTGACCGCAGCTATGCCCTGCGCCTCCTGTTGCTTTTGTCCCGCGGGCTAAGCGTGATCGGCATTGCAGGGCCGGTGCTTGCGGCGTTTGGCTACGTGCAGGCCGCTTCGGCGCTGATCTATCCGGCGATCCTGTCGCTTGGGCTGATCACGCTCTTGTTCATCCTGCAACGGCTGATCGGTGACGCATGGGCCTTGATCATCAAGAGCGATGACAAGGGCCGCGATGCGCTGGTGCCGGTGCTGGCCGGCTTTGCGATGACCTTGTCCGCGCTGCCGGTCTTTGCCCTGATCTGGGGCGCGCGCGCCGCCGATATCACCGAGCTTTGGACCCAGTTCAGCGAAGGCTTCCAGATGGGGGCGACGCGGATCTCGCCCACCAACTTCATGGTCTTCGCCGCTGTCTTCGTCATCGGCTACATGCTGACGCGGTTGTTTCAGGGGGCCTTGCGGACCTCTATCCTGCCCAAGACCAGCATGGATCAGGGCGGTCAGACCGCGCTGGTGGCCGGGATCGGCTATGTCGGCATCTTTCTTGCCGCTCTGGTGGCTGTAAGGTCGGCGGGGCTTGACCTTTCGGGCCTTGCCATCGTCGCCGGTGCGCTTTCCGTCGGCATCGGTTTTGGTCTGCAAAACATCGTGTCGAACTTCATTTCGGGTATCATCCTGTTGATCGAACGTCCGGTCAGCGAGGGCGACTGGATCGAGGTTGGCGGGGTGCAGGGCCGGGTGCGGTCGATCTCGGTTCGCTCCACCCGGATCGAGACCTTTGACCGCAATGACGTCATCGTGCCGAACGCCGACCTGATCACGGGGCAGGTAACGAACTGGACGCGCTTCAACCTGTCTGGTCGGTTGATCGTGCCGGTGGGGGTGGCCTTCGGGTCTGACACTCGCAAGGTCGAACGCATCCTGCGCGAGATTGCCGAGGCGCAGCCCCTTGCCATCCTCAACCCGCCCCCCCTGATCGTTCTGATGGGGTTCGGCGCGGATGCGATCCTGTTTGAAATCCGGTTGATCCTGCGCGACGTGAACTTCTCGCTGTCGGTGCGCAGCGAGATCAACCATCAGATCGTGGAACGCTTCGCCGCAGAAGGGATCGAGATCCCCTTCGCCCAGTCCGACGTGTCCTTGCGCAATGTCGACGAGATTGCCCGTGCGCTTACCCCGCTTCTCGGCGGGGCGCCGTCGGGAACCTTCGCCCCAGGGGCGGAAGCGGGGCGCGCTATGGCCGAAGACACCGCCAACCGGTCACCCGACCTGCCGGCCCAACCAAAGGACGACAGTGGATGATCACCGATCTTCTGTTTCGCACCGATCCCTACCTTCAGGCTGCCGAGGCGCGGGTCGTTGCCCACACGCCCGAAGGCGCGCTGGTGCTGGACCGGTCGGTGTTCTACCCGACAGGGGGCGGCCAGCCGGGCGACAGCGGGGTGCTCGACTGGGGCGGCGGGCGATTGTCGATTGCCACCGCCCTGAAGGTTGACGACGGCGGGGTGGCCCTCGTCCCGGCCGAGCCCCTGCCAATGCCGCCCGTGGGTGCGCCGGTGGTGCAGATGCTCGACTGGTCCCGCCGCTACCGCCACATGCGGATGCATACCGCGCTGCATCTTCTGTCGGTGGTGATCCCCCTGCCGGTAACCGGCGGCCAGATCGGGTCTGAACGCGGTCGGCTGGATTTTGACATGGCCGAACCGCCCGCTGATGTGGCGGCACTGCAAGGCGTGCTGAACAGCCTGATCGCGCGTGACCTGCCCGTGACCGAAGACTGGATCACGGATGAGGAACTGGCGGCCAATCCGGGCCTCGTCAAGACCATGTCTGTCCGCCCGCCGACCGGTCAGGGCCGCGTGCGCCTGATCCGTATCGGCGAGGGGGCAGGACAAATCGACCTCCAACCCTGCGGCGGCACCCATGTCGCCCGCACCAGCGAGATCGGCCGCGTCGGGATCGGCAAGATCGAGAACAAGGGCCGCCAGAACCGCCGCGTCCAGCTTCTGCTTGCCGACTGACAGGAAGGGCTTGAACCCATGGTGCGGGCAGGCTAAGCACCCGCGCACGGACAGTTGGCCGAGTGGTCGAAGGCGCACGCCTGGAAAGTGTGTAGGCGGGGAACCGTCTCGAGGGTTCGAATCCCTCACTGTCCGCCAATACACCCTTGTAAATCATTGTTTTCAGTTGGTAATTTAGCAAGCCATTGATTTTCATCCCCCACTATATCCCCCACTTGGCTCTGGAACGGGTGGGTTTTTGTGGGAATGAAACAGTCGTGTTTCCCCCGGTTTCTCTGAATTGTGAATCGGCAAAGTTGGCATCCCACTCCGGTCCTGTGATGTGGATCGCCTAGGATTTCGATCCCCCCCCCGTCTTGCTCTGGAATGATGTGCATAGCTCGGCGAAACGCATTTGCAGCCTTTTGTAGGACAGAGCGCCCAAAGACCGGGTGTAGAATGAGCGCGTCCGGCTAGGTTTGCGCAGCGATAGGCCCGCGCGCGCGAGAAAACCTGTATTAGGGCAATGCGTGGGCAACGCCATCGGTCCCTAGTCGGTTCGGTGCAGGCAATTCATGCCCCCCACCTTGGTCAGCAGATCGCCGCCTCGCGCGCGCCTATCACGCACAAGTCGTGCTGCAGACCCCTACCCCCTATGCCCCAACTCACAATGCGAACGCAGGAGGTGCCACGGTACTAGGGGCGGGGGCTGTGAAGAATGACGCCCCCCCGCCGCTATTTGTGGTTTGACAATTGTCTTGCAGAAAAAGGTATACCAGAAGCAGTAGGTCAATCAGTTGCCACCTCTTGCTCGTGGGGAAGCATCGCAGAAATGGCGGTGAAGGCGAAAATCCCCAAATATGCGCAGCGCGATCTAATCCATTGAGAATGTAAGCGTACGACAGCTATTTCTTTTGGATACACATAACCTTGAAGTCATGGATAAGCCCTAAGCCATTTACGATGAAACGCTCCCCAGTGTCGCGCTTTTCGGTCCATGAGCGCAAAGGATTGTCCGGATGTGGCTCAAGATCGATAGGAATAACAAAGTCAACGAACGCATACCTAGATACGTCTTCTCTGCTATCGAGCAGCCCTTCAAAGGTAGCACGGCTGAAATTGTTCCAACCCGGTTCACGGTGTTCTGAGGCATCGCTTTGGGATCGAGCCCTTACAAAAACATCAATGGGGTGAGAATTTATTAGACCAAAAACTGCCACCGTACCGCCGCTGGTAGTCCATTTCAGGAGATTCGACAACCAAGGCTCAATCTCATCAAAAATGGAATGTACCCCCACAAGAAAAACCATCTCATAGGTTTTATCGATAGCACCGAGATCCAAGACCGAACCCACAGAGAAGGTTGCCTCTGGAACATTTTCGCGCGCTTTATCAATCAATTCCGGCAGAACATCCATTCCATGAGTTTGCGCATCCCTGAGGGCGCGAACCAGAAAGAAAGGAAATTCACCCGCAGCGCAGCCAACGTCCAGAACAGTCTTTGGTTCTTGTCCTGCGAACTCAAGAGCCGAATGCAACGTAAACTTGAAGCTTTCCTTTGTGCCTTCGTACCTGTTTTCGTCAAGATAGAGGAGGTCGTGAGTGCGCAATGTCATTTTTCCCTCTTATGCCACTAATTCTTAGGCTTTAGCGTGCTGTGTTTGTCAGTTATCCGCTCAGTCTAAGCTATTGAATGGACTGTGGTGGCGCTGTGCGAAATTTGTCAAGTAGGCTTCGGTGTGGCCAGTCCGCCGTACGAGGGCATGTCTTGAGGTCTTGCCTTACGTGACGCGGATTTACCAGCCCCGCCGCCTCCGTGCCGCCGCCTTCCTGCATCCTTCCCGGCAATAGATCGCATCAGCGCGACGGGTGAAAGGCACAGTGTCACCACATTCCCTGCAAGACCACTCCCCCCACATTGCATTCTTCAAGATGCGCTGGGCGCGGGCTTTTCTGTGTCGCTTGTTTCCGCACGGCCAAGTGTAGAACAGCACACCGCGCGGCCAGTTCTCGCCAGGTTCAATTCCGTTTGGATCGGGTTCGGGCATGGTGTTTCCATTTGATTAAATCGGGGGCCAGAGACGGGTCAAGCCATTGATTTTGCTTGAGCGTAATCAACTAACTCCCCCCCTCGGAAATGTGGCCATCAAGAGCGACATGCACCCGCCCGGTATCGCGCATCTTGTCCAAAAGCTGATAGACGCGGGTTGCCCCTAGTTTGGTGGCCGTGGCGATTGCGCCGGGGCGATGCCGCCCACCCGCGCCGCCGCTCTCGCCGAGTGGCGCAGCCGTCTCGCTGCCTGACAGGAAGGTGGGGTTGTGAGGCAACGGAGACAGGCTCGCATTCGTCCGACAGCGCCCAATCGAAGCTTCCAGAGGGCCCGGCTCGGCTTTCCAAACGCAACAAATGCTTTGACAGACCACAACGTTCGCCCAAAGCTGGATTGACAACGGCACTTCCGGACAACGGAGGGCGGAATACCAACCAACAGAGATGGAGACAAAAAATGAGAATGCGTCACCCGATGGCCATTGCGGCCTTGGTCTTCAGTGCCGGTGCAGCAATGGCCGAAGTGGAGAGCACCGACCCGATCAAGCTGACGCTGCATGACTGGACCGGGCAGTTGATCACCACCAACATCATGGCTGCCATCCTTGAAGAGGCGGGCTATAACGTCGAACTGGTGCAAGCCGACTACCTCGCTCAATTCCCCGGGATCGAGTCTGGGGATCTTCATGTCGCGATGGAACTGTGGGCGACGACGGCGGCCGAGGCGATGGATGCCTCGATCGCGACCGGCAATACCGTCAGCCTCGGTGAGACGGGGATGCAGGCGAAAGAGGAATGGTGGTATCCTATCTACATGAAAGAGCAGTGCCCGGGCCTGCCTGACTGGAAAGCCCTGAACGATTGTGCGGAAATGTTCGCGACCCCAGATACCGCGCCAAAGGGACGATATCTGGGCGGGCCGGTTACCTGGGGCGGCTATGACGACGAACGCGTTGTGGCACTTGGGCTGAACTACGAGGTGATCCATGCCGGCACCGATGCGGCCATGTTCGCCGAACTGGAATCGGCCTATCAGCGGAAGGCCCCCATCCTTCTGTGGATCTATGCGCCGCACTGGGCGCCAATCAAATTCGAAGGCGAATGGGTCGAGTTCCCGCCCTACACGCCGGAGTGCTACAACGATCCGTCGGTAGGCGTGAACCCTGACCTGGCCTATGACTGTGGCAAGCCGACAGGCGGAATCTTCAAGGCCGGCTGGGTCGGGCTTGAGGGCAAGTGGCCGGGGGCTGCCAAGGCGATCAAGGCCTTCAAGCTGACCAATGAGGACATGGGCGCGATGGTCGGCAAGGTAGATGTCGACGGGATGGCGATCGAGGACGTGGTCGACGAGTGGATGACCGCAAACGAGGCTGTCTGGACCACGTGGATCCAGTGACCTGACCGGCGGGATGGCCCCCTTGCCATCCCGCCGTCAATGCGAACACCTGCCAGCCTTTTGCCCTTGGACACCCAAATGATTGAACGCCCCGTCAAGCTTGCCTGTCGGCATGTCTGGAAGATCTACGGCCCGCATCCACAAAGACTTCTGGCACATGGCAAGGTTCCGACGCTGGACGAGATACGGCTGTCGGAACATGTAGGCGCCGTCCGGGACGTCAGTCTTGATGTGGTCGAGGGCGAGATCTTTGTCATAATGGGCCTGTCCGGGTCGGGGAAAAGCACGCTTGTGCGCTGCCTGTCCCGGCTGATCGAGCCCACGGGGGGAGAGATCCTGTACGATGGAGAAGACCTTCTGAAGGCCTCACCCTCGCGGATGATTGAAATCCGCAGGCATCGGATGGGGATGGTGTTCCAGCATTTTGCCCTCCTGCCGCATCTGACAGTGCTGGAAAACGTCGCCTTTCCGCTGGAAGTGCAAGGGATGGACCGTCTTGCGCGTGAGGCCCGGGCGCGCGAAGTGGTGCAACTGGTTGGCCTGCAAGGGCGCGAGGGCAACTATCCGCGCCAGCTCTCGGGCGGGCAGCAGCAGCGCGTTGGCATTGCCCGCAGCCTTGCCGTCGAACCGGACCTGTGGTTCCTGGACGAACCCTTCAGCGCGCTTGACCCCTTGATCCGGCGCGAGATGCAGGAAGAGTTCCTGCGCATCCAGCGGCAGTTGAAGAAGACGATCATCTTCATCACCCATGACTTCGACGAAGCGATCCGCCTGGCCGATCGGATCGCGATCATGAAGGACGGAGCTGTGGTGCAGATCGCCACGCCGGAAGAGTTGGTGCTTGCCCCGGCTAACGACTATGTCGCCGCCTTCACGGCCCATGTGACCCGCGCCAAGGTGGTGACAGTGGGCCGGATTGTCGCAAATGGGCAGCCGGACGGCATTGCAGGAACCTTGTCGGCAGGGGCGCGGATCGAGGACGTGGCCGAGCAGGTCGTCACGGCTGACGCCCCCTTTGCCGTGGAACGCGACGGCGAGGTGATCGGCCATGTCACTCCTGCGGCAGTGATCGCTGTTCTGATCGGCAAACAGACATGACGCTGTGGCGCGGCATCTGGGCGGCCGTGGCTCTGCTTGCGCTGGGGTTGACGATCTTTGCCACGCTGCCCGCCGGTCTGCTCGGGCCTCCGCAAAGCATGCAGTTGCCTTTTGCCAAGTGGCTTACGGCCGGAATGAAATGGCTGACCGACAGTGCCGCCATCGGGCCGGTTACAGTCAAGGACTTGACGCGCGCCTTTGCCTCAGTGATCGAGGCGCCCTACAAGGTGGTCAAGGTCCTTTTGGTTGACGGTATCACCGAGGGGCGGGGACGACGGGCAACCACGATCATACCGCCCCTTTCCTGGGTGGCGGTCACGGTGGCAGCGGTGGCGCTGGGGCATTTTGCGCGCAACATCTGGCTGGGGCTGCTGGCCGGGGCGCTGATGACCTATCTTGCCGTCTTCGGTCAGTGGGACAGTGCCATGGTCACGCTCGCGTCTATTGCGATCGCGGTTCCGCTGGGAGTTCTGGGCGGAATGGCACAGGGCATTGCGGCCTGGCGTTGGCCTTGGGTCGAGCGGGTGCTGTCCCCGGTGCTGGACCTGATGCAGACGATCCCGACTTTTGCTTTCCTTGTGCCGATCCTGGTGCTGTTCGGCTTTGGCCCGGTGGCAGCCCTTCTTGCGACGATCATCTATGCCATGCCGCCGATGGTTCGAGTGACGATCGTGGCGCTTCGCGCTGTGCCGTCCGAGATCGTGGATTTCTCCAACATGGCGGGCTGCACGCCCTGGCAGCGGATGCGCAAGGTGATGCTGCCGGTAGCACTGCCGGACCTGATGGTGGGGGTCAACCAGGTGATCATGCTTAGCCTGAACATGGTCATCATCGCCTCGATGATCGGGGCAGGCGGTCTTGGCGCGGACGTTCTGGAATCCTTGCGCCGCCTCAACATCGGCGGCGGGATCGAGGCGGGGCTTGCGATCACCGCGCTGGCGGTGGTGCTGGACCGGCTGGGGCAGGCCATGTCCGAACGCGTCGCAAGCGTGGAAGTGCGAAAGGGCAACTGGTGGCGCCGCCATCCCCGCACAGCCCTTGTGCTGGTCGTGGCTTTGGTTACCGGGGCGCTGGGTTTCCTGATCCCCATCTTGCAGGACTGGCCCAAAGCCTGGGAAATCACCACCAAACCCTTCTGGTCGGACCTGATCGAGCACATCAACGTCAACTACTTTGACCAGCTTGAGGCTGTTCGGGTCTGGTTCCTTGAGGCGCTGCTCTTGCCAGTGAAACGCTTCTTTCTGGCGCTACCCTGGCCCTTCCTGCTGGCGGTCCTGACGCTGGCTGGTTGGCGGCTTGGGGGAATTCGCCTGTCGGCAGTGGTGCTGGCGCTTGGACTTTTCGTTGCCGCGACCGGCCTTTGGGAGCAGGCGATGATCACAGTCTATCTCTGCGGCCTGTCGGTCGTGATCGCCATGGCCATCGGAGTGCCGATGGGAATCCTTGCCGCCTCGAACGAGACGGCGGGCAAGGTGATCGGCACGGTGGTCGACACGCTGCAGACGCTGCCTTCCTTCGTCTATCTCATTCCGGTGGTGATGCTTTTCCGGGTCGGCGATTTCAGCGCAATGATCGCGGTTGTCCTCTTCGCGCTGGTGCCCGCGGTAAAGTACACCGCGCATGGGCTTCGGTCTGTCCCGGACGAACTTATCGAAGCGGGCGTGGTCTGCGGCTGCACGAGAGTTCAGATCCTGCGCAAGGTCCGCCTGCCGCTGGCGGTGCCGATGATACTTCTGGGGCTGAACCAGACGATACTTCTGGCACTGTCGATGCTGGTGATCACTGCACTTGTCGGAACGCGCGACCTTGGGCAAGAGGTCTATGCAGCCCTTGCCACCGCAGACGTCGGGCGGGGGCTTGTGGCCGGTCTGTCGGTGGCCGCCATCGCGATCATCGCCGACCGCCTGATCGGTGCCGCCGCAGGTCGTGCGCGGGCCCGGCTCGAAGGGGTGTGATGCCGGGGTGCGCTTGGTCCGTCCAGACGGGTGACCTGCCCCCGGGTGGCGAAGCCGACCACTTCACCACCTCCTGAGCCGGGGACGGTGTTGTCAGAAGAACTCTGCCTGAGGCGGGGCGGCTCGCAGGCGCAGTGAGGGGAAGAAAAGGCCGGATTGCGGACTTTCGCTGCTGGTGCGGAGCGCAGGACACCAACTTCGAAAGCGGCCCCTGGGTCGCCTGGGTCGGCAAACGATGGGAAATCTGCTGTCATGGGCGATGAAACTCGCTGGCGGAATAGAATTTGGCATATAGCTCTTCGGTCTCTATCGTCGCTCCGGTATCCATTTCCTGGGCTTTCCAATGATTGATCCCGTTCAGCCCAACCTCGAGCTGCTGCGTGATTTGCGCAGACTCAGGATCGACGGATCGGATCAGGTCGTTGGTGCCCGCGCTTTCGACGTGCTGGCCTATCTTCATTCGAATGCGGGCCGGGTGGTGACGAAGGCGGAACTGCTGGAAAACGTCTGGGCCGATCTCAACGTCGAGGAAAGCAACCTCACGGTCCAGATCGCCGCGCTGCGCAAGCTGATCGGGGCGCGTGCCATCGCGACGGTGCCGGGCGTCGGCTATCAGTTGACCCTTGTGGGCGCCCCCCCGGAAGATCTCGCAAAGGCGCTGCCACTGCCGGACAAACCCTCGCTTGCGGTGCTGCCGTTTGCAAACCTGACGGGCGACGCGGGCAAGGACTATCTGGTCGACGGCATCGTCTCGGACTTGATCGCGGCGTTATCCCGCATCCCTACGGTCTTTGTGATCGCAGCAAGCACCAGCTTCACCTTCAAGGGCCGCAGCGTCGATCTGGCCGAAGTCGGCCGCCAACTGGGCGTGCGATACATTCTTGAGGGCGGCATTCAGGCCGCCGGCGAACGGCTGAGAATCAACACCCAGCTCGTCGAGGCCGCGACCGGACATATGATCTGGAGTCAGCGTTTCGATGGCGCAATGGTGAACATCTTCGAGTTGCAGGATCGGGTGAGCGAACAGGTTGTCGCGGCGATCGAGCCGAACCTGATCATTGCAGAACAGCGTCGTGCCAGCACAAAGCCGACAACAGACCTCAGGGCCTACGACCTTTGTCAGCAGGCTACTATGCTGGCGCACCGGGTGGCGTCGAAGGATTCATTTCTCAGGGCGAAGGCGTTGCTGGAGCATGCGATCGCAATTGATCCGGACTACGTTCAGGCCAAGGCATTGATCTGCCGCCTCTATCTGGTGGCCTGTGGCGCGCGCTTCATCAGTTTCGACGAAGCCCGTACGGCCCTGCCGCTTGCCGAGGAGATCCTCGAACTATCATCGAGCGATCCACTTGTGCTGACATATGCCGGACATCTGATCGGCTATGTCGGCGGTCAGACCGACCGTGCTGCGGGCCTGCTGCGTCAGGCCCTTGGATTACATCCGAATTCCAGCTTCGTGCTGATATCTTCAGGCTATGTCCACACATATGTGGGTGAATTAGAGATCGCCGCCGATCACTTCCGCCGCGCGATCCGGCTTGATCCACTTGCGCCGAACACTGGCCATGCCCGGGTTGGTTTGGGCCTTGCCCTGCTGATGGCTGGTCAGGTTGAAACGGCAATCGTCGCGTTGGAACAGGCGCTGTCAGAGGTGCCGGAAATGGGAACGCTGCACCAGACCCTTGTCGTCGCTTACTGGACCGCCGGACGCAAGGAGAACGCCGCCCGCTTTTGCTCGGTCTTGATGGAGAAAGTCCCTGACCTGACGATCTCGAGCCTGCTGCATGATCTACCGCAGCAATTGCCGAGTTTCCGCGCCCAGGTCGAAGCGGCGTTGCGTGGGCTGGGCGTCCCGGAATGACCTGCGACCTTGCAGATGAGACTGTCATCCTGCGCGCCGAATGCGCGGTGCGGATCGACGCGAGACCAGGCAACCGGCTCACGGGCCAACGACATGCTGGGCAAGATCGAACGTGGCCCTAGCGGCATTGGCATACCGAAGTGATCAGCGCAGTTGCACGAGGCGATCCACAGCGCGGCGCGCCTCTTCGCGGCGAGCCTGTGCCATCAGGATTTCCTCGGGTGCGCGGCGGATGGTTCTGCGGCGTGCGTGCTGCACGGTGGCTTGAGCGAGAGAGCCGCAAGCAGTCCGAAAGAGGGCGATCAGCCGTGCGGAAGCCGCAGCAGTTTTTCCGGCGCTGCTGGCCGACTGCGAATAGCTGATGGGAAAGTCTGTCATGGTCCGTTCCTCCGGTTCTGGTTGACTGGACAAGGGTGTCAGACCGGGGCCGTCGAAGTCCTGAAGCGTTCCAAAACCTTCCGAAATTCGTTCCTAAATGTTCCAAAGGCGGGGATCGCGGTACAGGCCTTGAAGCAAAGCACTTTGCGCGGCCGTTATTCAGAAACTTGCCATATGCACCATTCCAGAGCGATCGGTCCTTCAAGGGGCCGCCCACCTTCCCCTCAAGACCAGACCCTGTCTCTGGCTATGGTGCGGATGGTGACAAGACTGCCCAAAGGAACCGCAGGCAGACCGCCAGCAGAAACAAGCCGAAGGCAGTTTCCAGACGTCGGCGTGTCAGGTGGTGGGCGAGCGCCACTCCAAAACGGGTCGTCAAGAGCGAGGTGGGGATCGTCAGGGCAAAGGTAGCAAGTGAGACGAACCCGATCGCATCAGGCGGCAAGTCGGCACGCCCCCAGCCGGCGGCCATGTAGCCCAGCGTCCCGGGTATTGCGATCAGCACACCCACCCCGGCGGAAGTGGACACCGCGCGATGGATCGGCACGTTGTGCAGGGTCATGATCAGGTTCGATACCGCACCCCCGCCGATCCCCATCAGCGCAGAGACCAGTCCGACCCCGGCCCCATAGGCTCGCATGGCGCCCTTGCCAGGCAGGGTGTCGCGTAGCCGCCATCCCGATCCGCCAGACAAAAGCTTGGCCGCGTTGACAGCAGCGACCACGGCAAAGACCATCTGGAACACCTGAGGTGCAGCATAACGCGCGATGATCGACCCGAATGCAACTCCTACAAGCACCGGCATCACCCAAAGCCTCAAGACGTCCATGTCCACCGTGCCCCGCCTGAAATGCCCGCGCGAGGACTGGATGGAGGTCGGAATGATGACCGCCAGAGAGGTGCCGACTGCCATCGGCATCGCGACATCTGGCGCGTGGCCGAGCGTCTGGAACACTTCGTAGAAGACCGGGACGGAAATCGCTCCGCCGCCAATGCCGAACAGGCCAGCCAGAAAGCCGATCAGCGCCCCGGCAAGCGCAAGTGCAACAATCAGCGGCAGAAGGGTGGCGGGATCAAGCAGGCTCATGAGCCGCTGGCGGTCAGGCGTGTCAGGGTCGCCCCGTCGCAATGGCCAAGGCCTGCGTCCAGCGCTGCCCGCATGCGAGGGACAGCAGACTGGGCCAGCGGCAGGAATGCGCCTTCGGTTTCGGCAAGGGTCAGGGCCAGCATCAGGTCTTTGGTCAGCCCGGCAATGTCGAAGGTGCCGGGCTGGTCAGTGCCGTTCAACGTATCCACCACAACCTGCGCGCGGTTCTTCAGCACAGTCGGCCCGGCTGAACTGTCAGCGATCAGGCTGATCGCCAAGTCATTCGGCACCCCCGCGCCGCGCAGAAGTGCCAGGCTTTCGCCAAGCGTCTCCCAGTAGATTGCCAGGGGCAGGTTGATCGCCAGCTTCATCCGCGCGGCAGCTCCGGGCGTACCCAGATGTTCAAACCGGCGACACAGGCTACCCAGCACCGGCATGGCCCGGTCAAACGCGGCTCGCGTACCCCCGGCCAGTCCCAGTAACTGCCCTTTGAGCGCAGGGGCGACGGTGCCTCCCACTGGGCAGTGCAGAAAATCTGCGCCGCTGGCAGTGGCGCGCGCAGCCAGCGCATCGGCATCGGCGGGCAGCAGGGTGGACAACTCGATCACCAGACGCCCGGTCAGGCCTGCATTGATCAGTCTCTCCAGCACCGCTTCGGATGCTGCGGCATCAGTCAACGACAGAAGGATGGTGTCGCAAGCGGCCAGCCCGGCAAGATCGGTCGCGGTAGCACCAGCGCCAACGGCGGCCGCCAGCCGTGCCGGGCTGCGGTTCCAGACATGAACGCTGTGGCCGGTTTCGATCAGGCGGCGAGCGAATGCGGTACCCATGCGGCCGGTTCCCGCGATGCCGATGGTCTGTGTCATCTGTCCGACTCCTGTCTCAGTCCAAGGATATCTAGCGTGGTCTCACCCTGCCTCAACCGTTGCATCATCTGCGTTTCGCGCGCGGTGCGGGCCTCGGATGCGGCAAGGGCTGCGGGCAGATCTTCACGTTCAAGGGTTACGACGGCATCCGCATCGGCCAGCACAATATCCCCGGCCGCAATGGTTACCCCTCCAATCGTGACCGAGCCGCCGATCTGCCCGCGGTCGTGCTTGACCGTGCCGCGAATGTTCAGCCCTCGGGCAAAGGCCGCAAAGCCCAGAGCCGCGATTTGCGCTGAATCGCGCACCGCACCGTCGATGATAATCCCGGTGATTCCGCGCATCTGGCAGGCCAGAGCCATGATTTCTCCAAAAGGGCCGCTGTCCAGACTGCCGCCGTAATCGACAACCAGCACGTCCGCCGGTGTTGCCGCAGCGATTGCCAGATGCAGCGCAAGATTGTCGCCGGGCAGGCAGCGCACTGTCAGGGCAGGCCCAGCAAGGGCCATGCCCGGTGCCAGGGGCCGCAAGGGCGCGTTGATCAACCGTGTGGCAGGCCAAGCTTCGGCCAACGTGGCAGTGCCGTAGCGCAGCAGGTCTGACGTGTTCATGCGGCCTTTGCGCCGATGCGCACCTGCATGGGCTGCAAACCGTCAACATGGCAATCCAGCACGTCGCCCGTGACGACCGCCCCCACCCCGGCAGGCGTGCCGGTCATGATGATGTCGCCCGGCATCAGGCGGTGCTGTTCAGACAGCTTGGCAATGATCTCGTCAATCTTCCAGATCATCAGCGAGATGTCGGCATCCTGCTTGACCTGTCCGTTCACAGAAAACCGTACATGCCCGGTCTTGAGGATGCCGCAGTCCTCGACCCGGGTGATCGGTCCGACCGGGGCCGAGTGGTCAAAGCCCTTGGTAACCTCCCACGGCAGGCCTTTGGCCAATGCCGCCGCCTGATGGTCGCGCCGTGTCATGTCGAGGCCCACGGCATAGCCGAAGATGTGACTTTCCGCCTCTGCCTGCGGGATGTTGTAGCCGCCGGATTTCAGCGCCACGACCAACTCGCACTCGTAGTGGAAGTTTGTCGTGAACACCGGATAGGGAATCTCGCCACCGTTCTTCACGATGGCATCAGTCGGCTTCATGAAGATCACCGGTGGGTCACGCTCGTCGGCGTTCATCTCGATGATGTGGGCCACATAGTTCTTGCCGATGCAGTAGATGCGGCGAACCGGGAACTTGGCGTCGGTGCCGACGACATCAAGGAGGGCTGGTGCGGCAGGTGGGAAGGTAAGGGTCGCCATGGCGTGCTCCATTCAAGCATTTGATCCGCAGGGCGCTGCGGACGAGTCGGGGGTGAGCGCAGGATTTCCGGACTAAGGTCGCGGATCAAGATACGATACGAATATTTTCGATGATTCATATATTTTTTTGATTCTTTCTGCGAATCATATAGCATTCCCTCAGGGTCAGCCGAACCGCAGAAGTTGGGTGGTATGATCACTGATCAACGGGAGGAGTGAACAAGATGACACGTACGACCACACTGAGCCGCCGTAGCTTTGGCCTTCTGGCCGCTGGTGGGGCTGCAAGCCTTACGCTGGGGACGCCGGCGCTTCTTCGGGCGCAGACGGCGGTGACCTTCGCCGTCCCCAACCCCTCGGCCCTTACCTGGCTGCCCTACTGGGTTGCCGTGGGCGAGGGTTACTTCGCCGAAGAGGGTCTCGACCTGCGGCTGGAAGCGATCGATGGCTCGTCCGCCGTGTTGCAGGCGATGTCCGCCGGCCAGGCGCAGATCGGCGCCCCTGGGCCGGGGCCGACACTGGGCGCCCGCTCGCGCGGGGTGGACGTGAAATTCCTCTACAACCTCTACCCGAAATCGGTCTTCGGCCTGCTCGTCAAGGCCGACAGCAGCTATCAGACGCCAACCGACCTTAAGGGTACCGTTATCGGCGTGGGTACTGCGGACGGGGCGGAAGTCTCTTTCACCAAGGCCATCATGGCCGACCTTGGGATGACCGAAGGCACCGACTACACCTTCCTTCCGGTGGGAGATGGCGGCACGGCTGCGGTCGCTTTCCTGCGGGACGAGGTGAGCAGCTATGCGGGCGCCGTCTCGGATGCGGCGATCCTGGCCTCGCGTGGCATCACACTGCGCGAGATCACGCCCGAGGCTTATCTCGGCTTTTTCGGCAACGGCATAGCCATGCTGGAATCCCAGATGGCCGCGACGCCCGACCTTGCGCCGAAGTTCGGCCGCGCCTTGGTGCGGGGCACGCGCTTCGCCTCGGACCCGGCAAACAAGGAAAAGGCGCTGGCCCATTGCGCGGCCGGCAACCCGCAGGAAGGCGAGCAGGACTATGCGCCGTCGCTGTATGACGGCGTCGTCAACCGGATGACCCCGACCGATGCTTTCATCGGCCAGGGCTACGGCTTTCAGCCGCCGGAGCATTGGCAGGCGATCCATGACAGCGCTGTCTCTTCCGGCGCGCTGGAAGCGCCGCTGTCTGATCTCGCGGCCGTCTACTCGAACGAGTTCGTAGCGGGATGGAACGCCTGATGACCATGGCCGGGCCTCGCCCCCTGACCGCTGGCCCGGCCGCCCAACTGCGGCCGGTGTATCAAATCGAACGGCTGTCCAAGACATATGCCCGCAACCGACTTACCGCGTTGACCGACGTGAACCTGACCCTGAACAAGGGTGAGTTCGTGTCGGTTGTGGGGTCGTCCGGTTGCGGGAAGTCGACTTTGTTGAAGATCATGTCGGGGCTATTGCCGCCTAGCGCCGGGCGCGTCGTGCTGGAGGGACGGCCGGTAACCGGCCCGCGCGACGACATCGGGATGATGTTCCAGCAGGCAACGCTGCTGCCCTGGAAAACCACGCTGCAAAACATTCTTCTACCCATCGAGATGCGCAAGGGCCGCGCCGCGGCCAAGGTTGCCATTCCTCGGGCGACAGAACTTCTGCAACTTGTGGGACTGGGAGACTTCGCCCATGTCTATCCCAGCGAACTGTCAGGCGGTATGGCGCAGCGTGCGTCGATCTGCCGAATGCTGATTTCCAATCCCGCCGTGCTGCTGCTGGATGAACCCTTCAGTGCGCTGGACGAGTTGACCCGTGATTTCATGAACATGGAACTGCAACGCATCTGCACCGAGCAGCACGCAACTGCCTTCCTCGTTACACATTCGCTGGCCGAGGCCGTTATCCTGTCTGACCGCATTCTGGTGATGAAGCCGCGACCGGGCCGCATCGTCGAGGAAATCATTGTCGACCTGCCACGCCCGCGCCAGTTAGAGATGATCAATACGCCCCGCTTTGGCGAGATCGTTGCCCATATCCGTGACCTTCTGGGAAAGGAGGCTTTTCAGTGACCGTTTCCCCCAACCCGAAGGACAATCCGGACGCAGATACCGTCTGGGTCGAACATGTCGCGCTGATCGACAGTGTTCCGCGCTGGCTGGCGATGCTGGGTCTGGCCGTTGTGGTCATTCTGATCTGGGATCTGGCCACCGCCCGCCTGGGCTGGGTTTCGCCCATCATCCTGCCCTCGCCGGGAGAAACGCTCTCCGACCTGATCTTCGTCGGCAAAAACCTGCTGTCTGGCGGCTATATGCTGACGGCCCTGTGGACCACGACACGCACAGTCTTCTGGGCTTTCCTGATTGCCGCCGCCATCGGCTTTTCCCTTGGTGTGCTGGTGGGCGAGACCAAGTTCGGCGAACGCGCCGTGATGCCCTATCTGGTGGCGATCGATACCATGCCGAAAGTGGCCTTTGCGCCGCTTTTCATTGCCTGGCTTGGCTTTGACATCGCCTCCAAGGTGGCGCTGGCAGCCTTCATTGCAACCTTCCCCATCGTGGTGTCCACTGCGGCCGGGTTCTATGCGGCTTCTGAAAATGAAAGGATGCTGTTCAAGTCCATGGGTGCGAACCGTTGGCAAACCCTGATCCGGCTGAAGCTACCGACCGGGCTGCCCTATATCTTTACCGGCCTCAAGATTGCCTCTGTCGGCGTCATGGCCGGGGCGATCACCGGCGAATTCCTGGGTGGCGGCAAGGGATTTGGCGCCCTGATCCGCGAATCCGCCAGCATGCTGGACACGCCACGCGTGTTTTCCCTGATACTGTACCTCAGTATTCTGGGCCTGACCCTCTTCTTCCTGGTTGCACAGGTGGAAAAGCGTCTGGTGTTCTGGAACAAGGCTGATCGGCCTGGTGGGGTAGCCTGAGGATGAATGCCTCCGACAAGACGCTGAACGATACCAAGAACCTGTCCGAACAGGCGCATGAGCGCATTCGCCGCGACATCCTGAATGGTGAGCTGTTTCCCGGCGACAAGTTGCAGATCGAGACCGTGTCGGATCGCTACGGCATCGGCATTGCGCCCGTTCGGGAAGCCCTGAACCGGCTGTCGTCGGAAGGGCTGGTCGCGCGGAAAAGCCAACGCGGGTTTTTCGTGGCCGAGATCTCGATGGACTCGCTTGAGGAACTGGTGAAGACCCGGATCTGGCTGGAAACGCTGGCCCTGCGAAAATCGATCGAGAACGGGGACGAGGACTGGGAGGAAGAATTGGTCCTGTCTTACCACCGCCTTGCACGCACCCATCGCCGGATGCCTGCCGAAGCTGGACGAGAGCTGTCGGAAGAGTGGGAACTGCGCCACAAGGAGTTTCACATGCTGCTGCTGGACCGGTGCGGGTCAAGCTGGCTTTTGGGGTTTTGCTCCAAGATGATGGATCAGGCTGTGCGCTATCGCAGCTTGTCGATGAATGTCCACCCGAGCCTGTTGCGCCGGGAAGGCGCCGCGGCCGAGCATGAGGCCCTGCTGAAAGCATGCATCGACCGAAACGCGGAACTTGCGTGCCAGCTTCTGGAGAGCCACTACAAGACCACCCTGGAAGGCCTCAGGGGGGTTATCGGTAAGGGTGCGGCCGAAGCAAGGACGAAGCTAGCCGACTGACACTCTGCCTTGGCAACATGCCCCCGTCGCTAGCCTCACCGACTTGCCGTCGCCATGGCAACTTGGCCCCAACTACAGCCCATCACCGAGCCACAGGCCAGCGCCGGTGCAGGTCATCGATAACAAATGTATGGCTGTGTCCGGACGCATGCTCGGCCAGATGCGGATGGTCTGGGGCAAGGTCGGGGTGGTCATGCGGCAACTCTGCCATGTCGTCGGCGGGCCACAGGCGCAGCACCGCCACCAGCCCCGCCGCGCCGATTGCGGCAAGCACCAAGGCCGCCACACCAAGCCCCACCTCGGCGCCCACCCAGCCGGCCAGCGGATAGGTGACCAGCCAGCAGGCATGCGACAGAGCGAACTGCGCCGCGAAGACCGCGCCCCTGTCGGCCTCGCGCGCAGAACGGTTGATGATCCGGCCAATGGGTGTCTGCGTCAGGGAGAATCCGAACCCGATCGCTGCCCAAAGCAGGAGCAGGGCGGCAAGGCTGGCGACCATCGGCACCAGTGCCACGCCCGCCACCATCAGCGCGGCCCCGCCGATCATCACCGGGCGGTCGGTCAGTCGGTGCAGTATGCGCGGCAACGCGATAGCCGCCAGCATCGAGCCCGCACCAAAGCCCGCAAAGGCAAGCGCCACGGCTTCGGCACCAAGCGCAAGTGTGTCTTGCACCAGCACCACGGTGTTGACATAGACCATCGCCCCTGCGGCAGCGACTGCGGCTTCCATCACCATCAGCCCGCGCAAGCGGGGGGTGCGGGTATAGATGCGGATGCCTTTGGTGACATCCGCCCAGAAATGCCCGTCCTCACCGCTCGTCCGGCCGGGAAGGCGCGTGGTGGCCACCAGGAGCGCCGACCCGATGAACCCGGCGACCGTCCCGACAAACAGCACCGGAAAGCTGACCACCGTCAAAAGGGCGGCGGCAAGGATGGGCGAGGCCAGCTGCTCAAGATCCTCGGCCAGACGAAGCAGCGACAGGGCGTTGGTGTAGTCGTCCTCATCCTTCAGCACATCCGGGATCACCGCCTGAAAGGCCGGGGTAAAACCCGCCGAGGCAGCCTGCAGAAAGAAGATCAGGACATAGACCTGCCAGACCTGATCAACAAAGGGCAGACAGGCAATGACGCCCGCGCGGATCAGATCCATTCCCACCAGAAAGGCGCGGCGCGGCAGGCGTTCGGCCACAGCGGCGGCGATGGGGGCAAGGCTGACATAGGCCACCATCTTGATGGCAAGTGCCGTGCCAAGCACCGCCCCGGCATCCGCCCCGGCAAGATCCCAGGCCAGCAGGCCAAGGGCGACCGTTGCAAGTCCGGTGCCGACCAGCGCCACGATCTGGGCTGCGAAAAGATGCCGGAAGGTGCGATTTCCAAGGGTGGCCAGCATCAGAGGAGCCTTGTGAGTGCCTTGATCTCGGCCATGTCATGCGCGTGGCCGCTGGTCAGGCAGTGGTCTAGATGTTCATGGATCAGCGCACGCTTGGCCTGCACCAGCGCCATTTCGACCGCGTGCAGCTGTTGGGCAATGTCCACGCAGGGCCGGCTTTCGTCGATCATCCTGATGACCGACCGCAGGTGTCCCTCGGCCCGCTTCAGACGCTTCGAGATAGCCGGATGTGAGGGATGGGTTTCACCTTCGTTCATCACACGATCCTATCCCTCCGGGGAGGATGCCGATATGCCGATTGCTGCATGTCCACAAGCCCCTCCCCGTAATCGCAGTGGCCGCAACCGGCAGGGATTGGCGCAGCGCGGATGGCCGACTTGCTGCGGTTGCAGGGGTTGGTGTCGACCACCGGACAACCATAATTCTTTGGGCAGAAAAACAACGCGTGGACGTGCTAAGGTCAAAGACCGGCCGTTGGGGCATTTGGCGCGCAGGCCGCAAGGTCATTGCGGTAGTTGCCGTGCTTGCGCTGCTGCTTGCCCCGTTGCTGAACACGAGGTCGCACGGTCCTGCGGATTATGTCGACGCCGTGCTGGCTATGGCCGTAGATCTGGCACATGGCCACAGCCACGGCATTGACGGCGGCACCCACAACGCCATCGACATCGACATTACTCGACTGACCAAGTTGTCTGCGCGCGACATGGGAAGGCTAAACACGTACCTCTGAGCTCTGCGATCGCTTCAAGACGGTGAGGAGTAGGCCAGTCAGATCTTGCGATCAGGCATACATATTCGGACGGCCTCGATCTGTGCTTGGCTCTGGGTATAGCAGGGGCCATTTGGTCGGCCCGTGGGAGGGTGGATATACCAGGCTCGCGGCTGCATCGGAGCATCTCTTGATCAGAGGGTAAACGGGCGGGACACTGTGGCAGATGCAGATCATACTGTTTGACGGGTATGATTATTCCTAGAAGAGTCAAATCCGATCCGTTGTCACGTGGGTCTCCGACAGGAAAGCTTTGCCATATGTCCGAACTCTGGCGTCTGTCCGCTGTTCAACTCGCCCGCGCCGTTCGGCGCCGTGAGGTGTCGGCGTCAGAGGTGACGCAGGCTCATCTTGACCGCCTTGACGCTGTCAACCCTGCCATCAATGCCGTGGTGCAGGATTGCGCGGAGGAAGCACTTGCCGCCGCTGCAACGCTTGATGCCCGCATTTCTCTGGGTGAATATCCCGGACGCCTGGCTGGGGTTCCGGTGACGATCAAGGTGAATGTCGATCAAGCCGGGCATGCCACCACCAACGGATTGCGCATTTCGAAAGACGCCGTTGCGCAGAATGACAGCCCCGTCGTTGCCAATCTGCGCCGCGCGGGGGCCATCGTCGTGGGGCGTACCAATACTCCTGCGTTTTCCTTGAGATGGTTTACAAAGAACGACCTGCACGGTCAGACCCTGAACCCCCGCAACAAGTTGATCACGCCGGGTGGATCTTCGGGCGGTGCCGCGGCTGCTGTGGCCAGCGGGATCTGTGCGATCGGACACGGTACGGACATCGCCGGCTCAATCCGCTACCCGGCCTATGCCTGCGGGTTGCACGGGCTGCGTCCAACCCTGGGGCGGGTTCCAGCTTACAACGCTTCTGCGCCAGACCGTTTCATCGGTGCGCAGCTGATGGCAGTGTCCGGCCCCATTGCCCGTTCGATCGAGGATATCGCGCTGTCCTTCCACGCGATGGCGACGGCCGATCCGCGCGATCCATGGTATACGCCCGCGCCCCTCGATGGCGCGGCTTACGCTCGGCGCATTGCCTTGGCGCTGGCGCCTGACAACATGCCAGTCGACGGGCGGGTCCGCGACTCGCTGGTCCGCGCCGCACGGACCCTGCAAGACGCAGGATGGGAGGTGGAAGAGGTTTCTTGCCCGCCAATGCGCGAGGCGGCCGCTGTCAATGCGACGCTCTGGATGGCGGACACCCGGTTTGCTGCCCAGGAGATGATTGCGCGCGAGGGTGAGCCGGACTCGCAATTCGTGTTCCAGCAAATGAGCCTCGCGGCAGGTCCGATCGATCTGGACAGCGTGATGCGGGCGCTACAGACCCGCGCATCACTGGTGCGCCAGTGGGAGATGTTCCTGAGCCGCTATCCCGTGCTTCTTTGCCCGGTATCAGGCGATCTGCCCTTTGATCAGCAGCTAGATGTCAGCTCGCAATCGGCGTTCGCAGCTGTTTACGAGGCCCAGTTGACCCAGCGCGGACTGCCGACGATGGGTATGCCCGCGCTCAGCCTTGCCACTGGCTATGCTGACGGCCGTCCGGTGGGGGTGCAACTGGTCAGCGCGCGCTTCCGGGAAGACATTCTTCTGGCGGTTGGCGCAACTCTGGAAGCAGCAGGCCACCATCCGGGCGTTTCCGATCCGTTTTCCCCCGGATGACCCAACCAAAGTCCGTGGTTTGCTGCCGTACAGGGAACCGCAGGTCGATCCCCAGATGCAGCCCCCTGAAATGCAAGCTCGGCAGGTAGGTTGGGGCGTGCCAAGGGCCTTGGCCAAGTCGGGCTCAAACGACCGGTTTGGAAAAGGCCACGCAATGTGCGGACCGCCAGCTTTGAGCCACAAGCAACACTTTTCAGGTCTTCTCGGAGGCCTGGAAGCCCGCTGGGCAAGTTGGCGCTTGGGGCGATGTGTCGGAGTGACCGTATTGCCGGACTGCCCAAGCCTCGATCAACCCTCGTCGCTTGTCGACTGCATCGCCACTGGACCTTCATGGATGCTAGGACTTGATCTGCACACAAGCCAGACTTCGGTTCTTCCTGGCGCTGGCGCTGGCGCTGGCGCTGGCGCTGGCGCTGGCACTCGGTGATCGGATCAATTCCCTCCTTCTTCCAACCAGTCACCGCTCTAGGGCTGGGGGTAGATACTTCCACGTGTTCAACGAAATCTGCGGCAACCGTCGGAACGCCATTAACCGCGCACCATGTGCCGTTGGGGTTCTGAACAGGCAGATTTTCACCTAGGTAACGAATGGCAGTCGCCAGTTGGCAAATTATGGCTTGAACCCTGATCGAACCTTGCGATGGATGGTGCATGACAAACCGTTCCTCCCATCCGACACTCAGCCTGCGTATCCGCTTTGGCGGGGATGACATGCTCGGCCCTGGCAGAGCCGAGTTGCTGGAACGGATCAGCAGCACCGGCTCCATCGCCGCCGCTGCCCGCGACATGGGGATGAGCTACAAGCGCGCCTGGATGCTGATCGAAACGCTTAACGCAATGTTCCGCGCTCCGGTGGTCGACAGTTCACGCGGTGGGCCGGGTGGGGGCGGCGCGATCCTGACTGAAACAGGTCAGACTGTCCTTGCACAGTATCGCGCCCTTGAGGCGCGGGCGATTGCGGCCGGAGCCGAGGAGATTTCAAATCTGCAAGCGATGCTAAGGGATATTCCCGACGGAAAATAACGCTTGACGCAGGGCTGCCTGTCGCGCGTTATGTCCCGCGAAACATATCACTTGGACATCAGGATGCATTTGTCGCGTCGCGGTTTGGTTGGATTGATCCTTTGCCTGCTGGCGCCCGTGCAGCCTTCCCATGCGCGGGACGACGTGCCGGTGATAGCGGCCGCTTCGAATCTTGAATTTGCGTTGGTCGAGATTGTTTCAAATTTTCAGAAGGATACCGGCCAGACCGTGCGGCTGTCGTTCGGGTCGACGGGCAATCTGGCGCGCCAGATCCGGCAGGGAGCGCCGTTTCAGATGTTTCTGGCGGCGGATGAGAAGACTCCGCTGGCGCTCCATTCCGAGGCGCTGACCGAGGATGCGGGCAGCATCTATGCGGTCGGCCGGATCGTGCTTGTGGCCCCCAAGGGTGGGGCGCTGCGTCCCGATACGGATTTGAATGGTCTGGCGGCCATGATCGAGGCGGGCCAGATCACCCGGTTCGCCATCGCCAATCCAGAACACGCCCCCTTTGGGATTGCTGCGCGCGAGGCGTTGCAGCACCGTGGGCTGTGGGACGCGCTGAAGCCTCGGCTGGTGCTGGGCGAAAACATCAGTCAGGCTGCGCAATTCGCCCTGTCGGGCAATGCCGAGGGTGGGATCATCGCGCTGTCACTGGCGCTGGCTCCCGAGGTGGCGAAGCGAGGCGACCATGCGATCATCCCCGCGGACTGGCATCATCCCTTGTCGCAGCGCATGGTGCTTTTGCGCGGGGCGGGTCCAGTGGCGCGGGCGTTTCATGACTACATGAATTCCCCGCTGGCGCGCGAGATTCTGGCTCGGTATGGGTTCGGGCTTCCGGGCTGACCGTGCTAGGTAGGTAAAAGACCTTGGACTGGACCGCACTTTCTCTTTCGCTCGAACTTGCCGTCTGGACGGTCGTGATCCTGCTTCCGGTTTCGGTGGGGACAGGGCGCTGGCTGGCCTATGGCCGATTTCGCGGCAAGGGCATGGTCGAGGCGCTGGTGATGCTGCCGCTTGTGCTGCCGCCGACGGTGTTCGGTTTCTATCTTCTGGTAAGTTTCGGACGAACCTCTCCCATAGGTGCTTTCTGGCAGGACATGTTCGGCCACCAGCTTGTCTTCAGCTTTGAAGGCCTGGTTGCGGCCTCGGTCATCTTCAACCTGCCGTTTGCCATCCAGCCCGCCCAACGCGGATTCGAGGCGATCCCGCTTGAGGTGCGCGAGGCGGCGGCGACCTGCGGGATGTCGCCCTTTCGGTCACTGTGGAAGGTGGAACTGCCATTGGCATGGCCGGGGGTGATGACGGCCATGGTGCTGACATTCGCGCATACCTTGGGTGAATTTGGCATCGTGCTGATGGTGGGCGGGTCGATCCCGGGCGAGACGAAAACCATCGCCATCGCAATCTACGACCGCGTACAGGCCTTTGATGACAAAAGCGCGGGAACCATGGCGGCGGCGCTGGTGGCAATTTCCTTCCTGACTATCACCGTGACTTTCTGGCTGTCTTCCCGGGTCGGAAGGCGGCTGACATGACCCTTGTCGTCGATCTCAAAGCTGAGGGGCCGATCCCGCTTGATCTGTCATTCCGCGTCGCTGAGGGGGAACTTCTGGCGCTGGTCGGTCATTCGGGGTCGGGCAAGACCACGGTCTTGCGCAGCATCGCCGGCCTTTGGACGCCGACTGATGCCCGGGTGATGGCAGGAGGCACGGTCTGGCTGGATACGGGGCAGGGGGTCAACCTGCCACCCCACCGCCGGCATCTGGGGGTGGTGTTCCAGAACTACGCGCTGTTTCCGCACATGTCCGCCCTTCAGAACGTCATGGCCGCGATGCAGACGCCTGACCGCAGGGAGGCAGGGCGGCTCTTGGAACTGGTGCATCTTGACGGCCTTGCCGACCGAAAGCCCGCCAAACTGTCAGGCGGCCAGCAGCAGCGCGTTGCCGTGGCCCGGGCCATGGCGCGTCGTCCCTTGGCCTTGTTGCTGGACGAGCCGTTTTCGGCGGTGGACCGCGCCACCCGCGACCAGTTGCATGCCGAGATCATCGGCCTTCGCGCGCATCTGAACATGCCGGTCATTCTGGTCACCCATGAAATGAACGAGGCTCAGCTTCTTGCCGACAGGATGGTGGTGATCGACAAGGGCTGCCTGCTGCGCGAAGGCCCGACTGCCGAGGTCATGGCCGACCCCGATGCCCTGCGCGCAATGGGCATCCGCGAGGTTGCGGCCATGTTTTCCGCCGTCGTCGTGGCGCAGGATGAAGACGGTCTGACCCGGCTTGATGCCGCGACTGGCCCGATCTTCCTGCCCGGCGCTCTTGGCCCGCCCGGCACCCGTCTTCGTGTCCGGGTGCTGGCGCATGAGGTCATCCTGTCGCGTGCGCGGCCCGAGGGGCTTTCGGCGCAGAACATCCTGCCCGCCACTGTCGTTTCGCTGCAGCAGGGTGACGACCCGGGGGTCATGGTGCATCTGGCGATCGGTGGGGATGAGATCGTCGCCCGCATCACCCGCCGCGCGGCCTCAGCCATGCAGCTTGCCCCCGGTGACGTGGTTCATGTGATCCTGAAATCGATGTCGGTTGCGCGCGACCGCATCGCGCTGGCAGGGCAGGCGGGGCAGGTTGGGCAACCGCTGCCCTGACCTTGCAGGACCGAGTTGCTGAACGGTGGCGGCCTCAGGGTCGCAGCAGGCCCGCCAGCGCGCGGGCCAACTGGTCGCAGCCCGCAGCCGTTGTCAGCACGCCGGGAGAAAGCCGCAAGGTCTGGCCCCGGCAGTCTGTGGTCACGCCCTGATCTCGCAATGCGGCCACGATCTGCCCGGCCGGGCGGTCATCGGGCAGGCGCAGCATCACCGATCCGCCCCGCTCCTCCGCAGGGCGGGGGGTAAGGACGGGCAGGCGGAAATCGTCGGCGATCTGGAACAGCCTTTCGGTCAGCGCCCGGTTATGTGCCAGAATGGCCACGTGATCCTGACCTGCGTGCCAATCAAGTGCGGGCAGCGAGGCCAGCGCCGCCATGCAGGACGGCGTGCCGGAATCGAACCGCCGGATACCCTGGGCATAGGCGAAGCGGGTGATATCCCAGTTGAACGGATCGGGCTGGCTGAACCAGCCGCGCAACTGCGGCTGACAGGTCGCGATCAAGGCGGGGTCTGCGTACAGCATCCCCGCCCCCGGTGTGCCGCACATCCATTTGAGCGAGGTCGACAGCACGAAATCCACCGCAGGGGCGGCCACGTCAAACGGCAAAAGCCCCGCCCCTTGGGTTATATCCACCCCCACCAGCGACCCCATCCGCCGCCCATGTTCCGCCATCGCCTGAAGGTTGACCCGGTGCGACGAGGTGGACGAAACCCATGTAAGCAGCGCCAGCCCCACATCCGGGGTCCAAGCGGCCAGGAAATCCTCATCCTCCACCCAGGCCGCGCCTTGCCGCAGGGGAACGGTCTTCAGCGTGAACCCCCGTGCCTTGGCCATTCCGGACAAGAGAAAATGGTTGGACGGAAAGCAATCCGCCGCGACCAGAAGGCTTTTGCCGCGCAACACCTGATCCGGCAGCGCCTCGATCAGCATGTGCAGACCCTGCGTTACGCTTTCACAGCTTGTTACCGTGTCCGGGGCTGCATTGATGATGGCCCGCCAACGGTCGATGAACCTGTGCCGCAGCGGCAGGACCACGCCCCATTGCGCATCATCCGGGCGGCCCCAGACCTTGGCGAATTCGGTAAGCGCCGTGGCCATGTCGTCGGCCTTGCCGGGATACATGCCGATGGAGTGATACAGGAAGTAGGCGTCTGACATGGTTGTTCCCGAATTGCGGTCACCTTCTGATAGGGCCTTGATCCTGCCGGGTGAAGCCCCACCGGGCCAATCGGGGCGTAATCGGTTCGAAACCCCGGCTTGAAAGGGGGCGCTGCTGGGAACGGGTGTCGCACTTCGCCACCGTCTCTGGCCATTTCCCCCTTGCCATCATGCCTGACTTGCCGCTTTGTCGCGCCGTCACACCAAGGAAGACCCATGACCCCCACCCGCCTGCGCCTGAATGATGGCCACATGATCCCGCAACTTGGGCTTGGCATCTGGCAGGTGCCGGCTGAAATCACCGCGACGACGGTCGCCACGGCTCTGGGCCTTGGCTACCGTCTGGTCGATGGTGCGGCGATCTATGGCAATGAGGTCGGGCAGGGCGAAGGCATCCGGCAAAGCGGTCTGCCTCGGGATGAGGTGTTCATCACCACCAAGGTCTGGAACGACGATCAGGGCCATGACGCCACCCTGCGCGCGGTTGAGGCAAGCCTTTCGCGGCTGGCAATGGACCGGATCGATCTGTGCCTGATCCACTGGCCCTGCCCGGCGCGCGACCTTTATGTCGATACCTGGCGCGCGCTGATCCGGCTCAAGGACGAGGGGCGCGTCCGCTCGATCGGCGTGTCGAACTTCATGCCGTCGCATCTGGAGCGGCTGGTGGGGGAAACCGGGGTGATCCCGGTCCTGAACCAGATCGAGTTGAACCCACGCCTTCAGCAAGCCGAACTGCGCGCGCTGCATGACCGGATGGGCATCGTCACCCAAAGCTGGACGCCTTTGGGTCAGGGTCGCAGCTTTGACGCCGACCCGGTGCAGGCCGCTTCCTTGCGCACGGGCAAAAGCCCGGCACAGGTGATCTTGCGTTGGCATGTCCAGCTTGGTGTTGCGGTCATTCCCCGGTCCACTCGTGCGGCCGGGCTTGCGGAAAACCTTGATATCTTCGACTTCACCCTGACAGATGGTGAGATGGCCGCCATGGCCACCTTGGACGAGGGTCAGCGCTGTGGCCCCGACCCTATGACCTTTGCCTGAGGCGATCCCGTGCTTGTTCCCGAACTGACCGTCCAGAACATCGATCAAGCGGCCCGCGTGTTGGGGGATGTCTTCGGCTTTGCCCCGGGCGGCGACCTTTGGCATCGTGGCACTCAGGCGGTGCGTCTGGTCGCGGGCGTGCCACAGGGGCATGGCCGGATCGACCACATCGCCCTGACGGTGCCGGACATGGAGGTGGCCCTTGCCGGGCTGAAGTCGGCCGGTGCGACGCTCGATGCTGCGGTCACCCCGAATGGCCCCCAGTTGATCCCGGAATTCTGGGACGACGGTCTGCGCTTTGTCTACCTCTCCGGCCCCTCCGCCGCCCGGATCGAGCTTTGCCAACGCATCACCGGGGCCGCGCCGGATGTGGGGCATGACCATATTGGCATCCCCTGCCATGATCTGCCCGCAATGCAGGCCTTCTTCGAAGGGCAGGGAGCGCGGCTGACTGCCTCGGTAGATCTTTTGCGCCCTGACGGCGTGGTGCCGGTTCGCTTTCTGTCTTTCGCAGGCGGTGTGATCGAACTTTACCAACCCAAGGACGCTGAACGTGCGGCCCATGGCCTTTGGTCACGGCTGCTGGTCGCGGGCCTTCCTGCGCGGCTTGAAGGCCCCGAGGGGCTGATCCTCGCACCGTTATAAGCATAATGCGCCAGACCCTGACGCAAATCTACGAAGCCCGCGTTGCAGACGGCACCCTGCGCCCTGATCCGGCTCAGCATGCGGTGCTTGCCCCGCTGGAAGCCCTCCGCGTCTGGCTGGAAGAAAACGCCACCCGCCGCGTCGGTCTGTTCGCCGGTCTGTTCGCCAGACCGATCATCCCGCCAAAGGGCATGTATCTTTGGGGCGGCGTCGGGCGCGGCAAGTCCATGCTCATGGACCTGTTCACCGATGCCACGGATATTCCAGCCAAGCGCCGCGTCCATTTCCACGCCTTCATGCAAGAGGTCCACCGCGGAATGCATGAGGCAAGGAAACGCGGCGTCGAAGATGCCATCGCCCCGGTGGCCGAGGCGATCATCCGCGACACCCGCCTGCTGGCGTTCGACGAGATGCAGATTTCCGACATCACCGATGCGATGATCGTGGGGCGGCTTTTCGAAAAACTGTTCGCCGCGGGGATCGTGATCGTCACCACCTCGAACCGCCCGCCGGAGGATCTTTACAAGACCGGCCTGAACCGCGCCCTTTTCCTGCCCTTCATCGCCATGCTGGAAGACCGGCTGCAAGTGGTGGAACTGGAAAGCCCGACCGATTACCGCCAGCACCGTCTGGCGGGCGCGCAGGTCTATTTCCACCCCGCCCGCAGCGCGACCGGGGCCATTGCCGCCCTTTGGACTGACCTGACCGGCGGCGCGCCCGAAGCCCCCCTGACGCTGGAGGTGAATGGCCGCAAGCTGGATCTGCCGCGCTTTGCCAACGGTGTGGGCCGCGCAAGCTTCTGGGAACTGTGTTCAAAACCCCTTGGCCCGGCAGACTACCTTGCCATTGCGCAGGCGGTGCGGGTGCTGATCCTGGAACACATCCCCCAGCTTTCGGCCGCGAACTACAACGAGGCCAAGCGTTTCGTCACCTTGATTGACGCGCTTTATGAGGCGAAGGTCAGGCTGATCTGTTCCGCCGCCGAAGCGCCGGAGCGGCTTTATATCGAGGGCGAGGGCGCCTTCGAATTCGAGCGCACCGCCAGCCGCCTTCGCGAGATGCAAGCGGCTGACTGGGCAGTCTGACGGCTATTCCGCCGCTTGCGGTGCGTTTGCGTCGCGCTTGTCGTTGCCCTGCGCCAGCGCATCGGCAAAGCCGTGGTTCATGTCGCGGTGCTTGGCCTCATCGGCGCGCACGGCGATTATGACCTCGCGCAGGCGGGCATCGGCGGGCAGATTCCAGTAATCGATCGCGATTTTCGGGGCTGGCACATTCTCGACCGCACCGCTGTCCACCTGCTCCAGATAGCCGGTGTAGCTGATCACGGCTTCCTCCTCCAGATAACCCACGACGCGGTGCGCGGTCTTCGGTGCGAAGAGGTAAAGGAAGAAGTAGGCGTTGAAGAATACCGCTTGCCCCAGCATGATCAGGGCGCGTTCCAGAAACGACGGCTGCGCGATGTGGATGAAGGTCATCAGATGCATCCGCTCATTCTCGGCCTCGTCCAGAAGTTCACGGATCCAGCCCTGATCTTCACGGATATGGCGCAGCGCCTTCAGGTGCTGCAAAAGCCCCCCCACCATGCCCGGCACGGCGGCGACGGTTTCCAGAACCACCGCCCGGTGGCCGTAGCGCTTGGAAAAGAAGGCGTCGGCAAAGACGCGCATGAATTTCACGATCCCAAGGGCAATCCGGTCGGAAAGGCCCTCGGGCTTCTGGTGGTGGTCGAGGGGGAGAGGGCTGTCGGCAGATTGGTCAGACATTGCAGGTTTCCTTTCCCGACAGAAATGGGAGGGGAAAGCCGCCACTCAATCCGGTGCGACACTATGCGCCCGGCCCCGCTAACCGGCCCCGCACCCGATCGCTTGTCGCGGCTTCAGCCTGCCAGTGCCTGCCACAAAAGCCGCAGCGCCATGGCCGTCGATACGATCACGAGAAGCGGCTTGATCAACCTTGCCCCCACCCGGATCGCCAGCCGCGCGCCCAGAAGCGCGCCGAAGACCTGCGCCGCCGCCATCGCCAGACCCACCGCCCACCAGGTTACCCCAAGGGGGATGAAGACCAGAAGGCTGCCAAGGTTCGACGCGAAGTTCAGCATCTTGGTATGCGCCGTCGCCTTCAGCACGCCATATCCGGCCAGCAGCACAAAACCCATCATGAAGAATGAGCCTGTTCCGGGGCCGAAAAACCCGTCATAGGCCGCCACCAGCGGCACCAGAGTGGCAGCAAAGACCGGTGGGCTGATCCGCGCGGCGCTTGCATCGTCTGACAAACCCGGCTTCAGCGCAAAGAACAATGCGACCCCGATCAGCACCACAGGCATGATGATCCGCAACACCTCGACCGGGATCAGATGCGCCACCAGCGCTCCGCCCGCCCCGGCAACGGCGCTGACCGCCGCCATGACCAGTTGCTCCATTGGCCGGACATGCCCTGCTCGCGCATAGGCAACCATCGCCGCCCCGGCCCCGAAACTGCCTTGCAACTTGTTGGTTGCCAGCGCCTCGACTGGTGAAGCACCGGCCAAGAGCAGGGCAGGGACCGTGACCAGCCCGCCGCCGCCCGCGATGCTGTCAACAAAGCCTGCGACAAAGGCTGCAAGAATCAGCAGAAGCGCAACGTCCGTTGCGACCTCAAACAAGATCGAACCGCCGGTGAACCCGCCCGACCACTTTGCCATCGCCTAGCGCAAAGCCGGGATCGTCGCCGATATCGCGAAACCCGATCCGCGCATAGTAGGCAAGGCCCGGCACATTGTCGGCCCGGATCGAGGCAATGATCCGGCCAATATCGCTGGTGCGCAGCTGCTCCAATGTGGCCGCAAAAAGGGCCGCACCGGTTCCCTTCGCCTGAAGCCCCGGTCGGACAAAGGTGCCGATATGCGGATCGTCGTGCCACCAGCCGACCGATTGCCAGCCGATGATCACTCCCCCCGCCTCGGCCACGACCGATGACAGGACGCCCGGGCCATCGATGAAATGGTCCTGCACCGTCTCGGCTGACATGGGCGTCTCATGGGCCGTGGTGCCACCCAAGGCAATGACCTCGTTGAGGAGCGCTGTCATTCTGTCGGCATCCGTGGCCTTGGCGATGCGGACGATCATTCGGCAAACTCTTCGCGCGTGTAGCCTTGCAGGTAAAGCAGCGCCGTCAGGTCGCCGTGGTTCACCCTTACATCGCACTCCGCCTGCACCCGGGGCTTGGCATGCAGCGCCACCCCGGTGCCGGCGGCCCGCAGCATCGGCAGGTCATTCGCCCCGTCGCCGACCGCAATCGCTTCGGCCGGGGTCACCCCCAGCCGCGCGGTGATCTCGCGCAGGGCCTCCAGCTTGGCTTGCTTGCCAAGGATCGGTTCGACCACCGTTCCCGTCAGCGCGCCGCCGTTGATCCCCAGGGTATTCGCCCGGGTTTCGTCAAATCCCAGCCAGCCGGCTACAGCCGAGGTAAAGGCCGTGAACCCGCCCGACACCAGCGCCGCATAGGCACCGTTCGCCTTCATGGTCATCAGCAATCCCTTGCCGCCTGGCATCAGCGTGATCCGGTTGCGCACTACCTGGGCTATCACGCCCTCTGGCAGACCTTTCAACAGGCCCACCCTTTCGCGCAACGCGCCCTCGAAATCCAGCTCGCCATTCATCGCGCGGGCGGTGATATCGGCCACACGCGCGCCGACCCCCGCCTCATCCGCCAACTCGTCGATGCATTCCTGCCGGATCATCGTCGAATCCATATCGGCGATCAGTAGCCGCTTTCTCCGCCCTTCTGCGGGTTGCACCACCATGTCGATCCGCAACGCCTGCAAGCCGTCCCAGATCTCCCAACGGTTTGCCGGAATGCTTCTTACCGAAAATTCCGCAGCCACGCCCGGGTCAAGCCAGCGCGCATCGCCGCCGCCCCAGGCATTGCGCAGGGATTCGACCGTCACCCGCTCCAGCACTGGTGTTTCGGGATTGGTAAGCAGCGTTACGACATGCATTGCGGCAGTTTCCGATAGTGAACGGGCCTGTCGCTTTTTCGCGACGATGCGGCGCATTACCGCGATTTTCCGGCTTGTGCCAGAGCGTGACTGCCATTAGCGACAGAGGCGGGACACCCTTCCCCAACGAAGGGCTTTTAGCTGGAAGGCTACCATGACAGACCTGACCCCGCCGGCCAAGCGCCCGGCCAATCCGCGCTTCTCTTCTGGCCCCTGCGCCAAGATCCCCGGTTATTCCCTTGATATGCTTGGCGATGCGCCCCTTGGCCGCTCGCACCGCGCTGCGGTTGGCAAGGCCAAGCTGAAAGAGGCGATCGACCTTACCCGCGAAATTCTCGGCGTCCCCGCCGATTACCGCATCGGCATCGTTCCCGCGTCCGACACCGGCGCGATGGAAATGGCGATGTGGTCGCTGCTGGGCGCGCGACCCGTTGAAATGCTCGCTTGGGAAAGCTTCGGCGAAGGTTGGGTGACCGATGTGGTCAAGCAGCTGAAACTTGATGCCAAAGTGCGCATCGCACCCTACGGGCAGATCGTGGACCTGCGCGAAGTCGACTTTGATAAGGACGTCGTCTTTACGTGGAACGGCACCACCTCTGGCGTCCGCCTGCCGAACGCCGACGCGATCCCGGCCAAGCGTGCGGGCCTCACGATCTGTGACGCGACCAGCGCGGCCTTTGCGATGGATCTGCCGTGGGACAAGCTCGACGTCACCACCTTCTCCTGGCAGAAGGTTCTGGGGGGTGAGGGCGCGCATGGCGTCATCATCCTGTCACCCCGCACGGTGGAACGGCTGGAAAGCTACACTCCGGCTTGGCCGCTGCCAAAGATCTTTCGGCTGACCGCCAAGGGCAAAGTGATCGAAGGCATCTTCGCCGGTGAGACGATCAACACCCCCTCGATGCTGGCAAACGAGGATTACCTTGTCGCGCTGAAATGGGCGAATTCCATTGGCGGCCTTCAGGGCCTGATCGCCCGCGCCAGTGCCAACGCGAAAGTCGTCTGGGATTTCTGCGCCGCGAACCCCTGGATCGCGAACCTTGCGGAAGATCCGGCCACGGCTTCGACGACCTCGGTTTGCCTCAAGTTCACCGATCCGCGCATCACCGATGGCGAGGCCTTTGCCAAAGCCGTCGCCAAGCGGATCGAGAAGGAGGGTGCCGGCTTTGACATGGGCGCCTACCGCGATGCGCCCCCCGGCCTGCGCATCTGGTGCGGCTCGACGGTGGAAACCGCCGATGTGCAAGACCTGATGCCGTGGATCGCCCACGCGTTTGAAGCCGAAATCGCGGCGCTGGCCAAAGCCGCATAGTCAAGCGCCGGGGCAGGCCCCGGCCTACCCACATGCGTAGGTCGGGGCCTGCCCCGACTCTCCCTCCCCCAAGACATCCAAGGACCACCCCCATGCCCAAAGTCCTCGTTTCCGACGAACTCTCCGAAACTGCCGTCCAGATCTTCCGCGACCGCGGGGTCGAGGTGGACTACCTGCCGAAGCTTGGCAAGGACAAGGACGCGCTGGCCGCTGTCATTGACCAGTATGACGGTCTGGCGATCCGCTCCGCCACCAAGGTCACCGAGAAACTGCTGGTCAACGCCACCCGCCTCAAGGTCGTGGGCCGCGCCGGGATCGGGGTTGACAACGTCGATATTCCGGCCGCGTCGAAAAAGGGCGTGATCGTGATGAACACGCCCTTCGGCAACTCCATCACCACGGCCGAACATGCCATCGCGATGATGTTCGCCGTCGCCCGCCAACTGCCCGAGGCCAACGCCTCCACCCATGGTGGCAAGTGGGAAAAGTCGAAATTCATGGGGGTCGAACTGTTCAACAAGACCCTTGGCGTGATCGGGGCGGGCAACATCGGCGGTATCGTCTGTGACCGTGCAGTTGGTTTGCACATGAAGGTCGTGGCCTATGACCCCTTCCTGTCGGAAGAACGCGCCAGGCAGCTTGGCGTTGCGAAGGTTGACCTGGACGAACTTCTGGCCCGCGCCGATTTCATCACGCTGCATGTTCCGCTGACCGACAAGACCCGCAACATCCTGTCAGCGGAAAACCTCGCCAAGACCAAGAAGGGCGTGCGCATCATCAACTGCGCCCGTGGCGGGCTGATCGATGAGGCCGCACTTGCCGAGGCGCTTAAATCTGGCCAGGTCGCAGGTGCCGCGCTGGATGTGTTCGAGACCGAACCCGCCACCGAAAGCCCGCTGTTCAACCTGCCCAACGTGGTCTGTACCCCGCATCTTGGCGCCTCGACCACCGAAGCGCAGGAAAACGTGGCGCTGCAAGTGGCCGAACAGATGGCCGATTACCTTCTGACCGGTGCCGTGCAGAACGCGCTCAACATGCCGAACGTCACGGCGGAAGAGGCGGCGATCATGGGGCCGTGGATCAAGCTTGCCTCGCACCTTGGCAGTTTCATCGGCCAGATGACGGATGAACCGATCAAGGCGATCAACATCCTTTATGACGGCACGGTCGCCAACATGAACCTTGCCGCCCTCAATCAGGCCGTCATCGCGGGTGTCCTGAAGGCGCAGAACCCGGACGTGAACCTGGTGTCCGCTCCTGTGGTGGCAAAGGAAAAAGGCATCCAGATCTCGACCACCCGGCAGGAAAAGACCGGCACCTTTGACGCCTACATCAAGGTCACCATGGTCACCGACACGCGTGAACGTTCTGTGGCCGGTACCTGCTTTTCCGACGGCAAGCCGCGCTTCATCCAGATCAAGGGCATCAACATCGACGCCGAGATCGGCGCCCACATGCTTTACACCACAAACGAAGACGTGCCGGGCATCATCGGCCTTCTGGGCATGACCATGGGCAAGAACAACGTCAATATCGCGAACTTCACCCTTGGACGGTCAGGCGTGGGGCAGGACGCGATCGCGATCCTCTATCTTGACCAGCAGATCGACCCCAAGGTGATCGAGACGCTGGAAGGCACCGGCATGTTCCAGCAGGTCAAGGCGCTTCAGTTCGAAGTTGCCTGATCCAGCCTTTCCAACCGTGAACGCCTTGCGGCTTGCTCTTTTCCCAAATACTCCACGGGAGGTCCGGGGGGTGTGAAACCCTCCGGGCGTTGTCCAAAGGCGCAAGGCTTCCGACATGCACCTCTATGCCATCGGCGACATCCATGGCCATCTTGGCCTGCTTTCCGCCGCGCACGACCTCATCGCCGCCGACATGGCCCGGCATGGTCCGGGCCAGGTGGTACATGTGGGCGATCTGGCAGACCGTGGTCCTGACAGCCGTGGGGTGATCGACTTTCTGATCCGGGGTCTGGCCGAGGGCCGCGACTGGGTTGTTCTCAAAGGCAATCATGACCGGATGTTCACCCGTTTCATGGCCGCCCCGCATGAACCTGAACCGGGTCTGCGGGCCGAACTGTCATGGCTGCACCCGCGCCTTGGCGGGGCGGATACACTGGCCTCCTACGGCGTAGCAAACGCCGCAGACCGTCCCGTTGCCAAGGTTCACGCCGATGCCGTGGCCGCGGTGCCGCAGGCCCATGTCGACTTTCTGGCCGCCCGCCCCACGCTGCACCGTGCGGGCGAAGCCGTCTTCGTTCATGCCGGCATCCGCCCGGGCGTCGCGCTGGAAGACCAGACCGAGACTGACCTTGTCTGGATCCGCGAACCGTTCCTGTCTCACACAGAGAGTTTCGGCCCCCTGATCGTGCATGGCCATACCGCCCTTGATCAGGCCGCCCATTACGGCAACCGCCTGAACATCGACAGCAGCGCCGCTTACGGCGGCCCGCTTTCGGCCGTGGTGATCGAAGGGCGCGAGGCGGCATTGCTTACCCGATCCGGCCGCCGAAAACTCTGGCCGGCAAAGCGCCCCTGATGGCAGTTGGCATCCGGCCTGGTCAGGGATGCTCGCGCCGGATCAGCCGCTTGATCGACCGACCGCCCAGATAGCCGAAGACTGCGCCCGCAAGCCCGATGACCTCGGCCAGCGCCGGGCCGCTTGGCAGGCCGCGCAAGAACAAGGCAACCCCCATCAGCGCAAGGCCACCGGCACTGGCCCAAAGCCAGAACCACAACTCGCCCCGGGTCGGGCCAAAGCGGTAGGGGTTCTGGTCGCTCATCGGTTCACCTTCTCCGTTTGCGCCGCAGCGTTTCTTGCCCGCGTCGCGTCATCGTGCTGGACGGCTGGCTGGCACCATGCCCTATTCGCCGGATGACAAGACGCGTTTCCCCCGGTCTGGTCGTGATCGGGATCATTCTTCTTACGGCCATCTGGCTCTTGTGGATCGGGCGTGAGCCGATCTGCAAATGCGGCTATGTCAAGTTCTGGCATGGTCAGGTCGTCAGTTCGGAAAACTCCCAGCACATTTCCGACTGGTATACCCCAAGCCACATCATCCACGGCTTCCTGTTCTATGGCGCGCTCTGGCTGGTTGCGCGGCGGCTGTCCTTTGGCTGGCGGCTGGTCATTGCCACGCTTGTCGAGGCGACATGGGAGATTGTCGAAAACTCCGACGCCATCATCGAACGCTACCGCGCCGTCACGATTTCGCTGGATTACTACGGTGACTCTGTCCTGAACGTCGTCGCCGATATCCTTGCCATGGTGCTGGGCTTCTGGTTGGCCTCGCGCCTGCCGGTCTGGGCGACGGTGGCGCTGATTCTGCTGGCCGAAGGCGTGACACTCTGGATCATCCGCGGCGGGCTGGCGCTGAATGTGCTGATGCTGATCTCCCCGCTGGAGTGGGTTGCCGACTGGCAGGCAGGCCGCTGATCGCAGCTATTGCAGGCTCGGCCCCGCCCGTCCTGTCAGACCTTCATCCGCCGCAAGGACAGCACTGCCGCCACGGTTAGCGTCACTGTGACACCCGCCACAAGCCAGAAAAACCCGCGTTCGCCCATGCCCACCATCAGGGGTGCCACGATCAGAGGCGCTCCGATCCCGCCGACAAGCCCCGAGGCGATGATCGTGGGTGGCACCCGCAGATCCTCGCCCATCTTGCCGCTGGCGGTGACGTAAAAACCGGGGAAGAACAGCCCGGCCGGCGCGCCCATCGCCACGAAGAACAGCGCGGGTGATACCAGCGCCGACCCAAGCGCACAGACCGCCGCCACCGCGATGGCAAGGGTGTAAAGCACGAACGGCTCCACCCGGTGCGCCACGAAGATGAGCGCGACCCGCGACAACAGGAACACCACGAAAAACGCGCTCAGAAGTTCGGCCGCCGTCGCCTCGGCCACCCCGGCCTGAATAAGGGCGGTCGGGCCAAGACCGATCAGGCAGGCCTCCATCCCGATGGCCACCGCGCCAAAGGCCAGAATGCCCACATGGGGCCGGAAGGCCCGCACCTCGGCCGCAGGGGCCGCACCCGTCCGCCCGGCCGGATCAGCGAAAAGCCAGATCACCGCCGCCAGCGCCGCAGTCAGCCCGAAGGACCAGCGCGGATCGCTGCCAAGCGCCACAAAGATCAGCGGTGCCGCAATCGCGCCGACGCCGAAGGTCGCGTTCAAAAGGCTGAGCATCGACGGGCCTTTCGACCCGAACGCCCGCAGCACGCGCGGGTTGAAGACCGCCGTCGACATGCCATAGCCCATCCCGAAGACCACGGCCCCGGCGATGGTTGCCCACCACCCCGCCAGCGCCGCCACCCCAGCCGCGCCGATTGCCATTGCCGCCAGCGCATGGCGTGGTGTGACCGTGCTACCCTTCAGATACATGAAGCCGACACCAATGAAGCAACCGACCCAATGCGCCGACACCAGTACCCCGGCCTCGGCCACCGAGACATTGAACAGCCTTGAAAAGGCGGGCAGCGCTGGACCGTAAAGCGATTGCCCCGCGCCCATCATCACGAATGTCGCCACCCCGGCGAACATAAGGCCCGCATTGGCCCGGATCAGGTCTTTCAAGATGTTCTCCCGCTGTCGAGCCTGATGAACTCCGCCAGCCCGGGACTGTCAATCGGGCATGCGTGACGCAACGGAGACTCTGTCATTTCGGATGTTTCGTGCATGATGTCTCCCACACTCAGAAGGAGGCCAACGTGACCGACATCTACATCCTTTCCGCAACCCGCACCGCCATCGGCACCTTTGGCGGCACACTTGCCGGTCTGCCCCCGATCGACATTGCCACCCATGCCGCCAAGGCGGCTCTGGACCGCGCCGGGGTGGAGGGAGGCCAGATCGGCCATGTCGTGATGGGCCATGTCATCAACACTGAACCTCGCGACATGTATCTGTCGCGCGTGATGGCGATGCAGGCCGGCATCCCCGACACCACCCCCGCGATGAACGTGAACCGGCTTTGCGGGTCTGGCGCGCAAGCCGTGGTTTCGGCGGTGCAGTCTGTGATGCTGGGCGACGCCGACATGGCGCTTGCCGGTGGCGCCGAATGCATGAGCCGGTCGCCCTACATCCTGCCCGCCGCCCGCTTTGGCCAGAAGATGGGCGACACCCGCGCGCTTGACATGATGACCGGAGCGCTGACCTGCCCGTTCGGCACCGGGCATATGGGCGTCACGGCGGAAAACGTCGCTGCCGGGCAGGGGATCAGTCGTGAAGATCAGGACGCCTTCGCGCTGGAAAGCCAGACACGCGCGGCCCGGGCGATTGCCGAAGGGCGCTTCCGTGACCAGATCACCCCTGTCGAGGTGCCGGGCCGCAAGGGTCCGACGGTCTTTGACACCGACGAACATCCCAAAGCCACCAGTCTTGAGGCGCTGGCGGGCCTGAGGGCGGTCTTTCAGAAAGACGGCAGCGTCACGGCGGGCAATGCCTCGGGCATCAATGACGGGGCGGCGGCGCTGGTCCTGTCGCGGGGCGATCATGGCGGCAAGGCGCGCGCGCGGATCATGGGTTACGCCCATGCTGGCGTTGACCCCAGGGTGATGGGGATCGGCCCGATCCCTGCGGTGCAGGCGCTTTGCCGCAAGCTGGGTGCAAGGCCGCAGGATTTTGACGTGGTGGAATCGAATGAGGCCTTCGCGGCGCAGGCGCTTGCAGTGTCCCGCGTCCTGGGTCTTGATCCGGCGCGGGTCAATCCGAACGGAGGCGCCATTGCCCTTGGCCATCCGGTCGGGGCGACGGGCGCGATCCTTGTGGTCAAGGCGCTGCACGAATTGGAACGGACCGGCGGCAAGACGGCCCTTGTCACCATGTGCATCGGTGGCGGGCAGGGTATCGCGCTGGCGATCGAGCGGGCCTGACAAGGCCAGGTTGCATCGCGGTCGAAGTTATCGCACCCGCACCTTTGTCCGGGCAGAGCGGCCTTCGGCGTCGATCACGCTAAGGGTCACAAAGCCTGTGCCGGGCAGGGTCAGCATTGTCTCGCGCGCGTCCAGCGCCACGATCACCGGCACCCCGTCGGCCAGCCAGGTGAAGGGGGCCGTGCCGCCGCGGACCCTGACCAAAAGACCCTGAGGCAGGAGTTCCACCTCAGAGCCATTGGGCGGGAACGCCACGGCAGGGGCATCGGCGGCAACGTCGAATGCGGCGGAACGTGACCTGAACCGTTGCAAGGGCAAAGGCAGTTCCGCGTTCGATACCAGCAAGGCAGAGGCCGGGGCCGGGGGCTGCGGGTCAAGCTTGCGCTTCAGCCGGTTGAAGGCCTGAAACAGTACCGGTGCCGCCACATCCGCGCCAAAGGCCCCCGGCACCGGGGTGCCATCCGCCCGGCCCATCCAGGTGCCGATGACGTGGCGGCCATCATACCCGATCACCCAGGCATCGCGGTGACCGTAAGAGGTGCCGGTCTTGTAGGCCAGCCGGTTCGACGGCGCCCCGGGTGGTGGCGCAAGGCCCGCCAGAATATCGCCCACCTGCCATGCTGCAACGGCCGAGATCACCCGCTGTCCGTCAGCCTCGGCCCCCTCCATCCGGTAGGTCAGCGGCCGCGCCACGCCGCCCCGGGCGATAGTGGCATATAGCTGAACCATGTCTTCCAGCGTCACCCCGACCCCGCCAAGCGCAATCGCCAGCCCCGGCTGCCTGCCGGGAAAGACCGGCTTCATCCCCGCCTTTTCCATCGCCGAAATCAGCCGGGCCGGTCCAATTGCCTCGGTCAGAGCCACCACCGGGATGTTCAGCGACAGCTGCAACGCCTCGCGCAGGCGGATCGTGCCGCGATAAAGCCGGTCAAAGTTCTGCGGCGTGTAGGTGCCGAAACTGGTGGGCTTGTCGTCGATCATGGTTTCGGGATGCGCCAGACCCTGATCGAAGGCCAGCGCGTAGACCAGCGGCTTCAGCGTCGATCCGGGCGACCGTAGCGCCCGGGTCATGTCGACAAACCCTTGCCGCAGATCGGCCTGATAGCCCGCCGACCCCACGCTTGCGATGATCTCGCCCGAGGCATGATCGACCACGACAATCGCCACCTGCAACTGTTCGCCCCGGTCGGCCACGGCCTCAATGGCCAGACGCTCCAGCCTGGTCTGCAAGGCGGCGTCGATGGTCAGGGCATGGGTCAGAAGCGTGGGGTTGCCGGATTTTGCCCGGTCGGCCAGATGCGGGGCTACGGCTGGGAACGGCTTGCGCAGGCCCGGAACCGGCTCGCGCAGCGCCGCTGTGGCTGTGTCGGCGTCGATCACTCCGTTACCGACCGCCCGCGCCAAGACCCGGTTCCGCGCCGCCTCGGCCCGGTCAGCGGCCCGGTCGGGGCGGCGGCTTTCGGGGCTTTGCGGGATTGCAACCAGCAGGGCCGCTTCAGCAGGGGTCAGGCGCAGGGGTTCCTTGCCGAAATAGCTGATCGAGGCGGCGCGCACCCCTTCAAGATTGCCGCCAAAGGGGGCCAGGTGCAGATAAAGCTGCAAGATCTGCTCCTTGGTCAGCCGCCGCTCCAAGGCCAGCGCCACCCGCATCTGCCGCAGCTTGCCGCCGACCTTTCCGGTCCCGCTTTCCTCGAGCAGGCGTGCCACCTGCATGGTCAGGGTGGACCCGCCCGACACCACACGCCCATTCCATGCCGCTTGCAGGACCGCCCGCAGCATGGACCGTGCATCGACGCCCGGATGGTCGCGAAACCGCTTGTCCTCATAGGCCAGCAGCATCCTGATATAGACCGGGTCCACCTTGTCAGGGGGCAGGGCCAGCCGCCAGCGGCCATCGGCCACAGTATAGGCGCGCAAGAGATCACCATTGCGATCAAGGACTTCGACCGAGGTTTCCACCACAAGCGGCGGCAGGACCGTGGCGTTGATCCACAGGTCCAGCCGGTCGCGGCCGTGGGCGGCCAGCCAAAGGGCCGCCGCAAGCCCGAGGATCCAGCCCGACCGCATCAGTCGCCCCGCACGGGCAAGGGCGGCGCATATGGCAAGCCTTGGCCCATGTCTTACGGCGTGACGGTGACTGTGCCGGTCTCACCCCGCGCCCGGAAATCCGGGCGATACATGTCTTCAACCGATGCCGCCGGGTGGTGGAAGCTGCCGGGGCTGACCGCGCGGACGACATAGGCCAGTCGGAAGGCCTGATCCGATTGCCAATCCACCGCCGTCAGGAACCGGTCCTGCCGGAACTCGCTGTGCTGGACGAAATCAAGCGTATCAAGCCAGCCCAGTTCAGAGGTGGACCCGGCCGTCATCAGGTTCGGGTTGTCGATCTCGAACCCGGCGGGCAGGGGGTCGCTGACCATCAGCCGGGCTTCGCCATAGCCGAAGGGCGTGATCTCCAGAACGGTGACCAGCCGGGTGCCGGCGCTGACGCTGTCTGGCGTTACCGCCTGACCGTCCATCGTGAAGTAGCTGCGCGTGATCGCATAGCCATTGCCGCCCGCCGGTTCCGGTTCTGACGGCACACCGTAGGTCGTGACCGTCAGCGTCGTCGTAGCGCCATCGTTGCGCACCACCACCGGAGTGACCGCGCCCGCGTCCAGCACCCGCACCAAGGGGCCATCGGCGGGCTGGCCGTCGATGGTGATGCCATCGGCCCCCCGCCGGTCAATCAGCGCGTTCGCCGCCAAAAGCGCCCATGTCGCCTCTTGCGTCGACAGATTGCCGCCATGACTGGCGATCCGGTCGGTCAGCGCCTCACGGTCAACGGCCATTGACCCGGCCTCGACCGCCAGTGTCAAAAGCGCGGCCGCGTCGCGGTAGCGGGTGCCGTAATCCGCCCGCCACAGACGTTCCGTATCCGGCCCGACCAGCGCGTTCATCCGGGCGGCGGCCTTGCGGAACATCGCATCCGCCCGCGCCTGGTCGCCGTAGGACGCCAAGGCCGCCCCCAGCTGTGCCTGCGCGATGGGGGTCTGGAAATCATCGCCCTTCACATCTGCATAATAGCGCAGATCACCCACCGCCGCAGCGCCTTCGCGCGCCAGCACCATCAGGGCATAGGCCAGCGCCTCGCCGCCACCATTTGCCTCGGCGCTGAAATCCGGGGCGTAGTTCACCTGATTGCGGAGGTTCGCCAAGGCGTTGCGGAACGCCAGATCCGGGACCGCATAGCCTTGCGCCTTGGCCCGGCTGAGAAAGTCGGTCACATAGGCATCCAGCCAGAAATCACCATAATCCGCCCCCCACAGGCCGAAGCCGCCGGTGGACGACTGGTTGGTCAGGATCTCGGCCACCGCCTGATTGATCCGGGTCTGGATGTCGGCGGCACCTTTCAGGTCCATCACCCGCGCCACCTCGTCAAAGTACAAAAGCGGCAGCGCCCGGCTGGTCATCTGTTCGGTGCAGCCATAAGGATAGCGGTCAAGCGCCGCCAGCAGGCCCGGCGCGTTCAGCCGGGCGATGGGGCCGACTGCCATCGTCGCCTTGCCGGACCCAGCCACCAGCCCCGCAAAGACATTGTCGTCAAAGGTAAAGCTCGTCCCCGCCGCAAGCTCGAACCGCGAGATCCGGGCAAGTTCGGGGTCGTTGACCTGCACCGGAAGCGTCAGGGTCTTGGTCAGTTGCCTGCCGTCGGGCGTGGTCAGGTTCACGTCGATCCTGTGGATGCCCACCGCGCCTGCCATGACCGGCACTTCGAACACCGCCTTGGCCTGTTCGCCAAGCTCAAAGCCCGAAGGCACCGCGCCCAGCGTCACACCATTTGCCACGACATCAAGGCTCATCCGGCCCGCAGGGCCGGTGGCATGCACGATTTCCAACAGCAGGCGGCTTTCATCGCCCGGCGACAGGAAACGCGGCAGGCTGGCGGTGACGACCACAGGGTCGCGCACCAGAACATCGGCGCTGGCCTGACCGACGCCGGTCCTGGACCAAGCCACCGCCATCACCTTTACCGTGCCGTTGAAGCTGGGCAGGTCGAACGAGGTCCGCCCGTAGCCATCGGCGCCCACGGTCAGCGGGCCGGAGAAATAGGACACCAGCTCTTCCGTGGGGGGCGGGCTTTGCAGACGCGCTTGCGCGCCTGCGTCCCCACCGGACCGCACTTCACCAACCGCGCCATTCAGTCCGTCGATCAGCCGGCCATAGATATCGCGGATACCGACGCCAAGGCGGCGCTGGCCAAAGTAATGCGCTTGCGGATCAGGTGCCTTGAACCCGGTCAGGTTCAGGATGCCCACATCAACGGCGGCGATGGTGACATAGGCGGTTTCGCCCGCCGTCACGCCGTCAACCCTGACCGCCACATCCAAGGGTCCGCGCGGGGCGGCTTCGGCAGCCATCTCGACCGTTGCGGTCAGGGCGCGCTTGCCGGGATCAATCGCGGCATGGGTCAGCCCCAGCGCCCGCGCCGGGTTGCGGCCCGCGGCCACATCCATCGGCCGGATGACCGAGGCGGTGACATAGACCCCCGCGCCCCAGTCATCGGTCACCGGCAGGCGGATCAGGTTTTCACCTTCCACCACTTCGACCGCCTGCATCGCCACCAGCCGGTTTGACAAGACGGTGATCAAGGCCGTTCCCGCCGCGCGTGGCACGATCCGCAGCGTTGCGGTTTCCCCCGGCGCATAGGTGGGCTTGTCCAGCGACAACTCCAGCGTGTCCGGCGTCGAGGTGGTATCGGCGGCAGCATACCACCCGGCGTAAAAGCTGGTCGAGGTGGCCGATTGCCCGCCATCGGCGCGTTCCACAAGGATTTCGTATTCGCCCCATTCGACCTGCGCGGCAATCTCGACGGGCTGGCTGCCCAAGGTCACCTCACCTTCGGCAACGAGGGTGCGGGTGACGACAGGTTCCCAGTTCCAGTTGCCATAGCTTTGATACCATTGGTAATTCCGGGTAACGCGCGTCACTTTCCACTTGACGGGCAGGGGGGTCAGCGCCTCTTCGGCGTTGACGGCGATCAGGTTGAACCGGGCTTCGGAGCCTTCACCTGCAACCCCATCAAACATCGGCCTGACCCCGATCAGCGGGTCGGCGGGTGACAGCTTCTTGGTCACCGAGCGTTCCACCGGGCGACCCGAGCCTTCGGCCACGCGCACGGTTACCCGGGCCTCCAGCGGACGGTGCGGATCAGCGATCACAGGCAGGACGACGGGAAGGGTGGCGTTGCCTGCCGCGTCCGTCTCGGCCCCGTCCAAAGGCGCCATCTGCGCCGAGAAGGGTTGGTCGTGCCGGCCGAAGACATAGCCGGGGAAGGCCTCAAGCCCGGCGCTTGCGCGCAACAGAACCTCGCCCTCGATCCCAAGACCTGCCCCCGGCGCGCCGAACAGGTAACGGGCGGCGACGGTCAGATCGATGCCGGTATCCTGACCAACCGACAGCCGCTCATCCGCCAGCGTCAGATCAAAGTCTATGCGTTCGGGCAGGAAATCTTCGACAAGGAAGGTCCGGGCCGCCAGCGCCGGGGCTTCAAGATCGGCGAACATCTCCAGCCGCCAGACCCCGCGCGGGGCCGATCCACCGACAAGCTGCGCAAAGACATAGCCGCCGCCCGTGTCGGTCACCACCGACCGGGCATATTCCACCCCGTCGGGCCGCCTGACCACCGCCGTCAGCGGCAGGCCCGTCACCGCCGCCTGCCCGGCATCGCGGGCGAGGGCGGTGACATGGACCGTTTCACCGGCCCGATAGGCCCCCCTGTCGGTCGTCAGGAAAACATCGACCGGAGGTGCTGCCTCACGCCCCTCGACGCCACGGTCGGAAAGGTCGAACTCGGGGTCGGTCAGGGACAGGAAGGCGATATCCTGATCTCCGTCACGCGCCACGATCATCGCGGGCGCGCTGGCCCCAAGGCCGCGCGTCAGCCCGGCGTCAAAGCGGGCATAGCCCTGATCATCGGTCGTGGCGGTGCCAAGGACGGCATTGGCGCGGTTCAAAAGCTCAACCGCAATCCCCGGCTTGGCATCTGCCGAGCCAAGGCTGCGGACAAAGACATGCAGCCCGTCGACGCCCGACATCGTGGTCAGCCCCAGATCGGACACCACGAACCATTGCCATCCGGCTGGCACGACATAGGGGTCAACCCCCGGCACTTCGGCCTTCATCGCATAAATCCCGGCGGGCATCCCGGCCAAGGCGTCGCCCAAGGGCAGGCGGGTGGTCACGTCCTTGTTGACCTCTTGCCCCACTGTGGCGCTGCCGTCCCAGATGCGTTCACCCACGGTGTCGGTGAACTGGTATTCTGCATAAACCTGAATTGGCGCGCCGAAATAGAAGTCCTGGATCGAGCGCAGGAGGTTGCGGTCGGTAACGCGGTACAGCGTCAGATCCAGCTTTTCGGTGTTCACCGTTTCCACCGGAAGGGCGACATCCACCGTGTTCGGCAGCACATAGCCCCGGCCCGGGAAACGCACACCGGGATTGCGGTCGCGGATGTACTGAGTCACCTCAACCGACTTGGCCATGGTCTGACCATCCGCTGCGGGCAGGCCCTCGCGGAAGGTCACGGCATAGCGCTTGCCATGTTCGACCCCGGTCACGCAAAGCTGACGCCAGCCCCCGGCCTCGACCACCAGTCCGGATTCGGGCATCTGCACGAAGGTGGAATAGTCCACGCCTGCCGCAGCAAGGTCTTCCGAGAAGGTCGCGCAGATCCTTGGCCGCGCAAGGTCTGACTGCACCGCGGTCTCGACGATGCGGAAGCCGTATTTGCCGATGGCCGCTTCCAGCAGGGTCTCGGTATCGGTCCGCGCCTGCAAGGATTGCGCCAACCGCAGCGCCTGCACCGTGTCACGCCCGCGCCCGTTGCGTTCCAGCGCCTCACCAAGGATGACAAGAATCGTGTGGCGCAGCCCAGGGTTTTCGGCCCGCAGATACGCGTTCATCGCCGACTGGAAGGCCTGAAAGTAGAAATAGCCCGACTGGTTCCGGTTGCCATTGCCCGCCTCGATCTGGCGACGGGCGAATTCGGCCCAGGTCGCGGCATCGTCAGTCAGGTTCAGCGCCGCGCCGGTGAAGGCCGCTGCCCCCGCCCAATCACCCCGCGCTTCGGCCTCGGCCGCCGCCTGCAGATGATCTTCGGCCGACCACGGCCCGGTAGTGTGCTGGCGGCCAAGGCCCGATGCCTGATCGAACGCCGCCTGAAGATCCCAGTCCGGCAGGAAACCGATTTCCCCCCGCCGCGCCTTTGCCACCGCCTGCGCGCCCGCATCGCCCTCGATCACGAAGGCCGAGAATGCCCCCTGAAAGAACGCCCCCGCACCGGGGCTGTTCTTGACGAAACAAGACCCGTTGCGGCTGTTGTAGACAAATGCGGTGCAACGCGCGTTGGTCAGGCAGGCGCGTTCGCAAGCCTCTATCGTGGTATCAAAGACCGAGGCGATATCGCCCCCCGGAAGATCCTGATCCTGTGTCACGACGACCCGGCGTTCAGGTATCAGATCCTGCGCCTGCGCCAGACCCGAAATGCTGCCGGAAAACCCGATCAATAGCGCCGCAATCGCAGCCCTGCAAAACCCGCGCATCGAAAAGACCTCCCGAATGAATTGGTTGAAATGTCGCATGGCGACCGCCGGGCTGGCAAGGCTGCTGGCGGTTCATTGGCGTTAAGCCTTGGTTCACTTCGATCGGGCAGGCTAGTCGTGGAATCCGGACGTGCGGCCTGTCCGCCGGGGCCGGGTGACAGTCAGAATGTCTACAGGGCGGGTATGGATCTTTCGGAACGTCTGGTCAGGGAACGGCGCGCAAGGCTGGCGGCGGAACGCCTGCTGGAACAGAAAAGCCGTGAACTCTTCGCGGCCAATGAAAAGCTGGCAATCCACGCCCGTGGGCTTTCCGACCAGATCGTCGAACAGCGGCAGGTCGTCCGCACCGCCCTTTCCCGGGCAGAACTGTTGAAGGATCAGAACCTGCGGTTCGTGGAAGATCTTGACCGCGCCCATACTCAGGCCGTGATGGCTGAGCGCAGGCTGTGGGATTCCGTCAACACCATTCAGGACGGGTTTGCGGTCTTCGACAACTCCATGCGCATGATCACCGCCAACCGTGCCTGGCTGGCCCCGTTTGACGGCACCTCTGTCGCCCCCGGTATTCCCTATGCCGACATGGTCAACCTTATCGCCACCTCTGGTGCGCTTGATCTGGGGGATGAGCCGGCGGCAGATTTTGTCGCCCGCATGCTGGCCCGGATCGAGGCTGACCCGATCGATTCCGTCACCCTGAAATTCCTGAACGGCACCTGGATCAAGCTTCAGGACCGCCGCGCGCGGGACGGCGATCTGGTGTGCCTTGCGCTTGATATCACTGACCAGATGCGCATCTGGGCCGCCATCGAAGCGATCCCCGATGGCTTTGTCCTTTATGACCGGGAGGAACGGCTCTTGACCTGCAACCAGCGCTACCGCGACATCTATCCCGCCTCGGCACCTGCCATGCAGCCCGGCACCCGGTTTGAGGACATCCTGCGCCATGGCCTTGCCCACAGCCAGCACGCCGACGCGGTCGGGCGCGAAGAGGACTGGATCGAGGAACGGCTGAAACGCCACCGTCAGGGCAGCGGCACCTCGGAACAGCAGCTTTCCGATGGCCGCTGGATCCGCGCGCATGACCACCCCACGCCTGACGGCGGCCGTGTGGGTCTGCGCGTCGACATCACCCAGTTGAAGGAACATGAGGCCGCGCTCGACGCCGCCCGCAAGGCGGCCGAGGCCGCGAACCGCGCCAAATCCGCCTTCCTTGCCAACATGAGCCATGAAATCCGCACCCCGATGAACGGCGTGGTCGGGATGGCGGAGCTTCTCTGCGATACCGGGCTGACCGAAGAACAGCGCCTGTTTGCCGAAACCATCCGGTCTTCTGGTGAGGCCCTTCTGGTGATCATCAACGACATCCTGGATTACTCCAAGATCGAAGCGGAACGCCTGACCCTGCGGCCTGAACCTTTTGATCTGGAACGCACGATCCATGAAGTCACCATGCTTCTGCAACCGCGAGCGCGGGAAAAGGGGATCGATCTGATGATCGACTTCGACATGTTCCTGCCCACCCGCTTCATTGGCGATCCGGGGCGGCTGCGGCAGGTCTTGACCAACCTGATCGGCAATGCGGTCAAGTTCACCGACGCGGGCCACGTCCTGACCCGTGTCGTCGGGGTGGACGACGAGGATGGCCACCAGACCCTGCATGTCACCGTCGAAGATACCGGCATCGGCATCGCGCCAGAATATCTTGACCACATCTTCGGTGAATTCAATCAGGTCGAGGATGAGCAGAACCGCAAGTTCGAAGGCACCGGCCTTGGTCTTGCCATTACCCGTCGGCTGATCGAACACATGGGCGGCGCGGTCTGGGTGGACAGCGAGGCGGGGCAAGGCTCCAGTTTCGGCTTCCGGGTGACCCTGCCCGTGGCCGAGGATGCGGGGCCGGTGCAGGTGCCGGTCGCGGTGAAACGGGTGCTGGTCGTGGACGACCAGTTCATCAACCGCACCATTCTGGAACGCCAGCTTGCGCCTTGCGGCATCACCGTGACGCTGTGCCGGTCCGGGGGCGAAGCGCTGGACCGGTTGGCCGCCGACCCGACCTATGATGTGGTCCTTACCGACCACGCCATGCCGGAGATGGACGGGGTTACGCTCTTGCAGCATATCCGTGCGGCTGGCCACACCTTGCCGGTTATCCTTCTCAGCTCCAATACCACGGGTATTGGGCTTGCGGCGGCGGATTTCGCGGCGATCCTGCAAAAGCCGCTGCTGCGGTCTGACCTCTACCGGCACCTTCAGTCCCTGACCGCGCCAGCGGCAAGCGCGGTCCCTGCCGTTCCACCGGCTCCGGCCGACCTGCGGCAGATGCGCGTTCTGGCGGCGGAAGACAACCGCACCAACCAACTGGTCTTTCAGAAGATGGTCCGCGCGCTGGATATCGACCTTGTGTTCGCCGACAATGGCCGCATCGCGGTCGAAATGTATCAAAGCTACCAGCCCGATCTGATCTTCATGGATATCTCCATGCCAGAGATGGACGGCAAGGACGCCGCCCGCGCCATCCGCGCGCTGGAAGGGCTGGCTGGGCATGTGCCGATCGTGGCCCTGACGGCCCATGCGATGGACGGCGATGCCGAAGGTATTCTTGCTGCCGGAATTGATCGATACCTGACCAAGCCTCTGCGCAAGACCGCGATAGAGGCCGCGCTGGCAGAATTCCGCCCCTCTGACGCGCGCCCGCCCTTGGTCGACGCTGTTGATGCAGCTTGACCTGCGCCTCAATCGACACGCACCGGAATCTCAGCCTGCGCCTGGACATGCTCTTTTACGAAATATTCCCTGGGGTTCGGGGGGTGGGAACCCCCGGTGGCTGGCCGTTGCGCGCAGCAGCCTTTGTACCGGCAGGGGACAGCGCCCGTCACCCGTCGCGCAGCACTTCCAGAAACGCTTCGCCGAACCGTTCCACCTTCAGCGCGCCCATGCCCTGAACGGCCTGAAGCTCTCCAAGGGTTGACGGTCTGCGCTCGACGATCTGGCGCAGGGTGGAATGGGTGCAGGACAGGTATTTCCCCGTGCCATCCTTGCCGTGGGACAGTTGCAGTTGCACCTCTGCCAGACGGTCGAAAACCGCGCCTTCAGGTTTGCCCGCCAGTCGCATCCGCGCAGGGTGCAGGGTTTCGCCCGCCCCGGTGATCACTTCCAGAAACGCCGAGCCATAGCTTTCCAGCTTCTTCGCCCCGACCCCGGTGATCCCGGCCATCTGGTCCAGTGTGAGGGGTTTCTTCTCGGCCATTTCGATCAGGGTCTTGTCGGGAAAGACCACATAGGCCGGCACGTTCTGCGCCTCGGCCAGCGCGCGGCGGCGGGCCTTCAGCAATGACAAAAGCCCCGCATCTTCGTCCGCCACCTGACTGCGCGCGGCGACCCGGTCTTCGGCAGAGGCCGAGGCCACGGTGTCGCGGCGCAAGGTGACCCGCGCTTCGCCGCGCAGGATCGGGCGGGCGGCATCGGTCATCCGCAAGGCACCGTGGCGGTCGGTGTCGGGTCGGATCAGGTCTTGCCCCATCATCTGCCGGAACACCGCACCCCATGCCGCTTTCGACAGATCGCGCCCTACGGCATAGGTCGGAAGCTGGTCATGCCCGCGCTCACGCACCTTGGGTGTGGCGGTTCCGGTCAGGATGTCGATCAGATGCCCCGCGCCGAACCATTCGCCGGTCCGCAGGATGGCCGACAAGGCCTTCCTAACCGCCTCGGTCGCGTCAAAAAGCTGTGCCGGGCGGTCGCAAAGGTCGCAGTTGCCGCAAGGCTCTGCCGCTTCGCCGAAATAGCCCAGAAGCACCTGACGGCGGCATTTCAACGCTTCGGCCAGCCCCAGCAGCGCGTTCAGCCGGGCGTGATCGGCGGCCTTGCGGTCGGGCGGGGCCGCACCTTCGTCGATCTGGCTGCGGCGCAGGCGGATGTCGTCGGGACCATAAAGCGTCAGCGTCTCGGCCGGGCTGCCATCGCGCCCGGCACGGCCGATTTCCTGATAATAGCCTTCGATCGACTTTGGCAGATCGGCATGGGCGACCCAGCGGATATCGGGCTTGTCGATCCCCATCCCGAAGGCCACGGTGGCCACCACGATCAGCCCGTCTTCGCGCTGAAAGCGGATTTCCACCTGACGCCGCGCCTCGGCCTCCATCCCGCCGTGATAGGCGACCGACGGATGCCCCGCCTCGCGCAGCGCCTGGGCCAGCACCTCGGTCTTGGCTCGCGTGCCGCAATAGACGATGCCGGATTGGCCTTTGCGAGCAGCGGCAAAGCGCAGGATCTGTTCGCGCGGGGTGGATTTCACCGCGAAGGCAAGGTGGATGTTCGGCCGGTCAAAGCCGCGCAGGAAGGTTGCGGGCGCTTCGCCGTCAAACAGGCGGGTGACAATCTCGGCCCGGGTTTCCTCATCCGCCGTGGCGGTGAAGGCGGCCAGCGGCACCCGCAGCGCGCGGCGGAGTTCCCCGATCCGCAAGTAGTCGGGGCGGAAGTCATGGCCCCACTGGCTGACGCAATGCGCCTCATCCACCGCGATCAGACTGCACCCGACGCGGCGAAGAAGTGTCGCCGTGGCGGTCGAGGCAAGCCGTTCGGGCGCCATGTACAAAAGCTTCAGCCGCCCCTCGTCCAGCGCGGCGAACACCTCTTCCGTCTCTTCGTCGGTGTTGCCCGAGGTCAGCGCCCCCGCCTCGACCCCCGCCGCCTTCAGCGCGCGCACCTGATCGCGCATCAAGGCGATCAGCGGAGAAATCACCACTGTCACCCCGTCACGGCAGAGCGCAGGCAGTTGAAAACACAAGGATTTTCCGCCGCCCGTGGGCATGATGGCAAGGGTGTTGCGCCCCTCCAGCACGGCTTGCACGATTTCCGCCTGACCGGGGCGGAAATCGGGAAACCCGAATACAGAGTGCAGAAGCGATGCCGCCTGATCCAACGTGGAAATGGGCGTCAGACGAAGGCAGAGGCGTTGTTGATCAGCACGATCCGCAGCGCATAGACGCCGATCAGCACCACCAGCGGCGCCAGATCAAGCCCGCCCATGTTGGGCAAGATGTTGCGCACCCGGGAATAGACCGGCTCCAACAGCCGGTTCAGCCCGTCCCAGATCGAGGCGACAAGCGGCTGTCGCAGGTTCAACACTTGAAAATTGATCAGCCAGCTCATGATGATATGCGCGATGATGATGAATTGCGCGATATCAAGGATCAGCATCAGGATCTGAAAGATCGAGGTCATCTGGCTCTCCGCTATGGCTTGGCGCAGAGGTAGCGGTCCGGACGCGGAAGGGCAATGCCTTCCGCAGGGACTTTCCGCAGGGTTCCGCTTGACGCGGCCAGCCAGTCGGGCCACCCAAGCGGCGCAACCGGGGGTTTTGATGTATCCGTTCATCCGCATGGTCACTGAAATGGCGCGTGTGCGCCGGATGCCGAAGCTGGGCTTCTTTGACACCCATGTCAGCCGGGTGACATGCTGGCCTTGGGATCTTGACCCATGGGTTGAACTGAACAACGGCCGCACACTGACGCTTTATGATCTGGGCAGGCTACCCCTGTCGCGGCGGAACGGGCTGGAACAGATCTTGCGCTCAAGGGGCTGGGGGTTGACGGTGGCGGGGTCCACCACGCGCTACCGCCGCCGCGTGACGGTCTTTGCGCGCCTGGACATGCACACCCGCTGTCTGGGCTGGGACCGGCGGTTTCTTTATACGGACCAATCCATGTGGCGCGGCGATGAATGCACCTCGCATGTGCTGATCCGGTCAGCCATCGTGTCAAAGGCCGGGATGGTTCCGCCCAGCGAAATGGCCAAGGCGATGGGCGTGGCCCCTGAAAGCCCGCCCTTGCCGCAATGGGTTCAGGCCTGGACCGAGGCGGATGCCTTGCGTCCGTGGCCCCCCGCCCGCTAAGCCGTGGGTTGCGCCCCGGGCCGTTTGCGGGTTCACTCGGCCCCCAAACCACGGGAGCAGGCATGGCAAGCGCGCGCAAGCGGATCTGGGGCTGGTATTTCTTTGATTGGGCCAGCCAGCCCTACAACACCCTGCTTCTGACCTTCATCTTCGGCCCGTATTTTGCGGAAATCGCCCGGGGCTACTACATGGGCGAGGGGCTGGAACCCGAGGCCGCCAAGGCCGCTGCACAGGCCTATTGGGGCTGGGGTCTGGCCATCGCCTCGCTGTCCATCGCCGTGCTGGCCCCGATCCTTGGGGCGATTGCCGATGGGACCGGGCGGCGGCTGATCTGGGTCTGGGTGTTTTCAGCCTTTTACGTCATCGGGTCCATGGGGCTGTGGTGGGTGGCGCCGGGGGGCGATGCGGGCATGCTGTTCTGGGCGGTCTGCCTGTTCGGGATCGGCTTCATCGGGATGGAGTTTGCCACCATCTTCACCAACGCCCTGATGCCATCGCTGACGCAGGCCGACGATCTGGGGGCGGTCTCTGGTTCAGGCTTTGCCTTTGGCTATCTGGGCGGTCTTCTGGCGCTGATCCTGATGCTTCTGTTCTTTGCCGAAGGCGCTGACAGCGGCAAGACCCTTCTGGGAACCGAACCTTTGTTCGGCCTTGATCCTGAAGCGCGTGAGGGAACGCGTGCGGTCGGCCCCTTCGCTGCGATCTGGTATGTGGTCTTCATGATTCCGTTCTTTCTGTGGGTGAAGGAACCCAGGACAGATGCCCGCCCGCTGCATGTGGGCCGGGCCTTTGCCAGCTTGAGGGACTTGCTGCGGTCCTTGCGGTTTCGCACCAGCCTTGCGGCTTATCTGGCATCGTCCCTGTTCTACCGCGACGCGCTGAACGCGCTTTACGGGTTTGGCGGGGTCTATGCATCGGGCGTGCTGGGCTGGTCGATCATCCAGATCGGGATTTTCGGCATCGTGGGCGCGGTGACGGCGATGGTCGCGGCCTTCATCGGCGGGCGGGCCGACAAGGCTTTCGGGCCAAAGCCGGTGATCATCACCTCGATCATCGTGCTGATCTGCGTCTGTGGCGTCATCGTCGGCATGACTCGCGAAAGCCTCTGGGGCTTTGCGATGGACCCGGCCTCTGGCCTGCCGGACCAGATATTCTTTGCCTGCGGGGCGCTGATCGGGGCTGCGGGAGGTTCGCTTCAGGCCGCCAGCCGCACGATGATGGCCCGCCACACCAGCCCCGACCGCGCGACCGAGGCGTTCGGGCTTTATGCGCTGTCGGGCAAGGTAGCCAGTTTCATGGCGCCGGCGCTGATCGCGCTTGCCACCATGGCCAGCGGGTCGCAGCGCATCGGGATCGCCCCCCTGATCCTGCTGTTCCTGATCGGCCTTGTTCTGCTATTCTGGGTGAAACCCAAGGGAGAGATGCCCGCCTGATGCTGACCCGCGCCCTGATCCTGTCGCTCCTTCTTGCCGCCGCCCCCGCCCATGCCGAAAAGCTGGCGAACAAGCTTTTCGGCGCGAAATCCGCCCCGTCCGCGCAAGAGTCGATGCCAATCGGGTCATATGCCCGCGGATGTGGGGCTGGCTTGGTCGAACTGCCTGAAACTGGCCCAAGTTGGCAGGCGATGCGCCTGTCACGGAACCGAAACTGGGGCCATCCGGTCATGATTAGCTTTTTAGTGGACCTGTCCGCCACCGCGCAGGCCATCGGCTTTGGCCAAGGCCTATATGTCGGGGACATCAGCCAGCCGCGAGGCGGGCCGATGACCAGCGGCCACGCCAGCCACCAGATCGGGCTGGATGCCGATATCTGGATGCTGCCACCGCGCAGCCTTGGCCTGTCGCGGGCCGAGCGTGAGGATATCAGTTCGATCCCGGTCCGGTCGGCTGACCAGCGGTCGGTCACCGGCAACTGGACAAAGACCCACCACCGCCTGCTGCAAGAAGCGGCGCTTGATCCGCGGGTTGACCGCATCTTCGTCGCAGCCGCCGTCAAGATCGAGATGTGCAGGACGGCCAAGGCATCCGACAGGAAGTGGCTGCAAAAGATCCGCCCGGTCGCCGGACATGACACGCATTTCCACGTCCGGCTGAAATGCCCCAAGGGCGCCCGTTTGTGCGAGACGCAGACGCCGACGGTGGCGGAACTGTCAAAGAACGGCGACGGCTGCGATGAAACGCTGATGTGGTGGGTGACGGATTACCTTGATCCGCCAAAGCCGACCAAGAAGAAGAAACAGGCCGAAGACGACGCCCCCCGCAAGAAGGGCGCGCGGGAATTCACGATGGCTGACCTGCCAAAGCAGTGTCAGACCGTACTGGTCGAATAGCCACCCATTGCGTCGAACAGGTTGACAGGCGGCAGGCGTGGGTATACGCGGCCTGCGCCCCGACCATGGGGCCAAGTCTCCGCAACCTTGCAAAAAACGGATCATAGCAAATGCGCTCAATTCTGCCCGGCGTCATCGCCATGGCGGTGGTCGTCACCGCGTCGAACATCCTTGTCCAGTATCCGCTTGGCGCTTTTCTGACCTGGGGTGCGCTGACCTATCCCTTCGCCTTTCTGGTCACTGACCTGACCAACCGCCTGCAAGGCCCGGATGCCGCGCGCCGCGTGGTTCTGGTTGGTTTTGGGGTGGGGGTTCTGTGTTCCTTCATCGGCACGCAGATCGTGGGCGAGTTCGGCCCCCTTGTCACCTTGCGCATCGCGGTTGGTTCGGGCTTTGCCTTCCTGTGCGCGCAGCTTCTGGATATCGCTGTTTTCAACCGGCTGCGGGCTGGGACATGGTGGCGCGCGCCGCTGGTGTCGACGCTGGCGTCCTCCAGCCTTGATACGGCCTTGTTCTTTTCCATCGCCTTTTCAGCCACGCTGACCCTGCTGGAGCCGGGCAACGATGTCTCTTGGGCAACCGGCGCGACCCCGCTTCTGGGCTTTGGCACCGAAGCACCGTTCTGGGTTTCGCTGGCCCTTGCCGACTGGGGCGTGAAGCTTCTGCTTGCTCTTTTGGCACTTTTGCCTTTCCGGCTGGCAGTTGCCCGGGCGATGGCACGGGTTGCGTGAAATGTTTTGACAAACACAAAATCTGTGTCACCTTTCCCTTATCGGCAACCATTTGAAAGGAGGTGATCCAGTGTCTAGAGTGATATTGGAGAGACGTGTCGGGACAGTCGGAGGGCGTGTTTTCTGAAGGCAGCCCTTCAGATAAACAGACCACCGATTGGAATTGATGCCTAACTGGCTCATCTCCTTGGATCTCGGAAAGGGTTGCCGCACTCCGGCAACCCTTTCTCTTTTGGTGCCGCCCGAATAACGTGAAGCCATGCTGTTTGTTACCGAAACCCTTGCCATTGCGGACTGGGAACTGTCCGAAAGCTTCATGCGCGCCTCGGGGCCGGGGGGGCAGAATGTCAACAAGGTCTCGACTGCCGTTGAACTGCGATTCGAGGCCGACCGGTCGCCGCATCTGACCCCATCGGTCAAGGCACGGCTGAAAAAGCTGGCCGGGCGGAAATGGACGCTGGAAGGCGCGATCGTGCTGCAAGTCGATGAAACCCGCAGTCAGGCCCGCAACCGCGAGATTGCCCGCGAACGGCTGGTCGAGATGATCCGCGCCGCGTTGGTGGTGCCGAAACGGCGGATTGCGACCAAACCCACCCTTGGCAGCCAGCGCCGCCGCATCGCCTCGAAAACCCAGCGGGGCGAGGTGAAATCGCTGCGCGGCCGTGTGCAGGACGAAGAATGACCGATTTCGCCTCCCTTGCCGCAAACCACTGGGGCGGCCGCCTGATCCGCCTGCTGCGCGACCGGGAAAACCACGTCTATGAAATGGCGTTGGCAGACGGCACTCGCGCGGCCTTGCGGCTGCACCGGGCAGGCTATCAGTCGCCCGACGCGATCCGTTCGGAACTTTGGTGGTGCGCCAGTCTGGCGGCCGCTGGCTTGCCGGTGCCAGCGGCGCTGCCCGCGCTGGATGGCGGGCCGCTTGTCACCCTGCCGGATGGTCGCCACGCCTCGGCAATCGCATGGCTGGAAGGTGAGGCGCTGGGCGAGGCCGGGCAACCCTTTGCCCGGCCCTTGCGCGATACGCTGGACCTGCACCACGCCCTTGGCGCGCTTCTGGCCCGCCTCCACCAGACCACCGATACGCTGACCCTGCCGAAAGGCTTTGTCCGCCCGCGCTGGGACCGCGAGGGGTTGGTGGGTGAAGCACCGTTCTGGGGGCGGTTCTGGGACCACCCCGCCGCCAGCCCCGATCAGCGCGCCATCCTGATCCACGCCCGCGACCTGCTGCGCGAACGCATTTCCGGCGAAACCGGCCTGATTCACGCCGATGTCCTGCGCGAGAACGTGTTGGTGAACGGTCGTTTGCTATCCCTGATCGACTTTGACGACTCCGGCTTTGGCTACAGGCTCTATGACCTTGGCACGGTGCTGAGCCAGAACCTTTACGAACCCGCCTATCCCCAGATTCGCGATGCGCTGATGGCGGGCTATGGCACCACGGACCTTGTGATGGTGGAAAGCTTCACCCTGGCCCGCACGCTAGCTTCGGTTGGCTGGACGATGCCGCGTCTTGCTGCGGATGACCCGATCCACCGCAGCCATCTTGCGCGCGCGGTCATGTATGCCCGACGCCTGCTGGACTAGACAACGACCTCTTGCGCCAACTGCGCCCCGACGCCGAATATCCGTTTGTAGCGCTCGATTTCGTCCTTGGGCCCCATGGCCTTGGCCGGGTTGTCCGAAAGTTTCACCGTTGGCCGCCCATTGGCACTTTGGGCCTTGCACACCAGACTGAACGGAGCCAGCGCATCATCTGCCACCAGGCCACGGAAATCATTGGTCAAAAGCGTCCCCCAGCCAAATGAGACCTTCACGCGACCGACGAACTTTGCATGCAGTTCCTCGATCTTTTCGACGTCCAGCCCGTCCGAAAAGATCACCAGCTTCTGCCGAGGATCCTCGCCCCGGTCCTTCCACCAGCGGATGGCGATTTCGGCTCCGGCAACCGGATCGCCGCTGTCGATGCGAATGCCCGTCCATCCGGCCAGCCAGTCGGGCGCGTTCTTCAGGAAGCCTTCGGTGCCATAGGTGTCGGGCAGGATGATCCGCAGATTGCCGTCATGTTCCTCTTGCCAGTCGGCCAGCACCTGATACGGGGCCTGCCGCAGGTCATCGTCCGTATCCGTCAGCGCGGAATAGACCATCGGCAACTCATGCGCGTTGGTGCCGATCGCCTCCAACTCCCGGCGCATGGCGATGGAACAGTTCGAGGTGCCGATGAATTTCTCCTCCAGCCCTTCCTGCATCGCCTGAACCGCCCAGTCCTGCCAAAGGTAGGAATGTCGCCGCCGGGTGCCGAAATCTGCGATCCGCAAGCCTTCGGTGCCGCGCAGGAGCTGGATTTTTTCCCACAGCTTGGTCATCGCCCGGGCATAAAGCACCTGCAATTCAAATCGGCCAAGCCGTTCCAGAACTGCCCGGCTGCGCAGTTCCATCAAGACGGCAAGCGCCGGAATTTCCCACAGCATGACCTCGGGCCACGCGCCTTCGAAGGTCAGCTCGAACTGGCCATCCCGCTTTTCAAGGTGGTAGGGCGGCAGGCGCAGGCCCTCGAACCATTCCATGAAATCAGGGCGGAACATCTGGCGCTTGCCGTAAAACGTGTTGCCCCGCAGCCAGGTGCTTTCCCCCCGGGTCAGCGACAGCGACCGCACATGATCGAGTTGCTCACGCAGTTCGCCTTCGTCGATCAGTTCGGCAAGCCGGATCTTCGAGGATCGGTTGATCAGGCTGAAAACCACGGTCGTATCCGGCTTGTTGCGGAAAATAGACTGGCACATCAATAGTTTGTAGAAATCGGTATCGATCAGAGACCGCACGATCGGGTCGATCTTCCACTTGTGGTTCCAGACGCGGGTGGCGATATCGACCATGTCGGCTTCCTGAAAATGCCTGCGGAGGTGCGGGTCTTCTGTTGCTTTTCCCTTGTGGCAGAGGCCAAGGCAAGCCCCGGCGGGCTTGTCTGCCCGTTCAGGGTGGCAGGACGCAATCATAGGGACGCCCGTCGGGCATCCTGCAAAGGCGCTCTGCAAAGCCGGCCGGAAGGGTTTGCTTGCCGGGCGGCATCTTTTCGCGGTCAAGCGCATCAAGATAGTTTCCGCAGATGGCGTAAGCATAGATTTCGCGCCGTTTCAGGCTTTCGAACCATTGGGCAAAGGTGGCAGAGGTCGCGGCCACGTCATCGCCGCCTGCCGCGATTTCTTCGGCAAAGTGGGTGACAAGATCGCCGTGCGTGGGCCAGGCCAGCAACTGGTTCCAAGGGCCTGGGTTCCCGCTTTCGCGCATCCGCCATGCCACATAGATCCCGATCGCAGATGCATCAGCCTCCAGCGCCAGACGCGACCGCATGTAGTCTGTCAGGGTGTGCGCCGTCGTCGGGCAGATGCCGCTGCTGAATTGTTCCAGATGCCGCACTTCGTGGATCAGGATTGCCAGCGCCAGATCGGGATCCAGCCCCGTGCGGACGACGATCCGGTTGGTCTTGGGCGCGTAATAGGCCTGCTCTTCGACAAGGGAATCGTCAATGCACAGGGTCGGGGCCTCTTTGGCCCAGGATTCGGCAAGGGATGGGTAGGGGGCGAGCGCTTCGGTCAACCGCTCTGCCAGCGCCAGAATCTCTTCTGATCCTCCGGTATAGGGCGCAGGTTGGCAGACCGCGTTGGCCCGTGCCGCCGGACTGCACAGCAGCAGAGCAACCCCAAGGCCACCGATCAGGCTGAGAAACGGCCGCATCATGTCACGTCAATGCCGGCTGCCTGCATCTGGCCAAGCGCCGCCGCCAACGAGCCATCCAGATCAATGGCCCGGCAAAGATCGCGGCGCACCGTGACCTTGAAACCCAGCCGCGCGGCATCGAGCGCCGAATAGGCGACGCAGAAATCTGTGGCGAGGCCAACCAGCGTGATCGCCGTCACGCCGCGCGATCTGAGATAGCCCTCAAGGCCCGTGGGCGTGCTGCGGTCATTTTCATAGAAGGCCGAATAGCTGTCGATCTCGGGGCGGAACCCCTTGCGTATCACCATCTGCGCCGCGTCAGTTTTGAGCGCCGGGTGGAAGTCAGCGCCTTTTGTGCCTTGAACGCAATGGCTTGGCCAAAGAACCTGCTTGCCATAGGGCATGTCGGTCAAGGTAAAGGGGGCGGTGCCGGGGTGGTTGTCGGCAAAGGACAGATGCTGTGCCGGGTGCCAGTCCTGTGTCAGGACGACGGTGGAAAACTCACCCATCAAGGCGTTGATTCCGCAGACGATCTCATTCCCCCCGGCCACGGCAAGCGCGCCTCCGGGGCAAAAGTCGTTCTGCACGTCGATCACGATGATCGCGTCTGTTGCAGGGTACATTGCGTGGTCCTCCGGCATGGTTTTCAATGGGTAAAGCCCGGGACAGCAGTCGGTCAACAGCCACGCTGCCCATTGCGCCAAAACGTCCGTCGCGCTAACTCGCTGCGCATGATCGTCGTGGCCGCGCTTTATCAGTTCACCCGCTTCTCCGATCCCGCTGCCTTGCGGCCGGGGCTTCTGGAGGTTTGCCAGGCGAGCGGGGTGAAGGGGTCGCTGTTGCTGGCACCGGAAGGCATCAATGGCACCATTGCCGGATCGCGGGACGGGATCGACCGGGTGCTGGACGCAATCCGCGCCCTGCCGGGTTGTGCCGGGCTGGAGTGGAAGGAAAGCCAAGCGGAATCAATGCCTTTCGGGCGCATCAAGGTCCGGCTGAAGCGTGAGATCGTGACGATGGGTCTGCCAGACGTCGACCCGTTGGCCCGGGTCGGCAACTATGTGCGCCCGCAGGATTGGAACGCCCTGATAGCGGACCCTGACACGGTGGTGATCGACACCCGCAACGATTACGAGGTGGCGATCGGCACGTTTCAAGGCGCGGTTGACCCGGGAACGCGCGCGTTTGGCGAGTTTCCGGAATGGTGGCAGGCGAACCGAGAAAAGTTCGTCGGCAAGCGCGTGGCGATGTTCTGCACGGGAGGGATTCGCTGCGAAAAGTCCACGAATTATCTTTTGGGGCAAGGGCTTAACGAGGTTTACCACCTCAAGGGTGGCATTCTGAAATATCTGGAAGAGGTGCCTGCCGAGCAAAGTCTCTGGCAGGGTGAATGCTTTGTCTTTGATGACCGGGTATCGGTCGGACATGGGTTGAAGCCGGGCGGGCTGAAGTCTTGTGGGGCGTGCAGAAGACCGGTCACCGAAGCCGGCCAAAGGCACCAGGACTATGAAGAAGGTGTCTGCTGTCCCGCTTGTGTGAATGAGTATTCACAATCGGATCGCGCACGGTTCCGCGAACGGCAACACCAGATGACCCTCGCCATCAGGCGCGGGTCGCAGCATCTGGGGTCTTAGGCCGCCCTGTCTGACAACATGTCGCGCACCATCGGGATCACCTTTTCCCCATAGAGCCCGATGCAGGTCATCAGGTCGCCATGCGGCACGGGGCCGGTGGAATACTTCATGTCAAAGCGCTGTAGCCCAAGGGTTTGCACGGTGCGCACGATCTTGCGGGCCACCGTCTCGGGGCTGCCGACGTAAAGTGCGCCGTGGTGAACCTCGGCCAGATAACGGTCCTTGGTGACCGGGGGCCAGCCGCGTTCTCGCCCGATCCGGCCGAACATGTCGGCATAGTGCGGCCAAAGTCTTTCTTGCGCGATTTCATCGGTTTCCGCGACGAAACCGGGCGAATGCACCCCCACGGGCCGGACGGGGCGGCCAAGTTGAGCGCAGGCGCGTTGGTAGAGGTCGATGTAGGGGGCAAAGCGCGCGGCATCGCCGCCGATGATGGCGAGCATCAGTTGCAGATCCTGCCGGACCACGCGGACGACGCTTTCCGGGCTGCCGCCCACGCCGACCCAGACGGTCATCGGCTGGCCGAGCGGCGGGAAAACCTGCTGGTTTTCCAAAGGACTGCGGGTCTGGCCGGACCAGCTTATGCGGGGATTGCGCAAGAGCCTTGCAAAGATGTCCAGGCGTTCCTCGAACAATTGTTCATATTCGTTCAGATCATGCCCGAAGAGAGGATAACTTTCGGTAAATGACCCGCGCCCGAGGATGGGTTCCGCCCGGCCGTTCGACAGCGCGTTCAGGGTGGAAAAGCGCTGGAAGACGCGCACGGGGTCATCGGTGGACAGGACCGTGACGGCGGTGCCAAGCTTGATCCGCCGGGTCCGGCCGGCGATGGCGGCAAGCACGATTTCCGGTGCGGAAATGGCGAAATCGCTGCGGTGATGTTCGCCAAGGCCAATGAAATCGATCCCGATTTCGTCGGCGAGCGTGGCCTGGTCCAGAACCTCGCGCAGAACCTGATCCATGGGGTGCAGCTGGCCGTCGGGGCCTTGGGTGACGTCGCCAAAAGTGTCGAGGCCGAGGGAAATGGTGGTCATGACGCGCTCCTTTGCGGCCAAAGTAGGGGCTCGCTCACAACAAATGAATGTGGATTTCGAGAGAGCCGCAGTTCAAGGCTGCACGGAGGGCGCAAACCTTTGCGAACGCAAGGTTAATCGGCTTTCCGATTGGTCTTTCAGCCATCTTGCATCCCTCTTTCCCGCGTCTTCCATCCGTCTCTACGTGCTTTTGGTGCCACGGGGAATTAACCATGGCGGCGAATCGAGGAACGGTTGCAGGATGGCCGGAAAGGAGACCGCGATGACATCACCCGAAAAGCTGGCCTTGCAGATGGGCCTCGATATCCCCGACTTCGATGTGATGGGATATTACGGGGCGGACTATGGCACGATGAAACCCTTTCACCGGGTGGGAAGCCTCTTGTTCCTCTCTGGTCATGTGGCGCAGATCGGTGCCGAGATTACCCACAAGGGGCGGCTTGGGGCGGATTTGACGACGGATCAGGGCTATCAGGCCGCGCGGCGGACGGGCCTGAACGTGCTGGGCGGGATCCGGCAGGCGGTGGGGTCGCTGGACCGGGTGAAGGGGATCGTGCGCAGCCTGAATTTTGTGGTCTGCACGCCGGATTATGAGGATGTCCATAAAGTGTCGTCGGGGCTGTCGGACCTTTTTGTCGAGGTCTTCGGGCCTGAGCGGGGGCTGGGTGGCCGGGCGACGATTGGCGTGATGGCGCTGGCCGGAGGGGTGTGTTTCGAGACCTGGGTCACGGTGGAGGTTGAGTAGGGGACGGCTCCTCGTGCGTCCTTGATGCCTCGTCGCGGTTGGCGAAGCCATCGACGAGCGTCAGGGGCGGGCGACTTGTTCCGCCTTGCGCGGGATCGGCTTTGCCCGGAGAGCCGGAAGCAGCGCCAGAACCCGGGCCAGGGCCGCCTGCCAGCGCGCCCGACGGGCGGCGCGCCGGATGACCAGATGTTCAACCCGGTGCCGGGCATGCGCATCGCGCGGCCGACCATCGGGATGGTGCGGCGTGGTCTTGAGAAGGTCGAGGTTGACGCTGTGCATGGCTTTCGTCCCGTGCTGCGATGGCCTGTTTGAAATGCCATGAATCCTGTAGGATTCCGAATCAGGAAAATCCTTGGGACGAAAGTTGAACTTGCATGTCGCGTTGGCGTGATCTTCCGTCCCTGTCATCGCTGCGGGCTTTTGACGCGACCGCGCAGCACGGCAGCTTTGCCGAGGCCGGGCGGGCGCTGAACGTGACCCATGCGGCCGTGTCGCAGGCGGTGCGCGGGCTGGAGGCGGATCTGGGCGTCGCGCTGGTGCGACGCAATGGCCGGACGGTCGCGCTGACCGAAGCCGGACAGCGGCTGGCGAAAAGCCTGAGTGAAGGGTTCGGCACCATCGCCAGCGGGATCGAGGATCTGCGGCGACATGAGGACCGGCGCGTGTTGCGGGTGGCGACAACCGCCTTTATCGCGCAGGCGCTGATCCTGCCGCGCCTGCCGGAATTCTGGGCCATCCATCCCGGCATCGAAGTTGCGATGACGCCCGGATTCAAGACGGTCGATCTGCTGGCAGAGGGCTATGACCTGGCCATTCGTGGCTGGCGGACAGAGGGGCCGGGAATCGAGACAGAGCATCTTGCCCAGACGCGCTGGGTGGTGGCGGGGGCGCCGTCGCTGTTGGGGGACGGGCCGGTCGATGTGCGGAAACTGCCCTGGATCGTGCCGGACGAGGGGCTTCTGGACTGTCTTCGGCAAGCCGGAATCGAACTTGATCCGTTACTGAATGTGAGTGTCGGGAGCCCGTATCTGGAAATTTCGGCGGCAGTAGCGGGGTTGGGCCTGACCCTTGCCACGGAAGCCATCATCCGGGCCGAACTGGTCTCGGGTCGGTTGCGCGAGGTTGACGTGTCCGGTTTTCCCGAGACGCATTATTTTGCCACGATGCCAAGCGGCCCGCGCCGCGCCGCGACCAGGGCTTTTGTGGACTGGGTCAGAACGCTGTTCTGAGGCGGTAAGCTCAGGCGATGTCGCGCACCATGACCTGATTGCCATCCTTGCGCACCTCGAACCGCTGGGTCAGTCGCTTGACCAGATCCGAGAGCCTTGCGCTGCCGTAGGTGCGGGCGTCAAAGTCGGGGTCGGCGCGGACCATGTATTGCCCAAGCTGGCCCAGCGAATACCATTCGCCGTCAGGGTCGATGTTGGTCATTGCCTTGCGGATCAGGGGGATCGCCTCGGTCTCGGGGCGTTTCACGGGGGCGGGCGCGGGGTCTGCCCTGGCGGCGGCGGGCTTCGGTTCGCGGACAAGCTCGGGGGCTGCATCGCCGATGATATTCTCGATCAGGATGAAGCGGTTGCAGACCTTGCGGAGGCTCTCGGGGGTCTTGGCCTCGCCGATGCCCACGACTTCCAGCCCTTCCTCGCGGATGCGGCTGGCGAGGCGGGTGAAGTCGCTGTCGGAGGAAACCAGCACGAAGCCGTCGAACTTGCCCTGATGCAGGATGTCCATCGCGTCGATGACAAGGCCGATGTCAGAGGCGTTCTTGCCCTTGGTGTTGGCCGATTGCTGGTGCATCACAAGGCCCAGATCTCGGGCCTGGTTCTTCCAGCCGGCAAGCTGCTGGCTGGACCAGTCGCCATAGACGCGGCGGAGCGCCGGTTCGCCTATGGTGCTGATTTCCTTCAGGATCGCCTCGGCGTGCTTGGCCAGCACGTTGTCGGCGTCGATCAGGACGGCAAGAAGCTTCGCGCCATCGCGGGCCATCAATAGACCACGACGGCGCGGATCGACTTGCCTTCATGCATCAGGTCGAAGCCCTTGTTGATGTCTTCCAGCTTGAGGATATGGGTGATCATCGGGTCGATCTCGATCTTGCCGTCCATATACCAGTCGACGATCTTCGGCACGTCGGTCCGGCCGCGCGCGCCACCGAAGGCGGTGCCTTTCCAGATGCGGCCGGTGACCAGCTGGAAGGGGCGGGTCTCGATGACGGCGCCCGCGGGGGCCACGCCGATGATGATCGACTGGCCCCAACCGCGGTGGGTGCATTCCAGCGCGTCGCGCATCACCTTGACGTTGCCGGTGCAGTCGAACGAGTAATCCGCGCCGCCGATCTTGTCGAAGGGGGTCTTGGTGAGGTCGACGATATGCTGGACCACGGACCCTTCGATTTCCTTGGGGTTGACGAAATGGGTCATGCCGAAGCGCATCCCCCATTCCTTCTTGTCGTTGTTGAGGTCAACGCCGATGATCATGTCGGCCCCGGCCATCTTCAGGCCCTGGATGACGTTGAGCCCGATGCCGCCAAGGCCGAAGACCACGGCCTTGGCCCCGATCTCCACTTGTGCGGTATTCAGCACCGCGCCGATCCCGGTGGTCACACCGCAGCCGATGTAGCAGATCTTGTCGAAGGGGGCGTCGTCGCGGACCTTGGCCAGCGCGATTTCCGGCATCACGGTGTGCTGGGCAAAGGTCGAGCAGCCCATGTAGTGATAGATCGGCGTGCCATCGAGCATCGAAAACCGGGTGGTGCCGTCGGGCATCAGGCCCTGGCCTTGCGTCGCGCGGATCGCGGTGCAGAGGTTGGTCTTGCGCGACAGGCAGGACGGGCATTCGCGACATTCCGGCGTGTAGAGCGGGATGACATGATCGCCCGGTTTCAGCGATTTGACGCCGGGGCCGCATTTGACCACAACGCCCGCGCCTTCATGGCCAAGGATCGCGGGAAAGATGCCTTCGGGGTCGGCGCCCGACAGGGTGAATTCGTCGGTGTGGCAGATGCCGGTGGCCTTGATTTCAACCAGAACCTCGCCCTCTTTGGGGTCATCAAGGTTCACTTCCATGATTTCAAGCGGTTTTCCGGCGGCGACGGCGACGGCGGCACGGGTGCGCATATGGTATTCCTCCCTTAGACTTTCGGCCAAGTTGTGCGAAACTTCGTGCAAACGCAACGCAGGAAACGACCGATGAAACACACTCTTGCCGCTCTTTTCTGCGCCTCGCTGCTGCTTTCGGCCTGTGTGGAGCCGGGAACCGACCCCGTTGCGAACGATGAATGTGGTGCGGCGGGGTATCAGGATCTGGTTGGCAAGCCGGGGGTGATGCTGGACGGCATGCGGTTCAGTCAGGATGTGCGGGTGATCCGGCATGGCATGGCGATGACCATGGATTATCGCGCTGACCGGCTGAACTTCTGGCTGGACCGCCGCGACGTGATCGAGCGCGTGACCTGCGGATGAGGTGGCTGGCGCTGGCCTTTGTGGTGGGTCTTGCGGGCTGTGTCTCCGGGCCGGTGGTGCCGGATTGCCGTGATCGGGCGCTTCAATCGCTTGTGGGTCAGCCGCTTGCCGCCTTGGAGGCGCGGGTGCCACGGGACAGTTTCAAGGTCGACCGGCCCTTGCCTGACGGGACGGTCACGCTGGAAGATTTCCCTGACCGGCTGCGGGTGACCGTGGATGAGGCCGATATCATTCTTGGTCTGGGCTGCGGATAGCAAAGGCCCCGGCCGACTGGCCGGGGCCTTTGTCCCGCTCATGGCAGGGATTTACTTCATTACCCGGAAAGTGGTGTGGCAGTCCTTGCAGGCACCACCGATGGCCCCCATGCCCGCGCCGATTGTTTCGGCCGAGGCGACGTCGACCGTCCCCGCCGCGTCGCCAAGCGCCTTTGCTTTCAAGAGAAAATCTTCCCAGTTCGCCCAGATCTCGGCCTTGGATTCGCTGGCCGGGTCGGCGCCGCCCTGTTCCATGAAGGTGGCCTCGATCTTGGCCGAAGCCTCGATCAGGGCAGCCTTGGCCCCTTCGGCCTTGGCGGCGTCAAAGGCTTCCTTGCCGCTGGCCATGTTGCCAAGAATGCCGGTATTCATGCCGACCATCTTCATCAGGTCCGACCGGGCGATCGCGTTCGGATCAGTCGGGTCTTCCTGGGCAAAGGCGGCACCGGCGGCCAGAATGGCCCCGATCGTGAAGGCTTTGATCAATTTCATTCTTCTGGCTCCATGTTGGATAATGCGGGCCACTATAGGCGCGGCAATCTGTCCCGGAAGCGGGTTTGTGCAGGTGCGGCGCCGTCTCACGCGATTGTCATCCGGGGTATCCTTCGGTGGCCGGGGGGACTCGACTTCGGGCCAGTTGACTGGCATGACGTGAACAATTAGTGAACATTTGGGCGGCGGCATGGCGGCACGACGCATTCTTTCGCTTTGGTTTCCCCGGCTGGCGGTGGAGCGTGTACAGCGCTTGCGGCGCGATGTGCTGCCCTTGCCGCTTGCCGTGGTGGCCGAGGTTGGCGGGGCGCAGATCCTGACCTCGGTCTCGGTGGAGGCGGCGGCGGCGGGTTTGTCCGAAGGGCAGGGTTTGCGCGATGCGACGGCGATCTGCCCGAACCTGCTGACGGTGCCGGCCGACCCGCTGAACGAGGCGCGGTTTCTGGCCAGCTTGCGGCGCTGGGTCGGGCAGTTTTCGCCTTGGGTGGCCGAAGAAGCCCCGGCCGGGCTTTTGGTGGATCTCAGCGGGACGGCCCATCTTTTCGGCGGCGAAGAGGCGGTTCTGGCGCGGGTGGCCGAAGATTGCGCCGAACTGGGCCTGACGGTGCGGGCGGGGATCGCCGATACGCCGGGTGCGGCCTGGGCGCTGGCGCGCTATGCTCGGCTGGGGGCGGCACCCTTGACGGCAGCAAGGCGGTCTGGCGACGCCATCGAACAAGAGGCGCGGGCCACAAGGTCACGCGCGGCCAAGCGGCGGGGCTGGGAACGCGGCGGGGCCGCGCCGCGCCCGATGGTGGCCAAGGGGGCGGAACTGGCGGTGATCTCGCCCCCCGGTGGCGCGCGCGCGGCGCTGGAAGACCTGCCGCTGGCGGCGCTGCGGCTGGAGGCCGGGACAGTTGATCGGTTGCTGCGGCTGGGTCTGCGGCAGGTGTCGGATCTGATTGCGCTGCCGCGTGCCGCCCTTGCGCGGCGCTTCGGGCTGGAAACGCTGCGTCGGCTGGATCAGGCGCTGGGGATGGAGCCGGAACCCGTCAGCCCCGCGCGCCCGCCGATGCATTTTGCGGTGCGGCTGACCTTTCCCGACCCGATCGGACTGCGCGCGGATGTGGAGGCGGGGTTGGACCGGCTTTTGCCGCCCCTGTGCGCCAAGCTCAAGGCCCGGGGGCGGGGGGTGCGGCGGCTGGCCTTGCAGGCGTTCCGGTCCGATGGCGGGGTGGCCTCGGTCGAGGTGGGGCTGGCGCGCGCCGCTGACAGTCCGGACCGGATCCGGCCGCTGTTGCACCTGAAGCTGGATCAGATCGACGCGGGCTTCGGGATCGATTGTCTGCGGCTGGAGGCGCTGGCGACCGAGGCGATGACGGCGGTGCAGCACCGGGGCCATATCGAGGCTGCGGCAAGTGCTATGGCGCGGGAAACGTCGGGGGGGGCGTCTGGGTCGGTGGGCAATCCGCATGCGCTGGATGACCTGATCGGGCGGCTTTGCGCGCGGTTGGGGGATACGGCGGTGACGCGGCTTCATCCGGCGGACAGCCATGTGCCGGCGCGGTCCTCGCAGGTGTTGATGGCCGCGTGGAGCCAGCCACATGACGGCCCATGGCCCGCACCATCGGCGCCGCGCCCGCTTTTGCTGTTCCGCCCCGAACCGGTAGATGCCCCCGCCCTGCGCGAGCCGCCCGCCCGGTTCCGCTGGCGGCGACGTGAGTTTGCGCTGCGTATGGCGGTCGGACCCGAGCGACTGCAACCGGAGTGGTGGCTGGAAGACCCCGACTGGCGCGGCGGGATGCGCGACTATTGGCGGATCGAGGTCGAGGGCGGCGCGCGGCTGTGGTTGTTCTTCGGTCAGGGCGGGGCGGTGACGGATGGCTGGTATTGCGAGGGCGTCTTTACCTGAACCGCTGCCCGGTTGCCGGGGCTGCGATGCTGGGCTTGCGATGCCTGTCTGTCCGTGGGAACCATTCGGGGGAACCGAAAAGGCCGCAATGAAGTCCAGAACCCGCATCTCGATCCAGCAGACCCAGCGGCTGAAGCTGACGATGGGGCTTCAGGCATCGATCCGCATTCTGCGCAGCGATGCGCAGGGGCTTTCGCGCTATCTGGAGGAACAGGCGGCGGAAAACCCGCAACTGGTGCTGACCCGGCCGCAAGGGCAGGATTGGCTGCCGCGCTGGAAATCGGTGCTGGGGGCGTCGGGTGATGTGCCAGAGCAGGCGGCGGCGGGTGCAAGCCTGATGGCGCATGTCTTTGGCCTGATCTCTGGCTTGCGTCTGCCCGCCCCAGAGGCGCGCATCGCCGAGGCGTTGGCCGAGGCGCTGGAGCCTTCGGGCTGGCTTGGCCGTCCGCTGCCTTGGATCGCGACAGAGACCGGCGCGCGGCTGGCCGAGGTAGAGGCGGTTCTGCACCGCTTGCAGGCAGAAGCCGACCCGCCCGGTCTTTTCGCGCGCAATCTGGCGGACTGTCTGCGCCTGCAGGCGGCGGACGCGGGTGAACTTGATGCGGCGATGGTCGCCGTTCTGGATCGGCTGGATCTGGTGGCGCGCGGCGAGGCCGACCGGATCGCGCGTGAGGCGGGCCTGCCCGAACCCGATATCCGCGCCCGGATCCGGGCCTTGCGCGGTTATGATCCGAAGCCCGGCAGCGGGTTCGAGCCCTATGTCGCCCCGATCCGCGAGCCGGATCTGGTGGCTGAAAAGGGGCCGTCGGGCTGGACGGTGTCGATCAACCGTTCGGCGCTGCCCTCGGTCACGTTGGCTGACAGCAAGGGCAAGGGCCGGGCCGAGGCGCGGGCGATCATCCGCATGGTGGAAGGGCGCAACGTGACGCTTCTGTCGGTCGGTCAGGAAATCCTGCGGCGGCAGGTTGCGGCGCTGGACGACGGGATGGCCGGGCTGGTGCCGATGACGATGGCCGAGGTGGCCGAGGCGGTCGGTCTGCATGAAAGCACCGTCAGCCGGGTGGTCGCGGGAACGGCGGTGGACACCCCACGCGGAACGTGGTGGCTGCGCGCGCTGTTCACCCGGTCCGCGCAAGACGGCGGCCCGGCGGCAGGGGCCTTGCGCGAACGGATGGCGCAGATGATTGCCGGCGAAGACCCTGTCGCCCCCCTGTCGGATGCAGCACTTGCCGAAGCACTGTCCGATAGCGGCGCGCCGATTGCCCGGCGGACGGTCGCAAAATACCGCGCGATGCTGAAGCTGCCCCCTGCCGGGCGCAGAAGGCGGCGTTAGGCAGCGACTTGATCGGGCGGGAGATGTCGTTTCCGGGGCTGACAGGGCGGGGCGGCTGCACTAGCTGGCAGGAAAGAGGCGCAGGACAGCAGGCGCCGGACACTGTGCAGGGACGAAACGCAGCATGGCCTATTTTCTGGGTGTGGATACCGGTGGCACCTATACCGATGCGGTGATCCTTGACGAGGCGGCGAACCGCATCCTTGGCAAGGCGAAGGCCCTGACCAGCCGGCAGGATCTGGCGGTTGGGATCGGGCAGGCCGTTGATGCGGCCATTGCGGCGGCCGGCGTGGCCGTGGGCGATGTGGCGCTGGTGTCGCTGTCGACCACCCTTGCCACCAATGCGCTGGTCGAAGGGCAGGGCGCGCGGGTGGCGCTGGTCTTCATCGGCTTTGACGCGGGCGATCTGGGCCGGGGCGGGTTGACCGAGGCGCTGAAGGGCGATCCGGTGCTGCAACTTTCCGGCGGGCATAGCCATGCGGGAACCGAGGCCGCGCCGCTGGACCTTGCCGCGCTGGAAGACGGCGTGCGGGCCTTGGGAGATGAGGTGTCGGGCTTTGCCATTGCCGCCCGCTTTGCCACGCGCAACCCGGCGCATGAACTGGCCGCGCGTGATCTGATCCGTCGGGTGACGGGGCGGCCGGTGACCTGTAGCCACGAGCTTTCGGCCAACCTCAACGGCCCGAAGCGGGCGCTGACGGCGGTGCTGAATGCCCGGCTGATCGGGATGATCGACCGGCTGGTCGCGGCTTGTGAACGCCATCTGGTGCAGGTCGGCATCGACGCTCCCCTGATGGTGGTGCGCGGTGACGGGGCGCTTATTTCGGCGGCCATGGTGCGCGAACGCCCGATCGAGACCATCCTCTCCGGCCCCGCGGCCAGCATCGTCGGCGCGCGCTGGCTGACGGGGGCCAGTGATGCGTTGGTCAGCGACATCGGCGGCACCACGACGGATGTGGCGCTTTTGCGCGGTGGTCTGCCCGAGATTGACCCTGAAGGCGCGCGCGTCGGCGGGTTCCGCACCATGGTCGAGGCGGTGGCGATGCGCACCACGGGGCTTGGCGGTGACAGCGAGGTGCATCTGGTGACCGAAGGTCTGACCGGTGGCCTGCGGCTTGGCCCGCGGCGGCTGTTGCCGGTGTCGCTGCTGGCGGTGGATCATAGCCCGATGGTGCATGCCGCCCTTGACCGCTGGCTCTCGGCCGACGCGGTGGGCGAGATGGATGGCCGCTTTGTCGTGCCGATGGGGGGCCAGCGCGGCGGGCTGACCGCGCGCGAACTGGCGGTGCTGGACCGGATCGACAGGCCGATGACGATGGCGGGGGCGCTGACCTCTCGCCTTGAGGTGGCGGCGCTGGAGCGGCTGGTGGCGCGCGGGCTGGTTATGATTTCCGGCGTCACCCCGTCGGATGCGGCGCATGTGCTGGGCCGGCTGGAGACATGGGACGCCGGTGCGGCGGAAAAGGCCTTGCGGCTGATCGCGCGGCGCCGGACCGGGGCAGGCGAACGCTTCGCCGCCGGACCCGAGATCTTTGCGCAATCCGTGGTCGATCAGCTGACCCAGCAGACGGTGGATTGCTTGCTGGAAGCCGCCTTCGGCGAGGATGCGGGCTTTGCTGGGCAAGTGGCCGAAGACCTTGCACGACATCCGCTTGCGGTGGCTGGGCTTGCGCAGCACCGGGGCGTGGTCGAGGTTTCGCTGCGCCTTGGGGTGCCGGTGATCGGCTTGGGTGCCTCGGCCCCGTCTTGGTATGGCGCGGTAGGCGATCGGCTGGGCTGCAAGATGATCCTGCCCGAACATGCAGGCGTGGCCAATGCCATCGGCGCGGTCGCAGGCCAGATCAGCCAGCGGGCGCAAGCCGTGGTGTCATCGCCCGCAGAAGGGCGTTTCGTGGCCCACCTTGCCACCGGGCTGGAGGTCTTCTCCAGCGCCGCGGCAGCACTGGAGGCCGCGGAAGAAGCGCTGGTCATCGAGGCCTCGGATCGGGCGCGGCAGGCGGGTGCGGTGGATTTGCGGGTCTCGGTGGACCGGGCCGTGAAAGAGGTAGAGATCGAGGGCCGCCGCATGTTCATCGAAGCCACGGTGACGGCCACCGCTTCGGGCAGGCCCCGGGTGGCGCGCTGAGCGCCGCTTGTCGCTGCCGATGGCGGCCCCGTGCCTGGATGGCAACCAGGGGCTCTGGACAACGGCGATGCACCGTCTGGCAACACAGATGCGGATTGGCCCTTGACCTTGGGTGGCCGCCCGCTTAATCCGCCCAGCGTGGCTAGGTAGCTCAGCTGGTTAGAGCGTGCGACTCATAATCGCAAGGTCGAGGGTTCGAGTCCCTCCCTCGCCACCACTTCCCTCACTTGACTGACGGATGTAGTCCGGGACTTCAGCGCCGCTTGCCAGGCAGGCTTGTGGTCTTGTTACCGCGTGGACCCCGTGCAACCGGGGTGTTGCTGCGGTTTTCGTCCAGAAGCTTGCGCCATCTGTCGATCCGGGTCTGGTCCAGCTTGCCTGCGGCCACCGCCGCCTGCACCGCGCAACCGGGTTCATGGGCATGGGTGCAATCCCGAAAGCGGCAGGCGGGGGCAAGTTCGGCGATTTCGGCAAACAGCACGTCAAGCCCGGTCGACAGGTCGCTGACATGCAGCGTGCGGATGCCGGGCGTATCGATCACCCAGCCGCCCCCGGCGATGCCGTGCAGCGAGCGTGAGGTGGTGGTGTGACGCCCTTTGGCATCAGATTCGCGGATGTCGCCGGTAAGCTGGGCCTCATCCCCGGACTTTTCGGCCAGCGTGTTCAAAAGCGAAGACTTGCCCACCCCGGAAGACCCGACCAGCGCCACCGTCTGCCCCACCCCGCACCATGGGGCGAGCGCCTGCACGGCCTCGGGCGACTTGGCGTTCAATGTCACGACCGGAAGGCCGCGCTGCAACCCGGTCACCTGATCCAGATAGGGTTGGGGGTCCGGTACCTGATCGGCCTTGGTCAGTACGACAACCGGATCGGTTCCGGCCTCATTGGCAAGGGCAAGATAGCGTTCAAGCCGGGCCGGATTCAGATCGTCGTTGCAGGATGTCACGATAAACAGCGTATCGACATTGGCCGCGATCAGCTGCGGTGCCTGCCCGCCTTCGGTGCGCCGTTGCAAGAGGGTCTTGCGGTCAAGCCTGCGGACCGGTTGTTGCGTGGCGGGGTCAACCAGAACCCAGTCGCCCACCGCATACTCCGCCGTATTGGCCAAAGGCGGCAGGCGCAGCCGGACCGGGCCATTGATCGCTTGGGCCGTCATCCTTGCGCGGTGGACAGTGGCAATCCGCATCGGCTCCAGGCCTGCATCATCAGGCGCAAGCTGGGTGTCAAAGAACTCCGACCAGCCAAGGGCCGCCAGGGACTGCGCTGTCTGATCAGATGCGTCGCTCACCCCTACTGATTGCGCGTGCCTGCGGTCTTATGCAAGGCCTGCCGTGCAAAAGATGCCGCCGTCTGACGTGGTGTGTCGAGGTCTGGCGCGGGCAGAAAGGTTGCACAGCGGATGGACGCCCATCCCCCACGCCGCTATGACGGCAGGCTTGCGGCGTCTGCCGCCGTCTATGCAGGGGGCCAACATGCTGTGGGAAATCCGGGCGCGGATGAAGCCGGCGCTGTCGATCATCGACCTGATCCCGCATGTCCACCGCACCCCGGCGCTTGCGGCCTTGCGCCGGGCGGTTCTGGAGGGGCGGCCCGCGACATTTCGTCTGTCGGCTGAAGACAGGGAACTGGCGTTTCATGACGCGGCGGTGCAGCTGACCTCGCCCATCGGGGCGCGGGTGTTGAAGACGCTTTACCTCGGTGGGCATCTCAAGGTCAAAAAGCCGGGGCCAAAGCCGCTGCCAGCGCTGGACGCCTATATCGCAACCGAAGCCGCCTTTCGCGCCGAGGTGGATGTGATCCTTGCTGCCGAAGATGCGCGGCGGACGCGTTTGGCGGCCATTGTCGCCGACCCCGGTCTTGCCCGCCCGGACGAGCTTTCGCCCTATCTGATAGACAAGGTGATTGCGGCCCGGCTTGGGCATGATGCCTCGGCAGAGATGCAGATTGCCGGGGTTCGCTGCTTTCGCGCCTTGATCCACCCGGAAGCGGCGGAAAGCGACCGGCTGCGCGCCGAAGGCCGGGTGGTCTGCTGGTGGCATGACGCTGCGGGAAACCGGCAGGGCGACCAGGCCTAGGCCAGGTGGCGCCCGTCCAAGCATCAGCTGTCAGGAACCCATCCGCGTTTGAACGGCCGGGATCAGGGCCAGGATAAAGGTGCGGAGGTCGCGGTTTCCGGGCCGGGGCATCCTGACCGGAAATCTGTTTTCATGGCGATTGTGGAATTCATATTATCAATCTTTATCAAGCCTCTATACGGCTATCCTACTGCAATACCTTAACTGGCTTGGGGAACGCTCGGGCGATCGCGACGATGGCCCCCACGGTCTGATCCGGGTCAGGCCCTTGGCAAGGATTGCAGAAAGGCCGTCACCCCGGTTATCGCGAAATCCAGCACCTCGGTATCGGTGAAGACGCCATCGGTCATCCGCTTCGGGGCGGTGGTGACGATGATCTCTTGCCAGGCAAAGACCTCGGCCAGCATCCCGTTCAGGATGTATTTCAGGTGGCCTTGTGCGCGCACCCCGCCCATCGCCCCGCCCGAGACCGAGATGCAGAAGCAGCGCTTGCCGCGAAAGCCGGACTGGTAGGCCGGGCGCGAGGCCCAGTCGATCGCGTTCTTCAACACGCCGGGGACCGAATAGTTATACTCGGGCGTCACGAACAAGACGCCATCCGCCGCCGCAAGTTGCGCCACAAGCCGGGCCACCGCCGCGCCGCCGTCATGGTCGGCGTTGTAATGGGGCAGGGCTGCGATATCGGCCAGCTCCACCTCTGCCTCCGTACCGATCCGGGCGACCAGCGCCTTCAGAAGGGCGGTCGAGGAAGAGGCGGCGCGCAGCGAACCGGGAAAGCACAGAAGGCGGGGCATGGAGTGGTCCTTCACAGACGGGCAAGCCAAGTGGCGATGCCGGGAAACAGGGTCAGGATGGCAAGGCAGGCAATCATCGCCAGCACAAAGGGAAAGGTGCCGCGGAAGATGTCGCCCAGGGCGAGGGTCGGGTCATTCAGCGCGGATTTGATGGTAAAGACCGACAGCCCGAACGGCGGGGTCAGAAGGCCGATCTCGACCGCGATCACGGTCATCACGCCAAACCAGATCATGTCGAACCCCGCCGCCTGTGCCACCGGCACGGCAATCGGCAGCAAGATCAGCATGATCGAGATGGAATCGATGATGCAGCCAAGTGCTACCACAACCATCAGGTAAAGCACCAAGAACCCCCAAGGGCCGATGGGGCCGGACAGAAGCGCATCGCCAAGGGCGGCGGGCAGGCCCGACATGGCCAGCATCCGGCTGAAGAACGATGCGGCCATGACCAGAAACAGCACCGAAACCGTGATCTGCCCGGTTTCCACGAGAAGCCTCCATAGGGTGCCACCCCCCAGCGACCGGCGCAGCGTGGCGATGATAAGCGCGCCAAGGGCGCCGATGGCCCCGGCCTCGGTCGGGTTGAGAAAGCCGCCATACAGGCCGCCCAGCACCAGTCCCATCAGCGCAAGGATCGGCAAGCCCTTGCCCGCCATCTGCGGGATCGTCAGGGCGGCGGCGTCATGCTGCTCGGTCCGGTCGTAGACAAAGCCGGGGCGGAAGGTTGCCAGACCGATGATGACCAGCGAAAAGAGCGCGGCCAGCAAGAGACTTGGCCCGATGCCGGCCAGAAACATCCGGCCCACGGATTCTTCGGCCAGCACGGCGTAGACGATCATCAGAAGCGACGGCGGGATGAGCATGCCCAGCACGGATGATCCGGCGACCACTCCGGTGGCGAATTTGCGGCTGTAGCCGTGGCGGACCATTTCCGGGACGGCGACCCGGGAAAACACCGAAGCCGAGGCGATGGAGATCCCGGTGATCGAGGCAAAGACCGCATTGGCAAAGACAGTCGCCACGCCGAGGCCCGCCCGCACCCGGCGCAGCGCGGATTGGAACACGTCGAAGGTGTCCTTGCCGACGCCCGAGACGGTGACCAAAAGGCCCATCAGCACGAACAGCGGCACGACGGCGAAAAGATAGTCCTTAAGGCTGTCGCGGGCGACCGATCCTGCCATGCGGAAGGCGACGCCCTCGCCCCGGATCAGGGCCACGCCGCCAAGCGAGACAAGCAGCATGGCAACCCCGATCGGCATGCCAAGATAGATCAGCACGATAAGCAGGATGATCGCGGCGATGCCGATTTCCAGCCCGGTCATTCCAGCCCCCCGCCGGTTTGCGCTGCCCCGCCACGCAGGGCGTGCTGGGCTTGCAGCAGGCATTGCACCGCAGCCACCAGAAGGCCGATCACGAAGGCCGCGCCAAAGGGCCAGAGTGGAAAGGTCAGAACGCCCTGAATGCCAAGGTATTTGCCCCCGGCAAAATCGCGCGCCAGCGTCAGCATCCCGGCCCAACCGATCAACGCCAGCAGAAACGCCCCGATCAGGTCATAGACCGCCGACAGGACAGCCGCCGCACGCGGGCTTTTCCGCGCGAGCCAGCCGAGGAACACATCCGTGCGGGCAAGGCGGTTGTGGCGGATGGTGGTGGCCAGCGCCAGATAGACGATGACCACCAGAAGTGCCGCCCCAAGTTCCGATACCAGCGGCAACGACCCGCCAAGGATGTTGCGCGCAAAGGCATCGGCACAGATAAGAAGCATCAGCACCCCGATCAGCAGGGTCGAGATGGCGGCCAGGCCGTCGCCCAGCCGCGCCCAGCCCCGCATCACGGGGCCGGGTCTGCGACCCCTGGAAAGGTCCGCTTCGGTCACTGGCCCGACGCCGACCAGTCACGCACCGGGGTTTCGCCGCGTGCCTTGAGCCCTGCCATATAGGCAGTCAGCACTGCGGTTCCGGGCATGCCCTTGGCGTCCATGTCGCGCGCCCAGTTGCCAGCAAGGTCCGGCAGGACGTTCACCCAGGCCGTGCGCTGGTCTTGCGCCATTTCGGTCACGGTGACGGGCGGGTTCTGGGTTGCCCCGGCCTCGACGATCTTGTCCATCACGATGACAGGACGTTCCAGAAGATCCTTGCCATGAGCTTCGGTGTAATAGGCCCCGGCCTTGATCATGGCGTCCTGCACTTCAGCGGGCAGGGCATCCCAGCTGTCCTTGTTTGCGGCGATGGCACCGGAAAACGCGGTCCCCATCTGCACCTTGGTCACATAGGGCGCGACCTCATAGACTTTGGACGGGAACACGCCCAGTGCCAGCGACAGCACCCCATCGGAAACGCCGGTCTGGATGTCGGTGTAGTAGGTGGTGAGCGACCCGTCGACAGGGTTCGCCCCCGTTCCAGAAAGCCAGGTTCCCAGAACGCCTGGGGCCGAGATCTTCATGCCGTTCAGATCGGCCAGCGATGTGATCGGCTTCTTGGTGTAAAGGTCATAGCTGTCGGTGCCGGTCAGGCCCAGCACCACCACGTTGTGATCATCCCATTCCGCCTTCAGCTCGGGGATGGTGTTGATCATCTCCTGCATCGTGGCCAGCTGCACGGGTGGGTTGTTGGTGGCAAAGGGCGCGTAGCTTGATACCTGCGAAAGCGGCAGTTCCGCCCCTTCCAGAAGCGAGAACACCCAGCCGATATCCGTCACGCCCTGTTCAACCGAGGACAGCGTGGCATTGGCCTTGTAAAGCGCGCCGCCGAAGGCTTCGTTCCAGGTGATCTGGTAATTGCCGGTCTCGGCCAGAAGCCGATCTGTTTCGGCCATGAAATGCGTCTGCATCATGCCGACCCACGGAATCGCGGTCGGATGGCTGGCGGCGATGGTAAGGTCGATGTTTTCCTGCGCGAGCAATGCGGATGGTGCTGCGATGGTGCCGGCCAGAAGCAGGGTTGTCAGTTTCATGGTTTCTCCTCCCCAGGATGTGAATTTGCGGATCAGCCCGCCTTCTTTCGCTGCAACTCGTCACGGATCTGCGTGCCATGCTCGTCCAGCATCGGCGGCGGTAGCACGGTCGCGTCTGCTGCCCCGTCAAAGCTGTAGGGTGCGCGCACGGTGGTGAAGCGGCCCATCTGGGCGTGATCGGCGCTGACCTTGATGCCAAGGTGCTGCGCCTGTGGGTCTTCCAGCGCCTCGTCACTGTCATAGGCGGGGGAATATGGCACCTCTGCCGCCTCCAGCGCAGCGCACCAGTGGTCGCGGGGCTGGCTTCGGAAGATCGGGGTCATGATCTCGATCAGGTCATCCTGATGCTTGATCCGCTCCAGCCGTTCGGCAAAGCGCGGGTCGGTGGCAAGCTGGGTCTGGCCCGTCGCCTCAAGGAAACCCGTCCAGAACTTCGGCGGGCTGGACATGTGGATCGCCACCCATTTTCCGTCCGCACATTCAAAGGTGTAGGATTGGCTGACGACAGGGCGCGACAATGGCCCCATCACCTCGCCCGCGCTGTAGAAATGGGTAAAGCTGTCAAGGTTGAAGTGGCACATCGCCTCCAGCATCGAGATATCGAGCCTGCTGCCCGTGCCGGTCTGGCCCCGCTCGACCAGTGCCGCAAGGATGCCGGTGGCGGCGTAATGGCCGGTTACGGCGTCGGCGATGGCGGGGCCGATCACCCGGGGGGCGGTGGGCGGCGTCATCAGCCGCAGAAAGCCGCTGGCAGCCTGCGCCACCGTGTCATAGGTCGGCCGGTCGCGGGCCGGGCCGGTGGTGCCAAAGCCCGAGATGGCGCAGTAGATGATGCGCGGGTTGATCCGGCGCAGGTCATCTTCACCCGCGCCCAGCTTTTCTGCCACGCCGGGGCGGAAGTTCTGGATGAACACATCCGCACCCGCGATCAGGTCATTGAACACCGCCAGATCGTCGGGCTCTTTCGTATCCAGCGCGATGGAGCGTTTGTTGCGGTTGTAGGTCTGGAAATGCGGGGAATAGAGCCCGCCCTTGAAGGCGCGGAACGGGTCACCTTCGCCGGGGCGTTCGACCTTGATCACGTCAGCGCCAAGGTCGGCCAGTTGCATCGCGGCTGCAGGACCGGTGATGTAGGTTCCCATCTCGATGACGCGGATGTTCTTCAGCGGCCTCATTTGGCGGGTTTCCCGTCATAGCAGATCGCAAGATCGGCGTTGTGCGACAGGATGAAGCCGATGGGGCGCTGAGATTCCTCATAAAGATGCGCGGCAAGACCCCCGGCGCGCGCCAGAAGCGGCACCGCCTTCATCGCCTCGATCGGCCAACCAGCATCAAGGATAACCGCCGGGATCGCGCCCGAGACGTTGATTGGCAGGGGACGGTTCATGATGCGCGGGGCATGGGTGCCAAGATGGCGCAGGGCCGCGACATGCGGGCCGGACACGCCCAGCCGGTCGGCGATTTCCAACAGCTTGTCGGCGCGCGGGTCGCCCGCCGTGTGCTGCGGATGGCCAAGCCCGGGCACCTTGCGCCGCGCCGCCTTCAATCCTTCCAGCGAGGCAATCGCGGCGGCCTCATCCCCACCAGCCGCCACCACTTCAACCAGATAGCGCCCCGCCGTTTCCGACGACCCGGCCACGACCGACCCCATCCCCAGAAGGCCTGCCGCCATCGCGCCCTGCCACGCCTCGGGGGCGGCGGCCAGCGTCATCCGGGCGGCCTGCACCGAAGGCACCAGCCCGTGTTCGGCAATGGCGACAAGGCAGGCGTTCATCATTGCCTTTTGCGTATCGCTCGGGCGCAGCCCGCAGACCAGAAGCCAGAAGTAATCGGTAAAGTCGATCTGGCCGATCAGGTCCGACACCAGATCATGCCCCCGGACGGTGATCGAATGTTCATCCGAAGTGGCAATGGCCGTGACGGCATTGTCCTGCTTGCCGATTCTCATGACGCCTTCCTTTTTTCGCATAGCGAAGAAAAATTCTCTTGCCGAACATTATGGGACGTTCTAGCTTTCCGTCAACCCGCGATTTCAGGGAGGGAATGCGCCGTGAAAGACATCAACCAGTTCACGCTGACCGAGGCCGTCAAAGCCTCGTTCAAGACCGAGGAAGGCAGCCGCTTCAAGTTCCTGCTGGAAGGCTTCATCGACCATCTGCACGACTACACCCGCGAAGTGAACATGACCCATGAGGAATGGATGGGTATTCTCATGTTCCTCTATGATTGCGGGCAGATATCGACGCCCGAGCGGCATGAGTTCATTCTTTTGTCCGACGTGCTGGGCCTGTCGGCGCTGGTGGACATGATCAACTCACGCGGGGGGGCGACCGAGGGGTCGAACCTTGGGCCGTTCTACCTCGACAACGCGCCGAAGCTGGAGCTTGGCGGCGATCTGGCCAAGGACCGGGATGGCGCAACGATCCTGGTCCATGGGGTCGTGCGCGATTCTCTGGGTAACCCCCTTGCGGGCGCGCTGGTCGATACATGGCAGGCCGATGGCGCTGGCACCTATCCGATTCAGGAACAGGCATCCGGCCAGGACAAGTATGACCTGCGCGGGCTGATCACCACGAATGATAACGGCGAATACTGGTATACGACGGTTCTGCCCAAGTCTTACACCGTGCCTTACGATGGCCCCGTTGGCCGTCTGTTGCGCGCCGGTGACCGGCATGCGTGGCGGGCGGCGCATCTGCATTACATCGTGCGCGCCAAGGGCTACCGCGCCATCACCACCGAGCTTTTCTTCGAAAACACCGAATACATCGACAATGACGCGGTTTTCGGTGTGCGAAAATCGTTGATCGCCAAGCTGGAACCGGTCAAGAAGACCGACACCTTGCCCGCCACCGAAAAGAAGCCGGACGCCAAGTGCCGCTTCGACTTCATTCTGGCACCGGAGGGTTGAACCTTGGATGGGGGCGGCGTGATGGACGATTTGGAACGGCCGGCGGAATTTGTCGAGGCCCTGGCCAAGGGCCTTGCCGTGCTGGAATGTTTTGACGCCGCACATCCCGACATGACCCTGTCCGAAATTGCCCGCCGCGTGGGCCTGTCGCCCGCCGCCGCCCGGCGCAGCCTGATCACGCTTGGGGCGCTGGGCTATGTCGGGCGGAACGGCAAGCGTTTCCATCTGCGCCCCAAGGTGATGAGCCTTGGGTCGGGCTTCTACTTCGCCGCCCGGATTGACGAGCTTTTGCTGCCCGAACTGCGCCAGATCGTCGAAGCGCATGGCGATGCCGCATCCGTCGCCATGCTGGACGGGGCCGATGTGATCTACATCGCCCACCATTCCACCCAGCGCGCGCGGCGGGCAACGGCGGTTGTCGGTGCGCGCTATCCGGCGCATGCCACCAGCCTTGGCCGGGTGCTGCTGGCTGGCCTGACGGATGAGGATCTGGACCGCACCCTTGCCGCGATGGTGCCGGTCGCGCTGACCTCGCGCACGCTGACCGACAAGGCGGCGCTGCGCCATGTGGTGCTGGAGGCGCGGGCGGCGGGCTTTGCCACCACGGTCGATCAACTGGATTACGGGATCACCGCGCTGGCCGTGCCGATCCGGGGGGCGAATGGCCGGGTGGTCGCGGCGCTGAACTCGTCTGGCTATTCGGGGATGGTCACGCCGGGGCAGATGGTCGAAAGCCGCCTTGCTGACCTGCGCGCCGCCGCCAGCCGGATCGGGGCCGCCGCTGCGAGGGTTCCCGCCTTGTCTGCCGTCTTCGACGCAAGTTAAACCGCGCTTCCCCAGCAAAGGGGGGCGCTCGTCTTGAATTCTTTGCGAATAAAACTTCGCATAGCGAAATATGGGAGGAGGAACCGATGTGCAAATTCTGTGATACCCGCGTGAAGGCCCCGGCCGATACCGGTGGGACGGCTGCGCCGCGCGTGTCGGCGGGCTTGATGCCTGCGGGCATTGGCCAGCCGGGGCGCAAGACGCTGATCCGGGGCGGGCATGTCCTGTCGATGGACGCCGATGTCGGAAATTTTGCCAAGGGCGATGTACTGATCGAAGGGTCCAAGATCCTTGCGGTTGGCGCGCAGATCGACGCGGGCGATGCGGCGGTGATTGACGCCACCGGTCATGTCGTGATGCCGGGTTTCATCGACACCCATCACCACCAGTTCGAAACCGCGCTGCGCAGCCTGTTGTCCGACGCGATTCTGGTGAACGATGGCCGACCGGAAAGCACGGCCAACTACTACGAATGGATGCTGCAGAAGTTCTCGGTTCTTTACCGCCCGCAGGATGTGTATATCTCGGAACTGTTCGGCGGCATCGCCCAGATCGACGCGGGCGTGACCACGGTGATGGACGTCAGCCAGATCCACCACAGCCCCGAACACACCGACGCCGCGATCAGCGCCTTGCGCGATACCGGCCGCCGCGCCGTGCTGGGTTATTTCGAGGGTTGGGGCGACGCGGCCAAATACCCCGGCGATGCGCGCCGGGTGAAGGCAGAACACTTCGCCAGCGACGACCAGCTTCTGACCATGATCATGGGCGGCGAGATCTACCTGCCGTTCCACGAAGAAGCCTGGGCCATCGGGCGCGAGCTGAACATCCCGATCGCGCTCCACGTCGTCGGCACCTTCGGCATGCAGCCAACCTTTGACGGGCTGGCGGCGGCGGGCAAGTTCGGCCCCGACAACATCTTCATCCACATGACCGGCATGTCCGAAATGGCATGGCAGGCGGCGGCGGATGCGGGGTCGCATATCTCGCTTTCCGTCCCGATCGAGATGCAGATGCGTCACGGCGAGCCGCCCCTGCAAAAGGCGCTGGATATGGGGATGCAGCCGTCGCTGTCCACCGATGTGGAATGCACCATGACCGCCGACATGTTCACCCAGATGCGGTCCACCGTCACGCTGCAACGGATGATCGCCAACGAAAAGGCGCTGCGGGGCGAGGATTACCCGAAGCTTCTGTCGGCGCTGGACGTGATCCGCTTTGCCACCGTCGAGGGCGCCAAGGGGCTGAAGCTGGACCACAAGACCGGCACCCTGACCCCGGGCAAAGAGGCGGACGTGATCCTGCTGGACGCCACCGCGCTGAACGTGGCCCCCCTGAACCATGTGCCGGGGGCGGTGGTGACGCTGATGGAGCGGTCAAACGTGTCCACCGTGATCTGCGCGGGCGTGGTGCGCAAATGGCAAGGCGCGGTGCTGGGTCACGACATCGCCAAGCTGCGCGCCGAGCTGGAGGCCAGCCGCGACTATCTGTTCGAGGCCGCGAATGTGGAACAGGATCTGTTTCGCGCCTGACGCAAAGACCTCGGCAGGGCTGGCCTGCCGGGGTGCCATTGCGGCCGGCTGGTCAGACCAGCTCGGCAACCCGTTCGGCAACGCCGGGCCGGTCCAGACTTCGCCCGCTTGGCCCGTCAAAGACATGCAGCGCCGAGGTCGGGAAGCCGATGCCGACCGTCTCGCCTTCGGTCAGCGACAGTTTGTGTTCCGACACGACGCCAAGCGGTATGTCCTCGATCAGCAGATGATAGATGCGGGCCGATCCAAGCTCTTCAAAGAACTGGAAGGTCGCGGATAGCTGACCGTGGCCCTTTGGCAGGATCGACAGCTTTTCAGGCCGAAGACCGATCTGCACCAACTGGCCAGCCCGCGCCTTGAACGAGGACGGGATATCCAGACCTTGCCCATCGGCCAGCAGCACGGAAAGGCCGGTTGCATCCAGGCTGCCTGGCAGGATGTTCATCGCCGGGCTGCCCACGAAGCCTGCAACGTAAAGCGAGGCGGGGTGTTCGTAGATGTCTTCCGGGGTGCCGATCTGTTCGATGGTGCCTTTGTTCATGATCACCAGCCGGTCGGCCAAGGTCATGCCTTCGTGCTGGTCATGGGTCACAAAGACGCTGGTTGCCCCCACCGCGTTGTGGATCCGGCGAATCTCGTGGCGCATCTGGACGCGCAGCTTGGCGTCGAGGTTCGACAGCGGTTCGTCGAACAGAAACACCTTCGGTTCGCGGATGATGGCGCGGGCCATGGCGACGCGCTGGCGCTGACCGCCGGACAACTGGCCGGGCTTGCGGTCCAGAAAATCGGCAAGGCCCACGGCCTTGGCTGTTGCCTCGATCCGGGCCAGCCGCTCGGCCTTTGCCACGCCTGCGACCTTCAGCGCGTAACCGATGTTTTCGGCCACCGTCATATGCGGATAGAGCGCGTAGTTCTGAAACACCATCGCGCAGCCGCGTTCGCGCGGTTCAAGCTGATTGACGATCTGGCCGCCAATCTCGATTTCGCCGTCGGTGATGTCTTCCAGCCCCGCGATCAGGCGCAGAAGGGTGGACTTTCCGCAGCCCGAGGGACCGAGGATCACGACAAACTCGCCGTTGCGGATCGTCAGGTTGACGCCGTCCATGATCGTGGTTTTGCCGTAGGTCTTGGCGACGTTGCGGATGATGATTTCGGCCATGGGTGCCTCATTTGTCGGTGTTGATCAGGCCGCGCACGAACCAGCGCTGCATGAGGATGACGATGGCGATGGGCGGCAGCATGACAACCAGTGTCGCAGCCATCGCAAGGTGCCATGTGGGTGTGCCGCCGCCGGTGGTCAGTTGGTCTGGCACAAGGTCGGAAAGCTGCACGACCACCATCCCGTAATTCGCCCGGTCGGTGATCACCAGAAGCGGCCAGAGATACTGGTTCCAGGCGTAGACGAACATGATCGTGGCCAAGGCCGCGATGTTGGTCTTGGACAGGGGGATCAGCACGTCCCACAGAAAGCGCAGCGGGCCGGCGCCATCCATCCGCGCGGCCTCGACCAGTTCATCGGGGATGGTCAGGAAGAATTGCCGGTAAAGGAAGGTGCCGGTGGCCGTGGCAACCAATGGCAGGATGAGGCCGGTGTAGGAGTTGAGGAGGTTCCATTCCAGCTTCACCTCTACCCCCGACAGGGTGGCGATCAGCCAGTTGATCCCGGTCCAGTCCATGATCGTCTGGAACGGTGTCAGCGCGTTGGCGGCCACGGCATAGGTTGGCACGATCCGCACCTCCAATGGCAGCATCAGGGTGATGAAGATCATCCAGAAGATCAGCATCCGACCGCGAAAGTTGAAGAAAACCAGCGCGAAGGCGGTGATGCAGGCCAGCGTGATCTTGCCCACCACCACGCCGATGGACACGATCAGCGTGTTGACGAATTTCGGCCCGAAGTCCGATTGCGCCCAGGCCTGTTGCAGGTTCACCCAAAGCTGGTCGCCCGGCCAGAACTCGACCGGGGCCGAGTTGACGGCTTGCAGCGTATGGGTAGCGGCGACAAAGGCCAGCCAGATCGGCACCAGAATGACGATCAGGCCGAAGGCCAGAATCACATGGGTCGCGATGTTCAGGATGGGCGTGCGTTCGATCATTGCGGCCCTCTCAGGTGTAATGCACGCGCCGCTCGACATAGCGGAACTGAACGAAGGTCAGCGCCATGACAAGAAGCATGAGGATGATGGATTGGGCGGCGGCACCGGAATAATCAAAGCCCCGGAAGCCGTCGGTGTAGATCTTGTAGACCATCAGGTCCGTGGCCCGGAACGGCCCGCCGCCGGTCAGCGTGTCGACGATGCCGAAGCTGTCGGTGAAGCTGTCGGTGATGTTGATCACCAGCAGGAAGAAAAAGGTGGGCGTCAGCAAGGGCAGTTGCAGATCGACCATCCGGCGCAGGGGGCGCGCGCCATCCATCGCGGCGGCCTCGGTCAGGCTGCGGGGAATGGATTGCAGGGCGGCCAGGAAGAAGATGAAGCTGTAGGCCACCTGCTTCCACGCGCCCGCGATGACGATGGCGGTGACGGCTTGCCATGGGTATTTCGACAGATCCCACCAGCCCGGGGCAATGGTGTTGATATAGCTGAAGATCCCCGCGCCGGGGTTGAAGACGAACTGGAACGCCAGCCCCACGGCGGGGGCGGCCACCGCATAGGGCCAGATGATCCCGACCCGCCAGACCCGGTAGCCGGCCAGTTGCCGGTCCACGAAGATCGCCAGCGTCAGCGCCATGGTCATCGCCAGCACCGTAGTGGCCAGCGCATAGATCACCGACACCCGGACCGATCCCCAGTAATAGGGGTCTGACAATACCTTGGTGAAGTTGTCAAAGCCCACCCAGGTATTGCCGCCGCCCCATGGCTGTTCCAGCGTGAAGGCCCAGTAAAGCGCCTGCATCGACGGCCAGTAGAAGAAGACGAAGATGATGAGTAGCTGCGGCGCCAAGAGGGCGGCGGCAATCCAGCTGAACTTGAAATAGGCGCGGCGCATCGGACCTCCGGCAGGAAAAGGGCAGGGCGCGGCCCCGGCAATTGGGGGCCGCGCCCGTCATGTTCTGATGTCAGGGAAAAGATTTGCCGGCATAGGTCTGGGCAAAGCGCTTCAACTGGTCATTGCCACGCTGCACGGCGGTATCCAGCGCCTGTTGCATCGTTTTCTGTCCGGCAATGGCGGCTTCCACCTCTGCCAGCCATTCGGCGCGGATCTGGATGAAGCTGCCCAGACGGATGCCGCGGGTCAGAGGGCCTGGCTCGGTGAAGGTCAGCGATGTCAGGGCAATGTCGCGGTTCACATAGGGCTGGTTGGCGTAAAAGCCCTTGGCCAGCAGCGCGTCATAGCCTGTCTTCGTCACCGGGATATAGCCGGTGTTGGACACGAAGAACTCTTCCGATTCCGGCGTGGCAAGGAAGGCGAGGTACGCCGCCGCAGCCTTGTATTCCTCATCTGCCTTGCCCGACAGCACCCAAAGCGATGCGCCGCCCACAACGGTATTGTGACGATCGGACCCTTCATAGGTCGGGATCATCTGCACATCCCAGGCGAAGGCGGGCGTCAGTTTGTGGACAGTGGCGTGGTCGGCAATCGACGAGAAGAAGACCGAGCATTCGCCTTCGACAAAGCTGTCGCGCGCCGACTTGCCCGCCGCCGGCGTGCGCAGCATCGCATGGCCTTCATTCATCCAGCGCTGGAGGTTTTCCATATGGGTGACATGCAGCGTGGTGTTGAACAGCAACTCGCTGTCCAGCCCGTCATACCCATTGTTGTTCGACGCGACCGGCACGTTATGCGCCATCGAGAACTGTTCCAGGTCGATCCAGGTCGAAGGCGCATAGGCAAGGCCGCAAGTCTGGCCACTGGCGTTCAACGCCTTGAAGGCGACTTCCATGCCTTCCCAGGTCAGTGGTGCTTCGGCAATGCCCGCTTTGTCGAAATGGTCCTTGTTGTAATAGTAGACCGGGGTCGACGAGTTGAACGGCATCGAGAAGAAATCGCCATTTGTTGCCGAATAATAGTTTGCGATGCCGGGGAAGTAGTTGGCCCAGTCGATGTCGTAGCCCGCATCTTCCATCAACTTCTTCACCGGGTAGAACTCGCCCGACAGCATCAGATCGGCGGTTCCTGCGTCAAAGCTTTGCACCAGCGTCGGGTGCTTGCCCGCGCGGAAGGCAGCGATGGTGTTCTGCACCGCCTTTTCATAGCCGTCCTGACCCACGCAGACGGCCTCATACATGTCCTGCGCCGCGTTGAAGCGGTTGCAGGTCTCGGCCACGACGGCCCCAAGATCGCCGGTCAGGCCATACCAGTATTCGAACTTCACCTTTTCCGCCGAGGCGGCTCCGGCGGCGGCGCAAAGCGCCATGGCAGTGGTCGCTAGCTTGAGTTTCATTTTCCCTGTCTCCGTCAAAAGGGCCACAAATGGGGGTCGCAGTCGGGGGCCGCAGTTCGGCTGCGGCGTGGGTGACGGAATGGGGGGGGAAGGTGACAGGTTCTTGATGGCTGTGTGAAGTTTTATCTAATGATAAAAATGACTTGCATGTTTCATGCCAGCAGGAGCACCAGGTTTTCCCGGTGCGCCAGGCTGACTGAAATGCGGCGCCTCAGTCTTGCGCAAACAGGCCCGAGGCAAGTTCGACATGGCGCGGCAGATAGTGCTGGAAATGCACCGTCACGCCGTCGGCATCGGCCAGCACCACGGCAATTTCCGCCGGGCCTTCCAGCCGCAGCTGGCTGCCCGCCATCCCCGGCAGATGCGCGTTGACCGAATAGTGGCTGCCCGCAAGCGTGGTCATCGCCACCCCGTGCCAAAGGCCGGAGGTGGTCAGATGCACATGGCCCGAGATCACCATCCGCACATCCGGGTGGCGCTGCAAAAGCCGCGCGAACCCCGCGCCATCGGCAAGGGGAATTGCATCCACCGGCAGGGACAGCCGATTGGCATGGTGATGCATGACCACGATGACAGGGCGGTCCGCCGCTTCGTCCAGCCGCGCGGCCAGCCAGTCACGCCGCCCCGCGCAAAGGGCGCCGCCATGGGTGCCGGGGGTGGTCGTGTCCAGCAGGATCACCCGGTAGCCGTCGAGATCCAGCGCCTTGGATACCCGCCCCTCGGGATGGGACAGGTCTTGCCCGAAGACCGACAGGAAGGCCGCCGGGTCGTCGTGATTGCCAAGGGTGATGTGGCAGGGCATCGGCAGCGGGGCCAGCAGGTCGTGCAGCAGCTCATAGGCGGCGACCTCGCCAAGGTCGGCCAGATCCCCGGCGATAGCCACGAATTCGGCGTCGGCATGGTCACGCATGATCGCCTGAACCGCTGCCGCCAGCCGCGCGGCAGGGTCCAGACCGTTGACCGCCGCTCCGGGTGGGCCAAGGTGCAGGTCTGAAAGGACGACGAATTTCATTGCGCCAGCCCCAGAGCTGTCAGATGGCGGGCCGAGGGGATCACCCCGGACTTGTCGCGCAGTTCAAGGATCAGGCGCGGGTTTGCCCCGGTTTCGGCAATTGCCTTGAAGACCGAAGGCCAAAGGATCGTGCCATGCCCGATCTGCCAATGTCGGTCGGCAAAACCATCGGCGTCCTGCAAATGCACATGGCCAAGCCGCGCGCCTGCCGCGCGCAGGTAGAAATCAACCGGCGGTGCGCCGGTCGAGACATGGGCATAATGCGCATGTCCGGTATCGACCGACAGCTCCAGCGCCTGCCAGCCCAGTTCGGCGCAAAGGGCCGCGCGGTCGGCGGGTTCCACATCCTCGATGTTTTCCAGCATGAAGGTCACGCCCATGTCGGAAGCCCGGGTCAGAACCGGGGCCAGCGTATCGCGGGCCGCCTCGATCAGACGGGCGCCGTCGCCGGGATAAAGCCCGCGATGGTTGTAGCCCCATGTGGTGAAAGGCGAATGGATCACCACATGCGTCCCTCGGACGGCAGCGCAGACATCCAGCGCCTGATGCAGGCGCCGGGTCACGATCTTGCGGACCTCTGGCTCGTAAGAGGCGATGGTGAAACCCCAGAATGGCCCGTGAATCCCAAGGCGGCCAGCGTGTCCGTCCAGCAGCTTGACCGTTTCGGCGGCAAGGCCGGACCAGTCGCCGTCCAGCACCCGCGCCTCGACAAAGGTCTGAAGTTCCAGATCGCGGGGGGCCTCGAGCAGCCAGTCGCGGTGGGCTGCAAGATCGTCATGGCCAAGGGCGGCACCAAGAATCGGGAGCGTTGTCATTGTCTGTCTTCCAAGGTTGCGATGGCGCGAACCATGCCGCCGGATTGTAACGCCGCCACAATCGAACCCTGTCCGTTCCGTGACAGCCGGGACGTGGAGTCTGCCAACAACCGCAGGCCCTTCGCGTATCCGCCTTGCCTGCCCCGGCCCGTATCGTCTGCGGTGCTTTTCGCCCATTGGCCCGAAGACGGGCGCGGCTTTCGCAGGTTCGGTTTCTGCCGAAAGGCAGGGCAAGCTTGAACCGGGGCCGCATGACCTTGGGCAAAAGGGTTGTGCGGCGCGGGGGGTTGTGGTGAGGTTCGCGTCAGTCTGACGTAACCGACGAGGCAAGACGATGCGGAACCTGATCCTTGGCATTCTGGTGGCAGCCGTCGCCATTCTGGGCTTCTTCAGCTATCAAAGCAGTCAGCAGGGCAATACGCTTCAGGCCGAGAAGGCCGCGCTGACCGCCGAAGTGGCCAGATTGCAGGGCTTGTTGGACCAGCGGACGCAGGAAGTGGACTCCGAGGTTTCGGCCTTGGGGGCGCTGGCTGATAAGGCGTCCGACCTGGAAGCCGCGCTTGCCGGCTCTGCCGCGCAGGTCTTGTCGCTTGAGGCTGAGGTGGAAGCCCTTGCCGGGCAAGTCAGCGCGCTGGAGGCGGACAAGGCCGCGCTGGCTGCGCAGGCTGCCGGGCTTGAGGCCGAAAAGGCCAGTCTGGCGGAAGCGGCCGCAGCCTTGCAGGCAGAACTGGACGCGCTGGCTGCCGAGACCCCAGCAGCCGAAACCCCAGCAGCCGAAACCCCAGCCGCCGAGACCCCAGCCGCCGAAACCCCAGCCGCCGATGATCCGGCAGGCGAAGCTGCGACCAACCCTTGACCCGCGATCAGGCCCCCTTGGCGTAGCTTTCCACTGCACGGCGCGCGGTGGCAAAGCGGGTTGTCCGGTCATGGCGCTGCACCGTCGGGTTGGTGGTCAAGACCCGGCCCGGATGGACCTGCGGCACCTGCACGCCGGCCGCCATTGCGGCCATTTGGGCGAGGCCGGCCGCAGTCAGTTCGGCTTCATCGGACAGGAAAAGGTCGCGCCCCAGCGTGTCGGCCAGAAAGCCGGTGAAATAGGCGTTTTGCGACAGGCCGCCGTCGATGGACACCTGTCCGGTCACGGGCTGCACGGTCGCCATCGCCGCCAGAACTTCAGCTGTGCGCAGCGCGATCCCTTCCAGAAGCGCCTGCATCAGGTCGGCCTTCCCGTCGGCCAGACCAAGGCCAAGCCACGCCCCGCGCGCCTGACGGTTCCAATGCGGGCAACCTAGCCCGACTAGGGCTGGCACGAAGGCGAGGCCCCGGTCTATGGCGGTGCCGTTGAAGGTGGAAATCTGGGCGTAATCGGCGAAAAGCCCCAATCCCCGCGCCCAGTTCACCGCGCTGGCCGCCGCATAGACGCCCCCGTCCAGCGCATAGGTCACGGGCTCGCCAGCCGCCTGCCATGCGACTGTGGGCAGAACGCCCGAGGCACCGGGTACCACCAGCCCGCCAGTCACGCATTGCGCAAAGGCCCCGGTGCCGAAGGTCACCTTGGTCTGGCCCGGTTCCCGGCAACCATGCCCGAAAAGCGCTGCCTGTTGATCCACGATCGAGGCCGCCAGCCGTGCGCCACCGGGCAGGGTGCCAAGATCGCCAGAAGTCGGGCCGATCTCTGGCAGGGCCGTCATCGGCACGCCGAAAAGCTGGCACAGCTCCGCGTCCCATCGCCCGGTCGCAAGGTCCATCAGGGATGTCCGCGAGGCGGTGGCCACGTCGGTTTCAAACCGCCCGGTCAGCCGGTCTCGGAAAAAGGCGTCGGTGGTGCCAAGACGCAGGTAGCCTTGCCGCGCGGCGTCAGCCACGCGGGGCAGGTGGCGGACCATCCAGCCCAGTTTCGAGGCCGAGAAATAGGGGTCAAGCGGCAGCCCGGCGCGGGTCATAACCATCGGCCCGGCGCCGTCCCGCTCCAGCCCTTCGGTCACATCGGCGGTGCGGTCGTCCTGCCATGTGATCACCGGGCCAAGTGGTTGGCCATCGCGCGCGTCCCATGCGAGGCAGCTTTCGCCCTGATTGGACAGCCCGACGATATCGGCATCGGAGGCATCAAGGCAGCGCAGGACATTGGTCAGCAGTTCCTGCGCGTCCTGTTCCACATGGCCGGGGGCGGGGGTGGTTTGCGCGTGGGGCAGCGACAGGATGGGTTGCAGGCGACCGTCAGGATCAAGCGCAAGGGCGCGGGTGCTGGTGGTGCCTTGGTCGATTGCGACAATCCTCACCGGGCTTCCTCAAGCGTCAGGGAGATATCCGAGCCGCTGTGCAAGGCGGGCAGGGGCAGGGTGATCCGGCGTTCGGGCAGGCTGTCGATCTTGCGTTCAATGAGACACCGCCCGTCCTGCATCAGGCGCAAGCGGCCCTTGGCGGGGCGGGCAAGGCGCAATTGGAGGCGGTTTGCCACGCCAGAATCCTGCCCGGTGGTCATCGGCAGGACATGTGGCAATGCCAGCCGCACCGCGTCCGAGGCCAAGCGCAGCCGCGCCCCGCCCGGATCAGGCAGCTTGCCCTGCAAGGCGGCGTGGATGGCGCGGGCCACACGGCGGCCTTCGGCCCAGCACCAGCCGGCGGTTTCCACCCCGCGCAGAAGGTTGCCAGCGGCGAAATAGGTGGGGTCGGAAAGTCTGCCCCAGACGTCGATCACGGGTCCGCCGCTGCCTGCGTCCACCTCCAGATGGCTGGTGCGCAACAGTGCCGCCTCGGGCCGGAACCCGCCCGAGACGATGACGCCATCGGTCGCAATGTCCTGCATCTGCCCGCGACGGTCGACCCGCACGGCTTCCACCCGGGTGCGACCGTGGATCGCGTCGAGGGTGCTTTGCAGCAGGACTGGCACCCGCATGAGGCGCGCCAACCAGATCGCGGGGCTGCGCGCGGAGATGCGGCGCGCAGGTTCGATCATCGCGACCGGGGTGATCCCGGCATGGCGGCAGGTGAGGAGGGCCGAGAAGGCGACAAGTTCGGTCCCAAGGATCACGGGGCGCTGAAACGGGCGCTGGCCGTTCAGGTGGACGATCCCCTGCAAGGCGCCGGTGGAGAGGATGCCCCCCGGCTTTTCGCCGCCGATAAGACGCGCGGCACGACTGGTCTCACGCACGCCGGTGGCGATGAGGACCACACGGGCGGCCAGGGTCTGAAGGCCCTCGGGGCTGGACACGTCAATGCTGCCGCCGGGGTGGAGCGCGGTGACGGTTGTCCGGGTGCGGATGGTGACGCCTGCGGCCAGCGCCTTGGCCACAAGGCGGCGGGCATAGGCTGGCCCGCGCATCAGGCGGTGGAATTCGCGCAAGCCGTAGGGCGGGTGGTTGCAGTGGCGCGGGATGCCTCCAGCCTCAGCCTCGCGGTCAAGGACGGTGACCGAAACCCCAAGCCGGGCGAGTTCGGTGGCCGCCGACAGGCCCGCTGGACCCGCGCCGATGACGATGACGTCAGTCTGGGCCTCAATCTGCGCCATCGCCGCCCCCCAGCATCGGTTGCGCAAGGCGGCCCTCGGTGATCCGCGCCAGTTCGGCCGAACAGTAGAACCCCTGACAGCGCCCCATCGTGACCCGCGTGCGGCGCTTCAGGCCCCCCATGCTGCCAGCGGCCATGGGGCCGGTCAGCGCTGCCTCAACCTCGCGGCGGGTCACAAGTTCGCAATGGCAAAGGATGCCGCCATGGCCGGGCTTTTGCCAGTCGCGCGCGGCTTCATCGGTCAGGGACGGCATCTGCCGCCAGACCGGGTTTTCCAAGGCAGAATAGCTGCGGTCGGCAAGCCGCAGGACATGCGCGGCAATCCCCAAGGCCGCCGACAGGCCGGTAGAGCGGATGCCGCCGACGCAGATGTACTCCTCGGCCAGATCGGTGCGGATGCGGTATTCCTTTTCCTCGGTCGCGGGGCGAAGGCCCGCATAGACCGCTGTAACCTCATGCCCCGCGAGGGCTGGCAGAATTTCCTCGCCGCGGCGCATCAGGGCTTGCAGGGTCGGGCGGTCAAGGATGGCGTGTTCGCGGTCGTCCTGTTCTTCCGCCGTTGGACCGACCAGAAGGTTGCCATAGGCGGTGCGGCAAACGACGATGCCCTTGGTGATCTTCGTCGGCACCGGCAACAGGATATGGCCCAACAGGCTTGCGGCGGACTTGTCGTAGACCACGAACTGGCCCTTCCTGGGCTTGATGGTGAACCAGCTTTCCCCGGTCACGCGCAAGTCAACCTCATCGCCCCAAAGGCCAGCGGCGTTGATCACAAGATCCGCCTGCACCGCGCCCGCCGTGGTGGCCAGATGCCAGACGCCATGCGACCGCCTGCCGGTCAGAACCTCGGCCTGCCGCATCAGTGTGGCGCCGTTTTCCAGCGCTTGCAGCAGGTAACCATGCGCCGCCGACCATGGGTCGATCAGGTGTTCGCCCGGCACGCGAAATCCGCCCATCACATTGGCGGACAGGTGGGGTTCAAGACGCAGGGCTTCAGCTGCCGTCACCGCCTGAACATCCGTCACGCCATTGGCGCGCGCCTGCGCCATCAGGGCGGGAAGTTCGGCCACCTCGGCCTCGGACCAGGCCAGCACCATGGCACCAGAGCGCATCACCGGCAGGCCCAGCCTTTCGCGAATCTGGTGGTAAAGCGCATAGCCTTCACGCACGCAGGCCAGTTCCAGCGACCCTTCAGGCGCGTCAAACCCGGTGTGCAGGATCGCCGAGTTGCCCTTGGACGCGCCATCCAGCACATCCGCCGCCTTTTCAAGCACGACCACCCGCGCACCCGCCAGCGTGAAGGCCCGCGCAAGCGCGCAGCCCACAACCCCGGCCCCGATGACCGCGACGTCATATCCTTGGGCATTGGCCGCCAGGTCAGCGCTGTCCATCATCCACAAGCCTTGTGGTTTTCATCATGAATTGACTATTCGGGCATTCGTGTCAAGCTGAGCCCAAAGTCGCCGGGCCTGCTTTTTCACCGTCCGGTCAAAAAAACTGTTGACCTTGGCCGCCTTCAACGGTCGGCTGGGGCGGGGATGACAATGAAGCCGCACGAACGACAGCCTCAGATCGAGGCGATCATCCGGCGCGAAGGGGAAGTGTCGGTCGAAATGCTTGCAGCACGCTTCGACGTTTCGTCCGAGACGATCCGCCGCGATCTGGGAACGCTGGCCGAACGTGGCCGGGTGCAGAAGGTGCATGGCGGGGCGCGGCGACCGTTTCTTGTCGCCGAGCCAAGTTTTGGCGAACGGCAGGGCAGGGCGGCCGCAGCCAAGGCCGAGATCGGCCGCAGGCTGGGCCGCATCATCACCCCCGGTGAAACGCTGTTCATCGACACCGGATCGACCACCCTTGCCGCCGCTGATGCGTTGGCCGCCATTCCGGGCCTGACGATCGTCACCAATTCCTGCCGGCTTGCGGACCGGCTGGCGCAGGCCGGATCAGAGGCAACGATACATCTTCTGGGTGGCCGCTATGGGGCTGACAACGCACAGACCATCGGCAGCGCGGTTATCGAACAGTTGCAGGGGTTCCGGGCCGACCGTGCGATCCTGACCGTTGCGGCCATCGACCCTGCCATCGGCGCAATGGACGCAAGCCTTGATGAGGCCCAGATCGCCCGCGCGATGATCCGCAACGCCCGCAGCCTGACCGTGCTGGCCGATGCCTCGAAGTTCGGGCGGCAGGCGGCCTATGCGGTCTGCGCGACTGAAGACATCGACCTTCTGATCAGTGATGGACAACTGGACAAGGCACAGGCCGAAGCACTGGCCGACAGGGGGGTGGAGCTATGGACCTGAGGCCGCAAACGCGAGGGCAGGCGGGGGTGACATGCCGCAGATAATCCGGGCCTATGTGCGCCTGATCGACAGGATTTCCGACCTTGTCGGCTATTTCGCCGCGTCGCTGATATTCGTGATGGTGGCAACGCTGCTGTTCGATGCTGTTACCCGCAACGTGCTGAACATCCCGGTCCACTGGGCCATCGAGTTCACGCAGTTCACGCTGGCGGCCTATTACTTCATGGGCGGGCCGATCACCCTGAAGAACAACAGCCATGTGCGGATGGATCTTTGGTACGCGAACCTGTCAGACAAGGGCAAGGCGCGGCTTGATCTTCTGACCGTGGGCTGCCTGATCTTCTATCTTTCGGTGATGCTGGTCGGCAGCATTTCCAGCCTGCAATACGCGATCGATACCAATGAGAAGCGGTTTTCCATGTGGAACCCCTCGGTCATTCCGATCAAGGCGCTGTTGACGGTCTGTCTGGTGCTGATGCTGATGCAGGCGGTGTCGCTGGTGTTCAAGCATATCGCCACGCTGCGCGGGGAAACTCTCTGATGTCTTACGAGATGATCGCGCTTCTCATGTTCGCCTCGATGGCGCTTTTGCTGGTCAGCGGCCAGCGGGTGTTTGCCGCCATCGGCTTTGTCGCGTCCGGCGCGGCGCTTCTGCTTTACGGCAACGGGGCGATCGAGCTGCCCTACAATCAGGTCTTCAAGCTCTTTAACTGGTACGCGATGCTGACGCTGCCGATGTTCATCTACATGGGCTATATCCTTGCGGAATCAGGGATCGCCGAAGACCTTTACAAGATGCTGCATGTCTGGTTCGGGCGCATCCCCGGTGGGCTGGCCATCGGGACGATCCTGTTGATGGTCATCATCTCGGCGATGAACGGGCTTTCGGTCGCGGGCATGGCGATTGGTGCCACGATAGCCCTGCCCGAGATGTTGCGGCGCGGGTATGACAAGGTGCTGATTTCCGGCGTGGTACAGGGCGGATCGTCGCTGGGCATTCTGATCCCGCCTTCGGTGGTGCTGGTGCTTTACGGCATGATTGCGCGCCAGCCGGTGTCAAAGCTGTGGTTTGCCGGGCTGGTGCCGGGGCTGATGATGGCGGCCATGTTCATCATCTACATCGTGATCCGCGCCCGGCTGAACCCCAAGCTGGCCCCGCCGGTTCCGGCTGAAGAGCTGAACATGTCTTTCGGCGAAAAGCTGGCGCTGGCGAGGGCTGGGATCATTCCCTTTGCGATCTTCTTCTTCATGACCGGCCTTTTCGTGACCGGCTATACCAGCCTTGTCGAAAGCTCTGCCGTGGGGGCGACCTGCGCCACGCTGGCGGCGGTGGTCAAGGGGCGGTTCAGCTGGCGGATGATCCGCGAGACCTCGATGAAGACCCTTGCGGTGTCCTGCATGTTCCTGTGGCTGATTCTGGCAGCCCTTGCCTTCGGGTCGGTCTTCGATGGGCTGGGCGCGGTCAAGGCGATTGAATCGCTGTTCATCACCCAGTGGGATCTTTCTCCATGGACCATCATCATCATGATGCAGCTCAGCTTTCTTTTGCTGGGCATGTTCCTTGACGATACCGCGATGCTGGTGATCGTGGCGCCGCTTTACATCCCGCTGGTGGGGATGCTGGACCTTGGCTTTGAAAATCAGCTGATCTGGTACGGAATCCTTTATACGATCACCTGCCAGATTGCCTATATAACGCCGCCGTTTGGCTATAACCTGTTTCTCATGCGGTCGCTGGCGCCAAGGGAAATCTCGCTTGCCGACATCTACCGTTCGATCTGGCCCTTCGCGGCGATGATGATGCTGACAATCGTGCTTTTGATGCTGTTCCCGCAAATTGCTCTTTGGTTGCCCGAGCAGATCAACGTCCGAGGCTGATTGACCAAACCAACCACCACCCAGGGCCAAAGAAGCCCGCAACCACGACAGGAGATGGACATGACAGACCCGAAAAAACCGCAAAGCCCGTCCGACGCGATCCTTGCCTCGCGCCGGAACTTCCTGCGCCAGTCGGTCGTAGGGGCGGGGGCCGTGGCTGGTGCCACGCTGGCCGCACCTTACGTCAACGCGCAAAGCGGTCCGATCAAGTGGCGGCTCCAGACCTATTCCGGCGCGCCGCTTGGCGCCCATGTGATCAAGCCGCAGATCGACGCCTTCAACGCCGCCGCGAATGGCGAGATGGAGATCGAGCTATACTACGCCGACCAGCTAGTTCCCACCGCAGACCTGTTCCGCGCCCTGCAAAACGGTACGCTGGACGCGGTGCAGTCGGACGAGGCAACGATGGCCTCGCCCGTCGATATCAATGTCTTCGGCGGCTACTTCCCCTTTGCGACCCGCTACAGCCTCGATGTGCCGGCGCTGTTTCAGTATTACGGGCTGAAGGAAATCTGGGAAGAGGCCTATTCCGAGGTTGAGGGCGTTACATGGCTTTCTGCCGGGGCATGGGATCCCTTGCACATCTTCACCGTAGACAAGCCGATCCGCAGCCTTGCCGACATGGCGGGCCTGCGCGTGTTCGGGGTGCCGACGGCGGGCAAGTTCCTGTCGAAATACGGATTGATCCCGGTGACAATCCCGTGGGACAACGTCGAAGTCGCGATGCAGACCGGCGAGATCGACGGGGTGGCATGGTGCGGCTTCACCGAGGCCTATGAGGTGGGCTGGGCGGACGTTTGCAAATACGCGCTCAGCAACTCGGTGACCGGGGCGTGGTTCGGCAGCTATTTTGCCAATACCGCAAGCTGGCAGAAAGTGCCGCCGCATCTGCAGGAACTGTTCAAGATCACCATCGACCAGTCGCACTACTACCGGCAGGTCTGGTATTGGGGCGGCGAGGCCAAGCTGCGCGTCGAGGGTGAGAAGATGGAACTGACCTCGCTTCCTGATGAAGAGTGGGCGCAGGTCGTGTCTGATTCCAACGGCTTCTGGGACGAAGTTGCGGCATCCTCGCCGCGCTCGGCCCGGGTGGTCGAGGCGTTCAAGAAATACGCCGACACCATGGAAAAGGCGGGCTACCCCTACCGCTGATATCGAAGCAAGGACCATTGGCCGCGCCCCACCCGGGGCGCGGTCTTTTCATGTGGTCAGCCTGCGTCTGGTGAGAAATCGCACAGCATCAGGTGCCGGTAACTATGGCCGGGGTCCAGCCGGGCGGACGGAAACTGCGGGTGGTTCGGGCTGTCAGGGAAGCCTTGGGTTTCCAGCGCGACACCGCCAAAGCTGTGATAGCGCGCGCCCGCCTTGCCCGCTGATCCGTCAAAATGCACCCCGGTATAGACTTGCAGCCCGATCTCGTTCGTCCAGATCCGCAACTGGCGGCCCGAGGCTGGATCGCGCAGCGTGGCGCAGGGGCGCAGCAAGTGGCCCTCCATGGCGCGCAAGGGGGCCGCAAGGCAGAAGCAATGGTCAAACCCCGCTGGCCCCGGCATCGCCTGCCCGATGGGGCGGGGTTGGGTGAAATCAAAGGGCGTTCCTGCCACCGGCAGCACCGCGCCGGTCGGAATGTTGGCGGTATCGACGGGCAGATAGTGCTGCCCCGCGATCTGGAAGACCTGTTCCAGCACATCGCCTGACCCTTGCCCGGCCATGTTGAAATAGGTGTGATGCGCAAGGTTCACCATGGTTGGTGTGTCGCAGGTTGCCGACATCTCGATCAGCAGGCGTTGCCCGTCCAGCCGGTAGGTGCAGCGGGCCTGAACCGTGCCGGGATAGCCCATGTCGCCAGCCTGTGACGTGAGCGAAAAGCTGACATGGCTGTCAGAACTGTCGGCCAGATCCCAGTTCAGGTTGTCAAAGCCCAGAGGACCGCCATGAAGCTGGTTTGGCCCTTCATTCCGGTCAAGCTGCACATCGGCCCCGTCCAGCACGAAGCGCCCGCCGGCGATGCGGTTGGCAAAGCGGCCGCAAGTCGCGCCCATATAGGCGCCGTGGCTGACATAATCTTCCAGCCGGTCCAGCCCCAGCACCACGTCGGCGGGAACCCCGGCGCGGTCTGGCACCCAAAGTTCGGTCAGGCGCGCGCCAAAGGACATCAGCCGCAGCCGCAGCCCGACTTGGCTGGTCAGGGTGGCGGCATGGACGGGCTTGCCGCCGACAGTGCCGATGGTTTCGATCTGGGCCAAGTTTCTTCTCCCGGAGTTTGGGCCGCAAACTGACCGCCAGGCTGCGGGCTGCCAGAAATGCGGCTAGAAGTGGAAGGCTTCGGTCACCTCGCGCCGCCCCAGCGTCATAGCGTCGGCCACATGGACCATGGGGGCCAGATCAACCTCGCCGGTCCTGCTGCGGACCAGATCGGCCATCCGGGCATAAAGCGCAGGATATTCTCCCATGATCGAGTTTTCGCCCTGCACGGGCGTGCCGTCGATTTCCAGCACGTTGCCGCCCATGCGCAGGGCAAGGAGTCCGTCGGGGGTTTCAACTTCGATATCCCAAGTTTGCGGGCCGGTTTGGCGCCAGTCGAAATCGGCGGTCACGTTGTTGCTGAAGGCAAGGGCAGCGGCGATCGGGGTCTGGCGGTTTTCCGGAAAGGTCAGGGTGGCAGCGGTCAGATGGACCGGCATCGGCAGGATTTCCGTCAGGATCGAGAGCGCGTTGATCCCGGGATCAAACACGCCCATGCCGCCCGGTTCAAAGACCCAGTCCTGACCGGGGTGCCATTTGCGCACGTCTTCACGCCAGGTGATATGGGCGCGGGTGATGGTCTTGGCGGCAAGCCATGCCTTTGCCGGGGCCACGGCATGGGCCATCCGGCTGTGCCATGTGGCGTAAAGGGTCAGACCCTTTTGCGCCGCAAGGGCATGAAGCGCATGGATTTCCGCCAGTGTCGCGCCGGGGGGCTTTTCCAGCATCACGTGGCGGCCGGCATCAAGTGCGGCCTTGGCATAGGCAAAGCGCGGGACGGGCGGCAGGGCAAGCGAGACCACGGATATGTCCGGCCGTGCGGCCAGCATGTCTTCCATCGTGGTGAAGCTTGGGCTGCCGGGGACGGACCCCTTGCGGCTGACCGTGGCGGCAAGGGTCCAGTCCGGTGAGCCGGCAATCGCGGGGACATGCTGGTCCACCGCGATCTTGCCGATGCCGACAAGAGCTATCTGCATCGGTGGGGCTACCTGCATCAGTGGCTTTCCCGCGCCACGGCGTTGCCCCGGCAGCCGATCAGGAAATCCATGTCCGCACCTTTGTCCGCACCCTCGACATGGTCATGGTAAAGCTTTGCATAGCCAGAGGCAGGCGGTTCCACCGGGGGCGTCCATGCCGCAAGGCGGGCCTGAAGTTCTGCCTCGGGGATATCCAGATGCAGGCGGCGGTTTTCCACGTCCAGTTCGATCATGTCGCCGCTTTGCACCACGGCAAGGGGGCCGCCCCGCGCCGCCTCGGGCGAGGTATGGAGGACCACGGTGCCGTAGGCGGTGCCAGACATCCGCGCGTCGGAGATGCGGACCATGTCGGTGATCCCCTTGCGCAGCACCTTGGGCGGCAGGCCCATGTTTCCGACCTCGGCCATGCCAGGATAGCCGCGCGGACCACAGTTCTTGAGGACCATCACGCAGGTCTCGTCGATATCGAGGCCCTCGTCCTCGATCCGGGCCTTGTAGTCGTCGATATCCTCGAAGACGACGGCGCGGCCCCGGTGGTTCATCAGATGCGGCGAGGCGGCCGAGGGTTTCAGAACCGCGCCATCCGGGGCCAGATTGCCCTTCACGACCACGATGCCGCCCGATTGTGTCAGCGCCTTTTCGGCAGGCAGGATGACGTCGTCATTGTCAATGCGGGCGTCTTTAACCTCGTTCCAGATCGGGCCGCCACTGACGGTCAGCGCCTCACGCGCCAAGAGCCCGGCTTCGCCAAGCCGTTTGATCACGGCGGGCAGGCCCCCGGCGTAGAAGAATTCCTCCATCAGGTATTTGCCCGAAGGCATCAGGTTGACGATGGTGGGGACATTGCGGCCCCATTCGTCCCAGTCATTCAGCGTCAGCGGGATGCCGACGCGGCCCGCGATGGCCAGAAGGTGAATGACCGCGTTGGTGGAACCACCGATGGCCGCATTGGTGCGGATAGCGTTCATGAAAGCGTCGCGGGTCAGGATGTCGGAGGGCTTCAGGTCATCCTTCACCATCTGCACGATACGCCGCCCGGTCAGATGCGCCATCACGCGGCGGCGGCTGTCCACGGCGGGGATGGCGGCATTGCCCGAAAGGGTCATCCCCAAGGCCTCGACCATGCTTGCCATCGTACTGGCCGTTCCCATCGTGTTGCACGACCCCGGGGACCGCGACATCGAGGCCTCTGCCTCGACAAATTCTTCGGCGGTCATCTCTCCGGCCTTCACGGCCTCGGAGAATTTCCACAGGTGGGTGCCGGACCCGACCCTTTCGCCCCGGAAATAGCCGTTCAGCATCGGCCCGCCCGAGACCATGATGGTGGGCAGATCGCAGCTTGCCGCCCCCATCAGAAGCGAGGGCGTGGTCTTGTCGCAGCCGACAAGGCAGACGACGCCATCCATCTGCTGGCCCCGGATGGATTCCTCGACCGCCATGGCGGCAAGGTTGCGAAACATCATCGCCGTGGGGCGGAACGCGGATTCGCTTACCGAAAAGACCGGAACGATCACCGGAAACCCGCCCGCCTCGTAGACGCCGTGCTTCACCCTCTCGGCAAGGTCGTTCAGGTGGGCGTTGCAAGGGTTCAGCTCGCTGAAGGTGTTCAGGATGCCGATCACCGGACGGCCATCGAAAAGGTCGGCTGGCAGGCCCTGATTCTTCATCCAGGACCGGTGATAGATCGCGTCCTTCGAAGTGCCGGCGAACCATTCCTGCGAACGCAGTTTGCGGGGCCATTTGGCGGGTTTGAAGGTCATCGGTTCCTCATCGGGTTCTGGGCTTTGGTGCCGTCGCCTGCGACGGCGCAGGCGTGGTTGACCTTTGCTGTTTGCAACGCGGGGCCATATCCGTCAAATCATGTTTATGGATCATGTCATAACGGAACAGCCATGAATCTGCCGCAGTCCCTTCTGAGCCGGGGCATCAAGCTCAGCCATCTGCAGATATTGGCCGCCTTTGCCGAAACGGGTCAGATCGGCGCCGCAGCGGTGCAGGTGGGTATTGCACAGCCCGCCGCCTCGCGGCTGCTGTCGGAAGTCGAGGTGATGCTGGGCTTGCCGGTCCGGCAAAGGTCGGGCCGTGGGGTGATCCTGACCGAGGCCGGGCGCAGCCTTGCCGATCGGGCCGCGCGGGTGTTGCAGGAACTGGCCGAGGCCGCGCGCGAGGTGGCCGAGATCGCGGGAGGCGGCGTCGGGCGGGTGAAGATCGGGGCGGTAACTGCCCCTGCGCTGGACATCGTGTTGCCGACCCTGCGGCAGGCCCGCACGTCGCACCCCGCCATCGCCTGCGACGTGGTCGTCGCCGGGTCTGATGTTCTTTGTGGGCAGCTTGCCTCGGGCGCGCTGGACATGGCGATCGGGCGGGTGCCGCCAACTGTGGATCCTGCCCTGTTCGAGGCGGTGGTCATTGCGCCCGAACCGGTGGCGCTGGTGGTGCGGCGTGGGCATCCGCTTGCCGAAGCGCCGCCACGCGATGCGATGGCCCTTTTCGCGCATGACTGGGTGATGCCGGGCGAAGACAGCCCGCTGGCGCAGGCGGTTCTGGCGCGGCTGGCAGAGCTTGGCCTGCCACGACCGGTCCAGCATCTGTCAACCTCGTCCTTCCTGCTGACGCTGGCCGCGCTGCAACAGGCCGATGCGGTTGCCCCGATGGCCAAGGCAGTTGCTGACGAGTTTGCCAGTGGTCCAGCGGCCCCCTTTGTACAGATCGCGCTTGACCTGTCGATTGCCGTGGCCCCTTTCAGCCTGTTGACCCGCAAGGCCGCGCGTCTGACAGCGGCAGCGGAAACGGTGCTGTCGTTGATCCGGTTGCGTCTGGGCGGCTTTGGTGCCGATTGGGAACAAGTTTCGGACAAACTCCTGCCGCAATCCGGTCGGACAAACTGTTGATACAACTTTAGCGGGCGGACGCGAACATATCACCCGGCCTGCGGGAACCAAGACCAGGGGTCGAATGTTTCCGTGACTTTTGCCGGTGCCGCCCTTGTCTTGGCAATCTGATCATGGGGAAGCCATGCGACGCAGAGGAGACGTGATGTCCGTCCGGGAAGCAACCCTCGCCGCATTGCAGGCACCGGGGACCGGCGCTGCGACATCGGCAGCCCGAGCAGCGCGTGACTGGCCGTCCGTGTTTCGCGTCATTGGCATGCGACCCACTTCTGCCTGCGGGCAACCGATGCTTTGGCATATTGCAACTCGAAAGGGGACTGCATGTCACTCCTAGCCCTGTTCTTTGGCCGCAAGGGCCAGCGCGGCGTCGTGGACCTGTCTGGTCTTCCCGTTGAAAAGGTGGAGGCCGAGGCCGGCACCAAGGCCATTTCCGGCCGGGTGCCGGATCTGGACCGGACCGATGGCATCGCAAAGGTTGTTAGCGCCGAGGATGCAGCCAAGGTTCTCGGGGACATCCCGTCCGACCACGCGCCGGATGATGATCAAACTGGGATTTCAGCAGTTGTCGTTGGCCGGTTTTCCACATTGATGCTCAGCGGTGAAGCGCCGGTCGGGGAACGGCAGGCCATTGTCCTGCGCCGACTGGGGGTTGTGCATGACCCGAACGAGGTGACGCTGTCCGGCATGGACCGCTCGGCGCGGCTGGTTGTGGCGAACCGGCGTCTTTTGTCGGCGCGGTTCAATCTTCCCGATTGCGATGAGCAGGTCTTTGACTTCCGCCATGATAGCGCATCGGTTGATCCGGCAATTGGCTGCATGCGCGCCCTGTCAGCGCTTTTCGAGGCCCCCGTTGATCTGTTGATCGCGGAAAAGCCGTTCTCGGGCGTGTTCTCCGGGGCAGGCGGATTTGCAATCGAGGACGCGTCGTTTGACGAAGAAGCCTGCCGGGAAGCTTTCGAGGCGGCGATGCAACTGCCTGACGATTTCGACACGCCGGATTTGCTGCTCGATTTTCTTCAATCGTCAGAGTCTGGGCTTCCAGCGATTGAGCCTGAGCAGGTGCTGTTCGAGACATCGGAAACCGTCGCCGAACCGGCATTTGCCGAAACCGCCGCCGTCTTTGCCGCGGAATCACACGAGCCTGCGAAGGCCTGAACCGCCTGGCGTGGGTCTCAGGGACGGCGGAGCGCCGTGACTTCTCGCACGAAGGTGTAGTCGTGATAGCCAAGGCGCGCTGCCGGATTGTAGCGGGTCACGTCAAAACGGCCGTCAATCAGGCAATCGTCGCGAATGTGGATGCCCACCACCTCGCCCACGAGCATCCGTTCGTCGCCCAGAAGGTCCACCAGTTTCACGACCCGGCATTCCAGCGTGGCCGGCGCATCGGCAACGCGGGGGCAGTCGATGGCCACACATTCCGCCTTGGCGACGTCCGCGGCCACAAACTCATCGGTGCCGCGCGGAAACCGGGCCGAGGTGGCGTTCATATTGTGCAGCGCCGAAGCCTGCACGACATTGACCGCGAAAACCCCGCTTTCCAGTGCGTTTTCCATGCTGTCACGGACATCGCCGGAGAACATGATCTGCGGCGGATGATAGGCCACGGCGTTGAAGAAGGAATAGGGGGCAAGGTTGTCGCCCATGCCGGACCGGGTGGAAATCCAGCCGATCGGCCGGGGCGAGACGATTGCGGCAAAGGGGCTGTGGGGCAGGCCGTGGCCTTCGGCGGGGCGGTAGAACATGGATCAGCCTTTCACGATTTGATCCTGACATGGGCGCATGTTACGGCCCGCTTCAAGCAGATTCGGCTTCAGGCGGAATGGGGGCGGGCGGCGTGTATCGGCTTGAAGAAGAAACCGAGGCCGACTGGTGGGAAGTGGAGGCGCTTTACGACCTCTGCTTTGCGCCCGGTCGCACGGCGCTTTCGTCTTACCGCCTGCGCGACGGGGTGCCGACGGTGGCGTCTCTGTGCCTGACCTTGCGCGACGATGACGGCACCCTTGCCGCCGTGATCCGGTATTGGCCCGCGCTGATTGGCGAACAGGATGTCTTGCTGCTTGGCCCCATCGCCGTTCACCCGACCCGTCAGGGCGAAGGACTGGGCGGACTTTTGATCAATGAAAGCCTTGCCGAGGCGCGGCGGCTGGGTTGGGAACGGGTGCTTCTGGTCGGGGACGCGCCCTATTACGGCCGCTTCGGGTTTCGCAAGCTTGAGGGCGTGGAAATGCCGCCTCCCACCAACCCTGACCGCGTGCTGGGACTGGAACTCAAGGCAGGGGCGTGGAAGGGTGTCACGGGCCTTGTGACGAAAGCCACCTGACGCCATTGCACCCGGGCCGGCAGGGGCCATATTCGGGGAATGGATCAGATCATGCACCCGGTAATCCGGCAAGACGACCCTGAAGACCAGATCGCCGCACTCGCCTTGCGGTATCGGCGGGCCAATGGCCCGGTGATGGGGCTGGTCAACCGGTTGGGGGGCAAGCTGGAAAGCCAGATGGCGCTGGTGCCTGACCCGGTGCGCCAACAGATCGAGCGCATCGTGGCCCGGGCGCTTGAAACCTCTTACGGGCTTGCCGGGCGTGCGCCTGACATGGGCGCGCGTGGGCCGATGGTGGCGGTGCTTGCCTCGGGCGCGGCAGGGGGGGCGGGGGGAATTGCGACCTCACTTGCCGAACTCCCGGTGACGGTCACGGTGATCCTGAATGCCATCCGCGCGGCTGCGGCTGAAGCGGGATTTGACCCCGATGAGCCATGGGTGCAGGCGGAATGTCTGCGCGTGTTTGGCGCGGGCAGCCCCTTGGCGGCGGATGACGGGGTGAACACCTCGTTCGTGACCGCGCGGCTGACAATGACCGGGACTGCGGTGCAGAATCTGATCGCGGCGGTCGCCCCGAAACTGGCGGCGGTGCTGGGCCAGAAGCTGGCCGCGCAGGCGGTGCCGGTTCTGGGGGCCTTGACCGGGGCGGCGCTGAACGCGGCCTTCCTGAACTATTACCGCGAGGTGGCGCGCATCCGTTTTGCGCTTCTGAAGCTGGCCGAGGTTCATGGCGCGGAACCGGTGCTGGCGGCCTTTGCCGCTGCGGTCGCACCGCCACGGATCGTCCGGGCCTGAGGCCGGCACAATCGGCTGACCACAAGATTCCTCGACGAAAAATCTTGGGTTCGGCGGCGGGCGGCGGTAGATCGGCGGCAGGCTGGACGGACAGGGGGACAGGATGAGCGTCGATGTGATTGACCGGTTGCAGGCGATGGCCGCAACGCCCGGACGGGTCTGGATGCGTGGCGGCCATCCCGTGACCTATGGCGACCTTCTGGCCGAAACCGGGCGCATGGCCAATGCGCTGGCCGGGCTTGGACTTGCCAAGGGTGACCGGCTTCTGGTGCAGCTCGACAAATCCGAGGCAGTCTTGTCGCTTTACCTTGCCTGCCTGCGACTGGGCGTGGTTTTTCTGCCGGTGAACCCCGGTTACACGATTGCCGAAACCGCGCATTTCCTGACCGATGCCGAACCGGCGCTGGCCTTGGTGGAAGACAGGCGGCAGCAGGCGATTGCCGAACGGGGCGCGAAAGCCATTGGCCTGGGTGCGTTTCTTGATCTTGTCGCAGCCGGTCAGGCGGACTTCGCCGATCCTGCCCACGCGCCGGAGGATCTGGCCGCGATCCTTTACACCTCTGGCACGACGGGGCGGTCGAAGGGCGTCTGCCTCAGCCGCGAAAACCTTGCCTCGAACGCCGAAGCTCTGGTGGAATTGTGGCAGTTCACCGAACACGACGTCCTTCTGCATGTCTTGCCGGTGTTTCATACGCATGGGTTGTTCGTGGCGACAAACTGCGTGCTTTTCGCGGGGGCGTCGATGATCTTCCAGCGCGCCTTTTCCCCTGATGCGGTGCTGGCGGCGCTGCCAGAGGTCACTGTGATGATGGGGGTGCCGACGTTCTATTCCCGCCTGCTGGCTGATGCGCGTCTGACCCCGGCAGTCTGCGCCCGGGTGCGGCTGTTCATCAGCGGGTCCGCCCCGCTGTCACCGGCGACCCATGCCGAATGGCGGGTGCGCACCGGTCACACCATCCTTGAACGCTACGGGATGACGGAAACCAACATGATCACCTCCAACCCCTATGACGGGGACCGGCGGGCTGGCACCGTGGGGATGCCCTTGCCGGGGGTGAAGGTGCGGATCACCGGGCCGGATGGGGCCGTCCTGCCCGCGGGCGAAGCCGGGTCGATCGAGGTGATGGGGCCGAATGTCTTTGTCGGCTACTGGCGGATGCCCGAACAGACAGCGCGGGAATTTCGGGATGGTTGGTTCGTCACTGGCGACCTGGGGGCAATTGACGCCGAAGGCTATCTTTCGATTCTGGGCCGGGCGAAGGATCTGGTGATCACTGGTGGGCTCAATGTTTATCCGGCCGAGGTTGAGGCAGCGCTGGATGATCTGCCGGGGGTCGCGGCATCGGCCGTGATCGGCGTGGCGCATCCGGACTTTGGTGAGGCGGTGGTGGCCTGCCTGATTCGCTCGGCTGGTGCTGAGTTGGACGAAGCAGAGGTTCGCCACACCCTTCGCGACCGGTTGGCGGGCTTCAAGATACCCAAACGGGTGCTGGTGATGGCAGAGTTTCCGCGAAACGCGATGGGCAAGGTCCAGAAGGCAGAGTTGAGAAAAGCCCTTGCAGGGCTGTTCGGCGCCAACTGACGCCCGAAACGGGGACTGTTCACGCGGCTTGTGGCGAACCCTTGCCAATCGGCCCTATACCTTGGGTTTATACGGCCCAAATAAACCATTGTTCGGTAGATTTTCGGTTTTGATCCAGCAATCAAGAATGCACTGGCGGGCAATGATGGCTTTGCGCTGTCGCAACCCGCACTGGAAACCGCACTGAAAATGAGGAGATCGAAATGAGTGCTTCGGACGAAAACACCCTCTCGCGCCGCAAGGCGTTTACCAAGATCGCAGGCCTGGCTCTTGCCGTCTACGCTGCACCCGCGATGACCACGTTGAGTGTAGCCCGTGCCAGCGGCGCCAGCAGTTCAAGCGGGTCCAGTGGCTCCAGCGGGTCCAGCGGCTCCAGCGGCGCAAGTGGCTCAAGTGGCTCCAGCGGCTCAAGTGACGCCTCCAAGGCCAGCGCAGCGTCGGAGGCCAGCAAGGCATCCTCGTCAAGCTCGTCCAGCGGGCCAAGCGTCTGCTCGGGACCGTCTGACTCCGGCTGTGTGCAGCCCTGATTGCGTGAAAGCTCCCCGTTGACGCGGCAGGCCGGGTCAACGGGGATCAAGGGGCGGTACGGGTGGCACAGGATATCGTCTTTCGGGGGCTGACTTCGCCGCTTCGCCTGCATGGGGCCGAGGCTGTGCTGCCGCTGCTGGCAAGGATCGTGGTCGGCTGGCCCTATGACATCCGCGCGGAAAACCCGGGCATCGCGCCGTTCTTTTCGATCAGCGGAACCCCTGACGCCGGTCTGTTCCTGTGCCAAAGCCATGTGGAGCCAAAGCCTGCGCTTCGGCTTGATCCGGTGAATGCCCTTTGTGACGCGATGGCGGCGCTTGCGCTGGCCCTGCCGGCGGAAGATCCGGGATTGATCTGCCTGCACGCAGCCGCTGTTGCAATGGCAGGTCGGCTTGTGGTCTTTCCAAGCGTTCGGCGAGCGGGGAAAAGCACACTTGCCGTTGCCTTGGCCCAAGCCGGACATGGGCTTTACAGCGACGACGTGCTGCCCCTTTCCGTCACGGTGGACCACGTTGCCCATGGTCATGCGATGGGGACCGCGCCGCGCCTTCGGCTCCCGTTGCCGGAGACGCTTCCTGCGGATTTTCGGGATTGGGCAGAAGCGAGGGCCACGATCCGAAACCCGCAATACAGCTATCTGAAGCTTGCCGGCCAGCACGCGCGGGGCGCTTCGCTGCCGGTCGGCGCCTTCGTCATTCTGGACCGGCAGGATGAGCCTGCACCGGCCCACCTGTTGCAGGTTGCGCCCGATGTCGCGATGGATGCTCTCTTGCACCAGAATTTCACCCGTGACCGGCATTCGGCCGACGTCCTTCAGGTGATGGCGGCAACCTTGTCGAATCGGCCGGTGTTCCGGCTGTCCTACTCTGGTCTTGCCGAGGCGGTGGCCTGTCTGGAGGCCGCCTTTCACCAGTGGCCCGAGCCGGCCCCACCTGCCGGGCCTGGGGCGGCTGTTGCGTTCCGGATGGCTGATTTCAGTGGCGATCTGCCGGTCGGTTCTGACGGTTCAGCTATTCGACAGCGCGGGGGAACGTTGGCGCAAACCATCGGCAACACGCTTTACCTTGCCGACCCCGAAGGCCGCGCGATTCACCGGATGGATCAGCTTGCCGCAGCGATCTGGGAGGTGCTGGCCGACCCGGTGACGCCGGAGGCGATTGAAACACTGTTGGCCGACGCCTTCCCCGAAGCGGACCCTGACCAGATCGCCCTTGATCTTAACAGTCTGTTGGAGCGCTTGTCACTGGCAGGACTGCTTGAGGTTGGCGGTCGGACCTGACGTCGGGGGTTTCGGTCGGCCGCCCTTGCCAGCATTGGCTTGCGGATCAATCGCCGACGCTGGCCAACCATTCCATCAGATGCGGTCGGGCGCTTTCCGCGCCAACGTCCCGAGAGCGGTTGATCACGTCGCGTGCCTCGGCAAGGTTCACCCGGCGCAACAGGGCCTTGACCGGCCCGACCGAGGCCGGGCGCATTGACAGCGTCCGAAAGCCGATCGCCGCCAGCGCCAGCGCCTCGATCGGGCGGCCTGCATCTTCACCGCAGAATGACAGCGGGGTTCCCGTCTCGGCGCAGCGCGCGACAATCTGTTCAAGGAAGGTCAGGAAGGACAGGTTCAGCGTATCATAGCGACGGCGGACCAGTTCGTTTTCCCGGTCGGCAGCAAAGAAGAACTGCTTCAGGTCATTGCCGCCGACGGATACGAAATCCGTCAGCTCGAAAAAGGCGCGGGGCGCGAAGGCAAGGCTTGGCGTTTCCATCATCGCGCCGATTTCCACGGTTTCCGGCACCCGGTGGCCCAGCGATTTTTCGCGGTGCAGCTCGCGCAGGACATGGCTGCGGGCCTGCTGGAATTCGGTCATCTCGGTGATCAGCGGGAACATGACGGTCAGCGGGCGACCCGCTGCCGCCCGGATCAAAGCCTGAAGCTGCATCCGCAACACGCCGGGCTTGTCGAGGCCCACCCGCACCGCGCGCCAGCCCATCGCGGGGTTCGGCTCATCTTGCGGCTTCATGTAGGGCAGCACCTTGTCGGACCCGATATCAAGCGTGCGGAAGGCCACCCGCCTGCCTTTGGCCGCGTCCATCACCCGGGCGTAAAGTCGGGCAAGTTCCGCCCGCTGCGGCATTTTCGAGCGGACAAGGAACTGCAGTTCGGTGCGAAACAGGCCCACCCCTTCGGCCCCCGAGTTTTCAAGGCTGGGCAGATCGGCCATCAGACCGGCATTCATGTGCAGCGCAATCGACGTGCCGCAGATCGTGATCGCAGGCAGACCGCGCAAGCTGGCATAGCGCTTTTGCGCCTCGGCCTGCATGGCGATCTTGTCGCGGAACGCGCGGGCGACGGTTTCCTCGGGGCGCAGATGGACGATGCCTTGATCGCCGTCCACAAGGATCTGGTCGCCGTTCAGCGCTTCGGCGGTGATGCGTTCGGTGTTGATGACAAGGGGAATGGCCAGCGCCCGCGCCACCACGGCAGCATGGCTGCCGACCGAGCCTTCATCCAGCACCAGCCCTTTCAGTTTGCGGCCATATTCCAGCAGTTCCGCCGGACCGATGTTGCGGGCCACCAGCACCGGGTTTTCCGGCATCTCGGCTCCGGTATCCTTGCCTTGGCCCGTCAGGATGCGCAAAAGGCGGTTGGACAGGTCATCAAGGTCTGACAACCTTTCGCGCAGATAGGCATCCGGCACCTGTTCCAGCCGCGACCGGGCGGCGGATTGTTCCTTTTCCACCGCCGCCTCGGCCGACAGACCGCGCATGATGTCTTCTTCCATACGCCGCAGCCAGCCGCGGGAATGGGCAAACATCCGGTAAGCCTCCAGCACCGCCTTCTGGTCCTTGTCGAGGCTTTCAGCTGACAGAAGGTCATCCACCGACACCCGCAGCTGGCCCACCGCCTCGCGGATGCGGTCGATTTCAGTCAGGGGGTCATCGGCGACCGGGTTGGTGATGACGACGCGCGGTTCATGCAGCCAGACCCGACCTTCGGCAGCGCCCTCTTGCCCTGAGGTGCCGCGCAGCATCACCGGCTGCTTGTGGAGGGCCATCATCCCGCCTTCACCACCGGTGAAGGCACCAAGTTCGGTCATCTCGGCCAACACCATGGCCACCACATCCAGCGCGTAGATCTCGTCATCGGAAAACTGCCGGGCGGTTTTTGACTGCACGACCAGCACGCCAAGCTTTTCGCCGACCCGCTGGATAGGCACGCCAAGGAACGAGGAAAACAGCTCTTCTCCCGTTTCCGGCATGTAGCGGAAACCCTTTTCACCGGGCGCATCGGCGGTGTTCACCGGCTGGCCGGTGCGCGCAACGCGACCGACAAGACCTTCGCCCAACTTCATCCGCGTCTTGTGGACAGCGGCCTTTTTCAGGCCTTGGGTTGCACAAAGTTCCAGCGTGTCTTCATCGCGGAAAAGGTAGATCGAGCAAACCTCGGTCCCCATGCTGTCCGCGATCAGATGGGTGATCTGATCCAGCCGGTCCTGCCCGCCACCCGGCACGGCAAGGGTGTCACGCAACCGGCGCAGAAGCTTGCGGCTGTCGCTTTCGCTGCGTTCGGGCATTGTCCACCCCAGAGGTTGTTTGCGCCGTTAGAACACAAGGCGCGGCACAACGGAACCGGGCATGTGATCTTGGACTGCAGCTTCGGCAGGGATGCCTGAAAGATCGGCGGAACCCGTCCGGGCAGGTTTGGGCCGGGCAGGTTTGGGCGACCGATGCCAGCACCCGCCAGGATCACTCAGGGCAGGGGGGGCAGCGGTCTTCAGGCCTTTTCCAGTTCAAAGGCGTCATGCAACGCCTGAACCGCGAGTTCCATATACTTGCGGTCGATCAACACCGAGATCTTGATCTCGGACGTGGCGATGACCTTGATGTTCACGTTCTCGGCGGCCAGGGCGGCAAACATCCGGGCGGCGACGCCGACCTGACTGCGCATGCCGATGCCCACGACCGAGACCTTGGCGACATCGGTATCCTCGACCAGTTCGTCATAGGAAATGCTGCCGGTCGCGCGGGCCTCTTCCATCGCCTTGCGGGCGCGGGCGACCTGATTGACCGGGACCGAAAAGGTCATGTCGGTGGTCGCGCCACTGTGGCCCGCCGCCGTTTCCGAGATATTCTGGACAATCATGTCCACGTTCACCCCCGCCTCGGCCAGCGGCCCGAAGATTGCACTGGCAACCCCGGGGCGGTCGGCCACCCGGATCAGCGTCATCTTTGCTTCATCCCGGCTGTAGGCGACGCCGGACACAACTTTCGATTCCATGATTTCATCCTCGTCGCAGACCAGGGTTCCAGAGGTTTCGTCCGTATCCTCGAACGAAGACAGCACACGCAGCCGCACCTTGTAGCGCATCGCCAGTTCGACCGAGCGGGTTTGCAGGACCTTGGCGCCAAGCGACGCAAGTTCAAGCATTTCCTCGAAGGCAATCTTGTCAAGCTTGCGGGCCTTGGGGCTGATGCGGGGGTCGGTGGTATAGACGCCATCGACATCGGTGTAGATGTCGCAACGTTCGGCCCCGAAAGCGGCGGCGAAGGCGACAGCGGTGGTGTCGGACCCGCCACGGCCAAGGGTGGTGATCCGGCCTTCGGGCGAGACGCCCTGAAAGCCCGCGACAACGGCAACCTTGAAGCCTTCGGCGAACTTCGCGTCCATATTGGCCCGGGGAATGTCGACAAACCGCGCTGCGGCATGGGCCGAGGTGGTCTGGATCGGCACCTGCCAGCCCTGCCATGACCGCGCCGGGATGTCCATTTCCTGCAAGGTCAGCGCCATCAGACCCGCAGTCACATTCTCGCCCGAAGAGACCACGGCGTCATATTCGCGCGCATCGTAAAGCGGCGAGGTGCTTTCGACCCAGCCCACCAACTCGTTGGTCTTGCCCGACATGGCACTGACGATGACGATCACGTCATAGCCGCGTTCCACCTCGGTCTTGACCTTGGCGGCGGCGTTCTTGATCCGCGAAAGGTCGGCCACCGAAGTGCCGCCGAATTTCATCACCAGAAGCGGCATGGTCCCCCCCATGAGCCGTCCAATTCGGGCTGTCCCGATCCGCGCGTGTCTTATGCAAGGCCTGCGTTGGGCGCAAGACCCCGGTGGACACCGAATGGAGCGCTGGCGCGCACGGCTTTCCCCTCGCCTCTGCGCGCAGGCGCGCAACCGGCTCGGACGATGGGGGCATTTTGCCCCCAAACCCACTGAGAGTATTTCTGAAAAGAGCAAGTCGATTGCGCTTTTTGCAAATACTCCGGGGAGCTCGAGGGGCTGGCCCCTCGTCAGCCGAGAAGGAGCGGCACGCGACGACGAGAGGAAAGGCTTGTGCGGAACGCGTGCAATCTGGTCAGAGCGCGCGCCAGCCGATGTCGCGGCGGCAGAACCCTCCCGGCCAGTCGATGGCGTCGACCATGGCATAGGCGGCCTTCTGTGCGTCAGCCAGCGTCGCGCCCCGCGCGGTCACGTTCAGCACGCGACCACCTGCGGCGATGGTGCTGCCGTCGCGTTCGGCGGTGCCGGCGTGAAACACCATGTGTCTGCTGTCTTCGGGCAGCTCTTCAAGGCCGCGGATCTGGCTGCCCTTGGCGTAAGGACCGGGATAGCCGTTCGCGGCCATCACCACGGTCAGGGCGTGGTCATCGGCCCAGTTCACCTGTGCCTCGGCCAGCCGGCCCTCGGCGCAGGCCAGCATCAGGTCCAGCGCCTGCGCCCCGAGGCGCAGCATCAGAACCTGCGTTTCGGGGTCGCCGAAGCGGGCGTTGTATTCCACCAGACGGGCGCGGCCGTTCTCTATCATCAGGCCTGCGTAAAGGACGCCCTGATAGGGGGTGCCACGGCGGGCCATCTCGGCAATGGTTGGCAGCACAATCTCGTCCATTGCCTGTTTCTGGACGGCTTCGGTCAGCACGGGGGCGGGGGAATAGGCCCCCATGCCGCCCGTGTTGGGCCCGGTGTCGCCATCACCCACGCGCTTGTGGTCTTGTGCGGTGCCGATCGGCAGGGCGCTGATCCCGTCGGTCAGCACGAAGAAGCTGGCCTCTTCGCCGGTCATGAAGTCCTCGATCACCACTTCGGCCCCGGCCGCACCGAATTCGCCGCTGAACATGTCGTCGATCGCGGCAAGGGCTTCGGCTTCGCTCAGCGCCACGATCACGCCCTTGCCCGCTGCCAGACCGTCGGCCTTGACCACGATGGGCGCGCCCTTGGCGGCGATATAGGCGCGGGCGGGGGCGGCTTCGGTAAAGCGGGCGTAACCTGCGGTGGGGGCGGCGCAGGCGTCACAGATTTCCTTGGTGAAGGCCTTTGACGCCTCAAGTCGGGCCGCAGCCGCCGAGGGGCCAAAGGTCAGAAGTCCCGCCGCGCGGCAAGCATCGGCCACGCCTGCGGCAAGGGGGGCTTCGGGGCCGATGATCACGAAGTCGATGGCGTTCTCGGCGCAAAAGGTCACCACTGCGGCACCATCGAGGATGTCGAGGTCCGCCACCTCGGCCAGTTGGGCCACGCCGGCATTGCCGGGGGCCACGATCAGCCGGTCGGTCTTGGGGTTCTGCTTTACCGCCCAGGCCAGCGCGTGTTCCCGCCCGCCAGAGCCAAGGATCAGAATATTCATGGGCGCGTCCCCCGCTTGGCCTTTTCTGTTGCGCGTCATAGGGTCGGGGCGAACGGAGGGCAAGCATGGACCTGATCGACGACTCGGCCCCGCAGGGCAGCCAGCCCACGGGCAACCAGCCCGAATACACCGTGTCAGAGCTTTCTGGTGCGGTTAAGCGGGTGATCGAGGGGGAATTTGGCCTTGTCCGCGTCCGCGGTGAGGTGGGGCGGGTCAGCCGCCCGGCCTCAGGGCATCTTTACTTTGACCTCAAGGATGATCGGGCCGTCATAGCCGCGATCAGCTGGAAGGGTCAGGTCGCCCGGATGCAGGTGCGCCCCGAGGAGGGGATGGAAGTCGTGGCCACCGGCCGGATGACCACCTTTCCCGGCCAGTCGAAATATCAGCTGATCGTTGATGATGTGGCCCCGGCGGGGGCGGGTGCCTTGATGGCCATGCTGGAAAAGCGCAAGGCGGCCCTGGCGGCGGAAGGGGTGTTTGATGCCGCGCGCAAGAAGCCGATTCCCTATCTGCCAAAGGTGATCGGCGTCGTGACCTCGCCTTCGGGCGCGGTGATCCGCGATATCCTGCACCGGTTGCGCGACCGCTTTGCCCGGCATGTGCTGATCTGGCCGGTCGCGGTGCAGGGGCAGGATTGCGCGGCGCAGGTGGCGGCGGCGATCAAGGGCTTCAATGCGATTGCGCCCGGTGGCCCGATCCCGCGGCCCGATGTGCTGATCGTGGCGCGGGGCGGTGGCAGTCTTGAAGACCTTTGGGGCTTCAACGAGGAAATCGTGGTCCGCGCGGCGGCAGCGTCTGACATCCCGCTGATCAGTGCCGTCGGGCATGAGACCGACACCACGCTGATCGACCATGCCGCCGATCTGCGCGCGCCGACCCCCACGGCGGCGGCGGAACTGGCGGTGCCGGTGCGGCTGGAACTGCTGGCGACGCTGGACGCGCTGGGCGCAAGGCTGACGCGGGGGGTTGTGCAGGGTGTGACCACGCGCGGCCAGCGCTTGCGCGATCTGGGGCGGGCGTTGCCCCGCCTGGAAACGCTGCTTGCCACGCCACGCCAGCGGCTTGACGCGGCGACCACGCGGCTGTCGGCGGGTCTGGGGCTGGCGGTGGCGCGCAAGCGCGGCGGGTTTGACCGGGTGGCCGGGCGGATGCAGCCGGTGCTGTTGCGCGGGGTGCTGGTGCGGCAGGGTGACCTGCTGACAGGTCGGGGCGAGCTTCTGGACCGGGTGCTGCGCGACCGGCTGGAACGGCGGCGGGGCAGACTTGATGATGTTGCGGCGCGGCTGGCCCCGGCCTTGGCGCGGATGCTGGGTGACGCGGCACGGCGTACGGGCGAGGGGCAGGCGCGGCTTGCCGCCTTGTCGGACCGGCTTGACGCGGCTCCCGCAGGCCGGCTGGCGCGGCTCTCGGACCGGCTGGAGGCGCTGGACCGCATGCGCCTGACGCTGGGCTACGCACAAACGCTGAAGCGCGGTTATGCAGTGGTGCGGGGCGATGGGGCGGTGATCACCGGAAAGGCTGCGGCAGAGCGCGCGACCGCGCTTGAGATCGAGTTTCAGGATGGCCGCATCAGCCTTGCCGGGCGCGGACCAAAGCGGCCAAAAGGCGATACTGGGGGCGGGCAGGGCAGTCTGTTCTGAGGCTTCGGTTTCGGTCAAGCGGGGCTATGCCCTCAGGCCCCAAGGAAGCCTTCGCAGGTCACGAAATCCTGTGACGGGTAAAGCAGGATCGGGTCGCTGTCCCGGTCGCCGTTCAGCCAGCCCATCAGCCAGCCGCCCCGGTCATGATAGGTCCAGCAATGCGGCAAGGGGTCACCGATATAGTCGAAACAGATCATCTCGCCTTCCGGTCGCCAGCGGCCTTCCAGACATTGCGACGCATCGCGCCAGATTGCGCGGCGGCCGGGCAGGAAGGTTTCCACCCCGTAGATTCCGCCTGAATCATGAGTGTCCATTGTCTTGCCTTCGACAATCGCCTCGAAAGCTTCGGCGGTCAGCGGCGGGTCGGTTTCGGCCACGGCCACGCAGGGCAGGGCGGCGAGGCATAGCGAAGCAAGGCAGCCACGCAACTTACACCCCCACATCGGGGCCGGGGCAGGCCAGCGGCTTGTCGGTGCTGTCCACCTCATAGAGTTCGGCCCCCGGCTGGCTGTCGACGGACAGCGCCGCCAGGGCGCCGCCCTCCATCCAGAAGGTCCAGCAATGCGGGGTCGGGTCGTATTCATAGACAAAACAGATCGCGCTGCCTTGCGGATACCAACTGCCATACTGGCACTGGTTTTCAGCGACACTCCACCGGACTTGCCGCCCTGGCAGATATTCCTCGATCCCGAAAAGGGTGCCGAACTGGCTGTAGGTCAGGGTCTTGCCGGTGACATGGGCCTCGAATTCTTCGGCGGCAAGCGGGGTCTGCGCCGAGGCTGAGGCGGTTGTGGCCAGAACGGCAAGGCAAAGGCACGCGGCACGGCCATGTGGGACAAATCGCATTCGGTCAGACACCCACATCCGGGCCGGCGCAGGGCAGCGGCCCGCCATCGCGGGACGATTCCAGGATCTCCCAGCCGCCGCCTTCGCCCATGTAGCGCCCCCGGATCCGGCCATCCTCCAGGAAGTACAGCCAGCATGCCGGGGTCAGGTCATTTTCATAGGCAAAGCAGATTTCGTCGCCCTGCTGATACCATTCGCCATAGATGCAAAGGTCACCGTCAAACGCCCAGCGGACCTTGCGGCCTTGCAGATATTCCTCGGTCCCGAACAGGCCGTTGCCGTAGTCGTAGGTAATGATCTCTCCGGTCGTGTTCGCCTCGAATTCGGCCCCGGTCATCGGGGTTTCGGCAAGGGCCGGGGTGGTGGCAAGGATCAAGGCGGCAATCAAGGGTCGCATCAATGGCTCCGGTCAAGGCGTGGGGGCGACAGTGCCAGAGGTGACCGGCGAATTCCAGTCAAGGTGCCGTGTCCTTGGCGGGGGCAGGCGATGGCCGCCACTTTGCCAGATGGGGCCGGATCGCACGACGCCAAAGGCGCGGGCTAAGCGCCATCGCACAGGCAAGGGGCAGGGGCCATGGCAGGCGTGGGGCCTCGTCTTCTGGCGGCAGGCGCAGGGCGGGGAAGGGGCGCGAGGGGTTGGCATGATGGTCGGAGTGGCGCGGCGCGTTCAGCATCAGTGCCGAGGAAAACCAATGCGCCGTGTTCCAGCTGTGTTTCGGCCCGACAGGTTCCAGCCGCCCGTCCGGCCTTGTGGCGCGGGTCAGGCCGTAATGCTGGACATAATCCGACAACAGGATCTGGCTTTGGGCATGGAGCGCCAGTCCGACCCAGACCGCTAGGCCCGGCAGTCCCGCGATCATCATGGCCAAAGCCAGCGCCACCACGCTGCCCGCCAGATAGACCGCAAACGGGTGCGGCGTCGGCCATGATCCAGACCAACTGGACCGGGCGCGCAGGTCGGTTTCGGCCTGCATGCCTTGGACAAAGCTGCCGCGCCACGCGCGCAGGGCAAACCGGTAGAAACCTTCCCCGGCCCTGGCGGTGTTGGGGTCTTGCGGGCTGGCGACATGGCGGTGATGTACCAGCCGATGCGCCGAGACGTGCTGGCCGAACAGAAGCGAGACATAGACCGCAGCCCCGAGCCGGAAGAGTTCACGCCGGGGGCGGTGGATCAGTTCATGCGCGGCGGGATGGGCGACCTGTCCGAACCAGAACCCGGCGGCAAGGAACAACAGCACCCGTTCAAGCGCCGACAGCCCGCTGTCGCCCGCGATGGCCCAGACCGCCACCGGCAGCGCTGCCAGTTGCCCCAGCGCCACGCTGACCAGCAGCGCGTCGGCGGCGGGAAACTCGGCCCCTTCGGCGGAGCCGGACGTCAACGGGATCAACTGATCCAGCACCAGCGTCAGAACGGCCATGTAAAGGAACGCCAGCCACAGCCAGAGGCCGCCTTGCATGGCCCCAAGACCAATCAGCGGCAGCGGCAGCAGCGCCACGACTGCAAAGGCGGCGACGGGAAATGGTGGTAACGGGCGGGTATGGTCAGTCATCTGCCAAGGGTAGCACGCGCACATTGCCCCGCCAGCCCCGAGATTGCCGCAGGTCGGGCTTGCAACCCTTACAACGCTGCGCCAAAGCGATTAGATGTTGTATCGGGCAGCAGGAGACCGACGGGATGTCCTTTTTCAAGAAACTCAAGGACAAATTGTTCCGGTCCTCGGACAAGATCGGCGAAGGACTTGAGGCGCTGGTCGCTGATGGCGTCGATGCAGAGGTATCCGGGCAGGACGACAGGCCTTCCGACAGCGTTGGCGAGGTGGACATCCATGCTGCCCCGCCTGAAAGCGCACCAGCGAGCGGGTCGGCAAGCGCGCCTGCCGCAGCGCCACCCGCGCCAGCGACCACAGGAACTGCCGAACCCAAACCAGAACCCAAACCCGGCCTGCTTGGCCGCATCCTTGGCCGTAGCGAAGAGCCGCGCCGGGTGCTGGATGACGCGATGCTGGAAAGCCTTGAGGAATTGCTCATTCAGGCGGACATGGGGGTGGATACCGCGGTCCGGGTGACGGCAAACATTGCTGAAGGGCGGTTTGGCAGGAAGATTTCCACCTCGGAGCTGCGCGACGCGCTGGCGGCGGAAGTGGCGCGGATCATGACCCCGGTCGCGCGGCCGCTGCCGCTTTATCCGCAAAAGCCGCAGGTTGTGCTGGTGGTGGGGGTGAACGGGTCGGGCAAGACCACCACGATCGGCAAGCTGGCCAGCCAGTTCAAGGCGGCGGGCAAGACGGTGGTGATTGCCGCCGGCGATACGTTCCGCGCGGCGGCGGTGGAACAGTTGCAGATCTGGGGAACACGGGCAGGGGTTCCGGTCCTGACCGCGCCCGAAGGATCCGACCCGGCCTCGCTGGCCTTCGATGCGCTGACCAAGGCGCGGGAAGATGGCGCGGACCTTTTGATGATCGACACCGCAGGCCGCTTGCAGAACCGGCAAGATCTGATGGAAGAGCTGGCCAAGATCGTTCGCGTCATCCGCAAGGTCGATCCGACAGCGCCGCACAACACCCTGTTGGTCCTTGATGCCACCACCGGCCAGAATGCGCTGCTGCAAGTAGAGATCTTCCGCAAGATCGCCGATGTGTCGGGGCTGGTCATGACCAAGCTGGACGGCACGGCCAAGGGCGGGGTTCTGGTGGCCCTGGCCGACAAGTTCGGCCTGCCGATCCACGCAATCGGTGTGGGCGAGCAGATCGACGATCTTGCCCCCTTCGACCCCGAAGACTTTGCCCGCGCGCTGGTCGGAGCAGGGGCGTGATCCGCAGGATTTCGGCGCTGACCTTTCCTTAAGGCCCGGATCAGTCATGTGCCGGACAATTGTGCCGGACAATACGGTCTGTTCTGAACTCTCTGCCTTTCTGATGGGCTATGCGATGAACGGGGTGCCTGATATGCTGGCACATGCGGCCTCTGTGCTGGACGGAGGGGCGCTTGATATCGGATGGCCCCATGCGGATGCGCCTTGACGCCTTGCTTGTCTGCCTTGGCCTGTCGCTGCCAGCGGGGGCTGAAACGGGACCGGCGGACTGTGCCGCACTGGTCGCGGCGGTGCAGACTGTCAGCGGTTACGCCGTGACGGCCCCGCCCGCCGGTGCAGACGCGGGGTGGTGTGTTCTGGACCGGGCGGTGCTGCGGGCCGCTTCCGGGTCTGAGGTAGCGCCCGAGTTTTCGGCCGAAGGCCTGCGCCTTCGGGGGACAGAGGCCAAGGGTGTTGCGGTATCGCTTGAGGTGCAGGTGACGGGCCTGCGGCTTCGATCCAAGGCGGGCGTGCAGGCTGGGGAGGACCGGCTGCGCACGATCTTCCGGCTTCAATCGGCAGACATTGGACTGCGTGTCATACTGAACCCCGCGACCGACACGCTGGAAATCCGCGAGGGATTGCTGCGTCTGTCCGGGGGAACCGAGCTTGTGCTGTCCGCCGACATCAAGGGGGGCGGCTTGACGCTGGCCTCGCTTGCCGGTGGAAGACTGACCGCACTGGACCTTGAATGGCGCAACGACGGGCGACTGCCCCGCCCGTTGATGGAACTGGCGGGCCAGCGTCTTCCGGCCGCACCGAATGGCACCGGGTCCGTCGAAGCAGCGCGGTTGGCCCTTGGCGACCTGATTGCCACCTTGCCCGAGACGGTCCTTTCTGGCGATGACCGGGCGGCGCTGGCACGGATGGTCGCCTCGTTGCCGCAGGGCCGGGGCCGGTTGCGGCTATCGCTGACGGCCAGCGAAGGGATCGGTGCGGCACGGCTTCTGGTGGCGGGGCTGTCGGAAGACCCCCGCGGTGCGGCCGCACTTGAAAGGCTTCTGTCCGGGGTGCGCCTGACGGCGGCATGGCGGCCGGGTTTGGCCCCCTGACGGCAGGAAACCGACTCGCCGCCTTGATCCGGGGGCGGTTTCGCGCCACATGACAGGGCGGGGCCGTTATCTGGCCGCGCAATTGTCAGGGAAGGACCGGCATCAGTCATGGCCGAACGCAAGATAAATCCGGTGATCAAGCAGGCGCTGGAACTGGGGCCGACGCTGGTCTTCTTCGTGATCTACATGTGGATCAAGGATGAAACCTATCTGCTGGGCGGCGTCGAGTATTCGGGCTTCATTGTGTCAGCCGTGATTCTCGTACCGCTGCTTTTGGCCTCAATTGCGGCGCTGTGGTGGCTGACGGGCAGTCTGAGCCGGATGCAGATCTTCGTCGCGGTGATGGTGATCTTCTTTGGCGGGCTGACCGCATGGTTCAACGACGAAAGCTTCTTCAAGATGAAGACGACGATCGTCTACGGCACCTTCGCCGTGATCCTTGGCACGGGACTTTTGCGCGGTGTCAGCCTGCTGCAATGGGTGATGGCCGAGGCTTTGCCCATGAAACCAGAGGGTTGGATGATCCTGACCCGTCGGCTTGCGCTGATGTTCACCGCCCTTGCGGTTGCGAACGAGGCGATCTGGCGCACGCAAAGCACTGAGCTTTGGGTCAAGCTGGAGACGTTCGCCATGCCCGTGGCACTGTTCGTTTTCCTGATGGTGCAGATCACGATGCTGAACCGCTACATGATCGAACCGCCGGAAGACGGATCGTGATGCATTGCGCGGGATTGCCTCGCAACGGTCGGGTTCCTGCCCCAGCGCTGCCTTGATCCGCCGTTAACCCTTGTGACGAGCTTGAAGGGGTTCGTCATGTATCGTCATCCATTTGACCTTGTTCGCCTGTTCCTGAGCCTGTTTCAGGACATGCCGCCCCTGTCTCGCAGCCTCTATGTTCCGGGCGCGGTGCTTCTTGTGGGTTATCCTGTCCTGTCGGTGCTGCTTGGCCCCGATCATGATGGGCAGGCGTTCGTGACCGCCTTTCTTGCGGCTTTGGCGGTGCGGATTGCCATGGGGTTCGAAGGCATGGTGCGCCGGATGCTGACACGCTATTCGCCTGTGCAGACTGCGATGCTGGCTTTCCTGTTTGCGGGCCTGCCGCTTTTGGTGCTGGTGGGGGCGGACGATCCGCTCTGGTGCCAGCGGATGCAAAGCGCGTTTTATGTGGCGATTGGCGGGGTCTTCCTGATGGATGTCGTGAAGGGCCGCACCGCCACGGCCGCAAGTTTCTGGCCGTCTGCCGAAATGCATGACCATCTGCCGAACCTGACCCGGATGATGGTGGTCTACAACTTCAGCTTCCTTCTGCTGAACGAAACCATGATCCACGCGGTTGATGCATCGCATTGGCTGATGTTCTGGGCGGTGCTGCCGGTGCTGGGCCACATGGTTCTGCGCGCGCTGGTCCTTACGGTCATCAATCTGGATGACGACGGTCAACCGGTCTGAGGCCAACCGGTCTGAGGCCAACCCGTCTGAGGTCAACCCGTCCGTAACGGCCCTCGCAAGGCCTGACTGACGACCCGGAAATTGATTTACCGCCTTACGCCTGATCGGCTGGACATCTGTCCATTGCCGCTCGCGCCCAATTACCCGCGCATCACCACACCCGGCCGCGTGGCTTGACCCCGCCCGGCACGGGGCGTATGCACCTTCCGTGGCGCTTTGTTACCGGATTGCGGGCCACGTTAAACAAGCCGCTAAAGAGGTGAAGGGCAATGGCCCCGGCACCTTCTGGTTTGCCGGGGTTTTTTCTTGGCCGGGGGGCCGAAACGATGACGAAAGACTGGAAGACCCGCACAAGCCTTGTGCATGAAGGCAGCCGCCGCAGCCAGTATGGCGAGATGGCCGAGGCGATCTTCCTGACGCAGGGTTTCGTCTACCCGACCGCCGAAGCCGCCGAGGCGCGTTTCGTCAAGGCGGGTGAGGACGAGTTCATCTATGCCCGCTATGGCAACCCCACGACCCGGATGTTCGAAGAGCGCATCGCGGCTTTGGAGGGGACAGAAGACGCCTTTGCCACCGCAAGCGGCATGGCCGCAGTATCGGGTGCCTTGATGTCCTGCCTGCGGGCGGGGGATCATGTGGTGTCGGCGCGGGCGCTGTTCGGGTCTTGCCTTTACGTTCTGGAAGAGGTGCTTGGGCGGTTTGGCGTGCGGATCACCTTCGTCGATGGCGCTGACCTTGACCAATGGCGCAGCGCCGTGACGCCGGGGACAAAGGCGGTGTTCTTTGAATCCATGTCGAACCCGGCGCTGGAACTGGTGGATATCCGCAGCGTCAGCGAGATTGCCCACAAGGCCGGCGCATTGGTGATCTGCGACAACGTCTTTGCCACCCCGATCTTTTCGCGCGCCGTCGAACAGGGGGCCGATGTGGTGGTCTATTCCACCACCAAGCACATTGACGGGCAGGGCCGCGCGCTGGGCGGCGTGGTCTGCGGCACGAAGGACTTTGTTCGCAAGGTGCTGGAACCCTATATGAAACACACCGGCGGCTCGATGAGCCCCTTTACCGCCTGGATGCATCTGAACGGCATGGCGACGCTGGACCTGCGCTGCCGGGCCATGGCCGATACCGCGCTTGCGGTGGCCAAGGCGCTGGAATCGCATCCGAGCGTGTCGAAGGTGATCTACCCCGGTCTGCCCAGCCACCCCCAGCACGCGCTGGCGATGGATCAGATGGGGTCGGGCGGAACCTTGGTGACCTTCGAGGTGGCGGGCGGCAAGGACGCGGCCTTCCGCGTCATGAACGCGCTGGAGATTGCCAAGATTTCCAACAATCTGGGGGACGCCAAGACCATCGCCACCCACCCGGCGACCACAACGCACCAGCGTCTGCCGCAAGACCAGAAGGACGCGCTGGGCATCACGCCCGGGCTGATCCGGCTGTCTTTGGGGCTGGAGGATGTGGGCGACCTGATTGCCGATCTGCATCAGGCGCTGTCTGTAGCCTGATCTGTGGCCTGAAAAGGCTTGCGGTTGGGGCGGCAAGGGTGTTTTCTGTCCATGCTTGTCGCGGACCAGGGTGATCCGGGGGCGGGCTTCCCGCGTATACTTGTCTGAAATTGACGGTAGTGCCGCGAGGCCTGCCTGAACCGAAGGGACTCCCCATGAACATTCACACCCCCGATTTTGACCGCAAGCCTTCGCGTGACGAGGCGGCGGCGGCGCTGGCCGTTTTGCGGCAATGGGCGGGAAAATCTTCTGACGAGGAAATCGCCAAGCTGGATTCGGCCGTGGGCCATCTGGTGCCGGGGCAGGGCTGTCCTGTGCTGTCGCGTGCCTATCCGGCCGCGTTTCGGGCCGATGCAGAGTATCTGGTCTCGCTGCCCGATCTTCAGAACGGTCCGTCCAGCCTGATCCGCGGGGCGAAGGCGCAGATCCAGCATGTAGGGATTTCCAACTTCCGCCTGCCGTTGCGTTACCAGACCCGCGACGGGGGCGAGGTCATGCTGGAAACCAGTGTGACCGGGACCGTCAGCCTTGAGGCGGAAAAGAAGGGCATCAACATGAGCCGCATCATGCGGTCGTTCTATGTGCATGCCGAAAAGCAGTTCTCTTTCGCCGTGGTCGAAGCGGCGCTCGATGACTACATCGCCGACCTTGGCAGCTTTGATGCCCGTATCCAGCTGCGCCTGTCTTACCCGATGCGTGTGCCGTCGCTGCGGTCGGGACTGTCGGGCTGGCAGTATTACGATCTGGCGCTGGAGCTGGTGGAACGGGCCGGGGTGCGGACGCGGATCCTGCATCTGGATTATGTCTACAGCTCGACCTGCCCATGCAGTCTGGAACTGAGCGAACATGCCCGGTCGACGCGCGGGCAACTGGCCACGCCACATTCGCAGCGGTCGGTGGCGCGGCTGTCCGTGGTGGTTGCACCGGGGGCGGACCTTTCGGTCGAGGATCTGGTGGAAATCGCCCGGACTGCGGTGGTTACCGAGACGCAGGTCATGGTCAAACGCGAGGATGAACAGGCCTTTGCCGAGTTGAATGCCGCCAACCCGATCTTCGTCGAAGACGCCGCGCGTCTGTTCTGCGAGGGTTTGCGGGCCGATGCCCGGATCGGGGATTTCCGGGTCATTGCCAGCCATCAGGAATCGCTGCACAGCCATGACGCGATCAGCCTGCTGACCGAAGGCGAAACCTTCGCCGCCGACAGTCTTGACCCGCGTCTGTTTCAAAGCCTGATCCACGCGGGCTGAGCCCATGTCGATTGACGCAAGGCCCGGGGCCGCGTAGCCATGCCGCACCATGGTTGACTTCCGCCCCGTCGCCTACGTCATCGGCCGCATTCTGATCGTGCTTGCGATCCTGATGCTTGCCCCGGCTGTCATTGACTGGCGGGCGGGCTTGGACAATGGCGCAGCCTTTGCCGCCGCTGCCGCAATCACCGGGGTGGTCGGCGGTGCGGTGACGCTTGCCACCAGCAATTCGCTGAGCCGGGCGCTGGATACGCGGCAGGCTTATCTGCTGACGGCCTGCATCTGGTTTGTCATCCCGGCCTTTGGCGCGCTGCCCTTCTACATCGGGGCGCCGGGCCTGAGCCTTCAGAACGCATATTTCGAGGCGGTTTCCGGCATCACCACCACCGGGGCGTCGGTGATTTCCGGGCTGGAAAGCCTGCCAACCGGGCTTAATTTGTGGCGAGGGATGCTGAACTGGCTGGGCGGGCTTGGCATCGCCTTTATCGCGATGATCTTCTTGCCGCTGATGCGGATCGGGGGGATGCAATTCTTCCGGACCGAGGGTTTTGACACCTTCGGCAAGGCCTTGCCACGCGCGACCGACATCGCGCGGCAATTGCTGCTGATCTATTCGATCCTGACGGTGCTGATCATGGTGGTCTACAGCATCCTTGGCATGCCCCCGGTCGAGGCGATCGTGCATGGCATGACCACGGTGGCCACCGGTGGCTTTTCGACAAATGACAGCTCGTTTTCCGGCTATGGCCGGTCGATCCAGTATGCCGCCGCTGTCTTCATGTTCCTCGCGAGCCTGCCGTTCATCCGCTATGTGCAACTGGTCAACGGGACCAGCGGTCCCTTGTGGCGCGACGTGCAGGCGCGGGCCTATTTCCGCTGGCTGATGACGGCAGTGCTGATGGCAACCGCATTCCGGATCATGACCTCGGGCGCGTCATGGGAAACGGCGTTTCGCGAAAGCCTGTTCAACCTCACCTCGATCATGTCATCGAGCGGGTTCGGTGTCGGCAATTTTTCGTCATGGGGGGCCTTTGTTCTGGTGATCGCCTATGTGGTGGGCGTGATCGGGGCCTGTTCGGGGTCAACAGCGGCGGGGCTTTCGGTCTTTCGGGTGCAGGTGGCCTTCGCCGCCCTGATCCGTGAGGTGCGCAGGATCGGCAGCCCGTCCAGCGTGGACCCGATCCGCTATGACGGCCGTCCGGTGACCGATGACGTGCTGAACGCGCTGATCCTGTTTCTGTCCAGCTTCATCCTGATCCTAGGCGTGATGAGTGTGGCTATGACCCTTCTTGGCGTCGATTCCGTTTCCGCCCTGTTTGCTGTCTGGACCACGCTTGGCAACGTCGGTTACGGCTTCGGCCCGCTGGTGGAGCGGACGGGAACCTTCATCGACTTCCCGCCGGGGGCCATTGCGATCATGACCCTTTGCATGATCCTTGGCCGGCTGGGCATTCTGGCCATTCTTGTGCTGGTCCTGCCAAGTTTCTGGCGCCGCTAATCCCAGCAGGATACCAGAACGGTCATCCCGCTGCCGGTCTCGGTCAACTCGGCAGGGGGCAGCGCGCCGCCGGGCGAGGCAGGCAGGGGGGCGATGCCGCCGGGGGCAATGATCCGCGCGATTTCGGCGGCCGAGGCGGCAAACTGCACACCTGCGGGCAGTTGCCGGGGGCCTGACGTAGCGGCGGGCAATAGCATCCCGATCACTGCACCCGTCGCGTCCAGAACCGGCCCGCCGGCATCACCTGCAAGGGTTTCGATCGCCAAACGCTTCAGCCCGGTTTCTCCGTTCAGGCCGGTCACGGCTTCAAGGGTGCCGAAGGTCATCACCGGGGCGGGCAGGCGGTCTTCGTAGGAATAGCCCGCGACCATGACTTCGGTCCCGACCCGTTCGGCGCTGAGTTGCAGACGTGCAATCATCCGCGGGGAAAGCGGTGTGGCCGGCGACAGAATCGCAAGGCCGCTGGCTGCGTCGGTCAGGGTCACGCTGGCTTCGGTGGCACGGTCAAGCGTGATCCGTCCGCAGGACGCGACCGCATCGACCGTGGTCAGGACAGTGCCGCTGGCATCGACGAAAAAGCCGGACCGGCTGAAACGCGGCTTGCGTACCTCCAGCCCGGATAGAAGCCCGGCGCGGGCTTCTGCGCCCATCGGCTCCATGCCGGGGTCAAGGGCGCGGGTGCTGTCGGTGGCGAAACTTGCTTCGATAGCTTGCAGGATACGGGCATCACGGTCTTGGTTGCCGGGGGTGGAAATCAGCATCCAGCCCTTGATCAGGCCCCCGCGCAACTCGCCATAAGCGGTGGTCGAGGCAGTGTCCGACCGACCCTCGATGCGGAACTTCCGTTCGTCGCGCGACCGATCGCCGGTCATGGGAACCGATTCCAGCGTCTGAAGAATGTCATACAGCCCGTAAAACGCCGCCTGATCACCGGGCTGCGAGATCAGGATGATCCGCGGAGCGGTCGCATTCCTTGGCCGAAAATGAACGAAGGGCGGTTCGTAGTGGTCAAACTCTACCAGACCAAGCGGCAGAGTGACGGTGATCCCGGCCTCTTGATCCGCTACCGTGGCAAATCCGAAGGCGGCTGTGTCATCGCCATACGCGGCCAGAAGGGCCGCGCGCTGGCGGCTGGTCAGGATGCCGGTCGGGTCAATTCCCTGTGCCGCCTGCCATGCCGACATGGAGTTGCGGGTGCCGGGGCCAAAGGCACCGTCAATCGCGCCGCGATAAAGGCCGAACCACTGCAACGCCGTTTGCAGCGCCTTGCGGTCATCGGCGGTCAGCAGCGCCTCGCTGTCGCGGGCCTCGGTCCGGGTTTCGTCGGGGCTGGCCAGGGCAAGGGGGGCAGGTTCCGGCAGAGCGGCAATTTCGGGCGTGACCGGATCAGGTACCGCGGCGGCCGACCCTGCGGGCGGCCAGTATTGCAGGCCAAAGTCCCGGCTTAGCGCGATAAAACTGTCACCCGGGATCAGACCCTCGCGCTTCAGGCTGCCAAGGCGAAGGGCAGCCTCATCAGCAGGGTAGGGGCCAAGCATGATGCCATACCAGCCGGACCGAAGACGAAACCCGTTGGTGTCCGCAAAGACCGACGCATAGGCCCGGGCGCGGTCTTCGGCCCCGGCAAGGTCTGGCTGCGCCTCGATCTGCAACCAGACACTGGCGTCCTGAGCTTGCACGGGGGCAGACGGGGCAAAGGACAACATGGCGGACAGAAACAGCGCAAGCACGGCAACGGGTTTGAAGATCACGGGAAAATCCTGAACTTTCGGGGTCATTCGGCCTGACATTACGGATCAGGCTGCGCTCGGCAAGGGTCTAACTGGGACGGCCCCGGTCACAATCGCGCAGGTCGGCTGCGGCGCTTTCCGGAATTGACCCTTTGCAGCCCAATGGATAGGGAGAGCGCGACCCTTCTATCCATGCTCTGCCCGAACGGTGCGCCCATGACCGAAGCCACGACGACACCCCGCAGCTTTCAGGAAATCATCCTGCGCCTGCAAGGCTATTGGGCGGCCAAGGGCTGCGCGATCCTGCAACCATATGACATGGAGGTGGGGGCTGGCACCTTCCACCCGGCAACCACCTTGCGCAGCCTTGGCACGAAGCCATGGGCGGCGGCCTATGTTCAGCCCTCACGCCGGCCAACCGACGGGCGTTACGGCGAAAACCCGAACCGGTTGCAGCATTATTACCAGTATCAGGTGATCATCAAACCCTCGCCGCCCGACCTTCAGGAACTCTATCTCGGTTCCCTGGCCGCCATCGGGATTGATCTTGGCGTCCATGACATCCGCTTTGTCGAGGACGACTGGGAAAGCCCGACCCTTGGCGCCTGGGGTCTGGGCTGGGAGGTGTGGTGCGACGGGATGGAGGTCAGCCAGTTCACCTATTTTCAGCAGGTCGGCGGGCATGACTGCAAGCCGGTGTCGGGCGAGCTGACCTATGGGCTGGAACGGTTGGCGATGTATGTGATGGGCGTCGATCATGTGATGGACATGCCCTTCAACGATCCTGACAGCCCGATCCCGCTGAAATACGGCGATGTCTTCCGCCAGACCGAAGAAGAATACAGCCGCCACAACTTTGATCAGGCCGACACGGAAATGCTGTTTCAGCACTTCAAGGACGCCGAGGCCGAATGTGACCGCATCCTTGCCGCCGCCCAGCCCGACAAGGCCGGACGCATCATCGTGATGGCGCATCCGGCCTATGACCAGACGATCAAGGCCAGCCACATCTTCAACCTGCTGGACGCGCGCGGCGTGATCTCTGTCACCGAACGGCAGGCCTATATCGGCCGGGTCCGCGCCTTGGCCAAGAAATGCGCCGATGCCTTCCGGCAGACACCAGCGGGGGCGGATCTGTGAATGTCGGGCGCATTGCAGCGGGGTTTCTGGTGGTGATCGGAGCGCTTGGTGGCGTGGCCATGTGGTATTTGCAGGTCTACGCCTTCTATGAACCCGTGGCCTTCCAGCCCGGACAGGAAATCCGCCTGACGCCGATCATCGGGGCCATGCCCGAGCCGATCCTGGCCGAAGATGTGTCGGGGATCGACAGCGACAGCTCTCCGATCCGGTTCCGGGCCTGCTTTACCACGCCGCTGAGCCTGGCCATGCTGACCGAGACCTATGTCGCCTATGAGGGGCCTGAGCCGCTGGTCGCCCCCGGCTGGTTCGATTGCTTCGATGCCCAGGCCATCGGCACCGCGCTGGAACGGGGAGAGGCGCTGGCCTTCCTGTCAGAAGCGCAGATTCAGCCCGGTGTTGACCGGGTCGTCGCGGTCTTCCCCGATGGCCGGGCCTTCGCCTGGCACCAGTTGAATGACAGCCCCAAGGACTGATCCCATGGCCGACCTGCTGATTGAACTCTTTTCCGAGGAAATCCCCGCCCGGATGCAGGCCCGCGCGCGGGAGGATCTGAAGAAACTCATGACCGACGGTCTGGTCGAGGCGGGGCTGACCTATGCCAGCGCCGGGGCGTTCTCGACGCCGCGCCGGCTGGTCTTGTCGGTGGACGGGTTGACGGCGGAAAGCCGGGCGGTGCGCGAAGAACGCAAGGGGCCGAACACCTCGGCGCCCGCTGCGGCGGTGGAAGGCTTCCTGCGGTCGACCGGGCTGACGCTGGACCAGCTGGAACGCCGCGCCGACAAGAAGGGCGAGGTTTTCTATGCCGTGGTCGAAAAGCCGGGGCGTGCGGCGGCGGCGATCGTGGCCGAAGTGCTGGAAGGCGTGATCCGCAATTTCCCCTGGCCGAAGTCGATGCGCTGGGGCAACGGCGCCTTGCGCTGGGTGCGGCCCTTGCAATCCATCCTCTGCATCCTGACCGATGAGTCCGGCGCCCATGTCGTGCCGCTGACCGTAGACGGGATCGTGGCTGGCAATACCACCGAAGGCCACCGTTTCATGGGGATCGGGCGGTTCACCGTTTCAGGCTTTGACGATTACGCCGTCAAGCTCAAGCGCGCCAAGGTGGTGCTGGACGCGGCCGAGCGTGAGGCGGCGATCTGGCAGGGCGCGCAGAACCTTGCCTTCGCCGCCGGGATGGAAGTGGTGCCGGATGCGGGCCTTTTGGCCGAGGTCGCGGGGCTGGTTGAATGGCCCGTCCCCCTGATGGGTCGGATCGGCGAGGATTTTCTTGGCCTGCCGCCCGAGGTGCTGCAGACCAGCATGAAGGAACACCAGAAGTTCTTCTCGGTGAAGAACCCCAAGACCGGCCGGATCGAGGGCTTTGTCACCGTCGCCAATATCGAGGCGGCGGATGGCGGCGCGGTGATCCTGAAGGGCAACCAGAAGGTGCTGTCGGCGCGGCTTTCCGACGCGAAGTTCTTCTGGGAGAATGACTTGCGGGTGGCGAAGGCGGGAATGGGCGAGTGGGTGGAGGGGCTGAAGGCCGTGACCTTCCACAACAAGCTGGGGTCACAAGCCGAGCGGGTGGAGCGCATCGCGGCGCTCACGCGCGAGATTGCGCCCTTGGTCGGGGCCGTTGCCGACGATGCCGAACGCGCGGCACGGCTTGCCAAACTCGATCTGAGATCTGCCATGGTGGGCGAGTTCCCCGAGTTGCAAGGCGTGATGGGCCGCTATTACGCGCTGGAGGCGGGTGAGAAGGCTGCCGTGGCAGACGCCGCCCGCGACCACTATTCGCCGCTTGGGCCGTCGGACGTGGTGCCGACCGATCCGGTCTCGGTCGCCGTGGCGCTGGCCGACAAGATCGACACGCTGACCGGCTTCTGGGCGATTGACGAAAAGCCGACGGGGTCGAAGGATCCCTACGCGCTGCGGCGGGCGGCGCTGGGGGTGATCCGGTTGGTGGTTGCGAATGGGGTGCGAAGCTCATTGCTTACAATGATCAAGCATGCTGCGAGCCGCCACCCTGAACCGACGAAAGGTTCGTCCGCGTGGGGGGCTAACGAAATTCTAGGCGAAAAAGACTTGGGCTGGTTTGTAGCGCGAGATGCCTTGGAGTTTTTTCACGACCGCCTCAAGGTCACCCTCCGCGACCAGGGCGTGTCGCATGACATCATCGACGCCTGCCTCGCCATGCCCGGCAATGATGACCTCGCCCTCCTCGTCAAGCGCGCGACGGCCCTAGCCGCCACGCTCAAGACCGAAGACGGCGCGAACCTGCTTCAGGGGTTCAAGCGGGCCAACAATATCCTTGCGCAGGCCGAAGCGAAGGATGGGGTCGAATATTCCTACGGTGCCGATATCAAATTTGCCGAAACCGATGAGGAACGCGCGCTGTTTGTCGCCCTTGACGCGGCAGAGGCGACGATCACCCCCGCCATGGCAGCCGAGGATTTTGCCGCCGCAATGGCCGCGATGGCCTCCTTGCGCGCGCCGATTGACGCCTTCTTTACTGCCGTGCAGGTGAACAGTGACAATCCGGTGATCCGGCGCAACCGGTTGAACCTGCTGCACCGGATCCGGGCGGTCTGTTCCGGGGTGGCCGATCTGACGCGGATAGAAGGCTGAACCCCGCCCCGGACATGATCCGGGGCGGGTTCTTCTTTGCCCAAATATTCGTCATAAAGCTGACATGTCAGGCTTGATTGACGGGCCTTTCGGCGTATGCTGCGCCTGAACAAAAGGTGCTGCGGTGCAGAAATACGATCCGATCCCGGAATTTGCACAGGTCAGCCCTTCGGCTGCCATCGCGACAGCTACGCATGGCTGGCGGGCGAAATGCCTGCAACGGCTGGTGCGGCTTGACCTGCCGGTGCCGAAATCCGTGGCGCTGCCAGCGGCGACCGTGCGCGCCATAGCGGCGGGGCATGGGGTGGATGCCTCTGGAATCCTTGACCATTTTGGCGATGGCCCGCTGATATCGGTGCGCCCCAGCCCGGCCAACCCCGATTGGGGCGGCCCGGCCACCATTCTCAACATCGGGCTGAATGCCAAACGCCACGCCCGCCTTGCCGAAACCCATGGCGAGGCGGCGGCGGATGAGTTGTTCCTGCGCTTCATTCAGGCCTATGCGATTCATGTTGCGCGGTTGGACCCGGAAGAATTTGACGGGCTGAAACCCGGCCCCGGCGCGCTGCGCGAGGCGCTGCGGCAATATGAGGTGGAAACCGACGAGCCGTTCCCCGAAGACCCCGCGCGGCAATTGTCCGAAGTGCTGCGCAGCATGGCCCGGGCCTGGGAAGGGACATCGGCGCGCCTGCTGCGTCAGGCCAAGGGCGCCCCGGACGAGGCGGCGCTGGGTCTTGTGGTGCAGGAAATGGCGCAGGGTATCGGGGTCGGCATATCCGGGTCCGGCGTGATCCAGTTTGTCGATCCGGTGACCGGGCAGCGCCAGATCACCGGGCGCTATCTGGGCCAGTCGCAGGGCCGCGACGCGCTGCGGGCGACCAAGGCGCTTTATCTGACGCGTGACCCGCGTGGATCCTCGCTGGAGGAAGTGGCACCGGATATCTTTGCCACGCTGGTGGATTATGGTGCCACCTGCCGCGCCCGGCTGCGCGAAGAGATGCAGATCGAATTTACGGTGGAAGACGGGCGCCTTGCGGTGCTGGATGCGGTCAAGGTGCCGCGCTCGGCCCGGGCGAACCTGCGGATCGCGGTGGCTTTGGCCGAAGACGGGGTGATTCCGCGCGAAGAAGCGGTGATGCGGGTTGAGCCGCGCGCCCTGTCGGAGCTTTTGCACCATCAGGTCGATCCGCGCGGCGCGCGAGATGTGTTTGCACGCGGCATTGCGGCCAGTCCGGGGGCTGCCACTGGGCGTCTGGTGTTTTCATCATCGGCCGCGCAGGCCAGCGCGTCGCGCGGTGAGGCGTGTATCCTTGTGCGTCGCGAAACCTCGCCCGAGGATATTCGCGGCATGCATTCGGCGGCGGCGGTGCTGACCGAACGTGGCGGCATGACCAGCCACGCGGCAGTGATCGCCCGGGGGCTGGGCTTGCCTTGCGTCGTCGGTGCGTCGGACATGCGGCTGGATGCGCGCGACAAAAGGCTGATCGCGTCGGATGGGCGCGTGTTTTGCGAAGGGGATGTCGTCACGCTGGACGGCTCCAAGGGCGAGGCGCTGGCCGGTGTGGCGGAGATGCTGCCTCCGGCGCTGGACGACAGTTTCCGCAGGCTGCTGTCCTGGGCGGATGAGCTGCGCGATATCGGCATTCGCGCCAATGCCGACACGCCCGCCGATGCCGAGACAGCGCGCAAGTTCGAGGCGCAGGGAATCGGTCTGTGCCGGACAGAACACATGTTCTTCGACGAAGACCGTCTGATCGTGATGCGCGAGATGATCTTTGCCGACACGCCCCAGGACCGCGCGGCCGCGTTGGCCAGACTGCTGCCGATGCAGCGGGATGATTTCGTGCAACTCTTTGAGATCATGCAGGGCCTGCCAGTCTGCATTCGTCTGTTCGACCCGCCCTTGCATGAATTCCTGCCGCAGTCGCGTGAAGGCCTGCGGGAACTGGCCGAAGCGCTGGATCGCCCGCTGTCCGAAGTTGTCCGCCGGGCCGAGGCGCTGACCGAGGTCAACCCAATGCTTGGGATGCGAGGTGTGCGGCTGGGCGTGGTCTTGCCGGAAATCTATGACATGCAGGCACAGGCGATCTTCGAAGCCACGCTGGAAAGCGCGCGCCGAGGGGCGCCGGTCGTGCCGGAAATCATGATCCCGCTGGTCTCGGCCCGGCGTGAGGTGGAACTGGTCAAGACCCGGATCGATGCCGTGGCCGCCATGGTTCGCACCAAGGCGGGGGCGAATTTCGATTTCAAGCTGGGCGTGATGGTGGAAACCCCCCGGGCCGCCCTGCGCGCGGGCGACATTGCCCAGCACGCGTCCTTCCTGTCCTTCGGGACCAATGACCTGACGCAGATGACCTATGGGCTGTCGCGCGATGATGCGGGGCGATTCATGAACACCTACGTCCGTCAAGGTGTTTTCCCGGAGGACCCGTTCCACATTCTTGATGTCGACGGGGTGGGAGAGCTGCTGCATATCGGTGCGGAGCGTGGCCGGAAGACCCGGGCTGATCTTACCTTGTCGATTTGCGGTGAACATGGCGGCAACCCGGAATCGATAGAATTTTGCCGGAAGGCAGGGTTCGACTATGTTTCCTGTTCCCCCTATCGGGTGCCAATGGCGCGATTGGCGGCTGCTCATCTTGCGGTTGCAGATCGAAGAAAAATAATTTAAAACAGCATTTTGCGGCATTTAGTTAACTAACCACATGAGGTGCGTCGGCGGGTTCTTGCCGAAATTTTGCCATTATTCGTGTTAATTTTGCAACAGCGGTAGACCGTCCCGGCCCCTGTCACTACCTCCCCGTCTGCTTGCATGGCGGGTCCTGTCCCGCCGTTGTCGAAACAATGACGGAACAGTCAAATGCGATGTGGAATGGTGACGCGCTGTGTTGCGCTCATGCTGTTTGCCGGTGCGGCGATGGCAGATGTAGATCCGGCCACCCGGGCTGATGGAACGGGGGCGATACTGGTCAGCGCTTCGGCTGGGTCGGTTGTCGTGCCACTGGGCCTTTTGCCGGCCCCTGATCTTTCGCCTGCGGTTGTCGCGGGCGCCCCCCCGGCCGACGGCTTGAACGAGGCCTGGCTCTCCGCGCAGCCAGCACCTGAGGGTGGCGCGGAATGGCAATGCTTGACCGAGGCGCTTTACTTCGAGTCTCGCGGTGAAAGCCTCGAAGGCCAGGTTGCCGTGGCAGAAGTCATCCTTAACCGTGTCGACAGCCCGCTTTATCCGCGCACAGTCTGCGGTGTGGTCAAACAGCGTGGCGGCGGTGGCTGCCAGTTTTCGTATGTCTGCAATGGCCGGACGCATCGGATGCGCGAACACGACGCGGCAGATCTGGCGGGTCGTATCGCGCGCGCCATGCTGGACGGCGCGCCGCGCCTTCTGACGGACGGGGCCACTCATTTTCACACCCGAAGCGTCCGGCCAAGGTGGGCCAAGCGCTTTGCCCATACCGCGTCAATCGGGGCGCATGTGTTCTATCGCCAACCGGGGGCAAGCGGGTAGGGTTCCGCGCTTCTTGTCGCGTCAAGACCCTGTCATGCCGCCTGCGCTGGAAGAACTCTCACTGGGCGTGGTATGAGCGGCCAGAAAGCTGGCCAGAGAGCTGGCCCGACAATTGGCCCGACCGCGCAGGGGAATCTCATGACAACCACCGATACCGAACTTGCCTTTGCGCATCCCGAGGCGCGGGCGGAGGCTTCGGCAGTGGGTAACCCACGCGACCGGATTTCGCTTCGTGATCATCTGGTTGAGGCCGATATTGGCGCATTCCAGCAGGAACGCGGCCACAAACAGCGCCTGCGGTTCAATGTTGTCGTCGAAGTGCGTCCGGTCGCAGAGCCGCTTGAAGATGATGTGGACCGGATCCTGTCCTATGACCGGATCACTGAATCCATCGCCACTGAACTTGCCGCAGAACGGCTTAACCTTCTGGAAACGCTTGCAGAAAGGGTGGCGGATCGGATCTTGGCAGAGCCGGCTGCAATGCGGGCCTTCATCCGGATCGAAAAGCTGGACGTCGGCCCCTATGCGCTGGGTGTCGAGATTGTCCGGTCGCGGGCCGAGCGCCCGGTGCAGCGAACGGGTGCTGACGGGCTGGAGGCTGCGGTGCATCCGCTTGTGGTCTATCTGGACAACGATGCCATCGCAGCCCCCGATCTTTCGGCCCGGCTGGATACCTTGCAGGCCGAGGGACCGCCGCTGATCCTGACCGTGGGCCTTCCAGACCTGCCGCGCCCCATGACAGGCCACCGGCCGACCCAGCGGCGCATCGACCTGCTTGCCATGGAGCAGAACGCATGGGCGCTGGCGGCGCGTGATGACCGCTGTGTCGTCGTGGCGACCCGGACCGAAATCGACTGGGCGATGAAGCGCGGTCAGACTGTGGTCTGGGCGCCCTCCAAGCTGGTGCTGGATGCGGTGGATGGGCCGCAAGGCAGCGCGCCGGTGACGCTGGCGCTTTGGCTGGCAGAGACAATGTCTGCAACGGCGCTGATTGTTCACGGCGAGGTTGCAGTCCCGGCAGGAAGCCGCGTGCAGGTCAGAAGAGCCTGATCCTTCCCCCTTGCCAAGGGGCGTCGGTTCGGCCAATCCGATGGCCATGGACTATTTCAGACCGATTGCAATGACCGATGCCGCGCGTCCTGCGGGTGCCTTGACCCTTGCCGGGGGCTGGTGCTGGTTTGACCGGGTCGAGGTGCTGTCGCGGAGCGCGGCGCCGCGCCTGATTCCGGCTGCCGATTGCCCGCCAGAGGTACTGCGCCGACTGACTGGCCGCCGTCCTGCCTTCGCGGGGTTGACGATGGAGCGCCCCCGGTTGATGGGCATCCTGAACGTAACGCCAGACAGTTTTTCCGACGGAGGCCGGTTCGTGGCGGCCTCGGCTGCGCTGACTCAGGGGTGCCAGATCGCCAAGGCGGCGGAAATCGTCGATATCGGTGGCGAAAGCACCCGGCCCGGCGCGGTCGAGGTGCAAGTGGCAGACGAAATTGCGCGCACGGTTCCGGTGATCGAGGCGCTGCGCAAGGCGGGCGTGCAGGGGCCGATTTCCATCGACACGCGCAAGGCGCCGGTGGCGGCTGCGGCGCTGACGGCGGGGGCGACACTGGTCAACGATGTCTCGGCCCTTGGGTTTGATCCGGCGCTGGGGCCGCTGGTGGCCCGCGAAGGCGTCCCGGTGGTGCTGATGCATGCTCAGGGAGCGCCTGCCACGATGCAGGACGACCCGAACTATGGGAATGTGCTGCTGGATGTCTATGACGCGCTGGCGGCCCGGGTTGCGGCGGCCGTGGCGCTTGGCATCGACCAAGAGACTATTGCCGTTGATCCCGGGATCGGCTTTGGCAAGACTGCCGCGCATAACCTTGCGCTGATCCGCGGGTTGTCGCTATTGCACGGACTGGGCTGCCCGATCCTGCTTGGTGCGTCGCGCAAGCGGTTCATTGGCAGCATCGGGGGTGCCGATCTGGCCGAAGCGCGGATGCCGGGATCGCTTGCCGTGGCGCTCTCGGGCTTTGCCCAAGGGGTGCAGATTACCCGCGTGCATGATGTCGCCGAGACGCGGCAGGCGTTGCTGCTGTGGCAAGCGATGCAGGGCGAACCACAGGAGGTGCTGGCATGAGCCGGAAGCTTTTCGGAACCGATGGTGTGCGCGGGCGGGCGAACAGCTGGCCGATGACGGCCGAACTGGCGCTGAAACTTGGGGCCGCCGCCGGGCGCTACTTCCGCCGCGACGGCAGCGCCGCGCACCGGGTGGTGATTGGCAAGGACACACGGCTGTCGGGCTACATGCTGGAAAACGCACTGACAGCGGGACTGACCTCGACCGGGATGAACGTCCTTCTGCTGGGGCCGGTGCCGACGCCTGCGGTCGGCTACCTGACGCGCAGCATGCGGGCCGATCTGGGGGTGATGATATCAGCCTCTCATAACCCGCATCAGGATAATGGGATCAAGTTCTTCGGCCCCGACGGATTCAAGCTGTCCGATGCCGCCGAGGCTGAAATCGAGGCGATGCTGGAAGGCGATATCGCGCCGGCAAAGCCCGAAAACATCGGCCGGGCCAAGCGGATTGAAGATGGCCGGGGCCGGTATCAGGAATTCGTCAAGACCAGCTTTCCCAACGGCTTGCGGCTGGATGGGCTGAAGGTCGTGATCGACTGTGCCAACGGGGCCGCCTACAAGGCTGCGCCCGAAGTGCTGTGGGAACTGGGGGCTGAGGTGATCGCTGTCGGGGTCGCGCCCAATGGCACCAACATCAACGACCGCTGCGGATCGACCCATCCTGAAACTGCGGCCGAGGCGGTCGTGGCGCATGGGGCGCATGTTGGGATTGCCCTTGATGGCGACGCGGACCGGGTGATGATCCTTGATGAGACAGGCCGCGTTGCCGACGGCGATCAGATCATGGCTTTGCTTGCAGCCCGCTGGGCCGACGACGGCCGGCTTGCGGGGGGGGCATTGGTCGCGACAGTGATGTCGAACCTTGGGTTGGAGCGGTTCTTGCAGGCTCGCGGCTTGCGTCTGGAACGAACCTCGGTCGGGGATCGCCATGTCGTCGAACGGATGCGCGCCGGCGGCTACAACCTTGGCGGCGAACAATCCGGCCATATCGTGATGACCGATTATGCCACCACCGGCGACGGGCTTCTGGCGGGGCTGCAATTTCTGGCCGAAATGGTGCGCACAGGCCAGCCCGCCAGCACCTTGACCCGCAACTTTGAAACCGTGCCGCAGTTGTTGAGGAATGTCCGCTACCCGGACGGCGCACAGCCCCTGGATGCGAAAGCCGTGCAGCAGGTCATCGCCGCCAACACTGACCGTATCAAGGGGCTTGGCCGCATCCTTATCCGCAAGTCCGGGACAGAACCCCTGATCCGCGTGATGGCGGAATGCGAGGACGAGGAAATGCTGCTTCAGGTGGTCGCCGAGATCGTGGGCGCGGTCGAGGCCGCCGTTTGATCTGGTCGAGGCTGTTGGCCTTGGGGCGCGGCCGCGAAGTCCAGAAACTCATCAATGAAGCTGGCGACGAATTCGGTACGACTGCACTTGTCGGACTTGCGGAAGATTGTCGAAAGCTGCGATTTTATCGTGCCGATCTGCGTTTGGCGCGCGGCTGCAATTTCTGAAATCTTCAACCCGCGCAAGGTCAGAAGGGCGATGTCGGCTTCCGAGCGTGTCAGTTTCCATTCGGCGAATTTCTGACGGACAAGACCATCGAAATCCTCGCGCAGTGCGGCCAGTTTCTGGTTGCTGCCATGCCGCATGCGTTCGACAAGCCTGATCTCGTGCCGAATGATCACAAAGGCCGCAGCGAGGGCGACAGAGGCCAGAAGCTCTGTACCCACATGCATGAGGGAAAGCACAGAAAGGCTGTCGCGGTAGATGAAGGCCGCGTGCAGCTCACCTCCGATGTCAAAGAACAGGATCAGGCCGCACACAAATACGATCGATGAAGCAAGCCGCATCAGGCGTGTGCTTCGTATCGTCGGGTTCGCAGATAAACCAGAGATTGAATCCTCGGCCATATCGCATGCTCCGATGGTGTAAACCATAGGAGCATGATCCTCAACCAAAGTGCAATAGTGGCTTTCCGGTCCCGCGGATCGGCAAGGTTCTGCCGGCTTCTGCTATGAGAATTTCCGAATGTGCAGGCCAATCAAGAGGTGGGTGCGGTCCTTGCTGGCTACTGACAGAGGACGGTCGGTTCGGGTGGAACACCTCAGGCTTGACGGGAGGAAGTGACATGAAGAGACATCATCAAATCTTGCCTAAAGTGGCCCTTGCCGCAATCCTTGCGACGCCAAACGCTGGCTTTACCGACACTTTGCGCGCCATCGCGCCTCAAGAGCATGGGGCTCAGCAGCAAGAGTTTGTTCACGGATCGCCGCAGGTGCCGTCAAAGGAATGGACGCTCGCGGCAGGTGGACGGATCTATGACAACTGGTGGGAAGCCCTTGATCGCCCCGAGCCGGACGGGATCAACCCGGCCTATCCGGTGTCGGTGAATGATCAGCAGACCGGATCCGGAACATGGCGCTGCAAGGAATGCCATGGCTGGGATTATCAGGGGGCCGGCGGTATCTATTCGCAGGGCAGCCATTTTACCGGGATAAGTGGCATCATGGGGATGCGTGGTGCGCCAATCGAAGAGATCATGCCGATCTTGCGCAACGAGAGCCATCCCTACACGACCGACATGATCACGGATGACGAGATGCTTCGTGTCGCCCATTTTGTCAGTGAAGGGCTGACGGATATGCGGGCCTTCATCGACTATGACACGCGCACCGTCATCGCCGGGGTTGGCGATACGGATCGCGGCAGGGCCATTTTCCAGACAACCTGTGCTGCCTGTCACGGATTTGACGGGCGGGCAATGGATTGGGGCGCAGGGGACGACCACAATTTCGTCGGCACCGAGGCAAGGGAGCTTCCAGACGAGGTCTACAACAAGATCTCGAACGCCCATCCGGGGGCGGCCATGATCAACCTTCGCGCGTTTTCGCTGGATGATCGGATCAGTGTCATGCGTTACATCGCAAGCCTGCCAAGCGGGCTTGACGATTGACCAGGCAAAGGTTCAGGGGGCGATGAACGCCCCCTGACTTGATCTTGCGAAGGGTCAGTTGCGGGCCTTGTCGACCATCTTGCCCTTGGAGATCCACGGCATCATGGCGCGCAGCTTTTCACCGACCTGTTCGATCTGGTGTTCGTCGTTGATGCGGCGGGTGGCCTTGAAGAACGGCTGGCCGACGGCGTTTTCCTGCATGAAGTCACGCACGAACTTGCCGGTCTGGATGTCGGTCAGAACCTCTTTCATCCGCGCTTTGGTTTCAGCATAAGGCAGGATGCGCGGGCCGGAGACGTATTCGCCATACTCGGCCGTGTTCGAGATCGAGTAGTTCATGTTGGCGATGCCGCCTTCGTAGATCAGGTCGACGATCAGCTTCACTTCGTGCAGGCACTCGAAATAGGCCATTTCCGGCTCGTAGCCGGCTTCCACGAGGGTCTCGAAGCCCATGCGGATCAGTTCGACCAGACCACCGCAGAGGACTGCCTGTTCGCCGAAAAGGTCGGTTTCACATTCCTGACGGAAGTTGGTCTCGATGATGCCGGACCGGCCGCCACCGATGGCGGAGCAATAGGAGAGGCCGATTTCCATCGCCTTGCCGGTCGCGTCCTGATGGACGGCCACAAGGCACGGCACGCCACCGCCCTTGGTGTATTCGCCGCGCACGGTGTGGCCCGGGCCTTTTGGGGCCATCATGATGACGTCAACGCCGGGCTTCGGCTCGATCAAACCGAAATGCACGTTCAGGCCGTGGGCAAAGGCGATGGCCGAACCTTCGCGCAGGTTGTCGTGAACGTATTTCTTGTAGGTTTCGGCCTGAAGCTCATCCGGCATGGTGAACATGATCACGTCGCACCATGCGGCAGCGGCGGCGATGTCCATGACCTTGAGACCTTCGGCTTCGCACTTCTTGGCCGAAGCCGAGCCAGGGCGCAGCGCCACGACGACGTTCTTGGCGCCCGAATCGCGCAGGTTCAGCGCGTGGGCGTGACCCTGAGAGCCGTAGCCAAGGATGGCGACCTTTTTGTCCTTGATCAGGTTCACATCGCAATCGCGGTCATAGTAAACGCGCATGGGCGTATCCTTTGTGTTGGTTGATGGCGGCACAATAGACCGAAACGGCGGTTCTTTCGTGCAATGTTTGACGATTTTCTGCATATGTGCGAAGGAGCATTCTCCATTTGACCATATCACGAAAAAATCATGCGGATCGACGACACTGACCGCCGCATCCTGCGGCACTGGCTGGCCGAACCGGGGCTGGAACGTGCGGCTCTTGCTGAACGCGCGGGGGTGACCCCGGCCACGCTTTGGCGGCGCCTGGACAGGCTGCGCGGCGCGGGGGCGATCCGGTCGGAGACCGCGGTGATCGACTGGCGCGCGCTTGGCTATGAGGTGGAGGTCAGCCTGCGCTTCACCCTCGACAAGACCAACCCGCGCGCCTTTGACGAATTCATCGCCGCCGCGCGCGAGGTGCCAGAGGTGATCGGGATCGAAACCTTCCTTGGCCGCGTTGATGTGCGTCTGAATGTTCTGGCGCGCGACATGGGGCATTGGACCGGCATCTACCGTGACCGGATCCTGACCCTGCCGCATATCGCCGAGGTCGAGGCGCTGATGCTGGTTGCGACCATAAAAGACAGCGGGGGGCTGCCGCTTTGATTGATCTTGATGACATTGACCGGGCGATCTTGCGCGAGCTTGGTGGCAATGGCGCGCTTTCGGCCGGGGAACTGGGGCGGCGGCTGGGGATAAGCCAACCCGCCGCATGGCGCCGGGTGCGGCGCTTGGAAGAGGCGCGGGTGCTGGCCGGGCAGCGGGTCGAGGTGGACCGCGAACGGCTTGGCTTTGGCGTGACCGTGTTTCTGGGCGTGAAGCTGGCCACAAAGGGGCGGGTCAGCCTTGAAGACTTTGAGCGCGCGGTGACGGCGATCCCGGAAGTTCAGGTGGTGCAGCATGTGCTGGGCCTGTTCGACTATCGCCTGCGCGTCGTGGCCCGCGACATCGCTGATTTCGAGCGCGTCCTGCGCCGCCGGATCATGACCCTTCCGGGCGTCGGCAACGTGGAAGCCAACGTGCTTTTGACCGAAGAGCGCCGCCCCGGGCCATTGGGATAGCGGCAATGTCGCAATTGAGTATTTGAGAAGCGGGCAAATAGGCTAGGTTGGGGGCAAGTTGAGGAGGAATTGCCCATGCCCGGACTGCACGCCCATATCGACCCTGACGGTCTTGAAGAGTTCTCGGTCGTCTTCACCGACCGCAGCCTGAACCATATGTCGGCCCGGTTTCAGGGCGTGATGCGTGAGGTGTCTGGCTTGTTGAAAGAGGTCTACAAGGGCTCGGCCGTGGCGCTGATCCCCGGTGGCGGCACTTACGCGATGGAAGCCGTGGCGCGCCAGTTCGGACAGGGCCGGGTTCTTGTCGTGCGCAACGGCTGGTTCAGCTATCGCTGGACGCAGATCTTTGATGCCGGCGGATTTGCCGAGGAGACGACCGTCGTGATGGCGCGGCAGACCGGGAATGGCGCGCAGGCGGCCTATGCGCCGCCGCCGGTGGAAGAAGTCGTGGCGAAAATCCATGAGACGCGGCCCGAAGCCGTGTTCGCGCCGCATGTCGAAACCAGCGCCGGGATCATCTTGCCGGATGACTATATCGCCAAGGTGGCAGAGGCTGCACATGAGGTGGGCGCGCTGATGGTGCTGGACTGCATCGCAAGCGGCTGCGTCTGGGTAGATATGGCGACGACCGGGGTGGATGTGCTGATCTCGGCCCCGCAAAAGGGCTGGTCGGCTTCACCTTCAGCCGGCGTTGTGGTGCTGTCGCCCCGGGCCGAGGCGCGGCTGGCCGAGACGACCAGCAATTCCTTTGCCATCGACCTGAAGAAATGGCGCAGCATCATGGCGGCCTATGAGGGTGGCGGGCATGCCTATCATGCCACCATGCCGACCGATGCCATCGTGGGATTCCGCGATGCGATGCTGGAAACCAAGGCAATGGGGTTCGAGGCTGCCAAGGCCGCGCAATGGGCGCTTGGCCGGGCGGTGCGCGACATGATGGCGGAAAAGGGCGTGCCGTCCGTCGCCGCCGAAGGCTTCCAGGCACCGGGTGTGGTGGTCAGCTACACCAGCGACGCTGACGTGCAGAGCGGGGCGAAATTCCGGGCGGAAGGGTTGCAGATTGCGGCGGGCGTGCCGTTGCAGGTGGGCGAGGGCTTGGAATTCCGCACTTTCCGCATCGGGCTTTTCGGCTTGGACAAGCTGGCTGATGTTCCTGCGACCGTCGCACGGCTGCGCCGGGCGGTTGATGCTGTCCTCTGATCGATCAGGACTGCAAGATGCACAGGCCGGAAGCGAGAATCCGACCTGTGCATTTCTGACCTCTCAGTTGAGGCTCACTGAACGCCAAGGATCACGGAGACCTGCTGTGCGGCACCAGAACGCGTGCGCAGGTTTTCCGAGTCGCCGAAGAAGGTGACCAGTTGCGCATATTGCGAGTTGGTCAGGTTCGACAGATCAGCACCCGGAACCAGCAGCATGATTTGCGACTGGATGGACGAGGACAGGGCGACTGGAGCTGTCTGGGCCAAAGTGCCAACGGTAGAGGCGGCGACCAGAGCAGCGGCAAGAACGATGCGTTTCATGTTGTAATACTTTTGTTTCGGTTTCTGCCCGCCCCTACCTTGGGGCGGTGAAACAGAGATGGGGCATGGGCCGCGGAATGGAAAATCACGCCTTGCTCTCTGCCCCCCGCCCAGTTGTGACTGTCCGCTGGTCTTGCAGCCGCACGAGGCAGAATCCTGCGGGTTCAGTAGGGTCTTCCGTTACAATACGGTCACATGTTTCAGTGCCTCACGCAGAGCGGCGGGACTGCGGCACTTATGTGCAAAAATGCACGAAACTTCAGGGGCTTTCGACCGCAGGGGCAACCTTGCGAACCCCAAGGCCAGCACGCATCAAGGTTTTCCGGACCGGACCGGCGGAATACAATGCTTCCAGCGCCTTTGCCCGCAGGTCGCGCAAGCCCGGTGCCGAGGCCATCGACGTGCGGTTCAGAAGGTCGATTCCGGCGACCCGGGCCTGGACTTCCCAATGGCGCCGCCGGTGATAGGCATCGGTAACAGCACGGATGCCAGGGTCTTGCGCGTTGGATTGGGCAAGCTCCAGTAGGCAGGCAAGGTCGGCAAGGCTCATGTTCAGCCCTTGTGCGCCAATCGGTGGCACCACATGGGCGGCTTCGGCCATCAGAATGGCGCGCGGGCCAGACATGCTGTCGGCGATCTGGCTGATGATCGGCCAGACCGAACGCCGGCTCATCAGCCGCAATGGCCCGAGGATGCCAGAGGAGCGGGCCGTCATTTCAGCCTCGAAAGCAGGTTGGGGCAGGGAGGCAAGGCGGGCGATCTCCGGCCCCGTTTCCATCCAGACTACGGCCGAGGCAGGCTGTCCATCTCGGTCGGGCAGGGGGACAAGGGTGAAAGGCCCGCCAGAGCGGTGAACTTCGGTCGATACATTTTCATGTGGCATGTCATGCGCCACGGCGAAGGCCAGCGCCTTCTGGCCATAGCGCATGGTGCGGGCGCCAATCCCGAGCGCCTCACGCAGCGGTGAGGCGCGGCCATCAGCGCCTATGACCAGCCGTGCCGCGATCTGGCTGCCGTCCGACAAGGTGACCAGCGCTTCGGTCTCACGCGGCAAGATCCGCAGAAAACCAGTGCCGGGGCGGAAGCTGACATTCGGCAGTTCAGCCAGCCGCGCGACCATTTCCCGGCGCAAAAGCCAGTTGGGCAGGTTCCAGCCAAAGGGTGCGTCAGAGATATCGGCGGCGTTGAAATCCTTGGTCAGCCGCGCGACTGGGTCCACCCCTCCTGCGTCGACGATCCGCATCACCTGAAGCGGTGCGGCATGGGGTTGAAGGCGCTCCCACAGGCCGGCACGTTCAAGAACCGGAATCGACGGCTGCAAAAAGGCCGTCGTCCGCAGATCGGCGTTATCATCCTCTGCGGTCGTCACAGGGGGGGTAGGGTCGACACAGATTACGCGAAAGCCCGCGCTGCCCAAGGCCGCTGCCGCCGTCAGCCCGGCGACGCCGCCGCCGGAAATCAGGATATCTGTCGTCTCGCGCATGCTGGCTGCCTCCATTACCCCAAGGATAGGCCTAGCGTGGGCGATGAGCCAGAGGACAGGTTGTCCCGGCAGCCGTTCAGGGCAGAGTGACCCAGATCAGAAGGACAAAGATCACCGGCACAAGCGCAACCGCCGTCACAACCAGCGCGGGCAGGCCCCAAGCCTGGACAGCCAGCACAAGCGCGGTCAACAGAATGACGAACAGGTAATAGACCGTGTCAATCTCGCGTTCGATGTCGCGGATTACCCGGCCGATGACGGGCAAGGCGCGGATCAGGTTCCATGCACGATCGGCAAGCCCTGGGGCATGGTTGCTGGCAAGGCTTTGTCCGGTCATCGCTGTATCCTTCGCTGTCCTTACGGCAAGATAGGGCAGCGGCAGGACTGCGTCAGGGGATGCGACGCTTGGTCACCCCGGAAGCAAACGCAGGAATCCGGCAAGATCGTCGGTGTGATGATGGATATGTGAAGCGGGTTCGGGGATGGGGGCCACATGCACGGTGCGCATTCCAAGGGCATGCGGCACGGCAAGGTTGCGGGCGTCATCTTCGAACATTGCGGCCGCGGCCGTGGTCAGGCCGTCCTGGGCAAAGACCGTCTCAAAGGCGCGGGCGCTGGGCTTTGGGTGGAAATTCGCGTGCTCGACCCCGTATACCGCGTCAAAAAGCCCGCCAAGGCCACGGGCGGAAAGGACTTTTTCGGCATAAGGGGCGCAGGCGTTGGTATAGACGATCCGCCTGCCGGGCAGGGCGCGAATGGCCTGCGCAAGGTCCGGGTCGGGGGCCAGGACCGAAAAGTCGATGTCATGGACTTCGTTCAGGTAAGGGCCAGGATCGACGCCGTGTTCCGTCATCAGACCGGCCAGGGTGGTGCCGTAGGTCTGCCAGTAATGCGCGCGCAAGTGGTCGGCCCGGGCGCGGTCCACATTAAGCGCCGTCATCACCCAATCTGTCATCTTCACCTCGATCTGGTCAAAGAGGCGCATGTGTGGGGGATAGAGTGTGTTGTCGAGGTCAAAGACCCAAGTCGTGACCTGTGCGAAATCCTGTTCTGGCATGGGCCTGATCTAGCCTCTGTGCCGGGTCTTGGGAAGGGTTGATTGCAGGGCGTCCGGCGCGCTAGGGTCCGGCGCGCAGTAAAGGAAGGCCGGACGGTGCAGAAGGACGCTTATACCCTGATCCTCGAGGCGATTGACGCCGGGCTTTACAAGCCGGGCGACCGTCTGGTTGAAAGCGAACTTGCGGAACGGCTCGGGGTTTCGCGCACCCCGGTGCGCGAGGCATTGCAGCGGTTGGAAACGCAGTCGATGCTGACGCGCGACGGGCGCAGCCTGATCGTGGCCAGCCTTGACCACAACCAGTTGGCCGAACTTTACGCGGTGCGATCCGAACTGGAAGGGCTGGCAGCGCGTTTGGCGGCCCGGCATGCAACGCCTGAGGAAGTCCGGGTCTTGCGCAGCATGGTGGCCGAGGATCGGGCGCTGGTGGGCGGAGACCCGCGCGCCTTGTCACGGGCGAACAAGCGGTTTCACAAGCAGATTCATCTGGCCAGCCACAACCGGTATCTGGTCCAGCAGCTTGATCTGGTGCATCGGTCGATGGCGCTGATGGCCAATACCTCATTCGCGGCGGAAGGTCGGGATGAGGTGGCGCTGGATGAGCATGACCATATCGTCGCTGCGATCGAGGCCGGTGATGGCGACGCCGCCTACGAGGCGCTTAAGACGCATATCAGCCGCGCGTTTGAAACCCGGCTTCGGGTTGATGCAGGTGAATTGCGGTTGCGCTGAAGCCCCATTGGGCCAGAAGTTGATGCGAAGCCCGCGACCGTTTCCGGAAGTGATTGAGGCACATGCTTCGGTAGCTGGCCATTTTTCGGCCAGCCAGTTTTGCTTCAGTCAGGATTTTTCCGGCACATGGTCGAACAGCCCATGCGTGGTCTTGTCCCAGAAGAAGGGCTTCGTCGCCAATTCAACCAAGGCCTTGTAGGCCGCGAGCGAGGCGAGGGGGAAATAGAGCTTCATTGTCGGCACCCACCACAGGCTAAGCCCATGCCGCGTCCGGCTGGTGCCGATCATGCCGATCATCAGGTTCGCAATCTCGGACAGGATGAAGATCCCTGCCATCGTCCATACGGCGGGCGAGGGCAGGACGTCAAAAAGCGGATGGGCAATGCCGAAAGGCACAACCATGAAGGACAACAACAGAGGTGCCAGAAGAAACTGCGCGATCGTGCCAAGAAACATCACCTGAAAGCCCAGAAAGGCCCGTGGGCCAAGCTGTCGCCACAGCAGTCCCGGCGCGCGCATGTGGACCGCCCATGTCATCATGTAACCCTTGATCCAGCGAGACCGCTGTTTCACCCAAGGCAACGCGCGGCAATTCGCCTCTTCCTCGGTGACGGTGGCGATCAACTCTGTCCGGTAGCCGTGGCGGGCAAGGCGAATCCCAAGATCGGCGTCTTCGGTGACATTGTGGGCATCCCAGCCGCCCAGAGACTCCAGCACCTCGCGGCGAAAGAACAGGGTTGTGCCACCAAGTGGCACCACAAGACCAAGCCGCGCGATGCCGGGCAGTATCAACCGGAACCAGCCCGCATACTCGATAGTGAAGCAGCGTGACAGCCAGTTGGTCCGGGGGTTGTAATAGTCCAACACGCCTTGCAGGCATGCAACTTCGGGGCCGGACCGGTGAAACCGTGCCACGACCTGCCGCAGTTGATCCGGATCGGGGGCGTCTTCGGCGTCGTAGACGCCGATGATGGCACCCTTGGCGTAGTAAAGCGCATGGTTCAGCGCGCGCGGTTTGGTCTTTACCTTCCCTTCCGGGACAACAACCACCCGCATCCAGCGCGGCAGCTCTGCCGTGGCTAGGGCGTTGCGCGTGACATGGTCGTCTGCTTCAACCGCAAGGATGACATCCAGCAATTCCTCGGGGTAGTCCAGCCGCGCCAGCCTGCGCACCAGCCGGCCGACGATGTCACCTTCGCGGTAGAGCGCAACGATGATTGAAACGATGGGCGGGATGCCATCCGGCGCCGGTCCGATTTCAACGGCAGGTGGAATCAGCGCTGCCAGCGTAGCGGCGAACTTCAATCCGACGATCAGCGCCAGAGAAACCAGCGCAAATGCCACGACCGCCAGCCCGAAGCCAACAGGCGCTGCAAGGGCAAGGCTCAACCCCGCGACGATGCCGGTCAGAATTCGTGGCGCACGAGAGATCTTGGGCCACCCCCGGCAGCTTTCCGCTGCGGAAACCCGGTTTTCGGCGGCCTGGGCAAGGCGTGGGCCGCGACAGGCATGGATGGCCGCGACGATTGCACGTTCAGAGGCCAGCCCGGCACTGACCGGGCCAAGGCGCGCCTCCAGCATCGGGCGAAGTTGGCGAAACATTTCCGGGCGTGACAGCGCGACCACGGTGACGCCCCCTACCTGCCGCCAAGGCACAAGATCGTAGCGCAGGCAATCTGCCGCGCCCACAGCATCAATCAGGCGCGGGTCGGGCAGGGTGGCGGCAAGGTCGATGACCCGGATCCCCCAATTGCGCGCCTCGACATCCAGAAGATCGCGTTCGACGACAAGGCCTCGCGCGCGCAGCACTTCAGGCAGCCGTCCTGCTTCGCGCCCCTGATGCGCCAATGCCGAGACAATGTCATCGGCTGACACCGCCCCGGTCCGCAGGAGTTCTGCCCCGAGGGCAAGTCTGCGCGGAGTGGGCTGGTTTGCCCAACCGCTGCCTCTGCGAAGATCTGACGCTCTGCCCTTGCCATGCGCTGCCCCTGGCCATTGCCAAATGCGCAGCATGCGCCCGCCGGGTTAATGCGATGTTAACAGGGCTTCAGGCGGCGCGGCGCGCCTGCATCGCAGCTGCGAAGCGTTCAAAGAGGTAGAAGCTGTCCTGCGGGCCGGGGCTGGCCTCGGGGTGGTACTGTACGCTGAACACCGGCCGATCCACCATGGCGATGCCACAGTTGGTGCCGTCAAAAAGGCTGACATGGGTTTCCATCACCACGCCAGCGGGCAGGGTGTCGGCGTCCACGGTAAAGCCATGGTTCATCGAGGTGATTTCAACCTTGCCGGTGGTCAGATCCTTCACCGGGTGGTTAGCGCCGTGGTGGCCGTGGTTCATCTTGCGTGTCTTGGCACCAAGCGCCAGGGCCAGCATCTGATGGCCAAGGCAGATGCCGAAGACCGGCAGGTTCCTGGCCAGCACGTCCTGAATCATCGGCACCGCATAGGCCCCCGTCGCTGCCGGGTCGCCGGGGCCGTTCGACAGGAATACGCCTTCGGGGTTCAGGGCCAGCACGTCTTCGGCGGTGGCGGTGGCGGGCAGAACGGTCACTTCACAGCCAACCGAGGCAAGGCAGCGCAGGATGTTGCGTTTCGCGCCGTAATCCACGGCGACGACGCGCAGGCCCGGACCTTCGCGCCGGGTATAGCCTTCCGGCCAGGCCCAGCGCTTTTCATCCCAGCGGTAGCTTTGGGCGCAGGTCACGTCCTTGGCCAGATCAAGACCCACAAGACCTTTCCACGCCCGTGCCTTGGCGACCAGCTTCTCGATATCGAACCTGCCCTCGGGGTCATGGGCCAGTGCCACATGCGGCGCGCCTTGCTGGCGGATGGCCCGGGTCAGGCGGCGGGTGTCTATCCCGCCCACGCCGATCCGGCCGATCTTGGTCAGCCAGGCGGTCAGATTCCCGGTCGCGCGCCAGTTCGAGGGTTCCGTCGGATCCCATTTGACGACCATTCCGGCGGCGGAGGGGGTCTGCGTCTCATCGTCTTCGGGCGTGACGCCAGTGTTGCCGATATGGGGGAAGGTGAAGGTCACGACCTGACCCGCATAGGACGGGTCCGTCATGATTTCCTGATAGCCGGTCATCGCGGTGTTGAACACCAGTTCGGCGATCGTCTCACCCGTGGCACCGAAGCCGTGCCCGTAAAACAGCGTGCCATCGGCAAGTGCAAGGCAGGCGGTAGGCTTCTGCGGTGCAGGCATGACACGACTCCATCTTCGGCAAATTGGCGCGAACCTAAGGGCAGGGCCGCGTGGGGTCAAGGCTGCGTGACAAAAGCTTTGTGTTTAAAAAACAAAGGCTTGCAAAAGATGGCCCCGGTTGCGGTTGGCGGGGGTTCAAGCTATGGTGCGAACTTCGGGGAAAAACCATGGGGATGGATGACCGATGCTGCTACGAGACCGTTTGCAAGCGGCCTTGAAGGACGCGATGAAAGCGAAAGAGGCAGATCGCCTGTCTACCCTTCGCCTGATCAACGCCGCCATCAAGGACCGCGAGATTGCCCTGCGTGGCGAAGCCGACGCAGGCGAGGTTGGTGAGCCTGAAATCCTTCAGATCATGGGCAAGATGGTCAAGCAACGTCAGGAATCCGCCCGCGCCTACGAAGAGGGTGGCCGATTGGAACTGGCGGAAAAGGAACTGGCCGAAATCGGCGTGATTCAGGAATTCCTGCCGCGCCAGCTTTCGGACGAAGAGATTGACGCCGCCATCGCTGCCGCCGTGGCTGAAACCGGGGCGGCCAGCATCCGGGACTGCGGCAAGGTCATGGCTGCGCTGAAGGGCAAGTATACCGGCCAGATGGATTTCGGCGCGGTCGGCGCGCTGGTCAAGGGGCGGCTAGCGTAGCGCGGCCAGTCTTTCGCTCAAGTCACGGCTTAGGGCGATACGTTCTTCCTCGGACAGGAACGCGCCCAGTTCCACCTCTCGCCCCTCGCCCTTCAGGGTCAGGTAGTTCGGCACCGGCCCACCGGTGGGGTGCAGCGTCACGCGCAGCCAGTAGGGGTTTGCTTCCCAGTCCTGCCGCTCGCCCTTGGGGCCGTGGCGCGTCAGGGTGACGTGATCGGGCGACAGGGTCAGATCCTCGACGATATCGCGGTCGCGGCCGTTCTTGCGCAGGGCAAACCAGATGGCCCAGATTGTCCCCAGAAGAAACGGCAACAGCGCCCAGACCACGGGTGACCCCAGCACGCCGACCAGTGGCACCGTGATCAGTGCGGCCGTGCCACCGACGAACCAGACAAAGCCGCGCTGGGTCAGCGATCTGTGTGGCCACAGATGCAGGCGCTGACGGTCGGCCGGGGCGGGGATCCATTCGTAGGGCATGGTGCAGGACTTGAGCCATGTTTGCTGTGATCGCGGAAAATAGCGCAGGAGTTTGCAGGGTAAATGCCCCCTGATGCCGCATGCGCCGCCGCTTTTGCTTGCGTCATCAGTGCAGGCTTGTGGGAGTTGCGCCCAAATGCAAAAGGCCCCGGGACATATCCCAGGGCCTCTTGGTCTGTATGCTGCGCCTTAGTGGGCGTGGCTCTTGTCCCAGTCTTCGCGCTTTGGCAGCTGCTCGAACGTGTGCTCGGGCGGCGGCGAAGGCAGGGTCCATTCCAGCGTGTCGGCGTATTCGTTCCAGTAGTTGTTTTCGGTCACGCGCTGGCCCCAACGAAGTGTGTAGACCACGATCCCGATGAAGAACACGAAGGAGGCGAAAGAGATGAACGCACCGATGGACGAGAACCAGTTCCAGTAGGCGAACGCCTCGGGGTAGTCGATGTAGCGGCGCGGCATGCCCTGACGTCCAAGGAAGTGCTGCGGGAAGAACGTTAGGTTCGAGCCGATGAACATCATCCAGAAGTGCAGCTTGCCCGCCCATTCCGGATACTGCCGTCCCGACATCTTGCCGATCCAGAAGTAAACCCCGGCGAAGATCCCGAACACGGCGCCAAGCGACATCACATAGTGGAAGTGGGCCACGACATAGTAGGTGTCATGATAGGCCCGGTCCACCGGCGCTTGGGAAAGCACGATCCCGGTCACGCCACCGACGGTGAACAGGAACAGAAAGCCGAAGGCCCAAAGCATCGGTGTCTTGAACTCTACCGAGCCGCCCCACATCGTTGCGATCCACGAGAACACCTTGATGCCGGTCGGCACCGCGATGACCATGGTGGCCAGCATGAAGTAGCTTTGCTGCGTCAGGCTGAGACCGGCGGTATACATGTGGTGCGCCCAGACCACGAAGCCCAGCACCCCGATTGCCACCATCGCATAGACCATCGGCAGGTAGCCGAAGATCGGCTTCTTGGAGAAGGTGGCGATGACCTGGGAAATGATCCCGAAGGCCGGCAGGATGATGATGTAGACTTCCGGGTGGCCGAAGAACCAAAGGATGTGCTGGTAAAGCACCGGGTCACCGCCGCCCGAGGGCGAGAAGAAGGTCGTGCCGAAGTTGCGGTCGGTCAGAAGCATGGTGATCGCACCGGCCAGCACCGGCAGCGCCAGCAGGACCAGCCACGCGGTCACGAAGATCGACCAGGCAAACAGCGGCACCTTGTGCATGGTCATGCCCGGCGCGCGCATGTTCAGGAAGGTGGTGATCATGTTGATCGCACCAAGGATCGACGAGGCACCCGACAGGTGGACCGCGAAGATCGCAAGGTCCATCGCATAACCGCCTTCGGCGGTGGTCGATAGCGGCGGGTAAAGCACCCAGCCCACGCCCGAACCGGTGCCAAGGTCACCACCGCCACCGGGGGCAAAGAGCGAGGCCACAGCCAGCGAGGTGCCGGCGATGAACAGCCAGAACGACAGGTTGTTCATCCGCGGGAACGCCATGTCCGGCGCACCGATCTGCAGCGGCATGAAATAGTTGCCGAAACCGCCGAACAGCGCGGGAATGACCACGAAGAACATCATCAGGATGCCGTGGGCCGTCACGGTCACGTTCCAGATATGGCCGTTCGGGGTGCAGACATCGCCAGCGGCGGCGGCCGTCAGGCGCATGCCTTCCTGGCACATGTATTGAACGCCCGGCTCCATCAGCTCCATCCGCATGTAGACGGTGAAGATGACCGAGATCAGGCCGACAAGCCCACCGGCAAACAGGTAGAGAATCCCGATGTCCTTGTGGTTTGTCGACATGAACCAGCGGGTAAAGAACCCGGGTTTGTGGTGCTCATGGCCGTGGATGGCTGCGTCCGCCATTGGCGTCTCCCGCTTTGGTCTTATTGCGTCATGCCGGTTGACGGACCGAAAGACGGCCCGCCCGGTTCCCTTGTATCCCCGTCTTTAATCGTGCCGGACCGTTGTCGCAATGCATGACTTTGCCGCAGGGGGCAGAAAACTTGCCTGACGTGGCTACCCGGATCATGCCCGGATCATGCCCGGTCCGATCGGGAACAAAGCCGCGGATGGAATCACTTCGGGCGCGTCCCCGGCAAGGGGCGCGCCCGAAAGCGTTCAGGTTGCCTGACCGCTGATTACTGAGAAACCGATGTGAGGTAGGCCGCAATATCCTCACCGCCCGACGCGAGCTTGAAGGACATCTTCGACTTGGCCCCGTCATTACCCAGTGCAGATTTCAGATAGCCCGCCGGGTCAGCCGTGTAGGCGGCAAAACTTGCTGCGTCCCAGACAGCGCCTGTGGCACCAAGGGCGGCAAGTGAGTCGCCATAGCGAAAGTCCGGGTCTGACGCGATGGCGCGCCCGATCACGCCATGAAGGTTCGGACCGGTGCGGCCACCCTTCTGAATCTCGGTGCCGTCGGGGGCCACGACCGAATGGCAGGCCTTGCACTTCTTGAACGCATCTTCGCCCGCCGCAGGGTCCGCAGCGAAAGCCGGGGCGCCAAGCGCGACGACGGTGGCGGCCAGAAGGATGAATTTCGTCATTATGTCCTCGCATGTCACGGAGCAACGAGTCGCTGCTTACCGGTCAACATGGGGAAAAACGGGTCTGTTATGCAATAGCAACCGCAGGATATGCGGCAACATGCTACGGGCAGACCCCCTGAAACCGCTTGGAAAGTGTGGCCATCAGCGCGGCGTCAAGGTCGGCCATCGTCACTGGCAGACCAAGATCCACAAGGCTTGTGACCCCATGTTCCCGGATTCCGCACGGTACGATTCCGTCGAAATGCGACAGGTCGGGTTCCACGTTGATCGAGATGCCGTGGAAGCTGACCCAGCGGCGCAGCTTGATGCCAATGGCAGCGATCTTGTCTTCCGTGGGCTGGCCATCCGGTCCCGGCCTGTCCGGGCGCTGCACCCAGACGCCGACGCGGCCCTGCCGGATTTCGCCGGTCACGTTGAACTCGGCCAAGGTGTCGATCACCCAGCGTTCCAACTCTCGGACAAAGCAGCGCACGTCCTGCCCGCGTGCCTTTACATCCAGCATGCAGTAGACCACGCGCTGCCCCGGCCCGTGATAGGTATATTGCCCGCCACGCCCGACCGGATAGACCGGAAAACGGTCCGGCTGCACCAGATCCTCGACCCTCGCCGAGGTGCCAGCCGTGTAGAGCGGCGGGTGTTCCAGAAGCCAGATCGCCTCGCCGGCGCGGCCTTCGTTCATCGCGGCGACATGGGCCTCCATGGCGGTCACGGTCTCCAGATAGGGCGAAAGCCCCGGAATCAGCCGCCAGTCCACCACCAACCACCCCCTTTGTTGCGGAATTCCTGCCTTCCGCCACGGCAAAGCCGTGTTACACTTTACGTAGTTTGAACCCTACCCTTTTCGGAGAGATGTGATGAAGGTCAAGGCAATTGCAACCACCGCGCTGATGGCATCCGTCGCGCTGACGCCACTGTCCCCCTTGTCAGCCCCGGCCTTGGCCGATGGCAAGGATTTCATCGCCGGTGCGCTTATCGGTGGCATCATCGGCAGCGCCGTCACCAATGAGAACAACAAGAAGAAGTCAGCGCAATCGACCAAGTCGGCCACCAAGTCGACCAAACCCACGATGTCTGCCGCGCAGCGCGAAGCGAACCGGGAGGTTCAGACCGCGCTGAACTACTTCGGCTATCCGGTCGGCACGCCCGATGGCGCGATCGGCCCGAAATCGCGGGCGGCGATCAGGGAGTATCAGGCCTTTATCGGTTATCCCGCGACGGGGGAACTGAGCGAACATGAACGCACAATTCTTGTCACCTCTTACCACCGTGCCGTGGCGGGCGGCCCGGTGATTGCCTCTGCCGTGGCAGGCAGCGTCTACGGGCTGAAGGCGGTTCTTATTGCCCAGCGTGACGAAATGGCTGGTGTTCCGGGTCAGCCTCTGCCCGGCTCAGGTGCCGCGGCTACGCTTGCAACTTTGCCGGCGCTTGTCTCCGAAGCGCCAGAGGTGGCCACCGCGCCCGAGCCGGAACCCGAGGTCATGGCGGCCACGGCAGTAGCGCCCGCGTTGCCGTCTTTCATGAACCCCGCAGGTGCCAAAGGGTCGCTCGCCGCCGAATGCAATGCCATCAGCCTGACCACCGCGGCAAATGGCGGTATGACCACGACCGACGGCATGCAGGACGCAAGTTTCGCGCTGGGCGAACAGTTTTGCCTTGCCCGCAGCTATGCCATGGCCCGGGGCAGCGAACTGACGGCCCAGATCGCCGGTTTCACCCCTGCCCAGATCGCCGAACAATGCGCGGCCTTCGGTCCTGTCCTGAAGGACCATGTTGCCGCCCTTTCGCTGAAACCGGCTGATGCCGTCTTGTCCGGGGTTGAAGGGTTCATCCTGTCCTCTGGCATGTCGCCGGCCCAGTTGTCCGGCACCGCCAAGGTCTGTCTTGGGGTGGGCTATGCGCAGGATGACATGAATGTGGCGATCGGGTCGTCGCTTCTTCTCGTCGCGATGGGGGAACGCGGCTATGCTGAATATCCGGGCCATCACCTTGCCCGGGGGTTTGGCGCGACCGAACGGCCCGATCTGGCGATGGATTGGTATCAGATATCGCTTGATGCAATGGGGCAGGGGCAGATGGTCGTGGCCCCGGGCCTTCCCGGGCGTGACAGCCTGATCCGCAAGGCCGCCTATACGATCAATGGCCGTGCCGCAGAGCTTGTGCCGGAAGCCAATGTGCAGGAAGCGGCCCTTCCGCTGTTCGATGTCGCTCCGGCCCCCGAAGCTGTGGCGCCTGCCGAATCCGCGCCAGTCGAGATTGTCGAGGCCGTTCCGGTCGTTGTCCCGGAACCCGAACTGATCGAAGAATCGGTGGCCGTCGTCATGGCTGATCAACAGCCCGGGGCGCAGGATACATCCGTGGTCAACGCCGGGGCGCAGGCCGCAATCATGGCGGCGCGGTTGCCGTTCCTGATCTTCTCCAGCTTCTGATGCATTTGGGACCGACTTCGTGAAGGGGGGATGAGAATCCCCCTTTTCATCGCCTGCGACTGCCGCTAGACAGCGCTCGTCCACGGTAGAGCCTCATGCGGATGTGGCGGAATTGGTAGACGCGCAGCGTTGAGGTCGCTGTTCCTTAACCGGAGTGAAAGTTCGAGTCTTTTCATCCGCACCAGGTTCTGCCGGACGACAAGCAAAGGACGCGGGGGCAACCTCGCGTCCTTCGCATTTTTTACCGCTTGGCGGCACTTTTGCGGCGCGCGGCGCATTTCGTGTCCCACAGGTCGGAAACTTTCCTGCCTGACCGTCGATTTCCGTTCAAATGACCGGCAATGGCGGGCGATCCTGCCCGATTTTCCTGCACTTCCGGTTTGTTGTGCGAAAAGCGGGATTGTGCGTTGCAAAGGCGGCGGCCTTTCGTTTTAGTTTACGCAGAAAAGAAGACGCAAAGCGTCACGTAAAACAGGGAGACACGGGTGACGGTTGAGCCCCGAAACGACGCTTACGTCGCGTTTGATCACGTTCAGAAAAGCTATGATGGCGTAAGCCTTGTGGTGAAGGATCTGAATCTTTCCATCGCCAAGGGTGAGTTTCTGACCATGCTTGGGCCTTCGGGTTCGGGCAAGACCACATGTCTGATGATGCTGGCGGGGTTCGAGACCGCGACCAGTGGCGAAATCAGGCTGGATGGCAGGCCGATCAATCAGGTGCCGCCGCACAAGCGCGGCATCGGGATGGTCTTTCAGAACTACGCGCTGTTTCCGCACATGACAGTAGGCGAAAACCTTGCCTTCCCGCTGGAAGTGCGGGGCATGTCGAAATCCGACCGAGAGGCAAAGGTCAAGCGCGCGCTGGACATGGTCCAGATGTTCAGCTTCATCAACCGCCGCCCGGCCCAGCTTTCCGGTGGCCAGCAGCAGCGCATCGCCCTTGCCCGGGCGCTGGTGTTCGATCCCGCGCTGGTCTTGATGGACGAACCCTTGGGCGCGCTGGACAAGCAGCTGCGCGAACACATGCAGTTCGAGATCAAGCACCTGCACGAAAATCTTGGGATTACAGTGGTCTACGTCACCCACGACCAGGGCGAGGCGCTGACGATGTCTGACCGCGTGGCTGTGTTCAACGATGGCAAGATCCAGCAGCTTGCCCCCCCGGCCGATCTTTACGAACGCCCCGAAAACAGCTTCGTTGCCCAGTTCATCGGCGAGAACAACAAGCTTCTTGGCACCATCGAGGAACTGACGGGCGACAAGGCGCTGGTCCGTTTGCGCACCGGAGAGTTGATCGACGCGACTGCCGTGAATATCAAGGAAAAGGGGCAGCAGACGCTGGTCTCCATCCGCCCAGAGCGGGTGGAATTCAAGCCCGAGATGATGCCCGAGGGCGCCCACACCATCGAAGCCGAGGTGGTGGAAGTGATCTACATGGGCGATATCCTGCGCGCCGTCTTGCGGGTGGCTGGGTCCGATGATTTCGTGATGAAAATGCGCAATACGCTGGGGCAGACCCGTCTGACCGCCGGCCAGAAGATCAAGGTGGGCTGGCATCCCCAGGATGCCCGCGCGCTTGACCCTTGATGACGGGCCTGACGACCGGCCCGAACTGAACTGATCCAACACAGGGAGACTACAATGAAAAAGACTCTGATCCTGACAACCTCGCTTGTCAGCTTTGGCTTTGCCGCCAATGCAGACATCACGGTGATGTCCTGGGGCGGCGCTTACGGCGAAGCCCAGACCGAAGCCTTCGTGAAGCCCTTCGTCGCCGCCACTGGCAAAGCCACGATCATGGTGGACAGCGACAACCCGGCAACCCCGATCAAGGCGATGGTCGAATCCGGCAACGTGACGATCGACGTCGCGTCGCTGGAATATGCCGACGCGATCCGCCTTTGCGACGAGGGCGTTCTGGAACCAATCGATATGTCCTTGCTGCCCGCCGGCGCTGATGGCACCCCGGCGGCCGAAGACTTTCTTCCCGGCGCTGTGACCGAATGCGGCGTGTCGACCGACATCTGGTCGAACGTCTTCGCTTATGACAGCTCCAAGCTGCCCGAAGGCCCGACCTCGGTTGCCGATTTCTTCGACCTGGAGAAGTTCCCCGGCAAGCGCGGCCTGCGCAAGGGTGCCAAGGCGGTGCTGGAACTGGCGCTGATGGGCGATGGCGTGCCGGCGGCCGAAGTCTACGACCTGCTGCGCACCCCCGAAGGTGTGGACCGTGCCTTTGCCAAGCTTGACACTATCAAGGATCAGGTCGTCTGGTGGGAAGCCGGCAGCCAGGCTCCGCAGCTTCTCGCTGATGGCGAGGTCGTGATGACCACCGCCTACAACGGCCGGATCTTCGCCGCTGCTCAGAACGAGGGCAAGCCCTTCGAAATCGTCTGGGACGGCCAGATCTACGAGAACGAAATGTTTGTCGTGCCGAAGGGCGCCCCGAACATGGCTGATGCGATGGAATTCATTGCCTTCGCCACCTCGACCGAAGGTCTGCGCGCTTCGGCCCAGCAGATCTCTTACGGTCCGGCCCGCAAGTCGTCGATGCTGGAAGAGATCATCTTCAAGGATGGCAAGACCGTGATGGCGCCGCACCTTCCGACCGCACCGGAGAACCTGACCAACGCGCTTGAAACCTCGGCCGACTTCTGGGTCGACTTCGACTCGGAACTGAATGAGCGCTTCCAGGCCTGGCTGGCGCAGTAATCGCAAATACCCGGGCGCGAGGTCACCTCGCGCCCGGTTCCTGCTTATAAAAGAGACAAAAGCCGATGGCCGAGGCGACCCCGACACTTCTGACTACTGCCGATGGCCGCCCGCTGAAGGCAGCTCTTGCCGAGGCGCAGGTCCGCGCCAAGCGCCGGGCCTTCCTGCTGGTCTTGCCGCTGCTGGCCTTTGTCCTGCTGACCTTCCTTGTGCCGATCGGCTACATGCTGAAACGGTCCTTCGAACATGACGGCTTTGCCAATTCCGCCCCGGCGCTGCGGGCATGGTTCGCGGAAAACCCCGGCTTTGATCCCGCCGATCCACCCGAGGCGGCCTATGCCGCGCTGGTCGATGATCTGGCGCGAATGCAGGTTGAACGGACCACCGGCATTGCCGGAACCCGGGTCAATTATTCCGTTTCCGGCACGATCAGCCTGTTCAAGGCTGGCGCCCGCGCCGCAGCCGACCTTCAGCCCCCCTTCAAGGAGGCGCTTCTTGCCGCCGATGCCAAATGGGGCAGTCCGGCGCTTTGGCGTGGGATGGAATCGGCCAGCCATGTCTACACGCCGGAATTCTATCTGGTGGCCGCCGACCGCAAGCTGACGGATGAAGGCTGGGCGCGGGGCGAGGACAAGGAGCGGATCTATCTTTACCTGTTCTTCAAGACCTTCCTGATCTCTGGCATCATCACGGTGTTGTGCCTACTTCTGGCCTTTCCGGTCGCGCACCTGCTGGCAACCTTGCCGATGGCAAAATCTGCGCTCTTGATGATTCTGGTGCTGTTGCCGTTCTGGACCTCGCTTCTGGTGCGCACGACCTCGTGGATCGTGCTGTTGCAGGAACAGGGTGTGGTCAACAACATGCTTGTTGCCATGGGGCTGGTGGATGACAAGGGTCGGTTGTCGATGATGTACAACATGACCGGTACCATCGTCGCGATGACCCATGTGCTTCTGCCCTTCATGATCCTGCCGCTCTATTCGGTGATGAAGGTGATCCCGCCAAGCTACGCCCGTGCCGCCCGCAGCCTTGGTGCGACGTCCTGGACGACCTTCCGCCGGGTCTACCTGCCGCAGACGCTGCCCGGAATTGCGGCGGGGTCGCTTCTGGTCTTCATTCTTGCGGTTGGCTACTACATCACGCCTGCACTTGTCGGCGGCGCGGATGGCCAGCTGATTTCCAACCTGATCGCGTTCCACATGTCGAAGTCGAACTGGTCATTGGCCGCAGCCATTGCCGCGATGCTCTTGGCCGCGATCCTGGCGCTTTACTGGATTTATGACCGGCTCGTCGGCATCGACCGCCTGAAGTTCGGCTGAGGAGACGGAACCGATGGCCCTGCCAACCTATGCCTCGCCGCTGGAACGCGTATGGTATTACACCTACCGGGTGATCTGCGTTCTGATCTTCGTGTTCCTGATCTCGCCGATCCTTGTGGTCATTCCGCTGTCGTTCAACGCCGAGCCCTATTTCACCTTTACCGAACGGATGCTGACCTTCGATCCCGATGGCTACAGCACGCGCTGGTATGACGCGCTTCTGACCCTTGGCCACCCGAACGCTGATGGGCCACGCGATTCACTGTGGTGGAGCCAGGTCTGGGAACGGGCGACATGGGTACAGGCGGCCAAGAACTCGTTCTGGGTCGGGCTTTGGGCGACCATTCTGGCGACCACTCTGGGTACCATCGCAGCGCTGGGGCTGTCGCGGCCGGAAATGCCTTATCGCCGGCTGATCATGGCGCTGCTGATTTCGCCGATGATCGTGCCGATCATCATCATCGCGGTCGGCATGAGCTTTTTCTACGCCCAGGCCTGCGTGCCGCCCGGAGGCGCGTTGGAGTCGACGGTGGGGCTTTTCCTGTCGGAAAAGGGCTGCCTTGCAAACTCGCACCTTGGGGTGATCGTCGCCCATGCCGTCCTTGGCATTCCCTTTGTCATCATTACGGTGACGGCCACGTTATCGGGCTTTGACCAGTCCCTGATCCGCGCCGCGCAATCGATGGGGGCGAACCCGCGCACGGTGTTTTTCAAGGTGATCATGCCGCTGATCCTGCCGGGGGTGATTTCGGGCGCGCTCTTTGCCTTCGTCACTTCGTTTGACGAGGTGGTCGCGGTCCTGTTCATCGCCGGGCCGGACCAGCAAACCATCCCGCGGCAGATGTTCAACGGTATCCGCGAGGCGATCAGCCCGGCCATTCTGGCGGTGGCGACGATCCTGGTGGTGATCTCGACCCTGCTTCTGGCGACGGTGGAATTGCTGCGCCGCCGGTCAGACCGGTTGCGGGGGGTGACGGGCCGCTAAGGCAGGATCTGCAACCAGCCCCAGACCGACACGATGGACAGCGCCGTTGCCACCAGCACCGCCGAGGCGTTGACCCGTTTGGCCACCCCGAAGAGATGGGCGAACATGTAGGCATTGACCCCCGGCGCCATCGCGGCAGTGACAACGGCTGACCGCATCCCGTCACGGTCCAGATCGAAAACATGCTGGCCCAGAAGCCATGTCAGCCCCGGGTGCAGGATCAGCGAACAGCCACAGATCATTGCAATGGTCGCCCGGTCGCCTTCGGTCCGGTAACGGACAAGGACACCCCCAAGGCCAAAAAGCGCAGTCGGGATCGCGGTAGAGGCGATCATGTCGACGGCGGCGGACAGAGGGGCGTAAAGCCCCAAGCCCGCCAGATTGACCACAAAGCCAAGCGCGATGCCGATCACAAGGGGCTGGGTGCCGATCGCCCGGCCGATCTTGAGGCTCAACGACCCGGGTGACACCCCATAGCCGCGCACCCTCGCCCATTCCATCATCGCAATCCCGAAGGCGTAAAACAACGGCGCGTGGATCGAGATGATGGCGTAATTGCCGACCAACGCCCCGGAGCCGAAGGCGCGTTCGGTGATCGGCAGACCAAGGAGGAGCGAGTTTGAAAACAGGCAGGCAAAGCCGATCGCCACAGCATCGGTCAGGGGCCGCTTGAAGACCACAAGCGCGCCGGTCATGCCGACAGCAAAACTTGCGAAGGCTGCGATGTAGAATGACAGCATCAGCGCCGGGTTGAAGGCCGATCCAAGGTCAAGCCCGGCGATGGACCGAAACAACAGGCACGGCACGGCAAAGTTCTGCGCATAGCGCATCACCCCGTCCACGGCACTTTCGCCGAACAGCCCCCGTTTTGCGGCGGCGTAGCCGAAGCCGATGATCAGGAAGACCGGGAGGATGACGTCGAGGAGCGCGCTCAATTGATCCGCAGAGCGGGGGTTTCACACCCCCGCACCCCCGTGGGATATTTTCTCAGAGAGGAAGATTGAAGATCAGTCATCATAGGTGACTGTCATTCCGTCGTAGGCCGGAACGACATGGGGCGGCAGTTCGGCAAGAAGCGTGTCGTGGTCAAGGTCGATGTGCATGTTGGTCAGCACCGCGCGGGCAGGCTGTGCGCGGGCGATCCAGTCCAGCGTCATGGCAAGATGGGCATGGGTCGGGTGCGGCTTGCGGCGCAGGGCGTCGACGATCCAGCAATCGAGGCCGTCCAGCAGCGGCCAGCTTTCTTCGGGGATTGCGACGGCATCGGGCAGGTAGGCCAGTGGGCCGATGCGGTAGCCAAGTGCGTCCATGCTGCCATGCTCGGCGCGGAAGGGGGTCAGCGTGATCGGGCCACCATCTCCCGTGACCGTCACCGGGCCGTCAAGCGAGAGAAGATCAAGGATGGGCGGATAGGGTGAACCTGCTGGCTGGACAAAGGCATAGCCGAAGCGCGACAGCAGGGATTCCTGCGTCGGGCCATCGGCCCAGATCGGCAGGCGGCGGTTCAGGTTGAAGACGATCTGGCGCAGATCGTCGATCCCGTGCATGTGGTCGGCATGGCTGTGGGTGTAGACCACGGCATCAAGCGTGCCGACGCCCGCGTCAAGGAGCTGGTCGCGCATGTCGGGCGAGGTGTCGATCAGGACGCGGGTCGTGCCAGCCCCGGTTTCGCGGGTGACCAGAAGCGAGCAGCGGCGGCGGCGGTTCTTCGGGTTTGCCGGGTCGCATGCGCCCCAGTCGCCGCCAAGGCGTGGCACGCCACCCGATGACCCGCAGCCAAGGATGGTGAACGCCAGCCGCGCCATCACGCAGCCGCCTTTGCTGGCCGGGCGCGGGTGAAAAGCCGGTCGAAGTTGGCGGTGGTCCGGGCGGCGAAATCTTCCAGCGTCAGGCCAAAGACCGGGGCCATGGCCCGTGCGGTATGGGCGACAAAGGCGGGTTCGTTGCGCTTGCCGCGATGGGGTGGCGGGGCAAGGTAGGGGCTGTCGGTTTCCAAAAGCAGCCGGTCCAGCGGTGCGGCGACGAAGATATCGCGCAGCGCCTGACTTTTGGGGAATGCCGCGATACCCGAGATCGAAAGGTAAAAGCCCATCTCCAGCGCCGCTTCGGCCAGACGAGGGCCGGATGAAAAGCAATGCATCACACAAGAGTAGGGCTGTCTTGCCATGCCTTCGGCAAGGATCGTCTCCATGTCCTCATCGGCGTCGCGGGCGTGAATGATCAGCGGCAGACCGGTCGCCTGCGCCGCCTCGATATGGAGGCGCAGCGAGGTTTGCTGGATGGCCTTGCTGTCGGCGGTGTAATGGTAATCTAGGCCCGTCTCACCGATCCCGACAAGGCGCGGGTGGCGGGCAAGGGCGACAAACTCGTCCACGGTGGCAAGGGGTTCTTCTGCCGCGCTCATCGGATGGGTGCCGGCGGCGTAGTAAACCTGCGGGTGGGCCTCGGCTATGGCACGGACGATTGGTTCGTTACGCAAGCGGGTGCAGATGGTGACCATGCGGTTGACGCCTGCTGCCACTGCGCGCGCAATCACGCCGACATGGTCGGCGGCAAGGTCGGGAAAGTCGAGATGACAATGACTGTCGACCAGATCGGGCAGGGTGGGGGATGCTGTGTTTGCCACGGGGGGAGTTACCTCTGGGCGAGGGAACCCGCCGTCTCGTCGACCTTCAGGAGCATATCCATCAGAAGCGCGGCAGGGTCAAGATTGACTGCCTTGCCCCGCCTTGCGCGTGCCGAAAGGCTTTGCGCAAGATCAGCCCAGGCACGGGCGGCAGTGGGGTTCGGCGACAGGCGGGACAGCAGGGTTGCCTCACCCGGGGCGGCCTCGGGGACGGGGTGGCCGGTGACACCGTGGCGGGCAAGGCGGGCAAGCAAAAGGTCGATCAGGGTGACCAGCAGATCGAAGGTTTCAGCCTGACCCTTCCCCGCCGCCAGTTCGGCAAGCGCAAGGGCTTGTGGCCGATCCATCCGGGGCAGGGTGGCAAACAGGCGCACAAGGGCGGTGTAAAGCTTCAGCCCGTCAAGGTTGGTCATGCGGAAGGCCTCGCCCACCGATCCGGTGGACAGTTCGGCCAGTGCCGCGCGGTCTTCGGGTGCGACCTCCCCCCCGGCTTGTGTCAGAGCATCGGCAAGGTCTTGTGGCCCGAGTGGTGACAGGCGCAGCTCGCGGCAGCGCGACCGGATGGTGGGCAAAAGTCGAGCGGGTTGATGTGCGACAAGGAAAAGCGTGACGTTGGCGGGCGGTTCTTCCAGCAATTTCAAAAGCGCATTGGCCGAGGCGGTGTTCATCTCGTCAAGGCTGTCAATGATCGCGGTGCGCCTGCCGCCATCCGCAGCAGACAGCGCGAAGAAGGATTTCATCTTGCGCACCTCATCGACCGAGATGACCTGGGATAGCGCGGTTTCCTTGTCATTCGGCCCGCGGCGCAGCAGGAAGTTTCGCGGCTCGGCCAGTTGCAACAAGCGCCGGGCCACGGGGTGGCTTGGCGGGATATCAATCGTGTCTGGCGGCGGGGCTGCGAACATGCCGCCGTCATCTTCGGGCGTGGCCAGCAGAAAGCGGGCAAGACGCCATGCAAGCGTGGCCTTGCCGGTGCCTTTGGGGCCGGTGATCATCCAGGCGTGATGGAGCCTGCCTGTGGCGAAAGCGGCAAGAAAATCCGCTTCTTGTGCGGCATGGCCGAACAGCCCTTGCGTCGCGCGCGGGTGGGGGGCGCCTTCAAGGCGGTCGGGTTCGGGCAAGGGATCGGACTTCGCGTCAGCCATGGGGCGCAGATTGCACAGGGTTGGGGGCAGGGGGAAGGGGGCGGCGGTTGATCTTGCCACTTCATTCCGCGCGAAAACCGCCACTCTTGCATCGTGACGAACCCCGGCAGGGCCGTCGAGGGGGCTCGATGTCCCCGAAACGGCGGCACTTCAAGGCGGCGGCTTTCAAGCCAAATGGGTTTGCATTGCTTTCCAGACCCGATCTGCCACGGTATCGGCGTCCGCATCGGCGTCGATCACGCGGAAGCGCTGGTGGCGGGCGGCCAGTGCAAGGAACCCCGCGCGGGCTTTTTGCTGGAAGGCAAGTCCCATGTCCTCGAACCGCAGTTCGGTTCCTGCGCGGGCGGTAGCGCGGGCCAGACCAGTTGCAGGGTCAAGGTCGAAAAGAAGGGTGAGGTCGGGTTCCACCCCGATCATCAGGTCATGCAATCGGTCCACGGTGGCTGACAGATCGCCCCGGGTGATGCCCTGAAAAATCCGGGTTGAATCGGCAAACCGGTCGGTGATCACGATTTCTCCGCGGGCCAGAGCCGGGCGAATGGTTTTTTCCAGATGGTCGCGGCGGGCGGCGGTGAAAAGGAGGATTTCGGTTTCTGCCGACCAGCGGTCCGGGTCACCCTCCAGCACCAGGCGGCGGATTTCCTCGGCCCCCGGACTGCCCCCGGGTTCGCGGGTCAGGGTGACTGCATGCCCCTCTTGGCGCAGCCTCTGGGCAAGGCGGCGGGCCTGAGTTGATTTGCCTGACCCGTCAATGCCTTCAAAGCTGAGGAAAAGCTCGGACATTCAGCTGGCCGGCAACCCAAAGTAGCGGCCATAAAGCGACCAGCCAGCGGCCGTGACGCGCCGCAAGAAGCCGGCCTTGCCGACATCGGCCTCTGCCACCAGGGCGAAGCGGCGGTCGGGCAGGTCCGGGACATGGACGATCAGTTCAGCAACGGCTGTTCCAGCCCGGACCGGGGCGATCAGGGGGCCTTTGTAGACCACCTCGGCGGACATGCCCCCCTGCACCAGCGCGGGGACCAGAAGCCGCACATCCTCGGCGGGAATGAGGCCGACGGTGTCGGCATCGCCCAGATAGACCTCGGCCTCGGCCACGCGGACACCTGTCCGGGCGACGGTCTTTTCGGAAAACTGCCGGAAGGCCCAGGCAACAATGCGCTCTGCCTCTTCGGCGCGGGCCTTTTCGGATGGCAAGCCGGTGATGGCGAAAATCACCCGACGGTCACCCTGTCTTGCGCTACCGACAAGGCCGTACCCAGCTTCCTGGGTATGGCCGGTCTTCAGCCCGTCCGAACCGATCCCAAGCTTCAGAAGCGGGTTGCGGTTGAAGCGGTTGTCTGGCGCCCGGTTCTTGTAGTCGTACTCCGTCTCGGCGAAGATCGTGTAGTAGTCCGGGAAGTCCTCGATCAGGTGCTGGGCAAGGATTCCAAGGTCACGCATCGACATGCGGTGGTCCGGGTGCGGCCAGCCGCTCGAATTCGCAAGGGTACTTGAAGTCATCCCAAGCGCCCGCGCACGCTCGGTCATCTGGGCGGCAAAGGCTTCTTCGGTGCCGGCAAGCCCTTCTGCCACCACGACACAGGCATCGTTCCCGGAATTCACGATCATGCCGTGAATCAGGTCACTCACCGTGGGTCTATCCGTTTCCTGCAAAAACATCGTCGAGCCACCCATCGCCTTGGCGCGCGAGGATACGGCAAATTCCGTCTCCATCGTCACGCGCCCGTCGCGGAGCGCTTCAAACAGCATGTTGATGGTCATCAGCTTCGACATGGAGGCAGGGGGCAGGGGGGCGTCCGCGTTCTTGTCCATCAGGACCGTCTGGGTCGTCATGTCATAGACCCATGCTGCGCTGGCGGCTGTTTCGAAAGCGCGCGCCGGCAGGGCGGCAAGCGCGATTGCAAGGCAGGCAAGAAGGGAGCGCAGATGTCTGATCATTGGACGCTTCAGGGTCATTTCAGGAAATAGGCATCGGCAAAGCCCGCTGCCTTGATGGATGCAAGCATGGCTTCATCGCCAAGGGCAACAACCCCCCAGACTACCTTGCCGTTGGTCTCGGACTTGCGCGGCTGGGCGCTTACCCCGATCTTTGCCAAAGCCTCCACGGCGCGTGCCGCGTTTTCCTCTTTCGAGAACGAGGCGACCATGATCGATCTTCCGGCCGCTACGGCTGCCGTGGGGGCCTCTGTTGCCGAGGCTTCCGCCGCGGCAGCGGCTTCTTCCGCCCTTTGCTGTCTGCGGGTCTTCACAGGCTCTGGCTTTGCTACCGGTTCGGCCGCAACCGTTGCTGGTATCGGCGCAGAACCCGCATCAATCGGCGCCGTCTCTACGGCAACGACCCCGGCACCCTCGGCAGAGGCCGCAGGTTCCATGCTTGCGGCGGCGGCAGTTGCAGCCGCTGCCTTCTTTGCTTCGCGGGCAGCCTTGGCTTCGGCCCGGCGCTCTTTCCATGTCTTGCGCGCGGGCGGCTCCTCTGCGGCAGGCTCGGCTGTGGCAGGCTCGGCTCCATCCGGCAGGGCCGCGGTTTCCGGGTCTTTCGCCTTGTCAGGCTCCGGGCTTAAGGTTTCGCCAACCGAATCCGCGGCAGCGAGTGCGGCGGTTGTAGCCGCAGCGGTGGCGGCCGCTTCCGAACTGTCGGCGTCGTCGGCAATCTCTGGTTCCGGGGCGGCGGCTTCCTTGACAACCTCGCGGCGCAGCGCGGTCACCTGGATCTGGGTCGGCTGACCGGCAAGCATCCCCAGCGCCTCTGCCGCATCTGATGACATTTGCAGCGTAGGACCGGGATTGTCGCGCTCACGCCTGAACAAGGCCCCCGTGACAGATTTTCCGGTAGCCGGGTTGAACATCACCACCCGCTCCGGGTCTGTCGCGTTGGGCGAGGCAACCCAGATGCCACCCAGCGAAGGGCGGCCATCCCAAAGGGCGCTGTCGGTTGTCTGGAACACTTCTGGCGCTTCGATGTCAGCCCCGGTGCCGGACTTGGCCGGGACCGCTGGGGCCGATGTTGTGCCAGATCCGGTTCCCGAACCTTCCACGCAGCCCATAAGAACCCCTGCTGTTGCCAGAGTGAACATCATGTGCCGAAGTGCTGCCTGTGCCATCTTCCGCCCTCAAAACCGCGCAGTCTGAACGCCGCGCTTCTCGTTGCCCCGCCTGTCCGGAGGTGCTGCCACCCGAGCTTTGTCGCCCTTGTCCGGTCCAGGCACGCATGCCATTAGCATAATCATACCGGCTTGTGGGGCCGGTGGAAAGGGCAGAGGCGGGCTGGCCCCTTCACGATCAGCGGATTTCGCCCTTTATGCTCCCTTTCAGAATCACTTGCCTGCACATATGTCGCGATTGTCGGAGGAGTGGCGGAGTGGTTTAACGCACCGGTCTTGAAAACCGACGTGGGTGAAAGCCCACCGTGGGTTCGAATCCCACCTCCTCCGCCACTTAACCCAGCGAAAGCGTTCTCCCGATCCGGCCGCGGCCGGATTTTTCCGTTGTTTTCGGGGGTTATGCGGGTGGGGATGTTAACCGGCCCCCGCCCCGAAATGCGGGCACGCATTCTCTCCGGGCCGACATTCTCCAGACCTGTTAACCGGACCACTTTCGGTTCAGAGCCGCAAGATCCTGGAAAGCCAACAAAACCTTGTCCAACCGCGATGATGAGGTTCGCTTTGGCATCTGCTTCGAAAGCGCGACTGGCATCGGAAGTGAGCGCGACCTAGGCCAGGTAGTCCGCAGCTGCGTCGCTCTCGTACAAGGCCTTGATTGTCGTAGCCGTTGCGACGGCGGCTCGGGTGCCAGGTTCCGTCAAGTCGAGGACGCGGAATTTGTCGCCAATCTTCGCAACGGCGCTGTCAGAAGAACCTTGCTTGAGGCCGGCAGGGCCGTCTTCTAGGGTGTCG
>NZ_JAUCZH010000005.1 GCF_030373185.1 Tabrizicola sp.
TCCAAGCGGGAACGCCGCGCCACGACCGGCGCCCTGCTTTACCACCAGCCAGCCCGTCGGATACATCACCACGTTCGACTTGGTTCCTGGCAGGCCCGCATCGCCCATCCGGCCTTCGTCAAACAGCGGCACGACGGCCGCCGGTTGCGGTTCAAACCCAAGGACGCGCGTCCGGGTGCGGGTCGAACGGCGCCGGGGGCCATGGTCTGCTGCGGGCTCCGGAGCCGGCGGGGCGGGCTTTGCAGAGTCCGGCTCGGCCTCCATGTCCCAGATATTCACAGCAGGGGCGGGACCGTCTTTTGCAACGGTCGCACTTGTGGCCGTGCGCGTCAGCACCTCGGGCGAGGCGTCTGCAAGCTTGGGAAAGCGTCCGTCGGCAGGCCCTTCGCCAGCCGCAACCTGCTTGATCGCGGCTTTTGTGGCCTTGATCTGTTCAGTCTCGGACCCGCGGAACTTGGCACTGCCAGACCGCCCTTTCGGTTTTCGACGCAACAGCCAATCGAAAAAGCTCATCATCCACACTCCCGCCCTGCGAACCATGCAGGCTTCACACCGATCCGGATTGTCGCTGACCGTCCAGAGCCTTGTCCAGCAAGAACGCCGCCGGACCCGAGGCCCTGACCGAACGTCCTGTCGACTGCTCTTGCCCTGCTGCCCTGCGGTTTTGGACCGCCGTTTTCCGTGACAATCGGGCCTGCGTCATCAATCCTTGTTCTTTATCCTATACATTTTTTATACATAGACTTTGGCCAAAAAGTGATCCCATTTCGGTCATTTCACGGTTCCAGTTGATTGAAACCAGTCACGAAACCCGTTCGACAACATAGTCCGCAAGCTGGGATAGCAACAACCGAAGTTCGCTCTCTGGCAGGTGACAAAGCGCTTCCCGCGCGCGCCCGGCCCAGGCCATTGCCGTGTCGCGGGCATGTTCGATTGCGCCATGCTCTGCAAGAATCGCCATGGCACGTTCAAGGTCACCGTCTTGCTGGTCGCCCTTTTCGATCACCCGAACCCAGAACGCACGTTCCTCTGGGGTGGCACGGGCCACGGCGTGAATGACGGGCAGCGTCAGCTTGCGTTCGCGGAAATCATCGCCGGTGTTCTTGCCGATGGTTGCCGCAGTGCCGCCGTAATCCAGGATGTCATCAACGATCTGGAATGCGATGCCAAGCGCGTCGCCGTAATCAAAAAGCGCGCGCACCTGGTCCTCGGGTGCATCGGCAATCACGCCGCCCACCTCGGTCGCGGCCGAAAACAGCGCCGCCGTCTTGCCGCGCACGATTTGCAGATAGACCTGTTCATCTGTCCGCAGATCCTGCGCGGCGGTCAGTTGCAGCACCTCGCCTTCCGCGATTGTTGCCGAGGCGTTGGCCAGAATGTCCAGAACCCGCAGGTTGCCGGTTTCCACCATCAACTGAAAGCTGCGCGAGAACAGATAGTCGCCCACCAGAACGGATGACTTGTTGTCCCACAGAAGGTTGGCCGTCGGCCGGCCCCGTCTGCGCTGGCTTTCATCCACCACGTCATCATGCAAAAGCGTGGCGGTGTGGATGAATTCGACCGTCGCGGCCAACTTGAGATGATCTTTGCCGGCGTAGCCAAGCATTCGCGCCGCTGCGAGTGTCAGCATCGGGCGCAGGCGCTTGCCCCCGGCTTCCACCAGATGCGCCGTCACCTCTGGAATGCGCGGGGCATGCCTGGACGCCATCCGTTCGCGGATCAGCAGGTTCACGGCCGCCATGTCTTCGGCCAGCCAAGCGGCCAGCCGGTCCTGTGGCGCCTTCGCCCCTGCTTCGTCCACCACGTCCATTCCCGGCCCGTCCATTCCTGCCCCGTCCATTTCCGGTCAACCTGTCCCAGCCAGTCGCAGCCCTTGCCCCGACCGCCGGGTCAGAGTTAACTCCATGCCATGAAGGAACTTCTGCGCACGACCGACCCGACTGTGATCGCCTTTGCGACGGTCCTTCTTGAGGGCGAGGGTATAGCCGCCTTTCCGCTGGACGTCCACATGAGCATCCTTGACGGAAGCCTTGGTATCCTGCCGCAGCGATTGATGGTCGCGGACCGGGATCATTTCCGCGCCAGTGCAATCATGCGCGACAATGATGTTCCGATAAGCCGATGAGCATCCCTGCCGCGATGTTCAGCGATGACGAGCTTTCGGATGACAAATTCCTCTGCGGCCGCCTGCATCTGTTGCAACCGATCAAGGGCTATCGGGCGGCAACCGACCCGGTGCTGCTGGCGGCGGCCTGTCCTGCAAAACCGGGTGAGTCGGTGCTTGACCTTGGGTGCGGCGTGGGGGCGGCGGCGCTTTGCCTTGGGCTGCGGGTGCCGGGGGTGCGCCTGGAGGGGCTGGAGCTTCAGCCCGACTATGCCGACCTTGCCCGCCGCAATTCGGAGCGCAACGCGATCCCGGTCGAGGTGCATGAGGGTGATCTCGCCCGCATGCCGGCAGCCATCCGCAAGGACTTTGACCATGTGATCGCGAACCCGCCCTACTATCCGCCCGGTGGCAGCCCGTCGCCCGTTCCCGGCCGGGCGCGGGCGATGCAGGTTGAGACGCCGCTGGCCGACTGGGTGGCAGCCGCCAGCCGCCGCCTCCGGCCCGGAGGCTGGTTGACGCTGATCTGTGGGGCCGATGGCCTGCCGCAGGTTCTGGGGGCAATGGGCAGCAAGCTTGGGTCCGCCGCCGTTCTGCCGCTTGCCCCGCGTGACGGGCGCCCGGCGCTGCGCATCCTGTTTCAGGCGCGCAAGGGCGGGCGGGCGGCCTTTCGTCTGCTGGCACCCTTGGTCATCCACCACGGCCCCGCCCATGACGGCGACCGCGAAAGCTATACGCCAGAGGCCAATGCCATCCTGCGTGAGGGCGCGGATCTTCTGGCGCGTTTTCGGTGAATTCTTCGGATCATTCTGTCACATCCCCGTAACAATGGGTGACACGACTCAGCTTTCGTGGTGGACTTCCCTTGTAGGCAACCAAGGAGGACGACCATGACGATCGCATCGCATCTGGTAGAACTGCGCAAGAAGCACGACACGCTTTCCGAAATGGTCGAAAAGGCTCAGCGCAGCCCCGCTTCAGATGCCCTGAAGATTGCCGAACTCAAGAAACAGAAACTGCGCATCAAGGAAGAGATTGCGCGTCTGGCCCAGCATTAATCAACACATCATCCCCGATTGGCGCTGGCCCGCGCGGCCAGTGCCGCACCGCCCGTGATCAAGACCGCCGCGATCGCGATGGCCCAGCTTGGCTGGGCAATTCCAACGGCCACCAGGGCCAACGTCGACAACAGCGGTGCCGCATAGGATGCGACACCCAGAAGTTGAATGTCGCCCCGCTTCATTCCGATGTCCCATGTGAAGAACGCGGCGCCCACCGGGCCGACGCCAAGGGCCAGTACGGCACCCCAGCCCATCGCATCCGCCGGCCAGACTGTTTCCTCAAGGGCTAGATGTGCCAGCACAGACAGGGTTGCGGTGGCCAGACAGAAGACCGTCACGCTTTCGGTCGGCACGTTGCCCAACCGGCGCGACAAGACCGAATAGCCGGCCCAGGTCAGCGCACACAGAAAGGCGAGCGTCAGCCCGACGGCAGAGCCTGCGCCATTGTCATCTCGCCCAAGGACAATCACCGCAGCACCGGCAAAAGCAATCAGCGCGCCAATCACATGCGGCGCGCGAAGTTTTTCTCCCGGCAAAAGGCCAGAAAACAGCACGATGAACAGCGGCCACAAATAGGCAATCAGCCCGGTTTCAGCGGTCGGAGACAGCCGAAAGGCGGTGAAATAGAGGAAATGGTAGCCAAAGAGTCCGATTGTCCCGAAAGCGTAAACTCTCCAGTCAATACCCCGCAGCACGCCAAAGCCCTGCCGTGCCGTCCAAGCCAGCCCGATCAGCCCGCCAATGCCAAAGCAAAGCGCGTTCAGCAGGAACGGCGGCACCGGGGCCGATCCGATTGTGAAGAGCGCCAGAAGCGACCACATCAAGACCGCCGTGAAACCCGTGGCGGTGGCTTTGGCTTTTGTCATTGCCTGTCTTTCTTGCGGCCGACTTTTCAATCCGGTTCCTGCATCAACCGCAGCACCGCGTCCAGTCCACTGAACGGACAGGGATTCGATTTCCGACCGGCCGTCGGATGCAGCACACGCAGGGCGGGGTTGCTGAAAGGTCATGGATGTTGACCTTGCCGAAGATGCCGCTTTGGCGCATCTTTACCAGCAGGGGGGGACTTTCCGATCAGGAGATGTCCAATGAACGATCTCGATCCAGGCGCGAACTATGAGGCAATCATCCTTCGCGCCAAAGCCATGCGGGCTGAGGCAACCGCAGATTTGCTGAACCGCTTCTTCAACCTGTTTCGTCGCAAGAAGGCAGCGCTTCCCGTGCAGGCCTGAGCGGGGCCACCCTGACCGGGCGACCCCCCAGGCTATCAGACGAAGAACTGCCCGCCATTGGCGGAAATGGTCGATCCGGTGATGAACCCCGCGTCGTCCGAGGCAAGGAATGCCACGATCCTGGCAATCTCCTCCGGTTCGCCAAGGCGGCCGACGGGGATTTGCGGGATGATACGCTCGGCCAGAACCTTTTCGTCGATGGCCCGTACCATTTCGGTGCCGATATAGCCCGGGCAGATCGCGTTCACCGTGATCCCGGCCCGCGCGCCTTCCTGCGCCAGCGCCTTCGTGAACCCAAGGTCGCCCGACTTTGCCGCCGAATAGTTGGCCTGCCCGGCCTGGCCCTTCTGCCCGTTGATCGACGAGATGTTGATCACCCGCCCGAACTTCCGGTCACGCATGCCGCCCCAAAGCGGATGGGTCATGTTGAAAAGGCCGGTCAGGTTGGTGTCGATCACCTCTTTCCACTGGCCGGGGGTCATCTTGTGGAACATCGCATCGCGGGTGATGCCGGCGTTGTTCACCAGCACATCAATCGGGCCAACCTCGGCCTCGACCTTGGCTATGCCGGCAGCGCAGGCGTCGTAGTCCGCGACCGACCATTTGTAGGTCGGGATTCCGGTTTCCTTCGTAAAGGCTTCGGCGGCGGCGTCATTGCCGGCATAGTTTGCCGCAACCTTGTATCCCGCCGCCTTCAGTGCCACCGAAATCGCCGCGCCAATGCCGCGCGACCCGCCCGTGACCAGTGCAACCCTTGCCATTCTGTCCTCCTCCTGACGTATGCTTTCGTATGCCGTTGAAATCCTGTTACCGAAACGAAATCGGGCGCGCAAGATTATTGCGCGCCCGAGCCCTCGCCTTTGTCAAAAAGCCTCAGGCACGTTCAAGGCACATCGCAACGCCCATGCCACCGCCAATGCACAGCGTGGCCAGACCCTTCTTCGCGTCGCGCCGCCCCATTTCGTGAATGAGCGTGTTGAGGATCCGGCAGCCCGAGGCGCCAATGGGGTGTCCGATCGCAATCGCGCCGCCGTTCACGTTCACGATTGACGGATCCCAACCCATGTCCTTGTTCACAGCGCAGGCTTGCGCGGCAAAGGCCTCATTCGCCTCGACCAGATCCAGATCGCCGACCTTCCAGCCGGCCTTGCCAAGCGCCTTGCGGCTGGCGTGGATCGGGCCGACGCCCATGATCGACGGGTCAAGCCCGGCCGTCGCGTAAGAGGCGATCCGGGCCAGAACCTTCAGCCCGCGCTTGGCAGCCTCTTCTTCCGTCATGAGCAGAACCGCTGCCGCGCCATCATTCAGGCCCGATGCGTTCGCGGCGGTAACCGAGCCTTCCTTGGTGAATGCCGGGCGCAGTTTCTGCATGCTTTCCAGCGTCGCACCGTGACGGATGTATTCGTCCTGATCGACAAGGATATCGCCCTTGCGGGTCTTCACGGTGAAACCGATGATCTCATCCTTGAACTTGCCGGCCTTTTGCGCCGCTTCGGCCTTTTGCTGGCTGGCCAGCGCAAATTCGTCCTGCATGTCGCGGGAAATCTGCCACTGGTTTGCAACGTTTTCCGCGGTCTGGCCCATGTGATAGCCGTTGAAGGCGTCCCAGAGGCCGTCCTTGATCATCGAGTCGATGAAGTTGAGGTCGCCCATCTTCTGCCCGGCGCGCAGGTGCGCCACGTGGGGCGACAGCGACATCGATTCCTGCCCGCCCGCGACCACGATCCGCGCATCGCCAAGTTGCACATGCTGTGCGCCCAAGGCCACGGCGCGAAGACCTGACCCGCAGACCTGGTTCAGCGACCACGCGCTTGCCTCTTTCGGCAGGCCGGCCTTGATATGGGCCTGGCGCGCCGGGTTCTGGCCCTGCCCTGCGGTCAGCACCTGACCAAGGATCGTTTCTTCGACCTCGGCCTTGTCAACGCCCGCGCGGGCGACCACGGCCTCGATCACGGCAGCGCCAAGGTCATGCGCCGGAGTGCTGGCAAAAGCACCGTTGAAGCTGCCAACGGCGGTCCGGCCCGCCGCCACGATTACGACATTGGTCATCTGAATTTTCTCCCACTGCGCCCGAGCATTGCCTTGATGGCGCGAAAGGGCCGCGCCGCTTCAATCCATGCCCTAAACGGCGATTGTCGCAAGCGCAAGAATGTTGGCGCAACCAAATTAGCCCCGAGAGGGCTTCCATGTGGCCGGGCAACCCAGCAAGCTCATTGGGGCAACCCAGGGGCGATTGTTCACCCTGTCAGCCGGCGCCGTCCGAAAGCACTGGCCGGCCATGGCGAAAAGCGCGGAAGTCCGGTGTCACGGTCGGCGCACCGAACAAGTAACCTTGCAGGCACCCCACGCCGGCTTCGCGCAGCCAGTTGGCCTCAGCCTCCGTCTCCACCTCTTCGGCGACGACATACATGCCCATTTCCTGTGCCATGGCGATGGCCGCGCGCACCAGCGCCTGTTGATCTGGCAAGCGGTCCACCTCTCGGACCAGAACCCCGTCGATCTTGGCGATTTCGAACCGCAGTTCGCGCAACAGGCGCAGCGAGGTCATCCCGGCGCCGAAATCATCCAGCGCAAAGACAATGCCGTGATCGCGCATTTCAGACATGAAAGGCTTCAGCACATCAGGCACTTGCAGCGCCGAAGCCTCATTGATTTCAAGGATCAGATTGTAGCCAAGTCGGGGCGATTCCCGCAGGGCCTTGCGCAGGATCGTCACCCAGGGCTGGTAGCCGACCGACCGCGCCGACATGTTCACCGAAACCCGGATCTGCGGATTGCGCTGAAGCGCCATCAACCCCATCCGCAAGGCTGCACAGTCAATCTCGCGGCCCAGTTCACGCTGTTCGACCGCAGCCATGAAGTCGCGCGCGGGGATCACCTGATCGCGCAGGTTCAAGAGGCGGATGTAGCCTTCGAAAAATCCGATCACCGAGGGATCAGCGGCATAGACCACCGGCTGAAAGGCCAGCCGCATCCGACGCGCCTTCAGGGCCGAGTCTACCAGCGCCAGCGTTTCGCGATCCTGCGCGGAAATGGCAGCGTCAAGCGGGCTGGCAAGCGCAGGGTCACGGTCGAACTTCGACGTCCTGCGGTCCTTCATGAAACTCATGCGCTTACCCCCGGGGCGGTGGATCCCTGATGACAACCTATCCGGGCAAGGCTAAACGAATCCCTAAGATTCGCATTTTGTTCCAATTGTCTGCAATGCCGGAAAAGGAAGCATCCCATGGAAGACACGGATATTTCCAATCGCTGCCCATGGTGCGGCTCTGATCCGATCTATGTGAATTACCATGACAACGAATGGGGTCGCCCGGAGCGCGACCCGCGCAAGCTGTTCGAGCTGCTGATTCTTGAAAGCTTTCAGGCTGGTCTTTCCTGGATCACGATCTTGCGCAAACGCGACGGGTTTCGGGCGGCGTTCCATGGCTTTGACCCTGAAACCATCTCTGGCTGGACCGAGGCCGAGGTGGCGCGTCTTCTGGAAAATCCCGCGATTGTCCGGCATCGCGGCAAGATCGAAAGCACCATCCGTGGCGCGGAGGCCTTCCTGCGGATCGAGGCTGCCGTGGGGTTCTCCCCCTTTCTGTGGTCCTTCACGGGAGGCCAGCCGCTCCAGCCGCGCCCGGCACGGATGGCCGAGGTTCCGGGCCAGACTGCCCAATCCCTTGCGATGTCCAAAGCCTTGAAGCGCGAGGGGTTCAACTTTGTCGGCCCCACGATCACCTATGCCTTCATGCAGGCCTCGGGCATGGTGAATGACCATCTGGTCACTTGTCCAAAGCACGACGAGATTGCCGGACTTGCCTGATCGCCCCTTGGCCTTTGGCGGCGCAATCGCCATATATGGCGAAACTTCTACATGAGGGGTGTCATGCTGGGTCTGGGCGAAAAACCGCAAGTGCAGGGCGATCTGGTCAAGGACGCCACCGAAGCCACATTCATGGCCGACGTGATCGAGGCCAGTCAGGTGGTGCCGGTCATCGTGGATTTCTGGGCCACATGGTGCGGTCCGTGCAAGACACTGGGGCCGATGCTGGAGGCGGCGGTGACTGCTGCCGGCGGCAAGGTGAAGATGGTCAAGGTCGATGTCGATCAGAACCAGCGTATCGCGGGGCAGTTGCGGATCCAGTCGATCCCGACTGTCTTTGCCTTCTGGCAGGGTCAGCCGGTTGACGGGTTTCAGGGCGCCGTGCCTGCTTCGGAACTCAAGGCCTTTATCGACCGGGTGTCGGCTCTTGCCGGGGATGGCGGTCTTGCCGATGCCATCGCGGCTGCTGAAGACATGCTGACCGAAGGTGCCGCTGTCGATGCCGCCGAGACCTTCGCCGCCATTCTTGAAGAAGACCCGGAAAATGCCGCCGCCTACGGTGGCCTTGTGCGCGCACAGATGGCGCTGGGCAATCTGGATCAGGCCGAGGGCTTGCTGACCGCCGCCCCCGCTGCCATCGCCAAGGCCAAGGAACTGGACGCGGCCCGCGCACAGCTGGAACTGGCCCGTCAGGCCGCCAATGCCGGGCCCGAGGCCGAATTGCGTGCCGCCGTCGAGGCCGACCCGATGGATCATCAGGCCCGCTTTGATCTTGCCGCCGCCCTTCTGGCCGCTGACAACCCGGCCGAGGCCGTGGACCAGTTGCTTGAACTGTTCCGCCGTGATCGCGAATGGAATGATGGGGCCGCCCGCACCCAGCTGTTCACCATCTTCGAAGCGCTGAAGCCGCAAGACCCGATCGTCCTGTCTGGCCGCCGCCGCCTTTCGTCGATGATATTTGCCTGATGCTTCGGGCGGGCTAGGTCCATGGCCATGATAAACCAAGCCGACCTGCCGGATATCATTCCGGTCTTCCCGCTGCCCGGCGCGCTCATGCTGCCCCGGGCGCGGTTGCCACTGCACATTTTCGAGCCGCGCTACCTTGCGATGATCGAGGATTGTCTCAAGACCAGGCATCGCCTCATCGGGATGATCCAGCCGCGCGAGACACCGCAGTCCGAAAGGCGGGGCTCGGGAAGTGGGGCCACCGAAAAGCGGCTTCAGGCCATCGGCTGCGCCGGGCGAATCACCGGGTTTTCAGAAACCGAAGACGGGCGCTACATGATCACGCTGTCGGGTGCCTCGCGGTTTCGCGTCAAGGAAGAGGTTCAGGGCTTTACGCCCTACCGGCGCTGTCTTGTCGACTGGGGGCCTTTCGCGCGCGACCTTGGCCCGACAGAAGACGACCCCGGCTTCCGACGGCAGGAGTTCATGACGCTGCTTGGCCGCTATTTTTCACATATGAACCTGTCAACCGATTGGGAAAGCCTGAAGGAAGCCGAGGCGGAACTGCTGATCAATTCGCTTTCCATGCTTTGCCCGTTTTCTCCCGAAGACAAGCAGGCTCTGCTGGAGGCGCCCACCCTGGATACCCGGCGCGAAACGCTGGTCACCCTGATCGAGTTTGCCCTGCGCGGCGGCGCGGATGAGGAGATCATGCAATGAGCGAACCGGCAGATCGCCGGATGCTGGAGGCGCTGGTCTGTCCGGTGACCCATGCCGTCCTGACCTATGATGCCGACCGGCAGGAACTGGTGTCCAAGGCCGCGCATCTGGCCTTTCCGATCCGCGATGGCATTCCGGTGATGCTGGTCAGCGAGGCGCGGGAACTGGAATGACCTTGGGTATCGGCCGAACCTCGTGACGCGCGCGTGCTGACGGGTGCGATCAGAATCGGGTTTCGCGGGGCGGAGGCATCGCTTATGCCACTGCAATCGGCAGGAGGACGGGCATGAGCCTGAACAGTTTCGGACATCTTTTCCGCGTCACCACCTGGGGCGAAAGCCACGGGCCAGCCATTGGTTGCACTGTAGACGGCTGCCCGCCCGGCGTGGCGCTGTCCGAGGCGGATCTTCAGCCGTGGCTTGACCGCAGGAAGCCCGGCCAGAACAAGTTCACCACCCAGCGCAAGGAACCGGACGAGGTGCGCATCCTGTCCGGCGTTTATGAGGGGCGCACGACCGGCACGCCGATCCAGCTGATGATCGAAAACACCGACCAGCGGTCAAAGGACTATGGCGATATCGCGCAAAGCTTCCGGCCCGGTCATGCCGACATCACCTATCACCAGAAATACGGGCTGCGCGATCCGCGTGGCGGCGGGCGATCCTCGGCCCGGGAAACCGCGTCGCGGGTGGCGGCGGGTGGCGTGGCGCGTAAGGTTCTGGCGGCTTTGGTGCCGGGGCTGAAGATCACCGGCTACATGGTGCAGATGGGCGTCAAGGGCATCGACCGCAGCCGCTTTGACACGGCTGAGATCGAACGCAACCCCTTCTGGGTGCCGGACGCAGCGGCGGCGGTCGAATGGGCAGCCTATCTCGATGACCTGCGGCTGTCGCACAACTCGGTCGGCGCGGTGATCGAGGTTGTGGCCGAGGGTGTCCCCCCCGGCCTTGGTGCGCCGCTTTATGCCAAACTGGACAGCGACCTTGCGGCGGCGATGATGTCGATCAACGCGGTCAAGGGGGTCGAAATTGGCGAGGGCATGGCGTCCGCCGCGCTGACCGGGGTGGAAAACGCCGACGAGATTCGCATGGGGCCGGATGGGCCAGAGTATCTGTCGAACCACGCAGGAGGTATTCTGGGCGGGATTTCCACCGGTCAGCCAGTGGTGTGCCGGTTTGCGGTCAAGCCCACATCCTCGATCCTGACGCCGCGCCAGACCGTCACGCAGGATGGCCGCGAGGTGGATCTGGTCACCAAGGGCCGCCACGACCCCTGCGTCGGCATCCGCGCCGTGCCGGTGGGCGAGGCGATGATGGCCTGCGTGATTCTTGATCAGTTGCTCTTGGACCGGGGCCAGACCGGCTGCGTGCGCGGCCAGATCGGCTGATCAATAGCCGCCCGGCCCTTTCGTCGGGGCGGCGCCCAAGGTCAACTTGCGAAACCCCGCGACGGCATCGGCCGCCCCCGCCGACAGAAAGCGCGTGTCGCCCCCTACGGTAGTCATGCGGAACCCCCAGCCGATTGCGCGGTGGGCATAGTCCGGCGTTCCGCAATGCAGTGCGGCGATGATCCCGCGCGCCTGGCAGGCGGCGGCAATCTTTTGGAGGGCGGCCAAGATCTCGAGTTCTTCGCGGTCCACCCCGGCGGCGAGCCTGCCGTTGCTCAGCGACAGCGACAGGTCAGCCGGGCCGACATAGATGCCGTCAAGGCCCGGGGTCGCCGCGATCTCATCCAGATTGGTGAAACCCTCGGCGGTTTCGATCATCGCGAAGGCCAGCACGGTTTCATTGGCCGTCGCGGCGTAACCGGCACCATGGGCAAAGGCCGCGCGGGTCGGGCCGAAGCTGCGGGTGCCAAGCGGCGGATAGCGCATGTAGCTGACCAGCCGTGCCGCTTCCTCTGCCGTGTTGACCATCGGGCAGATGATCCCTTCTGCCCCGGCGTCCAGCGCCTTCATGACGGCCGCCGGGTCAAGCCACGGCACCCGGGTCAGAAGCGTGGCCCCGCTGGCGCGCATGGCCTGAAGCATCGGCAGAAGGTCGGAATAATCCAGCGCGCCGTGCTGCATGTCGACGGTGACAGAGTCAAACCCCTGCGCTGCCATGATCTCGGCCACGAAGGGATTGCCGATGGAACACCAGGCGTTGATCGTCGGCTGGCCCGAGGCCCAGATTGAACGCAGCTTGGTCATTTCATCCTCCTGCCAACCCCGTGCATTGCGTGACGCAAAGCCCGCCGATATGCAAGGCAGCGGGTAAGGCAGGGGGACAGGATGAACCGGATGGATGGCAAGGTCTGCGTGGTGACCGGGGCGACGCAAGGCCTTGGGGCGGCTATTGCCCGCAGGCTGGCAGCGGCGGGCGCGGCGGGGGTCGTGGTCACGGGCCGCAATGCCGAGCGCGGACGGGCGGTGGCCGAAAGCCTGCCGTGTCCGGCTCATTTCGTTGCCGCCGATCTGGCCGAGGTTGAGGACTGCCGCCGCGTGATCGTCGAGACTGACCGGCGCTTTCACCGCATCGACGTTCTGGTCAATGCCGCCGCGCTGACCGACCGGGGGACGATCCTCGATACCTCGCCCGACCTCTTTGACCGGATGTTCGCCACCAATGTCCGTGCGCCGTTCTTCCTGATGCAAGAGGCGATCCGGCTGATGATCCGGGACGGCATCGCCGGGGCGATCCTGAACATCGGCTCGACGGCGGCCATGGCTGGCCAGCCCTTCATCAGCGCCTATTGTTCGTCCAAGGGCGCCCTCGCCACCCTGACCGCCAACACGGCCTTTGCCGTGATGGGCAATCGGATCCGGGTGAACCAGCTTAACCCCGGCTGGATGGCCACCGACCATGAACGCGCGCTGCAACTGGTGGAAAGCGGTGATCCCGACTGGGAAACGAAGGCGCGCGCCAGACTGCCCTTCGGGCGGCTGATCGACCCGGATGAGGTGGCGCGGGCGGTCAATTTCATCGTCTCCGACGATGCGGGCCTGATGACCGGGTCCATCGTGAACTTTGATCAATCGGTCTGGGGCGCCTTCCCGGCCGGGCCGCCGGTGCCGAAAGGGCCAATGACGCTTTAGGGCCACCCGCAAAGGACGGATGGCCCCTTGACCGATGGTCCGTGCCTAGCGCGCCAGAACCTGCCGCAGCACCCGGGCAAGCTCTGCCTTCGGTTCGACGGCAATCGCTTCGGACCGCCAGCAGACGTGATGGTCGGGCCGGACCAGAAGGCAGCCACCATCGCCGATTTCACTGGCGCGCGCCCAATCGCCGCTGTGATCGACAAAGGCCTGACGCGGGCCGATGACATGGGTGACGATCTCGATCCCCAACTCCTGCGCCACATCTGCCGCCGCCTTGGCCCAGGCCTCGCCGCCCAGACCGGTCAGCAGGGTGAAGCGCCCGTGGCCGCAAAGGTCAAGCGACGAGATCTCGGCCCCACTGTCGTGGCGGTAAAGCCAGACATGCGGCAGGCGCGCGCCGGGCCAGGTTGTCGGCTGATAGTGGAGGTCGGCGTCAAGGGTGAAGGCGGGTTCGATCTGGCCATCGGTCACCACGGCACCAGACCGGTAGCGCTGGTTCATCTCGATCCCGTGGGCGTCGAATTCGTATTTCTTGAAGGCAATCGCCTTCCTGATCGCCTCGCGCTGGCGTTCGGCGGCATCGGTGCCTTCGGTGCGCGCGGCAAGGTTCTTCTGCATCTCCTCGGGGTCCACGCCTTCGGACATGCCCAGCGCCTCGAAGATCGGACCGAATTCGCCGATCGACTGGTTGGCGCGGGTCACGATCTGCTTGGCAATCGGCGCGCGTTCGGTGTCGTAGCTGTCCAGAAGCCGTTCACCCGCCTGACCTTTCAGGACCATGGCCAGCTTCCACGCCAGATTGAACGCATCCTGAATCGAGGTGTTGGACCCCAGCCCGTTTGACGGCGGGTGCCGGTGGATCGCATCGCCCATGCAGAACACCCGGCCATGCGCGGTGCGGGTGGCGTAGCGGTTGTTCACCGTCCAGGTGTTGGCCGACAGAAGCTCGATCTCAAGGTTCGGATCGCCCACCAATTGCCGTGCGACGCCGGTCGCGAATTCAGGGGTCACCTGCGGTTCGGGGCCGTTGATGTCGTAGCCCCAGACGATCAGCCATTCGTTCCATGGCCGGACCATCCGCACCAGACCCATGCCGATGCCGCCAACGTCCGCGCCGGGCTGCATGACCCAGTACAGGACGGAAGGCCGGTGGGCGACATACTTGGACAGGTCGGCCCGAAACAGGATGTTCATCGACCCGCCGACCCCCATCTTGCCTTCAAACGGCAATCCGGCATGTTCGGCGACCAGGGATTTCCCGCCATCCGCGCCGATCAGGTATTTCGACCGGATCGTCACCGTCTTGCCCGTCAGCCGGTCGCGGCAGGTGGTGGTCACGCCTTCAGCGTCCTGTTCGTGGCTGAGGTATTCGGTGGACATCCGCGCCTGCGTGCCGCGCGAACAGGCGGTCTTGAAGAGCAAAGGCTCCATCATCGTCTGCGGCAGGTCGTTCATCAGTGTCGGCGAGGACATCAGGTGCTCGGCCTTGGACAGGGGATGGTTGCCCCAGGACTTGATCCGGCCGATTTCTTCACCGGCAAGGCTTTCGCAGAAGATGTTCTCGCCCATCAGATCCTGATGGGTGGCGAACATGTAGGCCTCGTCCTCGACCTCGCGGCCAAGGTCGCGCAGCACCTCCATCGTGCGCTGGTTGGTGATATGGGCGCGCGGGGTGTTGGCCAGCCAGCGATAGCGGTTCACCGCCATGTTCTGGATGCCATAGGTTGAAAGCAGCGCGGCGGTGGTCGAGCCGGACGGACCGGTGCCGATAATCAGCACCTCGGTCGTGATGTCTGTCATGTGGTTTCCTCCCTTGAAGGTCTCTTGTCAGGTGGCCGGATCCCAGCTGGCTGGCGCATCGCCCGCCCATGCCGCCTGAAGCAGTCGGCGCAGACCCGCCCGGTTGACCGGGGCCGGGTTCCAGTAGGGGTTCTCGCTGGCGATATCCGCCGCGCGGTCCAGATCGGCCTCGCGCAGGCCCAGATCGCGCAGGGCCAGCGGGGCCTTCATCCGGGTGGCAAAGTCGTGCAACGCCTTTCCGGGGGCCGGGCCGCCGAAGATCGTGGCCACCGGCGCAAGCTCCCCGGCCGCCGCCTGCTGGTTATAGGCGATGGCATGGGGCAGGATCACGGCATGGGTTTCGGCGTGGGGCAGATCGAAGCTGCCACCAAGCGTGTGGCAAAGTTTGTGGTGCAGTGCCATGCCGACCTGCCCAAGAACCGTGCCGCAAAGCCACGCGCCGTAAAGCGTTTCTCCCCGCGCCTTCAGGTCATCGGGGTTGTCCAGCACCCGGGGCAGGGCAGCGTGGAACGCCCGCAAGCCTTCCAGCGCCATCAGGCTGGATATGGGCGAGCGGTTCTGCGCGTAAAGCCCTTCGGCGGCATGGGCCATGGCGTTCAGCGCCGAGGTTACCGTCATGCCCACAGGCAGACTGCGCACCAGTTCGGCATCATAAAGGATCACCTCGGGCTGGACCTTGGGCGTGGTGATCGTGGTCTTGCGCCCGGCTTCGGTCTGGCCAAGGATTCCCGTTGCCTCGGACCCGGCATAGGTGGTGGGGACGACGATTTGCGGCAGATCGGTGCGGAGCGCGATGGCCTTGCCAAGCCCGGTGGTTGACCCGCCACCCACGGCAACAACGCAATCGGCGCCAAGCCGGATGGCCATGGCCGTCGCGTCTTCGCTGACCGGAACCGGGGTATGCATTGCGGCGCCGGAAAAGACACCCACGGCCCTTGCCCCCAGCCGTTCGGCGAACTTGGCCCCGGTGTCGGCCTGCTGGGGCGTGGTCAGGATCAGCGCGCGCGACAGGCCAAGCCGGTCCATCTCCTCGTCCACCGCATGCCGGACGCCGGCACCAAAGCGCACGCGGACGGCGGCACTGGTGGCCGTGAAGTCTTCCTGAAACAGCGACATGCCTGTTTCACCCCTTTTGCAGCATCCTTGGTCAGAAAACACCTTAGCCCGCATGGATCAGGATATTGATCGTATCGCGCAGGTCTAATATTGCTTTACGTTATGAAGCTGGACAGCGAACACCTCGAAATTCTGGCCATGATCGTCGAAAAGGGCGGTCTGACCGAAGGTGCCGAGGCGCTGGGCAAGTCGCAGCCATCCGTTTCGCGCACCATGGCCCTTCTGGAAGACCGGATCGGTGCCGCGCTGTTCGAGCCGGGAAAGCGGCCCCTGCGCCCGACGGAACTGGGCGAAAGCCTTGCCCGGATCGGCGCGCGCATCCATGCGCTGAACCTTGAGGCCAGCCGCATGGTGCAAAGTTTCCGCAAGGGTCACACCGGGCGGCTGCGCATAGCCGGGACGCCGATCTTCATGGATGGGGTGGTGTCGAACTTCATCGCGGATTTCCAGACCCGCCAACCGGATGTGCAGATCGAACAGTCCTACGGCTATCTCGACCAGCTTTCCGGACAACTGCGCAACGGGGCGCTGGATATGGCGATCGTGCCGTTGCACCCAAGTTCGGCCCCCACAGACATGAGCTTTGTGCCGCTTCTGCCCGGGCGCAACGTGATTGCCTGCCGCGCCGGGCATCCGCTGATGCGGAAAGCGACGATCACGCTTGCCGACATCGAGCCTTACCCATGGATCGCGCCGCCCCCTGACAGCCCGCTTTACCGGGACTTGCAGCGCGCGCTCAAATCCATCGGCAAAGAGGATTTCCGGGTCAGCTTTTCGGGTGGCACGCTGGCCTCGATCATCTCGGTGCTGGCGCGATCGGATTCGCTGACGGTGCTGCCCTATTCGGTGGTGTTCCTGTCGCGAAAGACGGCGGGCCTTGATGCCCTGCGGATCAGGATCGCGCATCCGGACCGGCATCTGGGGATGCTGACCTTTGACGGAGGTACGCCGCCCCCGTCGTTGCGGCTGTTCGCGGGGTTCCTGAAGGACGAATTCCAACTGCTTGAGGCCCGCATCCAGCATGAAAGCCAGGTGACCAAGCGGCGGGGCTGACCCTTTGGCGGCGCGCCCTTACTTCAGCGCAATATAGGTTTCCGGGTCCAGCGCCGTGACCCGCACCGCCACATGCGCGGCCGTTGCCGCCTCGACCATGCTGCGCAGCTTGCCGCAGACAGACAGCACCACGTCGCGGGTGCGTTCGGGGCGGGGCAGGATCTGCATCTCGACATTCACGCGCGGCAGGTCAGGCATGGCACAGACCGGCATCACGGCAAACTGGCAGGCCGGCACATCGACCTTCAGATCATGGCACAGCATGTCGCGGATCGGCCCGAGCGACTCGGCCAGCCTGTCCCGGCAGCCGGGATAAAGGGTGTCATCCACGAAAATCTTCACATTGGGCATGATCTTCGCCTCGCTCAGGCCGGGGTCAGGACAAAATCGAACGGCGAGCGCCACAGGGTGTCGGCGCCCTCCAGCCGCTCGAACGGCGCGACGAGGGATTTCTTCACCCCGAAGACCGCATCGCTTTCCAGATAGGCGTCGTCGCCGACGAAAGTGTGGGTGACCAGCTTCTGGAACCCCGGCGCGGTGACAAGGAAATGCATGTGCGCCGGGCGGAAGGGGTGGCGGCCCATATGGCCCAGCATCTTGCCGACCGGCCCATCGTCGGGGATCGGGTAGGAGGTGGGCTTGATCCCCTTAAACGCATAGGCGCCGTCCTTGCCGGTGATGAAGCGGCCCCGGTTGTTCCACCTTGGCTGGATGCCGGGTTGCTGCACGTCATAAAACCCGTCGGCATTGTCCGACCAGACATCGACACAAGCGCCTTGGATCGGGGTGCCGTGCAGGTCCAGCACTTTGCCTTCGAACAGGCACGGCTCTCCCTTGCCATCCAGACTGATATTGTCGCCCATCGCCCGGATCGGCGCGTCGGCCACATGGAACGGGCCGAAGACGGTGTTTTCCGTGGCCCCCAGCGGGCGGCGGTTGTTGATCGCATCGACCAGCATCGAAACCCCCAGCACATCGGACAAAAGGATGAACTCCTGCCGCTCGCCGGAACAGATCTGGCCGGTCTTCGTCAGGAAATCCACGCCGATGTCCCATTCTGCCTGTGTCAGATGCACTTCCTTGGCGAAGGCGTGCAGGTGCTTGACAAGGCTGGCCATCACCTCGGCCATGCGCGGGTTGATGTCGCCACCCATCCGGGCGTTGACCGTCTGAACCGAGCTTTCCTCAGAGAAGTAATGTGTCATGGGGCAGATCCTTTGTCAGCAGAAGCTCAGGCCGTGCGGCGTTTGGTGGTCGGGAGCGGGCCGTCGGTCTTGGGCGGGCGGTGGCGCAGGGGCAAAAGGTCGATGCCGGTGCGGTCGGTGAACATGCCCCAAAGGCCACGGCGGGCAAACAGCATCACCGCGATGCCCAGAAGGCCAAGGACGATCAGGTAGATCGTGCCATAATCGGCCAGAAGGCGTTGCAGGGCGTAGAACACCGCCACGCCGACAATCGGGCCGGGCAGGGTGCCGATACCGCCGATGACGGTGATGAAGATCACGAAAGCCGTCCAGTCGATCACCGAAAACGCGGCGTCGGGGGTGACGCGGGTGATCTGGATGAAGGCCAGCGCGCCGCAAAGCCCGGTGCCGAAGGCGGTCAGCAGGAAGACCATCGCCTTCAGCTTCACCGGGTCCACCCCCACCGACCGCGCGGCCGTCTCGTTGTCGCGGATCGCTTGCAGGCCAAGCCCCATCCGCGACCGCAGGAACACATAGCTGGCCACCAGCAGCACCACGGCCAGCGACAGCATCAGCCAGTAGGTCAGCGCATCCGCCGCCGCCGCGCTGGACACGTCAAGCCAGTCCTTGATCCCCTCGACCCCCCACATGTCGCGGGTGGTTCCCTTGGGCAGCGAGGTGCCGGTGCCGCCGCCAAGTGCCTTCCACTGGCTGATGGCCAGCCGGGCGATATCGGCCACGACCCAAGTGCCGATCGCGAAATAAGCGCCGTTCAGGCGGAAGGCGAAGAAGGCCATCGGCACGGCAAACAGCGCCGCTGCGATGCCTCCGATCAGCACCCCGATCAAGGGATCAAGCCCGTAAAGGATGATCGCCGCGAACATCGCATAGGCGCCGATCCCGACAAATGCCTGTTGGCCGACCGACACCAGCCCGGCGAACCCAGCCAGCATGTTCCAGTTCATCGCCAGCACCAAGAGCGTCAGGATGCCGAACAGGTCTTGCACCACGGCGCGCGGGGCGATGGCGGGCATGGCGTAAAGGACTGCCAGCGCGGCAAAGGCAAGGATGATTGCAATGGGGCGGGGCAGGGTCATGCTGGCCTCTCAATCATTGGCGCGGGGGAAAAGCCCGCGCGGCCGCAGCAGCAGGACCACCACAAAGGCGATGTGGCCCGACAGGATCTGCCATTCCGGGTTGATCGACGCGCCCACCGCCTGCGCCATCCCGATGACCACGCCACCCGCAAGCGTTCCCCAAAGGCTGCCCAGACCGCCGATGATCACCGCTTCGAAGGCGTAAAGCAGGCGGGCCGGGCCAATGGACGGGTCAAAGTTCGACCGGGTGCCAAGGTAAAGCGCCGCGATGGTGGCCACGACCAGCGCGATGCCGGTGGCCATGGCGAAAACCCGTTCGGGGCGGATGCCCATCAGCTGCGCCGTCACCGCGTCATCGGATGTGGCTCGGAAGGCCCGGCCAAGGGCGGTGCGGTAGAAAAGCTGGTTCAGAAGGAAGATCACCGCCACCGCCGACAGGAAGGTCAGCACCGGCATCACGCCAAGCGTGACAACGCCAAGATCCATCGCCTGCGCTTCGATCGGCCCGGCGCTCAGCTTCTGGCTGTCTGCGGTGTAACCCTCCAGCAGCGCGTTCTGGATCACGACGGACAGGCCAAAGGTCACCAGAAGTGGCGGCAGGATATCGGGGCCAAGGACGCGGTTCAGCAGATGGGTCTGCAACAGCCAGCCAAACCCGAACATCACCGGCGCGGCCAGAAACACCGCCAGAAACGGATGCAGGCCCGTGGCCGTGGTGATGGTCAGGATCAGATAGGCGCCAAGGATGATCAGGTCGCCATGCGCAAGGTTGACCAGCCGCATGATCCCGAAAACAAGGGAAAGCCCCGCCGCGAACAGCGCGTAAAGCCCGCCCAGAAGCAGGCCTTGCGCAAGGGTGTCGATGCCGATCATGCGTGGCTCACTCCGAAATAGGCGTCATGGATCGCGGCGCGGGACAATTCATCCGGGCGGCCTGACAGGGTGATCCGGCCTTCCATCATGCAATGCACCTGATCGGCCACCCGAAGCGCCTGACTGATGTCCTGTTCGACCACGATGATCGAGGTGCCACTGGCCTTGATCCGCGGGAAAGCGGCGTAGATTTCCTTGATCACGACGGGGGCAAGGCCAAGGCTCAGCTCGTCGCAGAGCAACACCCGGGGGTTCGACATGAGCGCCCGGCCGATGGCAACCATCTGCTGCTGCCCGCCCGAAAGGGCCGTGCCGGGGCTGTAGCGGCGGTCCTTCAGGATGGGAAACAGGGTCTGCACCCGGTCCAGCGTCCAATGACCGTTGCCCTGCCGCGCATGGGCGCCGATCATGAGGTTTTCTTCCACTGTCAGCGATGGAAAGAGCCGCCGCCCTTCTGGAACCATGGCGATGCCCCGTGTCAGGATGTCGGGCGCGGGCAGGCGGGTGATATCCTCGCCCGCCAGCGTCACAGTCCCCGCCGTGACCTTCGCCACCCCGGTAATGGCGCGCAGCAAGGTGGTCTTGCCCGCCCCGTTCGCGCCGATGATGGCGACGGTCTGGCCTTCGTCCAGTGTCAGATCCACGCCGAACAGCGCCTGAAAATCCCCGTAATGCGCGGTTAGCCCGCTGATGCCCAGAAGCGCGGTCATGCCTCGATCCCCAGATAGATTTCGCGCACCTCGGGCGAGGCCATCACGACCTCCGGTTCGCCGATCATCAGCATCCGGCCAAAGTTCAGCACCATCAGCCGTTCGACGACCGAGTTCAGGGCGTGCAGCACATGCTCGATCCAGATGATCGCGGTGCCTTCAGCGTGGATCGCCTTGATCGTGGTGATCAGCTCGCCACATTCCGCTTCGGTCAGACCGCCCGCGATTTCGTCAAGCAGGATGACCCGAGGCCGCGTCGCCATGGCGCGGGCCAGTTCCAGCCGTTTGCGCTGCAACAGCGACAGCCCGCCGGATGGGCTTTCGGCCACTGGCAAAAGCCCGGTGCGCGACAGGATTTCCATGCAGAAGCCGGGGGCGTCTGACGCCCGCACCTCGCCGCCAAAGCGCGCGGCGACCAGCAGGTTTTCGTAGACCGACAGATGCCCGAAGGGTTGCGGAATCTGGAAGGACCGCCCGATGCCAGATTTCACCCTGACCATCGGCGGTTCACGGGTCACGTCGCGGCCATCCAGAAAGACGCGGCCCTTGTCGGGCGCGATATTGCCAGTGATCAGGTTGAACAGCGTCGATTTCCCCGCGCCATTCGGCCCGATGATGCCAAGGGCCTCGCCCGGTTGCAGATCGAAGCTGACATCGTCAGTGACCTTGAGCGCGCCAAAGGACTTTGACACGGCCTGAAGCGAAAGGATCGACATGGGTCTTGCTTTCCGGTTGGCCCCGGCACCTGCGCGCCGGGGCCGGTTCAGATCAGGACAGGGTTTCCAGCGTGCCACCCAGCGGAATTTCCGGGGCGCCGGCGTTTTCCACGATCACCAGATCGAAGGTGCCATCGTCCTTGCGGCGCCACTGGCCGCCGACCAGCGGGGTCTTCGACACGTTCTTGCGCGCAAATTCCGGCACGTTGTCGCGGCCCCACTGGACCTTGCCCACGACCGTATCAAGGTTGGTGGTGGCAATCGCCTCGGCCAGTGCTGCGCCGTCGGTCGGGTCATCGGTGCGGGCAATCGCGTTGGCGGCCACTTCGAACAGCGCATGGACAAAGCCCACCGGCATTGTCCACTGCCGCCCGGCCGCTGCCTCGAAGGCCGCTGCAAGATCGGCGGCACTTTCGCCCGTAAGGCTGGACGTGAACGGATGGTTTGGAGACCACCAGACCTCGGCCGTCAGGTTGTGGCCCAGATCGCCCAGTGCGGCGACGCTTTCGGGGAACAGAAGCGCCTTGGCAACCGACACCAGCTTGGGGTTGAAGCCCTGCTGCTTGGCCTGGGTCCAGAAGGTCGTGAAGTCCGGCGGGATCGGGATGCCGGTCATGATCTCGCAGCCGGCGGCCTTGAAGGCGTTGACCTGTGCGCTGAAATCATCGGTCAGGTTCTGGTAGCGGCCCGGATCGGTCAGCTCATAGCCCTGTGCCGCCAGCGCCGGGGGCATGCCCACATCGGGCGAGGCCCAGGCATTGCCGTCGCCATCGTTGGGCCAAAGCGCGCCGACCTTCTTGTTGGTATCGACGGAATTCCACATGTTCATGAAGGTGGCGATGTTGTCTTCCAGCCCCCAGAAGAAGTGGTAGACGTAGTCGAATTCCTGCCAGCTGCCCGGATCGCCGGGGTTGCCCTGCTGGCCGATGAACCACGGCTGCCACGGCGCCACGGTCGAGATGACGGGAATTTCTTCCTGTTCGGCAATCGAACAGACCGGGTTGGTGGTTTCCGGGGTCGAGGCGACAAGGATCAGGTTCACCTCGTCACGGCTGATAAGTTCCTTGGCAACTTCGGCGGCGCGGTTCGGGTTTGACTGGCTGTCCTTCACGATGACCTCGACCTCCAGCCCCAGTCCGGGGGCCGAGGCAAGGAACTTTTCCACCATGAAGCTATCCGCCGCCGAGAAGGCCGAAAGCGGGCCGGTCTGCGGGCTGACATAGCCGATCTTCAGTTTCTTGGTCTGGGCATAGGCCGGCAGGCCCAGCGCGGACGAGGCGGCGGCAACGGCGGCCCCGGATTTCAAGAGCGTGCGGCGGGTGATCATTCTGTTCCTCCCTGTGTTGGCGTTCGTATCCCTGCGGCGGGTCAATCGGGCAACCCGGTCCGCAAAGGGCCTTGGCCCCTCTCCTCCAGAGGGGACAGGCGTGCTGCGATGGAGGGAAGTTACGCTGCCGATCAGGTGAATATGATCGTATGAACCGCGCCTAATATATCTTTATGGTATGAATTTCGGGCCTATGACCGGCGAGGGCCGGTCAGATCGGCCGCCCTGTGAGCAGCTTCGGCAGCTCGCCGGTGAGCCCTGCGGCCTGCCGGATGAAGCCACGCCGCAGGGATGGCAACGCCGCGACGACGCCCATGCCAAGATCACGCCCCAGCCGCAGGATCGGGTTGTCGGTTGAAAACACCCGGTTCACCGTATCCATCCCCAGCGCAAGCAGCGTTGCATCGAACCGCCGCCAGCGCTGGTATTCTTCCAGCGCCACGGCACTTCCCGGCTCTTCGCCACGGCGACGGGCCAGGATCAGCACCTCGGCCAGAGCCGCCACATCGCGCAGGCCAAGGTTCAGGCCCTGCCCGGCAATCGGATGGACCCCATGCGCCGCATCGCCGACCAGTGCCACCCGGTCTGCCACGAAGTGTTCTGCCAGAGACAGCGAGAGGGGATAGGTGAACCGCGCCCCGGCAAGGCTGATCTCGCCCAGAAAATCGCCAAAGCGGGGGCGCAGCGCTTCCAGATACTGGTCGTCCGGCAGCGCCTGAATGGCGGCTGCGGTCTCGGCGCTTTCGCTCCAGACGATGCTGGAATGATGGCCACCCTTCAGCGGCAGAATGGCCAGCGGACCCGAAGGCATGAAGAACTGCTGCGCGACGCCGCCATGATCGCGTTCGTGGTGGATCGCGGTGACAAGGGCGGTCTGTCCGTAGCCCCAGCCGACGCGCTTGATCCCGGCCCGGGTCGCCACGCCCGAGCCCCGGCCGTCACAGCCGACCAGAAGCCCCGCCGTAAGCACCTTGCCCGAGGCAAGCGTCACCGAAACCCCCGCAGGCCCGGCTTCCTGCGCAACCACCGTTTCCCCCGACAGCAGGGTCACGCCGGGTGCCGCCTGCATCGCCGCCAGAAAGGCCGCGTAAAGGTAGCGGTCTTCCAGCATGTGGCCCATCGGGCCTTCCTCGATCTCGGCATGGTCAAAATGCAGGAAGAAAGGGGCCGCCCCTTCGCCGGCGCGACCATCGCTTGCCTTGATCTCAAGGATCGGCTGCGCCTTTTCCGCCACTGCGTCCCAGACCCCGATCGCCTTCAACAGGCGAACCGAAGCTATCGCCAGCGCATAGGCGCGACCGTCAAACCCCGCTTCGGCCCGCGCCGGTGCCGGGCGCGCATCAACCACCGTGACGCGAAACCCACCTTGAGCCAGCGCCAAAGCCAAGGCCGGGCCGTTCAGGCCGCCGCCCGCAATCAGGATGTCTGTGTGCCATGCCATGCCGCCAGTTATGCCGCCTCGCAACGGATTGTCCATGCGTCGCCAAGCCGCTACCTTCGGGCGAAACGGGGGATCACATGACCGGCACATGGGCAAACATGACCGCTTCGGAACTGGGGCGCGAGATTGGCAACGGCCGCATCCATCCTGTGGAACTGGCCGAAGCCTTTCTTGATGCCATCGACAGCCACCCGCTTTCGCCCCGCATCTACACCCGCACAACCGCCGCCCGCGCACGAGCCGAGGCGATGTCCGCCGCCGCGCGCGCCAAGACAGGTCTGCGCAAGGGACTCTTGGATGGCGTGCCGATCAGCTGGAAAGACCTTTTCGACACGGCAGGGACCGCGACCGAGGCAGGTTCGGCCCTGCTGAAAGGCCGCACCCCCGCCCGTGACGCCGCCGTATTGGAAACAGCTACGCTTCAGGGTCTGGTCTGCCTTGGCAAGACGCATATGTCCGAGCTTGCCTTTTCCGGTCTGGGGCTGAACCCCGTCACGGCTACGCCGCCCTGCCTGAACGATGACCGCGCGGTGCCGGGCGGGTCTTCCTCTGGCGCCGCTGCGTCGGTCGCCTTCGGCCTTGCCCCGGCGGCCATCGGGTCTGACACCGGCGGGTCGGTCCGTATTCCTGCCGCCTGGAATGATCTGGTCGGCCTGAAGACCACTGCGGGCAGCCTGCCTTTGACCGGGACCGTTCCGTTGTGCGGGATGTTTGACACCATCGGCCCCCTTGCCCATTCGGTCGAGGATTGCGCCCATATCCTTGCCGCCTTGCATGGCACCCGGCCGACAGACCTTTCGGGCATTGATCTTTCCGGCCTGCGTCTTGCCGTGCTGGAAACCGTGGCACTGGATGACTTGCGCGACCGCCCCGCCGCAGGGTTTGACGACGCGGTGACCCGCCTTGCGCGCAATGGCGCGAAGATCGACCGGATTTCTGTTCCCGAACTGGCCGAGGCAATGGGGCTTTCCGCCATCCTCTTTACTGCCGAGGCCTATGGCATCTGGCACGATACAATTGAAAAAGCACCGGAAAGGATGTTCCCGCGGATATTGGAACGGTTCCGGTCCGGTGCGAATTTCACCGCGATGGATTACGTCGCCGCATGGCGCCGTCTGCATGCCATCCGTGCGGTCTGGGCAGATCTGACGGCCGCCTTTGACGCGGTGATCCTGCCGACCGCCCCCATCCTGCCGCCTGATGCCAACCGCCTGATGACCGATGACGCCTATTACATCAGTGAAAACCTGCTGGCGCTTCGAAATACGCGGATCGGCAATCTGATGGGGCTTTGCGCCCTTACCCTGCCGACATCGCAGCCATCCTGCGGGATCAGCCTGATGGCCGCGCCGGGGGCAGAGGCGCGGCTCTTGCGGCTGGGGGCGGCGGCAGAACGGGCGCTGCGGTAGGGCAAGGAATTTCCGCGCGGATTCTTCGCTGCGCGCTTCGCCTCTGCCAAAAAGCCACAGCCCGGCCTGCCAACCCTCTAACCGGGTTGGTTTTTCTGGACGTTGGCCACATCGCTCGCTATCGTTGGATGAAATGGGGCGCATAGACCCCGACCTTGAGGCAGCAATGGCGTTTCCTGAGCGGTTTTCGAACCTGCCAGACTATGCGTTTCCGCGCTTGCGGAAGCTACTTGACGCGCACCCCCCCGGCGGTGCGCCCATTGCCATGACCATTGGCGAGCCGCGCCATGCCATGCCGGACTTTGTCGGCCCTATCCTTGCCGCCAACCTTGCGGGCTTTGGGGTTTACCCTCCGAACGACGGCACCCCGGAACTGTTGTCCGCCATTTCTGGCTGGATCGCGCGGCGCTATGGCGTGACCGTGACCGAAGATCGGCTAATGGTCCTCAACGGCACGCGCGAAGGGTTGTTCAATGCAGCAATCGCGCTTTGCCCGGAAATGAAAGCCGGGAAAAAGCCGGTCATCTTGATGCCGAACCCGTTTTATCAGGTCTATGCCGTGGCCGCGCTGACCGTGGGGGCGGAACCGGTTTATGTTCCCGCAACCTCAGCCACTGGCCATCTGCCGGATTACGGCAGCCTGCCGCAGGACATTCTGGACCGGGTGGCCCTTGCCTACATCTGCTCGCCCGCCAATCCGCAAGGCGCTGTCGCCTCGGCAGATTATCTTGCCGACCTGTTGGCGCTGGCCGAAAAGCACGATTTCCGCGTCCTCGCTGATGAGTGTTATTCCGAGATCTGGCGCGCTGCCCCCCCGCCGGGCCTGCTCCAGATCGCCCAGCAGCAAGGCGCCGACCCCGAGCGCGCGCTGGTGTTCCATTCGCTGTCCAAACGGTCGAACCTGCCGGGCTTGCGGTCCGGCTTTGTCGCCGCTGGCCCCGAATGCATGCTGCGCCTGCGCCAGTTGCGTGCCTTTGCCGGGGCGCCACTGCCGCTGCCGCTGCAAAAGGTGGCCGAGGCCTGCTGGCAGGACGAGGCCCATGTCACCGCCTCGCGCAAGCTTTATCAGGCGAAATTCGCCGGGGCCGACCAGATCTTTGCCGGGCTGCAAGGCTATCAGGCCCCCGATGGCGGCTTTTTCCTGTGGCTGCCGGTTGAAGATGGCGAAGCGGCGACGCTGAAACTTTGGCGCGAAACGGGGGTGCGGGTTCTGCCCGGCGCCTATCTGTCGCGCGATGCCGGGGGCCAGAACCCCGGCAAGGGATATATCCGGGTCGCGCTTGTCGCCCCGGCAGAAGAAACGCAGCGCGGGCTGAGCCAGCTTCGCGACTGTCTATACGGGTGAGGTAAACATGGCATCCTTTCAGGCACGGCAGCGCGATCCGCTTCTGGATCAAGGCACACAGGCAATGCTGGAACGCCGCGGGCGCGAGCTTGTTGGGCTGGTCCTCATCCTGCTGGCACTTGCCTTTGCCTTGATGCTGGGAAGCTACTCCCCGGACGATCCGGGCTGGATGGTTGCTACCGAAGAACCGGCACAGAATTTCTTTGGCCGTTTCGGAGCGGCGGTCGCGTCGACGCTGATCATCCTGATCGGACAAGGCACATGGGCCATTCCGGTGATCCTTGCGGTCTGGGGCGGCCGGTTCATGGCGCATCGTGGCGGCGAAAGGGCGCTGGGGCGAGTGGTCTTTGCCGTGATCGCCGTCGCGCTGGCGTCGATTTATGCCGCGACTCTGGTCCCGGGGGCGGATTGGTCACACTCCTTCGGTCTGGGCGGGCTGTTCGGCGATACCGTGCTGGGGTCGCTGATCGGTGTCATGCCGGGGTCGGCGGGTTTCGGGTTGAAACTTCTGTCGCTGCTGACGTTTGCCGGCCTTTTGGCGATGCTGCTTTACGTCACCGGTTTCGATATGGCCGAGTTGCGGATGATGTGGCGGTTTCTGATTGTCGGGTCGATCATGGGCTATTCGGCGCTGGCCTCCGGGCTTGGCACTGGCGCCCGTGGTGCCGTGGTGGGTGCGCGTGCGATGCAAGAGCGCGCCCGCAACCGCTCTGCCGTGGTGTCATCGGCGCCGCTGGGGCGCGAGGCCAACCCGGCTCGTCGGTCCATGCCCCCGGTTACCGGTTCCGGAATGACCCCCGAACCTCTGCGCGCCAACCCGGCTCGCGTAGCGCCCGCCGCGCTTCGCGCCGATATCCGGGCCGAACCCCGGGCCGATCGGCCCGGCCTTGCACCCGAACCCGCGCCGGTGCGTGAAAAGACAGGCTTCCTTGCCCGCCTCCGCCGCGCCGCGGATCCGCAGCCCGAACTGGTGGAACAACACCTGTCCGATGCGGCCTGGGATGCAACCCTGCCCAGCGAAGACCGCATAAAGGCCCGCATATCCGATGTCATCCGCAACCGGGTTCAGCGCGCGCCCGATCCCGTGCCGCAAGCCTCCGCCGCGCGGATGGAGCCGCCGGTGGTGCGCCCGCGTGGCCCGGTTGTCCTGATGGCCGACACCCGGCCGCTTGGAGCCCCGCCACGTGTCGCCGTTCCGCCACTGACCGAAGAACCCCAATGGCAATCGGATATGACAGAGGAAGATGAAGGCCTTCCGGCAAACATGTTCGCCGCAGACAGCGCATGGGATGAGGACGAGGATGACAGCCTGATCGACGACGATCTGCCCAGTCCGCGCCTTTTTGCCGGCAGCGCCGACCGCCGCGCCGTTGTTCAGCATGCGGCACGCAAAGCCGCCCCGTCACGTCAGGCCTTGGCGGAAACCCAGCCCGGCCTGCGGTTTGACGAGGTGGCTCCGGCCTATGAGCTTCCACCGCTGAACCTGCTGTCCGCCCCCGTCGCCATCCAGCGCACCCAGCTTTCCGACGAGGCGCTGGAAGAAAACGCGCGGATGCTGGAAAGCGTTCTGGACGATTACGGTGTGAAGGGTGAAATCACCGCTGTCCGCCCCGGTCCGGTCGTTACCATGTACGAACTGGAACCCGCGCCGGGCCTGAAGGCCAGCCGGGTGATCGGCCTTGCCGACGATATCGCGCGCAGCATGTCGGCGCTTTCCGCCCGCGTTTCCACCGTTCCGGGGCGCACGGTCATCGGGATCGAACTACCGAACGCGATCCGCGAAAAGGTGGTCTTGCGAGAAATCATCTCGGCCCGCGACTTTGGCGACAGCCAGATGCGCCTGCCGCTTGCCTTGGGCAAGGATATTGGCGGCGAGCCTGTGGTGGCGAACCTTGCCAAGATGCCCCACCTTCTGATCGCCGGGACCACCGGTTCGGGCAAATCCGTCGCGATCAACACCATGATCCTGTCGCTTCTCTACAAGCTGACGCCCGAGGAATGCCGGTTGATCATGATTGACCCGAAAATGCTGGAACTGTCCGTCTATGACGGCATCCCGCATCTTCTGTCCCCTGTCGTCACCGACCCGAAGAAGGCCGTGGTGGCCCTGAAATGGGTCGTCGGAGAGATGGAGGAACGTTACCGCAAGATGTCCAAGATGGGCGTGCGCAACATCGAGGGCTACAATGGCCGCGTGCGTGAAGCGCTGGCCAAGGGCGAGATGTTCAAGCGCACCATCCAGACCGGTTTTGACGAGGAGACCGGTGACCCGATCTTCGAGACCGAGGAATTCGCCCCCGTGGCGCTGCCCTATATCGTGGTCATCGTGGACGAGATGGCCGACCTGATGATGGTGGCCGGCAAGGAAATCGAAGCCTGCATCCAGCGCCTTGCCCAGATGGCCCGCGCAAGCGGCATCCACCTTATCATGGCAACGCAGCGACCCAGCGTCGATGTGATCACCGGCACGATCAAGGCCAACTTCCCGACCCGGATCAGCTTTCAGGTCACCTCCAAGATCGACAGCCGCACGATCCTTGGCGAACAGGGCGCCGAGCAACTGCTTGGCATGGGCGACATGCTTTACATGGGCAACGGTGCCAAGATCACCCGGATCCATGGCCCGTTCGTATCGGATGAGGAAGTGGAGGAAATCGTCAACCACCTCAAATCCTTCGGCCCGCCGGTCTATATGTCCGGCGTGGTGGAAAGCCTGGATGATGAGCGTGACAACGAGATTGACGCCGTGCTTGGCCTGAATTCCGAAGGCGACGATACGCTTTACGATCAGGCCGTTGCCATTGTCGCGCGGGACCGCAAATGCTCCACCTCTTACATCCAGCGCAAACTTGGGATCGGCTACAACAAGGCCGCCCGACTGGTGGAACAGATGGAAGATCAGGGCGTCGTCACCCGCGCGAACCATGTCGGCAAACGGGAAATTCTGGTGGAAGAGCGTTGAAGTCGGCCTGATCCTGCCATCGGCCGATTTGCGCAAAAGAGCCCCGCAGACCCTGTCGGGCCGTCCTGCGCATCCCGATGAAGTCGTGGCAGCGATTGCCTTTCCCTGTTCGGCAATGGCCTTGATGCTCATTTGAGCAACATCACGATCGATGGCGCATCGACGATCATCGATGTGCCAACTCTGGCCTTTGGCTAAGGCGCTGTGGCTTGTCTTTTGGCCCGTGTCGGCCAGACTTCCAGGACACCGCAGAAGATGACCAACGCTCCGCCGATCACTTCGTTGGGTGCAAGGCTTTCGCCCGCGAACATCGCCGCGGTCAAAGAACCGATAATCACCTCGGGCATCAAGAGAATGCCGACCCGTGCCGGATCAAGCCGAAGCGTTGCCCACATCAGGGCGGCGATTGACAAGCCCCACCAGACCCCCCCGGTCAAAAGGACGTAGCCCGCGACGGTCACGAGGTCAGCTGTGGCGATCCTGGGCAGGGGTTCGAGGAACGGCGCGAAAATGAACGAGGTTGCGGTGGCGCCAACGGCGAACAGGAATGCTGCTGATCCCGGCGGAACCTGAGACTTCAGGCGCATACCCGCCGTTGCCACCGCCCAGATGAGCCCGCCTGCAAAGGCCATCCATTCCCCCAGACTGTCTGGAAGCGGGATTTCACCTTCACCGCCCAGCATGATGAACAGCCCGGCAAACCCCACGGCTATCGCGACCAGTCGCAACTTGGGAACGTGCCAGCGCAACACATACCTTGCGATCAGAACGCTCCAGACGGGGCTGAAGAACCACAGCAACACGACAAGCGCTACTTTCCCGTAAAGAAATCCGATCGAGTAAAGTGCGAAAGCCGCCCCGCCAAGCAGGATTGATGCCATTCCCAGCGGATTTTCATCACGAAATGAACGTTTTCCACCGATGATGCCCGGAAGCAGGAAAAGCGCGGCGGCCAAGGTGATCGCACCCGTTCCCCAGGCCCCATCAAGCCCAAGCTCGGCGATGGCGCGCACCGGGAGCCAGTAGATTCCCCAGAAAATGCCGGTGCAAAGGACAATTGCAGAGGCCCAGAAGGTTGTGCTCATGTCTTGCCGGATCCTGTCATGGTGATCTTTCCTGACCGCAGTGATACCGGCCGAACGCGTGCCATGTTCCGTTGTCTTTCCATCGGGCCGCTTCAGGATGTTTGCGGGGGGCAAAAGAGCTTGCGCGTGGATCTCTGTCTCTTTGCCCGTGTCGGGCCATGCGCGCTGGCACAGCTAGACCGCCAGCGCTGTCGTCTTCACGACGGTCCGCAAGGCAAAGGACGATTGCATCTGCCGCACCCCGGGCAAGCGAGACAGGAACTGGCGGTGGATGCGGGCGAAATCTTCGGTGTCTTCGGCCATGATCTTCAGCAGGTAGTCCGCGGTTCCGGCCATCAGGTGACATTCCAGCAGGTCCGGCACCCGGGCCACTTCACGCTCAAAGGCGTCAAGCAGGTCTTCGGCCTGGCTTTGCAGGGTGATTTCCACGAAGACCGTGGTAAGACGCCCCATCTTGCGGGTGTCGAGCAGGGCCACATAGCCGGCGATATACCCGTCGTCCTCCAGCCGCTGAACACGCCGGTGGCAGGCCGAGGGTGACAGGTTCACCATTTCGGACAACTCGGCGTTTGTAATCCGGCCATCCTTTTGCAGGACGGTCAGGATGCGGCGGTCTGTGGCGTCAAGATCCATGTTTCTGGTGGGTTCTTCGAAGAAATCCGGATTATCCGAAGAATCCTACTGCCGATTTTCCGACAAGTCACTCAGAATTCAAAGTATTGCCGCCTGAACAGGCAAAGACTGATCCCACAAATGAAAAGTTACGGGATCAATCCCGCAGGGAGAGAATCATGAAAATCGGTTGCCCGAAGGAAATCAAGCCGCAGGAATTTCGCGTTGGCATGACGCCGGACGCGGCGCGTGAGGCGGTCGGCCATGGTCACAAGGTGATCATCGAAAAGGGGGCAGGCGTTGGTGCCGGCTTCACCGACGCCGACTACAAGGCGGCGGGGGCGAAGATCGTCGATACGGCAGACGAGGTGTTCGAAAAGGCCGACATGATCGTAAAGGTCAAAGAGCCCCAGGCGGTCGAGCGCAAGCGTCTGCGTGAGGGGCAGGTGCTGTTCACCTATCTGCACCTTGCGCCCGATCCGGCGCAGACCACGGATCTCTTGAAATCCGGTGCGACCTGCATTGCCTATGAGACGGTCACGGATGACCGGGGCGGACTGCCCCTGCTTGCCCCGATGTCCGAGGTTGCGGGGCGGCTTGCGCCTCAGGTGGGTGCCTGGACCTTGCAGAAGGCCAATGGCGGGCGCGGTGTGCTTCTGGGCGGCGTTCCGGGTGTCTTGCCGGCGAAGGTGCTGGTGATCGGCGGCGGTGTCGTGGGGACGCATGCCGCCAAGATCGCGGCCGGGATGGGGGCGGATGTCACGGTCATTGACCGGTCAATCAACCGACTGCGCTATCTGGATGACGTGTTCGGCGGGCAGTTCAAGAACGCCTATGCCAGCGCAGGGAACACCATCACGCTGGCGCGTGAGGCAGACCTGATCATCGGTGCGGTGCTGATCCCGGGGGCAGCAGCACCCAAGCTGATCTCCAAAGCCCAGCTGAAGGAACTGAAGCCGGGCGCGGCGCTGGTGGATGTGGCCATCGACCAGGGCGGTTGTTTCGAGACGTCAAAAGCCACCACCCATCAGGATCCGATCTACGAGGTGGACGGGATCATGCATTATTGCGTGGCCAACATGCCCGGCGCGGTGGCGCGGACCTCCACGCTGGCGCTGGGAAATGCAACGATGCCCTTCATGCTGGCCTTGGCCGACAAGGGCTGGAAAATGGCCTGCGCCGAGGACCGGCATCTTCTGGCAGGGCTGAATGTGCATGCGGGCAAGCTGACCTATGAGGCGGTGGGGGTGGCGCTTGGCCTGCCAACCATTCCGGCGGCGGAGGCGTTGAACTTCTGACGACGGAAAACTGTCGGCCTGCCGTAAAACCTGGGACCATGCACAGGTGACCCATGACTCTCTTCGGCCAGAAGCCTTCGACGCTTATCCTCTGGGTCATCCTGGCCTTGCCGGCCCTTCCGCTTCTGGGGCCGCTTTTCGGGGATGACGCCCGGGCGTTTCATCGCCTGCTGCACCCGACCGGAGAGTGGGCGGCACGGCTCATGATCATCGGCATGATGGCCTCGGGTCTGATGCTGCTGTTCAAGGGCCGCAGTTGGCCGCGCTGGCTGGTCCACCATCGCCGCGACATCGAGGTGGCGGCCTTCGTTTATGCCGCGCTCCATACCATTGTCTATGTGGTTGACCGTGGCAGTCTTGACCGGATCTTGGCTGCCTTGCAGCACGTTGAAATCTGGACGGGCTGGCTGGCGATGCTGCTGTTTCTTCCGCTGGTGATGTCATCGAACAATGCTGCCCAACGCTGGCTGCATGCGGGCTGGAAGTCGCTGCAACGGCTCGCCTATCCGGCGGCGGTTCTGGTGCTGATCCACTGGGCCGCCTTGCACAACTGGGGCAGTTGGCCCGCCGCAGCGGTTCATTTCGGCCCGCTGCTGGCGCTTTGGGTCTACAGGTTCTGGTTCTGGTATCTGCGCCCGCGGCCGACGCCAGCGACCTGACATGCAAAAGGCCCGCAAGACTGATCTTGCGAGCCTTGCCAGTCTGACCGCAGATGGCTCAGGCTTTCTTCAGCTCGGCCAGGATATCCTTCAGCAGGTCATTGTCCGTAGGCCCGGCCGGAGCGGCGGGGGCATCTTCCTTTTTCGGCATCATCCGGTTGACCGCCTTCACGATCAGGAACACCACCCAGGCCACGATCAGGAACTTGATCACGGCGTTGATGAAGTTACCGATGTTGAAACGTGCGTCTCCCACCCCGAACCCCCAGGACGAGAAATCAATTCCGCCAATGATCAGGCCGATCATGGGATTGATAAGATCTTCCACCAATGATCCGACGATGGCAGTAAACGCAGCGCCGATGACGACACCGACGGCAAGATCAAGCACGTTGCCGCGCGCAATGAAGGTCTTGAATTCGTTAAGCATTCCTCGGTTCCCTTTTGCCGCCTGCCTTGGTTGGCAAGCATTCTGATTGCACAGGCGCGCAGGCCCGCCGAAACTATCGCACAGCCAGAGGCGGTTTCGAACGGGGAATTTTTCACTAAGCTTGGCCATCAGTCCTTGAAAGGAGCCTGCCTTGCCAGAGCTTGCCAATCATCCGATCACCCGGCGCTGGCCACCCCGCACCCCGGGGGCCATTCAGCTTTATTCCCTGCCGACACCGAATGGAGTGAAAGCATCCATCGCGCTGGAAGAAACCGGGTTGCCCTATGACGCGCATCTGGTGGACTTTGGCCGCAACGACCAGATGTCGGCAGAATTTCTTAGCCTCAATCCCAACAACAAGATCCCCGCGATCATCGATCCGGCCGGTCCGGCGGGCGTGCCGCTGGCGCTGTTCGAAAGCGGGGCGATCCTGCTTTTTCTGGCGGAAAAGTCGGGCAAGCTGATCCCTGTGGGCAAACATTGGGAAACGGTTCAGTGGCTGATGTTCCAGATGGGCGGCATCGGGCCGATGTTCGGCCAGCTTGGCTATTTTCACCATTTCGCGGGCAAGGATGTGGATGATCCCCGCCCCAAGGAACGCTACCGGGCCGAGGCGGAACGCCTGTTGAAGGTGCTGGACGGGGCTCTGGCGGGGAAAGACTGGATTGTCGGCGAATATTCCATTGCCGATATCGCGATCTGCCCATGGCTGCGGACCCTGCGGGACTTTTATCAGGCGGCCGATATCGCGGGCTGGGGCCAGTTGAAACACGTTCCGGCCTATCTTGACCGCTTCCTTGCCCGCCCTGCCGTGCAGGCCGGATTGGTGCAGCCGCCCCGGGTTTGATTGCCGGGGTTTGATCGCCGCGCCTTAACCCCGGGGCGCGGCGGCGCGGCGCAGCCGGTCATTGATGGCGCGGCCAAGACCCCGCTCTGGCACCGGCGCAAAGGCGATGTGGCCAGCCGGGCCAGCCAGCCGGTCCGCCTCGCGCAGGGTCTGGAACAGCCGCGCTGCCGCCTCGACCAGATCACCCGATTCAGACAGCGAAAGCGCGCCCCTGACCGGGCCAAAGCCGACCAGAACTTCACCGGGTCGCGCCGTTACCGCGTCAAGCCGTACCCCAGCCTCGGGCGCATAATGCGACGCCAGCTGACCGGGCGACGTGGGCTTTCCCGCATCCCCGGCCATGCCAAGGGGTCGGCCCAGCGCCGCCTCAAGTGCTTCGAGCGGAAGACCGCCGGGTCGCAACAGCACCGGGTGAGAGTTGGTGTCTGGGTCAGCCAGCACGATCGTCGATTCCAACCCGACGGCGCAAGAACCGCCATCCAGAACGGCGGCAATCCGGCCACTCAGACCTTCCAGCACATGCGCCGCCCGGGTCGGGGACACCCGCCCCGACGGGTTGGCCGAAGGCGCCGCGACCGGGCCGCCAAAGGCGCGCAGCAGGCGTTGCGCAAGGGGATGTTCCGGCACCCGGACAGCAACGGTCGAAAGCCCCGCCGTCACCAGTGGCGACACGCCCGCATCTTCCCGCAGCGGCAGCACAAGGGTCAAAGGCCCCGGCCAGAACGCAAGCGCCAGATCACGCGCGACCGGGCCGACAATGGCCACCGCTTCAACCGCCGCCAGATCCGGCAGATGCACGATCAGCGGGTTGAAACTTGGCCGGCCCTTCGCCTCGAATATCCGCGCGACGGCATGGTCTGACCGTGCATCGCCGCCCAGCCCGTAGACCGTTTCGGTCGGAAAGGCGACCAGTTCGCCCTGCCGCAACAGCCTTGCAGCCTCGGCGATCCCGGCGTCATCTGGGGCAAGGGTTGCGGTCATGAGTTGCAGGCCATCGGGTTCGGGTCAGCTATCTGACGCAGCGTCCGCCTTGAAGGGGGGCGTGAAAGGGATAGCGTCTGATTGGGCGTCCATACGGCAGCCCCCCCATTTTGCCAAGCCTTTGACAGGAGTTCCCAATGCCCTATCGCGCCCCGCTCAAGGATATCCGCTTCATCCTCGATCATGTGGTGGGGTTTGAACAGGTCACCGCCACCGCGCGTTTTGCCGCCGCCACACCCGACATGGCCGACGCCATCCTGACCGAGGCGGGGCGGATTGCGACCGATGTCCTTGCCCCCCTGAACCGTGCGGGCGACACGCACCCCGCGCGGCTGGAAAATGGCGCGGTCCTGTCGTCTCCTGGGTTCGCCGAGGGCTACCGCGCACTTGCGACTGGGGGCTGGGTCGGCATTGCGGCAAGCCCCGAATATGGCGGCATGGGTCTGCCGATTTCCCTTGCGCTTGGGGTCGATGACATGATGTCCGGCGCCTGTCTTGCGCTGCAACTGAAGCCGCTTTTGACAAAGGGCCAGATCGAGGCGCTGGAACATCATGCCAGCGATGCGATCAAGGCACTTTATCTGCCAAAGCTGACCTCGGGCGAGTGGTCCGGCACGATGAACCTGACCGAACCGCAAGCCGGGTCCGATGTCGGCGCCTTGCGGGCCAAGGCGGAACCGGCGGGCGATGGAACCTACCGGGTCAGCGGCCAGAAGATCTATATCACCTGGGGCGACAGCGATCTGGTGGCGAATGTCTGTCATCTGGTGCTGGCGCGTCTGCCGGGTGCCGCCGAGGGGACCAGAGGCATCAGCCTGTTCATGGTGCCGAAGTTCATTCCCGATGCGGCGGGAAACCCCGGACCTCGCAACAGCCTGCGGGCGATCAGTCTTGAACACAAGCTGGGCATCCACGGCAGCCCGACCTGCGTGATGCAGTTTGACGGGGCAACCGGCTGGCTGGTGGGCGAGCCACACAAGGGCATGGCGGCGATGTTCACGATGATGAACAACGCCCGTCTTTCGGTGGCCGTGCAAGGCGTTGGGGTGGCCGAGGCCGCGCTCCAGCAGGCGGTGGCCTATGCCTCTGACCGGCGGCAGGGTGCGACCCCGCTTGCACCGGATGGTGCGATCATTGACCATGCCGATGTGCGGCGGATGCTGGCATCGATGCGCGCCGAGGTCTTTGCGGCCCGGTCCATCGCGCTGTCCTGCGCCGTGGCCATCGACATGGCAACTGCCATCGGCAGCGCCGCCTGGCAGGCAAGGGCGGCACTTCTGACCCCCATCGCCAAGGCGTATGGCACTGATATCGGCTGCGAGGTGGCGCATCTGGGCATCCAGATTCACGGCGGCATGGGGTTCATCGAAGAAACCGGCGCGGCACAATTCCTGCGTGATGTGCGGATCACGCCGATCTACGAAGGCACCAACGGGATTCAGGCCATGGACCTTGTGGCCCGCAAGATGGCCGATGGCGGCGAGGCCGCGTTCCGGCTGATCGACGAAGTGCTGCGTGACACTGACGCCGCGCGCGCCAGCCTTCCCGACCTTGCCGCAGATGTCTGGCAGGCCGCCCATGCCCTGCGCGAGGCGACCTCGGCGCTGTTGGCCCAACCTCTCAACGACCGTTTTGCCGGGGCGGTGGCCTACCTGCGCGGCTTTGCCCGGGTGCTGGGCGGCCATGCGCATCTGAAAGCCGCGCTGGCAGACCCCGCAAGGTTGCCGTTGGCCCGGGTGATGATCCGCCGCCTGATGCCTGAACATCTGGCGCTTTTTGCGCAGGCGCGCGAAGGTGCCGCCGGGCTTTATGCCCTGACCCATGAGGATTTCGCCGCGTGACCGAAGGCATCCGCCACCCGTTCGACACCCCGCCCCCGGAAGGCGGCGCTGTCGAAGTGGCCCCCGGCGTCCTTTGGCTGCGCCTGCCGCTGCCGATGGCGCTGGACCATGTGAACATCTATGCGCTTGATGATGGCCCCGGCTGGACGATCATCGACGCCGGCCTGTCGTCGCGCCGGACAAAGACCATCTGGGAAAAACTGCTGGCCGGCCCCTTGCAGGGCAAACCCGTGACCCGGGTGATCCTGACCCACCACCACCCCGATCATGTCGGCCTTGTCGGCTGGTTCCAGTCCCAAGGGGCGGAACTTCTGACCACCCGGACCGCATGGCTTTACGCCCGGATGCTGACGCTTGATGCGCAAGACCGCCCCGCGCCCGAAGCGCTGAGCTTTTACCGCCGCGCGGGGCTGTCCGAAGCCGATCTGGCCAAGCGTGCCGCTGAACGCCCGTTCAACTTTGCCGATGTTGTCGACCCGATGCCGCTTGGCTTTACCCGCCTGACCGAAGGCGCGCGCCTGACCATCGCCGGGCGCCAGTGGGGCGTGCGTATCGGCCACGGCCACGCACCCGACCATGTGACCCTTTGGTCGGATGACGGGATCATTCTGGGGGGTGATCAGTTCCTGCCCGGCATTTCCGCAAATATCGGCGTCTATCCAACAGAACCCGAGGCCGACCCGCTGACCGACTGGCTGGACAGTTGCCGCGCCTTCATGCCCCATGCCAGCGATCGTCAGCTTGTGTTGCCGGGCCACAAGCTGCCCTTCACCGGCCTGCCTTTCCGGCTTGGCCAGATGATTGAAAACCACGAAAGCGCGCTGATCCGGCTTTTGGATCACCTGTCCATCCCCCGAACCGCCGCCCAATGCTTTGTGCCGCTTTTCAAGCGCGAGGTCGGGCCTGCGGAATTCTCGCTTGCGCTGGTCGAATCGGTTGCCCATCTGAACTGCCTATTGCGGCGTGGTCTGGTTTTGCGTTCCCTGACCCCTCAAGGTGCATGGGAATGGGAACGTCAGGGATGACGACGACAGCGACCAAACGGAAAGCAAGACGCATCAAGAGCCCGGCCGAACGGGCGCATGACCAGTTGGTTCTTTATATCCGGGACTTCGAATCCCGGCTGGACGCCGAACAGGAAATCACAATGGGCTTTGCCGGGGACGCAACAGGCGTGTTGCGCATCGAGGGCATCGGCTTTTTCCCGCCGGATATCGTCACTTTCTACGGGATGGATGAGACAGGCACCCGGACTCAGCTGATCCAGCATGTCAGCCAGCTTTCCGTGACGCTTCGCGCCATATCGAAGGATGATGAAACCGACGATCCGCCTCGCCGCATCGGGTTTCAGCTGACCACTGGCTGGACGGGTGGCGGTTCGGGGGATGCTTCGGCCTGACGCGGCGAATTGGCCGCCCCCGCCCCCCGTGACAGGCCCGGAAGAATAGGCTATTGGGCAGGAAAGAGACAAAAGGGAACCTCGCCATGGCTGACCACAACGCCGAACACAAGCACGGCTCGATGGATATCCGCGACCACGAAAAGACCTTTGCGGGCTTCATTCGCATGTCGATCTGGGTGACCGGAATTTCAATCGGGATCTTGGTTTTCCTTGCTCTTGTGAATTCCTGATCGCGTGGCTGTGGGCGGTGTGATGCTGCGTCTTGCGCTTGGCCTTTTTGCCCTGCTGGGCCTTGCTGCTTGTGGCGCCGAACCCAAATGGGCGCCGGAGGAACAGGTTCAGGCCGCGCGCCATGTCGCAGAAGAGCAGACCCACATCACGCTTTACACGGTGGTGAGCAAATCCTCCGGGTCCGGGGCGCATTCCGCCATTCTGGTCAACGGGTCAGAGCGTTTGATCTTCGACCCTGCCGGAACCTGGATGCATCCCCGCTTGCCGGAACGCAACGATGTCCACTTCGGGATGACCGACAAGGCCATCGCCTTCTACGTCGATTACCACGCCCGCAAGACCTATGACGTGATCGAGCAAAAGATCTTTGTTTCGCCCGAGACGGCTGAACTTGTCCTGCGCCGGGTGAAAGATTATGGCGCTGTGCCAAAGGCGATGTGTACGGCGGCCACCTCGACGGTCCTGCGCGGGGTTCCGGGGTTCGAATCGCTGCCCTCGACCTGGTATCCCAAGAAGCTGTCCACCGCTTTCGGGGCATTGCCGGGGGTCAGCACGCGCCTGATCACCGACGACGACGACGACAGCAATCATGGCGTCCTTCTGGTGCAGGCCAACGGCAACCCGCTGGAATAGACGGGCAGGTTCACCGGGCCGGGCAAAAACCCTTTGAGAGTTTGCAGGTCTTTTCCAAAGGATTTGCGCCTGCTCGCCCGTTGCGTTGCACTTGCGCCCCCCGCAACTTGCGGTAGGGTCGGCAAACCCATTTGGCGTCCAGAAAGGCACCGGATTTGCGCATTTTCGGGGTCATCCTTGCTGGCGGTCAGGCCCTTCGGATGGGCGGGGCGGACAAGGCTTTTGTCCCGCTGGCCGGAAAACCGCTTCTGGCCCATGTGCTTGACCGGCTGGAGCCGCAGGTTGAGCGGATGCTGATCTCGGCCAATGGCGATCTGGCGCGTTTTGCGGCCTTCGGCTGCAAGGTCATTCCCGACGCTGCCCCGCAAGGCCCGCTTTCCGGCATCCTTGCTGCCCTTCTCCATGCGGCTGATCTTGGGGCGACACATCTGGTGTCATCCCCGGTCGACACACCTTTCCTGCCCGGCGATCTTGTGCCGCAGCTTTTGCTGGCGGCCGAACAGTCGCCCGAGGGTCTGGCGCTTGCGCGGACGGTTGACGGCGATCACCCCGCCACCGCGCTTTGGCCGGTGGCGTCGGCCCCGGCGCTCGCCGATTTCCTGGCCCGGGGTGAGGCCAAGGTCACCCGCTTCACCACGGCCCACCACGCCGCCCGTGCCAGTTTTCCTGACGCCCGCGCCTTCATGAACCTCAACACCCCCGAAGACCTTGCCGCCGCCGAGGCGCTGTTGACGGGTGACGCATGAAGATCTTCGGCGTGATCGGTTGGAAGAACTCGGGCAAGACCAGCCTGATGGAACGTCTGGTGGCAGACATCACCGGGCGCGGCTTTTCGGTCTCTACCGTCAAGCATGTCCATCATACCGTGGACCTTGACCAGCCCGGCAAGGATACCTTCCGCCACCGTGCGGCAGGCGCGCGCGAGGTGGTGCTTGCCTCGGCCGACCGTTTCGCACTTATGGTCGAACACCGGGGGCCGGAGCCGGAACTTCCGGCGATTCTTGCGCGGCTGGCCCCGGTCGATCTGGTGCTGGTCGAAGGCTACAAGCGCGACGCCCACCCCAAGCTGGAAGTCTGGCGGTCCGAGACTGGCCAACCTTTGATTCAGGCTGCCGACCCGCTGGTGCGTGCCGTGGCCACCGATGCCAGCCTGTCCCTTCCGGTCCCGGTTCTGGATCTGAACGACACCAGGGCCGTGGCCGACTTCATCCTGCGTGAGGCGGGTCTTGCAGTTTGACCGGGTCATAGTGGTCGACTGGTCGGCGGCAAACCTGCCCACCAGCCCGACAAACCGGGCGAATGCGGTCTGGATCGGCTGCCATGACAGTGAAGGCGGGATCGAATGGCATCATCGCACCCGCGCTGCCGCCGAAGCCCAGCTCGGAACGCTGATCGAAACCGCCCGGAACGATGGCCTGCGGCTCTTGATCGGCTTTGACTTCGCCATGGGCTACCCTGCGGGTTTTGCCGCCCGGCTGACCGGCAGTCCAACCGCCCGGGCCGTCTGGCGCTGGCTGGCCGAGGCGGTCAGCGACGGGCCAGACAACCGCAACAACCGCTTTGCCGTGGCCGCGCGGATCAATGCCACGTTCTCCGAAGGCCCTGGCCCGTTCTGGAGCCACCCGACCGGCCAAAGCTGGCCCGGCCTGCCCTTCCGGCGCGCGGGCATTGACTATGCGGCCCTTGGCCTGACCGAATACCGCGCTGCCGAAAGCGCGGTTCCCCGCGCGAAAAGCCCGTGGATGCTGTTCAACCCCGGCTCAGTCGGGTCGCAAAGCCTGCTGGGCCTGCCGATGATCGATCGCCTCGGCAAGAACCCAGAAGTTTCGGTCTGGCCTTTCGACAGGGCAATCGACGCCCGCGTCATGGTTGCCGAAGTCTATCCGTCGCTTCTCGCCGGGCCGGTTGCGATCCTTGCCAACGCCCATGGTCTTCCGGCCGATCAGGCGCAGGTCCGGCTGCTGTCCCGTGCGCTTTACAATCTTTCGTGCCACGGCCGCCTTGCGCCGCTGCTGGACACGCCCCCGGAAGCGCAAGAGGAAGGCTGGATCCTTGGTGCCGGCCACGCCCCCCTTCTGGAGGAGGCGCTGGGATGGGCGTGACCATCTTCGCGGGCCTGCATACTCATCTGCGCCCGAAAGCCGCGCGGATCTATTGGGAAGCGTTCGGCGGCAAGCTGGGCCGTGTCCTTGGCCCCGAACCCCGCGCGCTGGCTTTTCTTGAACGGGTCATCCGTGCCGACCTTTGCCTTTCTGCCGTCGATGAGTCCGGTGCGCTGGTTGGCATGGCCGGTTTCAAGACTCCATCCGGCAGTTTTGCCGGGGGAAACTGGTCCGACCTGATTGCAATCTACGGCCCCGTTGGCGGACGGTGGCGCGGGTGGCTGCTTCGGGCGCTAAGTCAGGATTCTGACAATGACCGCTTTCTGATCGACGGCATCTGCGTGGACCGCAAGCACCGTGGCAAGGGGATCGGAACCCATCTGCTGGCCGCGCTTTATGACGAGGCGGCGGCGCGCGGCTACCGGTCGATCCGGCTGGATGTGGTCGATGCCAACTGGCGGGCGCGCGCGCTTTATGAGCGCGAAGGCTTTCTGGCGACTCAGACACAGACCATCGGTCTCTTGCGCCATCTTTTCGGATTTGCGGCGGCGACCACAATGGTGCGCCCGCTGCGGTCGCCGGGTCCGTGAAGGTCCGGAACGCCAGCTCTCTTGCCGCCGGACGCAGGGCCTGTCAGAACATCATCAAATTTCCACGGGCGAGGACCAGACCATGATCACCAAGCGCGAATTCTACATCAACGGGGAATGGGTCGCACCGCAGGTTGCGCGGGATTGTCCGGTTATCGACCCGTCAACGGAAGATGCCTGCGCCATCATCTCTCTGGGCAGCGAGGCTGACACCAACGCCGCCGTTGCCGCCGCCAATGCCGCGTTTCCGGCTTGGGCGGCTACCGACCCGGCTGAACGCCGCCGCGTCGTGGAGGGGATCCTTGCGCAATACTATGCCCGCAAGGAAGAAATGGCCCATGCGATCAGCCTTGAAATGGGTGCGCCCATCGACATGAGCCGCGACGATCAGGCGGAATGTCTGCCGTGGCACCTGAAGAACTTCCTGACCGCCTTTGACCATATCGAATGGATCCGCCCGCTTGGCCCCCATGCGCCCGACACCCGGATTGCGCTGGAACCGATTGGCGTGGTCGGGCTGATCACGCCTTGGAACTGGCCGATGAATCAGGTGACGCTGAAGGTGATTCCGGCGCTTCTGGCGGGTTGCACCTGCGTCCTGAAGCCGTCCGAGGAATCGCCTCTGTCGTCGATGCTCTTCGCTGAATTCTGTCATGACGCGGGCGTGCCTGCGGGCGTGTTCAACCTTGTGAACGGTGACGGTGCCGGGGTGGGCAGCACGCTGTCCAGCCACCCGGATGTGGAAATGATCAGCTTCACCGGATCAACCCGCGCCGGGCGGGCAATCTCGGCCGCTGCGGCACAGACCTTGAAGCGGGTTACGCTGGAACTGGGCGGCAAGGGCGCGAACCTTGTCTTCGCCGATGCCGATGCCCGGGCAGTGGAACGCAGTGTGCGTCACATGATGAACAACTCGGGCCAGTCGTGCAATGCGCCCAGCAGGATGCTGGTGGAACGCCCGTTCTACGACCGCGCGGTGGAAATCGCGGCCGAGGTCGCGAACTCGATAAAGGTCGGCCCGGCAAGCGAGCCGGGCAAGCATATCGGCCCGGTGGTGAACAAGCGCCAATGGGATCAGATTCAGGGCTACATCCAGAAAGGCATCGATGAAGGTGCGCGGCTGGTGGCTGGTGGCCTTGGCCTGCCCGAAGGGATGAACAAGGGCTTTTACGTCCGCCCGACGATCTTTGCCGATGTGACCCCCGGAATGACCATCGAGCGCGAGGAAATCTTCGGGCCGGTCATGTGCATGATCCCCTTCGACACCGAAGCCGAAGCGGTCCAGATCGCCAATGACACGCCCTACGGGCTGACGAATTATGTCCAGTCGCAGGACGGCGCACGGCGGAACCGGCTGGCGCGCGTCCTGAGGGCCGGGATGATCGAGATGAATGGCCGTTCTCGGGGTGCCGGCGCGCCCTTTGGTGGTATCAAGGCTTCTGGTCGCGCTCGTGAAGGCGGCATCTGGGGGATCGAGGAGTTCCTGGAGGTCAAGGCAATCTCTGGCTGGGATGTGTCGCAGGATGTAGCTGCGGAGTAGGCGGTTTCTCAAAGGAAACCGTGTCGGGGCCTTGAAAGGCCCCGACGCATGGGCAAACTTGACACTTGTGTCGATTCCTGTTGGCATGGTGGCAACGGAGGCCCCCATGACCCAGCACCCGCGCCTTATGTCGCCCCTGCGCTTGCGCGATCTGACCCTGCGCAACCGCATCGTCTTTGGTGCGCATACCGCGAACATGTCGGATCAGGGCATGCCCGGGCCGCGTTTCGGAAAGTACCTGCTGGAGCGCGCGCTGGGCGGGGCGGCGATGATCGTGGCCGAACCGGTGCCGGTGCATCGGACCGGCGTGCTGACCCGCGGTAACTTCCTTCATTCCGACGATGCGGTGATTCCGGCCTTTCGGACCATCACCGATGAGGTGAAAGCCGCAGGCGCGGTGATCCTGCAACAGCTTTACCATGTCGGCGCGCATGGCGATGCCGACCTCAGCTTTGCGCCGCATTGGTCGCCCTCGGGCGGGCCGTCGTACCACGACAGCGACGGCAGCCACGCGATGACCGAAGCCGAGATCGAGGAAGTTCTGGAAGCCCATGTCGCAGCCGCCGTGCGGGCCAAGGCAGCCGGGTTTCAGGGGGTGGAGGTCTGGGCGGCCTATCACTCGATGCTGGACCAGTTCTGGACACCCTGGTCGAACCAGCGGACCGACCGCTGGGGTGGCAGCCTTGAAAACCGGACGCGGTTCTCGCGCGAGCTGATCGAGCGGGTGCGCCGGGCCTGTGGCGAAGGGTTCATCGTCGGTCTGGCGATCAGCTATTCCACCAGCTACGACGTGACGCTTCAGGCCGAAGCGCTGTGCGAAATCGTCGATCTGCATGACCGGACCGGGCATGTGGATTACGTCACCGTAGGGGCCGGGTCATACCTTGAATTCGAGGCGATCATCCCGCCCTTCACCCATGCCGAAAAGCTGACAACGCCCCTGACCCAGCAGTTGAAATCGCTGGTCAAGCACGCGGTCATCACATCCGAAGCCGGGGTACGGACGCCTGAGAATGGCGAGGCGATCATCGGCTCGGGGCTGGCCGATCTGGTCAGCATTGTCCGGGGGCAGATTGCCGACCCCCACCTTGCGCGGAAGGTGGCCGAGGGGCGGGCAACCGATGTGCGGGGCTGTATCAGCTGCAACCAGATGTGCTGGGGGCGCAGAAGCCGGGATTACTGGATTTCCTGTCTGGTCAACCCTTCTGCCGGGCGCGAGTTCGAATGGGGCGGCGACCGGTTCTCACCCTCGACAGATGCCAAGGATGTGTTGGTGGTCGGCGCTGGCCCGGCCGGGCTGGAAGCCGCGCGGGCGGCGGCGGAACGCGGCCACCGGGTCGAACTGGTGGAGGCGGCCCCGGTGATTGGCGGGCAGTTCCGGCTGGCCGGGATGCAACCCCGGCGCGGGCAGATTCTGGACCTGATGGACTGGTATGAACGGCAGTTTGCCAAGCTGGGGGTCCGGCTGCGGCTGAATACCTTCCTTGATGAGGCTGATCTGGCGGCGCATGGGGCCGGGGTGGTAGTGGTCGCCACCGGGTCTTTGCCCGATGAGACCGGATTTCAGCGCTGGGTGCCGGCGGAGCCGACCTTGCCGGGGATCGAGGCGGGGGGCGTCTGGTCCCCCGAGGCGGTACTCAGGCGTGAGGCGCGGCTGGGCGATGCCGTCGTGATCTATGACGAAGGCGGCAACTGGCGCGGGGTCGGCACGGCCTGGGCCTTGGCCGAACAGGGCAAGCGGGTGACCGTGGTCACGCCCGACCCCTTTGTCGGCAAGGAAATCGCGCGCACCGCCGCTGATGGGCCAGTGCGGCGGCGAATGGGCGCCTTGGGCGTGCGGATGTTGACCGAACATTGTCTGACGCGCTGGCATGGCAACGGGGTGACGGTGCGGTCATTCCTGACCGGGCAGGAAGAAACCATCGCCGCCTCGGCTCTGGTGATGGCAACGACGAACCGGGCGTTCGATCCGTTTCCGGTGGCGGTTCCCGGCAAGACCCTGCACCGGATCGGCGATTGCGCGGCGCCGCGCTTGGCGGCCTATGCGTTTCACGAAGGACGCAAGCTTGGTTTGACGCTTTAGAACGGCACCGGGGCGGTAAAGCTGACCCTTTCGCCGGTGGCGGGGTGGTGCAGCGACAATGTCTCGGCGTGCAGCATAAGGCGGGGATAATCGCGGCTGGTTTCCGGCGCATAGATCTGGTCCCCGATGATCGGATGGCCAAGCGCCAGCATATGCACCCGCAACTGGTGGCTGCGCCCGGTGTGCGGGGTCAGCCGGACACGGGTTTCGGTCTGGCTACGGACGATCACTTCCCAGTCGGTCACGGCGGGGCGGCCATTGAGGTGGTCAACCTTCTGGCGCGGACGAAAATCCCAGTCGCTGCCCAATGGAAGATCTATCCGGCCGCTGTCCGCCGCGATGTGGCCGTGAACCCGGGCGACATAGGTCTTTTGTGCGCGGCGGTGTTCAAACTCTTGCCCCAGAAAGCCCTGCGCCTGCTTGGTGCGGGCAAAGATGATGACGCCCGACGTGTCGCAATCCAGCCGGTGAACCACAAGCGCATCCCAGCGGGAGGCTTGCAGACGGGTGATCAGGCAATCCTGCCGACCTTCCAGCTTGCCGGGGACCGACAGAAGGCCGGCGGGCTTGTCGAGGACAAGGAGCTGGGCATCCTCATGCAGGAATTGCAGGGGGGTCTCCGGCGGGTCATAGGCGAAATCGGGGATCAGCGAGGGTTTATGCAATCCGATGCCCCTTTGCCGTCAGGCGGCCGTGAAGATGGCGGATATGGGCGGGGCCAACCTCGCAGCAGCCGCCTATCAGCGTGGCCCCCTGCGCGACCCACCCAAGCGCAAAGTCGGCGTAGCGCTCGGGCGTAAGGTCATGGCGCGCGCCATAGGCGGGGGCGGATGTGCCGTGGGTGTGGGGCTCGATCTCGGAAAAGCCGTTGGCATAGGCCCCGAACGGCAGACCAAGGGGTTTGAGCGCGGCAAGGGCCGCCGACATCGCCTCGGGCATCGAACAGTTGGCAAGGATGGCGTCGGCGGGGGTTTCCCGCAAGACATCCGCCAAGGCCGCGACGGGCTCACCCGAACGCAGTCTGGTGCCGTCACGGTCCTGCACCGAAACCGACAGCCAGACCGGGCGATCCGTGGTGCGCGCGCCCATCAGCGCCCCCCGGGCCAGATCAAGCGACGAGATCGTCTCGATCAGGATCAGATCGACATGCGGAGCAAGCAGGCGGGCCTTTTCAGCGTAGACTGCGGCGGAGACCGTGACCGGGGGCGTCAGGTCGGGGCGATAGCTTTCGCCCAGCGGACCCATGGACCCGGCGATCAGGCCACGGCCGGCGGTGGCGCGGGCCTCATGCGCCTCGGCCAGCGCGCGCAGGTGGAGGGCGTGATAAAGCGAATCCAGGCCATGGGGCAGAAGCCGGTCATGCAGGATGTTGTAGGTGTTGGTGGTCGCAAGGCTGGCCCCTGCGGCGAAGTAGTCTTCATGAATGGCCCTGACGAGGCCCGGATGATCCAGCATGACCCGGGTGGCCCAGAGCGGGCCGGGATCAGCGCCAGCACGGGCGATCAGTTCCTGGCCCATGCCGCCGTCAAGCAAGTTGATTGTTGTCATGGTCTGGTTCCTTTGGCTGACCGCCGGGGGGGTTCACACCCCCCGGACCCCCCGTGGGATACTTGTGCAGAGAGGAAGCCGAATTCCAGTCAGATTTCCGCTGAGTGGAACACTTCTGCAAGCAAGGGGACAAGCCAGTTTTCATCCTCCGCCGTGAAGGCTGCGGGTGTATTGCTGTCAAGGTCAAGGACGCCGAGAAGCCTGCCTTTGCCGTTCCACACCGGGAGGACGAGTTCGGACTTCGTGCTGGACGAGCAGGCGATATGGTCGGGGAAGGCGTCCACGTCGGGGACGTTCAGCACCTCGCCGGTCCGGGCGGCGGCACCGCAGACTCCGCGCGAGAATGGAATGACAAGGCAGCCATGGCCGCCCTGATAGGGGCCAATCTTCAGGAGTTCGGGCGCGACCACTCGGTAAAACCCGGTCCAGTCGGCGAAAGGGTGAGCGTGGTGGAGTTCGCACACCACCGTGGCCATGAGCGCGACGGTATCCGTCTCGCCCTCGGTCAGGGCGCGGATCGCGGTGGCGATGGCGGGGCGGTCAATGTCAGTAGCCAAGGGCGCACCCGTCCTTTCTTGGATCCGAGGCGCCAATCAGGATGTCCCCATCAAGCAGGATCGCTTGCGCGCCTCCGATCGGCGTGTCGGGAATGCTGACCTGATGGCCCATGGCCGCCAGTTCGGCGCGGACCGTGTCGGAATAGCCGCGTTCGACTTGCATTCCATCCTCGCCAGAGAAGCAGCGCGGGGCGTCGATCGCAGCCTGCGGGTCGAGGCCGAAATCGGACAGATTCGATACAAAGCGGGCGTGGCCGGTAGACTGGTAGGCACCGCCCATGACGCCGAAGGGCATGATGACGCGGCCATTCTTGCGGATCATTCCGGGGATGATCGTGTGCATCGGGCGCTTGCCGGGGCCAGCCTCGTTCGGGTGGCCCTCTGCCAAAGTGAAGCCGGCGCCGCGGTTCTGGAAGTTGATCCCGAATTTCGTTGAAGCAAGGCCGGATCCGAAGCCCCAGAACACCGAATAGATCAGCGACACGGCCATCCGGTCGCGGTCGACCACAGTGATGTAGATCGTGTCGCGATGGACGGCCTCGGTAAGCGGCGCTGCGGCGGGCATCGCGCGCTTCGGGTCGATCAGGGCGGCAAGTTTCGCGGCGGTGTCAGGCGACAGCATATGGTCAAGCCGCGTGGTATGGGCCGGGTCGGCGATAAAGCGGTTGCGGGCGTCATAGGCAAGCTTGGTCGCCTCGGCCTCGATATGGGCGCGGGTGGTGCCGAAGGGATCCATCGCGGCAATATCGAAGTGTTTCAGGATGTTCAGCAGCAGGATGGCCGTGGCACCCTGGCCGTTTGGCGGGTGTTCCACCAGTTCCAACCCTTGATAGGGACCGCTGACGGGGGCGGTATAGTCGCAAGTGGTGCTGGCCAGATCATCCAGCGTATGACTGCCACCAAGGGATCGCAGCGAGGTTATCATATCCTCGGCGACCTCACCCTGGTAGAAACCGGCGCGGCCTTCGCGGGCAATGCGGCGCAAGACTTCGGCCTGACCGGGGGCGCGGAAGATCTGGCCGATGGCCGGGGCCTTGCCGTTCAGGGTGTAGAAATCGCGGGCGGCACCCTTGAGGCAGGGCAGGTCGTCGGCCCAGTCGAAGGCAACGCGCGGGGCGACGGGGATGCCTTCCTCGGCATAATGGATTGCGGGGGCAAGGACGTCGGCAAGCGGCATGAGGCCGTAATCGGCGTTCAGGCGGCAGAAGGCGTCAACCGCGCCGGGCAGGGTGACGGCCTCGATGGCCTGGGTCGGCATGGCGGTCAGGCTCCGGGCGCGCAGGGCGGCGGCGTCGAGGCCCCCGGGCGCGCGGCCAGAACCGTTGAGGGCGACAATTTCATCAGTCCCGGCCGGCTTCACCAGCACAAAGCAATCACCACCGATCCCGGTCATCTGCGGTTCTGCGATGCCAAGGACCAGTGCGCCGGCGATGGCGGCGTCAGCGGCGTTGCCGCCGGATTTCAGCACCTCGATCGCCACCCGGGCGGCGATGGGATGAGACGTGGCACAAATGCCGTTCTGCACATAGACGGCGGACCGGCCTGGTAGATGAAGATCGCGCATGATGCCCCCAGTTCAGCCGGAACCTAGAATGTCAGGATCGGGAAGCCAAGAGGCCGCAATAGAGCCCTGGCACCCGGAATGATTGGGGGGCGGTTGATCCGGGTGCCAAGGTGCAGCCCGCTTGGACCACGTCTGGCAGCTTTGGCCGTCTGTGCGGCGGCGGTCGATTGTCCGCGCGGCGAACTTGCGGCATTTGCGTACAATTCGTCTGACCCTTCTATCCCGGGATCAGAAAGCTGAGCCGGTTCTGATGGTCCGACCGGGTGTAGTGCAGGTCTTGTGTCAGGCTGCGGATCAGGTGCCAGCCAAAGCCGCCCTCTGGAAGGTCCACGCTTGGCAGGCGACCTGTGGGAAGGTTGCCGCCTGGCATGGGCTGGCCACAGTCGACAACAAGACAGGACAGGCCTGCCGCGGTCAGCCAAAGGGTCAGTGTGACGGTGCCGCCCCCCGTGGGATAGGCGTGTTCCGCGACATTGTTCAGGATTTCCGCAAGGACAAGCTCTGTCGTTGCGCGATGGTCAGCGTTCAGGTCGACCACGGGAGCGGCCGCGGTCAGGCGAGCCAGTCCGCTGCGGACAGAGGTCGGGTCGGCGGCGATCACAAGATGAAAACTGCGCTCTCCGGTCATATGGTCTGGTGCTGGATCAGGTACTTGCGGCATGAGACACTGCCGCCTCAAGTGAGGCATGGATGGTGAAGATCGAATCCATCCGCGTCAGGCGAAAGACCCTTTCCACGGTCGGCGTCAGGCCGGAAAGTTCAAGAACCCGGTCTGGCCCCAGCAGCTTTTTCACCGCGACAATCGCGCCAAGGCCGCTGGAATCAAGAAACTGCACCCGGGCCAGATCCAGCACTACGCGTTGATCCCCGGTCTGCGTCAGGTCGCGCATGCGTTCCTTGAACTGGATGGCAGACGCGGCATCAATCCGGTCTTCGATCACCAGAACGGAAAGGACTTTGGGCCGGGTCTGGGTTTGCAGGTTCATGTCGGTTCCCCTTGGCTTGCTTTCCGGCAGGCTAGGGACAAAGGGTTAGCAACCCGTAACCGTCAGTTAAGCTGGAAGGTAAGCGGATAGCGACCATCCTCGAAATCGCCGAACAGGTCGGACAGATCAGGGTGATCGACAGGCTCTCCCGTTTCATCCGGGACAAGGTTCTGTTCCGAGACATAGGCGACGTAATAACTTTGGTCGTTTTCCGCCAGCAAATGATAAAATGGCTGGTCTCTGGAAGGGCGGCTGTCTTCGGGGATGTTGTCGTACCATTCCTCGGTGTTCGAGAACATTGCATCCACGTCAAACACCACACCCCGGAACGGATGCTTCCGATGACGGAGCACCTGACCGAGGTGGTACTTGGCGCGGGTTGTCTGCATGCTTGTGATCCCCATGGCCCCTTTTACGCCTTTCGGGGTTTTCTTGTCCACCAATCAGCGGCAGCGACAAGGGAAACAGTCTGTGAACCTTAGCCTTACAGTCCGGTAACCTCGCGGTTTTCTGATTTCCGGGCTGCGTCTTGCCCATTTCATCGGCCGCATGAATGGTCTAGGTTGTGTACAAAATACAAGAAGGCACGAGGGGCAGATGAGCAGGTTTCTCCGTGCGTCGCTTTTGTTGCTGTTTCTGGCCTCTTGCGGCGGGGGCGGGGGCAACTATTCGGCGCCAAGACAACTGGACGATGCATGCGCGATCATCCGGGAACGGCCGCAATATCTGCGGGCGATGAAGTCTACTGAACGGCGCTGGGGCATTCCCGTGCATGTGCAGATGGCGACGATCCATCAGGAATCGAAATTCATCGGCAATGCGCGCACCCCGCACACCTATGCGCTGGGGGTGATTCCCATGGGTCGACAGAGCACGGCCTACGGCTACAGTCAGGCGCTGAACGGCACATGGGAGGAATATCAGGCCAGCGCAGGCGGGCGGCGGGCCAAACGCGATGACATCAATGACGCTACCGATTTCATGGGCTGGTACATGGATCAGTCCAGCCAGTCTCTGGGTATCTCCAAGGAAGATGCGGGCAACCAGTATCTGGCCTATCACGAAGGCCGCACCGGATTTGCCCGGCAAAGCTATCTTGGCAAGCCATGGCTGGTCGAGGTTGCCGCCCGGGTCGGCAAGCGGTCAGAGATGTACCGCGAACAGCTTCAGTCTTGCCGATAGTGCCGCGCAATCGGGCTTGAAGCACAGAAAACCGGGCCTCTGATCAAGGTCCGGTTTCCGTCAGTTCCGACGCTTTTTCGTTTCGGCGGTGATGTCGAACAGGCTTGCGCCCAATTGTCCGCCTTTCTTCATCTCGCCAAGGATCACCGTGGTCTGCGCGCCCAGATCGTCGGTGATGATCCATTGCCGCAGTTCCACCGGGTTGGAGGTGAAGACCAGTTCGATCGTGCCGTATTCCGGCGTTTCCGGGTCTTGCGCCCGGACGCGGGTTGCGGTGCCGTCATCGGTATGGCCCACCACCATCTTGGTGCGGGCAAGGTCGATGTTGGCCGCAAGGATCAGGTTGAGGGGCGTGCGTTTCAGCGGGTATTGCTCCGGAGGCTGGTTCGACTTTGCATCGAAGATCGCCACCTGCTGACCCCCGGCAATCACCAGACTGCGGTCGGGCGGCGCATATTCGAACCGCACGCGGCCCGGACGGCGGATATAGATCTTGCCGGTCGAGATGGTGCCGTCCGAGTTGATCTGAGTGAAGTCGGATTCCACCGTGGACAGTCCGTTCAGATACTGTGACAGCGTGGCAAGCGGAATCCTTTCAGCCGCCGCTGGCAGCGGCAGAAGAAGGGCGAGCGGGGCCAAAAGGGCGAAACGGCGGTTCATGCGTTGTATATAGCCACGGGCCGCAGCCGTTGCACCCCCGGACATGGGCCAGTCGCAAGGACGTGCCGATGCCGTGATGGCCCGTGATCCGCCATATCTTCGGCGGGATTCTTCCTGGACGGTGAATTCTTCTTCATTTTCTCGTTTAATCGATATTTTCTTCTACTGATCGGGAAGCACACGCCCGAAATCCCCAAGAAATCCCATCAGAGCGCCTGTATCTCCTGTCCAAGGAAACCAATCTGATCGGGATGGCAAAGATGAAGGTCGTGGTGCTTGGCGCGGGCGTGATCGGGGTGACTTCGGCCTGGTATCTGGCAAAGGCGGGGCATGAGGTAACGGTGATCGACCGTCAGCCCGCCGCAGCACTGGAAACCAGCTTTGCCAATGCCGGCGAGATCAGCCCCGGCTATTCCTCGCCATGGGCGGCACCCGGGATTCCGGTCAAGGCGCTGAAGTGGCTGTTCATGGAACATGCGCCCTTGATCATCCAGCCCAGGATGGACTGGACCAAGCTGTCCTGGATGGCGCGGATGTTGATGAACTGCACGGCGGATGCCTATGCGGTGAACAAGTCGCGCATGGTGCGGCTGGCGGAATACTCGCGCGATTGCCTGATGGAGTTGCGGGCTGAAACGGGGATCTCTTACGACGAACGAACCCAAGGCACTCTGCAACTGTTCCGGACGGAAAAGCAGGTGGCGGCGGCGGAAAAGGATATCGCCGTCCTGCGCGCCGATGGCGTCCCGTTCGAGGTGCTGGATGCAGATGCCTGCGTTGCGGCAGAACCGGGGCTGGCAGGCGCGCGGGGCAAGATTGCCGGCGGCCTGCGGCTTCCGGGCGATGAAACCGGCGATTGCTTCAAGTTCACCCAGTCGCTGGCGGACATGGCCCGGGCGGCTGGCGTGACTTTCCGGCATGGCGTCTCGATTGACCGCTTGGAGGCAGAAACCGGGCGGATTGCGGCGGTCCATACCTCTGAAGGGCGGGTGACGGCGGATGCCTTCGTGGTGGCGCTGGGGTCATACTCGCCCAAGTTGGTGGCGCCATTGGGGATCAAGCTGCCGGTCTATCCGGTGAAGGGCTATTCGATCACCGTGCCGGTGGTGGACGCGGCGAAGGCCCCGGTTTCCACGGTCATGGACGAAACCCACAAGATCGCCATCACCCGGCTGGGGGAGCGGATCCGCGTCGGCGGCATGGCGGAAATCGCCGGCTTCGACATGCACCTGCACCCCAAGCGGCAGGCAACGCTGACCCATTCGGTTGAAGATCTGTTCGGCGGTGCGGGCGATCAATCCCGGGCAGACTTCTGGTGCGGTCTGCGGCCAATGACGCCGGACGGCACGCCGATTGTCGGGCGGTCTTCGGTCAAGAACCTGTTTCTGAACACCGGCCATGGCACGCTGGGCTGGACAATGGCTGCGGGGTCGGGGCGGGTGCTGGCCGATATCGTCAGCGGTCGCCGGGCCGAGATCGAGGCTGCGGACCTTGGCTATGCCCGCTACCTGCGGGAAGGCCGCAAGGGAATGCGGGCTGGCGGCGGGGTGCCGGTTCCCGCGTGACCGACCGCTGATCAGCATTACCCAAGGCCGCAAGCACTTGCCTTGTCAGGTGCCTGCCCTGACCTGACACAAACCTTTCACACTGACACAAATATCTGCGCAAGCAGATGAAATCATGCGGGAAGTTCCCCAGAAAGCCGGCTTTCACCGGATGGAATCCGCATTTGCCGATTGCTTTTCGGCCCTACATGGCGACAAAACGATCAGGGGATCGGGGGGTCTGATGGGGTTGAGCGAAGCGGTTGAGGGGCAGCGACGTCAGGTCACTGTTCTTTTCGCGGATATTGTCGGGTTCACCAATATCGCCGAAACGCTTGGCGAAGAAGGTGCGTTTGACCTTGTCCGCGATCTGACCACTAACATGACAACAATCGTCTCGGCCGAACGGGGGACAGTGCAGGAATTCCGTGGCGACGGGATCATGGCCCTGTTCGGCAGCCCGATTGCGCTGGAAGACGCGCCGCTGCGGGCCTGCCGGACGGCGTTGAAGCTGCAACACATGCTGCGCGATATCGCACCGCGTTTGCAGGCGCGCTATGGGTTCAGCCCGCAAGTGCGCATCGGTATCCATGCCGGCCCCGTCATCATGGGGGAGGTGGATGATCAGCGTCAGATGCGGATGACGGCCATCGGTGACACGGTCAACATCGCCGCACGGCTTCAGGTCGAGGCCGCGCCCGGTGAAAGCCTGATCAGCGAGGTGGTCGCCGGGCAAGTTGCCGGGCAGGTCGAATTGACCGGTATGGGGGAACGCGCCATTCGCGGGAAATCCCAGCCGATGCAGATCTTGCGGCTGGACGGACTGATCGCCTCTGCCTCGCGCTTTGATGCGGCGCGGCGGCAGGGGCTGACCTCGCTGGTCGAAAGAGAGCCGGAGCTCGCCCGGCTTGAGGCGCAGCTTGACCGGGCGCGGGGCGGGCGGATCGAGTTTGTGAACATCGTCGGTGATGCCGGAATTGGCAAATCGCGCCTGATGTATGAATTCCGCAGGCAGCACGAAAAGGACGGTCTGCTGATCCTTGCGGGCGACTGCATGGCAGACGGGGTCAGCTCGGCTTTCTTGCCCTTTGTCGAACTGGTGCGCACCAGCTTTGGTATCCGCAAATCCGATACCGCCGAAACGACCGACCGCAAGTTGCGGGCCGGGCTTCAGCAGATCGGCTTCGATATCGATGCCAGTGTGCCGTATCTGATGACCCTGCTGGGCCAGAAGGATTCCTCAGGTCTTCTGGCCGGTCTGAGCGCCGACCTTATCGGCGTCAGGATGCGTCAGCTGCTGAAAGACCTTCTGTGGCACAGCTGCCGCGACCGCCCGGTCATTCTGTTTGTCGAGGATCTGCACTGGATCGACCCGGGTTCAGAACAGCTTTTGCAGCGCATTGCCGCCGCCGCTGATGCGGCCGCCGATGCGGTGCCGCTTCTGGTGGTTTGCGCCTTTCGGCCCTATTACGCCCCGCCATGGGCCGAGCGTGCCAATGTCATCCGCCTTGCGCTTGGCCCCTTGACCAATGACGGCACGGTGCAGCTTCTTTCGGAAAAGCTGGGGGTCAGCGACCTTGGGGCCGAACTGGTGCGGCTTGCCGTGGAAAAGATCGAAGGCAACCCGCTATACGCCGAAGAGATCGCCAAATTCCTGAAATCGCGCCGCAGCGACCTGCCGGATCAGGGCCCGTCGCCGCCCGGGATCGTCTTGCCCGCCAACCTTCAGAACCTGATCATGGAACGCTTTGATCAGCTTGACGAACAGACCCGGTCCGTCCTGCATGCGGCCTCGGTGGCGGGCCGTCGGTTCAAATCCGACCTGATTGCCGATGTGATGGGCCGCACCGTTCCAGTGGAGCTTTGTCTGGCCGAGGCAGAGCAGCTTGAAATCTTGCACCGCGTAACCGGGCCTGACGCAGATTTCATCTTCAACCACGCGCTTGTGCAGGACGCCGTCTATGCCACCTTGATGACAGCGCAAAAGCGCAGTCTGCATGGCCGGGTCGGGCTGGCGCTGGAGGCCCGGTTTTCCGGCCGAGAAGCGGATATCGCCGATACGCTGGCAAACCATTTCACCCAGACCGACCTGTTTGAAAAGGCGATCACCTATCTGACGATTGCGGGGCAGAAGAACCTACGGATCTTCTCGCTGGAGGTGGCAGACAGCTATTTCGTTCAGGCGGTCGAGATGATGGACCGGCACGGTATCGACATCGGGGCAGAGTTCAGCGCCCAGCTTCTGTCGGACTGGCTGGAGGTGCAGCAGTGGCGCGCTGACTTTGATCGGTCGATCCGTATTTTCGAACCACGTCTGACGCAGATCGAAGACCTGTCGGGAACCCGCCGCTATGCGCAGATTCTGGCGCTTCTGGGTGTGGCCTATGTTCAGCAATACCGCTACCGCGAAGCCGACATCCTGCTTGAAAAGGCGCTTCAGGCTGGCGAGGAACGGAACGAACAGGCCGCCATCGCGCATGCCTTGCTTGGGCTTATGGTGATCGAATGTGTGCGCCCGCGAAACGGGTCGTTTGCGATCGTGAAGTCAATCTATGACCGCCTTGACGCGATGGCGTTTGAAAAGGACCAGCTATATTTCCAGACCTTTGCCCGGTTCTATCTGTCATGGAGCATGATGATCCGCGGTGATCTGGACCCGTCGCTTGCACTGGGCCTTGGCACGATCGAGATCGGCCACCGCGAAAACTATCCGGGCGCCATCGGTTTTGGTTCGACCGCCGCCGCCTATATCGAATGCATCTGCGAAAACTTCGATCGCTCCATCGCCTATGCCGAAGACGGGGTCAGGCTTGCGGGCGGGATCGTGGACAAGCTGATCTGTCTCAGCATGAAGGGGTTGTCACTGACCCTTGGTGGACGCGCCGCTGAAGGGCTTGATCTCTTGCTGGATGTCCGCCGCCAGTTGGAAGAGATGCGATATCTTAGCCTTTTCAACATTGTCGACATGCCGATCGGTCTGGCGCTGGCCTCAGTCGGGGATCTTGAAAAGGGTCTGTCTTGGCTGGATCGGGCGGCCCTTGACCATCTGGACCACAAGAACCCGCACGGTGCTTGCGTGACCAACTTCGTGGCGGGAGAGATCTACCGTCAGATGGCCTCGGGCAAGGAAAAACCCAGCGCAGACCTGCTGCGGCGCAACTTCTGGTTCCTGATTCGCCGCTTGCCCTTTGCCCGCCGCCACGCGCTGCGGCACTATGATCAAGCCATATCTATCGGCAGGCAGGCGGCGCTGCATGGCGTGACGGCGCAGGCGATGCTGGGCAAGGCCCGGATCCAGCGGCTGGCACGGCAGCCCGACGCCGCGCAACAGACCCTTGCCGCAGCGCGGGACGAGCTGTCGCATGTCAGCTGGTCGTGGCTTGAACACCAGATCGCGGCGGAAGAAGCCAGCCTCAGGCGTTGATATTGGCGTCGATGGCTGACGGCCTGATCAGCCACGGGGCAGCGTTGTGGGGATAGGCCGGGTCGTCATAGCGTTTGTCCAGCGCCAGAAGCTCGGCCTGGAACTGCCGGAACAGCGCGGCTCCGGTGGCATCAAGGCCCATGTCGCTGAAATCCTGCGCCAGTTTGGCGCGGCGGACGTTCAGGTTGAAATTGGCATTCAACAGCCGCTGATAGATGTCCACCGGCAGGCGGCGCTGGTCGGTGTAGACCCGCACCGGATTGCGGTCGACCCAAAGCTGGTAGTTCCACATCACGCTGCCCAGTGCTTCGTGCTGCACCGCCGCCATGTAGATCAGCCCACCGATGAGCCGCGCCAGACCGGCCTTTGTCAGATCAGCCGCTGTGATCGGGCCAGATACCCGTTCTACCCCGTTGGGAATGGCCGCCTCCAGCCCGGCCAGCCAGTTGATCACCACGCCATCGGCGCGCAGATCGGCGTCGGTCGGGTAGTATTGGTCGATATAGCGGGCTGCATGGGCGTGCATCACGTCGTAAAGCTCGACCAGATTTTGCTGGACGGGTGACACAAGGTTCATCCCGGAAAGCCTGCGATCCTCCCAATCAAGTTCCGGGACGATCACGCTGATCCGGTATTTGAGATGGGTCCGCTCGAACAGATCGCACATCCCCTGATGGGTGAAGGAAAAGATCGACTCGAATTCACCCCGGGGCAGCATCTGGCCCTTGGTCACCAGAAAGTTGCTGTTCTGCGTGCCATACATATGCGGCCAGACCAGACGGCAGATCGGATGATCGGGCGGCATCCGGTTGCGGGTCACGATTGCGAAATGCCCGCCGCAGGCAAGGTGGACCCAGTTGAAATGGCGCACCATCGACACTTGCGTCGAGGCCGCGCACATCGCAATGGCCTTTGCCCGTGGCCAGTGCGGGCTGTCGGGTGTGATCTGGCCAAGGGCGCAGTCGATCCGCACGGCGCGGACGGTTCCGGCATTGGCCGGGTCGGGCGCAAAGATCACCCGGCAGTCGACAGGCTCAAGCCCCGGGTTCAGTTCATGGTCCTTCAGGTCCGAGAAATCCCAGACCAGATCAGCGCCATCGCGCTGCAAAAAGCAGGCATAGGGGCTGTTCAGCGCCATCCCGCCAAGATCAGGCCCGCCCGGCCCGAACAGTTCCACCGGCTTTTTCGGTTTATTCGGATAGATCGCCTGATAGCGGTCATTGAAGGCGTCCTTCAATGCCACGTCGATATCGGGGTTAATACCGGGGAGGTCCGGCTGATTGGCGGGGTAATATTTGTACATCCACTGCCGCAGGGCATAGGCGTAATGCATCTTGGCGGAATATTCATCCTCGGGGATCCGGTCGGCAACCTGGATATTTCGAACACCTATGGCAGGCTCTTTAACCACCATTGCAACGGGCTGGAGCAACGGCTTGGTTTCGGTTGGAACCGGAATCGGCAAGACCTTCTTGCCCTTGAAAATCAGGATGAACATCGAATCCCAGATGAACCTGCGAATGGTCCAGGACAGGGGAAGACTATCGGTCATTGAAAACCTGCTTTCTGAATTCCTTGGTCAATCGGCAAAAGCCGGGTCGGCCTTTGCATCCGGGCGCGGCTCCCAGCGGGTTGAATAATGCGTCCCCCGGTCGCGCGCCCAGGGGTCAAAGCTGTTGACCACCTGCGCCAGTTCCGGCGTCAGCTCCGGGATCGTGCGCATCAGCACGCGCTTCATCGGGGCCACGTCCTGCACATGCCCGTTGACCGGCTGCGTTTCCATCATCCGTTCCGGCCCGTTGTTTTCCACCCACGCCAGACCGAAATGGCTGTAGAATTCGGGACGGAAGCTGGAGGTGAAGAACCGGTCGGAAAACAGCCGACGCGAGGCGTTGATGATAAAGATCTGGAACTGCGTTTCGGAAATGGCAAAGCCATGCGGGCGGGTGCTTTCGGCCAGATAGCCTACCACGGTGTCCAGATCCTCGACATTGTCCACCACGCTGCCGTGCGGGTGGCCAAGGCAATCGTCGGGAAAGGCGGTCTTGCCCGGCTGATCCGGCACCGGAAGTTTCATCGCATGGCTGATGATCTTGGTGCTGTCGCAGACATGCGTGCCGTAGATATCCCGCAAGGTCGCGGCCAAAGCTCGCTGCTGGGCCAGAGTCGCTGCGTCGGCTGCGTTCAGGATGGCGGCCTTTGACAGCAGGCGCTGGTCGATGAAATCATCGAAACTGGTCAGTGGACGCAACCCGATCTGACGGCGAAACTCGTTGAAGCGGGGGATGCCTCGTTCCCGGTCGCGCAAGATGTCAAGCGCGGCCACATCCATGCGCCGCCCGGGCGAGGCCGGGTCAGACAGGTCAAGGTTCTGCAAGAAGACCGGGTGGTTGCCCAAGGACAGGCTGCCCGCCCTTTGCCGCCCGAACGACAGAGCAAGATCGCGCAGGCCGATCTGGTGGACCGCCCCGGTCGCCTTGCCTCGGAATGTCTCGACCAAAGGCAGGGTGCCGGTGATCCGGTTCGGGTCGGCCCGAAGGTTCCGAAGCTCGATCAGGTCTGGCACAAGCGTATGCAGCCGGTAGACGCTGACAAATTCCTCGGTAAAGTTGAACGGCACGCCAAAGTGGTTGGTCCCGCCGTTCGCCCAGGCCACATCCGCGACATTGCCAGGCATATCCACCGTGCCGGAACCCACAATCCCCGGCCCGGCGGCAAAGGCGGAATACCACGACGTTGCCAGTTGCGGATTGGGTGAGCCGTGCATCTTTTCGGCAATCCGTTCCAGCACATGCTTCAGCATCGGGTGACCGTCGCTTAGCCCGAACCAGTTGGAAAACATCGCCGTGCGCAGCGGTTCGTTATACAAAAGCTGCGTGGTCCATTCGGTTGTGTGGATCTTGGCAATCTCGGCCGAAACGACCAGTCGCGCGATCTGGAAGATCTCTTCATCCGTCACGGCATTGTAGCGGATCGCGTCGCCGGGCCGGTCAGGGTGCCGCAAGCCCGAGTCTTCGGACCCGTGCGCCGCCACATGTTTGCGGAACTTGTCTACGAAGATGTTGTGTTCGCGCACAAAGACGTTGTGCAGAAAGCTGGTGCCGATGGACCAGTTTTCCGGGAAACCCACCGCCTCTTGCCCGGCCCATTTCGGGTTCATCGGGTCGGGCGTGCAGTCTGGGGCGCTGTCTTCGCCACAGATTTGCAGCACGGGCAGATACTTGTCCGGGTCATCCTTTGCCGTGCGTTCCGGCACCTCGACCAGCAAAAGCCTTGCCGGGTCCGCAGGGTCACGCTTGACCCGCCCGACCGAGGTTTCGTCATGGCCGTACACCTGCGAGGCATCCCACCAGGCCGTCACCAGATTGCGCGTCGTCTTGTAGGACCGGGCCATTTCCTCACGTCCACCTGCCACGAAGGTTGGCGGGGTGCCGGTTTCGGCAAAGAGCGCCTCTTCGATCTGCATGGCCGGGTTGCAGCCAAAGGCCGCACCCTGCACGCAGCCGACAGTCTGCAACTGGTCAGAGTTGCGCCCCTCATCCAGATGGGTGAACCAGTCATGCGTCATGAACTGGATCCAGAAACCAGCCAACACGTTCAGGGTATCGGCTTTCTGGTAATCGCAATGGGCTGCCTGACCGGAATTCAGGCCCGCGCCGTAGCCTGCGTTGCAAGCAGCGGGGTCGGACTGCTGGCGGGTGAACAGCGCGCGGCTGACAAGCTGCGGATCAGGGGTCATCAGGTCGATCCGCCCACCATGACGCGAGGCGGCCTCGGGCGTCAGTTGCTTGTCGGGGAAGGTCGCCCCGAACTGGACATTGCGGCCAAAGGGCATGCCGGTTGACCCCATCGCGGGGTTTGCAATGTCATTGCAGACCCCGGTGAGGGTGCGAAACCGGATCATCTCGCCATGGCAAAGCTGCGCGCCGGTCGTCTGCTCCACCCGCAACAGCGGAAACAGCGGGTCTTCGGGTTGCAGGCGCATTTCCGGCCAGACCCGCAATTCGCGGCCGTCGATCACCGCCTTGGTCTTTTCGTTGATACGGCCCAGCGCGTAGTCACGATGGGTCAGGTTGTCGAACAGGCTGAACTTCACCAGCTCGATCCGCGCCCGCTCCAGATCGATCAGCGCCCCCATGAACCCGCGCCCGGCCTGCGTCATGATGCCAAGCAACGGATGCGCCGGGGGTGTCAGCTTGGGCAACGACTGGATATCGCCCGCCGACCAGTAGCTTTGCCAATCCACCCAAGGTGTCTTCTGAATCAGCGCGTAGTCCGCCCCGCCCCGGCAGGCCCCCGCCGCAACGTCCGCCTTGCCGGCAAAGCGGTCTTCGCGGTGGTCCGCAATCGTCGGAAAGCCGCCCGCCACCATCCGCAGACAACTTGCGGCTGCGGGATCACGCCAAAGCCAGACGCCAAGACCGACCATTCCGACAGCGACAATTCCTGCCGCAAACAAGACGAGCTTTTTCACTGTCGCAAGACTCCAAGGGCTTTGACGCGACGCGCAGGTAATCACAGTTTGATGATCGTCACCAAATGATTTCCAGCGGCCTTCAATCAGAACGCCTGTGGCCTTTTTCCTTCGCAGTTGACATGGTTTAGGCATCGCTTACGGTCAGCCTGCAAATGGCTTTTGCAGCCGGAAGGGAAACGCGGCCGATGTCGAACCTTGCCGGCAAAGCCTATGCGATGAATGTGGTTACACCGATGCCGCGCTGGCATTGGTGGGTGAAATCGCTGATCTTCATCACGGTCCGCGCCATTCCGTCGCTGATGGATGGGCTGCGCGGCCTTTCCTTCATCCATTTCGCCCGTTGGGTGGTCTTGCGGTCTGACCAGTGGCCAGATCTGGGCCAACCCCGCCCGCGCAGGCTGCATTTCAATTACACGCTGTTCTGTTCTAATTTCAACGGCACATGGGACCAGTATATCGACGCCTTTTCCGATGCGATTCCGGTGATGCTCGACCTCGCCTGGTTCGGGGATTTCGACTATCCGCACTCCATCCCGCTAGAAAAGTTCCGCCGCTATATTCATCACAACCAGATCAACACCGACTATTACTATAACGCCACCCCCGGCGCGTCCGAGCGTGAGGTGAAGGCCGCGTTGCGTGTCTGGCGTGAGGTGCGCGCGCTTGAAGCTGCCCATGCAACGGCGCCACCCGAGGCCTTCGCCCGGCTTTATGCCGATGCGCTGTGCCGGGTGCAGAACGATCTGGGCGCGCAGGGGATGGCCCCGGTGGCCAGTCTGGACACCCTTGCCGCGGCCCGAATCCGCCAGCCCCAGATCGAGGCTCACACCGGCGCAGGGCAAAAGGCGGCTGACCGGGCATGAGCAACTATGACGCCGGGCATTACTTCCTGACGGTCTTTGCACCGATCCGGACCCACCACCCGACCATCGGCACTGATATCGGCAGCTCTCACACCATCGACCTGCGTCGTGATCTGTCACTGATGCCAACCGCCAGGCAGGACGCCGCCAGCCGTGACAGCGCGCTGGACAGTCCTTTCGCCAAGGTTCCCGGCGTTCACTTCGCGCGGTTCCTCGTGCTGGACCAACTGCCTTACAACGGGCGGCGGCCTTCGAATGCGATTTACAACCTGCTGAAGCGGGTTGATCTGGTCAGGCAACAGGCGGTGGACCATCTGGAAAACGCATGGCTTGTCATGATCATCGACATGGATGCCCCTGACGGCAGCGAAGCCAGCCTGCGCGCCTGCTCGGATCGGCTGTGGCAAGGGATGGAGCCGGAGCTGCGGCGGGTCTTTGGCCATTGCTTCGGCTTTGACGCGGCCAGCATTCAAGGCACGGATGACTGGTTTGCCTATCTTCGCCGGTGTCAGGTCACGACCACCATGCCCTTTAACGACTACTGGACCGAGGCACCACCAAAGGCGCCGCTTTCCCGCCTGATGCTGGCAGCGGGGGCGCTGATCGCCGTTGCGGGGGCCGGGGCGCTGTGGCTGGGGTTTTGGCCCTTTGGCTGGGGCAGCCTTGTTGCCTTTGCGGTCGGGCTTTGGCTGGTTTGTGTCGTCGGGCTGATCCTGAAACTTGGCACGACACCTTTTCCGCCCGCGCCTGACAGCGATCTGGCTTCGATCCTGAAGGCGCTTTACGTTCAGGATCGGCTCAATCGCTTTGCCATGGCCCGGCAAGGCCAGACACCGGAAGACCTGCACCGCGCCTTTGGTGATTTCATCGCAGCCCATCAGCCCGCCAACCTTGCCGGGCCGACGCAGCCGCCGGGGCGGCTTCCGGTGAACGACCGGGGCTCAGCACGGGGGCCAAGGCCATGACCCACAAGATTGATCTTTGGGATGTGCAGGGCAACATCGTGCGCGCCTATGGCCGCTTCGGCTATCCGCACGCCCGCCACCTGTTCTTTCACTTTGCGACCCCGCAGGCAGGCCGCGTGGCGCTGGCGTTTCTGACCCCGCTGGTGACCAACGCCGTCACATGGACAGCATCGGACCGCGACCCCGAAACGATGGCACCACGGGTGACGATGAACCTTGGGCTGACCTGGCGCGGATTGCAGGCGCTTGGCCTGCCGACCCGTTCGCTGACCGACATGCCGGACGAGTTCATTGACGGCATGGCCCGCCGCGCACCGATCCTGTCTGATTGCGGCGTGTCGGACCCGGCGAACTGGGATCAGATCTGGCGCGAGTCCGTTACTGACCCGTCAAAGGCGGTGCATCTTTGGGTCGCGCTGAACGCAAGGATGGACCCGGCGACCGGGGGGCCGGTCAGCCAGCTTGCCGACAGGCTGCACTCCCTGCGCGATCTGCCAAGGAGTCTCGGCGGGCTTGTCCTGTTGTCGGGGCATGGTGCTGAAGGTCTGGACAATCAGTCGGGGGCGCTCGACATCGTCGATGCGCCCGACGGGGGAAAAGCGGTCCTGCCGCTGGAACATTTCGGCTTTGCCGACGGTATTTCCGACCCGATCTTCGCCGGGCAGGCAGATCGGTCAATCGACGAGTCGGTGATTGTCGGGCGTGGGCGCTTTTCGTCAAGGGATGGCTGGTCCGCGCTTGCCCCCGGTGAATTCATTCTGGGCCATGTCGATGAAAGTCAGGAAACCAGCCGCACCGGCCAACCCGCAGACCTGATGCGAAACGGCTCTTTCGCGGTGTTTCGCAAGCTGGAACAGGATGTCACCGCCTTTGACGATTACATGGCCGCGCAGGCGGAGGTCTTCGCCAAAAGCCAAGGCATCCCGCTGGATGAGGCCGCGATCACCCTGAAGGCCAAGATCGTCGGGCGCTGGCCGAATGGCGCACCGCTGGTGACGGTTCCCACCTATGCCGACATGCAGCGCTTTGGCGCGGAATGGGCTGATGTGCAGAAGATCTACGCCCGCAAAGGCCCGCGCAGCAAATCCGATCAGCAACGACTTGCCGCGTGGCGTCGGGCGCTGAACGACTTCACCTTCCGCGAAGACCGTGACGGGCTGTCCTGCCCGCTTGGTGCGCATATCCGACGGGGCAATCCGCGTGACATGCTGGATCCGCTGATCGCATCGCCCAGCGTGCTGCGCAGAACGGGTGCCGCATTGACCAACCGTCGCCGTATCCTGCGCCGTGGTATTCCTTACGGCGCCTTTGGCGATGGCGATGGAGAGCGCGGGCTGTTGTTCATTGCGATCTGTGCCGACCTGCAACGTCAGTATGAGTTCGTGCAGCAGCAATGGATGAACCACGGGATGGACATGCAGGCTGGCAACAATGGGTGTCCGCTGATCGGGCGGCGCGAGGCAGAGGCGGCCGATGTTCCGGCGTTTACGCTGCCGCAAAAGGCTGGCAGTGGAAAACCGCCGCATTTCCTGCCCGCCATGCCGGACTTTGTCAGAACCAAAGGCGGGGACTATTTCTTCCTGCCCAGTCTGACAGCCTTGCGGATCATGTCGATTGGCGGGTTTGACCCGACCTGATCTTCGGGCTGCGTCGGGGCGGTCAGTGTTGCGGTTGCCCCGGATGGATATTGAATGCGGACCTTACTCCCCGGCGAAGGCGGCGCGCGCTTCGCGGGTCTCTTTCGCCTCATGGGCCTTTGCCTGGTGCTTCGGGCCGGAGGCGGGAAAGAGTTCCTGGATCTGGCCAAACTCGGTCTTGACGACCAGGCGTCCATCGGTTTCGCGGCTTACGCCAATGTCTTGCAGTAGATAGGGCGGAAAGGCCTCCAGCCGCTCGATAAGGTCGGCCTGGCGTCGGTTTTCGCGCTGGGTGCGGAATGCGCGGTCCAGCAGGCCGGACAAAAGCGACCGCAGGCGGCCAAGCATGCTGATGCGGCGGCGCTGACGGGCTGTCTTGGCAAGCTCAGCCGCAAGCGCAGTAAACATCTCTCTTTCGGTCATCGTTTCGGAATGTGCTGCCCTGTCAGCCTGCGCCGCCTTGTCGAGGCGGGAACCGAAGAGGGCGGCGACGGTTTGTGCGTTGAACAGGTGCATGTCGGTGGTCTCCATCTGATTTCGCCGCCGGATCGTTGTCCGGCTGATGAGATCACCATGAAGTCTTCCGCACCGTCTGGCTGTTCCCCCGGTTACAGGCCCTGCACGCCGGATTATTCTTCGGCAATCTGGCGAAGGGCAGCCACATTGCAGCGCCAGACGGTGCCGTCCTGTTCCAGCACGCCCAGTTCGCGAAATTCCTGTAGCATCCGGTTCAGCTTCGGACGGCTGGCCCCGACCAGAAGCCCCAGATCGGTCTGGTTCACATTCAGACCAAGCATTTCGAACGCTTCCAGATCTTCGCCGTTCATCTGGTGCAGGGAAAACAGCAGGAACCGGGCAAATCTGGCGTGCAACTGGTAAAGCGAGACAGATTCCAGCCGGTCATTCGTGCCGCGCAACAGGGCGCCAAGATGACCGATGGCGGCCTCATGCAGGGCCGGAAAGCGGGAGGCTATCTCACGATAGTCCTTGCGTGACAGCACCAGTGCCTCGACCCGGGTGACTGCGGTTGCGGCGCTGCTGCGTTCCGCGCCGTCCAGGCAGGCAATTTCCCCGACCAGATCGCCCGCCTCTGCAATGCGGATCAAAAGCTCGCGGCCATTCTGGGACAGGTTTGACAGTTTCATCCGGCCCTGGGTCAAGGCCAACATGAAGTCGCCCGGATCTCCCTTCTCGAAAATGACCTCGCCAGCGTTCCAGCGGCGGCGAAGGGCGACCCGTGGCAATTCGGCCAGAACGTCATCATCAGCGGCGCGGAAGATCGGAAACGAACGCCAGACGGCACGGTCTTTCCGGATCTGATCGTCCGAAGTGGCGGGTTTGGTTTGCATCTCTGGGCTCGTGCAGAACAGGGGGGGAGGGTCAAATGCAGTTCATGTTTTCAAGCACCCGCAACAGTCTGCCGGGACAGAGCCCAAGGTCAACCGCCCCCAGCCTGACGGAGTTTGCGACAGAGGAGGTCTCAGACCCGGTAGTAGTCGCGATACCATGCGACGAAGGCCGCCACACCATCATGAACCGACGTTTCAGGGCGATAACCGGTCAGTTTCTGCAAAAGGCCGCAATCGGCCCAGGTTTCGGGGACATCGCCCTTCTGCATCTCCATGAAGTTCTTTCGGATATCCATCCCCAGCGCCCGCTCGATCTCGGTGATGAAATCCATCAGTGGCACGCGGGTGCTGTTGCCGATGTTCACCGTGCGGAACGGGGCCACGGGGCTGAGGCTGTCGCCCTCGGCAATGGCACCGGGTGTTTCGGGCCGGACCGGGGGCTGATCGACAAGCAGCCGGATGCCGCGCACCAGATCGGCGACATAGGTGAAGTCACGCGCCATCTGCCCGTTGTTGTAGACGTCGATCGGCTCTCCGGCCAAGGCGGCACGAACGAACTTGAACAGCGCCATGTCGGGCCGCCCCCATGGCCCGTAGACGGTGAAGAAACGGAACATGGTGGTCGGCAGCGACCACAGATGGGCATAGGAATGGGCCATCGCCTCATTCGCGCTTTTCGTGGCGGCATAAAGCGTCAGCGGATGCGCGGTCTTCTGCGTTTCGGCAAAGGGCATGTCGGTATTCGCGCCGTAGACCGAGGATGTGGAGGCCATCAAGAGATGCTCAACCCCAAGCACCCGCGCACATTCCATGACGTTGAACGCGCCGATCAGGTTTGATTCGACATAGGACCGGGGGTTCTCCAGCGAGTAGCGCACCCCGGCCTGAGCCGCGAGGTGAATGATCACCTCGGGTCGTTCCCGTTCGCACAGGGCCTGAAGCCGGGGCATGTCTTCCAGCATCCCCTCATCACAGGAAAAGCCGGGCGATTGCAGCAGGATCTGGTGCCGATGCCGCTTCAGCGCCACGTCGTAATAGGGGGTCATCCCGTCATAGCCAACGACGCGAAAGCCCTCTTTCAGCATCAGTTGCGCCAGATGAAAGCCGATGAAGCCGGCGGTGCCGGTGATCAGGACGGTGCGCATGGGCCTGCTTCTCCTTGCATGGATCAGGCGTTCTTCTTCCGGCAATCAGATGTCAAGGCCTTGTCTGCAATGAAAAACCCCCGGCCTTTGAGGGACGGGGGTTGATCGGGCGGGTATCGCTACCCCAGCTTCGCTGACGCCTTAGAGGCCGCCTTCACGCTGAAGCTTCTTCCGGGCGAGTTTCCTCGCGCGGCGAACGGCTTCGGCCTGTTCGCGTGCTTTCTTGACGGAGGGCTTCTCGAAATGTTGCTTGAGCTTCATTTCCCGAAACACCCCTTCGCGCTGAAGTTTTTTCTTCAGAGCACGGAGAGCCTGTTCGACGTTATTGTCGCGGACGCTGACCTGCATGTGGTTGTCACCACCTTCCTAGGTTAAAGTTGCACTGACTTGTGCAGGCCCGCGCCCTATAACAAAGCGAGGGTGGCTTGTCCACCAAAGCCGGAATGGAGGCTCTGATGACCGATGACACGAAAGACCGGGTGCTGGACGCGGCGCTGGTTCATGTGCCTTTTGACGGCTGGTCGGAAAAGACCCTGCGCGCGGCGGCGGCGGAATGCGGGGTGGATGCCGGCCTTGCGCGGGCGCTTTTCCCGCGCGGCGGGGTCGATCTGGCGCTGGCCTATCATGCGCGAGGGGATGCGGAAATGATGGCCCGTCTGGCCGCGATGGACCTGACCGCCCAACGCTACCGCGACCGGATCGCCACTGCCATCCGCACAAGGCTGGAACTGGCAGATCAGGAACTGGTGCGGCGTGGCTCCACCCTGTTTTCGCTGCCGCAATATGCGGGCGACGGGGCAAAGGCGGTCTGGGGAACGGCTGACAAGATCTGGACGGCGCTGGGCGATACTTCGCAAGACCTGAACTGGTATACCAAGCGCGCCACGCTTTCGGCGGTCTATGGCGCGACGGTGCTATACTGGCTGGGCGATACCTCGGACGGCCACCACGCGACGTGGGAATTCCTTGACCGCCGGATCGATGGCGTGATGCAGGTGGAAAAGCTGAAGGCGTCCATGCGGGAAAATCCGCTGGGCAAGGCGATCATGGCGGGGCCGGTAAAGATCATGGAAAGCATTCGTGCGCCAAAACTGCCGGACGACCTGCCCGGCCGCCATCAGGGCTGAGATAACTTTCAGCGGAAAGACCAAGGAAGACATGACACTTTCCCACAGCATGCTTGCCGTCGAAATCTCGGTCCCCGGTGGACCGGATGTCCTGACCCCCTGTTCGGTGCCGGTTCCGGTGCCGGGGCATGGCCAGATCATCATCCGCGTCGCCTATGCCGGGGTGAACCGCCCCGATGCGCTGCAACGCGCCGGGGCCTATGCGCCGCCGCCGTCAGCCTCGCCTTTGCCGGGGCTGGAATGTTCCGGCACGGTGGTCGAGGTCGGGCCGGGCGTATCGCGCTGGCAGATCGGGGATCAGGTCTGTGCGCTTTTGCCGGGCGGAGGCTATGCCGAATATGCGGTCACCCATGAGGCGCATGCCCTGCCCATCCCGCGCGGCCTTTCCCTGCGTGAAGCTGCCTGCCTGCCGGAAACCTGCTATACCGTATGGTCCAACATGGTGATGCGGGGCGGGCTAAGCGCGGGGGAGCGGTTTCTTGTCCATGGCGGCACATCCGGCATCGGCACCACAGCCATCCAGATTGCCAGGGCCCTTGGCGCGCGGGTTTTCACAACTGCCGGATCGGATGAAAAATGCGCGGTCTGTCGCGACCTTGGCGCCGAAGTCGCGCTGAACTACCGGACAGATGATTTTGTGCCGGTGCTGAAGTCTGAGGGTGGGGCGAACCTGATCCTCGACATGGTCGGCGGCCCATATATCGAACGCAATATCAAGGCCTTGGCTGATGATGGTCGTCTGGTGCAGATCGCATTCCTGCAAGGCCCGAAAGTGACGATCAATCTGGCCGAGGTGATGACCCGGCGGCTGACCTTCACCGGGTCCACGCTCCGCCCGCAGTCCGACCTTGCCAAGGCGCGGATTGCCCGTGAGGTGGAAACGCATGTCTGGCCAATGATTGAACGTGGCGCTCTGCGCGTGGTCATGGACAGCGAGTTTGCGCTTGCAGAAGCCGCCGCCGCCCATTGGCGGATCGAGGCGGAAGGGCATGTCGGCAAGATCGTTCTTCGGGTCGAGGGCTGAGGTCGGCGGGCTTTGGCACCGCCAGCGACCGCCCCGGCAATCTGCCGCTTGACGCGTAAATGACGCATCCTTTGCGGATTGACGGTTCTTTCACGCGCAACCGCAGATTGGGTTTGCTAGGTGTTGGTCAGGCGGGATCGGGTAGTTCGATCCATGACTAGGCCGACCGGCAGTTCCCCAGTTGCCCCGGCACCGGGTATTTTAACAAGTCCTTTTCCCTGTTCTTCCCCTCGATCCTGTTTCCACGGTTCCGATCCCGCCACATCTCATCGAACCGGCTCAAGCACAGCATCCGACAGTCGGCAGTCGCGGATCACATCCGCGCCGCAGCGCCGTGGGGCAAGATCCTTGGTCAGGCAGATCCGTGCCTCCTGAATCAGGCCCGACTTGCAGGTGATGGTGATCTGGTCAGCCGACAGACCGGGGTTTGCTTCCAGAAAAGCGTCTTCAATCACGCTGGCGGGCAGGGTCAACGGACGCGAGACAGCATGGAACAGGTCTGGAATGACAACTGTTTCAAAGGCCTGCCGCGTTGTCTGAAAATAGGCCTCGGCCGAAAGGCCGGAGCAGCGGCCGTGTTTCTTCCACTGATAGAAAGCGAGCCCCGCGCCGCCCATGATATCTGTCATGGCCGCTGTCATCGCCCGCGACGGATCACGTTCGCCCGTGCGGCACCAGGACGGCCAGCCCGTCTCGTGCTGTGGCCATAGCCCGTGCAGAACAAAGGTCACCCCCTTGCCCGCGTCGCACTGCGGATCGCGCCTCGCGTCGCCCTCCAGCGCGCACCATGCCGCCGACCATGACAGCGACAAGACATAGTAATCGAACGCGCCCGCACGTTCACCGTCGGCACCCGCACCGGATGCCCAGCACAAAGCCGCGAGAGCCACAAGGATCCGGCGCATTTCCGCTTTTCCTTCTTGCCAACAGGCCCTATATGGGCAGGTGAATTCCCAGAAAACGTGGAACTCGCGGGTCCGCCCGCCGCCGTTTTCCCGGCCCGGGAGAGATTTGTAAAGGAGAGATCCGATGTCGATGTCAAAGCCGCTCATGGCCAAGGCCACCGCCGTCTGGCTGGTGGACAACACGACCCTCAGCTTTGCCCAGATCGCCGACTTCTGCGGGCTGCACGAGCTTGAGGTGCAAGGCATTGCCGACGGGGACGTGGCCGGTGGGGTGAAGGGTTTTGACCCGATCGCCAATAACCAGCTTGACCCGGTCGAGATTGACCGCGCGCAGGCCGATCCGCTTTACCGCATGAAGCTGAAGTTCAACGCCGCCGCGGTGGGCGAGGAAAAGCGTCGCGGACCGCGCTATACGCCCCTGTCCAAGCGTCAGGACCGCCCGGCCGCGATCCTGTGGCTGGTCAAGTTCCACCCGGAGCTTTCGGATGGCGCGATTGGCAAGCTGGTCGGCACCACGAAACCCACGATCCAGTCGATCCGCGAACGCAGCCACTGGAACATCTCGAACATCCAGCCGATCGACCCGGTCGCGCTGGGTCTGTGCAAACAGTCGGAACTCGATACCGCCGTGCAGGCCGCTGCCCGCAAGAAGGCTGCCGATGGCGTGGTGATGTCGGATGATGAACGGCGCAAGCTGGTGTCAACCGAACAGTCGCTTGGCATGGATCCAGCGCCGAAGGTGCCGACCGGGCTGGAAGTCTTTGGCGACGACGACAAGGACGACCGTCCGGCCGGCGACTTTTCCGATGCGGAAAGCTTCTTCAACCTGCCGGCAGGCGGGCATGACGATGATGAGGACGAAGAAGACACCGGCCGCCGCCGTTAAGGCCGGACAGAACCGGAAACACCCGAACCCCGGTCCTTCGTGGCCGGGGTTTTGTTTTGGGCTGTCCCCTGTCGGGATAGCAAGCCAACCACGACTGACGCAATGGACTGGCTGTGGGCATTCGCCAAATGGACCGGATGGCCGGACCGGTTGGTGGCGTGGAAGCCCACCCTAGCAAAGCTTGGGGCAGCTCAGGGCTTCAAGTGGCGAACGATCGTTTCTGAGCATACGCTCGGCCACGCGGGTCTGCTGGCTTCCCTTCGGGATCAGCTTTGCCCTTGGAAAGCGATCAGGCCCGGCGTCGATTTCCGGGAAGATCAGCCGGATTTCTTCCAGCGCCTCGGGTGAGAGGGCCGAAAGTGCCTCGGCGTGCAAGAGCAGGCTTTCGCTGGGCGCCCCTTCGGCGAAAACCACCTCGTGCTGATCGAACAGCAGGTGAACATAGTCGATCTGTGAAACCTGATCATCGATGTAGATGCCGGGAAGCGCGGTCAGCTTGAGCGCCGACACCAGTATGTCACTGTGGCCGAACATGCGCTGGCAGATGGGAGAGCTGACCAGCATCCGGTGCTGTCGGGAGACCCTGAGATCCGCGCGAGGCAAGCCCCGGCCAAGTGCTCCGGCGCAGATCCTGACCGGGCGCAGTTTGTCATTCGCGGCCATGTCCGCCGCCGTGACCCGCCGCCGCCCAACCCATCTGACCTGAGCTGTGCCACTTTCGGTGGTGACAAGGTCGCCGATCTGGACATCTATTGCGGGTTTCCCGCCGGTGGGTGTGTCGATCACAGTCTGTCCGGCAAAGCAGACCAGCATCGAGATGTTGTCGACAATTGCGCCGGTCGAATCGTTCCGTCCAAGTTCCGTGAATCGAACGGTGTAATCCCCCGCCGTCGTGAAGTTCACCGGGATGGAGTAGGATGTATAGGAGCCTACGGTTGTCGGCAGGATGGTGGACGTGGCAATGACAACGCCATCGCTGTCCAGGATATCGACACGGAATCCTTCCCCGGCGTTGCGGGAGAGTCCATTGCGTAGCCCGGCAACGAAGGTGAGTTCCGTTTGGATCGGTGCGCCAATGGCGACAACCTGCTGCATGATGGTTGTCTGGCCCCTTTGGCCGTCCATCTCGGCAACTCTGTTGGTGGATCCATTGCCGAAATAAGCGGATTCGGTATGGCTGGTTTCAAGATCTGTGCCGGACCATCCGGCACCCCTCAAATCAAACGTGCCGTTGAAGATGATGTTCGTGGGTGGGGGCATGGCGGACGCTCAGGTTGATCTGGCCACAAGGCCAGGTCCAAGAAGACGCAAAAGTCCAAGTAAATCGTTAAGACTGGTCCAGCCGCCACCTTGAAGGGTCAGGCGACTTGCTCATTCCTGCGCCATTGCCCGCCGCGCATCCTCCTTGCCTGTCACCCGTGCTTGACCATCACATGCCGGACCACGGTGTAATCCTCCAGTGCGTAAGCTGACATGTCCTTGCCGTAACCGGATTGCTTCAGGCCCCCGTGCGGCATTTCGTTGGTCAGCATGAAATGCGTGTTGACCCAGGTGCAGCCGTAGCGAAGGCGGGCGGCCGTGGCCATGGCCCGGCCCACGTCCTTGGTCCAGACTGATGAGGCCAGGCCATAGTCGCTGTCATTGGCCCATGCCACGGCATCCTCAACGTCGGAGAAAGGGGTGACAGACACGACGGGACCGAACACCTCACGCCGGACAATCTCGTCATCCTGCTTGGCACCTGCCACGACGGTGGGGCGGTAGTAAAAGCCCTGATCCATCGCCTCGCCCCCGGTGGTGATCTGCACATGGTTCAACTCGCGCGCGCGGTTGACGAAGCTGGCAACGCGGTCGCGCTGGCGCTGGCTGATCAGGGGGCCGATTTCGTTGGTGCTGTCATCTTCGGCCGCCAAGGTGATCGAGGCGGCGGCAGAGGTCAGGTCGGCCACCAGATTGTCATAGACCTTCTTGCCGGCATAGACCCGGCAGGCAGCGGTGCAGTCCTGCCCGGCGTTGTAAAAGCTGAAGGCGCGCAGGCCTTCGACGACCTCGGAAATATCGGCGTCATCAAAGACGATGACCGGTGCCTTGCCACCCAGTTCCAGATGGGTGCGTTTCACGGTCTTGGCGGCGGCATCCAGCATCTTCTTGCCGGTCGCCACGTCGCCGGTCAGGCTGATCATGTCCACCTGTGGATGGTTGATCAGGTAGCTTCCGACCGTATGGCCGCGCCCAGCGATGACGTTGACCACACCTTCGGGCAGTTCGTCGGCCAGAATGCGAGCCATCTTCAGGGCGGTCAGCGGGGTCTGTTCGCTGGGCTTGAAGATCACGGTATTGCCGCCCGCAATGGCGGGACCAAGCTTCCAGGCCATCATCATCAACGGGTAATTCCACGGCGCAATCGAGGCGACGATGCCCACCGGATCACGCCGGATCATGCTGGTATGGCCTGACAGGTATTCGCCGGCCACGGTGCCGTGCTGGCAACGGACCGCCCCTGCAAAATAGCGATAGCAATCGACGATGGCGGGGATTTCGTCATTCAGGGCGGCGTTGATCGGCTTGCCGCAGTTCAGCGCCTCCAGGGCGGCGAAGGCGTCGGCCTCGGCCTCGATCCGGTCGGCGATGCGCAACAATGCCGCCGAGCGTTCGGCGGGGGTGGTTCTGCTCCATGTCTCGAACGCCTTGCGCGCGGCGGCGACGGCGCGGTCAACCTGCGCGGTCGAGGCTTCCGGCACCTCAAGGATCAACGCGCCGGTGCGGGGGTTGAGGACCGGTTCCTTCGCCTCTTGTCCGGCTTCGAAGGCAGAGCCGATCAGAAGTGCGGTGTCGATGGTGGAAAGCGTGTCCATGAGGGTGCTCCGTTATTTGCCCATGCCGGCGGTCTCGGACCCGCCGCGGGTGAGGTAGTAGGCGATGAGGATCGGCACGAAGGTGGCGGCAAAGACCACGATGGCGACGACATTGGTCACGGGGCGCTGGCGCGGGCGGACAAGCTCGTTCAACATCCAGATCGGCAGGGTGGATTGCTGGCCTGCGGTGAAGGTGGTGACGATCACTTCGTCGAACGACAGCGCAAAGGCGAGCATCCCGCCGGCCAGAAGGGCAGAGCCGAGGTTCGGCATCAGGATGTAACGGAAGGTCTGAAAGCTGTTGGCCCCAAGGTCGGCTGACGCCTCCATGATGCCGCCGGAAAGGCGGCGCATCCGTGCAACGGCATTGTTGTAGACGATGACGATGCAGAAGGTCGCGTGGCCCAGAACGATGGTCCAGGTGGAAAACGGGATATCCATGATCCCGAAGGCCGACCGCAAGCTCATCCCGGTGATGACCCCCGGCAGCGCGATCGGCAGGATGATCAGCAAGGACAGCTGGTCACGCCCGAAGAACCGCGCGCGCGACATGGCGGCGGCGGCAAGGGTGCCAAGGATCATCGCCATGACGGTGGCAATGGCGGCAACCTTTATCGACAGGAACAGCGGCGGCCAGATGTCGGGGCGGTTCCATGCGACGGCGAACCATTTGGTTGTGAGGCCGGGGGGCGGGAACTGGTAGGTCCGTTCCTCGGTCGTGAAGGCATAAAGGAAGATGAACAGGATCGGCAGGTGAAGGAACAGAAGTCCCCCGATGGCGGTGATCTTCAACAAGAGCGACGGCCCATCGTTTCTGGCGTCAGAGCGCATCGAAAGCCCCCGCGCGTTTGGCCAGCGTCAGATAGATCAGCATTATGATGATCGGCACGACGGCAAAGGCGGCGGCAAGCGGGATGTTCCCGGCTGTGCCTTGCAGCTGATAGACCGTAAGCCCGATGAAGCGGGCGCTGTTCCCGACGATCTGGGGGATGATGTAATCACCCAAGGTCAGCGAAAAGGTGAAGATCGATCCGGCGATCACGCCCGGCATGGCCAAGGGCAGGATCACCGTGCGGAATGTCTGTCGTCGCGTTGCCCCAAGGTCGGCCGAGGCTTCCAGCATCGAGGTTGGCACCCGTTCAAGGGCCGCCTGCATCGGCAGGATCATGTAGGGTAGCCAGATATAGACAAAGACCAGAAAGGTGCCGAAGGGCGAAGTGGAGAGCGATGAGCCCTCCAGCCCGGGTACCGAGAGCAGGCCTTCGATCACAAAACCCGTGCCGGTGCCGTCTGCCGCCCAGGTCAGCACGCCCTCTTTCGCAAGGATCAGCTTCCAGGCGTAAACCTTGACCAGATAGCTGGACCACAACGGCAGCATGACGCCCAGATAGAAGGCCGCTTTCCAGTGACCCTTTGCAAAGCGGGCGGCGTAATAGGCGATGGGAAAGGCAAGGATGGCGCAGGTCAGGGTAACGGCGGCGGCCATGACCACGGTGCGCAGGATGATGTCCAGGTTTTGGGCGCGGAACAATTCGGCATAGGTCTTGAGGGTAAACTCCTCTTTCACCACGCCGGAGAACTCGTCGATCGAGTAGAACGACTGAAGCAGAAGTGCAGCGAGCGACCCAAGATAGACCACACCAAGCCACAGCAGCGGCGGGGTGACGAGCAGCAAAAGCAGCAGATTTGGGCGCCGCCAGAAGGTGCCGGTGAGCCGGTCGGCAGAACCCTTGGCAGGAAGAATCGCAGAGGTGGTCATCGGCATGCCCCGGATGGGCCAAAATTCTTGCAGAAAGAATTCTTGGCGTCCCTTTCCGAAAGGTGACACTTGCGGCCGATGCTGAAGCCTCCGGCGGGGATATTTTCTGGACAGATGAAACGGCCAGGGGTTTTCATCTGTCCCCAAATATCCCGGGGGAGAGGGCGAAGCCCGAGGGGGCGGCGCCCCCTGTGACGCTGGGTCCGGGCAGCACGCATCAGGTTTCCCCCATCAGGTGAAGGGCCTGCGGGTCGAAGGCGATGGCGGTGGTTGTCCCTTCAGCAGGGACCGGCTGGCCGGACGGGACAAGAGCTGCGATTTCGGTCTCACCGGTGCGGATCACCACGCGGGTACCGGAACCAAGGTAGCGCAATGCGGTAACGGTGCCGGTGACCGGACCGGCAGCGGCCAGGCGGGTGATTTCGGGGCGGAGGCTTGCCCACTGTTCGGGTCCGCCAAAGGCGCGGGTCAGCGCAGGTGGCAAGACGTTCGAAGAACCGACGAAATCTGCGACAAAGCGGGTGGCAGGGCGGTCATAGATATCTTGCGGGGTGCCGATCTGGGCGATCCTTCCTTCGTTGAACACCGCCAGATGGTCGGCCATGGACAGGGCTTCGTGCTGGTCGTGGGTCACGAAGACGAAAGTCAGCCCAAGCCGGTGTTGCAACGCCTTCAACTCATCCTGCATCGCCTCGCGCAGTTTCAGGTCCAGCGCGCCGAGCGGTTCGTCCAGCAAGAGCACGCGGGGTTCGTTCACCAGCGCGCGCGCAAGAGCCACGCGTTGTCGCTGGCCACCGGAAAGCTGCGCCGGTTTGCGGTCGCCGTAACCGTCCAGTTTGACGAGGGCCAGCATTTCCTCGGCCTTGGCGTGGCGCTGGCCGCGGGCCACGCCCTTGACCATCAGCCCGTAGGCCACGTTGTCGCGGACGTTCAGATGCGGAAACAGCGCATAGTCCTGAAACACCGTGTTCACGTTGCGCAGATGTGGCGGGGTGTTCGACACATCCTCGCCGAAGATCCGGATCTGGCCATTCGTGGGTTTTTCAAAGCCCGAGATCAGGCGCAGGCAGGTGGTCTTGCCGGACCCGGACGGCCCAAGCATTGCGAAGAATGACCCTTCTGCAATGGTCAGGTCCACGCCGTCGACCGCCTTGACCTGGCCGAAGTGACGGGAAACGTTCTGAAATTCGACGGCAGAGGTCATGCGGAGTTCTTGTCATTGGAGGCCCCCCAACCCCAGCCCTCCCCCCACAAGGGGAGAGGGAGGCGCAGAGGTCAGCCGGGTGCGCGGCGGGTTGGGTCAAGCGCCCCCTCTCCTTCGCGGGGAGGGGTGGGGGCGCGTTTCAGGTGGTCGCGCTCAGCGGCCGCCGATCACGCCGATGTAGTCCGACACCCAGCGGTAATACGGCACGCAGACGTTTTCACCCTGGCTGCAATTGGACACAGGGGTGGTCCAGAAGCGGATCTTCTCGAAATCGTCCAGACCGTTTGCGGTGCAGCCTTCGGCCGTTTGCATGCCGCGCCCGTCGGTGCAGGCAGCGGGAACCGAGGGGTTGGCCCCGAACCAGACCGAAAGGTCGGATTGCAGGTTGGAGGCCAGCGAATGTTCCATCCAGAGATACGAGCAGTTCGGGTTGGCTGCGTTCACATGCATCATCGTGGTATCGGCCCAGCCGGTCGCCCCTTCCTGCGGGATCACCGATGCGATGGGCTGGCCTTCGCCCTTCAGCAGATTGACCTGAAACGGCCAGGAACCGGATGCCACAACGCCTTCGTTCTTGAAGTCATCCATCTGGATGAACGCGTCGTGCCAGTAGCGGCTGGTCAGGTTGCGTTGAACACGCAGCAGATCAAGCGCGGCCTTGTACTGTTCGTCGTTCAGTTCGTAGGGAGAGGTGATGCCCAGTTCCGGCTTGTGGAACATCAGGTACTGCGCCGCGTCGGCCACATGGATCGGGCCATCATAGGCCTGGACGCGCCCCTTGTTCGACTTTCCGTCGGGCAGAGTCATTTCCTCGAACACCACGTTCCACGAGGTTGGCGGTTCGGGGAATACCTCGGTGTTGTACATCAGGACGTTCGGCCCCCACATGTAGGGAACGCCGTAGTGGACGCCATCGACCGTATGCCATGGCGCTGATTTCAGGCGGTCGTCCACGGTCGACCATGAGGGGATGAGGTCGATGTTGATCGGTTGCACCCGGTCGCCTGCCACAAGGCGCAACGACGCATCGCCCGAAGCGGTGACAAGGTCAAACCCGCCTTCGTTCATCAGGGCGACCATTTCATCCGAGGTGTTGGCGGTCTTGACGTTGACCTTGCAGCCCGAGGCTTCCTCGAACTTGGTCACCCAATCGAATTCGGCCATCGTCTCGCCGCGTTCGATATATCCGGGCCAGGCGACGATATTCACCTGACCTTCCGGCGCGCCGATTGCGGTAACCTGGGCAAGGACGGGGCTAAGGCCGGTCACCAGCGCCAGTATCGAAGTTGCCATCAGTCGAGTGGTTTTCATTGCGATCTCCCTGTGATGAGCGCCGAACGGGGTTTTCTCGAGTCGGCACAGCGCCGGTGGTCCGGTCCTGCGACGAGGCTAGTTTCCGCAGCAGGAATCGCAATAACAAATCGCGGATGCGTAGTATCGGATTTTCCGATGGCTTGCCTGATCGATTGGCTGACGAGGCCCTTGCTCGAAGCTGTTCAATCGAGATCCGCAGGCGATTCAGCCGTTCTGGATCATGGTGGAACAGATTCTGGGACGGCACAGTTGCCATCCATTCCGGTGGGGAGGCCCCGTCGATCCTGTCGAGGTCAAGCCCCGGAATCTGCAACTGACCCGTCCTGGCCAGCCAGAGATGATTGGTGGCAGAGCGCAGGGCGGCCTCGGCCACCTCGGGCAACAGGGTCAAGGACTGGGCCGGGGGATCGCTTCGATCAAGGGCTTCAAGCTTGGGAATCAGGTTGGAAACCTGACGCGAGGCTTCGTAGGTTCCGCCAGCTTCGGCGCGCAACTGAGCCATCAGAACCAACGCTTCGGCGGACAAGCCGACATTGGTATTCAGGCTTGGCAGGTCGGTGGCTTGTATCCAGGGTGCCAGAAAGCGCGTGGCGAAGTCACAGACGATGTCGCGGCCGTGCAGCGTTCGCCGGTCAAAGGCCACAAGCTCTGGTTTGCGGCCAAAAGCCGCTTCCGTGTCCAGGATTGCTCCCTTCAGATTGCCGCTTACCGGAACGCAGCGCCGGTCACCGTGCTTCAGCGCTTGCTGCAATCGGGCTCGATAATGGTCGACCGGATGCCGGACATAAAGCACCGGGGTGATGTCGCTGGAAAGCCTTGACAGAAGCGCTGCGAGCCGGGCCTTTCCGCCACTATCCAGATGATTGATGAAGTATTCGCTCGACAGGACCAGAAGTTCAGGAGGATTGCGCCGAATATCCTCGCAGGTCATTTGCCAGGCCGACCGGGCGGCCGCTTCGGCACCCTCGGGGCCACCCAGTCTGTCCAGGTTCCATGGCGGCAAGCGGTTGGCGGACCCGCAAAGCGCCAAAAGCAGATGGTGGGCGACATACTTGTGGCCAAAACGGGGGTAAAGCACCTTGCGCGCGCGAAGCATCTCAGGGGCGGCATGCAGCGATTCTTGCAAGGACGAGGTTCCCGTCTTGCTTTGGCCCATGTGGACAATGATCTTCATAATGCGCCTCCGGTGCTGGCAATCTGGGCCGAGCGGACAAAATTGAAAGCGGGCTCACCCAGCGGTGCGCCCTTGCGCCATGCCAGACCGACCTGCACCGATGGCAGGTCGCCCGAAACATCGCGGATCTCGATCCGGTCGCCTTCAAGCGACCAGGGTCGATAGACCAGGCTGGGCAGGATCGCCAGCCCGGCGCCAGTGGCGACGAGGGATCGCACCGCCTCCACACTCCGGGTTCGGAAGGCAATCGCGGGCTTCACGGGCAGGGCCGCAGTCAGGCGTCGGGTGGATTCCTCGATCTCGTCAACCATAAGCTGGATCAGCGGCTGGCCGGCCAGTTCCTCCAACGTGATGGTTTCCTGTTGCGCCAGCGGATGGCCAAGCGGCAACCACAGCCGGTAGGGCGAGACGACGAGGGTTTCGACGTTCAGCGCCAGACGGTCCTTGACCGACGAGGTCAGAAGGACGGCCACGTCCAGTTCACCCCCGATAAGCAGGTGTTGCAGGTAGTCGCCATTGTCCTCGATCACGTTCATCTCGATCTGGGGAAAGGCGCGGCGATAGCGGGCCAGAATGTCGGAAAGGACGTAACCGGCGACAAGGCTGGTGACGCCAAGCGACAAACGGCCGGTGGCAGCCTCGGCTTCAGCCTGAAAGGCAGTGCGGGCTGACGCGACATCGGCAAGGATCTTGCGGGCATGGCGCAGGAAGGCCGATCCCTTGTGGGTGATCAGCAGGCCGCGGGCCTGCCGGTCGAAAAGGCTGACGCCAAGGTCGTCTTCAAGGCTTCGGATCGCTTCCGTGACCGAAGACTGGCTGATTGACAGCGCCCGTGCAGCACCGGAAACGGAACCGGCCTCGGCGGCGGCGACGAAGAACTGCAGTTGGCGAAAGGTGAAGGCCATTGGGTGCCAGAGTTGGATCTGTGCTCAATGTGACCGAACCTGTGCGCAGGGCAAGGGTTGTTGCCGGCCCCGCCGGATGATCTGATGCCAAAAACAGCCTCGGAGGCGATGACATGTGGTGGGCGATAGCGGCGGTGGCCCTTGGCGGAGTGGCGATTGCGGTACAGGCACCGATCAACGCAGCCTTGGGTCGGGGGCTTGGCGCACCGGTTCCGGCGGCAGCGATTTCCTTTGCGGTCGGGTTCGTGGCGCTGTTTGGCGTGTCGCTGCTGCAAGGGCAGGGCGGCGCCTATCTGAAGCTGGGGCAGGTGCCGATGTGGACGCTGGCCGGCGGACTTCTGGGTGCCTGGTTTGTGTTCGCTTCGGTCTGGGGGGTTGCGACCCTGGGCGTGGTGACATTGGTGGCGGCGATGGTTTTCGGGCAGATGGCCGCCGCGCTGGTCATCGACACAACCGGGATCCTTGGCATGGCGGTGCGTGAGATCACGCTGACGCGGGTTGCGGCGGCCGGGCTGGTGCTGGCCGGGCTGGTGCTTTCGCGGTTCTAGCTAGACCGACACCTCCTTGTGAAGCTGGCCCTTGGCAAGGTCCGACTTGCGGCCCTGCAAGGCGACTGCGCCACGCCGGAAGACATAGACCTGATCGGCGCGGTTCCATGCAAAGTCGAAATATTGTTCGACCAGAATGATCGCCATGCTGCCCTTGCCCTTCAGATAGTCGACCACCTCACCGATCTGCTGGATGATGTTGGGTTGGATGCCTTCGGTCGGCTCATCCAGAAGCAAGACCTTGGGCTGCATGATCAGCGCCCGGGCGATGGCAAGTTGCTGTTGCTGGCCGCCGGAAAGGTCTCCGCCCCGGCGATGCAGGAAGGATTTCAGGATCGGGAACAGAGTGTAGACCTCATCGGGGATCTGATGCTGGGCCTTGGGAAGGACGGCGAAGGCGGTTTCCAGGTTCTCCCGCACGGTCAGGAGAGGGAAGATCATCCGGCCCTGCGGCACGATCGAAAGCCCGCGCCGGGCCATGTCTTGCGCGCGCGCCACGGGCAGGCTCTCGCCGTCCAGCGTGACCCGCCCGCCCGACCGTGGATGGGTTCCCGCCAGCGCCTTCAGAAACGAGGTCTTGCCAACGCCGTTCGGCCCCATGATGCAGGTCACTTCGCCCGCTTTCGCGGCAAAGTCGATGCCGTGCAGGATCTGGCTGCCACCGTAATGCAGCGTGAGTCCGGTGGTTTCAAGCATGGTATCGGACATCAGCCGCGCCCCAGGTAAACGCTGATCACTTGCGGATCGCGGGTGACGTGATCAAGCGAGCCTTCCGCCAGCACGCTGCCTTCGTGCAGGACTGTCACCCGGCAGTTCAGGCGTCGGATGAACTCCATGTCATGTTCGACCACCACCACGGCGCGGGTCTTGGCAAGGCTGACCAGCAGCGCTGTCGTGTGCTCGCGTTCCGCCGGTGTCATGCCCGCGGCGGGCTCATCCACCAACAGCAGGCGCGGTTCCTGCGCCAGAAGCATGGCGATTTCCAGCCATTGCTTCTGGCCATGGCTCAGTTCGCCGGATTTGCGTTGGAGATGATCGCCAAGACCGACCTCGTCGGCCAGTTCCCGGACCCGGGCAAGATCGGATTGCCTTGGCTTACAGAACAGCACACGCCAAGGGCTGCGTGGAGCTTTCAGGGCAAGGATCAGGTTAGCCTCGACGGTCTGGTCCTCAAACACGGTGGGGCGCTGGAACTTGCGTCCGACCCCCTCGCGCGCAATCTGCGCCTCGTTCATGCCCAGCAGGGACAGCGACCGTTCGCCAAAGCTGACGGTGCCGGCGTCGGGGCGGGTCTTGCCGGTAACGATATCCATGAAAGTGGTCTTGCCCGCGCCATTGGGGCCGATGATGGCGCGCAGCTCCGCCGCGCCGATCGAAAAGGACAGATTGTTGATCGCGCGGAAGCCGTCGAAGGTGACAGAGACGCCGGACACTTCCAGAAGGGCTGTCATTGCTGCGCCTCCTGCTCTTGCAGGCTGCCGTCATCAGGGCCAAGGGGCGCGCCCTTGCGGTCTGGTGTGCGCAGGTTCTGGAACCGGTCGAAAAGCCCGCCGATGCCCTTTGGCGCGAAAAGCGTGACGGCGACGAAGGCAAGACCAAGGATCACCAGCCACCAGTTCACCCAAGACAGCGCCACCGGCCCGAAGGCGATGTCGGGCAGGCGGCCCGAGGTGAAGAGCGACGACAGAAGCGAAACGAAAGCCGCGCCGATCACCGCGCCGTAAAGCCGCCCGCGCCCGCCGATGGCGACCCAGACCGCAAGGTAGATCGATGCGATGGGTGCCAGTTCCGCCGGATTGATGATGCCCGCCTGCGGGTAGTAAAGGACTCCCGCGATTGCCGCGATCAGGGCAGTCAGGGTAAACAGGAACAGCTTGTAGACCTCGACCGGGTAGCCAAGAAACCGCACCCGCGCCTCATCGTCCCGGATCGCCCGGATCACTGATCCGAACTTCCCGGACACGACCCATGAAAGCGTCAGGTAACCAAGGCCCAAGGCAAGAGCCGAGGCCCAGAAGAACCAGATCGAGACGATATCCTGCGACGTGCCATCAAGCCCCGGCAGATTTTGCAGGCCGGAAAGCCCGTTGTTGCCTCGCAGGCCAGAGTCGTTCTGGAACAGGTAAAGCGCCAGGGCCAGCGTCATCGCCTGCGTCAGGATCGACAGGTAGACGCCAGTCACCCGGCTGCGGAAGGCCAGCCAGCCGAAGACCAGGGCAAGGGTGCCGGGGACGGCCAGAGCGAGGCTGAGTTGCAGCGGAAGGGAATGCGCCAAGCTCCAGATCAGCGGCAGGTCGGACGAGCCGACGACGCCGAAAATCTGGGTGGCGATGCCTTGCGATATCTCTTCGGGCGTTGCGGGCAGGCCACCTTGCGACAACGCCGTGACCACGATTTCCTCGGTCCGGGCATACATCAGCCACATGCCGATCATGTAGCCGCCAAGCGCGAAGAAGGCCATGTGGCCAAGCGACAGGATGCCGGCGTAACCCCAGATCAGGTCCATCGCGAGCGCGACGAGGCAAAGGCAAAGGGTCTTGCCGAGCGTCTTGACGAAGGAGGTGGAGATGACGCCCGCACCAAAAGCCTCGGACATGAGCGTCACGGCAAGGGTAAAGGCCGCAAGGCAGGCGATGAAGATCAGCACCGAGGGGTTGCGGGCGAAGAGGCTGGGGCTGTCGGTGAAGGCGGGGGGTTTCACACCCCCCGCACCCCCCGTGGGATATTTCCGGACAGATGAAGGCGAGGTCATGGGATCAATCTCCCGCTGCGCGGCCGCGGAGGGCGATGATCCCCCGGGGGCGGAACTGGATGAAAAGGATGATGAAGAGGATCATGTAGGTCTGAGCCGCAAGGGTGTTGGAGGGGTTCAGGAACTCGATCAGCTTTTGCAGGCTTCCGATCATCGTGGCCCCGGCCAGGGTTCCCCAGACGTTGCCGACGCCGCCGACGACGACGGTCATGAAGGATTGGACGATGTAGTCGGCGCCCATTTCCGAGGTGACCTTTGCGTAAAGGCCGATGGCGACCCCCGCGATGCCGGCGATGCCGGAGCCGAGACCGAAGGTCAGCATGTTGATGCGGTCGGGGTTGATGCCCATGCTTGCCGCCATTGCGGGGTTTTGCGTGACGGCACGAACCTCCAGCCCAAGGCGGGTGCGCTTCATCAGGTAGAGGAAGAACATCAGGAACACGAGGGCGAGGACGAAAATCGCGATGCGGATGTAGCTGATCGACACCACGTCGTTGAAGGTGAGCGAGCCGTCGAGCCATCCCGGCGCGGTCAGGGGGCGTGCCTGGGTTCCGAAGACGTTCTTCAGGATCTGTTGCAGCGCGATCGAGATGCCGAAGGTGGCCAGAAGCGTCTCCAGCGGGCGTTTGTAGAGGTGGCGGATGACAAGGCGTTCCATCGCCACCCCCGCGCCGAAGGTCACCACGAAGGCAAGGGGGAGGGCGATGAGGATCGACAGAGTGTAGTCCGGCACGAAAAGTTGCACCACAAAGCCGGTATAGGCGCCCATGGTGATGAACTCGCCATGGGCCATGTTGATCACGCCCATCACGCCGAAGGTGATGGCAAGGCCGATGGCGGCAAGAAAGAAGATTGCCGCCAGCGACAGGGCGTCAAGGCCAAGGTCGGCGGCCTGCATGACGCTGACCTTGCGGTCGATGCGGGTGAGGGCAGCGCGGGCGGCATCGGTGACGGTTGGGTCCGGTTCAACATAGACGTCGAAGAAACGATGCGCGGCGAGGGCGGCCTTCGCCTCATCATCGGTGGCGGCGGCGGCGACAGTACCTGCGGCCTCAAGCGCGGTATAGGCGCGGTCACGGGCAGCCTGGGTGTTCAGCTCGGCCACCGGGATGCCACCGATGGTGCCATTGACGACATTTGCCAGAAGCGCATCGCGCTGCTCTTGCAAGGTCAGGCGGGCCGGGGCGAGGTTGGCTGCGACCAGCAGAGCATAGGCTTCTGAATCGTTCAGGTCGCGGCCAATGGTCAGACTGCGGGCGACGTTCTGGCCCTGAGGCGCGCCCGCGCCCGCGATGCGCGTCGTGGCAACAAGCGGGTTCAGTGCCGCGCGCACATCCAGCGCGGTGTCGGAGCCAAGGCTTTCGATTGCCGCAACCCGGGCTTCCGGGTCGGGGTCGAAGCGCAGGGTCAGGAATCGTTCGAGGCGCTGTTTCTGGGCTTTCAGTGCGGGGTCGGTCTCTGTCTCGATCGCGGCGCGGAGGGGTTCCAACGTCTCGGCCGTGGGGTCGCGGGCGATCGAGGTCAGCGCGGCGGCGCGGCGGGCAGGATCGGGGTCGGTCAGGGTGAACTGGACGAGGGCGGCGGCGATCAGGCCACGGACACCGGCGTTGGGCTTCAGCTCGGTCAGGTCGGCCTTGGTGGCGGTGCCAGCGGGGGTGCCATCCAGCGCGGAAAGGCTGAGACCGTCACCGTCAGGTGTGGCCAGCAAGAGGGCGTTGTCGGCTTTTCGGATCACCAGCCGCTTGTCGGCCCAGGCCGAAAGGATATCATCGGCCATCGGGTCGCCGCTGGCGGCAAGTGCCGTGATCACCGGCCCGATGGTCTGGCGTGACGGCTTTTCGATCTGGTCACGGTTTTCGGCGATGATCTGCGCCGCCTGGCCTTCGGCAAAGGCAAGCGCGGGCGCAAGCCAAAGGGTGGCCGCGACGATAAGGGCGGTCAATCGCATGGGACTTCCGGTGACTTGAGGTGGCGCGGGAGGGGCTTCCCCCTCCCGGCTGTGAGGTCAGTAGTTCGACTTCAACTGCACGCAGGTCTGCGTTTCGGTGTTGTACATCCCGCATTTCAGCTCGGCCCAGTCGGCCTCCAGCACGGCCGATTCCGGCAGATAGTCGGTCCAGGCGTCGCCTGGGACCGGGTCGGTCTGGCTGATGATGTCGAACTGGCCATCGGCGCGGATCTCGCCGATCAGCACGGGCTTGGTCAGGTGGTGGTTGGGCAGCATCTTGGCCATCCCGCCGGTCAGGTTCGGGAATTCCTGCCCGATCATCGCGGCGGACACCGCGTCAACATCTGTCGTCCCTGCGGCGGTGACCGCGTTCACCCACATGTTGAAGCCGATGTAATGCGCTTCCATCGGGTCGTTGGTGACGCGGGCATCGTCCTTGATGAAGGCCTTCCACGCGGCGATGAAGGCCGCGTTTTCCGGGGTATCGGCCGACATGAAGTAGTTCCAGGCGGCCAGATGCCCGGCGAGGTTGGTGGTGTCGAGGCCCGAAAGCTCTTCTTCCCCGACCGAGAAGGCGACAACCGGCAGCGTGTCGGCAGTGACGCCGGCGGCCGCGAGTTCCTTGTAGAAGCCGATGTTGGCATCGCCGTTGATGGTGGAGATGACGCCGACCTTCTTGCCATCCGCCCCCAGCGCCACCACGTCGCCCACGATCTTCGACCAGTCGGAATGACCGAAGGGGGTGTAGTTGACGAAGATGTCTTCCTTCGGGATGCCCTTGGAGATCAGGTAGGCCTCGAGAATGTTGTTCGTGGTGCGCGGATAGACATAGTCGGTGCCGAGAAGGGCGAATTTGGTGACGCCCAGTTCCTCAAGGTAGTAGTCCACCGCCGGGATCGCCTGCTGGTTCGGGGCGGCGCCGGTGTAGAACACGTTCTTCGACGATTCCTCGCCTTCGTATTGCACAGGATAGAACAGAAGGCCGTTCAGCTCTTCGATCACCGGCAGCACGGACTTGCGCGACACCGAGGTCCAGCAGCCGAACATCACGTCGACGTTCGATACGGTCAGCAGTTCCCGCGCCTTTTCCGCAAAAAGCGGCCAATCCGAGGCCGGGTCAACGACCACCGCCTCAAGCTGTTTGCCCAGAAGGCCACCCTTGGCGTTCTGCGCTTCGATCAGCATCAGCATGGTGTCTTTCAGCGTGGTTTCCGAAATTGCCATCGTCCCGGACAGCGAATGTAGCACGCCGACCTTGATCGTCTCGCCTTGCGCAAAGGAAATGCGTGGCAGCGAGAGGGCAGCAGCAGCGGCGGCGCTGGTCAAAAGTGTGCGTCTGGTCAAATTCATGTCGTGATCCCCTGTCACTTGGCCGCCTCTGGCCCTTCCATTCCGCGGAAGATGCGCCATATCTGGACGGCAACCCTGGTTGCACCCGTGCGGTGGTGATGTCCTCCAAGACCTGTCGCCACCGCACACCCCGGCCATCAAAAGGCCGTGCAGGTGCAGCAGAGGCCAAGGGGGGGCTTGCGGCAATGTCAGGCGGGCTGGCGCGGCGCGTTTGGCGTCGTTTGCCGCTTTATTCGGCAGGATTCTGCGGCGCAGCGCGGTTTTGCGGCAGTTGCGAAGAGTGGGGCGGCCCGTGCCGGAGCTAACTGGCGGTCCAGTGTCCCGAGCCAATCGCTGACCAGCCCGGTGCGAGGGGGGGTGGGGGTGGCCCCGAATCCTGCCAGAACTGAAGCCGGATGTGGTCTGGCAGACCGGGCGCATCGGCCAGAGCAACCACTGTCCAGATCAGGTGGAACCCGTCTTCCAGCAGACCTTCGGCGTAAAAGGTGATCTCTTCGGCCTCCAGTGCCTCGGTCGGTTGGTCGTCCCAACCCTGCGCGTCACCCCAGAACACCAGCGCCTCGATCTCGCGCTGTTTGCGGGCAAGGGCCGCCAGCGGGGCGAGGAAGGTCTGGATCGGGGTCGGTTCCGGTTTGCGCTGGGTCAAGGCATGGCTCCTTCAAGGGGCGCATTGTTCTTGTCCGGGCGGTTGACTGTCAATGGACGCCATGGATAGGCAAGGCAGGGGTGTGACATGCAATACCAAGTGACCGCCCGCCGGGTGGACGCGACCGGAAGTTTGGCAATGGCGCATGGGGCCGAGGTGGCGCTGGGAACGGATCTTGCCGGGCGGCCCGAGGCGATGAACCCGGTGGAACTGCTGCTGTCCGCCTTGGCGGCCTGCATGATCAAGGGGGTTGAACGGGTGTCTCCGATGCTGGACTTCGCCTTTGACGGGGTCGAGGTCCGGTTGCAGGCGGAACGGCAGGATGCCCCGCCAAAGCTGGTGTCGATCAGCTATGAGATCATCGTCGCGACCGATGAACGGGGACCGAGGCTTGACCTTCTGCACCGCAACATCCTGAAATACGGAACGATTTCGAACACGCTGGCGGGGGCGGTGCCGCTGACCGGGACAATCAGGCGGGCTTGATGTGCCGAGGATCAGCGGGAACTCCGGTTTAAGCTTGGGCCAAGGTTCTGCCCTTGGCGTCTAACGCCGGGTCATTGCGATGCGGATCAGGGCGCGTTCCATCACCGCCATGCCGGGCGCGCGGCTGGCAGAGCGAAGCGTAAGGTCGGTCTCCAACAAGAGCGACACGGCGGTTTCAAGCGCACGGCTGCCCCATTGGCCCGCCTGACGGCCCATCGCATCCTTTTGCTTGAAATTCACCCGCGCCCGCTGAATTCCGGCGCCCGGACCCTGCGGGTCGCTTGCGGCGGCGTGCAGGATGCGAAAATGCCGGAGCGCGCCGATACAGATGGTGACGGGCAAGACGCCCTGCCCCTCCAGCCTGCGAAACAGCGGGCCGATCGCCTCGGTCCGGGCATCGGCCACGGCGGCGATCAGATCATCCACCTCGGCCTCGATCGTGGCGGGGGCCATTGCGGCGACATCGGCGGGGGTCAGGGGCGAGGCATCTCCCCATTTGTAAAGCGCGATCTTTTCCAGCGTCTGGCGAAAATCGCCCGGATCCAGCGCGCGGGCTAGGGTGGTCAGGTCCGTCATCGCCTCGCGGTCGATGTTGGCAAGGCCTGCGGTCTTCAGCGCGGCTTCGATTTCCTCACGCCCCGGGGGTTCGTCGTAAAGGCCGATGCAAACTGCGGCGGGATGCTTTTCGAACAGGGTCTTCAGCGCGGATTTGCCCGTCAGGTTGCCAGCGGTGACGACAATCTGCGCATCGCCGGGCTTCCAGTCCTTCAGCGCGGTGGCGACGGTATCGGTCAGCCCGTCGGTGGCGTCTTCAAGGAAGGCCACACGCGGGCCGGGGAAAAACCCGGTGGCCTTGATCGCATCCAGAAGCAGGCTGCCGTCCTTGCGCAACTCTGCCCCGGACATCCGCGTCAGGCGCATTTCGCCCGGCCCATCCGGGCCGATCAGAGCGGCAATCGCCTCTTGCCGTTTCAGCGCCACACGCATGGCATCGGCACCAAAGATCAAAAGCCCCGCGCGCCCAGGATCAGGCTTGGCGCAATAGCGGCTGGCCTCGGCCCCTTTCAGGATCATGGCAGGCTGGTGGAAACGGCGATCAGGCGGGCGGTGATCTGGTCAGCCAGAATCCGCATCAGGCGGAAGGCGGCGTCCTCCTCGGCGGCAAGACCCGCGACGGTTGATCCGGTGGCCGAATAGGCGGTGAAACTTTGCACCCTGCCACCGGCAAGACGGGCGCCCGATGCCCTGTCTGTCAGCGTGTAGTCGATCACGCCCTTCAGGTTGAACCGGGTGATTTCGTTTTCCGTGGTGATGCCGACGCCAACAGCCTCGGTCTGGATGGTGTAGGCAAGGTCGTAGCGGTGGTTTTCCGGTCGCCCAAGGCGTTCTTCCAGCCGTTCGACCAGATCGAAGGCGTTCTTGTCGGTCGGGTCTTGCGCGCGGACGGTGCCAAGAAGTGCCGTCGCGGCTCCGCCCGGCGCATAGGCCGGGGTGAAGCCGCAGGCGGCAAGCGCCAGCGGCATGATCAGGAAAGCGCGGCGGTCAAGCAACGACATTGATGATGCGGCCCGGAACGACGATGATCTTCTTCACCGGCTGCCCGGCAAGAAACCTGATCACAGCTTCATCCGCCAGCGCGATCTTTTCAACCTCGGGAATCGGCATATCCTTCGGCACGCTGATTTCCGCCCGCCGCTTGCCGTTGATCTGGATCGGCAAGGTCACGGTATCGTCGACAAGAAGCGCCGGGTCGGCCTTGGGCCATGGGGCCTCTGCGCAAAGGCCGATGCCGCCCTGATAGGCCCAGATATCCTCGGCGATATGCGGCGTCATCGGAGACATCAGTTTTGCCAGCGTGCGGATGGCCTCCTTCATCACCGGGGTCGAGGCGTTGGCCTTGGCCAGCGTGTTGGCAAAGGCGTAAAGCGAGGCGATGGCCTTGTTGAAGGCAAAGCCTTCGATCCCTTTCGTCACCTCGTCGATGGCCTTGGCGGTGGCGCGGGCCAGGTCATTGTCGCCCTCGCCCTGATGATCGGCGGGCATCTGGCCGATGCGGTCACAAAGCGTCCAGACGCGGTTAAGGTGCTTGAACGCAGCCTCGGCGCCACTTGCCGTCCATTCCACGTCGCGTTCGGGTGGCGAGTCCGACATCACGAACCAGCGCGCGGTGTCGGCCCCATAGGCGGCGATGATGTCGTTGGGGTCCACGACATTCTTCTTTGATTTCGACATCTTGGCTGAAGGGATGACTTCGACCAGCAGCCCTTCGTCGCTCAGGGCGCGGATGAAGGCATCGACGTCGTCGATCATGTCCACGGGCGGCGGCACATTGCCCTTCACGACGATCCTGCGGTCTGCCACGTTGAAGACTGTCACGTCCTCGGGCAGGTGATAGACCGGGCGACCCTGCGCGTCCCGGGTCATGTAGATCTCATGCGTCACCATCCCTTGGGTGAACAGCGCGTTGAACGGCTCGATGGCCTTGGCAGGCAGGTGGCCGGTCTTGTGCATCGCCCGGGCAAAGAAGCGGGAATACAGCAGGTGAAGGATCGCGTGTTCGATCCCTCCGATATACTGGTCGACGTTCATCCAGTAGTCGGCGTCTTCCAGCACAGTCGGCGTGGTCGCGCGTGGCGCGGTGAAGCGGGCGTAATACCAGCTTGAATCCACGAAGGTATCCATCGTGTCCGTCTCGCGCCGGGCCGCAGCACCACACTTGGGGCAGGTGCAGTCACGCCATGTCGGATGCCGGTCCAAGGGGTTGCCGGGAACATCAAAGCTGACGTCATACGGGAGTTCGATCGGCAGATTCGCCTTGGCCTCCGGCACCACGCCGCAGCCGGCGCAATGGATCACCGGGATCGGGCAACCCCAATAGCGCTGGCGGCTGACGCCCCAGTCGCGCAGGCGGAACTTGGTGACACCCGTGCCGTAGCCGTGGGTTTCGGCATGGGCGATGGCGGTGGCGACGGCCTCGTCACCGGTCTGCACCTCGGCACCGGCAAAGCCGCGCACATAGCGCACGCGTTCGGATTTCATCGGCACATAAGCCTCGGCCAGCGCGGCGTCTTCAGCCCCATCAGCAGCGAAAACCGCCTTGATCGGCAGGCGATACTTGGTGGCGAAATCGAAATCCCGCTGGTCATGCGCGGGGCAGCCGAAAATCGCACCGGTGCCGTAGTCCATCAAGATGAAATTGGCAATCCAGACCGGCAATTCCCAATTGGGATCAAGCGGATGCTGCACCCGGATGCCGGTGTCATAGCCGATCTTCTCGGCTGTCTCGATTTCCTCGGCCGACGTCCCGCCCCGGCGACATTCGGCGACAAAGGCGGCAATCTTCGGGTCACCCTCCAGCGCCCTGGCCAAGGGGTGATCCGCCGAAATCGCCGCAAAGCTGGCTCCCATCAGCGTATCGGGGCGCGTCGTATAGACCTCCAGAGTGTCAAACCCGGCCGGGGCGCCAACGGTCTTGAACCCGAACTGCAAGCCCCTGGACTTGCCGATCCAGTTCGCCTGCATCAGACGCACCTTTTCCGGCCAATGCGTCAGCCCGTCCAAAGCCGACAGCAACTCCTCCGAATAATCGCTGATCTTGAAGAACCACTGGGTCAACTCGCGCCGTTCCACCACGGCACCCGACCGCCAGCCTTTGCCGTCGATCACCTGCTCATTTGCCAGAACCGTCATGTCAACCGGATCCCAGTTGACGACCGCCGCCTTGCGGTAGACCAGCCCGGCTTCCATCATGTCGATGAACATGGCCTGCTGCTGGCCGTAATATTCCGGGTCACAGGTCGCAAGCTCGCGCGACCAGTCGATGCTCAACCCCAAGGGCTTCATCTGCGCCTTCATGTCGGCGATGTTGCCGTAGGTCCAGTCCTTCGGATGGCCACCCCGTTCCATCGCGGCATTCTCGGCGGGCATGCCGAAGGCGTCCCAGCCCATCGGATGCAGGACCGAATACCCCTGCGCCAGCTTGGTCCGCGCCACCACGTCGCCCATCGTATAGTTGCGCACATGGCCCATGTGGATGCGCCCTGACGGATAGGGAAACATCTCCAGCACATAATACTTGGGCTTCGCTGGATCGCGCCGCGCGGTGAAGGCCCCGGCCTTGTCCCAGGCCTCTTGCCACCTGGGTTCGATCACGGATGGGTCATAGCGCGACATCTGGGAGCCTCGTTGCGGATTACCGCGCGCAATTACACAGAGCGCGGGGCGAAGGTCCACCCCTGCCGCCGCGCCGGTCTTCCTCTCTGCGAAAATATCCCGGGGGTGCGGGGGCTGGCCCCCGCTTGCCTGCCGTTGCAGCCTGACGTCAAAGCTTGCTGTCGCGAATCCGCAGCTGGCGGGCGCGGGTCAGGATTGCGTCTTCGACCGCGCGGACGGTCTCGGGTGCCACCGCCGCACCGCCCTGGCCTTGCAACGCCACCTTCAGGCTGCGCGCATCCAGCGCCGGATCCTGCACATAGACCGTTGCGCGGTAGGCGCGGCCCCCACCTGGCGGGCGGCCATAACCGGTGATGATCACCCCGGTGAACGGATCGACCGATTCGACCGGCAGGAAGTTCAGCACTTCAAGGCTGGCCTGCCAGATATACTTGTTCACCTCGACCGTGGTGTTCGGGTTGTCTGCGTCCGAGAACAGATCCCAAAGCGTTGATTTGCGCTCATTCGCACCGGTAGCTTCGGCGAGTGCGGCGCGCTGGGCGTCGGCGCGTTCCTTGCTGGTCATCTGCCCTTCCGAAGGAATCGACGGGCCACGGCGGAACAGCCCGCTGTCGCCACTGGCAAACCCGCCCCCGCAGGCAGCGAGCGAAAAGGCCAGCCCTGTTGCCAGCGCCATCCGTCCAAGTTGCTGCAAGATCATGAAGCCATCCTCAGTTCCCGTGCCTTGCTGTCTAGCCGAGCCTCCCCTGCCTGCCAAGGCCTTTCGCGCCTTTATGGGCCGCTGGGCAGGCGTGCGCGGCGGCAGGGCGGGCGATTCCTGACCTGTGGCTTTGCTGCACCAACTTTCCGTCGTTTTGAAACCGGCTGTCTGTTGGCGTTGCATTCGGGGGCGGCAGCGGCGAAATAACGTCCATTCCCCTGCGGATTCCCCTGCGGCGGGCTTACCTTGAAGAAAGAGGGAAAACATGAAAAAGGTTCTTCTCGCGACGAGCGCTCTGGTGATGTTCGCTGGTGCAGCTTCCGCAGAAATCGCGCTGTCGGGTTCGGCCGTGATGGGCGTTGGCGACGACGGCGGAGTCGATGGCGTACGTTCGATCATGGAAACGTATCTGACCTTCAGCGCCTCGGGTGAAACCGATGCCGGTCTGGCGTTCGGCTTCGACACCACGATCGGCGTCTATGACACCGACGGCGGCCTGAACGATGACGGCACCTCGGTGTACATCTCGGGCGCTTTCGGCAAACTGTCGATGGGTTCGGTTGCCGAAGCTGACGAAGTTGCCACCCTGTCGGACATCGGTCTTGTCGGCCTCGGCATTGACAACGTTGCTGAATCCTACAGCGGCGACAGCGCTGGCCGTGAATCGCATGACGTGAACTACACCTACTCGGCTGGCGCCCTGATGCTGGCCCTGTCGGCCCACATCGGTGCTGGCGGTGAAGGCGACGGCTATGCCGTTGGTGTGAAGTACAGCTTCGGCGACGCCTATGTCGGCCTTGGCTACAACGACGACAACGTCTCGCTTGCTGCTGGCACCGTGACCTCGGTGTACGCTGGCGGTAGCTTTGGTGCCTTCGGTGTGTCTGCAATGTGGTCGGAATGGAATCCTGATGCGGCTGGTGCAAACCAGGACGCATATGGCGTGTACATGACCTATGCCGTTGATGCGCTGACCCTGTCGGCCGCCGTTGCCGACGGAAGCGCCGAAGCCGACGCTTCCTATGGTATCGGTGCAGCTTACGACCTCGGCGGTGGTGCTGAAGTCAAGGGCGGCGTTGGTGACGTCCGCGGCGAGACCGTCTGGGACATGGGTCTGTCGTTCTCGTTCTAATCCCTCGGGATCAGACTTGCGGAAAGGGCGGACCTTCGGGTCCGCCCTTTTCTTTTTGTGCGACGGGGCTAGGGTCTGGCCAGAATAGCGGGGGGCAGGATGGGTCTGGCTGAAATCACGCAACGGGTGCGGGCGGCGGAACAGGCGGCGGGGCGGGCCGAAGGGTCTGTCACCCTGATCGCGGTGTCAAAGGTGCAGCCGCTGGACCGTGTTGTCGCGGTGCTGGAAGCGGGCCACCGCGTCTTTGGCGAGAACTATGTGCAAGAGGCGGCGGGCAAATGGCCCGGCCTTCGCGCGCGGTTCGGCCCGGTCGCGGTGCATATGATCGGCCCGTTGCAGACCAACAAGGCCAGGCTGGCGGTCGATCTGTTTGACGCGGTCCATACCGTTGACCGCCCCTCACTGGCGCAAAAGCTGGCCGCGCTGGCCCAGTCGCGCGGGGCCTGCCCGAAACTGTTCGTGCAGGTCAACACCGGCAAAGAGCCGCAGAAGGCCGGGGTTCTGCCGGGCGATCTGGCCGGATTCCTGGCCGATTGCCGGACAATGGACCTGCCGATCAACGGCCTGATGTGCATCCCCCCCGAAGCCGAAGATGCCACGCCGCATTTCGCGATGCTTGCGGCAATGGCGTCGGATCACGGGCTGACCAGCCTTTCGATGGGGATGAGCAGCGACTTTGAAGCCGCGATTGCGCATGGTGCCACGCATATCCGGGTTGGCAGCGCCATCTTCGGTGCGCGGAACTATCCGCCAAGGGCGGGCTGAGGCAGGCAACCGGTCAACCCCGCAGGCAGGACCACTGGCGCGCCAAGTGCGTAAAGCGTGGCCACAAGGTCAGCCCCGCCGCGCAACGTGACGCTGACCGGACCGGCACTGACCACGGCCATCCCGTCGGGAAGTGCGCGGATCAGCCCATCGGGGGGCAGCAAGACCAACGCCGCAGGAGCCTCTCCCCCCAGCCGCATGACAAGGGCCAAGGTGGCGACCCAGCCCAAGCGCCACGCGGCGCTCGCGGTCCCGCAGGGTGGTGGACGCGGACTTGTCCAGATCTGCCGCATCGCGCGGGAAATCCCATTTGTGCCACGGCACCTGTTGCAGGAAGACCGCGTAGTCGGCAGCTTGCCGGGCGGAAATGTCATCCAGCGGCGCGCGCACCGGACCGCGCAGGAGGACGAACAGACGACCAAGGGTTTCCTCATAGCCGGCCTTGGCCAGAAACCCTGCGGTAAAGCTGACACCGATTGTGTAGACCATCTGCCTGGTCTCCCAGGGGAAACCGCCATGGGGGCCAGAGGCTTCCGACAGCGCACAGGTCGAGGACCAGAAGTCCGCGACTGAAGAAAGAAAGCCGTAGGCATGCGGATCACCTCGGCATAGTCGGCATAGGCGTGGACGATATGCCATTCGGGATAGGCCATCAGCGTGCGGCCTTCGGCCTGCTGCCAGTCCCGCCCGACCAGCGACGCATGTGCGACGGCGGTGCCTTCCGGGCGGCACATCGTCTCGACACAGGCGACGGGGGAGACGAGGCCCAGGACGAGGACGACACCCGGCGCAAGATGATGTTCAACAGCTCCTGACAGCTGCCGGGGATGATCTCTTTTGCGGCGGCGGTGAAGTCGGCGAAAAGGTCGGGGGCGACGAAGTATTCGTGAAGGATATCGGTGCGGGTCGGGTCGCGGTCGTCCAGCGTGATGACCGGTTCATTCATCAGAGATGACCGGCTGGCGGCGCCCGCAAGCATCGCACCGATCCCGGTCTCGATCCGCAGCGGCGGCGTTTTACCCATTGGTTGCCCGGCTGCGCCCGAACGATCGCGCGTGAGGCGGTAGGCAGGAGGCCTGATCCACTGGCGGGGGGGGATCTCACCCGCGACGGGCCGATATGTCATCAGCATCGCGTCATCGAAGAACCCTTCACGGTCGATGTTCAGCCTGCCGTAGGCAATCGGTACCGACCCATCCGCCACAGCGGCGAAGGCGGCGGCGAAATCGGCGGCGGGCATGGTCTGGAACCTCGGTTCAAGTCGCTGGTTCGGCACGGCTTCCACTTCCAGTTCCGTGATCAGGCCGATCAGGCCATAGCCGCCCATCGCGCCAGAAAAGAGGTCAGTGTTTTCGGTTCTAGAGGCGCGCACAAGGCTGCCATCCGCCAGCGCCATCTGCACGGACCGAGAAAGTCGAGGCCACCCCGAAATCGGCGTTTGACTGCATGACCTTGGGGGAAAGGCCAAGGGGATCAAGGGCAGCAATCACCTGATGCCAGCGGGTGCCGACCACGCCAGCGACTGCTCCGGCTCCGAACAGGGCCGCCCGTCTTGTCAGCGCCATGCGGCCCTCAATTCAGATGTTCACAAGAAGCATGGCGCTGCGCTGCAAAGGCGTCCAGTCAGCATTTCCGGGCGTATCAGGGCTGAGTCACCGCGCAAAATTGGCTGCATGCGGTCAGGTAAGCCAGACCCTTGCATAGGGCGGCAATACGATCTGGCCCTGATGGGTCTCCACCCGCTCATCCGACAGCGCGTCATGCATCACCGTGGCCCCCAACGCGCGGGCCGGGGCTTCGCCGACATACTGCCAGCGCTCTGTGAAGTTGAAAAGTCCCAGAAGCGTGCCTGTCGGTGCGAGGCGCTGAAAGGCCAGAACGGCATCATTGCCCGAAGGCACCACGCGGATCGGCACGGCGGCATGCAGCGCCGGGGTGGCGCGACGGCGGGCGAGGATCTGCCTTGTCCCCCAGAACACGCGAGCGGCGGGGGTGTTGCCGGAATGCCGGGTATCCGCAAGCGCCCAATCCATCCGGGGCCGGTGAATCCAGCGGCTGTCATGGGCATGTTCCGGGACATCCAGATAGCCATGGTCATTGGGTAGCGCCAGCTCATCCCCCATGTAGATCAACGGGATACCGCCCCAGGCCGCAATCAGCGCATGGCCCATCAGCATGCGTTGCACCGCCATTTCCACGCCAGCCACATCGCCCGAGGCCTCGGCCCGCTCCAGCCCCGCAAGGCTGGCGAAGCTGCCGGAAATGCGCTTGTCGCCTGTCGCCTCATTGAACTGGAACAGCGCCCCCTTGGCAAAGGTTCCGGGGAAACTGCCTTCATAAAAATCCGACAGGAAGTTGCGGTGGCCGTGGCCCGAGGCACCGACGGCCGCAGCGTCCTCATCCGTGATGGCCCAGCCGATATCGTCATGACAGCGGATGTAAGTGGCATAGGTGGCATTGGTCAGCCGGTCCGGGAAATGGGTGGCCAGCACATGCGTCATCAGCCTTGTGTCGCGGGTGGCAAGGGCCGACCAGAACTGCACCATCAGGCTGTTGTGATAGGCAAGGTTTCCCTCTTTCCCGTCATGTTTGCCGCGCCCCAGGTAGGGCAGCATTTCCGCCGGGGCGACAATCGCCTCTGCCAGATGGATCACCGCTGCCGAGGCAATCCGGCTGCACGCCCGCAAGGCTTGCAGCAGCATATGCACCTCTGGTTCCGACTGGCAGCGGGTTCCCATCCGCTTCCACATGAAGGCCACGGCATCCAGCCGCAGTACATCAACGCCCTTGTTGGCCAGAAACAGCATGACCTCCACGATCTCAAGGAAGACGGCGGGGTTTGCCCAGTTCAGATCCCACTGGTGTTCGTTGAAGGTGGTCCAGACCCGTTTCCCGATCTCGGGGTAATGGGTGAAGTTGCCCGGCGCGTTGTCGGGGAAGACCTCGACCAGGTTGCGTTCGTACCGGTTCGGCAGGTCGGGCGTGTCGAACATCAGGTAGTAGTCCTGATATTTCGGATCGCCCTTCGCCGCCTTCTTCGCCCAGGCATGTTCCTTGGCGGTATGGTTCAGCACAAGGTCCACGCAGAGCGACATGCCCCGCGCGCGCAGGGCTGCACTGACGGCCTCGAAATCGGCCATCGAGCCGAAGGCCGGGTTGATCTGGCGGTAGTCCATCACCGAATAGCCGCCGTCGCTGTCGCCGGGCCGGGGTTTCAGGCAGGGCATGAGGTGGACGTAAGTGATGCCCAGATCTTCAAGGTAATCCAGCTTGTCGAGGATGCCTTGCAGCGTGCCGTTGAAACGGTCGATGTAGAAGACATAGCCCGCCATGTCGGGGCGCTGAAACCAGTCGGGCTCCAGATCGCGTTTCAGGTCAAGGTGGCGCAGATCGGCAGGCCGGTCCTTCCAGCCCTTGCGCAGCGCCTTGGTCAGCCGTTCCCGAAAGGCGGGATAATCCGGGCGGGCGCCATAAAGCGCCTCCAGCATCGGGAACAGGTCAGGGGAGGATCGGGCCAGCCGCAAATCAAAGATGTCGTCATCCGCACCGGACGGCGTTCTGGCCATGGTCGTCCTCCCGTAACTGGTGGCAGGTTAGGCAATCCAAAGCGGTTTGGAAAGTGGATTCAGCGGGCCTCAGGGATGAATGATCAGGCGAGTCTGATAGGTGATGCGGGGCGCGATCCAATGCAGGTCAGGCCGCGACAGGGCAACGCAACCAGCGGTGGGCGCGCCCGGGCGGCGCCATTGGTGAACAAAGATCGCTGATCCGCGGCCCGGGTCGGCGTGGGGCCAGTTCCAGTCGGTGATCAGGATCAGGTCATACATCGGATCGGCCCGGCGCAGGCGTTCGTGGCTGAAACCATGCGGCGCGCGAACCATGAGGTTGTAATCTTCGTCCCTCGGATCATCCGACCACAGGTCGCAGGGGCCAATTGGCAGCGCCCAGTCGGCGGGGCGGGCCAGCCGGTCGGGCCGATACAGCATGCCGACGATCCGGTGGGTGCCTGCGGGGGTGGCCCCATCGCCTTCGCGCTTGGCCGCAGGAGCCACGACACCGCCACGGCCCAAGATGCAGGCAAAGCGCCGCCCCATGAACCGCAAGCCCATCCGAGAGACGACCAGATCTTCCGGCTTCACAAAAGATGCCCCGATTTCGAGGCCTTGGTTGCCAGATACCCCTCATTCTGGGCGGTATGGCCAACCTTCAGCGGCACCCGTTCGGTGACATGCAGGCCGCAGCCTTCCATCATCGCCAGTTTCCTGGGGTTGTTGGTCATAAGCCGAACCGCGGAAAAGCCCATCTTGCGCAGGATTTCCGCGCCGATGCGAAAATCACGTTCGTCATCTTCAAACCCAAGGCGGTGGTTGGCTTCCACGGTGTCAAAGCCCTGATCTTGCAGACTGTAGGCCCGCATCTTGTTGGCCAGTCCGATCCCCCGGCCCTCCTGATTGAGGTAAAGCAGCACCCCGGCCCCTTCTTCGCCCATCTGCTGAAGGGCCGCGCGCAGTTGCGGGCCACAGTCGCATTTCAGGCTGCCCAGAACATCGCCGGTGAAACAGGCCGAGTGCAGGCGGGCAAGGACGGGTTTGCTGCGGTCCGGGCGACCGATCTCGATCGCGTAATGTTCGTCGCCGCCATCATCGGGGCGGAAGATATGGACGCGACCCGCCTCGGACGCGACAAGCGGCACGCGGGCCGATACGACCTCGGCCAAGGGGGAAAGCGCGGCAAGGGCGGGGGTGATCTCCTCCAGCGTCAACAAGGTCAGGCTGCTTGTGCTGGCCAGCCGCAGCGCGTCCTTCACCGGCACGACCAGTGCCGCGGGCAGAAGATGCGCCGATTTCGCCAGCGCCAGCGCCGCGCGGTGCAGGTTCGCCGGGCCGTCGCGCAACGATTGCAGTGGCCCCTTCATCGGCAGACGCAGATCATCCGCCGGGTCCGCAACCGCCCGCAGCCAGTCAAGCCCCGCGTCGGCAGGAAGCGCGATACGGGCAAGGTCGCCATCATAGGCGCGGGCTTTCAGCGTTTCGGCCCGCCGCGCGGTGATGGCAAGGACGGGTGATCCAAGCGCGCGGAGGTCTTGCAGGCGGTCGCTGTCCAACGCCTCGACCGCAACGATCAGGGCCGCGCCGTCAGTGTCGGACAGAACCACAGGCACACCCATGCGCAGATCGCCCCGTACACGGGCAAGACGTTCAGAGATGGTCAGGGTCAGGCTCATGCCCTTCTCCTTACCCCCGGGGTGGCGAAATTGAAACATTCCCCCGTCAGCTGACACGACCGCGTGAGATTTCCGTCGCAAATCTTGCGTGACGCGTGAACTGCGCTCACTTCACGGCAGAGCAGCACTGGAGGCACTCATGGCCGGACTACGGAAGATCCTGTTGGTTGACGACGATGATGACCTGCGCGAAGCGCTGAGCGAGCAACTGGTCATGACCGAAGACTTTGACGTGTTCGAGGCCGGAACCGGTGCCGAAGGCATGGAAAAGACCAAGGCCGGGCTGTTCGATCTGGTGATCCTTGATGTGGGTCTGCCCGATACTGACGGACGCGAGCTGTGCCGCCGGATGCGCAAAAGCGGGGTGAAATGCCCGATCCTGATGCTGACCGGCCATGACACTGACAGCGACACCATTCTGGGGCTGGACGCGGGCGCCAATGACTATGTGACCAAGCCGTTCAAGTTCCCGGTCCTTCTGGCCCGCATCCGGGCGCAGTTGCGCACGCATGAACAGTCGGAAGACGCGATCTTCCAGATGGGGCCATATACCTTCAAGCCTGCCCAGAAGATGCTGATCGACGAAAAGGACAAGAAGATTCGTCTGACCGAAAAAGAGACCAACATCCTGAAATACCTCTACCGCGCCAGTCAGGGTGTGGTGGCGCGGGATGTCCTTCTGCACGAGGTCTGGGGCTACAACGCAGGCGTCACGACCCACACGCTTGAAACCCACATCTACCGTCTGCGCCAGAAGATCGAGCCTGATCCTTCGAACGCACGGATCCTTGTGACTGAAAGCGGCGGCTACCGTCTGGTTGCCTGACTGGCAGGCGGGCCGCATCAGGTGCCGGCGCAGCGCTTCGATCCCGGGTCGAAGCTTTCTGCGTCCCGCTGTTGCGCGAGTGCCACGGTTTTGTGCGGCTGCCATGCAACAGCCCAGAAATCTTGCGGATTGGGGCTTATTGTTGCCGGATTCGCTTGCTACGTTTTTCGCATGCACAGGTTGTGCAACGGGTTCCCCTTGTCGCGTCGGGGTCATGGCGCGGCATCCTCCCTGTTGGACCTGGCCGGGCTTCTTGCCCGGCCTCTTTTTTCAAGGTCGAGGGTCGGGTATCGGTCATTGCCGCCCCCTGATAGCTCTGCTACCCAAGCATGATGCGCTATGTCATCGGCCTTCTGACAATCTGCGTCTTCGTCGTGGGGATCGGGCTTCTTGGCCTGCGTCTTGCCGCCATGCTGCGCGAAATTGCCATTCTGCCTGACCGGATCCCCGAGGCAGGACGCATGGTCGAAACCGGGCTTGGCCGGATCTACATCGAGGAAAGCGGGCCAGAGGCTGGCCCCGTGGTGCTTTTGGTGCATGGGTCTGTCGGTTGGTCGCGGCTGTGGGGGCCGACGCAGGCGGCGCTGGCGGCCGAAGGTTACCGGGCCATTGCCTTTGACATGCCGCCGATGGGCTGGTCGTTCCGTGATCCGAAGGCTGATTACAGCCGCCAGACCCAGGCGCGCCGCCTTCTGGCGCTGGTCTCGGCGCTGGAGGTGAAGCCCGTCGTGGTGGCCCATTCCTTCGGCGCGGGGGCTGCGGCCGAAGCGGCGATGCTGGACCCGGTGGCCTTTGCCGGGCTGGTGGTCGTGTCGGGTGCCATCGGGCTGGACGGGCGCGAAGGCGGCGATCTGCCCTGGCCCCTTGGCAACCCGTTCATGCGGGAACTTGCCGTATCGGCCAGTGTGACGAACCCCTATGCCCTGGCCCCGCTGTTGCGGCTGTTTCTGCACCGCAAGGACGCCGCGACGCCCGAAGTCGTGGCCATGCTGTTGGAGCCGTCGCGGCGGCCCGGCACCACGGCGGCGATTGCCGACTGGCTGCCAAGCCTTCTGGTGCCGTCTGTTGGCGCGCTTTCCACGCAGCCGCCCGCGTGGGAGGCGCTGACCCTGCCGGTCGCCTTCCTGTGGGGTGATCGTGACACCACGACCCCGCTGGCACAGGGCGAACGGCTGGCCAGCCTGGCCGCAGCGCCGCTTTCCATTCTGGATGAGGTCGGCCATATTCCGCAGATCGAGGCGCCGGAGGCCTTCCACACCGCCCTGATCGCCGTCCTTGCCGCGCTGACCAACCCGCCGAACACCCCTTGAGAGTCACATGCCCTTTACCCTTGCCACTTGGAACATCAACTCGGTCCGCCTGCGTGAAGGGCTGGTCGCGCGCCTGATGGCCGAGGAAAGCCCGGACATCCTGTGTCTTCAGGAATGCAAAAGCCCCGTGGAGAACATTCCGCTTGGCCAGTTTCAGGCGCTTGGCTACCGCTACATCGTGGCGCGCGGGCAGAAGGGTTATAACGGTGTCGCGATCCTGTCGAAGCTGCCGCTGATGGACGCAGGCGACAAGGATTTCGCCCAGCTTGGCCACGCCCGCCACGTCGCGGCGCGGCTGGAAAACGGGGTGACGATCCACAACTGCTATGTCCCTGCCGGGGGTGACATTCCCGACCGCGAACAGAATGTGAAATTCGGCCAGAAGCTGGATTACCTGACCGAGATGCGCGACTTCTTCCGCTGGGAACGGCCTGACCGATCCATTCTTGTCGGCGACCTGAACATCGCCCCTCGGGAAGATGATGTCTGGAACCACAAGGCGCTTTTGAAGATCGTGAGCCACACGCCGATCGAGGTGGAACATTTCGGCGCGGTGATGGAGGCGGGCGGCTGGCAGGACGTGACCCGCGCCCATATCCCCGATGGCCGGCTTTACAGCTGGTGGAGCTACCGCGCCGCCGACTGGGACGGGGCCGACAAGGGCCGTCGGCTGGATCACATCTGGGCCACGCCCGACATCATGGGCGCGTCGCACGAAAGCCGCATCCTGCGCCCGGTGCGCGGCTGGGAACAACCCAGCGACCATGTGCCGGTGTTCGCGACGTTTGATCTTTGAGCAGTCGATTTTCTTCGAAGGAACGTGGCTACTGACCCGCTGCCAGCGCCCTTAGCACGGCCTTGGCGCTGTCGCTGTCCCATTCGGCGTCGCCGATCAGCCGGGCGACTTCCTGGCCTTCAGTGTTCAGGATCACCGTGACCGGCAGCCCCATGACCCCCATCGCGCGGGCCAGTTCCGACTTTGGGTCGCGCAGGATGGGCAGGTTCTTGATCTCGGCTTCGGCAAAGAAGCGTTCAATCCCCGGAACGGCGTTGCGGCCTGTTGCGACCGGGACCACGGCAATCTCGGGCATTGCGGCTTGCAGCCGGTCAAGCGACGGCATCTCGTGGCGGCAGGGCGCGCACCAGGTGGCCCAGAAGTTCAGCACCACCCATTTCCCGCGATATTCCACCAGCGACCGGGGCGCATCAGCGGCATCGACCAGCCCGACCTCTGGCACCTGGGCGGGGGACATGTGGATGGCCAGCTTCTTCATGTCGCCGTCGCGCAAAGCGGCCACATCTGCGGCAACCGCGTTTGCACCAAGCCCGTTTGCACCAAGAAGGAAGGCCGTGTAGAGGACGACCACAAGTTTCCGCACGATATTCCCTCCGAAGGCCAGCCACCATGACCGAACGCCCTGACACCAATTCCGCCAACCAGATGTGGGGCGGGCGTTTTGCCGCTGGGCCGGACGCGATCATGCAGGCGATCAACGCCTCGATCGGGTTCGACAAGCGGCTTTACGCGCAGGATATCGCAGGCAGCCGGGCCCATGCCGCCATGTTGGCCGCCACGGGTATCCTGAGCAATAAGGACGCCGAGGCGATCGGGGAAGGGCTTCTCACGGTCTTGTCAGAGATTGAAACCGGAAAGTTCCCGTTCCGGGTCGAGCTTGAGGACATTCACCTGAACATCGAATCCCGCCTGACCGAGATTGTCGGTGATGCAGGCAAGCGGCTTCATACCGGCCGCAGCCGGAATGATCAGGTGGCAGTGGATTTCCGGCTTTGGGTCCGGGACCAGTGCGATCAGGCGATTGCGGGGCTAACCGGGTTGATGCAGGCGTTTCTGGCCCAAGCCGAGGCGGGTGCGGATTGGGTGATGCCGGGCTTCACCCATCTGCAAACCGCCCAGCCGGTGACATGGGGCCACCACATGTTGGCCTATGTCGAGATGTTCGCCCGTGACCGATCGCGCTTTGAAGACGCGCGGCGGCGGATGAACGAATGTCCGCTTGGCGCGGCCGCGCTGGCGGGGACCAGCTTTCCCATCGACCGGCACATGACGGCGCAGGCGCTGGGCTTTGACCGGCCCACGGCCAACAGCCTTGATTCGGTTTCCGACCGCGACTTCGCGCTGGAGTTCCTTGCCGCCTCCAGTATCTGCGCCATGCACCTGTCGCGCTTTGCCGAAGAGCTGGTGATCTGGTCTTCAGCACAATTCCGCTTTGTGCGGCTGTCCGACAAATGGACCACCGGCAGCAGCATCATGCCGCAGAAGAAGAACCCGGACGCGGCCGAATTGCTGCGCGCCAAGCTGGGGCGGATTCTGGGGGCGACGGTGGCCCTGTTCACCATCATGAAGGGCCTTGCACTGACCTATTCCAAGGACATGCAGGAAGACAAGGAGCAGGTCTTCGACGCCGCCGACAGCCTGATGCTGGGCCTTGCCGCGATGACCGGCATGGTCGGTGACATGACCGCCAACCGCGAGGTACTGGCCACCGCTGCCGCAAGCGGGTTTTCCACCGCCACCGATCTTGCCGACTGGCTGGTGCGTGAACTGGGCCTGCCCTTCCGTGAGGCGCATCATGTCACCGGCACGCTGGTCGCGATGGCCGAAGCCAAGGGCGTCGATCTGCCGGACCTGACGCTGGACCAGATGCAGACCGTGCATGCCGGGATCCGTGCGGATGTGTTTGCGGTGCTGGGGGTGGAAAACTCGGTCCGCAGCCGCACCTCTTACGGTGGGACCGCGCCTGATCAGGTGCGCGCGCAGATTGCGCTGTGGGCCGAACGTCTGCCCTGACCGGTTAGCCGCAAAGGATATGCCGTGCGCCCCGAAACTCTACGGCGAAGAATTTCGGGCCATCTCGGCAAGCCAGATGCGGTTTGCCGTACCTTGCCCGGAACGGATGTGGATGCCACAGTCCTTTTCCACTCCTTGCCCCAGAGGTTGCCGATGCCCTGTCTGACCCTGCCCTTGATCCTTGCCCTGTCGGCCAGCCTTGCCCTTGCCGGATGCGGCGCGGACGGCATGCCGGAGCAACCCGCCCCAAAGCCGGGCATCGCGGTTTCAGGCGAGGCGCAGATCGGCGTCGTGTTCAAGTGACCCCGCTGCGGCTGGCCTACCTTGCCCTTGCGATCTGGGGCGCGGTGCATCCGATGTATTGGTTTGTCACCTACATGCGCGAAACCGGGACTGGGCTTGGGGGGTTGATTGACGCGTGGTATGTCAACGCCTCGACCACCGGGCTGACATGGGATCTGACGATTGCGGCCATCGCGTTGACGGTCTGGGTGCTGGCCGAATCCATCTCGCGCCGGGCCTGGTGGCATCTGGTGGCGATCCCGGCCACCTACTGCATCGGCGTCAGCTGCGGTTTGCCGCTCTATCTGTTCCTGCGGTCGCGCCCCAAGGGGTGAATTGCGAAGCCCGCCGCGTCTGCTATACGCGGCAAGGGTATATGGGGCGGAGCAATGGACCATTTTCTTTACAAGAGCGGCACCCTGCACGCCGAGGATGTGGCGATCAGCGATATCGCGGCCTCGGTTGGCACGCCGTTCTACGTCTATTCCACCGCCACGCTGACCCGCCACTATCACCTGTTTTCCGAGGCGCTCAGCCCGCTGCCGCATCTGGTCTGCTTCGCGATCAAGTCGCTGTCCAATGTCGCGGTGCTGAAGGTGCTGGGCAATCTGGGTGCCGGGATGGATGTGGTTTCCGCCGGCGAATACCTGCGCGCCAAGGCGGCGGGGGTGCCGGGTGACCGGATCGTGTTTTCCGGTGTCGGCAAGACGCGCGAGGAAATGCGCCTGGCCCTGACCGGAGGCATCCGTCAGTTCAACGTGGAATCAGAGCCCGAGATGCGGGCGCTGTCCGAAGTGGCGGTCAGCCTTGGCGTCACCGCGCCCATCACCATCCGCGTCAACCCGGACGTGGACGCGAAGACCCATGAAAAGATCGCGACGGGCAAGAAGGAAAACAAGTTCGGCATCCCCATCGCCCGCGCGTCCGAGGTTTATGCCGAAGCTGCCCGCCTGCCGGGGCTTCAGGTCATCGGGATCGATGTCCACATCGGCAGCCAGTTGACGGAACTTGAACCGTTCGAACAGGCCTACCTCAAGGTTGCCGACCTGACCCGCCGTTTGCGGTCCGAGGGCCATACGATCACCCGGCTTGATCTGGGCGGCGGGCTTGGCATCCCCTATGCCCGGTCGAATGAAGCCCCGCCCCTGCCCACCGACTACGGTGCGCTGATCAAGCGCACGGTCGGCGATCTGGGTTGCGAGATCGAGATCGAACCGGGCCGCCTGATCAGTGGGAACGCGGGCATCCTTGTCTCCAAGGTCATCTACATAAAGAACGGCGAAGGCCGCGATTTCCTGATCCTCGACGCCGCGATGAACGACCTTGTCCGCCCGTCGATGTATGGCGCGCATCATGACATCATCCCGGTGGCTGAACCCCCGGTGGCAGCCCCCACGCAGGAATTCGACGTGGTTGGCCCGGTTTGCGAAACTGGCGACACTTTCGCCAAGGGCCGCGATCTGCCCTTGGTGGCCGAGGGCGATCTGGTCGCCTTCCGCAGCGCCGGGGCTTATGGCGCGGTGATGGCGTCGGAATACAACACCCGGCCCCTGATCCCCGAAGTTCTGGTCAGCGGGGATCACTTCGCCGTCATTCGGGCCAGACCAACCTTTGACGAAATCCTCAACCGCGATACCATACCCGAGTGGCTGTGACGCGCCGTCCGGTCCCAAGGCAGGTTACATGACCGGAAAATCGCAAGAGCCGCCGCTGAAATCGCTCGTCTGGCCGATGCGCCTGACGCTGGTCGGGCTTTGGGCCGAACGGCTGGCCCGGGCGTTCTGGCCGTTGTGGTCGTTGCTTCTGGCTGTGCTTGCGGCTCTGGCCTTCGGGTTGCAGGATCTTGGGCCGCTGCACTGGGCGCAGATCGGGGGCGGGGTGGCGTTGCTGCTGGCCTTGGGTCTGCTGGCGCTTGGGCTGCGACAGTTTCGCAAGCCGACGCTGGCCGATGCGATGGTGCGGCTTGATTCCACGATGCCGGGCCGTCCGATTGCCGCCCTTCTGGATACGCAGGCGATTGGCAGAAATGATCCCGCCTCGCTGGCGGTGTGGGAGGCGCACAAGGCCCGGATGGCCGCCCGCGCTGCCGCCGCCAAGCCGGTAACGCCCGACCTGCGGCTGTCATCGCGTGACCCGTTCAGCCTGCGCTATGTCGCGCTGACGGCCTTTGTCATGGCGCTGATCTTCGGGTCATTCTGGCGCGTCGCTTCGGTTTCCGGCCTTGCGCCGGGGGCTGCGGTGGCGATGCCGGGCGGACCAAGCTGGGAAGGCTGGGCGCAGCCGCCCGCCTATACCGGCAAGCCGTCGCTTTACCTGAACGACATCACCGCCGAAGGATTGGAACTGCCCACAGGCACCCGGCTGCAGATCAGGCTTTATGGCACCGAGGGCAGCCTTGCCGTTGCACAGACCGTGGCCGATGCCCCACCTCCGCCCACCGCCCCGCTGGTTACGGCCGAGCCGACTCCGGCTGCCGCTGCGCCTGATGGCATGGCAGGTGTGCATGACCTGACGGTCACCCGGTCTGGCCGCTTGGCGATCGAAGGCCCGGGCGGCCGGGAGTGGGAGATTACCGCGCTGCCGGACGGGCTGCCGACGATAGCCGTTTCGGGCGACATGGGCCGCGAGGCGGACGGGCGCTTTCGCCAAGGCTACAGTGCGACGGATGATTACGGCGTTGTGGCGGGCCGGGTGACGATCTCGCTTGATCTGGCCAAGGTTGACCGCCGCCACGGTCTTGGCCCCGATCCCGAACCGGTGGAGCCGGTTGTCCTTGACCTGCCGATGCCGCTGTCAGGCAAGCGGACCGACATCACCGAGACGCTGATTGACGATCTTTCAAAGCATGTCTTTGCCAACCTGCCGGTGACCATGGTCTTTGCCGCCGTTGATGCGGCCGGGCAGGAAGGCCTGTCTGACCCCTACTCGGTCACACTGCATGGCAAGCGATTCTTTGACCCGCTGGCCGCCGCCCTGATCGAGATGCGGCGCGATATCCTGTGGAACCGGATCAACGCCCCCCGCGCGGTGGAAATCCTGAAGGCCGTAACGCACCGGCCCGAAGGCTTCATCCGCCACGACCGCGCCTTCCTGCGCCTTCGTGTGCTGATGCGTGACATGGAGGCACAGCAAGCCAGCCTGAAGGTCGAAGACCGTGACCGGATTGCCGAAGAACTGTGGACCATCGCGCTGATGGTGGAAGAGGGCAATCTGCAATCCGCACTTGAACGGCTGCAACGCGCGCAGGACCGTCTGGCCGAGGCGATCAAGAACGGCGCCTCGCCCGAAGAAATCGAGCAGTTGATGCGCGAAATGCAGCAGGCGCTGAACGAATACACCCGCGAACTGGCCCAGGAGGCGCAGCGCAATCCCGGTGACAGCCAGCAGCAGGAAGGCATGGAGGGCATGCAGATGTCCGCCAACCAGTTGCAGGAGATGCTGGATGAACTTCAGCGCCTGATGGAAGAAGGCCGCACCGCCGAAGCCGCCGAACTGATGGAACGCCTGCGCGAGTTCATGGAGAACATGCAGGTGGTGCAGGGTCAGGGCGGGCAGGGCCAAGGCTCTCCCGGACAGCAGGGCATGCAGGAACTGGGCGAAACACTGCGCGACCAGCAGCAACTGTCCGACGACGCCTACCGCGACATGCAGCGCGGCGAGGGTGGTCAGCAACCGGGACAGCAGGACGGGCAGGACGGGCAGAACGGCGACGAGCGTGAGGGCGAAGGTCAAGGCGGGCAGGGGTCACTGACCGACCGGCAACGCGACCTTCGCGAACGGCTTGATGATCTGCAACGCGGCGATCTGCCGGGCAACGGCACCGAACAGGGCGAAGAGGGCCGCCGCAACCTTGACCGCGCAGGCCGCGCGATGGAAGACGCGGAACGGGCGCTGCGCCAGGGCGATCTGGACGGCGCGCTTGACCGTCAAGCCGAGGCGATGGAAGCCATGCGTGACGGGCTGCGCGATTTTGGCGAGGCGCTGGCGCAGGAACAGCGCCAGAACCGCGAAGCCAATGGTGGCGACCGTGACGTTGGCAGCGCCGATCCGAACGGGCGTGATCCCTTGGGCCGCCGACCAGGCGACAGCGCGCGCATCGGGTCGGATGAAAACATGGTGCAGAATGACCCCAACGCCCGCGCTCAGGAACTGCTGGATGAAATCCGCCGCAGGTCAGGTGATCTGACCCGCCCGGGCGAGGAGCTGGATTATCTCAAGCGCCTTCTGGAATTGTTCTGAGACCGTGACTGCCGTCCGGCTTCGGGCAATAGGCAGAGCAGGCCGTTGGCGTTGGCACGGGTTGCGGCCAATACCCATCTGCGTGACAGTCTGACCGGCATGGCCATAGCAGACACCCCTTTGCCCCCCGGACGGCTGATCGTGCTGGATCTTGCCCGCAGCCTCGCGCTGGTCGGTATGGTGGTGTTTCACTTTACCTTCGATCTGGCGCTGTTCGGCTTTGTCCCGGTTGACACGATCTATCAGCCGTTCTGGTATTACTTTGCCCGGATGGTGGCCGGCAGTTTCCTGTTTCTTTCTGGGGTCAGCCTTTGGCTTGCGCATGGGCAGGGTATCCGCTGGATGGCGTTCTGGTGGCGTTTTGCCAAGATCGCCACCGCCGCCGCCTTGGTGACGCTGGCAAGTTTCTGGCTGGTTCCGGGCGGGCCGATCCACTTTGGCATCCTGCATGCGCTGGCAGTCTCGGGCCTGATTGCGCTGGCATTTCTGCGCCTGCCCGGGCTGGTCACACTTGCGGTCGCGGCAGGGGTCTTCGCGCTGGGCTGGGCGGACCCAAGCCCGATGTTTGACGGGTTGGCGCTGGTCTGGCTGGGGCTTGCGGAAAACCGCCCCTTGATGGGGGATTATGTGCCGCTTGTCCCATGGCTTGCGCCTTGCCTGGCGGGGTTGGCCTTGGCCAAGCTTGTCGGGCTGCACCACTGGCAAGGCCAGACGCCCACCCGTCTGTGGCGCATCATGGCATTTCCCGGCCAGCACAGTCTGGTGATCTATCTGATCCACCAGCCAATCCTTTTCGGGCTTTTCAACGCCTTCGTCTGGGCGACCCGGGGCTAAGCCCGCTTCCCCTTGCCCGCCCTTTGCGCTAATCCCTGCGGCGCACCGCTACGGGAACCTGCAAGATGAAATTCACTCTGTCCTGGCTGAAAGATCACCTCGACACCAAGGCCACCGTCGAAGCCCTCGCCGAGGCGCTGACCGATCTGGGGCTGGAGGTCGAAGGCGTGGAAGACCCCGCCGCCCAACTAGGGGCCTTTCGGATCTGCCGGGTGATCGAAGCGGTCCAGCACCCCAACGCCGACCGTCTGCGCCTGTGCCGGGTTGAGACCTACCCCGATGGCCCCGGTGGCCGGACGGAAGAGGTGCAGGTTGTCTGCGGTGCGCCAAACGCCCGCACCGGGCTTGTCGGGGTGTTTGCCCCGGTCGGCACCCATGTTCCCGGCACCGGGGTGGACCTGAAGCCCGGCAATATCCGGGGCGTGGATTCCAACGGGATGCTGTGTTCCGAACGCGAGCTGATGCTGTCGGACAATCATGACGGCATCATCGATTTGCCCGCAGACGCGCCGCTTGGGGCGCGGTTCATCGACTGGAAGGGGTTGAACGACCCCGTGATCGAGATCAAGGTCACCCCGAACCGCCCCGACGCCCTTGGTATCCACGGCATCGCCCGTGATCTTGCCGCGCGCGGTCTTGGGGTGTTGACGCCGGTCCAGGTCACTCCGGTTCCGGGCCGCTTTGCCTCACCGATTTCGGTGAAGATCGACCCGGCGCTGGTGGCGAAGGGATGCCCGCATTTTGCTGGCCGTCTGATCCGTGGCGTGAAGAACGGCCCCTCGCCCGACTGGCTGGCCGCACGGCTGAAGGGAATCGGCCTGCGCCCGATCTCGGCCCTGGTGGATATCACCAACTACTTCACCTTCGGGCTGAACCGCCCGCTGCATGTCTTTGACGCGGCCAAGGTGCAGGGCGATCTTGTGATCCGTCCGGCCAGGGCGGGTGAGACGCTTCTGGCGCTGGACGGCAAGACTTACAGCCTTGGCGAAGGCCAGATGGTCATCGCCGATGATCATGGGCCGGAATCGCTGGCCGGGATCATGGGCGGCGAAGCTTCGGGCTGCACGCCGGAGACGACCGATGTATTCCTTGAAAGCGCATGGTGGGATCCGATCACCATTGCCGCCACGGGCCGCGCGCTGAAGATCAACTCGGACGCGCGCTATCGGTTTGAGCGCGGCGTTGATCCGGCCTTCACCCTGCCGGGCCTTGAACTGGCCACGCAGATGATCCTTGATCTGTGCGGCGGCGAGCCGGGTGAGGTGGTGCAGGACGGCGCACCGATCGACACGACCCGCGCCTACCGGCTGAACCCGGCCCGCGTGATCAGCCTTGTCGGGATGGACATCCCCGAGGCAACCCAGCGCGCCACGCTGGCGGCGCTGGGCTTCACGCTTGACGGCGATATGGCGACCCCGCCCTCATGGCGTCCCGACGTTCTGGGCGAGGCGGATCTGATCGAAGAAGTCGCCCGGATCGCCAGCCTGACCAAGCTGCAGGGCGCCCCGATGGCCCGCCGCCTGCCGGGGGTGCCAAAGCCGATCCTTACGCCGGTGCAGGTGCGCGAACGCACCACGCGGCGGACACTGGCGGCGCTGGGCTACAATGAATGTGTGACCTACAGCTTCATTGACGGGAAAGCGGCGGCGCTGTTTGGCGGCGGGGCGGATGTGGTGCGGGTCGATAACCCGATCTCGTCGGAAATGACCCATCTGCGGCCTGACCTCTTGCCCGGCCTTCTTGCGGCAGCAGCCCGCAATCAGGCGCGCGGCTTCATGGACCTTGCCTTTTTTGAGGTTGGCCCCGCCTTCCACGGCGGCGAGCCGGGCGAACAGCATCTGCAAGCGGCTGGCCTTCTGATCGGGGCCGCCGCCCCGCGTGACCCGCACGGGTCGCGCCGGATGGTCGATGTGTTCGACGCCAAGGCCGATGCCGAGGCGGTGCTGGCCGCCCTTGGCGCGCCTGCCCGCACCCAGATCAGCCGCAAGGCCGCCGCTTGGTGGCATCCCGGCCGGTCCGGGGTGATCGGGCTTGGGTCGAATGTGATGGCCACCTTTGGTGAAGTTCACCCCCGCATCCTTCAGGCGATGGATGTGAAAGGCCCGGCGGTGGCCTTCACCGTTCTGGTCGCCAATGTCCCCGCGCCCAAGGTGAAGACGCCCACCCGGCCCGCGCTGGCAATCTCTGATCTTCAAGCCGTGGACCGGGATTTCGCCTTCGTCGTGGATGCCCGCGTCGAGGCGCTGACCGCCGTGAATGCAGCGCTTGGTGCCGACAAGGCGCTGATCGAAAGCGTTCGCGTCTTTGACCAGTTCACGGGCGACAAGGCCGAGGCGCAAATGGGCGCAGGCAAGAAGTCCATCGCACTGACCGTGCGCCTGCAACCCACCGCCGCCACCCTGACCGAGGTCGAGATCGAGGCCGTCAGCGCGAGGATCGTCGAGAAGGTGACCAAGGCTACCGGCGGCACTTTGCGGGGCTGATCAGACGGACCGCCCCGGCTTCAGGCCGGGGCTTCCGCTCGCTTGCCCTACTTCTTCGCCCGCCAGGTGTTGATCCAGGCCCGGGTCCGCCCGAAGAAACCACGGGCTTCTTTCTTCGCGGTCTCGGCCCGCGCCTCGACCGAATCCCACGCCTCGCCCGCATCGGCCAGCGCCGGATCAATCATCCGTTCGCGGAATTGCAGCCACATCTTGCGCAGCAGAAACGCCAGAAGCAGCAGCGCCACGAAGAAGAAGATGTTGAACCACGGAATGATCCTTTCATCCGGCCCGTCGGCCAGACGGATGCCCACCGCATTTGGGAAGACCGAGATCAGTTCATTGCGCCAACCATAATGTGTTACGACGGCCCATTTCGGCGTCTCTGCGGTGGATTTCAGGTCATCCGCCTCGGTCTGCAGGCTGGCAGTATCGAACTTGAAATAGGGCGGCCAGCCCCAGCCCGTATCCTCGTTCCTGTAGACCATCGGCCTGCCGTTGGTCTGGATCGTCTGGATGAACTGCACATCACGGTTGACCAGCGTGCTGGACTGGTCGTCAGGCGAAGACCAGAATATCCGCGTCCAGTCGTTCAGATCCTGACGCTCCTGATAGGTGCCGACGACCCGCACCACGTCATGTTGCGGCAGCGTATAGTGCAGGAATGACCCAATGGTCAGGATCAGCGTCGTCCAGAAAGCCCATTTCACATAGCGCATCGCGGCCTCATGCGTAATTCACCAGATATAGGAGTGCCGCGATCCCGATGAAAGGCAGCACGAAGATGATGAGCAGCAGCCGGTTGCGCAAGCTGCCCTCATAGGCTTCCATGCCCTTTTCGATGAAGGCATCGCGCGCGTCGGCATCGCCGTCTTCGGGCGGGGCGGCATCCCATTCCTTCTCCAGCGCCTCGCGTCGCAGCGACCGCGCGTAGATGCGCAGCACGAAATAGGCCACACCCCCCACCACGGCCCAGGCCAGGATGGCCCGAAGAAACCCGATCATCGCCGCCCTCCACGTTCATCCCGGGGACGCTGGACCTGCCCCCATGGCCCGGCCACCCCTTTCAGCGGGCGCGCCGATTTCGGCCCCTCGGTCATCTGCGGCCGGTGCAATTCGTCCATCCCCGGTTCCGGCCCGAACAGCGCCGTCCGCGCGCCCTCTCTGTCCACTTGATACTCCCGCGCCAGGAAATCGGCGACATGAGTTTTCTTGCTCTCGCTCCACGTCGCATATTGCGCGTAAAACAGTTCCTTGTGGACGATAAACATCTGCCGCACGTCCATCGGGGCCAGTTCCGACAACAGCATGTTCACCAGATCACGGTTCGGCCCGGCCTTGCCCCGCAGGGTGTAGAAATACGCCGGATGTTCGCTGTTGATCTTCGGCCACGGCCCCCCGGCCTCCACCCAGCGCAGCAGGGCCGCCAGCCCAAGGAATTCCTCCGGCAGGGATGACCCCAGCCGATAGGCCACCTTGCGCAACTCTGTCCGCCGCGCGTCGCCCACCTCGATCCCCAATCGGTCCGCCGCATCGATCAGGATGAAATCCATCTTCTGCCGCAGCACCGCCGCCGCATCCATCCCCCGCGCCTGCACGATGGGCTCGGCCAGCTGGTTGCGTTCCAGCCAGTCGGCGATCTGGTTTCTATGCGTCAGGTCCATCACCTGCGGCATCGGCACCTCGCCCAGACTGCGCCAGTCGAGGCTTGAAATCGCCGCCGGAAACCGCACGTCGCGAAAGATGTAGACCCCGCCGAAATGGCTGGTCCAGAAGTTCTGCTGCTCAAACGTCATCGCCGGCAATGCAATCGGCACCCGCGTCACGTCGCCGGTCTTTTTCGCCAGCCCGATCATCTCGGCCACCAGCACATCATCGCGCCAGCCGTCGGGCTCCTGCCGGAACCGGTCAATCAGCTTGGCCAGCCGCCCGGCATCCGCCACATGCCCGCCGATCGTATCCGCCTCGACCGTCACCTGCCGGATATCGAAAAGCTTCGCGGGAGTGTCCACCGAATAGACCGAGTTCTGCAACTCCCCCGCCACCGCATCCCGCGCGGTCAGGGCAAACAACTGCGCCTCGTTGGTCTCGATGAACTGGGTCAGGATACCGCGCGAGGTGGAGAACTTGATGTTCAGCAAAGGCGCATCCTTCTGCGCGGTGGTCAGCAAGATGAACTGCCGGTTCGCCCCGTTGGGGTTGAGGTAGAGGTCGTCGTTGAATTCGTCGCCGATTTCCGGCGAATAGCCGGACAGGTCGATGTGGAAATCGTCGAGCTTCGTGGTCTTGCCGGTAAGATGCTTGAGCGCCCGGTTGTAGCGCTCGACAAGGGCCGGAGAGGAGACCTCGATCAGGTTCCCGAACATCAGACCGCGTTGGATGAGGCGTTTCATTGTGCCAGCCCGCGCATCAGGTCACCTAACGCATTGCGGATCTTACCGAAGAATATGCGCAACTCTCTGTCATCGAAGAGATCCCCAAAAGGAAACCGGTTCTCCTTGATAAGATAATTTGAAGCGAGGTCCCGAGTGGCATCTGAACTGTCCAGATCACTCACATCCTTGTGGTCGGAAATGGCGCGGTCCAACTTCGTTAAGAAGTAGCCATCCAACGGTTCTAATTGCTCCCGCTGAGTGCCGAAGACTAGAGCGACTTTGTGAAGCGATGCGTCGACCCGGAGTTCCGCATAAAGCAATTGTCGTCGGAAAGACCTTAGTCTTCTTTCCTCACGGAGGAATTTCTCCTCGCCATTTGGAGCTTGCCCGGCTTCCAAATCCTCGCTGTTCAGGAGCGGATAGATATTGCTTCGAAGCAGTGCTTCTAGCTCAGAAGCTCGATCCAGCACCTCAAAGCAAGCCTGAATAAGGCTCCCGACGCGGACGCCGTTGGGCGAAGTGTCGACTCCCTTGCGGCCGAAGATCATCACCCCCTCCCATCCAGATACCGCCGCTTCGCCTCTTCCTGCCGCCCGAAGTCCCGCACCATCCCCTCAATCGCCACCTCGTCCGACTTGTCGGCATAGCGGAACTCCGAATCCGCGTAGCGGTTGATCTCCTGGATCACCATGTCCACCGTGATCGGCGTCATCAGCCCGCGGATCATCGCCAGCTTCTCGTCATAGGGCTTGAAGAGGAACAGGTCCGGCTCCTCCATCCACTCGTCCGGGAGTTCAAAGTCCATCGCGCGGACCTTCACCGCATCGGTGATGTTCTTGATCGCCCGGCCCGTGAACCGCTCGTCCGCCATCTGGATCGCCTTGAGGTAGGCCCCCATCTTCGCCAGCGTGTCGAGCTTGCCGATCTCGCCTTGGACCTTGTCCCAGACCTTCAGCAAGCCTTCCTCATGTGGCTTCGAATGGCCCTCGAAGCTGGCGGCGACAGCCTTCTTGATCTCCTGCGCCGCGAACAACTCATGATCGCCCACCGGGATTGCATGGTTCTTGCCCATCAACAGCGAGAGGATATCAATGTAATCCTCCCGCGTTTGCGGCCCGTCGACCAGAAACCGCGCCCCGGCCCTTTGCCGCAACGCGTCGTCCACGTTCTCCGGGTAGTTGGAGAACATCCCGAAGGTGCAGTTCCCCCGCACCACCGTCCCCGCCCCGGCGAAGGCCTGCATGAAGACCGCAGTCACCTCCTGCTGGCCCGCCGAGGACTGCCGATCCCCCCGCTTGCCCGCCACCTGGTCGATGTCGTCGATGGTCCCGAAGCCGATGACTGACGGGTCCAAGACCGCGTCGATAAACGCCTTGGCGTTCTGCCCCGACTTGCCCTGATAGCTGTCGATCTGGTCGATGCTGAAGTTCTGATAGCGGAACGGATAGCCCGCCACCTTGCAGTAATCGTTCAGAAGTCCCGCCATCATCTGAATCAGCGTGGTCTTCCCCGTCCCGGGCTTGCCATCCCCCATGAAGGTGAAGATGAACCCGCCAAGCTCCGCAAACGGGTTCAGGCGGCGTTCAAAGTCATAGGCCATCAGCATCTTCGACAGACGCAAGGACTGATACTTGGCGATGTGGTTGCCCACCACCTCATGTGGTTTCTTGAAGGCCATGGCGATCACGCCACCCTTCGCGGCTTTGGCTGGTTTGAAGCCGGACAGGGTCAGCCCATCCGCCTCCACCTTCCATGACCCGGAGGTAAAAACCGACGTCCGCGCGCCATTCTCCGCCCGGATCTGCACCTTCTTCATCAGGGCCTCGGCAAAGGCCGACACCACCGCCACCAGCTTCACGTCATCCGTCGCCAGCGCGCCGATGTCCTGATCCAGCTCCCACAAGGCCCCCTGCAAGGCCAGGGGAGCGTTGTCGGTCAGCACCTCCTCCACCTCGCCGAGTTCAACGGTCGTCGAGCCGACATGAGGTGCGATCAGATAGGCCAGCGCGTTCCCAAAGGTGAAGAGAACCACCAGGGCTTCACCCGCAAGCAACTCGCCGAACTCCGCGCGCCGGGGCTCCGGCACCCGGCCCTCAAGGTTCGCCCGCTTCAACTCCGCCAGCCCCGACCGGGCCGAGAAGGTCTCGCCCATCGCCAGCGCAATCGCCAGCGACCGGCGCAAGGCGTTCAGACAAGCCGCCTGCACCGGAGTAACCAGCCCGTCGCCCAAACCCTCGACGCGTTCCGCGAGCCGCACCCCACCGGGCCGCGCCGTGGAGCGGGTCGCCATTCCGGCCACGGTGGACCGGAACCGCGGCCGTGTGCCGATGCCCGGCGACCGCTCTGCCGCCGCAGGGGCCTCCACCAGAGGCTTCGCCAGACGCGGCGCGTGATCAAAGCCCAGAACCATCCCCAGCGCCGCCTCATACTGCGCCCGGATCAAGTCTTCCTTCAGTTCCATCGTGTCGCGTGTCGTCATCTATCCTCCAGCCGCTCGCCCGGCCCATACCTTCGCCTCCGGCGGGAGTATTTGGAAAAAGAGCAAGACAGCTGACTCCTTGTAATTGCTCTTTTCTCAAATACTCCGGGGGTCCGGGGGCTGGCCCCCGGCCCTTGCCGCATGTCAAACGGTCGGAATCAATCGCCCTCCGGCACCGACCACGAATTTGCGCAGTCCACGCAGGCTTTTCGGATCCTGTTCCACCAGCACCTGATACGGCCGCTCGGGCAGGACAATCATCCGGTCCTGCCGCGTCGCTCCCAACTCCGCCCCGGCCACCGGGTCAAGCTTGTAGACCTGCCGGACCGAGGATGAGAACCAGCCGTCCTTCACCGCTTCCTCGCGGTCGGTGACCAGATCCTCGACTGTCCAGACCAAGGCCCAGTCCTGGCCCTCGGGCGAATTGGCCCCTTCCAGGACTTTGGAAATAGGCCCGGATTGCAGAGTGAAGCTGGCCGAATACATCGGGCCAAGCGTGATCCGCCGCAGCCGTTTGGGATGAAGGTCAGCAAAGTCCTTGTCGAACCCGTTTGCGATGGTGAGCAGTTTCAGCCCGCCAAGCGCCTGAGCCATCAGCGCGGCCTGCACCTGCGGCCAGCGGTAGGCATCATTCGGCAGCGGTTTTCGGCCGCTGTCTTCAAGGTCCATCAGATAGACCACTGGCAGGTTTGCTTGCGTATCCCAGACCGCCCAATGCACCAGATAGTGCCGGCGCTCCCCAAGGTTTTGCAGCCATTGTGCGTCAGGGTCATTCCGCGCCCAGAAGATCCCGCCTGCCGCCAGCGCCTCATAGTAGTAGCGCTGGCTGAGCGCGAATTGCAGCGCGGTCGGGATCGTCAGATCCCCCACAATCTGCCGGACCATCCGGTCTTTCAACTCTGTCTCTGACGGCATCCCGGCCAGATGCCGCGCGGCCTGCTGGGCATCCACGGCCATGACCATCAACTCTTGCGCGACGGGAAAGCCGCTTTCATGCCGGTCGATGGTCAACCTTGGCGCGGCTTCGCCGCGGCCCGTCATCAGGTATTTGTGCGACAAGGCGCGGAACGTCCCCGCCACGGCCTTGAGGTAACCCCCCAATAGCCGCGCCTCGGTCCGCGTCAGCCGACCCTCGCTCTCCAGCTCTGCCGCCACCCGGCCCAGATTGCCGGAGATCCGGTCGAACTTGGCGAAGTAACGCCGCGCGACGAGCGTGTCGTAAAGCTCGGCGTGGTCAGACGTCAGCCGATCCTTGACCTCGTCTTCCACTCAGCCACCGTAGGCGTTCTTGTCGTGCTTTTCGACAATGGCGGCAAAGCGGCGGGCAAAGCGTTCGTCGGCCTTGGCCTTCTGTTCAAGGATCTGGCGGGCAAAGACCATGTGGTCTTCATGGCGCTCCAGCATGTCGGCCATCTTGGCATTGGTCGCCGCCCCGATCGCGGCCATGGCGGTCTGCGCCTCCTGGTCGGTCTGGACGCCAATCTCGTTGATCCGGTGCGCCACATCCTGCTGTTGGGCGGTCTTGAGGCTTGAGGTCAGCGCATCGTAAAGGACCACCCGCTGCTTGGTGTCCGTTTGCAGCTTGTTGATCAGCACCAGTTGCGTCGCCGCCTGGTTCTGCAAGCTGTCGACCCAGGTCTTGCCCTTCTCGATATAGCGCTCCAGCGTTTGCGACTTGGCCAGCTTCACCTGCTCGTCCTGCACCAGCGCATTATAGCGGGCATTCAGCGTCGCAAGCTCGGTTTCAAGTTTGGTCCGCGCTGCCGCGTCCTGTTCCACCGCGATCCTGTTCTCCAACTCGATGATCTTCGGGTCCAGCGCCGCGACCTCGGCCCGCACGGCTTCCAGCGCGCCTACCGTATCTTCCCGGTCGCTCAAGGTCGATGCAAGGTTGCCCTCCACCCGCGTCTTCTGGGTGTTCAAGAGATCCAGCTGCCCCTGCAGCAGCCTGACGATCACGTCGGACTTTGAAATCAGATCCTGCAACTTGTCGTCGACCGAAGCCGCGCGCATCCGCTCCTGGCGCATCGATTCCGCTTTGGCGCTGGAGAAGATGCCGATGAAGCTTTCCATCCCGGTCTTTGATCGCATCTCACTGAATTCCCGAGAGAATCCGGCGGTGACATCATCAAGCCCCATGATAAGCTCGGCAATATTGGCGTTCATAAGGTCGGTGTGTTTGTGAACGTCGTCCAGAGTCGCGTTCTCAACGTCGAGAGTGATCCCCTCGTCCAGCCTGGAACGGGCCGCTTCGATCCGGCTGGTGATGGCACTGATCTTCGCCTGCGCTTCAGCAACCTGCGCCTGACTTTCCTTGATCTGCGTTTCGAAATCGGCCATTCCGCCCTCCGTTGAATACCGCCTGCATCACATAGTGATGTAACGGTGGATTACATCAATCTACCCCAGGATTTTTCGCACCCGGCCATCGGCACAAGTCTTGCCGCAACTGAGCCCGCTCGCCAAGTCCTGAATACCCGCGCCCAGGGCCAGTTGCGGGATCCCGATCGAGCAGCCGCGCATGCGCGCGCGGCTGCGAAGGCCTGTCTCGCCTCTGGCCGTTCCGGCCAACCGGCTCGGGCGGGCCTCCGGCGGAAGTATTTTTGAAAAGAGCAGATGCCTTTGCGCTTTTTGCAAATACTCCGGGGAGCTCGAGGGGCTGGCCCCTCGTCAACCGAGAAGGAGCGGCACGCGACGACGAGAGGAACGACTTGCGCGGACCGCGTGCGATTTCAGACGGGGATGTTTCAGACGGGGATGTTGTCGATCAGGCGTACGCCGTCGATCCAGGCCGCGGCCAGCATCCGGCGCGGGCGTCGTGGGTCGTCCGATGGCATCAGAGTCTCGGCGTCGCGCAACTCGATGTATTCCACCCGCTCGAAGCCCGCCTTGCGCATGGTCTCGGCGGCTTCGCGAATGGCCATGCGGTCGGCGTGACCAGAGCGGATATCCGTGGCTGCGGCGGTGATGGCTGCATAAAGGACCGGAGCCTTGGCGCGGCCCGCTGCGGTCAGGCGAATGTTGCGCGATGACATGGCAAGTCCGTCAGCCTCGCGGATCGTCTCGCAGCCCACCACCTCGACCGGCACGTTCAGATCCCGCACCAACCGCAGCACGACCTGCAACTGCTGCCAGTCTTTCTGGCCGAAATAGCCACGGTCGGCCAAGGACATTCCAAAGAGCTTGGTCACCACTGTTGCCACGCCGTCAAAGTGGCCGGGCCGCATGTGGCCTTCCAGCGGCTGCGCCACTCCGGCCATAGAGACGGTGGTGATGAAGCCATCCGGGTAGACCTGATCCACCGGGGGGGCGAAAATGACGTCGACCGGCACTGTCGCAAGCAGGCGTGCGTCTGCGTCTTCGCTGCGGGGGTATTTCTTCAGGTCATCGGGGTTGTTGAACTGCTTTGGGTTCACGAAGATCGTGGTGATCACCCGGTCACATTCCTTGCGCGCCCTGCGGGCGAGGGACAGATGCCCCTCGTGCAACGCGCCCATTGTCGGCACCACGCCGATGGTTTCGCCCTTGGCCTTCCATCCGCGCGCCAGGGCGCGGAGGTCGGCCACCGTCCGCAAGATTGGGGTCATGGGCTGTCCTTGCCCGGCAGGACATCGGGGAAGGCATGTTCCGCCGCCGGGAACGCTCCGTTGCGCACGTCGGCGGCATAGGCGGCAATCGCCTCATCCGCGGTCTTGCCCAGTTCAGCATAGCGTTTGACGAATTTCGGGCGGAAATCGGTGAACAGGCCCAGCATGTCATCGACCACGAGCACCTGACCGTCACAATCCTTGCCGGCACCGATCCCGATGGTGGGGATCGTCAGGGCGCGGGTGATATTGCCGGCAAGGCCCATCGGCACCTTTTCCAGCACGACCGAGAACGCCCCGGCAGCTTCGACCGCGCGGGCGTCGGCCATGACTTTGTCGGCATCCTTGTCGCGGCCCACCACCTTGTAGCCGCCCAGCGTATTGACAGCCTGCGGAGTCAGGCCGACATGCGCCATCACCGGCACGCCGCGCGCCGTAAGGAAGGCGATCGTTTCGGCCATATGCAGCCCACCTTCCAGCTTGACCGCAGGCGCGCCGGTTTCGGCCATCAGGCGGCTGGCATTGCGGAAGGCTTGGGCCGGACTTTCCTCATAGCTGCCGAAGGGCATGTCGATCACCGGCATCGCCTTTTCGGCACCCCGGACAACCGCCCGGCCATGCAGGATCATCATCTCCATCGTCACGCCAAGAGTCGAGGGCAGGCCGTGGATCACCATCCCGACGGAATCCCCCACCAGCACCACGTCGCAATGCGCGTCGACCAGTCGGGCGACTGGGGTGGAGTAGGCGGTCAGGACAACCAGCGGAGTCGTCCCCTTGCGGGCGCGGATGTCGGGCGGCAGCACCGGGCGGACGGGGGAAGTCGCACTCATCAGCGGTCTCCGGAGGCGGTTCGCGGTTTGCCTGACATATGGGCATAAGCAACCTGTCACCGCAACAAGATTGCGCCGCAGCGCAGCGTCGGGCGCGTTGGGGGGCTTGACGCTGAAGGCCCGGACGCGGCCAATGCGGTCAAAGGAAAGGATGCACCGATGCCACTTGTAGAACGCCTGAGCCGAGAGGGGATCACGCCCGAAGTCAGCCGTCCGGACCCAGCCAAGGTTGTCAGGGGCGATCCGGTGCATACGACGTGGAACGCCGAGGACAGGGACGGCCTTTATTCTGGCCTTTGGCAAAGCACGCCCGGTGCCTGGCGGATCAGCTATGCAGAATGGGAATATGTCCATATCCATTCCGGCCATTCGATCCTGACCGGCGAGGATGGCAGCGTCACCCACCTGCGGGCAGGTGACAGCTATCTGATCCGCCCGGGGTTTTCAGGCATCTGGGAGGTGGTGGAAACCACCCTGAAGGACTACGTTATCCGCTCGTGAAGCTGTCGGAAGTTCCGACAGTGACAACGTCAGCCGGCAATTGCGGCCTGGCGCAATCTGCCGGATCAATCCCGCGGCGTGCGCAAGCGGCAAGGCGCTGCTTGTCGGCCTTTGCGGCGGCTTCCCGGTCGCGTTCCGCCTGCCGCGCGATCTGTTCCAGATCACGTTCTTTCTTGGAGATGTTTTCGGGTGTCGAGGAAACGAGGCGGCCGTAGGCATCGCTCATCTGCGGGCCTTCGATGGCAAGGCTTTCCGCTTCGGTCCGCACCTTGACCCTGGTTCCATTGTCGGCGCGTGAATACAGGTCGATCGCGTCCTGATTGAACAGGCGGATACAGCCGGCGCTGGTTGCATAGCCGATGGAGGCGGCATCGGCGGTGCCGTGGATGCGGAACATCGTGTCGCGACCGCCGCGGTAAAGATAGAGCGCCCGTGCGCCAAGCGGATTCGTCAGGCCACCCGGAAGGCCTCCGGCATAGGCAGCGTATAGGTCGGGCCGGGTGCGGACCATGTTGGCGGTCGGCTGCCAGGCGGGCCATTCCGCCTTGCGACCGATCACGCCCGTGCCACGAAACGACAGTCCTTCGCGCCCCACGGCGATGGGATAGCGCATGGCGCGGCCCCCTTCCATCACCAGATAGAGCTTGCGCGAATAGGTGTCGACAACGATCGTCCCCGGCTGATCGTCGCCGGCATAGGCCACTTCTTCCCTGCGGTTGCCTTCGTAAAGATATTGGGCGGGGACGGGTTCGATGAAGAACTCTCCATCCTGAATACCCTCATATCCGGGGACCACGGGTGGCGCTTCGGGCGCTTTCGGGGTTCCGGCGCAGGCTGCAAGCAAAGGAAGGGCAAGGATCGCGAAGATCCGGGCAAGGACAGGGGACACTTGGACTACTCTGGTTTGTGGCAGTTGGCCGCAGCTTGCGCCACGCGGGTGGCCCTGCGTCAACCCCCAAGTGGAAAAATTTGCTGAATCTTTCCGATAGCTGCCGCCCCGGAGCAGGATTCCCGCTGAATCCGGGGCGGCAGATGGTGTGTGATCAGTTCAGCGCGCCGATCGACCAGAAGTAGGTTTCGCCGCTGCTGTCGTTGGTCCCGTCATTGTCGGTTACCAGCCAGCCGATGCCTGCGGCGTCCACGGCAAAGCCTTCGACCTTCTCGGAGGTATAGCCGCCGTGCAGGTTCAGGTCGGGGATCAGGTCGCGGACCAGTTCCTTGGTGACCACCGGCAGCGGGCCACCCAAGGGGGCGGGCGCCAGATCGGCCAGAGCCACGCGCGTCAGCTTTTTGGTTGCGGCCCGGTCGGCATTCTGGTTGTCCCGCTCGATCAGATAGAGATGATCGCCCGACAACGTGATCTCTGACAGCCCCATCCAGGCACCCTCGCCCGGCGCATCCAGCGGGTAATGCACCGCTGTCCAGCTGGCATTCGTGATGTCATAGGCCAGAAGCTTGACCATCCCCGCCGGATCGTCCTGCCATTCGCGCTGGACGGCCAGCCACAGGACATCGCCAACCTTGGTCACGCCTTCAAATCCAAAGCGGATTTCCTGATCAAGCAGAACTTCGGGCAGCGGGATTTCCTTGGTGATCTTGCCGTCGGCATCCACATGCAGCAGCGCATGCGGGATCAGCCGGTCGCTGCGACCTTCCGAGGCCAGCCAGAACCCGCCTTCTCCATCCGAGGTGATCCCCTCCAGATCCAGCTTTTGTGCCGTTTCACCGCCGCGTGTTACCACGGTTGCCGCAGTGATCCTTGCCGGGGCCTGGCTTGCGTCGATGGTGTAGATTGTCGGCGCAGCGGACAGGGCGGAATCGCTGACCGCATATAGCTTGCCCGCCTCTGCCGGATCGGCTGCCAGCCCCGACAGGGCCGCCCAGCCGATCAGCGTGTCCGTCCCTGCGCTGGTGATCGTCGGATAGGCTGCAACGCCTTCGGCCCGCGCGTAGACCATGACATGCGCCGGGGCCAGACCGTCGGCCCGCAGGTCGACTTCGTTTGCCGTGGCAAACAGGTTTCGCGCCGGGATCGCCACCATGCCTTCGGGGCTGATGCCCGAGGGCAGGATCTGCTTCAGCACCGGCGCAGCCGGGTTCGTCAGGTCATAGACTGCGACAAGCGATGCGCGTTCGGATGCGACAAACAGATGCGGGACACCATCAAACGTGGCGACCTCGACCGATTCCAGTTCCACGCCCTTTGAATTGCGGTGATCCGGGTAATGCCCCATCGCCACCATGGCATGTTCGAGGCTTGAACCCGAGTCGTAGGCCACTGATCCATCGCGATTGAAGATGGTGAAGCCACGAGAGCCGCCCTTCCAGTCGCCCTCGTTTGCCGTCACGAAATGATCCGCGTCCACCCATTTCACCGCGTCCGGTTCGCGTGGCACACCCATCTTTGCGCCCGAGAAATCCATTTTCCCGTCACGCCCGGTGTCAATTCCGGTCAGGTCCACCGCACCTGCACTGAAATGGCCAGAGACCACCCCATCCGCGCCGATGACAACGATGTGGTTGTTTTCCTGCAAGGTGACGACAATCTCGCCCGCCGGGTTCACGTCCACATATTCCGGTTCAGGGTCATCACCGGCCACGTCGGCCAGACCGGTCAGGTCGATCCTCTGCATGGCCGCGCAATCCGCAACGCCCCCGGTGATTGGCAGCTTGACCACAAACCCCGCCGGCATCTGCGGCAGAGCGCCATCATTCAGGTCTTCGTCGCGCTCGTTTTCTATGGCGATTGCAAGGAAGGATCCGTCCTTCGCCCGCGCTACCGCATCCGGCTGTCCGCCGATGTCACATTCAGCCACCACCGCTTTTGTCGCCGGGTCAACCGTCACCAGTTTGCCCGAAGGGTTCGCAAGGCTTTCCGAGGTGTTCACGCCGGCAAAGATCATGCTGCCTACGAAAACGGCCGTTGTCGGCTCGCCACCCACGTCGATATTCCCCATCGGCTTTGGTGCTTTCGGGTCGGTTATGTCGACCAGCCCGACCACGCCCAAGGGGCTGTCGGTGTATACCAGAACCATCCCGTCTTCGCTGGCGCTGATGATCTCGGCGCTGGTTTCGCGCGAACGGTCTTCGCCTTCGGCCATGTTTGCCGGGGTGGCAAGGGACGCCACCCGGTTGAACACCATTTCGGCGCTTGCGGGCAATGCGGTTGCAAGGGCAAGTGCAGAGGTCAGGCAGAGTCTGAATTGCATCGGGGCGGTCCTTTCGCTGAAAAGTCCCGCCCCGAGTGGCCGCCTATCGCATCAGTTCCATGACAGGGTCATGATGTTTTGGTTAAGCCACCACGTTGAACGCAGGCCCGTAAGGGTAATGCGTGATGTCCTCGGGCTCGTCCTCGGTCACGACGAAGATGTCATGCTCGCGGTAGCCACCGGCCCCCGGCATGCCTTCGGGGATCGTCAGCATCGGCTCCATCGAGATGACCATTCCGGGCTCCAGCACCGTGTCGATATCCTCACGCAGTTCCAGCGCCGCCTCGCGGCCATAGTAGTGCGACAGGATCCCGAAGGAATGCCCATAGCCGAAGGTACGGTATTGCAGCATCTGCCGTTCGGCCAGGAACTCGTTGATCTTCATGGTGATCTCGGCGCAGGACGCGCCGGGCTTCAGAAGCTTCATCCCGAATTCATGGCTGTCGATGTTGGTCTGCCAGACCTTCATTGACGCATCATCCACCTCGCCCACGAACAGCGTGCGTTCCAGCGCGGTGTAGTAGCCGCTGATCATCGGAAAGCAGTTGAGGCTGAGGATATCGCCATGCTGCAACTTGCGGTTCGTCACCGGGTTATGCGCGCCGTCGGTGTTGATGCCCGACTGGAACCAGACCCATGTGTCACGGTATTCCGCATCGGGGAAGCGCTTGGCAATCTCGCGCTCCATCGCGTCGCGTCCGGCGATGGAAACCTCCAGCTCGGTCGCGCCGACCTTGATCGCCTCGCGGATCGCATAGCCGCCCACGTCAGCCACATTGGCGCCGTGCTTGATCATGGTGATCTCGGCCGGGGATTTCTTCATCCGCTGGAACATCGTCGCGGGCGCGATATCCATGCCCTTCTTCGGCTTCAGGAAGGTGTTCAGCTTCTCCATCCGCTCCACCGTCAGGTGGTCCGCCTCGCAGCCGATGTTCTTGCCCTCGCCGGTGACCGAAGCCACCGCACGCCACATGTTGTCGCGCGTCCAGTCGGTATAGGTGATGTTGTCGGCAATCGACCGGCGCCACGGCTGGCCCGCGTCGATCCCGGCGCTGATCGTCACACATTCGGTTTTCGTGACGACGCAGGCATAGGGCCGCCCGAACGAGCAATAGAGAAAGCCCGAGTAATAGGCGACGTTGTGCATCGAGGTCAGGACCACGGCGTCCAGCTCGTGCATCTCCATGATCTCGCGCAGGCCTTCAAGGCGGTCGTGGTATTCCTGATCGGCAAAGGGAAGCGTGTCCTTCGCCCCACCATTGTGGAAGCGGTACATTGCGGGTCGGTTCAGTGTCATGTCAGACCTCCGTCACGGGGATACGCTGCTTGCGGAACCCCGAAAGGTCCCGGCGTACAGGACGGTGGCAGGATTGCCCTGCAAGCGGTGGGGCAAATGCCCCTGCGGCGACGCCATCGCCACGGCTCCGGCAAAGTCCTGCCGCAGGTCGCGGCAATTTGCAAGCTTTCGCTGATATTTCCGGCCTCGTCTTGCGGGATTTCCGGGCGCACCCATCTTTGTCAGGCCGCAATCAAGGAGAATGGGATGCGCTGCCCGGTGGATAACGAAACTCTGGTCATGGCCGACCGCAGGGGAATCGAAATCGACTACTGCCCGAAATGCCGAGGCGTATGGCTGGACCGGGGAGAGTTGGACAAGATCATCGAACGTTCGTTTGGCGCGACCGCGACCGCGCCTGCCCCGGTCTTGGCCCCGACGCCCTCGCCGCCGTTCCGCCATACAGCGCCGGTCTACCAGCCAGAGCCCCGCGCGCCGCAGACGTTGCGCGACGATGACCGCCGCGAGAAGCGCCGTCGCGATGACGACGACGATGATGATGACCATCGCCGAGGTCACAAGAAGAAGCGGCGCGAAAGCTTTCTGTCGGATATCTTCGATTTCTGACGGGCCGCCTCCGCCTGCCTCATCGCCGGTCCACCCGACGGATTGGCCGATTGTCCCTGGGCAATCGTCCGTCCAGCCTTATTCGACCTGCAGCGATTCCAGAAAGCTCACCACTGAAAGCACCCTGCCTTGGGTGATCATCGCGGCGTCCTTCGGGTCGATCGTGGGGCTTTCAAGCGTTTGGCTCATGAAAAAGTCGCCCCAGATCGGCATCTCGGTCTGACCATGCGCCTGAATGGACCGCCGCCCATAGATCGCCTCGATCACCTGCGCGGCTGGAAATACGCCGTTGTTGTTGCGGGCAAGCAGGCGCAAATCTGCCGGCGGCTGGGCGAAAAGCACCCCAACCATGCCATCCCCGGCCCCGGACTCGCCATGACAGACAACGCAGTAATCCTTGTAGATATTTGCGCCAAAGGATGCGTCCTGTGCCTGAATGGCGGCACCGCCCGTCAACGTGAACAGGGCGCAAAGCCCCGCCAGTTCGAATGTCTTGACCATGACAGACCCTCCCGCCGATCCTTGCCTCTTGCGCAGGTCAGCATCGCTTGGGCCGGGGTTCATTGATTGCCGTCAACGCATGGCACTCTGTCGGGAAAAGTCCCGCGTGATACGCAGGTCTCCTTTTGCATCACGGCCGCTTGCCCTAAGGTCGATCCACGACCCGCCACGGGACAACGCGACAGAGGGTGCCGATGCGACCCGGACCACACAATCTGATCACCGATGTTGCAGGCCTGCGCGTCGGCAATGCACAGGACAAAGGGCTGCGGTCCGGGGTGACGGTCCTGACCGCCGACCGCCCCTTCGTGGCGGGCGTTCACGTCATGGGGGGCGCCCCGGGAACGCGCGAGACGGATCTACTGGCGCCCGACCGGCTGGTCGATCAGGTGGATGCGCTGTTCCTGTCAGGTGGGTCCGCCTTTGGTCTTGATGCCGGAACCGGTATCATGGCGGGGTTGCGCGCCATTGGGCGGGGCTTTGTGGTTGGTCCGGTGCGGGTGCCTATCGTGCCGGGGGCGATCCTCTTTGATCTTCTGAACGGTGGGGCGAAGGATTGGCGGGACAGCCCATATCCTGTCCTGGGCCGCGCGGCGCTGGACGCTGCCGCCGCCGTCTTTGCGATTGGCTCTGCCGGGGGGGGATATGGGGCGATGACAGGCACCCTGAAGGGCGGGCTTGGGTCGGCCTCGGCGGTGCTGCCGTCTGGTATCACCGTGGGGGCGCTGGTTGCGGTAAACGCGCTTGGCGCGGCAACGGTGGGTGAGACCGGCCATTTCTGGGCCGCGCCTTGGGAACAGGGGGATGAATTCGGCGGTCTTGGCCCGGCCCCGATGCAGCCAGACATGGCCCCCTTGCCGCAAAAGCGGCTGGGTGAGTCGACGACGATTGCCATTGTCGCAACCGATGCCGCGCTGACCAAGGCGCAGGCGCAGCGCATGGCCGTTGCCGCGCATGACGGAATGGCGCGGGCGCTGGTGCCATCGCATACAGCGCTGGACGGTGACCTTGTGTTCGCCGTTTCCACCGCCGGGCGCGTGATGACTGACCCGCTGGTTGACGGCTTCCAGATCGGCCATGCCGCCGCAAGCTGCCTTTCGCGGGCCATTGCCCGGGCGGTGTATTTGGCAAAGCCAGTGGACGGCGACCTGCAACCCAGTTGGCACGCGCGCTTCGGCAAGGAGCAAGGTGCGGGCTGAAGGCTGAAGGCGGAGGTGCGCGCTACCAGCGCTTCAATGCAGCCTCATCGGCGTCCTTGGCGGCCACCCAGTCCGACCCATCGGCTCCGATCTCTTTCTTCCAGAACGGTGCGCGGGATTTCAGGTAGTCCATCAGGAACTCGGCCGCCGCAAACGCATCGGCGCGGTGCGGAGCCGCGGTGGCAACCATCATGATCGTCTCACCCGGGGCAAGCCTGCCGTGGCGGTGAATGACCAGCACATCGGCCAGCGACCAACGCCTGACGGCTTCGTCCGCGATGGCGGCAATCGCCTTTTCGGTCATGCCGGGATAATGCTCGATCTCCATCGCCGAAAGGGCGCCACCGTCGTTCCGCACGAGCCCGGTGAAGGTCACAATCGCCCCTGCGGCCCCTGCACCCGTTACAGCTGCGGAAAAGGCCGAGGTTTCGGCCCCAAGGTCGAAGGGTTCGGACTGGACCGCGATCTTCATCCTAGCCCCCGGTCATCGGTGGAAAGAAGGCGACCTCCCGCACCCCGGAAAGCGGAGCATCAAAGGACGACAGTTCCTGATCCAGTGCAACGCGCAACGCCGAAAGGTCGGCAAAGGCGGCGGCGTAGCGGTCCTCCCGGGCGCGGAGCTGGTCGATAAGGTCGGCCACCGTCGCGGCCGAGGTTTCCACCTTTTCCCGCGGCAGGCCGATCCGTTCCCGAACCCAGGCGAAATACAGCACGTCGATCATGTGTCTTCCCGCAGGAATGGCAGCGATTTACGGAAATACTCCCACCCCGTCAAAAGGGTCAGCGCCGCGGCCAGCCACATCAGCCAGATGCCGACAAGGTTGGCATAGGAGGCACAGTCGCGGTTGCCGCAGGCACGGACCGGATCGGCAAGCCCGGCCGAAACCGCTTCGGCGTATTGATCGGTTGTCATGCCCTGCATCGCAACGCCGTTCAGATATTCCAGCCCGGTGCCAAGAAACAGGACGGCAATGGCAATCATCTGCGCCGTGGTCTTCCACTTGGCCAATTGCGTGACCTTCAACAGCGCTGCCTTGGCGCCAAGAAATTCCCGCAGGCCGGATACGAAAACCTCGCGGAACAGGATCAGCGTCGCGGGCAGGATCAGCCAGGGGTTCATGCCGTTGTAGCCCGTGATCACCATCAGGGCGATGACCACCATGGCCTTGTCGGCAATCGGGTCGAGCATCGCGCCGAACTTGGATTCCTGCTTCCAGAGCCGGGCGAGGTAGCCGTCGAACCAATCGGTGATCGCAGCGCCGACAAAAAGGGCAAGGGCGAACCAGTCAGCCCATGGACGATGGAAATAAAGGAACATCAGGGCCACGCCGGGCGCTGCGAGCAGGCGAAGAACGGTAAGGGTGTTCGGAATGTTCCAGCGCATGTGGAATTCGTAGACCAAGGTGTTGCGGGACGAAAGGGTATTCGTGGCTCAGTCAGGCGCAGCGGAGCAAGTGGCGGATCGCCCCCTATCCCTTGGCCGAGAAGAAATCGGCAATCGTGCGGGCCATCGCTTCGGAAATCCCGTCCACCGCCTGAAGATCTGTCAGCCCGGCGCGGGCGACGGCCTTCGCTGACCCGAAGTGCTGGAGAAGCGCGCGTTTGCGGGCGGCACCGATGCCGGGAATGTCGTCGAGGGGGGTCAGGCTGACCGCCTTTGCCCGCTTGGCGCGGTGGGCGCCGATGGCCCAGCGGTGCGCCTCATCGCGCAGGCGCTGGATGAAGTAGAGGACGGGATCATTGCGTTGGAGCGCGAAGGGGCGTTCGCCGGGGCGGTGGAATTCTTCCTTGCCTGCATCGCGGTCGATGCCTTTGGCGACGCCGATCATCGGGATATCCTCGACGCTGAGTTCGGACATGATCCCGGCCACCGCCGACACCTGCCCCGCGCCGCCGTCAATCAGAAGGAGGTCGGGCCACCTGTCCGACTTCCGCTCGGGATCTTCTTTCAGCAGGCGCTCGAATCGGCGGGTCAGGACTTCCTTCATCATGCCGAAGTCGTCGGAATTGGCCCCGGCATCCGACTTGATGTTGAACTTGCGGTATTGCGATTTCAAGAAGCCTTCCGGCCCGGCGACGATCATGCCGCCCACGGCATTGGTGCCCTGGATGTGGGAGTTGTCGTAAACCTCGATCCGCTGCGGCGGGGAATCCAGGTCGAAGGCCTCGGCCAGACCGTGCAGCAGCTTGTTCTGAGTGGTGCTTTCCGCCATCCGCCGGGCAAGGCTTTCGCGGGCGTTCCTTGCGGCGTTTTCCACCAGTTCCGCCTTTTCACCACGCTGGGGAACGGCAAGTTCCACCTTGCGCCCGGCGCGGGTGGCCAGCGCCTCGGCCACCAGATCGGGGTTTTCCACCGGATGTGACAGCAAGATCAGGCGGGGCGGATCCTTGTCGTCGTAGAACTGGGCAAGGAATGCCTCCATGATCTCGGGTTCTTCCGCCCCCGCCCCGGTCTTGGGGTAGAAGTCGCGGTTGCCCCAGCTTTGGTTGGCGCGGATGAAGAAGACCTGAACGCAGGCCTGCCCGTGTTCGAGGTGGAGCGCCACCACATCCGCCTCGGCCACGTTTGCCGGGTTGATGCCCTGGGTCTGCTGGACCTGGGTGAGCGCCTTGATCCGGTCCCGCAGGGCGGCAGCGCGTTCAAACTCCATCGCTTCGCTGGCCTCGGCCATGGATCTGGCAAGGTCCGCCTGCACGGATGTGGTCTTCCCCTCCAGAAAGCGGGTCGCATCAGCGACGAGGGTCGCATAGCCGTCTTGGCTGATCTTGCCCACACAGGGTGCCGAACAACGCTTGATCTGGTATTGCAGGCAGGGTCGGGTGCGGCTTTCGAACATCGCATCCGAGCAGTTGCGCAAGAGGAACACCTTCTGCAACTGGTTCAGCGTCCGGTTCACCGCGCCCGCGCTGGCGAAGGGGCCGAAATAGGCGCCCTTTTCCGATTTCTTGCCGCGATGCTTCTTGATCTGGGGAAAGGGGTGTTCCGACGAGATCAGGATGTTCGGGAACGATTTGTCGTCGCGCAGAAGCACGTTGTAGCGCGGCTTCAACTGCTTGATCAGGTTTTGCTCAAGCAAAAGCGCCTCAAGTTCCGTGCGCGTGGTCAGGAACATCATCGAGGCGGTTTCATGGATCATCCGCGCGATCCGCCCCGAATGGCCGGATGGGCGAGCGTAATTTGACACCCGCGCCTTAAGGTTGCGCGCCTTGCCGACGTACAGCACCTCGGACGCCGCGTTCAGCATCCGGTAGACGCCGGGCGAGCCGTCGAGCGTCCGGAGGTAATCCTGGATCACCTCATGCCCGGTGCGGGGTGCGGTTGTCGGGGTTTCATCCATGGTGTTCAGGCTGTCGATTCTTGGTCGGGGCTGCAATGAACCACGGGCAGGGGCAAGAGGAAAGCTGTCCACGGTTTATGTGGATAACTCTGCGGAGAAGATTTCGGGAGCGTCGATTTTCCGTTGTTTTCAGCCCGGTTCACTGGCTTGCCTATTTTTTGTGCAGTTTGTCAAGCCATTGATTGTGAAGGAAAGATTTTAAACCACTTGGCAAATCCCTGAAAACTCACGGTAATTGTGACGGCGATGTGAACCGGGCATGAAAAGTGGACAACTCAGTTCAGGGCCACCGGATCGCGCTATTCGACCCCAAGCACATCGGGGGTTTGCCAGGCAAGATGCTGCCCGCCGTCGATGGCCAGAAACTGGCCGGTAACAGCCGGGCTGTCGAGGAAAAATCCAAGCGCTGCGGTGATATCTGATGGGTTCGCGCCGCGCCCGAGGATTGTCGAGGCGCGCTGTCGGGCAAAGTGATCGGCCGATTGCCGCGCCCCTTGCAGGGTCGGGCCGGGACCGATGGCGTTGACGCGGACATGGGGCGCCAGCCCTTGCGCTGCGGTGCGGGTCAGCGCCCAAAGGCCCATCTTGGCGATGGTATAGCTGGAAAATTCGGGCGTCAGCTTCAGGATGCGCTGGTCGATCATGTTGACGATCAGGCCCTGTGCCAGCGGCTCGCCATTTTCATCCTTCTTCGCAGGGGGGCATTGCCGGGCGAAGGCTTGGGTGAGGACATAAGGCGCGCGCAGGTTCGATTCGATGTGCCGGTCCCAACTGGTGCGGGTCGCGGTGTCGATCCGGTCATATTCGAAGATCGAGGCATTGTTGACCAGCACGGTCAGCGGCCCAAGGGCGGCGGTTGCGGCGGGAATCAGGGCTTCGGTCTCGGCCTCGACCAGAAGGTCGGCCTGAAAGGTTGCGGCCCGGCGGCCCATGGCGCGGATTTCGGTGGCCACAGCCTCTGCCTCATCGCGCGACGCGGCATAATGCAGCGCCAGATCATGCCCGCGCCGCGCCAGATACAGCGCCATCGCGCGGCCAAGCCGCCTGCCCGCGCCAGTCACCAGTGCCGTCATTTCGCCTTGTCCCCGCAGTCACAGCTTTTCTGGCCGATCAGATAGCGCCCGCATTTGGCGCAGACATGGGGCTTGCCGGCTTTTCGTGACCGGTCCTTCCGCAGGATGCGGGGCAGGGCAGACGGAAACAGCGCCCGGCCGATCAGGGCGACCAGCACCATGAGACCAAGGAAGATGATGATGATCTTGAGCAGCATCTAAAGACCGTAACGCGCCCAAAGCGCGCGGTCATCCAGCGCGCCGATGGTCTGATCGACAAGCGACAGGCCAAGCCGCTGAAACAGGCTGCGCTTGCGGCCATAGGGGACAAGTTTGACCTTCTCGCCGTAAAGCGCCTTCAGTTTTGGCACCATATGGGCGACGCCATCCACCAGCCCAAGGTCAACGGCCTGCTGGCCAACCCAGACATCGGCATTGAACACGTCAGCGGTCTGGTCAAGCCTTGCGCCGCGTGCCTGCTTTACATGGTCGATGAAGGATTGATGGATCGGGGCCTGCAGGGCTTTCAGACGTTCCACATCTTCGGGCTTTTGCGGCAGAAACGGGTCGGCAAGGCTTTTGGACTTGCCCGCCGTCACCACGCGCCGTTCAACCCCTTGCCGTGCCATCAGATCGGGAAAACCGAAAGACGCGAAGATCACCCCAATCGACCCGACGATGGAGCTGCCATCCACCCAGATGTCATCCGCTGCACAGGCCAACCAATACCCGCCCGAGGCCGCCACATCCTCGACAAAGGCATGGACAGGCACCTTCTTTTCATCGGCCAGCCGCCGTATCCGTGCGGCGATCAGCGAGGACTGCACCGCCGACCCGCCGGGCGAGTTGATCAGCAGCGCCACCGCCGCAGGCTTGCCGCGGGAAAAGGCACGGTCGATCAGGGGGGCAAGCCCTTCGTCATTCAACCCGCGCGCGCCGCTGCCGATGGTGCCGCCAAGGCGGATCACGGGAACGAAGGCGGGTCTGGGCAGGAAGGGAATGAAACGCATCATGGGCCAGAGGTAAGCCTTCGGGGGCTTGCGGGCAAGTGCGGCGCGGGGCAGGCTTTGCGGCATGATCGACAAGCTGGAAATGTTCATCGCCTTGGCCAAGGAACGCCATTTCGGCCGCGCGGCCGAGGCGTGCGGTGTGACCCAGCCTTCCCTGTCCGGGGCGATCCGGCAACTGGAGGATCAGCTTGGCGTGCAATTGGTCTTTCGCGGCAGCCGGTTTCAGGGCCTGACGCCCGAGGGCCAGCGGGTGCTGGACCGGGCGCTTGGCATCGTGGGCGATGTCCGGGCGTTGAAGGATGAAATGCGCGTCGTGCGGTCCGGCCTGTCGGGAAACCTGCGGATCGGGGTCATTCCCACCGCATTGCCGATGGTGGCCGATCTGACCGGCCCCTTCACCGCCCGGCATCCGAATGTGCGGGTCTCGATCCTGTCACGCACCAGCATCGAGATCCTGACCGGGATCGAAGCGCTCGATCTGGAAGCCGGGATCACCTATCTGGACAACGAGCCCTTGGGCCGTGTCGCCCAGGTGCCGCTTTATACCGAATTCTACCGCCTTCTGATCTCGCCGGGGTCAGAGCTCGCCGGTCGGCGGCAGGTAAGCTGGGGCGAACTTGCCGCTGTGCCATTGTGCCTTCTGACCGCTGACATGCAGAACCGACGGATCGTCAATCAGCACCTGGGCGAAGCCGGGGTCGAGGTGGCCCCGATGATCGAGTCGAACTCGACCGTGGCGCTGGTGACGCATGTGCTGACCGGGCGCTGGGCGTCGATTGTGCCAAAGCGGCTGGCTGACCTGTTCGTGATGGATGGCCGTCTGGTTTCCGTTCCGATCGTGGACCCCGAGGCGGAACATACCGTCGGCCTGATCGCGGCGCGGCGTGACCCGCAAACACCGGTGCTTCAGGCCTTGGTGGATGAGGCGGTGCGGCAGTTTCGATAGGTTTTGACTATCGTTCGACGGCATATCTGTATTGAAATTCCTATCAAGCGGCGTAAAACGGCAGCACGCTAGCCAAAGGTCTGCCCGCATGCTTGATTCCGCCGACACCACTGACCGGATTTCCGAAATACTTGAGGCCCATAGCGGGCTTGAGGGGCCGCTTTTGCCGATCCTTCACGCCGTGCAGGAGGCCTTTGGCCATGTGCCGCAAGCCGCCGTGCCGCAGATTGCCAAGGCGCTGAATCTGTCCAAGGCCGAGGTTCACGGCGTTGTGACGTTCTATCATGACTTCCGCGAAGCCCCTGCCGGGCGGCATGTGCTGAAACTGTGCCGGGCCGAGGCGTGTCAGGCCATGGGCGCGGACAGGGTGGCCGGTGCGGTCAAGGCGGCGCTGGGGATCGACTGGCACGAAACCACGCCAGATGGCCGCGTGACGCTGGAACCCGTGTTCTGCCTTGGCCTTTGCGCCTGCGGTCCGGCGGCAATGGTGGACGGGCGGCTTGTCGGCCGCTGCGATGAAGGGATTGTCGCAGAGGTGGCGAAATGAAGATCTATGTCCCGCTTGATTCTGCCGCTGTCGCGCTGGGTGCCGATGATGTTGCCGCCGCAATCACCGCCGAGGCCGCGCGCCGCGGCCTGACGGTCGAGGTGGTGCGCAACGGCTCTCGTGGCATGGTCTGGCTGGAGCCGCTGGTTGAGGTCGTCACCGATGCAGGCCGCACCGGTTTCGGCCCGCTGACCCTGACCGATGTGCCGGGGCTGTTCGGTGATCTTGCCAGCCACCCCAAGGCGCTTGGGCCAGTCGAAGACCTGCCGTGGATGAAGGGCCAGACCCGTCTGACCTTTGCCCGCGTCGGCGTGATCGACCCGCTCTCCCTGGCCGAATACGAGGCGCAGGGCGGTCTGGTCGGCCTGCGCCGGGCGCAAGCCATGGACAAGGCCGCCATCGTGGCCGAAGTCACCGAAAGCGGCCTTCGCGGTCGTGGCGGGGCAGGGTTCCCCACCGGCATCAAGTGGAAGACCGTTTCCGAAGCGCCGGGCGCGCAGAAATACATCGTCTGCAACGCCGACGAAGGCGACTCTGCCACCTTCGCTGACCGCATGCTGATGGAAGGTGACCCCTTCACCCTGATCGAGGGTATGGCGATTGCGGGTCTTGCCTGCGGCGCGAACAAGGGGTTTGTGTACATCCGTTCGGAATACCCCGTCGCGATCCGCGTGATGGAAGCCGCCGTCGAGCTTGCGCGCGAAGCCGGGCTGCTTGGCCCGACCTTTGACATGGAAATCCGCGTCGGCGCCGGGGCCTATGTCTGTGGCGAGGAAACCAGCCTTCTGAACAGCCTTGAAGGCAAGCGCGGCGTCGTTCGCGCCAAGCCGCCGCTGCCCGCGCTGGAAGGCTTCATGGGCAAGCCTACCGTTGTGAACAACGTGATCTCGCTGGCCTCGGTGCCGGTGATCATGGCCAAGGGCGCCGCGCATTACAAAGACTTCGGCCTTGGTCGCAGCCGTGGCACCATCCCCCTGCAAATCGCTGGAAACGTGCGCTTTGGCGGGCTTTATGAATGTGCGTTCGGTTTGACCCTTGGCCAGATCGTCGATGACATCGCCGGCGGCACCGCAACCGGCCGTCCGGTCAAGGCTGTGCAGGTCGGTGGCCCCCTGGGCGCCTATCACCCCCGGTCAGAGTTCAACACCCCCTTCGGGTATGAGGAATTCGCCGGCCAAGGCGGTCTGATCGGCCACGCGGGCCTGACGGTATTCGACGACACCGCCGACATGCTGAAGCAGGCCCGCTTCGCGATGGAATTCTGCGCCATCGAATCCTGCGGGAAATGCACACCTTGCCGCATCGGTGCGGTGCGCGGCACCGAAACCATCGACCGAATCGCCAAAGGCGACGCTGACGCCATCCCGCTTCTGACTGACCTCTGCAACACCATGAAATCGGGCTCGCTTTGCGCGCTGGGGGGCTTCACGCCCTATCCGGTAATGTCCGCGCTGACCCATTTCCCCGATGACTTTGCCCCGATGAAGGAGGCCGCCGAATGAAAGACTTCATCATCCCCGACCGCGATTTCGGTACCCCGGCCGCGAAAAGCAAACAGATGGTCACATTGACCATCGACGGCTTTGACGTGACCGTGCCGGAAGGCACCAGCATCATGCGCGCGGCGGCCGAGGCGGGCATTCAGGTGCCCAAGCTTTGCGCGACCGACAGTCTTGAGGCTTTCGGGTCCTGCCGTCTGTGCCTTGTGGAAATCGAAGGCCGCAACGGCACCCCGGCATCCTGCACCACTCCGGTTGCACCCGGCCTGAAGGTCCACACTCAGAACGCCAAGCTGAAGCAACTCCGCCGCGGCGTGATGGAGCTTTACATCTCGGACCACCCGCTGGACTGCCTGACCTGCGCCGCCAACGGCGATTGCGAGTTGCAGGACATGGCCGGCGCCGTCGGCCTGCGTGACGTCCGTTACGAAGCCGTGGAAACCCACTTCCGCGCCAAGAACACCAGCGGCGAGGCGAACCCGCAGTGGTTGCCGAAAGACGACAGCAACCCCTATTTCGCCTATGACCCGGCCAAATGCATCGTCTGCTCGCGCTGCGTCCGCGCCTGTGAGGAAGTGCAGGGCACCTTCGCCCTGACCATCGAGGGCCGTGGCTTCGACAGCCGCGTGTCGTTTGGTGCCAAGACCGATGACGCGCTGGCCTCGGATTGCGTCAGCTGCGGCGCCTGCGTGCAGGCCTGCCCGACAGCAACCCTTACCGAAAAGTCGATCATCGAGATCGGAACCCCGTCCCATTCCGTCATCACCACCTGCGCCTATTGCGGCGTCGGTTGCAGCTTCAAGGCCGAAATGCGCGGCGATGAACTGGTGCGGATGACGCCCTACAAGCACGGCAAGGCCAACCGGGGCCATTCCTGCGTCAAGGGCCGCTTCGCCTACGGCTATGCGTCGCACAAGGACCGCATCCTGAACCCGATGATCCGCGACAGCATCAACGACCCCTGGCAGGAAGTGTCCTGGCCCGAGGCGATGGAGTTTGCCGCGACCAAGATGAAGGGCATCCAGGCCAAGTACGGGCGGCAGTCGGTCGGTGTCATTACCTCCTCGCGCTGCACGAATGAAGAGGCCTATCTGGTCCAGAAACTGACCCGCGCCGTGTTCATGAACAACAATACGGATACCTGCGCGCGCGTCTGCCATTCGCCCACCGGTTACGGGCTTGGCCAGACCTTCGGCACTTCTGCCGGCACGCAAGACTTCGATTCTGTCGAACAGACCGACGTGGTTGTGGTGATCGGCGCGAACCCGACCGACGGCCACCCGGTCTTTGCCAGCCGGCTGAAAAAGCGCCTGCGCAAGGGTGCCAAGCTGATCGTGATCGACCCGCGCCGGATTGATCTTGTCGATGGCCCGCATGTGAAGGCAGCGCATCACCTGCCGCTCCGCCCCGGCACCAACGTCGCCGTGGTCACCGCGCTGGCCCATGTGATTGTGACCGAAGGCCTGATGAACGAAGCCTTCATCCGCGAACGCTGCGACTGGGACGAGTTCCAGGACTACGCCGAGTTTGTCAGCCAGCCGCAGAACTCGCCCGAGGCGACGGAGCTTTTGACCGGCGTCAAGGCAGATGAATTGCGCGCCGCTGCCCGGCTGTTCGCCACCGGCGGCAACGGAGCCATCTACTATGGGCTGGGCGTGACCGAACATTCCCAAGGCTCCACCACCGTCATCGGCATAGCCAACCTTGCCATGCTGACCGGCAACATCGGCCGCCCCGGCGTGGGCGTGAACCCGCTGCGCGGCCAGAACAACGTGCAGGGTTCTTGCGACATGGGGTCGTTCCCGCATGAACTGCCAGGCTACCGGCATGTGAAGAATGACGCGGTGCGGTCCGTGTTCGAGGGCATGTGGGGCGTGACCATAGACAACGAACCGGGCCTGCGCATCCCGAACATGCTGGACGCTGCGGTCGAAGGCACGTTCAAGGGGCTTTATTGCCAGGGTGAGGACATCCTGCAATCGGACCCCGACACCAAGCACGTCGCCGCCGGCCTTGCCGCGATGGAATGTGTGATTGTCCACGATCTTTTCCTGAACGAGACCGCGAATTACGCGCATGTGTTCTTCCCCGGCTCCAGCTTCCTGGAAAAGGACGGCACCTTCACCAACGCCGAACGCCGGATCAACCGCGTCCGCAAGGTGATGGCGCCGCGCAACGGCTATGCCGACTGGGAGGTGACGCAACTGTTCGCCCAAGCCATGGGTGCCAACTGGACCTACACCCACCCCAGCCAGATCATGGATGAAATCGCGATCCTGACCCCCAGCTTTGCCGGCGTCAGCTATGAAAAGCTGGAAGAGATGGGGTCCGTCCAGTGGCCTTGCAACGAAAAGGCACCGGAAGGCACGCCGTTGATGCACATTGACGGGTTCGTGCGCGGCAAGGGCAAGTTCATCCGAACCGAATATGTCGCGACGGACGAAAAGACCGGCCCGCGCTTCCCGCTGCTTCTGACCACCGGGCGCATCCTGTCGCAATACAACGTCGGCGCGCAGACCCGCCGCACCGCGAACGTCGTCTGGCATGATGAAGACGTGCTGGAGATCCACCCCCACGATGCCGAAGTGCGCGGCGTCAAGGATGGTGACTGGGTGCGTCTGGCCAGCCGGTCGGGCGATACCAGCCTGCGGGCCAAGATCACCGACCGGGTCAGCCCCGGCGTGGTCTATACAACCTTCCACCACCCAGACACGCAGGCCAACGTCATCACCACCGACTTCAGCGACTGGGCCACGAACTGCCCGGAATACAAGGTGACGGCGGTGCAGGTATCGCCGTCCAACGGCCCGACCGAGTGGCAAGAGGACTACAACGCCCAAGCCGCCCACTCGCGCCGGATTCTGGCGGCGGAGTGAGCGTTGCAATGAACGGCGCGCGGCCCATCCCCAGGCTGGCATTCGGTTCCTCGGTTATCCCGGGGGCGCATCCCGGCAAGCGCATGCTGCCCGAAGAGGTGGCCGTCGCGCTGTCGTTCAACGGCACGACGCAGGCGGTGATGATGGCCACGCCGGAGGATCTGGTCGATTTCGGCTATGGCTTTGCCCTGACCGAAGGCATTGCCACGCCGGATGAGATCTTGTCGGTCGAGGTGGAAACCCTGCCAAAGGGCCGCGACGTGCAGCTTTGGCTGGCCCCGAAAGCCGAGGTGCGGCTGGCCGCACGGCGTCGCACGATGACCGGGCCGGTTGGCTGTGGTCTGTGCGGGATCGACAGTCTGGATCAGGCGTTGCGCGATGTTCCGACGGTTGCGCCATCGGCGTTTCGCATGTCTCCGGCGCAGGTGATGGCGGCGGTTGCAGCGCTTCCGGGTGAACAGCGGTTGCATGACATGACCCGCGCGGTCCATTGCGCGGGCTTCTGGAATGGCCGGATCGCACTGGCGCGTGAAGATGTCGGGCGGCACAACGCGCTGGACAAGCTGGTCGGCGGGATGCTGCGGGGCGGTATCCAGCCTGAAGGCGCGGTGGTGTTGACCAGCCGCGTGTCCATCGACATGGTGCAGAAGGTCGCCATGCTGGGCGCGCCGATGATCATCGCGGTATCGGCCCCGACGGCGGATGCCGTCAGCCTTGCCGAAACCGCAGGGATCACCCTTGTCGCCCTCGCCCGGCCTGACCGGTTCGAGGTGTTCACCCATTCAGATCGCTTGACGACGGAGGAAAGCCATGTCGGCTGACAAACTTGTGCGCATGGCCAACCAGATTGCGCAGTTCATGGAATCAAAGCCCCATGCCGAAGGGGTGGCCGGGCTCGCGTCCCATATCAACGACTTCTGGGAACCACGGATGCGGCGTCAGTTGTTCGAGGTGATAGACGCGGGCGGCGCAGGTCTGCGGCCCTTGGTGATGGAAGCTGCCACCGCCATCCGCCGCCCTTCCCCGGAAGCGGCGCATTAGTCGCGCAGCACCGCCTCCAGATAGGTGCCATAGCTGCTTTTGCCGAACAGCGCGGCCCGTTCGGCAAGCGCCTCGTGGCTGATCCAGCCTTGCCGAAACGCAATTTCTTCGGGCGAGCCGACCTGCATCCCCTGCCGGTCCTGAAGCGTGCGGACAAAGTTTCCGGCGTCCAGAAGGCTGCCCGGTGTGCCGGTGTCGAGCCAGGCAAATCCGCGCCCCATCCGCTCCACTTCCAGGCTGCCTTCTGACCGGTAGCGTTCCAGAAGTTCGACCATTTCAAGCTCACCACGCGCCGAAGGGCGGATCATGGCCGCAAGGTCGGGCGCGCGACCGTCCAGGAAATAAAGCCCGGTGATTGCGAAGTTTGACGGCGGGCGGGCCGGTTTTTCGACCAGGGCCGTTACTTGACCGGTTTCGTCAAAGATGGCGACGCCATAGCGTTCGGGGTCCGCCACCCGATAGCCGAACACGGTTGCGCCAGTGGCACGGGCATTGGCGCGGGCAAGGGTTTCCGGCAGTCCGTGGCCAAAGAAGATGTTGTCGCCCAGAACCATCGCCGATGGCGCTCCGGCCAGAAAGTCACGCGCCAGCAGATAGGCCTGCGCCAGCCCTTCGGGCCGGTCCTGCACGATCCATGTCAGCGATAGCCCCCACTGCCCGCCATCGCCCAGAAGCCGCTGAAACTGCAGTTGGTCATCCGGCGTGGTGATCACCGCAATCTCGCGGATGCCAGCAAGCATCAGCACTGACAGCGGGTAAAAGATCATCGGTTTGTCATAGACCGGCAGCAGTTGCTTTGAGGTGCCAAGCGTGATCGGCCACAACCGCGAACCGGTGCCACCGGCAAGAATAATGCCTTTGCGGTTCATTGGCTTAACTCCTTCAGGATGTCGGACAGGCCCGCCTGCCAGTCAAGGCGCGGAATGCCGAATACGGTTGCAAGACCCGTGCAGTCCAGACGGGAGTTCAGCGGCCTGCGGGCCGGGGTCGGGTAGTCGGCGGTCAAGACGTCCTCAACCCGGCAGGAAAGCCCGGCCCCGGCCATGACCGCACGCGCAAGCCCGGCCCAACTGGTATCGGGCGCGCCGGCAAGGTGATGGGTGCCACCCGCAGCGCCCGCCATCATTGCGCGGGACGCGGTGAACAGCGCATCCGCTATCGCCGCAGCAGGCGTCGGGCCGCCGATCTGGTCGGCCACAACGCGCAGCACGTCCCGTTCCCGGCCAAGCCGCAGCATCGTCTTGACGAAATTCGCGCCATGGGCCGACACGACCCATGAGGTCCGCAAGATCAGATGCGGCCCGCGAGCTGCGCGGATGCCTGCCTCACCCGCGAGCTTGGACCGGCCGTAGGCGTTCAGCGGGGCGGTCGGATAGTCCGGTGTGAACGGGGTGTGGCCCGCACCGTCAAAGACATAATCGGTGGACAGGTGCAGAAACGGCAGGCCCCGTGCGGCGGCGGCCCGCGCCATGGCGGCAGGGGCATCGCCATTCACCACGGTTGCAGCCGCCTCTTCTGCCTCGGCGCGGTCAACGGCGGTCCATGCGGCGGCGTTGATGATGGCATCGGCCTTTGCCCCCGCAACTGCGGCGGCGCAGGATTCGAGATCAGACAGGTTCGCCACGTCGCGGCCAAGGGCCGTAACCGTTACATCCGCAGGCGCCCGACGGACAAGTTCGCGCGCGACTTGCCCGGTCTGTCCAAAGACAAGCAGCCTCATCCGCCCATCCCCAGCCGCTGCCCGACCCCCTGCCGAGACAAAAGGGGCCGCCACCATGCCTCGTTGTCCAGATACCAGCGCACCGTGCGCCGCAACCCTTCGTCCAGCGTGACCGATGGCCGCCAGCCCAGGTCTTGCCGGATATGGCTGGGGTCAATCGCATAGCGCGCGTCATGGCCGGGCCGGTCTGCGACGAATGAGATCAGTCGGGCATGCGGAGCCCCCGCAGGGTGCATCTCGTCCATCAGCGCACAGATGCGGGTCACGATGTCGATGTTGCGCGCCTCGGCCTCGCCGCCGATGCAGTAGGTTGAGCCCGGATTGCCACGCTGGACCACGCAAAGCAAAGCTTCGGCGTGGTCTTCGACGTAAAGCCAGTCGCGCACATTCGCGCCGCTGCCATAGACCGGGATCGGCTGGCCGTGCAGCGCGTTCAGGATCACCACGGGGATCAGCTTTTCGGGGAAATGATAGGGGCCATAGTTGTTTGAACAATTCGTCAGCAGGACAGGCAGGCCATGGGTTTCGCCCCAGGCGCGGACCAGATGGTCTGACGCCGCCTTTGTTGCCGAATAGGGGCTGTTCGGCGCATAGGGTGAGGTTTCGGAGAAATGCCCCGTTGGCCCAAGCGAGCCAAACACCTCATCCGTGGAGATGTGGTGAAAGCGGAAATCCGCAGGTTTACCGCCTGCCTGCCAATAGGCCCGGGTGGCCTCCAACAGGTTGAAGGTGCCGGTGACATTGGTCTCGACAAAAGCGGCGGGGCCGTCGATCGACCGGTCCACATGGCTTTCGGCGGCCAGATGCATCACCGCGTCGGGGGCGTGGGCGGCAAAGATCCGGTCAAGCGCTGCACGGTCGCGGATATCGGCATGTTCGAACGTATAGCCGGGCGAACCGGCGACCGGGGCAAGGCTTTCCAGACAGGCGGCATAGGTCAGCGCGTCAAGGTTAACCACCTGATGCCCCTTGGCCACCGCCAGCCGGACGACCGCGCTGCCAATGAACCCGGCCCCCCCGGTGATCAGCAGTCTCATGCCGCGCTCCAACGGAATGGCGTGCCGATCTGGGCGAGACGCGGGGCGTTTGCGTCCTTGTCCGACAGGATTGGCGCGGGGATACCCCAATCTATTCCGATCTCGGGGTCATCCCAACGCACCGCGCCGTCATGATCGGGGGCATAGAGGTCCGTGCATTTGTATTGCACCTCGGCCTCGTCGGTCAGCGTCTGGAACCCGTGCAGAAACCCTTTCGGCACAAGAAGCTGGCGGCCGTTTTCGGAAGACAGCTCCACCGCCACCCATTTCGCATATGTGGGAGATCCGGTGCGGATATCCACCGCCACATCAAGGATCGCCCCCCGCGTGCAGCGCACCAGCTTGTCCTGCGCGCGCGGCGGGGACTGGTAGTGCAACCCGCGCAAGGTTCCCTTCGTCGCGGAAAAGGAATGGTTGTCCTGCACGAAAGCAAGATCCAGCCCCGCCTCGGCCATGCGGGCGACGTTCCATGTTTCGCTGAACCAGCCACGCGCATCGCCAAAGCGGCGGGGCGTCAGGATCAGCACGTCGGCAAGGTCAGTCTGGTCGATCTGCATGGGGCCACGGGACAAGGGGGGCAAAGCCAACTTCGCCCGTTCGATGCGCCTTTGCAATGATCCGCGACTGATTGCCCTGCGAGGCCAAAGGACAGCTTGCCTGCCTGGAATGCTGGCCCCTTTTCCCGACCTGTGGTTCTGTTATCAGGAGAAAGGGATTTGCGTGGAAGGACCAGGGGGATGACCCATCTTTGGGTGCGGGCCGAACAGAGGCCGAACGAGGAGCGCGTGGGGATCACGCCCGAAGGGGCGGCGGCTTTGGTAAAGGCCGGGATCCGCGTCACGGTCGAAGACTCCTCTGTCCGCGCGATTGCGATTGAAGGCTACCGCGCCGCCGGGTGCGAGATTGCCGCCGAGAACAGCTGGCCGGAAGCGCCCATCGAAGCCATCATCTTCGGCCTGAAAGAGCTGCCCGAAGATGGCACGCCGCTGACCCACCGCCACATCATGTTCGGCCACGCCTTCAAGGGCCAGCCCGCCGGGCGGGTGCTGCTTCAGCGGTTCAAGACCGGGGGTGGCGCGCTGTACGATCTGGAATATCTGGTTAACGACGAAGGCCGCCGCGTTGCCGCCTTTGGCTATTGGGCGGGCTATGCCGGGGCGGCGCTGGCGCTGAAATGCTGGGCGGCGCAGCAGCGCGGCGGGATTGCCGGACCGGTGCGCAAGGTGGCGTCGCAGGCAGCGCTGCTGGACCAGCTTGCCGCCGATCTGGCCGGTCCTGGCCGTCCCCGCGCGCTGATCATCGGTGCGCTGGGCCGTGTCGGCACCGGTGCTGCCGATCTTTGCACCGCGATGGGCGTGGCCGTGACCCGCTGGGACATGGCCGAGACCGCCAGTGGCGGCCCTTTCCCCGAAGTGCTGGAGCATGAGATCTTCCTCAACTGCATTCTCGCGCGTCCCGGCTGCCCGGTCTTTGTGCCTGCCAGCGCCAAGACAGCCCCCCGCAAGCTGAGGGTGATTGGCGATATCGCCTGCGACCCGACCTCGGATTTCTCGCCGATCAAGGTCTATGACCGCGCGACCGACTGGGATGCCCCGGCGCTGCGGGTCCATGACGATCCGCCGCTGGATGTCACCGCGATCGACAACCTGCCCTCGCTGATGCCGGTGGAATCGTCACAGGACTACGCGGCCCAGCTTCTGCCCTCGCTTCTGACGCTTGATCGGCTGGATCAAGGGGTCTGGGGTCGGGCCAAAGCCGAATTCGACACCCATGTCGCCAACGTCTGAGCCCGTGCAAATCTTTTCGAAAAGATTTGCAGGAATTTTCGAAAATTCTTGCCGCCCCGACCGGCAAGCACAGGGAGAAAGCAAATGACCATCCACTGGTGCGGTACCGGCCTGTCATCCATCCCCGGCCTGCGCCGCCTGATCGAGGCTGGCCACCCGGTCACCGTCTGGAACCGCACCGTCGCCAAGGCAAAGGCCGAGGTCGGTGACATTGCCAAGGATATCCGCCCCTACAGTCTGGAGGCGCTGACGGCAGCCCTTCAGCCCGGGGATGTGGCCATCTCCATGCTACCCGCCGACCAGCATGTCAGCATTGCCAAGGCCTGTCTGGCAAAGGGGGCGCATTTCGTTTCCTCGTCCTATATCGCGCCAGAGATGCGCGAACTGGATCAGGCTTTCCGCGAAGCGGGGCTGGTGTCGATCAACGAAGTCGGGCTTGATCCCGGCATTGATCACCTGATGGCGCATGATCTGGTGGCCCGCTACCGCGCGTCCAAGGCGTTTTCGCCGGACAACACGCTCAGCTTCACGTCCTATTGTGGGGGGGTGCCGAAGATCCCCAATGCGTTTCGCTACAAGTTCAGTTGGGCGCCCGCGGGGGTTTTGAAGGCGCTTCGGTCGCCGTCACGCAGCTTGCGCCATTTCACCGAACTGCGGGTCGCGCGTCCGTGGGACGCGATCACCCGCTATGACGCGCCCCTGCCGCAGCCGGAAAGCTTTGAGGTCTATCCCAACCGCGACAGCTATCCATTCATGCAGGACTACCGGTTCGAGCCGCATTGGAAAGTGCGCGACTTCGTGCGCGGGACGATCCGGCTGAACGGCTGGGCCGATGCATGGGCGCCGATCTTCGAGGAAATCGAGGCGCTGGAGGGGAAGCCTGCCGCCGAGGTTGACGCCGCGCTGAACGCCCGGGCGGCAGCGCTGTTGGAAGACAATGCCTATGCCGAGGGCGAGCCGGACCGTGTCGTGCTGTTCGTGTCGCTCAAGGCGGAAAAGGACGGCAAGCCGGTCTATCACGAAACATGGGCGATGGACGCATGGGGCGATGCGCGCGGCACGGCGATGGGGCGGCTGGTATCGGTTCCCGTGTCGCTGGCGGTCGAGGCGGTGCTGACCCGCGAGATTCCGGCCGGGGTCTATGCGGCGCCGCATGACCCGCGTCTTGTGACGCGCTGGTTGGCGGAGGTTGGCAATCTGGCGCAACACATGGACCGGATCGACCACTTGGCCTGAACCTTGGCGGCAGGGGTCCGGCGACCGTCCATCTGCGATTGAGGTGACAGGGGGCGTCACTTAGGGCTATGCTGACATCTGACGATCCGGGCAAACCGGACATCTGGGGCAAGCGGGCGTGGGCGGCAATTCGAAGGCGAAAGATCGGTTCGGTCGTCTGGCTGACAGGCTGGCAGCGTTCGCGGCAAGGCGGGCGCGTCCTGCGGGTGGCTTTGTGTCGCAGCCCGAACCACGCTCCATCGGCGTCTATGCCCGAGGCAAGCAACTGGTGGCGGGGAACATCCTGCTGGCTGGCCATCTTGCCGAAGCGCCGGAAAGATCACTTTGGGAGATTGGACCGACCAGCGCGGACTTTCGGACAGAAGCCCATGGCTTTGCCTGGCTGGACGATCTGGCTGCCTTCGGGACCGCCGCCGCGCGCCGGCAGGCGCAGGCCTGGACCTGGGACTGGATCTATCGCTATGGGGCCGGGCGTGGCCCGGGCTGGACGCCAGACCTGACCGGGCGGCGGATCATCCGCTGGATCCACCATGCAACCCTGCTTCTCTCGGGCCGGGACCGGGCCGAAACCGAGGCCTACTATCGCGCGCTTGCCTGTCAGTCTGCCTTTCTGGCGCGGCGCTGGAAGGCCGCAGCCCCCGGCCTGCCGCGGTTCGAGGCGTTGACGGGGCTTGTCTATGCCGGTTTGTCCCTGATCGGCATGGAACGGCTGATCGCCCCCGCGATCGCAGAACTCGCCCGGGCCTGTGACCTTGAGATCGACAAGGAGGGCGGCATTCCGACCCGCAACCCGGAAGAGCTTCTGGAGGTCTTGACCCTGCTGACCTGGGCTGCAAGCGCCATGACCGAGGCGGCCCATCCCGTTCCGCCTGCGATTTCGGCGGCAATCACCAGGATTGCGCCCGCGCTTCGCACTCTGCGCCATGCCGACGGAGACCTTGCACGGTTCCATGGCGGCGGGAAGGGTGCGGAAGGCCGGCTTGATCAGGCCCTTGCCGCAGCCGGCGCCCGCCCCGGCATCACGCCGACCATCGCAATGGGCTTTGTCCGCCTGTCGGGGCGGCGGACGTCGGTCATCGTCGATGCATCCTCGCCACCAGGAGGGCGGGCGGCGGTGACGGCACATGCCTCGACCGCGGCCTTCGAGCTTACGTCTGGCCGGCGGGCCTTGATCGTCAGTTGCGGTTCGGGTGCCGGTTTCGGCCCGGCATGGCGGCGAGCCGCCCGTGCCACCCAATCACATTCGGTCCTTTCCATTGATGGAGCCTCATCGTCACGCTTTGGTATTTCGGGCGAAGCGATGGAGCAGCGCGCCACAATCACCGCTTCGCGCTTTACGGCGGGCAGCGAAGGGGCTGACCTTTTCCTTGCTCACGACGGCTGGGCGGTCAGTCATGGTCTTACGGCCAGCCGAAGCCTGACCCTTTCTGCGGACGGACGCAGGCTTTCCGGCGTTGAGGCGCTGACCGCCCTGACGGCTGAAGCGCGGCGGCGCTTTGAAGACATGATGACGATGACCGCAATGGAAGGCGCACAATTTTCGATCCGCTTTCATCTGCATCCCGAAGTGGATGCCGCATTGGACATGGCCGATACTGCTGTCTCCATGGCTCTGCGCAGCGGAGAAATCTGGGTCTTCCGCTTTTCCGGTGCTGCGAGTCTGACGTTGGAACCGTCGGCATTTCTTGAAAAAGGCCGCCTTAAGCCACGTCCTTGCACACAAATCGTGCTAAGAGGGCAGGCGCGCGGCTTTGAAACCCGGATAGGCTGGACCTTGGCGAAGGCAAAGGATACTCCGCTGGCGATCCGTGATCTGGAAAGCAACGACCTCGAAGGGTTCGGCTGACAGGCCCGGGTCAACAGGTTCAGCCACAAGGTTGGGCCTCAGGGCAAAGCGACAGGGTTTCCGTATGACCAACCTCGTTCCCATCGGCCGCGCGCTGATTTCTGTTTCCGACAAGTCGGGTCTACTGGAACTTGCCCGCGCGCTTGCCAGCCAGGGTGTCGAACTCATCTCGACCAGTGGCACCCTGCTGATGCTGCGCACGGCAGGGCTGAAGGTTCGTGACGTGGCCGAGGTGACGGGCTTCCCCGAGATGATGGATGGGCGCGTCAAGACGTTGCACCCCAATGTCCACGGCGGCCTTCTTGCCCTGCGTGACGATGACGAACACCTTGTCGCCATGGCCGCCCACGGGATCGAGCCGATCGACCTTCTGATCGTCAACCTCTACCCGTTCGAGGAAACCGTGGCCAAGGGTGCAGACCACGCCACCTGTATCGAGAACATCGACATCGGCGGCCCCGCGATGATCCGCGCCGCATCAAAGAACCACCGCTTCGTGACTGTCATCACTGACCCGGCCGATTATGATGCGCTGATTGATCAGATGCGCGCAAATGACGGTGCCACGACGCTGGCCTTTCGTCAGAAGCAGGCCTTGACGGCCTATTCCCGCACTGCGGCCTATGACACCGCCGTGTCCACCTGGCTGGCGGGTGAAACCAACGAAGCGACGCCGCGCTACCGCAGCTTTGCCGGCAAACTGGCGCAGCCCCTGCGCTACGGCGAAAACCCGCACCAGTCCGCCGCCTTCTACACCGACGGCAGCCGCCGCCCCGGCGTTGCCACCGCCCGCCAGTGGCAGGGCAAGGAGCTGTCCTACAACAACATCAACGACACCGACGCTGCCTTCGAACTGGTGGCGGAATTTTTCGGCGGCGATCCCGCCTGCGCCATCATCAAGCACGCCAACCCCTGCGGCGTGGCCCGCGCCTCGACCTTGGTGGAAGCCTATCGCCGCGCCTATGTCTGCGACCAGACCTCGGCTTTCGGGGGCATTGTCGCGCTGAACCAGCCGCTTGACGCCGAAACCGCCGAAGAGATCGTCAAGATATTCACCGAAGTCGTCATCGCCCCCGGGGCCAGCGATGAGGCAAAGGCGATCTTTGCCGCCAAGAAGAACCTGCGCCTTCTGACCACCGCTGCCCTGCCTGATCCCAGCGTAAAGGCGCTTGCCTTCAAGCAGGTCGCAGGCGGCTTTCTTGTGCAAGACCGTGACTCGGGCCATATCACGGCGGCCGACCTCAAGGTCGTCACCAGGCGCCCCCCCACCGACAAGGAACTTGCCGACCTCATGTTTGCATGGACCGTCGCCAAACACGTCAAGTCCAACGCCATCATCTATGTCCGGGACGGCGCGACCGTCGGCGTGGGTGCCGGCCAGATGAGCCGCGTTGACAGCACCCGCATTGCCGCCCGCAAGGCCGAAGACATGGCCGAAACCCTCGGCCTGCCCGCGCCCCTGACCCAAGGCGCGGTTGTCGCCTCGGACGCCTTCTTCCCCTTCGCCGACGGTCTGATCACCGCAGCCGAAGCAGGTGCCACCGCCATCATCCAGCCCGGCGGGTCGATGCGCGATGATGAGGTGATTGCGGCGGCTGACGCGCGTGGCCTTGCCATGGTCTTCACCGGCATGCGCCATTTCCGGCACTGACATGCGCCGTTTCTGGATCACCGCAGCTGCCGTTTTCGGGCTGGATCAGTTGACGAAACTGGCCGTCGTCCACGGCCTGAACCTGATCGAGCGGGGCGAGATTGACGTGCTGCCCCCCTTCCTTGTGTTCCGCATGGCGTGGAACTACGGGGTGAACTTCGGCCTTTTCGCCGGTGGCTCGGACGCGACGCGCTGGGTGCTGATCACGATTGCGTTGGCGATCTCGGCCTGGGTCATCTGGTGGATGCGCAGTGAACAGGGCAGTTGGAAGGCGCAGGTGTCGGGTGGCCTTCTGGTCGGCGGCGCGCTGGGCAATGTGATCGACCGTATCGCCTATGGCGCGGTGGCCGATTTTCTGAACATGTCGTGCTGCGGGATCGAGAACCCCTATGCCTTCAATGTGGCTGATATCGCGATCTTTGCGGGGGCCTTGGGGCTGGTGATCTTTGCCGGGGGTGACCCCAAGGGTGGAAAACCCGAGCGGACAAAGCGCTAAAGACCCCGTGACGACCGCTGCGCTTTAGGCTAAGACAGAAAAAAGACGGGTGCGGAGGCAAGGAATGCGGGCAGCGACAGGCAAGGCGATCTTCGCGGTTGCGATGATGCTGGCGCTTGCGGCCTGCGGTGGCGGTGACGCACCGCAGCTGATGAACCTTCGCAGCGGCCCAGGCCCCGATGAATTCGGGATCGTGCCGCCAAAGCCATTGCAGATGCCCGAAACCCTTGCGGAACTTCCCGAACCTTCACCGGGAGGACCGAACCTGACCGATGCGCAGCCTTTTGACGATGCGATCATCGCCTTGGGTGGCAAGCCGTCGGGTGCCGGGGGAATCCCCGCAGGTGACGGCGCGCTTTATTCCCATGCGGCACGGTTCGGCGTGGATGGCGGGATTCGCAATGTTCTTGCCTCGGAAGACCTTCAGTGGCGGCGTGACAACAACGGGCGCATTCTGGAACGGCTGTTCAACGTGAATGTCTATTACAAGGCCTACCGCGCGCAGCGGCTGGACCAGCAGGCAGAGCTCGCGCGCTGGCGGAAACTGGGGATCAAGACCCCATCCGCCCCGCCGCGCAAACCTGGCGAAGAGTAACAAGCTCGTTGGTGGCCCTTGATTGTGGCCGCCACGCCAGCAGTTATAGCCAAACGTTCCCGGAGGTGCTGATGCCCCTGATCAATGGTCGCAAGACCGGCCTTGGATTTGGCCGAAGATCTGGTCTTTGTGCCGCGCTGGCCTTTGCCTGCGTTCTGGCTCTTGCCGAAAAGGTCACGGCCGAGACGGTCACAACCTTCACCTTGGACAACGGCCTTGATGTCGTGGTGATCGAGGATCATCGCGCCCCGGTGGCCGTTCAGATGATCTGGTATCGCGTCGGGGCTGCGGATGAGCCCGCAGGCCAGTCGGGCATCGCGCATTTTCTGGAACACCTGATGTTCAAGGGGACCGAAAAGATCGCGCCCAACCAGTTCTCGGCCACAGTGGAGGCACAGGGCGGCGATGACAACGCCTTCACCTCATGGGACTACACCGCCTATTTCCAGCGGATTGCAGCCGATCGGCTGGATCTGGTCATGGAGATGGAGGCCGATCGGATGCGCAATCTGGTTCTTACCGAAGATGATGTTCTGACCGAACGGCAAGTCATTCTGGAAGAGCGCGCACAGCGCACCGAAACCAGCCCTGGCGCGCTGTTGTCAGAACAGATGCGCGCGGCGCAGTATCTGAACCATCCCTATGCCATCCCGATCATCGGCTGGCGGCACGAGATGGAAGACCTCAGCCGCGAAGACGCGCTGGCCTATTACCAACGATTTTACGCCCCGAACAACGCGATCCTTGTCGTCGCCGGTGACGTGACCCCGGATGAGGTACGGGCGCTGGCCGAAAAGCACTATGGCCCGCTGGAACCCAGCACTGGCATTGCCCAGCGCGACCGTCCACAAGAGCCGCCGCAACTGGCCGAACGACGGATCACGCTTGCTGATGAACGTGTGTCCGAACCCTATGTGATCCGCACCCATCTTGCCCCGGAACGCGATCCGGGCAACCAGTCCGAGGCCGCCGCCCTGACCGTTCTGGCCGAGCTTCTGGGGGGCAATGGTCAGACCTCTGTCCTTGCCCGCGCACTGCAATTTGACAGCCAGACGGCGGTCTATGCCTCGGCCTTCTACAGCGGCGCATCGATTGATGACGCGACTTTCGGGCTGATCGTGGTGCCAAGCCCCGGAGTATCGCTGGAAACGGCGGAGGCCGAACTTGACCGCGTTATTGCCGATTTCCTGCGCGACGGCCCGGATCCGGCCGCGTTGGAACGTATCCGCACGCAGGTCCGCGCGGGAGACATCTATGCGCGCGACAATGTGCAATCGCTTGCCCGCCGCTATGGCGAGGCGCTGAGCATCGGCCTGACCATCGACGACATCGAAAGCTGGGACGACGCGCTTTTCGCGGTGACCGAGGCGGATATCCTGGCCGCCGCCGAAAAGGTGTTTGACCGTCGCAATGCCGTGACCGGCTGGTTGACCCGTCCCGAAGCGGCACCCGACACCTTTGCCGCGCCAGAAGGAGAGACCAGCGAATGATCCGCATCCTGGCAGCGTTTTTCATTGCCCTTGCGCTGCCTGCGCAAGCGGAATTGAACATCAAGGAAGTCACCTCGCCCGGCGGGATCACCGCATGGCTTGTTGAAGATCACAACATCCCCTTCACCGCGCTGGAAATCCGGTTTCGCGGCGGCACTTCGCTTGATGCACCCGATCAGCGCGGGGCCGTCAACCTGATGACCGCGCTGATCGAGGAAGGTGCCGACGACATGGACAGCCGCGCCTTTGCCGAAGCGCGCGACAGTCTCGCGGCAGAGTTCAGCTTTGATTCCGGTGGCGATTCCATCAGTGTCTCGGCCCGCTTTCTGACCGAAAACCGTGATCAGGCCATTGCGCTTCTGCGCGAGGCGCTGGTCAATCCGCGCTTTGATCAGGACGCAGTTGATCGGGTGCGCGAACAGGTTCTGTCGATCTTGCGGTCGAATGCGAAGGACCCTGATACCATCACCGGGACCACCTTTGACCAACTGGCCTTTGGCGACCACCCCTATGGCTTCCCAGGCGAAGGCACGGTTGAAACCGTAACGACGCTGACCCGCGCTGACATCCTTGCCGCCCACAAGGGCGCGCTGGCGCGGGACCGGATCTATTTCTCTGCCGCTGGTGACATCACTGAAGCAGAGCTGGGGCCGCTTCTGGACCGGTTGCTGGGCGATTTGCCCGCCACGGGTGCGCCCTTGCCGCCCCGCGCCGACTGGCTTTTGCCACCCGGCCAGACGGTTGTCGATTTTCCGACCCCGCAAGCCACCGTGCGCTTTGGCCATGTCGGCATCCCGCGCGATGATGATGATTTCTTCGCCGCCTTCATCCTGAACGAGGTGATGGGCGGCGGCCGCTTCACCGCGCGCCTGATGAGCGAGGTGCGCGAAAAGCGCGGGCTGACCTATGGCATCGGCAGCTATCTGGTCAGCATGGACCAGTCGGAAATGCTGCTGGGCCAGTTTGCCGCCTCGAATGACAAGGTGGCCGAGGCGATTGACGTGCTGCGCGCCGAATGGACCCGGATCGCCACCCAAGGCATCACGGCCGAAGAACTGGAGACAACCAAGACCTACCTGACCGGCTCATACCCGCTGCGGTTTGACGGGAATGGCCCTATCGCCCGAATCCTTGTGGGGATGCAGATGCAGGGCCTGCCGATCGACTATGCGGTCACCCGGAATGACAAGATCGAGGCCGTGACGCTGGAAGATGCCAAGCGCGTCGCCGCCCGCATCTTCCTGCCCGAAGCGCTTCATTTCGTGGTTGTAGGTCAGCCAACCGGTCTTTGATGCCAATGGAGCGCTCGCCAGTCCAGAGCAGGGTTCCCGATGACCTTCAGAACACGGCATGCGCGCCGCGGTCGTCCGTCACGTCGCCGCGCAACAAGGCGGCGTAGTGATCTTCCAGACGGTCGTTGCCAAATTCCGGCGTGGCGTCGGCGTCATAGCCTGCGCCGTCCCAGACCAGCATCGATTCCGTCGCGTAGTAGCGCCCGATCCGCGCCAGACCGGCCTTTGCGGCCAGCTTTGGTGACAGACGCCCGGCCAGCGACAAGCCGGCAATGATTGCATCCATCATCGCCACCGGCACGCGCTTTATCCGCACCGGTTTGCCCGTCAGCCGCGTCAGCATCGCCGCTTGATCCAGCGGGGTGATCGCAGGCCCCGGCCCGCCGACCGGCAACACCCGGTTGCGCAGCGCCGGGTCGGTCAGGCACAGCGCCAGATAGCGCCCCAGATCGGCGTCCGAGATCGGCTTGCAGGCGGTCAGCCGACCGTCGCCGAAGACCAGAAAGGCCCGCCCGTCCCGCACCCGGGCCACCTGACCGGACAAGGATTTGAAATAGGCCGTTGGCCGGACGATCGACCAGGCAATCGGGGAGGCCTGCAATTCGGCCTCGAAGGCCAGTTTCGCCCGCTGAAACTCCAGCAGCGGTTTTTGCACGCAGATCGCGGACAGGAGCACGAATTGCCCCACCCCTGCCGTTACCGCTGCCTGCAACGCGGCGGAATGGGCGGCGTGATCCACCGCCCAGGCATCCTTGCCGTCGCCCGTCCGGCTGGCAAGGCAGGACAGGACAGTCGACGGTCCGGACTTCTGCATGGCGGTGGCAAGGTCGGCGTGGCTGGTCGCAAGCCCTTCGATGATGGTGCAGCCGGGCAGGTGGGCGGCATACGATCCCGGTCGGACCAGCACCGTCACCTTATGGCCCGCCGCCTGCAAGGCCCGCGCCGTGGCCCGGCCAATCGTGCCGGTTGCCCCCAAAAGCAGAACCCGCTGCGGGGCGTCCGTCACAGTCTTGCCGTCCCTGCCATGGCGCACCTCTCTGGCCCTTTGGGTCAGTCTAGCAGGACGGGTGCCGCCCGCCAGTCATTGCCAGACGGCACGGTCGTCGGTTCAGAACCGTTCGGCCCGCAGCACCTCGGCGTCGGTGACCCCGATCACGCCGATATGCCGCTCTACGACGGCATAGGCCGCTTCCAGCAGACCCTCCAGCCGTTCGGGGCGGATCAGGCAGACCACGGCGACCATGCCGCTACGGCCGACCTGACCGTCACGGCTCCATTCCCCGGACCGGCCGTTGCCACCCAGAACCGGCAACACCGTGAACCCGGTCACGCCCGCCTTTTCCAGTGCGGCGGTCAAGCGCCCCTCCATCGGGGCTTCGATGATGATCTCGACCCGCTTTGCCTTGTGCATCTGCATCTGTCAGCCCCCAAAAGCCTGCGCCACGGCCACCCATGCCGGAATACCGATCACCAGATTGAACGGAAAGGTCACGCCCAGCGCCAGCGTCAGATAGATGCTGGGGTTTGCGTCCGGCAGTGCCACCCGCATCGCTGCCGGAACCGCGATGTAGCTGGCTGACCCGGACAACACCATCATCAGCGCCACGCCGCCGGTGGACAGCCCCAGCGCCAGCCCCACCGCCAGCCCCATGGCTGCACCCACAACCGGCATTACCAGACCAAATGCCAGAACCCCCGGCGTCAGCACGCCCTTGGCGTTGCGCATCCCGCGCCCGGCGACAAGGCCCATGTCCAGCAGGAACAGGCACAACACACCTTGAAACGGCGCCACGATGAACGCCTCGATCCGCGCCATCCCGGGCTGGCCGGTCAAAAGCCCGATCAGGAATGACCCGACCAGCAGGACAATCGATCCGTTCAGCAGGATCTCGCGCCAGAGATCGGCATCCATCTTTTCGGCCCGCCCACCCGCCCGCGAGGCAAGGTAAAGCGCCGAGATGATCGCAGGAGCCTCCATCGCCGCAGCAACCGCAACCATGTAACCTTCGGCCGCAATCCCCGCAGCCTGAAGGACAGAGGTTCCGGTGACGAACGTCACGATGCTGATCGACCCGTAATGTGCCGCGACAGCCGCAGCATCCGTGGGGTTCAGCCGGGTCATGACCTTCAAGAGCGGGAATGCCACGAAGGGAATTGCAAAGGACAACACCACCCCGGCGACAAGTGCCGATACCAGCGTTGCGTCAAGCCCGTGGTCAGCCACCGCGACCCCGCCCTTGAAGCCGATGGCGAACAGAAGATAGATCGACATGCCCTTTGCGACCGCCTCGGGGATGGTCAGTTCGCTGCGGGCAAGGGCTGCAAACAGGCCAAGGGCAAAGCAAAGGATCATCGGGGTCAAGAGGTTGGCCCCGGCCAGCGACAGCATATCTTGCATTCTCAGCCCCCTGTTTGCGCCGATATGGCGTCTCGGTCGGAAAGCGCAACCCCTGCGCACAGCAATCCTGTTTCGTTCTTTCCCGACTCGGGGCTGCCTGCTACAGATAGCGCCATGACGCTTCACACACCCAAGATAGCGGGCAATGATGGCCGCCCGGAGATCCGCCAACTGGATGAGGCGGCGATCAACCGCATCGCGGCGGGCGAGGTGGTGGAACGTCCCGCCTCGGCGGTGAAGGAACTGGTGGAAAACGCGCTGGACGCAGGGGCCGGGCGCATCCAGATCGACATTGCCGATGGCGGCCAGACCCTGATCCGGGTCACCGACGATGGCTGCGGGATGACGCCGGAGGATCTGCCGCTGGCCCTGTCGCGCCATGCCACATCAAAGATCGACGGGTCGGACCTGCTGGATATCCGCAGCTTCGGCTTTCGGGGCGAGGCGCTGCCCTCGCTTGGCGCGGTCGGCCGGCTGACGATCACTTCGCGCAGCTTGGGCCATGATGCGGCGCAGATCGCCTGCGAAGGGGGCCGTCTGTCGCCCGTCCGACCCGCCGCGCTGACCCGTGGGACGGTGGTGGAATTGCGCGACCTTTTCTACGCCACCCCCGCGCGGCTGAAGTTCCTGCGGTCCGACCGGGCCGAAGTGCAGGCGATTGTCGATGTTGTCCGCCGTCTGGCCATGGCCGAGCCGCAGGTGGGCTTTACCCTGCGCGATGTGTCGGGGGCCGACAGCCGGCAACTGTTCCGCGCCGATCCGCAGCAGGGCGATCTGTTCGCGTCGCTGGAGGGCCGCCTGACCGGCATCCTTGGCCGCGATTTCACCGAGAATGCGCTAAGGATCGACGCGGAACGCGACGGGCTGCGGCTTCAGGGCCTTGCCGCGCTGCCCACCTATTCGCGCGGATCCTCGGCGCAGCAATACATATTCGTCAATGGCCGCCCGGTGCAGGACCGCATGCTGTATGGCGCGCTGCGGGTGGCTTATTTCGACGTCCTCAGCCGGGATCGGCACCCGGCAGCGGTGCTGAACCTGATCGCTGATCCGCAGCGGGTTGATGTGAACGTCCACCCCGCCAAGGCCGAGGTGCGGTTCCGCGAACCCGACGCGGCCCGCAGCCTGATCATCACCGCGCTGAAATCTGCGCTGACCGGGGCAGGGCATCGGGCCTCCTCCACCGTCGGGGCCGCGACGTTGCAGGCCTTCCGCCCGGTTTACCAGATGGACCGGCCCAGCCAGCCCAGCCTGTCGCGCGCCTTTGCCTTCCAGGCGCCCGACCCGATGGCGCCCAACACCTTGGGCTTTGCCGAGGCACCGCAGGCCGCCGCCTTCACCGCCGAAGACCCGGCGCAGCCCTTTGACGCGGGGGCGGCCCAGCACCCCCTCGGGGCCGCACGGGCGCAGCTGCATGAAAACTACATCGTCGCCCAGACGGCCAACGGCATTGTTATCGTCGATCAGCACGCCGCGCATGAACGCCTTGTCTATGAACGCCTGAAACGGCAAATGGCCGAGACGGGCATCCGCGCGCAGGCGCTGCTCATTCCCGAGATCGTCGAACTGTCACCCACCGATGCCGCCCGTCTGCTGGACCACGCGCCCGCGCTCGCGGCGGTGGGGCTGGGGATCGAAGCCTTTGGCGGCTCTGCCATCGCCATCCGCGAAACCCCGGCAATCCTTGGCCCGGTCAACGCCGAGGCGCTGGTGCGTGACATTCTGGATGAGCTTTCGGACGCCGGGGACAGCAACCTTGTGCAAGCGAAGATCGACGCCATCCTGTCGCGCATGTCATGCCATGGCTCGGTCCGGTCAGGCCGCCAGATGCGCCCCGAAGAAATGAACGCCCTCTTGCGCGAGATGGAGGCAACGCCCCTGTCCGGCCAGTGCAACCACGGCCGGCCGACCTATGTGGAACTGTCGCTGGCCGACATTGAACGACTGTTCGGCCGCCGATGATCACGCTTTTCGGTCAGACCTATGCGTGGAACGACCCCGAGGTGCTGATCCTCGGCGCGGTCGGGCTGATCCTGCTGGCGCTGCTCCTGCTGATCCTGCGCAGTGTCAGCCGGTCGGCCACGGCCGCCGAGCCCCTGATGCGGGAAATCGGCTGGCTGTCCAACCGGATCCAGCAGCTTGGCGACGGGCAGGAAAGGCTGGCCGGGGGCCTGCATCATGTGTCGGAAACCCAGGCCGTCAGCCAGACCGCGATGCTTCAGGTGATGGAAAACCGCCTGACCGAGGTGCAGCGCCAGATGACCGAGGCGCTGCACGGCACCTCCACCCGCACCGCGCGCAGTCTGGGTGAATTGCAGCAGCGCCTCGAAACCATCGACAAGGCGCAGGCGAATATCGAAAAGCTGTCGGGCAACGTGCTGTCCTTGCAAGACATCCTGTCGAACAAGCAGACGCGCGGCGCGTTTGGTGAAATTCAGCTCCATGACATCGTTCAAAAGGCGCTGCCCAAGGACGCCTACACGATGCAGGCTACGCTATCGAACGGCAAGCGCGCCGATTGCCTGATCCACCTGCCCAATCCGCCCGGCCCCATCGTCATCGACGCCAAGTTCCCGTTGGAGGCCTATGAGGCGATCCGCCGCGCCGACACCCCGCGCGGGGTGACCGAGGCCGCGCAAGCCATGCGCACCGCCGTCCGCGCCCATATCCGCGCCATTTCCGACCGCTACATCGTTGAAGGCGAAACGGCGGATGGGGCGCTGATGTTCCTGCCGTCCGAAGCCGTCTACGCCGAACTGCACGCCAATTTCCCCGAAATCGTCCGCGAAGGTTTTGCCGTAAAGGTCTGGATCGTGTCACCAACCACCTGCATGGCCACGCTGAACACCATGCGTGCGGTGTTGAAAGACGCCCGCATGCGCGAACAGGCGGGGGCGATCCGCAAGGAACTGGCGCTGCTTTATGCAGATGTGGACCGGCTGGGGACACGGGTTGAAAGCCTTGACCGGCACTTCGGGCAAGCCGCGAAGGATATCGAGGATATCAAGATATCCTCGGAAAAGGCGGGCAAACGCGCGCGGCGGCTGGACAACTTCGACTTCGAGGAAATTTCCCCAACTGATCCGACCCCGGTCATAGGGCCAAGGGCAGCAGAATGATCCACCTGACCCCTGCCGACTATACCCGCCAGCCGTGGAAGAATGGCCGGGGTGTAACGGTGGAACTGTGGCGGCTGGAGGAGGGCGGCCAACTTCTTGCCCGCCTTTCCCGCGCCTCTGTGGTGGAAGACGGCCCGTTTTCACTGTTCCCGGGGATTGAGCGCAGCCTGACCGTGCTGTCTGGCCCCGGTTTCCGCTTGATCGGGGCCGGCCTTGATTTTCGCTGTGAGCGGCTGGTCCCGGTGGCGTTTCCCGGTGATATCGCTCTGACGGCCACGGAAACCAACGGGCAGCAGTCCGACGACTACAACGTGATGACAGCGGGGCATCTGCCGAAACCCGATGTGCGACTGGCCCGTAGCGAAAGCCTGCCGGGTGGCGGACTGCTGGCGCTCTATGCGCTTGGTCCGGTCATGGTGAACGGGCAGGGCGTTGCGGTGGGTGATCTGGTCCTGACCGAGCGGCCAGTCACCCTTACCGGCGACTGGCCCGTGCTTGCGACAAGGTTTTTCGGTTTGCCTGAATCGTAGGCCGAGCTTCGGCCCTGCATTCAGTCAGATCCTGAACAATGGCTGTGCCAGACGCGGCAGCATCCCGCGGAACCGCAGGGGCGCATCGGTGGCGGCAAGGCAGATGCAATCCTCACCGGCCAAAGCCACCGGGGTATGCTCCAGATTCTCGTCGGCAATCTCGATGTCGCCACGGTTGAAGCGGTCGTTGTCATCCGCAAAGGCGCCTTGCAGCACCAGCGTCAGTTCCATCCCGCGGTGGCCATGATCGGGGACGGCCGTTCCTGCCGGAATATACAACAGCCGGGCCGAGGCATCGCGCCCGGTCGGCAGGATCGCCTGCTTCACCCCGCCACCGATCCGCCGCCAGCGCACCGCGTTCAGGTCTCCGCCCACATAATCCGCCAAGGGCGCAGGCAAGATGCCCGCCGGTTTCAGCGGTTCGGCGCGTGTGGCCTGCGGCAACCCCTCGATCCGGGACAGGGCCGCCTCAAGCGCGGCTTCGCCCATCGAAATCTCTTCGATCTCCTCGATCAGGGCGCCGCCAACCGCGTCAAAGGCCCCCAGCCGCGCGCGACATTCGTCGCAGAGCGACACATGGGTCGCCACAACCAGATTGAACGCCTCGGGCAACTGACCAGCCGCGTAGGCCATCAGAAGCGGGTCCGAAAGATGGTGGCGTATCGTCATTTCCGTTTCGTCCTTCACGTCATGTGGTGGCGCAGCTTTTCCAGCGCCAGCCGGATGCGAGATTTGATCGTTCCCAAAGGTAGGCCGGTTTCGGCAGCAATCTCGCTGTGCGACAAATCGCCGTAGAAAGCCCTTTCGATCAAGGCACGCTGTTTTTCAGGCAGTTGGGCCAAGGCCTGGCCCAGTCGTTCCGTATCTTGCTGGGCTTCCATGGCCTCGGCCTGATCAGGTTCAGGCTCTGGCCCCCAGTCCAGTTCTTCCGGCTCGGCGCGGCGGTCTTTCCGCAGCGCGTCGATCCGCTTGTTCCGCGCGATGGTGTAGACCCATGTCGACACCGATGCCCGCGCGGGGTCAAAAAGATGCGCCTTCTGCCACAGCGTCGCCATGACATCCTGCGCGCATTCCTCGGCCAAGGCCGCCCCCGCGCCCGACTTCATCAGGAACGCCTTCACCCTTGGGGCGAAATGGCGAAAGAGCTGGGCAAACGCCGCTCTGTCCTGACGGTCGCGCACCTGAATCAGCAGGCCCGCCCAATCCGTTCCGTCTTCCGCCTTCGCCACCAATCGATCCTTCCTGCGGGGCATCCCATTTGCAGCCACCACCACACCAGGGTGAGGGGGGCCGGATTGCTCCGTCATATCCGATCTTGTGGCGTCAAGCATCATGTCACATTTACGCGGCACGCGACTTGTTGGATCATTCTTTGGTGGGATTTGGTTCAACTGGAAAATCTGTCAAGGCATCTGTGTCAACTTCGTTTGACAGCACCTTTCTGCGTTGCCACTGTGATCTAACCGGGTGTCCGCCGCGTAAGGCAATAAAGCCCATGAAGGAAATTGCCTGAATGCCGTTCGAGACCTTGGGCTCTGCCCGCCGCCGCGTTGCCGTTATCGGAGGGGGGATTTCCGGCATGGCCGCCGCGAATTTGCTTGCCGACACTCATGCCGTCGTGCTGTTCGAGGCCGAACCCCGCCTTGGCGGCCATGCCCGCACCGTGATTGCCGGCAAGCGCAAGGATCAGCCGGTGGATACGGGGTTCATCGTCTACAACAACGTCAACTACCCGCATCTGGTGAAGCTGTTCGAAAAGCTGGCCGTCCCGACCGTGGAAAGCAGCATGAGCTTCGGGGCCTCCATCAAGGGCGGGCGGCTGGAATATGGGCTGGCTTCGGTTGACGCGATTTTTGCGCAGCGCAGGAACGCGCTTGACCCGCGCTTCCTGCGGATGCTGGGCGACATCATGCACTTCAACCGCAACGCCGAAGCCGTGGCCAATGACCCCGCCATGACGATACGCGATCTTCTGGCCCGGCTTGGCACCGGCGCGTGGTTCCGTGACCATTACATCACCCCTTTTTCCGGCGCGATCTGGTCCACCCCCACCTCCGGCATCCTTGACTTTCCGGCTCAGGCGCTGGTGCGGTTCTTCCGCAACCACGCGCTTCTGGACTTCGACGGGCAGCATCAATGGTATACCGTCAAGGGTGGGTCCATCGAATACGTGCGCCGCCTGCAAGCCGCCATGGTTGCCCAGGGCGTGGACATCCGCACCGCCACCCCGATCGCCGCTGTCCGGCGTGAGGCGGGCTCGGTCCTTGTGCGTGCGACGGGTGACGACTGGGAACTGTTCGACGATGTGATCTTTGCCACCCATTCCGACCAGAGCCTGCGCCTTCTGGCCGACGCCACCCCAGCCGAGTCCGCCAACCTTGCCGCCATCCGCTTTCAGCCAAACGAGGCGGTGCTGCATTCCGACACCAGCCTGATGCCGAAGTCACGCAAGGTCTGGTCGTCCTGGTCCTATGTTGAACCAAAGGCTGGCGCGGGCAACAAGATTGACCTGACCTACTGGATGAACTCGCTGCAACCGATCCCGCAGGATGACCCGTTGTTCGTTACCCTGAACACCTCCCGCCCGATCCGCGATGAACTGATCCATGATGTGAACACCTTCCACCATCCGGTGTTCGACGTGGCCGCCCTGGCCGCGCAGGAAACCATCCGCGCAACCAACGGCCGCCATAACACCTGGTTCGGCGGGGCATGGATGCGCAACGGGTTCCACGAAGACGGCTTCGCCTCGGCGGTCGATGTGGTCACGGCCATGGCCGAACGCCGGGTCGCACGGATCGCGGCGTGATGCAGGTCCAGCGGATCAGGTCTGAAACGTTCCATGGTCGCAAAGGCCCGGTTCGCAATGCCTTTCGCTACACGGTCGATTACATCCTGCTCGACCCCGAAAAGATGCAGGCGCCGCGCCTGTTTTCTCGCAACCGTGGCAATCTGATGTCGCTGCACGACGCTGACCATGGCGGCGCGCCGGGGCAGGGCAAGGGGGCTTCCTGGGCGCGTGAGGTGCTTGCGGCGCATGACCTTGCCGCCGACCGGCTGCTGCTTCTGGCCCAGCCCCGCCTTCTGGGCCATGTCTTCAACCCGGTCAGCTTCTGGCTCGCCTATGACCACCGCGGCCATCTCCGCGCCGTCATTGCCGAGGTGTCGAACACCTATGGCGACCGGCATTCCTACCTTTGCCACCGCGAAGACCGCGCGCCGATTACCCGCGAAGATACCATCACCGCGCAGAAGATCTTCCACGTTTCGCCGTTTCAGCCGGTCGATGGAACCTATGCCTTCCGCTTCGATATCCGGCCTGACCGGATCGGCATCTGGATCGACTATACCACTGCCACTGGCGGCCTTTTCACCAACCTGATCGGCCCGCGCGAAGCCCTGACCAGCCGGGGCATCCTCGCCTCTGCGCTGCGCCGCCCTTTCGGCTCGCGCCGGGTGCTGGCGCTGATCCACTGGCAGGCGCTGAAACTTGCGCTGAAGCGGGTTAAATTCAACACGCGGCCCACGCCGCCGGGCGAAGATGTGTCACGATGACTGCCGGGGCCAAAGGCCTGCCTGCATGGTCGCTCTTCGCGGCGCTTATTGCTACGGCGGGCCTGCCGATCTACATCCATGCGCCCAAGTTCTACGTTGACACCTACGGCGTCACCCTCGCCTCGCTCGGCTTCGTCCTTGCCGCCTTGCGCCTGATCGATGTCGTGCAAGACCCCGCGCTTGGCTGGCTGGCCGAGGCGACACGCCCCCGCCGCCGCCTCGGCGTCGCCCTCGCGGTCGCCCTTCTCACCGCCGCGATGGCCGGCCTCTTCGCCGTCACCCCGCCGATTGCGCCCCTGTGGTGGTTCGCGCTCTGCCTCACCGGCCTGTTCAGCGCGTTCTCCTTCCTGACCATATGCTTTTACGCCGAAGGGGTGGCCAAGGCCGAAACCCTCGGCCCCGGCGGCCACATCCGCCTTGCCGGATGGCGCGAAGGCGGCTCCCTCATTGGCGTCTGCCTTGCCGCCGTCGCCCCGGTGGCCCTTGCCGCAGCGACCGCCAGCCCTTTCACCGCCTTCGCAGGCATCTTCGCCGTTCTCGGCATCGCAGCCACCCTCGCCATGCGCCGCCAATGGCAGGGCCATGCGGCCGAACCCACGCCCAGCCTCATCGCCCTTTTCCGCCCCGTGCTTGGTGATCGCCTTGCCCGCCGCCTCCTTCTCATCGCGCTTTTGAACGCCACCCCCGTTGCCGTCACCTCAACCCTGTTTCTGTTCTTCGTCGAAAGCCGCCTTGGCGTGCCCGGCTGGGAAGGCCCGCTTTTGCTGCTCTTCTTCCTTTCCGCCGCCCTTTCCACCCCGGTCTGGGCCGCCCTTGCCCGCCGCCACGGCCCCCGCCCGGTGCTTTTGTCAGCGATGGTCCTTGCGATCCTTGCGTTTCTCTGGACCCTGAACCTTGGCGCGGGCGACGGCATTGCCTTCGCGGTCATCTGTGCCGCCTCCGGCGCGGCACTTGGCGCGGATCTTACGCTTTTGCCCGCAATCTTCGCCCAACGCCTTGCCCGTCTTGGCACCCGCGAGGCGGCGGCCTTCGGGCTTTGGTCCTTCGTGTCGAAGCTGTCCCTTGCCCTCGCCGCAGCCACTTTGTTGCCAACGCTTGACCTTGCGGGCTTCAAACCCGGCCCGGACAACAGCGAATCCGCCCTTTGGACCCTTACATTGATCTACGCGGCCCTGCCTTGCGTATTGAAAGTCACAGCAATCCTGCTGCTCGCCGCGACTCCGTTGCCAGACCACTCTGTTGTTCATTCCAAGGAAGCCATATCGTGACACCGATCCTTTCAGCCCTCCTCGGCGGCGTGATCATCATCATGCTTATGGCGCTTCGCAGCCGCTATGCGTCTTTTCAGGCGCAAACCCCGGCCGACTATGCTGGTCTCGGGCCGCAGTTCGACCTGCGCCAGCACCTGTCCGGGCCGATCCAGTGCGAAGGCATGATCTATGGCCCGACCGGGCGTGTCGCCTCGCGCTTCGTGGCCGACATGGAGGGGACATGGAACGGCAACATCGGCACCCTGTCCGAGGTGTTCCGTTATGACAGCGGCACCGTCCAGCACCGCGCCTGGACATTGGCACTGGGAAATTCCGGCGACATCACCGCCACCGCAGCTGATGTGGTGGGCCTTGGATCGGGCCGGGTCGAAGGCCCCGGCGTCATGCTGCGCTACCGCATCCGCCTTACGCCCGAGGCGGGGGGGCATGTGCTGGACGTGACCGACTGGATGTATCTGATGGACAACGGCACCATCATGAACCGGTCGCAGTTCCGCAAGTTCGGCATCAAGGTGGCTGAACTTGTGGCTACCATGCGCCGCGTCCCTTCTCTGGAAATGACCCCCGCCGAATGAGGGATTTCACCGGTAAACGCTATTGGCTGGTCGGCGCGTCCGAAGGCCTTGGCCTTGCACTTGCGCACAAGCTCAGCGCGGCAGGGGCCGAGGTTATCCTGTCTGCGCGCAGCGAAGACGCGCTGCAACAGGCGGTCGCCAGCCTGCCCGGCAAGGCCAGCGCCCTTTCCGTAGATGTCGGCTCCAGCGCAAGCGTTGATGCCGCCGCCGCCCGGTTGGGCGATCTTGACGGGATGGTGTTTCTGGCTGGCGTCTACTGGCCGATGCGCGCGCAGGACTGGGACGCCAAGGCCGCCGAGGCGATGGCCAATGTCAACTTCACCGGCTGCATCCGCGCGGTTGGTGCCGCCCTGCCCGGCATGGTCGCCAAGGGCCGGGGCCATGTCGTGATCACCGGTTCCTTGTCCGGCTTCCGGGGTCTGCCCGGCGCCATCGGCTACGCCGCGTCAAAGGCCGGCACCATGGTGCTGGCGGAATCGCTTTACGCTGACCTGCGCCAGACCGGGATCGCCGTGCAACTTGCCAACCCGGGCTTCATTCGCACACGGCTGACCGCGAAGAATGATTTCACCATGCCGTTCATCATGGAACCCGAGGCCGCCGCCGACATCATGTTCCGCCACATGCAATCGGGCCGTTTCAAGATCAGCTTTCCTACCGCATTCAGCTGGCTTTTCCGCGGCGGTCAGTTCTTGCCCGACTGGCTATACTACCGGATCTTCCCTCCAAAGCCCTGAAACTTTGATTAAAATTCGGCTTCCTCTCTGCGCAAATATCCCACAGGGGTCCGGGGGTGTGAAACCCCCGGCGGCCAGCAAAGGGCGGTCACGCCGACCGCAACCGCGCCATGAAGAACCCGTCCATCCCGCCACGCTCAGCCCAGTAATCCGGCCGCAACCGCAGCCCGCCCATATCGGTCCACCACGCAGGCGCCACCCCGGCAAGGTCCATCCGCTCAACACCCAGCCCCGGATGCCGCGCCAAAGCCGCTGCCAGTTGCTCCTCGCCCTCCTCGGGCAAAAGTGAGCAGGTGGCAAACACCAGCCGCCCGCCGGGACGCAGCCACCCCAAGGCGCGATCCAGAAGCTGCGTTTGCAACGCGACCAGCCCCTCTACCTCGGAGCCGTCCTTTACAAACGGCAGGTCCGGATGGCGACGCACCGTCCCGGTTGCCGAACAGGGCGCGTCCAGCAGGATCGCGTCGAAGGATGCATCCGGCTCCCAGACCAGCGCATCGGCCACCACCAGATGCGCGGCCAGCTCTGTCCGCGCCAGATTTGCAGCCACCCGCGCCATTCGTGGGCCGGAGATATCCAGCGCCGTCACCTCGGCCCCGGCGGCGGCCATCTGCAAGGTCTTGCCCCCGGGGGCCGCGCACAGGTCCAGCACCTTTTCGCCGGGCTGCGCGTCCAAAAGCCGCGCGGGCAGGGCGGCGGCGGCGTCCTGCACCCACCAGCCCCCTGCCGCATAGCCCGGCAGGGTCGAGACCTGCCCGGGCGCGGTCAACCGCAGGCTGCCGGTTGGCAAAAGCTCACCCGCGGGCGTCTCAAACCCGGCGCGCAGCGTCAGGTCAAGGGGCGGTTCGGTAGCCTGCACCGCCTCGATCGCGGTCACCACGTCACGGCCATAGGCATGCACCAGAGGTTGCCGCAGCCAGCGCGGCAGCTTTTGCGGTCCCAGCCCGTCGAAAACGGTGCCTTCCGGCACGGCGCGCAAGATGGCGTTGACCAGCCCCGACAGATGCCCGGTGCGCTTGCCCTGCCGCACCATTTCAACCGCCGCATTGACCACCCCATGCGCTGGAGCCCCTTGCGCCAGTTCCACCAAGGCCAGCCGCAAGACGTTACGCGCCGTCAGGGGCGGAGATTTCCGCAGATGTCGGTCCAGAATCCGGTCCGCCGACTCAAGATGCCGCAGCACCGCCCCTGCCAACCGCAAGGCCCGCGCGCGGTCTGCCGGTGCCAGATCAGGGCCGGCAAAGTCTGACAACATGCGGCCTTCGCCCAGCACGCCGTCCAGTATCGCCACCGCTGCTGCCCGCGCCGCCAAACCTTCGGCCATTGTCATCCCCTTGCTGCCTGCCCCGCGCGGCGTATATCACGGGAAAGCCCCTTACAAGGAAGCAGACATGGACTCTGACAATCTGCCACCTGCCGCCAAACGCGCCCTTGCCGAGGCTGAGGAACGTCGCAAGGCCGCCGAGGCCAAGGCCCCCCTGCCGCCTGAGCTTGGCGGCCGCGCCGGGCTGGAACCGGTCCGTTACGGGGATTGGGAAAAGAAAGGGCTTGCGGTCGATTTCTGACGGCACTGGTCCCGTGGGCCGGGCTTCAACCCGGCACCCGTGCCCTCAGCGCAGTCGGAAAGTCGCGGAATCGCCCGCGCCCTGATCGACAGTGAAGCGCAGCTTTTCGGCGCCCTGCGCCTCGACCAGCTGGCAGTTATAGTCGATCTCCATGCCGCTCCAGTCCATCTGGCGGCAGAAATAACCGTCCTGCCAGTTCCATGACCCGGTAATGGACCAGCCAAGGGCGCTGCCCTTGATCTGCCCATCCGGCAGGACGTTCAGGGAAAGGTTGTAAAGCCCGATCCGCAACTCCCGGTCCTGCACCAGCGACAGGAACGCGCCCTTGTCGCGCACAGCCTGAAAGTCGTTCGCAGCCGCTGCGACAGGTGCGGCAAGCATCACAATGCCTGCAATCATGCGCTTCATCACAAGCCCCCCGGAGGTCGTTTGCAGCTTATACGCTGCTGCCCGACGATTGGATGACTCGTCAGATGCCCAAGACGTCCATCATGTCATATTGCCCCGGTTTCTGCCCCTGACCCCAAAGCGCCGCCCGCAACGCGCCGCGCGCAAAGATCGCCCGGTCCGTCGCCAGATGTCGCAGCACGATCCGCTCACCCATCCCGGCAAAGATCACATCATGCTCGCCGACGATATCGCCGCCCCGGATGGCAGAAAACCCGATCGTTCCGCGTTCCCGTGCGCCGGTGATGCCGTCACGCCCCGAAGCCTTTGCCGCGTCCAGCGCCACGCCCCGGCCCGCCGCCGCCGCCTCGCCCAGCATGAGCGCTGTTCCGGAAGGCGCATCGACCTTCATCCTGTGGTGTGCCTCGACGATTTCCACATCCCAATCTGCATCCAGCGCCGCCGCGACCTTCTGCGTCAGCCGCACCAAGAGGTTCAGCCCAAGGGACATATTGCCCGCCCGCACGATCACCGCATGCCGGCTGGCCGCTTCGATCCTTGCCAGATGCTCCGCCTCCAGCCCCGTGGTGCCGATCACATGCACCGCCCGCGCCTGTGCCGCCAAAGCCGCAAATTCCACCGTGGCGGCCGGAGAGGTGAAATCCACCACCGCCTGCGCCTTGGCAAAGGCCTCCAGCGGGTCATCGGTCACGGACACCCCAATCGGTGCGCCGCCCATCGCCTCACCCACATCGCGGCCGATCCAGCCATGGCCGGCACGTTCCACGCAGCCCACCAGCCGAAGCTTGTCCGATTCTGCCGCCAGCCGGATCAGGGTCTGCCCCATCCGCCCGGATGCACCCGTCACCACGATCCCTGGAATATCGCCCATCGCGCACCTCCGTTTTGCCCCGTCCTAGCGCCTATCCGCAGCGGGCAAAAGCCCGCCGTTGCGGGCCGGGCAGAAACGGCCTACATGGGCGCCATGTCGAACAATCGCCCCTCCTCCGGCCAAGGCCCCACGCAACGCCAGCTTCGCGTCGGCGAACTTATCCGTCGCACGCTGTCGGACGTGCTGAACCGTGCCGAGATTCATGACCCCGAACTCAACGCCATGTCCATCACCGTGGGCGAGGTGTCGATGTCGAACGACCTGAAGGTCGCCACCGTCTATGTCATGCCGCTGATGGGGTCGGTCCCGGTGCAGGATGCCATCGCCGCCCTTGCCCGCAACAAGGCCGAACTGCGTCACCGGGTGGTGAAGGGCATGACGCTGAAATATGCCCCCGATCTGCGCTTTCGGCCCGACGAAACCTTCGACCGCCTTGATGAGACCCGCCGCCTCTTTGCCGACCCGGCCGTCCAGCGCGACCTCGACCCCGAAACCCCCGACGGCGACGATTGATGCTCCGCCTCGCCATCGCCCTGACGCTGGCCCCCCTCGCGACCGAGGCCGCCACCTGCCGCGATACCAGCTTCGACGGCGCCGCCTACACCCTGTGTGAGGTGTCGCTCGGCGAAGACCTGCGCCTCTTCCACTCCGGCCCCGAAGGCGCCTATGGCAGCTTCGCCCGCGTCAACGCAGCGCTTGAGGCTGAAGGCCAGACCCTCGGCTTCGCGATGAACGCCGGCATGTATCACCGCGACCTTGATCCCGTCGGCCTCTACATCGAGAACGGCACCGAAACCGCCCGCCTCATCACCAGCGACGGCCCCGGCAACTTCGGCCTCCTCCCGAACGGCGTCTTCTGCATCGGCGAGACGTTCCGCGTCATCGAAAGCCGCAGCTTCAAGGCCGAACAACCCGCCTGCCGCTTCGCCACCCAGTCCGGCCCCATGCTGGTCCTGAACGGCGAGTTGCACCCCAAGCTCCTGCCGGGCAGCGACAGCACCTATGTCCGCAATGGCGTCGGCGTGTCGGCTGACGGCACCCGCGCCGTCTTCGCGATCTCGGATGACCGGGTGAACTTCCACGCCTTCGCCCGACTCTTCCGCGACGAACTTGGCCTGTCGGATGCGCTTTATTTTGATGGCAACATCTCGCGCCTCTACGCCCCCGACCTCAACCGCCACGACGCGGGCTTTCCCATGGGGCCGATCGTCGGCACCGTCATCCCGAAAGGCTGATCCCCATGGGTCGCATCAAGAAGGGCCGCGCCGTCACTGGCTGGCTGATCGTGGACAAACCCGCCGGGGTGACCTCCACCGCTATCGTCAACAAGGTCAAATGGGCGCTTTCGGCGCAAAAGGCCGGCCATGCCGGCACGCTTGACCCCGATGCGACGGGCGTCCTCGCCGTTGCCTTGGGCGAAGCGACCAAGACCATCCCCTACATCACCGACGCGCTGAAATGCTACCGCTTCCGCGTGACACTTGGCGCGCAGACGGACACTGATGATGCCTCGGGAAAGGTCATCGCCACCAGTAACCAGCGCCCCAGCGACGCGCAGATCGAAGCTGCCCTTGGCGCCTTCCGAGGCGACATCATGCAGGTTCCGCCCCAGTATTCCGCCGTCAAGGTTGATGGCGACCGCGCCTATGATCTTGCCCGCGAAGGCGAGCAGATGGACCTCGCCGCTCGCCCACTCTGGGTCGAAAGCCTTCAGATGCTGGGTCGCCCCGATCCAGACCATGTCGATCTGGAGATGGTCTGCGGCAAGGGCGGCTACGTCCGATCCATCGCGCGCGACCTTGGCCTTGCCCTTGGCTGCCTTGGCCACGTCCAGTGGCTCCGCCGTACATGGTCTGGCCCCTTCAAGGCGGAACAGGGCGTCACGCTTGACCAGATCGACGCCGAGGCAAAGACCGAGGCGCTTGATGGCCGCCTTCTGCCCCTGGAACTCGGGCTGCAAGACCTGCCGGAATTTCCGGCTACGCCAGAAGGGGCCGCCCGACTGCGGAACGGCAATCCCGGCATGGTGATCGCCAATGCCGAATGGGGCAGCGAAGGCTGGGCCAGCCTGAACGGTCAGGCCATCGCCGTCGGCCACTATCAGGGCGGAGAACTGCACCCCTCCCGAGTGTTCAATCGCTGAACCCGAACAATTCGACTAAAATTGTGCTTCCTCTCTGCACAAATATCCCACGGGGAGCGCGAGGGGTGTGAAACCCCTCGCTTCCACGCCGGGGCAGGGCGCAGCCCCAAAAGAAAAGGCCCCGCGTCACCGCAGGGCCTTTCCGAGCTCGAAAACCTGAACCCTCAGGCCAGTGCGGCTTTCGCCTGACCGGCAATGGCGTTGAACGCATCCGGTTCATGCACGGCCAGATCGGCCAAAACCTTGCGGTCCACTTCGATCCCGGCTTTTGCCAGGCCGTTGATGAAGCGCGAATAGGTCATCTCGGCGTCGAACAGCCGGACGGCGGCGTTGATCCGCTGGATCCAGAGCGCCCGGAACGAACGCTTGCGGGCCTTGCGGTCGCGGGTCGCGTACTGGTTGGCCTTGTCGACAGCCTGAGTGGCGGTGCGGAAGTTCGTGCTGCGCGCGGCGTAATAGCCCTTGGCAGCCTTGATCACCTTGCGGTGACGGGCGTGGGTGACCACACCGGATTTGACGCGGGACATCTGGTGCTCTCCTTACCGGTCGTAGGGCATGTACTTCTTGACGATCTTGGTGTCCGCAGCGGACAGCAGCATCGTGCCGGAAGCATCGCGAATGAACTTCGTCGTGCGCTTGATCATGCCGTGCCGCTTGCCGGCAACGCCGGCCTTGGCCCGACCGGAGGCCGTGAAGCTGAAACGCTTCTTCGCCGCCGACTTGGTCTTCATCTTGGGCATTTCCATCTCCGTGGTTTCAGGCACGACTCGGCATGCCACGTAGGCCGGCCGTGCGGGTATTGAAGCCGCCCCTATAGGCGGGGCGACGGCGGGGTGCAAGGGGCTGCGTTCAGTTCAACCCACGGGAAATGACGCCAAGCATCACATCCGGCACTTCATTCAGGCTATAGCCCCCGGGCCGGGTAATCACGGCCGTGGCGATCATGCCGATGGCCACGATGACCAGGACCGCCCCGATCCGGGGTGCCGTGCTTTCAGCCCATGCAGCAAGAAGTACTGGGACCGACAGGACCGCAAGCACGATTCCGATCGTCAAAACCAGATCCGTATCCATGATACTCCCCGGCCGAATACTGCTGGCTGAAGTTTATTCCGGGTCGACCCGCGAAATCAACCGCTCGTCACAGGGTGCCACCCGCAGGATGTTGGTCGTGCCCTTTACGTTGAACGGCACACCTGCGGTGACTACAATCTGATCTTCATCGGTGGCAAAGCCGCCATCCCGGGCAGCACGAACCGCCGCGAGGACCGCGCCCTTGAACCGTTCCTGTGGCTCGGTGATCACGCAATGCGCGCCCCATGTCAGCGCCATGCGCCGCGCGGTGGACATCAGCGGCGTCAGCGCCAGAATCGGCACATGCGGCCGTTCGCGAGCAACGAGGCTTGCGGTATTGCCCGACTGGCTGAAACAGCAGATCGCCTTGATGTTGGTCGCTTCGGCAATCTCGCGCGCGGCGGCCACGATACCATCGGCAATCGATTCGCGGCGCACGACGCGGCTGGCTTCGATCACGGAACGGTAGGTCGGATCTTTCTCGACGCTCATCGCCACGTTGTTCATCGTGGTGACGGCTTCGATCGGGTATTTGCCCGCCGCCGATTCCGCCGAAAGCATCACGGCATCCGCGCCTTCATAGATGGCCGTGGCCACGTCGCTGACCTCGGCCCGGGTAGGGACCGGGGCTTCGATCATCGATTCCAGCATCTGTGTTGCCACGATCACCGGCTTGGCCGCCGCCCGCGCGCCCCGCACCAGCCGCTTCTGGATCGGTGGCACCGAATAGACCGGCAGTTCCACACCCAGATCGCCGCGCGCGACCATGATGCCGTCGGACACTTGCAGGATGGCGTCATAGGCCTTCACCGCCGCCGGTTTTTCGATCTTCGACAGGATCGCCGCGCGGCCCTTGGCAAGAACGCGCGCCTCGATCACGTCTTCGGGGCGCTGCACGAAGGACAGCGCCAACCAGTCCACGCCCAGTTCGCAGGCAAATTCCAGATCGTCCTTGTCCTTTTCCGACAGTGCCGCCACCGGCAGCACCACGTCCGGCACGTTCACGCCCTTGCGGTTGGAGATCGTGCCACCCACTGTCACAGTGCAACTGGCAAAATCCTTGCCGCAGTCTTCGACCTTCAGCCGGATCTTCCCGTCATTGATCAACAGCGAGGTGCCGGGTTCGAGCGCTGCAAAAATCTCGGGGTGCGGCAGGTTCACGCGGTTCGCGTCACCCGGGGCGGCCGACAGATCAAGCCGGAAAGCCGCGCCTTCAACCAGTTCTTCCGACGGGTTGGCAAACACGCCCACGCGCAGTTTCGGACCCTGAAGGTCGGCGAGAATGGCGATCGGGCGGCCGGTATCGGCCTCGACTTGCCGGATGATGCTGTGACGCGCACGCTGTTCGTCATGGGTGCCGTGGCTCATGTTCAGGCGGAACACGTCGGCCCCGGCCTCGAACAAGGCGCGGATCATTTCGTAGGTGCTGGACGCTGGGCCAAGCGTGGCCACAATCTTCACGTTGCGGTGACGGCGCATTGCCATCCTCCTGCTTCAAATTTCGGTTCATGTGGGCCGCGTGCCTTATGGCGCAATCCGCAGGCTGCCGCAACGCTTTCCCACCGCTCTTTGCGCCCTTGCGTGCGCACATTGCTGGCAAGCCGCAAAGATCGATCGTATGGAAGACAGGAGCGCCACCGCAGACCATGTGAAAAGGACCGGACTTGGCATTCATCATCGAAGGGCAAGATCGCCCGGGCCGCTGGCTTGTAACCTGTGACCACGCCTCGAACCGCGTGCCGGACTGGCTGAACGGCGGTGATCTTGGGATTCCTGAGGCTGACATGGCCCGCCACATCGCGTGGGATGTCGGCGCGGCGGGCGTCGCTTCGGCGCTTGGTCAGCACCTGAACAGCCCGGTGATTCTGTCGGATTTCTCGCGGCTGGTGATCGACCCGAACCGGGGTGAGGATGACCCCACCCTTGTCATGCGGCTTTATGACGGGACGATCATTCCCGCCAACCGCCATGCCGGGCCTGAAGACATCGAACGCCGTCTGGACGAGCTTTATCGCCCCTATCATTCGGCCTATGCCCGTCTTGCCGCGCTGCGCCCTGACCGGGTGATCGTGGCCATCCATTCCTTTACCCCGTCCTTGCGGGGCCGCGCGCCCCGGCCATGGCATGTGGGCGTGCTGTATTCCCATCTGGATGACCGGTTTTCGCGCCCGCTGATTGCCCGGCTGATGGCTGAGCCCGACCTTTGCATCGGTGACAACGAGCCCTATTCCGGCCACCTGCCCGGCGACGCAATCGACCGCCACGCCTTGCGCAACGGTCGTCACAACACACTTGTAGAACTCAGGAATGACCTGATCGAAACGCAGGCGCAGCAGGCCCATTGGGCGGCCCGGCTTGCCCCGATCCTGACCGAAGTGCTGGGGGGACTGTAGAATGGACGACCAAACCCGCATTGAACTGGAAGCCGCCACCTTCCGCGCCTTGGTCCATCATCTGATGGAAAAGCGCCCCGATGTGCAGAATATCGACCTGATGAACCTTGGCGGCTTTTGCCGCAACTGCCTGTCGCGCTGGTATCAGGAAGCGGCGGCGGAAAAGGGGATCGCGCTTTCCAAGGATGCGGCCCGCGAAGTGGTTTACGGCATGCCCTATGCCGACTGGGTGGCGCAGAACCAGACCGAAGCGGACGCCGCAAAGAAAGCCTCCTTCGACAAGGCTTTCGCTGAAAACGTCGGCAAGCAGGACTGACCGGGGTCGCCCCATAGGTCGGGGCCTGCCCCGGCTCTCGCCCTACACCCCGACCCAGCGCAACACGGCCACCACCGCCACGCCCAGCAGGGCGGCGGCCACGTCGCTGCCCAGAAGCAACGTCAGCCCCACCACCGCACCCAGCGCCAGCGCCTCGGCCAGACCGCCTTGCGCCAGTGACAGCGCGGTAATCCCCGCCATCACCGAAAGCGGCGTCGCCCGTAGCGCCGCCTCGATCCGGGGCGAGGCGGGCATGAACCGCATCAGCACAAATCCCAGCATCCGGCAGATCAGCGCCGCCGCCGCCATGACCAGAAGGAGTGTCGGAAAGCCATCGCTCATGCCCGGTCCCGCCACGTTGCTGCGGCAACCGCGCCGCCTGCCAGCCCCGCGCCGATCACCGCCCAGCTTGGCCCGGCCACGCTGGCAATCAGCAAGGCCGCCGCAGCGCCCACCGCAACCGGCACCAGATCGGCGCGCGCTTTGGTCATGGCCGTCGTCATCGCGGCGGCAAAGGCGGGCAGCATCAGGTCAAACCCCAGCGCCTCGGGCGCGGGCAGGATCGTCACGGCACCGGCCCCGATTGCGGTGCCCGCCAGCCAGCCCACGAACATCGGCGTGCCGGTTCCCGCCAGATAGGCCCGGTCCGCCTCACCCGCCCGGATCGCGCGCATGGTCAGCATCCAGTTGGCATCGCCCAGAAGCAGAAGGCTGCCATAGGCCTTTGGCGCGCTGACCTGCCCCAGCCACGGCTGCAAGGCTGCGCCGAACAGGAAATAGCGGGCGTTGATCACCAGGATCGTCGCAAAAAGCGCCGTCAGGGTCGCCGCCCCGGATTGCAGCAGGTTTACGGCCGCCAATTGCGCCGAGCCCGAATAGATCGCCGCACTTGTCACCACCGCGCGGCCAATGCCGAACCCCGCCTGCGCCGCAACAAGGCCAAAGCCCAGGCCATAGGCAAAGATGCTCAGGCCCAGGGGCAGCCCGTCGCGCAGACCACGGCGAAAGCCGTCAAGGGTAAACGGCGCGGCGGACATGGGTCAGATCGCGGCTTTACGCATTTCTTCCAGATAGATCTCGCGCAGGCGCACGGCCACCGGACCCGGCTTGCCAGAGCCGACGGGTTTGCCGTCCACCTCGACCACCGGCATCACGAAAATCGACGCTGCGGTCGAGAACGCCTCATCCGCCGCCTGGGCTTCGGCGGGGGTAAAGGCCCGCTCCTCGACTTCAAACTGCGCTTCGGCGGCAAAGCGCAGCACGGCGGCGCGGGTGATCCCGTGCAGGATGTCATTGCCCAACTGGCGGGTGATCATCTTGTTGCCCTTGACGATATAGGCGTTGTTCGAGGTGCCTTCGGTCACGGCCCCGGCTTCATCGGTGAACCAGCTGTCATCGACCCCTGCCTTCTTGGCCGCCATCTTGCCCATCGAGGGGTAAAGCAGTTGCACCGTCTTGATGTCCACCCGGCTCCACCGAAGATCGGGGATGGTGATGACCTTGAACCCGGTCTTCGCCGCTGGCGCGTCGGCAAGGTTGGGGATGTCTTGCGTGAAGGCCACGATGGTGCCGGGCAAGGACGGATCGGGAAACACAAAGCTGCGGTCGCCGGGATTGCCGCGCGTCACCTGCAAATAGATCATCCCCTGATCAATGCCGTTTTGCGCCACCAGTTCCCGGTGCATCGCCAGAAGCTCGGCTTCGCTGATCGGGCAAGACATCTCCAGTTCGGCCAGCGACCGGGCCAGCCGTTTCACATGGCCGTCAAAGTCGATCAGCTTGCCGTCCAGCACCGAGGTTACCTCGTAGACCCCGTCGGCCATCAGGAACCCGCGGTCGAAGATCGAGATCTTCGCCTCGGACTCTGGCAGGTAGTCGCCGTTCACATAGACGGTGCGGGTCATGGATTTATCCCCATAGGTTGGCATCGGACGGGTGAACCCCGGCGGCGTCGTAGTGCAGGGGGTGATCGCGGTCTTCGGCCAGAAGCAGAGGGCCGTCAAGGTCTGTCCAATCTGCGCCCATGGCCGCGCCTTGCGCCAGAAGCACCGCCGGGGCCATGGCAAGCGATGATCCGACCATGCAGCCGACCATCACCCGAAACCCCATTTGACGCGCAAGATCACGGGTCGCAAGCGCCTCGGTCAGCCCGCCGGTCTTGTCCAGCTTCAGGTTCACCACGTCATACTTTCCCCAAAGCGCGGAAAGGCTGGTGCGGTCATGGCAGCTTTCGTCGGCGCAGACCGGCACCGGGCGGGGCATTTCGGCCAGCATCCCGTCTTGCCCGGCGGGCAGGGGCTGTTCCACCAGTTCCACGCCAAGGCGCAGAAGGTAGGGCGCAAGATCGGTGTAGACCTCGGGCGTCCAGCCTTCGTTGGCGTCAACGATGATCCGGCTGGCAGGCGCCCCGGCGCGGACGGCCTCCAGGCGTGGCATATCGTCGGGGGTGCCAAGTTTTATCTTGAGGATTGGCCGGTGGGCATGGGTGGCGGCCGCCGCGCGCATCGCGTCGGGCGGGGCAAGCGACAGGGTGAAAGCCGTCACCACGGGTCCGGGCGGGGGCAGCCCGGCAAGTGACCAGACCCTTTGACCGGAACGTTTCGCCTCAAGATCCCAAAGCGCGCAGTCCACCGCGTTGCGCGCGGCACCGGGTGGAAGCGCGGTTTGCAGATCGGCGCGGGTGATGCCGTCAGGCAGGGATTCGATCTGGCCGCGCACGCTGTCTTGCGTTTCGCCGTAGCGGGCATAAGGCACACATTCGCCGCGGCCTGTCATCCCGCCACGGGTGATGCTTGTCGTCAGAACGCGCGCCTCGGTCTTGGACCCGCGCGAGATCGTGAAGGTCTGGGCAAGACGGAAGCGGTCTTCGGTGACGGTGATCATGGCATGTCTTCGCGCGGTCCGCGCAAAGCCGCAAGGGTGGACTGCTTGAGGTGATCGCCGGATGGTCGCAATGCTGCGGATGCGAAATCGCCCTTGCGGTCGGATGCGCAAGATTATATCGCAAAGTTGACGATCTGCGAAACTAGATTACCAAAGGCCTAACCGATGAGCTTTCGCTTGCAACCCCCCGCCCCCGCCCGCCCGAACCGCTGCCAGTTGTTCGGTCCCGGCTCGCGGCCTGAACTCTTTGCCAAGATGGCGGCCTCTGCGGCGGATGTGATCAACCTTGACCTTGAAGACTCGGTCGCCCCCGCTGACAAGGCTCAGGCACGGGCCAGTATCATCAAGGCGATTTCCGAGGTGGATTGGGGCCGCAAGACGCTTTCTGTGCGGATAAACGGTCTGGACACGCCATTTTGGTATCGTGACGTGGTGGACCTGCTGGAACAGGCGGGCGATCGGCTGGACCAGATCATGATCCCGAAAGTGGGATGTGCGGCGGATGTCTATGCGGTCGATGCGCTGGTCACCGCCTGCGAGGCGGCGGCGGGGAGGACAAAGCGGATCAGCCTTGAGGTCATCATCGAAACCGCAGCGGGCATTGCCCATGTCGAGGAAATTGCGGCGTCCAGTCCACGCTTGCAGGCGATGAGCCTTGGTGCGGCGGATTTCGCGGCCTCGATGGGGATGCAGACCACGGGCATCGGCGGGACGCAGGAATATTACTACATGCACCGTGACGGGGCAAAGTACTGGTCTGATCCATGGCACTGGGCGCAAGCGGCTATCGTTGCGGCCTGCCGGACGCATGGCGTCTTGCCCGTGGATGGCCCCTTCGGCGATTTCAGCGACGAGGAAGGGTTCCGCGCGCAGGCGCGGCGGTCGGCCACGCTGGGGATGGTGGGCAAATGGGCGATCCACCCCAAGCAGGTGGCGCTGGCCAACGAGGTCTTCACCCCCTCTGACGCCGCAGTGACCGAAGCACGCGAGATTCTGGCGGCGATGGAGGCCGCGAAGGCCGCCGGTCAGGGTGCGGCGGTCTACAAGGGCCGTCTGGTCGATATCGCCAGCATGCGACAGGCCGAAGTGATCGTCCGGCAGGCGGAAATCATCGCCTCAGCGTCATGAATCGTTGACAAACTGCCCGTGAAAAGGGCAGCGTCACCCGGCGTCTGGTTCCAATACGGGCAGACAGCAAAGAATACCTGCGCCGCGCATCAGGGGAGGGGAGGCCCCGCGCGGCAAATGGGAGGATGCACGCCCCGTGGCCCGGCCACGGGGCGCTGCTGTTTGTGGTGCGTTTGCGACAGCGTTGCCCGGGTCAGAGCGCTGCCGCCAGCATCGCCGGGGTCAGCACCGATTGCGCGCGGAGAAAATCCTGCAATTCAGCATACATCGCACGGTTCTTCAGGGCAAAGGACATGGCTGGCTTGATCTCGTCCAGCCGCATGCAAACGGGGATCGGCAGGCCGGTCCAATCGATGAAGGCCTCGATCTTGTGGCTGTTTGAGGGCGTGGTCACGAAGGGACATCCGGCCAGAGCGGCGGCATAAACGCCGTGATGCTGGGCGGTCAGGTAGATCTCGGCGCCGCGGAGGGTGGCGACGATGTCCTCATACGCCGTGCCGCGCATGGTCAGCCGGTCGCCCTCCCATTCGGCAAAGGGGGCGGGGATCAGGCCGTGGTGATGTGCGCCACCGATCACGCGGCCATGCGTCAGCTTGCGGGGCTTACCCTTGGACAAGAAAGCGGGATCGGCCGCAGAGTCGAGAAGGGTAACAGGCGCGCCACCGAAACGGCGGGCAAAGGCGGCGGAGCGCGGCTCGCGCACGGTAAGGAGGGCGAGGCCTGCAAGGATGTCGTCGGCGGGGGCGTCGTATTGCTGGAACAGGGCGTTCACCACGGCGACGCGCTTGCCCTGCCGCTTGCCGCGCTGGATCAGCGACAGCAGAAACCGGGCGCGCGGGCCGGAGTGGTGGATCGTCCCTTCACCGTTGATCATAAGGATGTCGGCAGCATCGAATGCGGCGGCGTCGATGTCGCGCGTGCCGTTGGCGTGGCGGCCGGTGACCACAAGGCCCGCCCCCGCGATGGCGGCGGTCAGCGAGCGCATCACCGCCTTGCAGCCGGCATGCGGCACGTCCGAAGTATCGTTGGCAAGAAAGACGTTCACGGACGGACCTGCGTTCAGGGTTGCGCGCAGGCTAGACGAAGGCTGGCAGGCTGCGCAAGGCCGGGGCTGGCAGTTGCACTTTCACAGAGCTTTGGCCATATAGGATCTCGCGGGAAGATGGAGCGCGCGATGAATTACCTTGAGTTCGAAAAGCCGCTTGCCGAGATCGAGGGCAAGGCTGAAGAACTGCGCGCCATGGCCAAGACCGGCGGCGGCATGGACCTGACAAAAGAGGCCGAGGCGCTGGATCGCCGGGCCGAAGTCGCCTTGCGCGACCTTTATAAAAGCCTGACCCCTTGGCAGAAATGTCAGGTGGCGCGCCATCCTGACCGGCCGCATTGCAGGGACTATGTCGAGGCCCTGTTCACCGAATACACCAGTCTTGCCGGGGATCGGGCCTTTGCCGACGATCACGCCGTGATGGGCGGCATTGCGCGGTTCAACGATCAGCCGGTGGTGGTGATCGGCCATGAAAAGGGCAACGACACCAAGACCCGTATCGAACGCAACTTCGGCATGGCGCGGCCCGAGGGCTATCGCAAGGCCATCCGCCTGATGGATCTGGCCGACCGGTTCCGTCTGCCGGTGATCACGCTGGTGGATACTCCCGGCGCCTATCCCGGCAAGGGCGCCGAAGAACGTGGTCAGGCCGAAGCGATTGCCCGAAGCACCGAAAAATGCCTGACCGTCGGGGTTCCGCTGATTTCGGTGGTGATCGGCGAAGGCGGATCCGGCGGCGCGGTGGCCTTTGCCACGGCAAACCGGGTGGCGATGCTGGAACATTCGGTCTACTCGGTGATCTCGCCAGAAGGCTGCGCCTCGATCCTTTGGAAGGACGCCGAAAAGATGCGCGAAGCGGCCGAGGCCTTGCGGCTGACCGCGCAGGATCTGCAAAAGCTGGGGATCATCGACCGGATCGTGAAAGAGCCGATGGGGGGCGCGCAACGTGCGCCGAAAGAGGCGATTGATGCGGTCGGCAAGGCCATCGAGGCGATGCTGAAGGAATTGTCCGGCAAGAAGCCCGAAGCCCTGATCCGCGACCGGCGGCAGAAGTTTCTGGAGATGGGGTCGAAGGGTCTGGCGGCGTGAACCCGTGGATTGTTCTGGCCGTCGCCGGGCTGTTGGAAATGGGCTGGGCGCTGGGCCTGAAGTATTCGGACGGCTTCACCCGGCTGATCCCTTCGGTCCTTACAATTGTGCTGGCGCTGGGGTCGTTCTGGCTACTGAGCCATGCGATGAAGTCGCTGCCGGTAGGCACGGCCTATGCGGTCTGGGTCGGCATCGGCGCGGTCGGCACCGCGATCGCGGCCGTGTTTCTGTTCGGTGAACAGGTCAATGTCATGCGTGTGTCGGGTATCATGCTGATCCTTGCCGGGATCGTTGCGCTGAAATTCGCTTGATCCGCGTCGCCGCATGTTCTGACCTTGCCTGACCCCGGAGGGTTTCACACCCTCCGGACCTCCCGTGGAGTATTTGGGAAAAGAGCAGGGAGATTTTGGGAAAATTTTAGGGATGCCGTGGGCGGCGGGGTCTGGTCCTTGCGGCTTTGGGGCCGTCAGGCCTTGAACCCGGCTTCGGCCATCAGTTGGTTCGACCGGGTTTCGACATCGGATTCCAGCCGCGCCATGAATTCCGGGATCGGCAGGCCCGGTTCGATGGGGGGCAGGAATTCGACCACGGCCAGCCCGGGTTTGCGCAGGATGCCGCGCTTGGGCCAGAAGACCCCGACATTCGTGGCCACCGGATGGCAGGGCTGGGCGAGTTGTTCGTAAAGCAGGCCCGTGCCAACCTTGTAGGGCTTTCGGACGCCCGGTGCGACGCGGGTGCCTTGGGGGTAGATGATCAGTTGCCCCGGTTCAGCCGTGCCGCGCGCCACATCGGCCTTCATCTTGGCAATCGCCGCCCCGCGTTTGCCCCGGTTCACCGGCACGCAGCCCAGCATCAGCGCGTATTGGCCAAGGAAGGGTGCGTATAGCAGCTCGCGTTTCATCACGAATTTGCCTGCTGGCACGGCATTGAAGATCAGGATGATGTCAAGAAAACTCTGGTGTTTGGCGGCGATCACGGCTTCTGACGTCGGGGGGGTGCCGCGCACCTCGCACTTGAGGCCGCAGAGGATGCGCAGGGTGAAGATTACCCAGACGCAATAGGTCTTGCAGGCGGTTCGGGCGCCATGGCGTGAGAACAGCGCCCATGGCGCGAAGGCCAGCGCGATCACGGCCATGGCCAGATACATCTGGACCACGAAGATCAGCGACAGAACCCAGCGGATTGCGGTCATGTCAGTTCCTTCAGTTTGGCAAATGCGGCGCGGCGGGTGGCAAGGAAGGCAACCAGCGCGGCGATGGGTGGCAGGACCAGCGGCCAAAGCCAGCCGGTCCCGGTAAAGCCAAGCCCGGTCAGGAACCCGCCCGCAGCATCGGCGGCAGGCAGGGCGGCAACACCGGCAACACCCGCAGCCGCGCCCAGCGTGGCCCCGACAAGGGTGCGCAGCGTGAAGCGGCGGACAAAGGCGCGGGCAATGTAGCTGTCTTTCGCCCCGACAAGGCGCAGCACGCGGATCACCTCGGCATTGGCGGCCAGCGCCGCGCGGGCGGCCAGCGTGATCATCGCGGCCATTGCCGCGCCGATCAATGCAATGGACAGGACGCCAAGAAGCCGGATCCGGCCCGCTGCCTCGGCCAGGGGGCGGCGCCAGCGGGTGTGATCGTCCAGAAGTGCGCCGGGGGCTTCTGCGGCAAGGCGCTGGCGCAGGCCCTCGGCGTCATAGCCCGGATCGGCCTCGACCACTTCGAACAGGCGCGGGATCGGCAGCGCCTCGATCGGCAGACCGGGGCCGAACCAGGGCTCCAACAGGGCGCGGGTTTCGGCGTCGTCGATGGCGCGGAAGCTGGCAATGCCGGGGGTGGTGGCCAAGAGCGCAAGGATAGCGTCGGTCTGAAGCTGCACCTGTTCAGGTGGGGCGGACAGCCGGATCGTGGCGGTGCGGGCCAAGGCTTCGGACCAGCGGTCGGCCAGACGGCCCGAGGCAAGCGACAGCGCCAGCGCAAAGACGCACAGGAAAGCCATCGCCCCCGCCGTGAAGCTGGTCAGCCAGACTGTCGGGCCAGAGGGCGGCACCACCTGAAGCGCGCGGGTCGCGGGGCTGGCAGGTTTCGCGGCGGGCGGCCTCACAGATCGGCCCCCGCAAGCTGGATGCGGTGATTGGAAATCCGCAAGACCCGGGCCTGAAGCTGCGCCTTGGCCTGACGGATCAGGTTCAGGTCATGCGTGGCCATAAGGATCGTCTTGCCCATGCGGTTCAACTCGACCAGCAAGGTCAGGATGCGCAACGACATTTCCCAATCGACATTGCCGGTGGGTTCGTCGGCAAGGATCACGTCAGGGTCCACGATCACCGCCCGTGCCAGCGCCGCCCGCTGACGCTCCCCACCCGAAAGCTGGGGCGGCAGGGCGCTGGACAGATGGCTTAGCCCGACCCAATCCAGCAGATCGTCCAGATCCTGAGGGGCGCTTTCCCGTTCTGATACGGTGAAAGGCAGGGCCATGTTGGCGGCCAGCGACAAGTGATCAAGGAACTTGCAGTCCTGATGCACGATCCCGATCCGCCGCCGGGTGCGGGCCACGTCATCGCGCGACAGGCTGGTGACATCGCGGTCAAACAAGGTGACGCGGCCCGTGGTGGGCAATAGCTCGGCATAGGCCAGCTTGAGGAATGTCGATTTGCCAGACCCGGAAGGCCCGGTCAGAAAGTGGAACGACCCCGGTGCCAGCCGCAACGAAACGTCGGACAGAAGTTCCCCCCCGCTGTAGCTGTAGGCCGCATTCTCGAAGGCGATCACGACAGGCCCTCCACCCGGGTTCCGGTTCAATTGATGCTTCACGCCGTGCAGAGACGCCACCCGACTGCGCTTTCCATCGCACAGGGGGAAACGATTGCACAAGAGTGCGCGACAAACCCTTGGAACAACAGGAATTAGGGTTTACAAAGCGACGAGGGGAGCCGGAAACAGGCTTTGAGGGACAAGAATGCGGTTGGTTTGCCCGAAATGTGAGGCCAAGTACGAAGTGCCTGACGACGCGATCCCGGATACTGGCCGGGACGTTCAATGCGCGAATTGCGGACATGCGTGGTTCCAGATGCGCGCAAGGCCTGCTGCGGCTGCGGAGGCGGTTGCCGCTGTCACCCAACCAACGCCAGACCCGGTTGCAGACCCGTTGCCGCAAGCCGTCGCGTCCTTGGACGCCAAGCCTGAGGGCGACGCACCAAAGACCGAACCAGCGCAGCCGGAAGCGGTTTCGACGGAAGAATCGTCCGAGGATGAGGATCTGCCCCGGACATCACCTGTCGAAGCGGAAATCCGGTCAGAGCCAGAGCCTGAAACCGCGCCTGCCGCCAATGCTGGCGCGCCCGCCGAAGATGAAGCCGGGGCAAGGAAGCCTGCCGCCTATGCGGTCGATGATGGCGTTCTTGCAATCCTGCGCGAAGAGGCAGAGCGCGAGGCGATCGCGCGGAGGGTCGAGGCGATCCCGCTGGAAACCCAACCCGGGCTCGGGATTGATTCAGCCATGCCGGGCGCGCCGCCGATTGCAGGTGCCATGTCTGGCACCGATACAGATGTCGGCGCAAAGCCGGCCGCCCGGCGCGATCTGTTGCCGGATGTCGAAGAGATCAACTCGACCTTGCGCCCGTCAGAGGTTGCCACGGACGAAGCGGCAAGCGCAGCTCTGGCTGCGGAACAGGACGGGCGCAGCGGCTTTCGCAGCGGCTTTCTGCTGGTCATGGCTCTCGCGATCCTTGGTGCGGCTGTCTATATCGGGGCGCCTCGGCTTTCTGCCGCAGTCCCCTCGCTTGCCAAGCCCTTGGCGGCCTATGTTGGTGCGGTTGATGGTCTGCGGCTGAACCTGGACGGATTGATGCGGTCCGCCACCATCGCAATCAACGGCGAGTAGGCTCTGGACTGACCAAATCGGCTTGCTCCTCGGCTGGCAGGCCTTTATCCCTGCTGGCCAAGCCATCGCCCGCGAGGAGCCGCCATGACCAACCAGCGTTTCGACAAGTCCAAGCTTCCCAGCCGTCACGTGACCGAAGGGCCGGCGCGCGCGCCGCACCGCAGCTATTTCTACGCGATGGGGATCACGGAAGAAGAGATCCACCAGCCCTGGGTTGGCGTCGCGACCTGCTGGAACGAAGCAGCGCCTTGCAACATCGCGCTGAACCGTCAGGCGCAGATCGTCAAGCACGGCGTCAAGAAGGGTGGCGGCACCCCGCGTGAGTTCACCACCATCACCGTGACCGATGGCATCGCAATGGGACATGAAGGCATGCGGTCGTCGCTGGCCTCGCGCGATGCGATTGCCGATACGGTGGAACTGACGATGCGCGGCCACTGCTATGACGCGCTGGTCGGTCTGGCGGGCTGCGACAAATCCCTTCCGGGGATGATGATGGCGATGGTTCGCCTCAACGTGCCTTCGGTCTTCATCTATGGCGGATCAATCCTGCCGGGCCGCTACAAGGGGCAGGACATCACCGTTCAGGACATGTTCGAAGCCGTCGGCAAGGTTCAGGCCGGCAACATGTCGGAAGCGGAACTTGACATCATGGAACGGGTTGCCTGTCCGTCCTCGGGTGCCTGCGGGGCGCAGTATACCGCCAACACCATGGCCTGCGTGTCCGAAGCCATCGGCCTTGCGCTGCTGAATTCCTCTGGCGCCCCCGCGCCCTATGAAAGCCGCGACCAGTATGGCGAGGCGTCGGGCGTGTCGGTCATGACCCTGATCGAAAAGAATATCCGCGCGCGTGATGTCGTGACCCGCAAGTCGCTGGAAAACGCCGCCCGCGTGGTGGGTTGCACCGGTGGCAGCACCAACGCCGCGCTGCATCTGCCCGCCATCGCGCATGAGGCGGGCATCGATTTCGACCTTTTTGACGTGGCCGCGATCATGAAGGACACGCCCTATTTCGTCGACCTTCGCCCGGGCGGGAAATATGTGGCCAAAGACCTTTACGAGGTTGGCGGTGTGGCCGTGGTGATGAAGGAACTGGCGAAAGAGGGGCTTTTGCACCTTGATTGCATGACCGCCAGCGGCAAGACGCTGGGCGAGTCGCTGGAGGAAATCCAGGGCGATGCCGATGGCAGGGTGATCTATCACATCAACTCGCCCATCACTAAAACCGGGGGCGTCGTTGCGCTCAAGGGCAACGTGGCACCGGATGGGGCGATCGTGAAGGTTGCCGGGATGACGCCGGAAGAGCAGGTCTTTTCTGGCCCGGCCCGCGTCTTTGAATGTGAGGAAGAGGCGTTCGAAGCCGTCAAGAAGCGCGAATACAAGGAAGGCGAGGTGATCGTCATCCGCAATGAAGGCCCGGCCGGTGGCCCGGGGATGCGCGAAATGCTTTCGACCACGGCGGCACTGTCGGGTCAGGGCATGGGCAAGAAGGTGGCCCTGATCACCGACGGTCGTTTCTCTGGCGCGACCCGTGGCTTCTGCGTTGGCCACGTTGGCCCGGAGGCCGCGCATGGCGGTCCGATTGCCCTTTTGCAGAACGGCGACATCATCACCCTGAACGCCATCACCGGAGAGCTTTCGGTGAACGTGTCGGATGAGGAAATGGCCAAGCGGCGCGCCGATTGGAAAGGCCCGCGCAAGACGGCCTATACCTCTGGTGCCGTTCATAAATTTGCCAAACTGGTGGGCGGCGCGCGCTGGGGGGCGGTGACGCATCCGGGGGCGAAGGCCGAAAGCCACGTCTACATGGACCAGTAAGCCAAGGCCATGGCCCGGCGCCTTTCGCAGATTCTGGACCAGTGGCGCCTGCGCAAGGTGCAGGACCACTGGTCAAGGGTTGCCGATACCTCCGGGGCAATGGACCCTTTCGCCCTCCGCGCCTTGCGGGCAGAGGCTTGGGCGATGCGGCGGCAGATTGATCGGGTGCTGCATGTCGCCGACCACCGCCTTGCGGTTTCCGCCCCGGGCGCTGGCTTGCCGCGTGCGCCGTTGGGGACCGATTGGGCATGGCGACCCGACGTCTGGCGCGGCCCGATCCCGACGCCCGGTGCCGTGGCCAAGGATGCGCGCACGGCGATCAGCAATGATCTGGCGGCCTATCATGATTGCCCCTTGGGCGAGGTGGTTCTGCGCCAGATCCGCAATACGGCCGAACCCGACCGCGCGCCCTTCGGCCTGACGCTGGATGTATTCGGCTTCCGTGGATCCTTTCTGTCACTTGCGGTCTCGCTGCCCGAAGCGGCGGTGTCTGGCCTAAAGGCCCGGCATCTGATCCGTGTGGATGCGCTGATCGATTGTGATCGGCCAGTCCGGGGGTTTGTCCGGCTGAACATCAAGCATGGGCCGAACATCGAACAGATGGTCAGCGCACTTGCCCCGGACGGGCGCGAAAAACTGGTGGAATTCGACCTCGCCTATGCCGGGATCGATGAGGCGCGGGTCGAACGGGCGTGGCTTGACCTGATCCTGAATGACGCTGCGATGACCCGCATTACCTTGCGCGACCTTGCGGTAAGCCGCCGTCCGCGTGCTGAAATCTGAGGGCCAAGATGACTGATCAGACTGGCGTCACCCTGATCCAGACCCGCATCGCCGGGGGCGTCTGGGAGGGTTTGCTTGCAGGGGCCGAGGGGAATGCCCCCGCGCTTGAAGCCCGGCATCAGGACCGGGCCTTGGATGGGGTCGAACTGGTGGCCATTGCCGGCAAACCGGGCAGCTTTGCCGTGCGCGTGCCGATCCCGGCTTCGGTCCTGTGCGAAGGGGTGCAGACCGTGCTGCTGCATGTCGGCGGCAAGTTTCTGGGACAATTCACCGTGATTTCCGGCGTTCCGCTGGAAGAAGACCTGCGTGCTGAGATCAGCCTGCTGCGCGCCGAACTTGACCTGCTCAAACGGGCCTTTCAGCGCCATTGCGCCGAAAAACTGCGCTAGGGTCTGCCCTGCCCGTCCAAGATTGGTCACCCCCAGGTCGGGTGAAACCTGCCTGCCGGTGACGATGTGAAAATCTCGCATCCCGTCGCGGTGACACCGACCGAATGTTCAAACTGTGCCGAAAGCGACTTGTCGCGGGTCACGGCTGTCCAGTCGTCGGCCAGCACCTTCGTCTCCGGGCGTCCAAGGTTCACCATCGGCTCGATGGTGAAGAACATGCCCTCCTCCAGCACCGGACCGGACCCCGGACGACCATAATGCAGCACGTTCGGCGGGGCATGGAAAACACGCCCAAGCCCGTGGCCGCAGAAATCGCGCACCACCGACATGCGCTGGGCTTCGACATAAGACTGGATCGCATGACCGATGTCGCCAAAGGTGTTGCCCGGCTTTACCGCCGCAATGCCCCGCATCAGGCCTTCGTGGGTAACCTCGATCAGCCGTGCGGCCTTGCGCGGCAACGCGCCGGCCACATACATCCGGCTGGTGTCGCCAAACCAGCCATCGACGATCACCGTCACATCGACATTCAGGATGTCGCCGTCAGCCAGCAGCTTTGGTCCCGGAATCCCGTGGCAGACCACATGGTTGACCGAAATGCACGAGGCGTGCCGATAACCCTTGTAGCCAATCGTGGCCGAGGTGACACCGCGCCGCTTGATCTCATCGGTGATGAAATCGTCGATTGCGGCGGTTGTCGTGCCGGGGACCACCAGCGGGGCCACCGAGTCAAGAATTTCAGCGGCGACGCGACCTGCGGCACGCATGCCCGCGAAATCCGCGTCCTCGTAGATGCGGATGCCGTCCTTTGTGATCCTTGCGCGCAACTCGTCCAATGCGGGTCTCCTTCCGGCCCTATTTAGGCATCTCGTGCGGGATTGGCCAGAGGCGCGGGGTTTGAAAGCCTGGGCCGCAGGGCTATACCCGCAGATGTGAAGCAGGGAGTGCAGATGCCATGACCAATCCAACCGCGGCCATGCTGGTGATCGGCGATGAAATCCTGTCGGGCCGGACCCGTGATTCGAACATGCACCACCTGGCGCAGGAACTGACCCGGATCGGCATTTCGCTGCGCGAAGTGCGGGTCGTGGCCGATGTGCATGACGAGATTGTCGCCGCACTGCGGGCGCTGTCACCCGCCTTTACCCATGTCTTCACCAGCGGCGGCATCGGGCCGACGCATGATGACATCACCGCCGATGCCGTGGCTGCGGCGCTGCGGGCAAAGATCGGCCAGCGCGCCGATGCGATGGCGCTGCTGCAAGCCCATTACGACCGCGCGGGCCTGCCTTTCAACGAAGCTCGGCAGCGCATGGCGCGCATCCCCGAAGGCGCCACGCTGATCGACAATCCGGTGTCCATTGCCCCCGGCTTCACGCTGGGGAATGTGCATGTCATGGCGGGGGTGCCGAACATCTTTCAGGCCATGGTCGCCAGCGTGTTGCCGAAGCTGACCGGAGGGCCGCCGCTCCTGAGCCAGTCCCTGCGCGTCGCAAGGGGCGAGGGTGAGATCGCCGGCCCATTTGGGGCGCTGGCGGCCGAATATCCTGATCTGTCGATGGGGTCTTACCCGTTCCTGCAAAACGGCGCGCATGGCACCAATCTGGTGATCCGCGGCACCGATCCGGCGCGGGTGGACGAGGCGATGGTCCGTCTGACCCGGCTTTTCGGATGACCCCCGACCAGCTTGCCACCGTGATGGAGGCGACATGGCCCCCCGCACGCCTTTGGCGCGACGGACCCTTTGCGCTGCGCGACGGGGCGGGCGGTGGAAAACGGGTGTCTGCGGCAAGTGTCGCGGGCGACTGGACCGATGCCGATCTTGCAGCGCTTGAGGCCGGGATGGCCCAGCCACTGGTCATGGTTGGTGCCGAAGATCAACGCCTTGATGCGGCGCTTGCGGCGCGGGGCTGGCTGATTGTCGACCCGGTTGTCGCCTATGCCGCCCCGGTTGCGGCGCTGATGGCCGATCTGCCGCCCCTTGCGGCCTTCCCGCACTGGCCGCCGTTGCAGATTGCCCGCACGATCTGGGATGACGCTGGAATCGGCTCGGCGCGCCTTCGGGTGATGGACCGGGTGACGGGCGCGAAGACTGCACTTCTGGCCCGTATGGGTGACCGCCCTGCCGGGGTTGCCTTTGCCGCCTGCCATGGTTCCGACGCGATGCTGCATGCGCTGGAGGTGCGTCCAGCCTTTCGCCGTCAGGGCGTGGGCGAGGTTCTGTTGCGCGCCGCTGCCAACTGGGCGGCTGCCGCAGGGGCCGATCGGCTGTCGCTGGTGGTAACCGCGCGGAACATGGCTGCCCGCGCGCTCTACGCTCGCCTTGGGATGCAAGTTGTGGGACAGTATCATTACCGAATGAAATGATCGCGGAAAGCGGCCCGGGCAGTGCGGCACACGAACACACTGGCGTTATCCCTGATCTGGGCCTTTCTGGCCCTGCCCGCCCATGCCCTGACGCTTGATCTGCCGGCCAAGGTCATCGCTGAAGAACGGCGCAGCGCCCTGCCGGGAAGCTATGCGCTGCCACTGGCCCCGTTCGACGGAATCGGCGTGCCAGCGCGGCAGGTCGAGGGCGCATTGGACCAGCGGGCCTTTCAGCTTGAAGCTCCGGGAAAGACGACCCTTGCGGTGATGGCCCCCCTGCGGGATCAGGTGGTGGCGGCGGGCTATACCATCCTGTTCGAATGCGAGACCCGGGCTTGTGGCGGGTTTGACTTCCGGTTCGCAACCGAGGTGATTCCCGAACCGGAGATGCACGTCGACATTGGCGACTACCGCTTTCTGTCGGCCGAAAAGGACGGCGAGGCGGTGTCGATTCTCGTCAGCCGCTCGATCTATTCCGCATTTGTCCAGATTACCCGGGTGACTGCCGCGCCCATTGCCGAGGTGCCGGTGCAAGCTGTTGTCAGTCTTGACGACCCTGCGCTTTCGGGCGGGTTTGATGCGAGGCCTGTCGGCGATGCCAACATCGGAATTGCCCTTGATGAACGCGGCAGCGCGGTGCTGGAGGATCTGGTCTTCGCCAGCGGTGCAGCGGCCTTGGCGGATGGGGACTATGCTTCGCTTGCTGCTGTGGCGGGCTGGCTCAAGGCCAACCCGAACGCAACCATCGCGCTGGTCGGCCACACCGATGCTTCGGGAAGCCTGGCGGCCAACATCGCGCTGTCGGAACGCCGGGCCACGGCTGTCGCGCAAGCGCTGATCGAGATCCACGGTGTCGACCGCGCGCGCATTTCAGCCGAAGGCGTGGGCTTTCTGGCCCCCCGCGCCACCAATCAGACCGAAGACGGCCGACAGAAAAATCGACGGGTCGAGGTCATAGTGACCTCGACCCGCTAGCAGGCCGCTGAGGGGGACGCGGCCTGAAGGCCTACCAGTTTTCGGGGCCTTTTTCGGTGTAGCGCTTGGCCAGAAAGTCGATGAAGGCGCGGACCTTGGGTTGGGTGAAGCGGCCCGGCGGATAGACTGCGTAAATGCCCAGCGTTTCCAACGGCAGACCGGGAATCGCTTCCTCCACCAACCCTTGCCGCATTGCGTCAGCGTAAAGGAAGCTGGGCAGGTAGGCGATACCAAGGCCAGAAATCGCGGCGTTCAGCAAGGATTGCCCGTCATTCACGGTAAGCCAGCCAACCGACCGCACCTGCCGCTTTTCGCCTGACGGGGCGGTAATCTTCCAGACATTGCCATTGGCCTGATTGGAATAGTGCAGAAGCTTGTGGTCGTTCAGATCGTCGATCTTCTGCGGCCTCCCGAATTTCTGGAAATAGGCCGGCGCACCGATCATCCGCTTGGTCGTCTCGGTCAGCTTGCGGGCGCGAAGACTGCTGTCTTCCAGATCGCCGACGCGGATGGCCATGTCGAAGCCTTCGCTGATCAGTTCCACATAGCGGTTGTTCAGGACCATGTTGACTGTGATGTCGGGATATTCGAGCAGGAAGTCCCCAAGGATCGGTGACAGAAGGTTGACCCCGAAATCAGTGGCAACCGATACACGCAACAACCCCGAAGGCGCGGACTGCATCGAGGTGACCAGCGCATCTGCCTCGCCCGCGTCGTTCAGAACACGGCGGGCGCGGTCATAATAGGCAAGGCCGATTTCTGTCGGGCTGACACGTCGGGTGGTGCGGTTCAAGAGCCGCGCGCCCAGCCGGGCCTCCAGCGCCGAGACGTGCTTTGACACCGCCGACTTGGAGATTCCCATCTTCTTGGCCGCGTCGGTGAAGCCGCCTTGATCCACGACAGTGGCGAAAGCCTCCATTTCGGTGAGTCGATCCATTGTTGCCCTCGTTGTGGCATCACACGCCTTATGACATTCAGGTGTCGCCGGGAAATCAGGCAGGATGGCGGCAAACGCGCGACCTATCCGGGGTATTGTCAGGGATCGTTCATGGCAGAGAAACGGCCGTGTCCGCTGAAACGCGACAATCCATTGCCGGTAGGGGGCTGAACGACGTTCGAAAAAGGGACTATGCAGACAGTGAAGGCGTAAAATGGCGGGCTGGTACCAGATCTTGTGCGCCTTGGCATCGGGATCACGGCAGGTTGCGGTTGTTGCCCGGAATGACCCCCCATCAGCCAGTATGGCTTGCCTTTGGCTGGGCCTCAGGCCGTCAGGACGGATCTGATCGGCGACCGCATCCTTGGCATTGTTGCAAGGATAGCGGTTCCAAGGATGAGGCCGCGATCGGCTACGGCCTGACTGTTGCGCCCGTCAGGGGTGACGGATGCCCGGCAATCACAGCCTTGCCGCCAGACGCGCGCCCTGATCAATTGCGCGCTTGGCGTCAAGTTCGGCTGCCACATCCGCCCCACCGATCAGATGGTGGGGGATACCGCGATGTTTCAGCGCCTCGGACAGCCCCCTGTCCGGGATCTGCCCGGCGCAAAGCACCACGGCATCAACCGCAAGCAACTCGGGCCGCTCGTGGTTGGGGCCATGGCTGATCATCAGGCCATCGGCCGTGATCCGTTCGTAATTGACTCCGCCCTGCATCCGCACGCGTTTCATCGCCAGACTTGCCCGGTGGATCCAGCCGGTTGTCTTGCCAAGACCCCGCCCCGGCCTTTCTGCCTTGCGCTGCAACAGATGCACCTCGCGGGCCGGGGGCAGTGGCGCCGGGCCGTCGGGTGCAAGGCCGCCGCGCGCCTGCCATGGCAGCGAAACCCCCCATTCGGCGCGCCAGATCGCAGGATCAAGCGTGGGGCTGACACCGGCATGCACCAGCGTTTCGGCCACGTCGAACCCGATGCCACCCGCCCCCACAATGGCCACGCGCGGCCCGACCTCCGCCCCCCGCAGCACGTCAATGTAACTGAACACACTCGCCCCGGGTTCAGTTGGAATCCCCGGATCGCGCGGGGTGACGCCGGTGGCAAGGATCACCTCGTCAAAGCCCGAAAGATCATCGGGCGTGGCCTCAGCGCCAAGCCGAAGGGTGACCCCGGCCTGCCCGAGCGCGGCGGCGAACCAGTCCACCAGTCCGTGAAACTCTTCCTTGCCCGGCACCTGCCTGGCCAGATTGAGCTGCCCGCCCACGCTATTCGCTCTGTCAAACAGGGTGACGGCATGGCCTCGTTCCGCCGCGACGATGGCCGCCATCATGCCTGCGGGACCAGCCCCCACCACCGCCACGCGCTTGGGCTGTGGTGCTGGGGCATAGGTCAATTCCGTTTCATGGCAGGCGCGCGGGTTCACAAGGCATGAGGTCAGCTTGCCGGAAAAGGTATGGTCCAGACAGGCCTGATTGCAGGCGATGCAGGGCGCGATTTCCGCCGACCGGCCCGCCGCCGCCTTGGCGATGAACGCCTCATCGGCCAGCCACGGCCTTGCCATTGACACCATGTCGGCCACCCCGCGCGCCAACAGGTCTTCGGCCAGCTCGGGCGTGTTGATCCGGTTCGAGGTGATGACCGGGATGCCCACCTCGGGACGAAGCCGTGCGGTCAGATCGGCAAAGGCCGCGCGAGGGACAGAGGTGGCAATGGTCGGCACCCGCGCCTCGTGCCAGCCGATGCCGGTGTTCAGGACCGAGGCCCCGGCGGCTTCGATGGCCTTGGCCAGTTGGATCACCTCGTCCCAGCTTGACCCGTCCGGCACAAGGTCGATCAGCGAGATGCGGTAGATCAGCACCGCCCCCGGCCCGATGGCGGCGCGGACGCGGGCCACCACCTCAACCGGCAGACGCATGCGGTTTTCGTAAGGCCCGCCCCAGCGGTCGGTACGACGGTTGGTGTGGGTGACAAGAAACTGGTTCAGGAAATAGCCTTCCGACCCCATCACCTCGACCCCGTCATAGCCCGCCTCGATGGCACGGGCGGCGGCGGCAGCGATGTCCGTGATCTGCTTTTCGATCCCCGCCGCGTCCAGTTCGCGCGGGGCAAAGGGTGAGATCGGGGATTTCACCGCCGAGGGTGCGACGCAATCCTTGCCATAGGCATAGCGGCCCGCATGCAGGATCTGCATGGCGATATGGCCGCCTTCGGCATGGACGGCATCGGTCACACGGCGATGGTTGGCGATATCGGTGGCTGAAAACAGGCCGGCGGCACCGGGGAAAACCCCGCCCTCGGCGTTGGGGGCCATGCCGCCGGTCACGATCAGACCGGCACCTCCACGCGCGCGCGCGGCGTAGAAGGCGGCGACGCGGCCCCAGTCGCCGGTTTCCTCCAGCCCGGTATGCATCGACCCCATCAGACTGCGATTGCGCAAGCGGACAGTGCCAAGCGTGATCGGGTCAAGCAGGTGCGGATAGCTGGACATGGACGGTCTCCCTTGCCTGCAGCAGCATGGACTGGCCAATGGTGTGAGTCACCCGCAACGCGGCGTCATTCACAGGTGCAAAAGGGCGGGCAGGTCCGTCATAACCGGAAACAGCGGAATTCCCAGCGCCAGCAAGCCTCGTGCCGGGGGCGTATCTGGCCCAAGGGGCGCGTAGCCAAGGCAACGGATGCCCGCCGCCAGCGCCGCGCGTGCGCCTGCCGGGCTGTCTTCGATCACCACGCAATCAGCAGGGGCCGCGCCACAGGCAATGGCTGCGGCAAGATAGACATCCGGCGCGGGCTTCGGTCTTCCAATCGCTTGCCCGGACAGGACGGCCCGAAAGCGCGGGATCAGACCGTGCTGGCCAAGGGTGATCTGCATCTTCTGTGGCGGCCCGTTCGAAGCAACGGCATAGGGAACACCCGCAGCATCAAGCGCACCCAGAACCCCGAGGATACCCGGAATCAGCGGAGCCTCCCGCGCCAGCATTGCGTTCATCCGCAGGTAGAAGTCCGCCACCCAGCCATCCGGCAAGGTCGCCCCGGCGGCGCGGGCGCGGGCGGCTACCGTTTCGATCGTGCCGCCGATATAGTCGGTTTCCAACTGATGCAGCGTCAGGGGCAGGCCATGCGCGGCAAGATCATCCAGCAAAAGTGCGCAGGTCGGGCCTTCGCTGTCGATGATCACGCCATCGCAATCAAACAGAACGGCGGCGGGGCGGGTCATGCCTGATTCCAGACAGCATCCAGTGCAATGGGCGGGGGCGGCGGCAGGTCCGTCATCGGGCGGTCATTCATTCCGGGCCTCGCAACAGGGTGACGACGGTATCGCCATAGCGGCGCTGGTCGCGCTGGTCAAAGCCGGCTGGTGGCAAGAGCGGGGTGCTTTCCTCCCAGACGATCATCGCCCCGGGGGCAAGCCAGCCGCCTTTTGCGGCTTGGGCAAGGGCAGCTTCGCCCAAGGCCTTGCCATAGGGCGGGTCAAGAAAGACCAGCGTGAAGGGCGCGCCGGGGTTTGGCGGCAGGCGGGTCGCGTCTTGCCGCAGGATCCGGGTTTCGCCTTCGGCCCGCATCTTGGCGATGTTCGCGCGCAAAAGCACCAGTGCCTTGGCCCCGTCATCGACAAAGACCGCCTCTGCCGCGCCCCGGCTGAGTGCCTCCAGCCCCAGTGCGCCGGTGCCTGCGAACAGGTCCAGCACCCGGGCGCCTGTCACAAGGTTGCCTTGCGTGCCGTTGACCAGAAGGTTGAAGATCGCCTCGCGCACCCGGTCCGAGGTGGGGCGCAGATGTGCAGCCATGTCACCATCACCCACATCGGCCAGTTTCAGGCCGCGACGGGTGCCGCCGATGATCCTCATGCCTTGAGCAGGGCCTTCAGGTCCGGCGCCGAGGCAATGACATCCGGCGCCGGGCTTTTGCCCATCTCGATCAGTCGCTTGCCGACCATATAGGCGCGGGCGTCGTTCATCGCGTCCACGGCCAGCAGCGTATCGCCCTGATAATACCAGAAGCTGACTGCCTCGCCCTCGCCGGGACGAGTGATGATCCGGTCATAGCCGGTGTTCAGCCCGGCAATCTGAAGTTTCAGGTCGAACTGGTCTGACCAGAACCACGGCTTTGCCTCATAGGGTTGACCCGCACCCAGCATGTTCGCTGCGACCGCTTCAGCCTGATCGATGGCGTTGCCGACCGATTCCAGCCGCAGCCGCCCACCCCGCCACGGGAACGAGGCGCAATCTCCCGCCGCCCAGATCGCCGGATCCGAAGTCCGGCCCAGGGCATCCGTTGCGATGCCGTTGTCGATGGTCAGCCCGGCAGCTTCGGCCAGTTGCGTATTCGGGGTGATCCCGACCCCGACGATGACGAAATCGGCGGGCAATTCGCGCCCGTCCTGCAACAGCGCCCCGGTGACGCGGCTGTCCCCGACCAGCCGGTCAAGGCCCGTCGCTTCCAGCACGGTCACACCATGCGCCTGATGCAGCGCGCGGACATAGTTCGAGGTTTCGGGCGATGCGACCCGTTGCAGGATGCGTGGCGCCATTTCCAGAACCGTGACCGAAAGCCCCAGCTTTGAGGCCACCGCCGCCGCTTCCAGCCCGATATAGCCGCCACCGACGATGATGACCCGGCGGCCGGGCTGAAATTCGGCACGCATGGCATCAACATCGGCCAGCGTGCGGACGGTAAAGACACCCTCCAAGGCACCGCCGAGGGCGGCAGGCAGGCGACGGGGGGTTGATCCGGTGGCCAGCGCCAAGGCGTCATAGGCCAGCGCCTCGCCACCGACGGCCACGGTTCTGGCAACTGGGTCAAGGCCCGTCACCGGTTGGCCCAGCCGCAGGTCTATCGCGTGGTCCGCCCAGAACTCCGGGGCGCGCAGCCAGAGGCGTTCTTCCTCCATCTCGCCCAGAAGATAGGCCTTTGAAAGGGGCGGGCGCTGGTAGGGTGGTGCGGGTTCGTCGCCCAGCATCACGATCTCGCCGTCATGCCCCGATGCGCGGAGTTTTGCTGCCAATGCGGCCCCGGCCTGTCCGGCTCCGACAATCACCACACGCATCCCATTCCTCCTCTGGCAAGTTCTGCGGCGGACCCTATAACCCAAGGGGCGCAGGGTGCAATGCACCGACAGAAAGGGACAGGGAAAATGACGATCACCACCGGAACAAGACTGCCAGAGGCGAACCTCGTGACCATGGGGGCCGATGGTCCGGAAGTCGTAAGCCTTGCTGACAAGCTGAAAGGTCGCAAGGTGGTGGTTTTCGCGCTGCCGGGTGCTTTCACCGGGCCTTGCTCGACCATCCACATGCCGTCTTTCGTGCGCACCGCCGATGCCATCCGCGCCAAGGGGGTGGACGAGATCATCTGCATCGCCGTCAACGATCCCTTCACACTGAAGGCGTGGGGCGAAGCCACGGGGGCCACCAAGGCCGGCATCGCGCTGATGGGCGATGCCGACGGATCCTTCACCAAGGCGCTGGGCATGGACTTCACCGCGCCGCAGATCGGGCTATACGGCCGGTCCAACCGCTATGCGCTGGTGCTGGAGGACGGCATCGTGACGGTGGCGAACATCGACGAACCCGCGCAATGCAAGATCTCGGTCGGCGAGGAACTTCTGGCGCAGCTCTAGCGCTGGCATCCTGCCCCCTTGGCAAAGGGGGGGCAGGGTATCCTGCCGGTCCGGCGACTGTTCAGGCCAGTCTGTTCAGGCCAGTCGCGACCGGGCTTCGCAAAGGCAGGTGACAGGCTCGCCATGGTCGCGCTGGATCCCAGCCTCGGGGGCGAACCTGTCCATCGCGCGGGCAAGGTCGATGTCGAGGCGGCTGAGGCCGTTGCAGTCATGCGTGGTCAGCGTCACGTCCACCACGTTGTAGACATTGCGCCATTCCGGGTGATGGTTCAGCTTTTCCGCCGCCAGCGCCGCGCGGGACATGAAACCCCAGGCTTCCGAAAAGCTGCGGAACTTCCAGATCTTGCGAATGGCGTCCTTGCCCGGCACTGCGGCCCAGCCGGTTTCGGCAAGCGGCGGCAAATGGATCTTGCGGTCTTCGGTTGACATCAGGTCTGCCATCGTAGCCTCCATTGATTGGGTCTATTCCCGTCCTTCGGACCGGCGGAAGGGGCCGTAGCTGGTCAGAACTTCGATCTCTTGCCCCACGGCTTGCCGCTCTGCCTCAAGATAGCGCGCGACGGCCTTGCGAAAACCGGGGTCGGCGATCCAGTGCAGCGAATGTGTTTCCACCGGCAGATAGCCGCGCGCCAGCTTGTGTTCGCCCTGCGCCCCGGCCTCGACCCGGCCAAGCCCGTGGGCGATGGCCCAATCGATGGCCTGATAGTAGCACAGTTCGAAATGCAGGCAGGGATGATCTTCAACCGCGCCCCAATAGCGGCCAAACAGGGTATCGCGGCCGATGAAATTAAGTGCGCCCGCAACCGGGCGCGCGCCATCGAAGGCAAGGACAAGAAGCATGTCGTTCCGCATCGTCTCATGCAACAGCTCGAACGCGCGGCGCGTCAGGTAAGGGGTTCCCCATTTCCGCGCGCCGGTATCCTGGTAGAATCGCCAGAAGGCATCCCAATGCTGCGGCTGGATCGCGTCGCCGGTCAGAGGCAGGATCGTCAGGCCGCCCGATTGCGCGGTGTCACGTTCCTTGCGGATCATCTTGCGCTTGCGGCTTGACAGGTCTGACAGGAAGTCGTCGAAGGTGGCGTAACCCCGGTTCAGCCAGTGAAACTGCTGTGTGATGCGGTGCAGCGTGTCGTCAATGCCGGTCAGCGCCTTGGCCTCATCCGCGGTGCAGAACGTGGCGTGCAGCGAGGACAACTGGTTTTGGGCCGCAACACCGATTGCGGCGCGCAGCAGCGTTTCGCGGTATTCGGGTGGGCCAAGAAAGCGGCGACCGGTGGCTGGGGTAAACGGCACCGCGATTTGCAGCTTCGGATAATAGCGCCCGCCCGCCCGTTCCAGTGCATCGGCCCAGCCGTGGTCGAAGATGTATTCGCCCTGACTGTGGGATTTCACATAAAGCGGCGTGGCGGCCAGCAGGCACCCGGCATCATGCAGGGCCAGCGGTCGCGCCTGCCAGCCGGTTCCCGGTCCGGTTGACCCTGACGCCTCCAGCGCGAGCAGGAAACGGTGGGTGGTGAAAGGGTCAATGGGCCGTCCGGTTGCCTGTTCGGGGGCAGCGACCGCGTCCCAATCGGTGGCGGCGATCTCGGCAAGGCTGTCGTGCAGGATCAGATCGGCCATTGCGGGTTCCCATTGCGGGGGTTCGGGGGTTTTGCCCCCCCGAACCCCCGCAGAGTATTTTCGAAAAGAGCAAGTGGCCCGGGAAGGGCTGGCGTCAAGCCGGAAGCGCGGCGCGGTAGCCTTCGAAGGTCACGTTATCGGCGACGTGGCGGGCAAGCGCCTCATCTTCGGGCGAGCGGATTGTCCAGCACAGGATCGTGGCCCCCATCGCTTTCAGCTCATTCAGGCGCGGGCGGGCCAGATCGGCGGCCTCATGGCTGACGAAACCGGCGCCGGTCGCTTCGTAATCCGGGATGTCGCGCAGCCGGTCACAGATGTCTTCGGGCAGCGGCGCCCAGTCTGCCGGGTCATAGGCCGAGGTGGTGATCCCGCGCGGGATATCGGGTGCAAGCCGGGCCATGTGATGCACCGAAGACGGGTTGAAGGACATCACGGCCACCGGACCTTGATAGTCTTGCAGCGCCTCAGCGGTTGCGGCTTCCAGCCGGCCATCGGTTGGACCCATGGTCAGCGACTGATCCTTGATCTCGATCAGAAGCGGCACCCGGCCAGCAACAACGGCCAGCACATCGGCCAGCGTCGGGATCGTGTCGGCGCTGTCTTTCAGGCGGATTCCGGTCAGGTCTGCGGCGGTGCGGGCCGCGACCGGGCCGGTTTCATCGGTCAGCCGGTCAAGGGTTTCGTCGTGAAACACCATGGCTACACCGTCTGACGACAGTTGCAGGTCAATCTCGATCCCGTAGCCCGCCTCGATCGCTGATCTGATCGCCGCTGGCGAGTTTTCAATGCGCCCGGTCGTCCGGTCATGCAGGGCGCGGTGCGCCAGGGGCAGATCAAGAAACGCGTGCGGCAGGGGAATGCGGGTCATTTCAGCTCGAAGATGGCTTCGATCTCGACCGCGACGCCGAGGGGCAGCGAGGCGGCCGATACGGCCGAGCGCGCGTGGCGGCCCGCTTCGTCAAGCACGGCTACAAGGAAATCAGACGCACCGTTGATCACCTTTGGCTGGTCGGTGAAATCGGCGGTGGAGTTCACGAAGCCCACCAGTTTTACCGCGCGGTTCAGCCGGTCCCAGTCGCCGCCACAGGCTTTCTTCAGTTGAGCAAGCAGCGAGATTGCACAGCGCCGCGCGGCCTCGGCCCCCTGTTCGACGGCGAGGTCTTCGCCAAGGCGACCCTTGATCAGCCCGGCTTCGTTCTGGCTGATCTGGCCAGAGATGTGGACAAGGTTTCCCACCACCACGAACGGCACATAATTGGCGGCCGGGGCGGGCGCATCGGGAAGGGTCACGCCAAGTTCTGCAAGGCGGGTTTCGATCGGGTGCATGGGTGCTGGATCCTTCTGCTTTTGGCCAAGGGTAGCCCGCGGCCCGGGGCGGGGCAAGAGCGGTGCCTTCTGGGGCGGCGTCTTCGCAAGCCATTGAAACAAGGAAAAGACAGCATGGCTCGCCGGGAGGGTTTGTGGCCCCCAGTGCCGCAGAAAACCTGCTGGCGATCAGCTTTCGCGCAAGGCGCGGGAGAAATAGGCCGTGAAGGGTTCCAACAGATAGACCAGCGGCGCGCGTGTGCCGGTCTGAAGGTAGACCTCCACCGGCATCCCGGGCAAAAGCGCCTTGGCGTCAAGTCGGGCCAGCTCTTGCGGGTGCAGGACCAGCCGGGCCAGATAGTAGGCGGACCCGGTCTGCGGATCGTTCAGCGCATCTGCCGAAACCAGCGTGACATGCGCCAGAAGCCGCGGGGTTTCGGCCGAGGAAAGGGCGGAAAGCACGACTTCCGCCGATTGCCCAACCGTTACGGCATCAATGTGGAGGGGTGCTATCCGGACGGCGATGGCCAGCGGGCTGCCGTGCGGCACAAGGGTCAGGATCGGCTCTGCCGCGCGCAGGACTGATTGCGCGCTGACTTGCAGGCCAAGAACGATGCCTGAGACCGGTGCGCGAACCTCCAGCCGGTCAATCCGGTCCTGCAAGGCGCGGCGGGTTTCCGACAGTTCAAGGATGACCGGCCCGATCTCGCGCAGTTCGGTTGCGGCTTCCTCTTGCTGGCGAATGAAAAGGGCGCTGACCTGAAGCTCAATCTCGGTCACCTGATCTTCGGTCCGGGCAAGGGCGGCGGCCAACTCTCCGGCCTGACCGGTCAGCCTTGCAGCCTCGCGGCGCAGGGCAAGAATAGCGGTTTGCGGCACAAGGCCTTTGTCGAGAAGGGTTTGGCCGGCGGCAAGCTCTTCGCCGATCAACGCAAGCTGGCTGTCAATCGCCACCTGTTGTGCAACGATCCCTACGCCTTGGGCGCGGATCTGGGCTATCCGTCGGGCAAGCTGGCCGCGGGCCTCATCAAGCGTGGCGCGGCGGGCTGCGAACAGGCGAAGCTGCCCGTCGATCTGGGACGCAACCTCGGGCGTGGTGATGGCCCGGGCGGCAAGGTCGGCGGGAAAGTCGGGGGCGGCCTTGCCATCGCGCTCGGCCTCAAGGCGAGCGGCCCGGGCGGCAAGCTCGGTCAGCCGTTCCTCGACCTTGCGGAAATCCGATTGCAGCGCCTGCCCGTCAAGGCGCAGCAGCGGGGCGCCGGCGGTCACAAGGTCACCCTCGCGCACGAGGATTTCCGCCACCACGCCGCCGTCCGGGTGTTGAAGCGTCTTGCGGTCATCCGCGACAACGATCAGCCCCTGCGCAATGACGGCACCGGCAAGACGGGCCTGCGTGGCCCAAAGACCAAAGCCTGCAATCAAGGCGAAAAGGGCGGCAAGGCCAAGCATCACCGGCCCACGGACGGACAGATGCGGGGTCATGCCGTGGCCCCCTGACCGATCGCGCGGGCAATGTCGCCCGCATTTCTGACCGCCTCGCGCAAGATGGTATCGCGGGGGCCAGCGGCGGTGAGAGCGCCGTCTTTCAGCACCAGCAGCAGGTCACATTCCTGCAATGCCGCAGGTCGGTGCGCCATGACAAGCACCGCCGCCCCCGCCGCCTTTGCCGCACGCACCGCCTGATTGAGAGCCTGCGCCCCGTCATTGTCGAGACTGGCATTCGGTTCATCAAGGATCAGCAGCACCGGGTCGCCGTAAAGCGCCCGGGCAAGGCCGATCCGCTGGATCTGACCGCCCGACAGGCGGCTGCCGTTCGCGGTGATGCGGGTGTCATAGCCGTCGGGCAGTTGCAGGATCATTTCATGCGCGGCAGCGGCGCGGGCGGCTGCAATGATACGCTCCGGGGTGGCATCTGGCTGAAGGCGGGCGATGTTTTCGGCGACAGTGCCGTCAAACAGCATCATCCGCTGGGGCAGATATCCGATCCATTGGCCAAGGGCGTCAGGGTCATACTGGTCAAGCGTGGCGCCATCCAGCCTGATCCGCCCCGCCGCAGGGCGCCAGACCCCGACCAGCGCCCGCGCCAGCGTCGATTTGCCCGCACCTGACGGACCGATCACCCCCATCGCCTGCCCCGGCCCCAGCGAAAAGCTGACCCCACGGAGCGCCGGGGTACTGGTACCATCGGGGGGGAGGACTGAAAGACCCTGCACCTCAATCCGGGCGGCGGGCCGGGGGAGCGGGGTGCGGGGGTCTGAAAGGGGCGTGCGGCTCAGAAGATCGGCAAGCCGGGCCCTGGCTTGCCCCGCTCGGGCAACGGTGGACCACTGTCCCACCGCCTGTTCCACCGGTTGCAGCGCCCGTCCCATCAGGACCGAGGCCGCAATCATCGCGCCTGCCGAAAGGTCATCACGCAGCACCAGCCAGGCCGCCAGCCCAAGCATGGCCGATTGCAGAAACAACCGGAACGTCCGGGCCAGAACCGACCAGCGCCCGCCGGTGTCCGAGGCGGCCAGGCTGGCGACCATCGCCCGGTCCCGACCGTCTTGCCAGCGGGCGAAGGCGGCAGCAGACATGCCCAGCGCCTGTATCAGCTCTGCCTCTGCCTTCAGGGTTTCGCCCAGCCGGTCGGTGGCAAGCGTGGCAATGGTCGCAGTCTTCAGGGGCCGTTCGGTCCGGCGCTGGTTGGCCCAGCTGAACAGGACCAGCAGCAGGCCACCGGCCACGGCAAGCCAGCCAAGCCATGGGTGAAACACGAACAGGGCCGCGATGAACACGGGTGACCACGGGGCATCGAACAGGGCCAGCAGCACCGGCGAGGCCCAGAAGCGGGCCAAGGCGTCAAGATCGCGTTGGGCGGCAAGGGCGGCGGGATCCTGTGGTGCAAGAGTAAGGCGGCGAAGGGCGGCGGACATCACGCGGGCGTCAAGGCCTTGCTGCAACCGGGCGCCGACCCGCGCCATCACGCGGCCGCGGGCATGGTCCAGAAGCCCCAACAGAAGAAACAGGAACGCCATCAGCAGCGACAAGGCGACCAGTGTTTCAACCGAATGCGACGCAAGTACCCGGTCATAGACCTGCAACATGTAAAGTGGCGCTGTCAGCATCAAGAGGTTGACGAATGCGGAGAAGACGAAGGCAATCGCCACCCCTTCGCGCAATGCGGCCCGGGCGGCGGCCAGTTCCGCCAGCCCGGGGGCAAGGTCGATCCTTGGGTGCGGCGTTTCGGCCATGGTGCCTTCCTTGGGCGTCATCCCGCCATGCGCGACCGATCTGCCACGCTTGGTCGTTGTCTTGGGCAGTTCACCGACTTATGCCTTGCCAAGTGCTTTTTGGAGCTATGGTAAGCATCTGCGGGTTGCAGGACGTTAGGATGATGGGTCTGAAGATTTCATTGACAGCAGGCCGGCTGGCGCGAAGTTCGGCACTTGTGGCGGGCCTTTGTCTTGTCGCTGCTTGCGCCGGGTCGCCCGGTGCGGACGGTATAAACGACCCCTATGAGGCGACCAACCGCCAGACCCATGACTTCAACCGTGGTGTCGACCGGGTGCTGATCGGGCCGGCGTCAAAGGGCTATGGCGGGATCGTTCCGGAACCGGTGAAGCGCGTGGTCGGCAATATGGCCCGCACGCTGGACCTTCCGGGTGACATCGCCAACAACCTGCTTCAGTTGCGGCTTGGCGACGCGGCGGAAAACACGCTGCGGCTTGCCGTCAACCTGACCATGGGCGTGGGGGGCATCTTCGATGCGTCAACCGCGATCGGGCTGCCGGGCAAGCCGACCGATTTTGGCGAGACCTTGCATGTCTGGGGTGTGGGCGAAGGGGTCTATCTGGAGGTTCCCTTTGCCGGTCCGTCGACCGCCCGCGATGCCACCGGGACGCTGGTCGATCTGGTGCTGAACCCGGTTCGGCTGGCGCTGCCCGAGCGCGAGGCAATGGCTGCGACGGCGATGAAGCTGTTCTCACGGCTTGGTGACCGGGACCGGTTCTCGGAAACCGTGGAATCCATCCTATATGAAAGCGCAGACAGTTACGCGCAGGCACGGCTTCTGTATCTGCAGAACCGGCGATTCGAGCTTGCCAAGAAGGGCGGGTCCGGCGCTGGTGCCGCAGACGACGATTTTATCGACCCTTACGAGGATCCTTATGGCGAATGATCTTTTCCTTTCGCGCCGCAGCTTTGCGGCTGGCCTTGCTGCCGGTGCGGCCTTCTGGCTGCTGCCCAGGGGCGCTGCGGCGCTGACAGTGGATCAGGCGCGGGGGCTGGTCGACAAGACCGTCGCCGACATCAACAGCATCATCAACTCGGGTCGGGCGGAAAGTGCCATGCTGGCCGATTTCGAAAAGCTGTTCGCCCGCTATGCCGATGTGCCGACCATCGCGCGGTCCGCCCTTGGCCCGGCGGCGCGGCAGGCGTCCAAGGCCCAGCTTGCTGCCTTCACCAAGGCGTTTCAGGGCTACATCAGCCGCAAATACGGCCGCCGCTTCCGCGAATTCATCGGGGGCCGGATCGAGGTGAACGAGGCCCGCGCGCTGAAAAGCTATTTCGAGGTGGTCTCGACCGCCTACCTGCGCGGCGAAGCCCCGTTCGAGGTGCGCTGGCATGTCAGCGACAAGGCGGGCAAAAGCCTGTTTTTCAACATCATCATCGAAGGCGTGAACATGCTGGCTTCGGAACGCACCGAGATCGGCGCGCTTTTGGACCAACGCCGTGGTGATCTGGACCGGCTGATCGCCGATATGGCGAAACTGTAAGGCGGTGTTCGAGGGGCAAGGCCTTGTTCTGGCGTCCGTCTAACATCCCCTGCACCCTATGCCGAAACGAAGGTGACGAGCGCTTGGCGTTTTGGTAGCCTGCACCCCGATTGATGGAGTAAGCGGATGCATCTTCGGACAATCCTTCTTGCATTTGCCCTTGCCACTCCGGCCTTTGCGCAAGAGCCGGATGCGCAGGCTGGGCGGGATATTTACCTGATGCAATGCTGGCAGTGTCATGGTCAGGACGCCTCGGGCAACGGGCCAATGGCGGAAATGCTTGCGATCACGACACCTGACCTCACTAGGCTGTCCATCAGGAACGGTGGCGTGTTCCCTTTGGAAGCCGTCGCACGGCAGATTGACGGGCGTGACCCTTTGTTGGCCCATGGGGGCGAAATGCCGATCTACGGGCCGTTCCTCGACACCGGCAAATCGGTTGCGCTGCGTCTGCCAAGCGGGCAGCCGATGATGACGGGATTGCCCTTGGCAAATGTGATCGTCTACCTGCAATCGATTCAGGTCGAATAGCAGGGTCAGCCGTCTTCCGGCCAAGGCGTCTCAGGGGGCCACCACAGCCCGGCATATTGGCTGCGCGCCGCGATCAGTTCCCCGCCGTCCCCAGCACCTCTCGCAGGATCTGTTCGGCAAGATCGTCCTCGGTTGCCCCCGGAAGCGGCAAGGGGGCGGTGTAGGCCTCGGGCAGGGGTTCCTCGTAGAACTGGCCGTTGTAGGCCGGGGCGTTCGGGTCGTCGAAATATGGCACGTCCTCGGGCGCTATGGCGCCGCCGCCGGTGCCAAGGTCGCCACCGGGTGGCAGCGGGGCATAGCCTGACCGGCCGAAGTCCATGTTCAGCGGCTTGGCTGGCATGCCCTCGTTGATGCGCACCATCACCTCATGCCAGATTTCCGCCGGCAGCCCGCCGCCGGTGACGCCGGTCAACGGGCTGTTATCGTCATAGCCCATCCAGACCCCCACCACATAATCGGCGGTGAAACCCACGAACCAGGCGTCGCGCGCGCTTTGGGTGGTGCCGGTCTTGCCCGCCGCCTGCCGGTCTGTCAGCCGCGCGCGGCCACCGGTACCAGTGTTCAACACCTCGGACATCATGTAGGTCAGCGCATGCGCCGCGTTCTCCGAGATCACCCGTTCCCCGATCCCGCCGCCGGCACCGAACAGGGGATCGGTTTCACCCTTCAGCCGCAACTCCTTCAGCCCGTAGGGCGTGACGGATGACCCGCCGTTCAGGATCCCGGCAAAGGCGCCCGTCATCTCGATCAGGGTGGATTCCGACACCCCCAGCGCCAGCGCCGGGCCATCGGCCATGTTCGACGCGATCCCGAAATCGGTGGCAACCTGCCGCACCAGATCCCGCCCCACCGCCTCGGACACCCGGACTGCCGGGATGTTGCGGCTTTCGGCAAGGGCCTGGGTCAGGGTGATCGTGCCTTTGAATTCCTTGTCATAATTCTGTGGTGACCAGTTTCCCGAACCGGGGGTGTAGATCGACAGCGGCGTATCCTCGACATAGTCGAGCGGGCTGTAGCCAAGGTCCATGGCCACGGCATAGATGAAGGGCTTGAAGGTGGACCCGGTCTGGCGCAGCGCCTGCGTGGCGCGGTTGAAATCCCCCGCGTTCGGGATGTTGCGTCCGCCCACCATCGCGCGCACCGCGCCATCCGCGCTCATCACCACAATGGCGGCCTGCGCTTTCGAACCTTCCTTGACCTTGTTGTCAAAGACCCATGCCAAAGCCTCTTCGGCCTTCTTCTGGATCGCCTGATCCAGCGTGGTTCCGATGATGACATCTTCGGTCGTGTCGTGGGCAAGGTAGTCGGGCGTCGTTTCCATCACCCAGTCCGCGAAATAGCCGCCGGATTTCTGCTTGGCGGCTTCCGACAGGCGGGCGGGGTTCTTGCGGGCCTCGTCAGCCTCGGCCTTGGTCAGATAGCCCTGGTCCTCCATCAGGCCGATCACCACCGCGGCGCGGCTTTGGGCGCGGTTCAGGCTGGCCGTGGGGGCAAAGGTAGAGGGCGCTTTCAGCAGGCCCGCCAGCATTGCCGCTTCGGCCGGAGTCACATCCCTGGCGGACTTGCCGAAATAGCGCTGGGCGGCGGCCTCGAAGCCCCGGGCGCCCGCGCCCAGATAGGCGCGGCCGAAGTAGATCGTGAGGATTTCTTCCTTGGTATATTTCGCCTCCATCGCCATGGCGAAGGGGACTTCCTTCAGCTTGCGCCAGATGCCACCCTGACGGCAGTCCCTTTCGTAGTCTGCCTCGGACTTCCACTGGGTCGGGTCATAGACGACGCCAAGGCACAAAAGCTTGGCAACCTGCTGGGTGATTGTCGAACCGCCGTTGCCTTCCAGCGGGCCGCGCCCTTCCGACAGGTTGATGCGGATCGCCGAGGCGATGCCCCGCGGCGATATGCCGAAATGCCAGTAAAAGCGCTTGTCCTCGGTGGCGACAACGGCGTCGTGCAGATAGGGCGACACGCTGCTTGCGTTCACCAGCCCGCCAAAGGTTTCGCCGCGCCAGGCAAACACCTTGCCCTCGTTGTCCTGCAGGGTGACAGACCCGCGGGCGCGACCGTCGACCAGATCGGTCATCGGCGGCAGCTGGGCATAGAAATAGTAGACGATGCCGGCAAGGATCAGCGCGCTGATCGCGGTGGCCCGCCAGACCACGGCCCAGAAAGCCCGCCACAGGAACAGAAGGCCGCCAAGAATCAGCCCATGCTGACGCCGAGGCTTGCGGGGGCGGCTGGCCTTGCGCTGCGGTTTCGGTGGGGCAGGTTTGCGCGGCCCGCCGGAAGCCGACTTCGCGCTGCCCGAAGAATAGCGCCTGTCCGCGACAAGGGGTTTGCCCCCCCGGTTTGATGTTGCCATGCCTGCTGCCCGCCGCTTTTGACGAAGGCCGATTTTCGGCCCGATTGGCCCGCAAGATAGCAGCTTTCGCGGGAAAGCGAAGTCAGGCGCGGGACGATTCGGATTGCTCTACTGCCTAAAATTTAACCTTATGGCAATAAGTGATCAAAAATTGTGCATAATCACCTGAATCAAACCCCTTTGGAGCCGCCACTCACTTGTGCTGCACCTGCATTGCCCGGCGTGATTGTGATCGAGGGTCCCGTGCCCTGGGGTGCCTGCCAGAGACAAAAGGGGAAGAACGTGAAGCTCATCATAGCAGCAATCAAGCCGTTCAAGCTGGAGGAGGTCCGCGAGGCGCTGACCGCCATCGGCGTGCGCGGAATGATGGTGACCGAGATCAAGGGGTTCGGCAGCCAGTCCGGCCATACCGAAATTTACCGCGGTGCCGAATACGCCGTGAACTTCGTGCCGAAAGTTCGGCTCGAGATCGTCGTCAGCGACGCGCTGGCCGATCAGGTCGTCTCGACGATCCAGAAGACGGCCAAGACCGACAAGATCGGCGACGGAAAGATTTTCGTCCTCGACGTGCAACACGCCGTGCGGGTGCGCACCGGCGAAACCGATGACGATGCGCTGTGACGCGCGCGGGGAAGGGGAAACAACCAAAATGAGCAACATGATGAAACTCTCTGGCCTTGGCGCGCTTGGCGCGTCCTTGTTTGCCAGCCTGCCAGTCTGGGCGCAGGAAGCGACCACCGAGACGGCAGAAGCCGCAACCGAGGTTGCCGCCGAAGTTGTTCCGGTGATGGACAAGGGTGACGTGAGCTGGATGATGGTTTCGACCATCCTTGTCCTGTTCATGACCATCCCTGGTCTTGCCCTGTTCTACGGCGGCCTTGTGCGCGCCAAGAACATGCTGTCGATCCTGATGCAGACCACGATGATCGCCTGCGTGATGATGATCGTCTGGGTCACCTATGGCTATTCCTTCGCCTTTGGCGGCTCGGAAAGCGCCTTCTGGGGCGGCACGGCCAAGATGTTCCTTGCCGGGGTCAATGCCGACAGCATGGCGGCGACCTTCTCGGATGGATATGTCATCCCGGAATACCTGTTCATCGCCTTCCAGATGACCTTTGCGGCCATCACCCCGGCGCTGGTCATCGGTGCCTTCGCCGAACGGGTGAAGTTCAGTGCGGTTCTGGTGTTCTCGGTGTTGTGGGCGACGTTCTCCTACTTCCCGATTGCACACATGGTCTGGGACGCGAATGGCTATCTCTTTGCCAAGGGCGCGATCGACTTTGCCGGTGGTACGGTGGTTCACATCAACGCCGGGATCGCGGCGCTGGTCGGCTGCATCGTGATCGGTCCCCGGATCGGCTATGGCAAGGACAATATGGCACCGCATTCCATGGTGCTGACCATGGTCGGGGCTTCGATGCTGTGGGTTGGCTGGTTCGGCTTCAACGTCGGGTCCAACCTTGAGGCAAACGGCGGTGCAACGCTGGCGATGATCAACACCTTCATCGCAACGGCTGCGGCGACCGTGGCCTGGGCGGGGCTGGAAGCCATCCAGCGCGGCAAGGCCTCGATGCTGGGCGCTGCTTCGGGGATGATCACCGGTCTGGTGGCTGTTACCCCGGCCTGTGGCACGATCGGCCCGATGGGCGCGATCCTGCTGGGTATCGTGGCGACGCTGGCAAGCTACTTCTTCGTCACGGTCGTGAAACTTCGGCTGAAGTATGACGACAGCCTTGACGTCTTCGGCATCCACGGTGTCGCAGGCATCGTCGGCGCGGTTCTGACCGGTGTGCTGACGGCCTCGGCCTTCGGCGGTGTCGGCGACGAGGACTTTGCGATGCTGGCGCAGCTCTGGATCCAGATCGAGGGCGTGCTGATCACCATCGTCTGGTCCGGTGTGGTGTCCTACATCCTGTTCAAGGCGATCGACATGACGATCGGTTTGCGGGTGGACAACGACACCGAGCGTCAGGGTCTTGACCTTGCGACGCATGGCGAGCAGGCCTACCACAGCTAAGACAGAGACCATCGGTGGCAGGCCCCTCCTCCCGGCCTGCCACCACAAGACGACGGCCCGCGGGAACCTCCCCCCGCGGGCCGTTTCACTTTGCGGGTTTCGGCTACCCGGTCCGGGCGCTAGGGTCGGCCCGCAACAGGAGGCGGGATGCAAAGCGAAGGCAGACCCTTGCGCGGGGTGGCGCTGGTGGTGGCGGCGACCTTCCTGTTTGCCGTGGCCGATACGCTGGGCAAACATCTGGCCATGCTTTACGCCACGTCGCTGATCCTTGCGGCGCGCTACGGGGTCAATCTTCTGATCGTCACGGCGGTCATGTGGCCACGCCACCGCGCGGCACTGTGGCGCACAGAGCGGACCGGGTTGGTCATCCTGCGCGGGCTATGTCTTGCCATCGCTTCGATCACCATGCTCTTGGCGCTGCGGGTGATGCCGGTGGCCGAGACGGTGGCGATCATCTACATCACGCCGGTTCTGGTGATGCTGGCGGCTGGCACCGTGCTGGGCGAACGGGTCAGCCTCTGGGGCTGGATCGGTGCCGGGCTTGGCTTTGTCGGTGTGCTGCTGGTCGCGCGCCCCGGCAGCGGGCTGGACCCGTGGGGCGTGGCGCTGGCGCTGGTCAATGCGGTCCTTGCCACCGGCTATCACCTTCTGACACGCGTGCTGGCGCGCAGCGAAACCACCATGGCAATGATGTTTCATACGGCCCTTGTCGGCACGGTGGTCTTTTCCCTGCTGGTCGTCGTGCTGCATTCCGGCGAGGTGCCTGACCTGCCTGACCTTGGCCTGATGGTCAGCCTTGGCGCGCTGGCGACGGTGGCCCATCTGATGTTCACCAGCGCCTACCGGGAAGCTCCGGCGTCAACCCTTGCCCCGGTCAACTACATGCACATTGCCTTTGCCACGGTGCTTGGGGCGCTGGTGTTCCGCCAATTGCCCGATGCGCTGGGCTTTCTTGGCATGGGTGCCATCGCTGCCGCCGGGATTCTGGCGGCATGGCAGGCGTCGCGGCTAAGGTTCGGCTTCAGCCTCAGCGGCTGGCGAAAGTGATCAGGGCGGTGCCAAGAACGGCCAGACCCGCCCCGGCCCAGGCCGTTGGCCCGGGCGCGCGGCGGGTGACCCACCAGACCATCGGCAGGATCAGGATGGGCGTGGTCGAGGAAAGCGTGGTCACGATCCCCACATCGCCATGCGCCAGCGCCGCCATCAAGAGCGACATCCCAAGAAAGATGCCCGAAAAGGCCGAGGCCCCGATCCGCCGCCTGTCCTTTGGCAAGGGTTGCGCCGCAGGGCGTAGCGCCGGAACCGCCAGCAGCGCCAGAAAGAACGCAGCCCCCAGCCCCGAACGGATTGCCATCGCGGCGAACGGCTCGGCCCCTGCCTGCATTGCCGGGCGGGCCAGCAGGCTGCCCGTCGCCTGCCCCAACGCGGTAATCACGCCAAGTGCCAGCCCAAGACCAAGCGTCCTTGGCCCTCGCGCACCTTCACACCCGTCGGGGCCGATGAGCGCCAGCACGATCCCCCCCAGGATAAGCGCCACGCCGGCACCCTGTGTCAGATTCACCGTCTCGTCCCGGAAGTTGTAGCCAAGGATCAGCGCGAAGGGGGCGGACAGGGTAAAGACCAGCGCATTCAGCCGCGGCCCAAGCAACTGGATCGTCGCAATGAAGGTCGAGGTGGCCAGCATGATCCCCGCTACCGAAGACCCCGCCAGCCAGAAGAACTCGGCCATCCCGATGCTGCGCCAGCCACCAAAGGCAAGCGCAACGGCAGCCGTCATCGCGAAAGCCAGCCCCATCTGCCAGCGCGCCAGCTGCAAGGCACCCACGCGCCCTGTGACGCTGTCGATCTGCATGGCAGACAGCGCAAAGGTGGCCGCCGCAGCAAGGGAAAGTGCTACGGCAAGCATGCGGTGTCAGATCACCTGTGCAATCGCGGCGGCAAGGATCGGCACGGTCCGTGCGTTCAGCCCCGCGATGTTGATCCGGCTGTCGCCGACCATGTAGATGCCATGATCTTCCCGCAAGCGGTTCACCTGCGCTTCGCTCAGGCCAAGGCGGCTGAACATGCCCCGGTGAGTGGCCACAAAATCGAATCGGTCGGAGTTGGTGGCGCGGCGCAGCTCATCGGCAAGCTGCTTGCGCAGGCCCAGCATGTTCTGGCGGACCTCCTCAAGCTCGGCCTTCCAGTCAGCAGTCAGCGCGGCATCTTCCAGAATCATCGTCACCACCCGCGCACCATGGTCGGGCGGGAAGCTGTAGTTCTGACGGTTCAGGAAGTTGAGGTTGCCCTGCACCACGGCCTTGCGCTCGGGGCTTGTCAGCGCGATCAGGATCCCCGTCCGTTCACGGTAGATCCCGAAATTCTTCGAACAACTGGCCGCGATCAGCACCTCGGGGAAGGCCGCCGCGATCTTCCGCGTTGCAGCGGCGTCTTCTTCCAGCCCGTCACCAAAGCCCTGATAGGCAAGGTCGACAAACGGCACCGCGCCCTTCCTTTGCAGGACGGCGATCACCTGATCCCACTGGCCCGCATCCAGATTGGCCCCGGTCGGGTTGTGGCAGCACCCGTGCAAAAGGACCGCATCACCCGCCGCCACGCCATCCAGGTCAGCCATCAGCCCGGCGAAATCGATGCCCGAGGTGGCGGTGTCGAAATATCGGTATTCGGCCATCGGCATGCCAAGATACTTGATGATCGAAGGGTGGTTCGGCCAGGTCGGCGCCGAAAGCCACACCTTTGCCGCCGGGGTGGCCATGCGGATCAGTTCCAGCGCCTGCCGGATCGCCCCCGTGCCGCCCGGCGTGGCAACCGACGCCGCCCGGTCGGCAAAGCCGTCGCCAAGGATCATCCCCACCAGTGCTGCGTTGAAGGCAGGCTCACCGGCCAGACCGGTGTAGGTCTTGGTGGTCTCAACCTCCCACAGCTTCTTTTCCGCCGCCTTCACCGCCCGCATCACCGGGGTCAGGCCGGTTGCGTCCTTGTAGACGCCGACGCCAAGGTCGATCTTCGTGGTCCGGGGATCGTCCCGATACATGGCGATCAGTTGCAGGATCTTGTCCTGCGGCTGGGGGGTCAGGGTCTCAAGCATCGTGTCCTCTGGGCTTCATGGCCCGGTTGCGACCCGCAGGTCGTCATACATGCCCCATTCGGACCACGATCCGTCATAGAGCGCATGGTTGCGGTGGCCGATCCGTTCCAGCGCCAGCGACAGAACCGCCGCCGTCACGCCAGACCCGCAGGTGGTGATGGCAGGCTTGGTCAGGTCTACGCCGGCTGCCTCGAAAACCGCTTTCAGCGCCGCGGGGGGCTTCATCGTGCCATCCGGGTTCAACACGTCCGCGAAGGGCAGGTTCCTTGATCCGGGAATATGGCCGGACCGCAGGCCGGGGCGGGGTTCCGGCGCTTCGCCCCGGAACCGGGCGACGGCGCGGGCATCGATGATTTCAGCCTCGGCCAGCTTGGCGGCATGGGCGACTTGCGTCACGTCCTTCACCAGATGGTTCTGGCGGCTGACGGTCATGTGCCGGTCGCGCACGATCGGCGGCATATCCTCGACCTCGCGCCCCTCGGCCTGCCATTTGGCAAAGCCGCCGTCCAGAACGGCCACATCGGTCTTGCCCATCAGCCGGAAGGTCCACCAGACCCGGGCGGCCGAAAAGATGCCCATGCTGTCATAGACCACCACCTGATGCCCGTCCCCCACACCCATCGTGCGCATCCGGCTGATGAACTTTTCCGGCGGCGGGGCCATGTGGGGCAACTCGGAGCGCAAGTCGGCGATTTCGTCGATGTCGAAAAACCGCGCGCCGGGGATATGGGCCGCGTCATACTCGGCCTTCGCATCCCGCCCTGATCCCGGCAGGAACCAGCTTGCATCCAGCACCCGCAGATCGGGGTCGCGCAAATGGGCTGCAAGCCAGTCGGTCGAGACCAATGTCTTGGGGTCATCCTGCGGCGAAGGGGTCATGGCGGCTCTCCCGGGGGGTTTTCGGGATATATCCTTGCCACCCGCGCCGACGCAAGCGCGCAAGCGGAGCCGTGACGACCGGTCAGCCTTGGCTGTTCTGCTTCATCAGCCGCGCCTTCTGCCGGTCCCAGTCTCGCTTGGCGGATGTCTCGCGCTTGTCGGACAGCTTCTTGCCCTTGGCGATGCCCAGCTTCAGCTTCACGATGCCGCGGTCGTTGAAATACATCTTCATCGGCACGATGGTCATGCCTTCGCGGCCTACCGCGTTCCACAGTCGCGACAGTTCCTTGCGCGAAACCAGCAGCTTGCGGCGACGGCGTTCCTCATGACCCCAGGTCTTGGCCTGAAGATAGGGCGCGATGTAGCTGTTGATCAGCCACAGTTCGCCCCCCTCGACCGAGGCATAGCTTTCGGCAATGTTCGCCCCCCCCTGCCGCAGGCTTTTGACTTCCGAGCCGAAAAGCATGATCCCGGCCTCAAGATCGCTTTCGATGTGGTAATCGAATCGCGCCCGCCGATTTTCGGCTATGAGTTTGGAATTGGGATCAGACTTTGCCACCATGATAGGTGTCAGATAAGGACTGGGGCAAGCTTAGTCCAGAAGGGAAGACATGCTGGTTCAGATCGCGCTGGGAACGGGGCTTCTTATCCTCAACCTCGTGGTCATGGCTGTGGCCGCGCTTCTGCTGGAGACCGCCTTCCGGCGAAGCCATCCTTGGCTGGTTTCCCAACCGCAGCGGCCGAAACTGCTTTTGATGCTGGTTGGCGTCGGTCTTTGGGTGCTTGCCGTCATCACATCTGGTGTCTGGATCTGGGCCACCACGCTGCACATCCTGGGCGCCTTCACCACCCTCGAAGAGGCGATTTACTTCGCGATCGAGTCCTTCACCACGCTTGGTCTTGGCGATGTGGTGCCTCGGAAGGAATGGCGCATTCTGGCAGCGATGACGGCAGTAAACGGTTTCCTGAGCTTTGGCTTGCTGACCGCGCTTCTGGTCGAGGCGCTGCGGCAGGTCCGGCTGGCACAATTGGAAAGGCTTCACCACAACAGGTGACACAATCCGAAAGCCGCTGGCAAACGGCGTCGACCCAGGATCTTGCCGGGAAGAGTCTCTCGGTTTCAGCCCTTCAGTTCATTCGTGATCCGCACTGGCCCGACCGCACCTTTCAGCTTGGCGCGGTAGATCACCACGCCTTCGGCCACCCGCATCACATAGGTCCGCGTTTCGGTGAAGGGGATGGTTTCCACCCAGTCAACCACATCCACATCCGGGCGGCGCGGGTCTCCGAATTCACCGATCCAGCGGCGCGGGCGGCCGGGGCCTGCGTTGTAGCCCGAAGCAATCAGCGCGATGGAAGGGCCGAATTCCGACGCCATCTCGGACAGATAGGCAGCCCCCATGGCCACGTTATAGGCCGGGTCCGAGATCAGCTTGCCTTCCTCGAAGGGTTTGCCCAGCTTGCCCGCCATCAGCTTTGCCGTGCCGGGCAAGACCTGCATCAGACCCCGCGCGTCTGCCGTGGACCGGGCGGCCGGATCGAACTCGCTTTCCCGGCGTGCGATGGACAGCGCCAGCGCGCGGCTGACCTTCAATCCATCCGGCACAAAGGCTGGCACCGGGTAATAGGCCGAGGGCAGGATAACGCCGCGTTCGGCCGCGGCCTTGCCGATCAGCACGGCCAGATGCGGCTCTTGCCAGTCCAGCACCATGGCCGCCATCTGGGCCAGCCCCGTGCGGTCCTGCGTTTCGCCAAGATGCAGCAGAAACCGCTTGGCAAGGTTCAGATCGCCAGCCGCCCGCAGCAGACGCGCGGCCTCCAGAACCGAAGACTGCGCAAAGGCCGCTCCGCGCCAGTCTGGCACCGCGAGGCCGGACAACAGGCCGGAATCCAGCGTCATGCCCAGCCGTTCGGCGGCCAAGAGACCGTAATAGGCCGTTTGATGCACGGCCGCCGCCTGAAAGTCGGCAGTCCCGTCCTGACCCGACGCATCACGCGCGCGGCCCAGCCAGTAATGCGCGCGCGCAAGGCTGATCGGGGTAGAAACGCCCGACAGAAGCCGCTCGAAATGGGTCAGCGCCGTCTTGGGGTCATCCAGCCGCCGCAGCGCGATGAAGCCTGACAGGAATTCCAGATCGGCATAGTCGGCTCCACCGGTCAGATGATGATTGGCCGCCACCCGGTAGGCTTCTGCCGCGCGGCCTTGCCGCAAGAGCCAGCGCGTCAGGATTGCCCGGCGCGGCGCCCATGCCTGCGGCCGACCAAGTGCCTCGGCGCTGGTCGATCTTTCGACGATCAGGACCAGAGCATCATCGTAAAGGTCGCGCTTCATGCGCCAGATGAAGCGGTCATGGGCCATCCCGGCGTCGCCCTTCCGCGCCGCCGGAACCGCGTCGATCACCGCCGTCACGCCGGGCGTTTCGGCCTGCAAGGCAATCCGCGCCTTGGCCAGCGCCTGAAAATCCTTGCCCACGCGTGGCAGCATCCGCTCGGCCTCATTGCGCTTGCCGTCCCACAACAGACGGTCCAACCGCAGATCGTGGACAAAGCTGACGGCCTCGGGTTTCAGCGCGATCAGCGCCGCTTCCTGATCGGGCGTGAAGGACAGCTCGGCCCAGGCCCGCATTGCCTCGGTCTCGGCCTCGGCCACCCGGCCCGCAGCGACCAGCGCCCGGACATAGGCGATGGCCCCCTCTCCGGTCGCAGGCGGGGCAGAGGCGAACCACGCGATCACCCGCGCGGGGTCTTCGGACCGGGCGACCGCCTCTTCGCCCTTCTGGCGCAGCAGGGGCAGGCCCGGCCAATCCGGCCGCCGGGCCAGAAACGCCTCATAGTCGCCCAGCCGCCCGTCACCGGCGCGCAGGCGCTGCCATTCGATCACGTCACGCCCGACACCGGACGGGGCCACGGCCAGGGCGCCATCCCAGTCCTTGCCCGCTGCCACCGCAAGGGCGGTGCGCATGGCCTGCACCTCGTCAGCGCGGGCATGGGTGGCGTGCAGAAGACCCAGTGACAGAAGGATCAGCCGAAGGAAGCGAAGCAGGGCAGGAGGTGTTTTCATGCCGCTGAATCTGCCTGACCGGCCCCGGACCCACAACCCACGACTGCGCGAGCGGCAAGACTTGGCTTTGCACGGGGCAGCGGCTATGAGAGGCGCGTTTGCAGCCGGGCGGGTTCCGCCCCCAACAGGTAAGGAGATGCGTCATGATCAAGGGGTCCATTCCAGCCCTGGTGACGCCGTTCAAGAACGGCGAGCTTGATCTGGTGACGCTCAAGAAACTTGTGGACTGGCACATTGCCGAAGGCTCCACCGGTCTTGTCCCGGTGGGGACGACCGGCGAAAGCCCGACACTCAGCCACGCCGAACATCAGAAAGTCATCGAGGAAGTCGTCGCCGCGGCGGCTGGCCGGGTGCCGGTGATCGCGGGCGCTGGCTCGAACAATACCGTGGAAGGCATCAGCCTGATCCGCCACGCCGAAAAGGTGGGGGCCGACGCGGCGCTGGTGGTCACGCCCTATTACAACAAGCCCACACAGGCCGGCCTGATCGCGCATTACACCGCGCTGCACGACTGCTGCACCCTGCCGATCATCATCTACAACATCCCCGGCCGTTCGGTCGTGGACATGCTGCCTGACACCATGGGCGCACTGGCAAGGCTGCCCCGGATCATCGGCGTCAAGGACGCCACCGGCAAGATCGAGCGCGTCAGCCAGCAGCGCGCTTCTTGCGGCGCGGATTTCATCCAGCTGTCGGGTGAGGACGCAACCGCGCTTGGCTTCAACGCGCATGGCGGGGTTGGCTGCATCAGCGTGACGGCAAACGTCGCCCCGCGCCTCTGTGCCGAGTTCCAGGCGGCCACGCTGGCCGGCGACTATGCCAAGGCGCTGGAGTATCAGGACCGGCTGATGCCCCTGCACGAGGCGATCTTCATCGAGCCGGGCCTTGTCGGCGCCAAATATGGCCTGTCGCTTCTTGGCCTCTGCTCCGAAGAGGTCCGCCTGCCGCTGGTCGGGCTGACCGATGGCACCAAGGCGAAGATCAAGGCCGCGATGCAGCACGCCGGGCTGATCTGACCGCTTCGGCCGTTCGGTCCCGATTGCACCCCGCCCTTGCGCGCCGAATGGCTTGCAAGGGCTTTCGCAGTGTGTGGCCGGGCCGACGGCAGGCAAAGGTGTCTTTCGGCCGAACGAACACCGCCCGGACAGGGGTCGGACGGGGACCGGACGGACCCCCTTCGCGACGGCTTGTCATTTCCGCCCCGCCCGCGCACCTTGCCCCCGCAACGGAGGCCACGATGCGCAGTTCCAAAACCATCCATGTCATTTCCGCCCATGCCGAGGGCGAGGTCGGCGATGTCATCGTCGGCGGTGTTGCCCCGCCGCCCGGCGCGACGCTGTGGGAGATGCGCGAGGCGCTGTGGCGCGACCAGACCCTGCGCAACTTCGTGCTGAACGAACCGCGCGGCGGTGTGTTCCGCCACGTCAACCTGCTGGTACCGCCGAAAGACCCGCGCGCCCAGATGGGCTTCATCATCATGGAGCCCGAGGACAACCCGCCGATGTCGGGGTCGAACTCGATCTGCGTGGCGACGGTTCTTCTGGATAGTGGAATCATCCCGATGACCGAGCCCGTGACCGAGATGGCCCTCGAAGCCCCCGGCGGGCTGGTGACGGTGCGGGCCGATTGCCGGAACGGCAAGGCCGAGCGTATCCATGTCCGCAACCTGCCGTCCTTCGCCGACCGGCTGGCGGTGCCGCTTGATGTGCCGGGCCTTGGGCGCCTGACCGTGGACACCGCCTACGGCGCCGACAGTTTCGTCGTGGTCGATGCCGAGGCGCTGGGCTTCACCCATGCGCCCGAAGACGCGCATGCGATGGCGAAGCTGGGCGTGCAGATCACCACGGCGGCCGACGCTCAGCTTGGCTTTTCCCACCCCGAAAATCCCGACTGGCGGCATTTCTCATTCTGCCTCTTCGCAGGCCCCCTGACCCGCGTGGCGGACGGCTGGGAGACGAAACACGCCGTTTCGGTCCGCCCGGGCAAGATCGACCGCTCCCCCACCGGCACGGCGGTTTCGGCCCGGCTGGCGATCCTCGCGGCACGCGGCCAGATCGGCCCGGGCGAGGTCTTGCGGGCCTATTCCCTGATCGGAGGGCAGTTCGAGGGGCGGATCGTCGGGGCCGCGAAGGTCGGCCATCTGGACGCTATCCTGCCCGAGATTTCGGGGCGGGCCTGGATCACCGGGACGCACCAGCACATGCTGGACCCTGCCGATCCCTGGCCGCAAGGCTACCGGCTGTCCGACACCTGGGGCGCGCGGTGACCCTGCTGTCACCGCGGCTCGTCGAGCACTTCGCGCACTCGTCGCACAGACCCCCGACGAAAACACGACGAGCCTGAGGAGGAGCCCTTGGCCCTGACCGACAACCAGCGCGGCGCGCTTTTCATGACGGCCTCGATGGCGGGTTTCGCGGTCGAGGATGTCTTCGTGAAGGCCGCTGCCCGCTCCATGCCGCTGGGGCAGGTGCTGCTTGTCATCGGGCTGGCCGGGGTTGTCACCTTCGCCACCATGGCCCGCCGCAAGGGCGAGGCCGTTCTGCCTGCGGCCTTCCTGTCCGGTCCCATGTTGATCCGGTCCGGCTTCGAGGTGGTGGGCCGGCTGTTCTACGGCCTTGCGATCACCCTGACCGCGCTGTCCACGACCTCGGCACTCCTTCAGGCGACCCCGCTTGTCGTGGTTGCGGGCGCGGCGCTGGTCTTTGGCGAAAAGGTCGGCTTGCAGCGGTGGCTTGCGGTGCTGGTGGGCTTTGCGGGGGTCATGGTGATCCTGCGGCCGGGGGCGGATTTCGCCATGCTCTCGCTTCTGGCCGTGGTCGGTCTTCTCGGCTTTGCCGGGCGCGACCTTGCCACCCGCGCCGCGCCACGCGGACTGTCGAACCGCCAGCTTGGCTGCCTTGGCTTTGCGATGCTGGCGGTTGCCGGGGCCATCCTGCTGGCTGTCAGCGGGGGGGCGGTCCTGCCGGGGCCGGACGGAAGTCTCTATCTGGCCGGCGGCGCGGTCTTCGGCATGCTTGGCTATCATTCCCTGACCTACGCGATGCGCACGGGCGAGGTCTCGGCAGTTACCCCGTTCCGGTATACCCGGCTGGTCTTTGCGATGATCCTTGCCATGGCGCTTTTCGGGGAACGCCCCGATGCCGCGACATGGGTCGGCGCGGGGCTGATCGTCGGGTCGGGGATCTTTGCCCTGACCCGGACGCGCTAGTCGGGCTGCGGCCGGTTGGTCCGCTGTTCAGCCGCAGGCCTTCCAGTCCTTCGCGGCGTTCTTCAGATGCGTCAGGAAAGCCTGAACCTTGCGGGTGCGATGCAGGTCTACATGAGTGACGATCCGAAGCGGCGCCTCCCATTCGATGCGCGACGGCAGGATCTCGACCAGCCCGGGCGCGGCGGCGGCGCGAAAGGCCGACACGAAGCCGATTCCGGCCCCCTGGCGCACGGCCTCTTCCAGCGCGGCCGGTTCGGTTGCCGCATAGGCGATCTGGTCGGCCTGGACGGTCGCCCGAAGCCAGCGGTAGAACGGCGCCCGCGTGGTTTCGCTGTCCGAGCAGATAAAGCGATGCCCCTCGAACTCGGCCTCTGATGCCGGCTTGCCGAAGCGGTCGACATAGGATTGCGCCGCATAAAGCCCGGTCTTGATCCGCGCCAGCGGTTGAACCACGTTGTCGGGTTCCTCGGCCCCGCTTCCGGCCCGGATCGCGACATGCGCCTCGCCATAATCCAGCCGGAACACCCGCATGTCGGTCAGGAACCGCACCCGCACCTCGGGCCATTGTTGCTGAAAGCTGACCATGACTGGCGTCAGAAGATCGGAAATCCCCGCGATCGAGGTGACGACCAACTCGCCCGAGACGGTTTCGCCATGGCCCTTGATCCGGCTGGCAAGGTGGGCGAACTGCTCTTCGGTGGTTTGCGCCACGGCCAGAAGGTCGCGGCCCGCTTCGGTCGCGGTGTAGCCCCGGGCATGGCGCTGGAATAGCTTTGTTCCCAAACGCTTTTCCAGCGCGTCGATATGGCGGATCACCGTCGCGTGGTGCACGCCCAGAACCTCGGCTGCGCCTGAAACGGTTCCCATGCGGGCCACCTGATAGGCGGTGCGGATCTCGTCCCAGTTCTCCATGTCGCCTCCATTGTATGCACCCTGAAGAAACTGCATCACGGTCGGCAGCGCAAGGCGGCACTGGACCACCAGATTGCGTCAGAGGGGCGCGGTGCTTTCGGACGGACGCCCGGTCGTGTGACGGTTCGGTCCCTACCACCGTCGATCCGAACCTGATTTCGGCCGGATCGCTTTGCCGCAAGGGACGTGTATAACTGCAACGAGGCCAGCTTCGGACTATTGCCCAAGGATGCGATTGCGCATGAAGACCATCGTTCTGACAGGCATCGTGTCGTGCTGCACGATCTTGCTGCTCGTTGCAGTCGGTTTGCCACCAAGCAATAGCGGCTCCTTCAACCACGCTTGGACAATCCAGTATTCCGAAGCGCTTTCCTGGACGGAACCCTTTCCCAGAAACCTGCCCGGGCTGTGGGCTGGCTTCGGTGGCCACGATTTCTTCTTCTATGCGCCCTTGCCGTTCTGGTTCGTCGCGGTCTTCGTCGATCCGCTCTGCCCAAGGTGTGGGTCAACCACGGAATTTGCCGTGGGATCATCGATCCTTCTCGTCGCTTCCGGCTTTGCCATGTTCGCCTTCTTGCGACGTTTCTTCGATAGTCGACCTGCGGCTTTCGGTGCGACCTTTTACGTCCTGATGCCATACCATCTTCTGCTGGACTGGTTCTTGAGGCAGGCAGCAGGAGAGTTCGCGGCTTACGCATTCATCCCACTGGTAGCTCTGGGAATTGACCAGATTCGAAAAGGCGAACGCGGCACCGCGGCCCTGACCCTTGGCGTCGCGGGTACAGCGCTTAGCCACCTTCCGACGACACTTCTTGCGGCCCACGTCTTCGGACTGCTCGTCCTTGTGCTGGTGGCGCGGGCGGACGGTGGCTGGATTGGCAAGCTTCGGCTTCTGGCAGGGTTCGCCTGGCCGGCGATGCTTGGATTGGCGCTGGCCAGCTTCTACTGGCTTCCGGCCGTGGTGCTTCTGGACACCGTGTCGCCGCACGTGCTGTTCGACCCGTATTTCGAAGCCTGGCGCTGGCTTTATGCTTACGGCGCAGAGACACCGAACGAGCATTTCGCCCTTACCGTTTCCATAGCCTTTCTCGCGTGCGCTCCTCTGGTTCTCGGATCTTCCCTGTTTGCACGCGGCCCGCTCCTGGTGTGGATACTTGTTCCCACCACGCTCGCCCTGTTTCTGAACACCGCACCAAGCGAGCCGATCTGGCGCAACTGGATCATTTCAAAGGCGCAGTTCCCGTGGCGGATGATGATCTTCGTGGATTTTGCCGCTGGCATCTCGGCTGCCGTTCTATTGAATAGCGCGGCCAGCAGAGTGGGCCGGTTCGTCCTGTCGGCGGCCCTGATCGCGGCGGTCTTGCCCACGGCTTATCTGACCAAACAGGTCAAGCTTTCCATGGATCAAGCCTTGCCAGAGACACAGTACCATGACGGGTTCGCCGCCATCGAATACCTGAGCCCCGAGATGAACGAGGCCTTGCGCCGCCGTCTGGACCTGCCCGAGCTTGACCATTTCGACCAAGGGGCCGTGGCCAGAAGCATCGCGGACATGGCAACGGAATTCGCGCGTACCCATCCAGAGGTAAACATCCTGAGGACCGGGACCAGATCACTGACGGCTGTCGGGCCTCGGGATGCCAAGGTCATGCCGCTTCCCGTCCAGTACTGGTCGCTCTGGACCGCTTCGAATTCCTCTGGAACCGCACTTGAAACCCGGCCCAATCCGGTTTTCGGCACGCTTGACATCATCGCACCGGCAGGAGGTTTTGATCGGGAGCCGGTACACGTCTCGCTCAGGTATCGTCCAAGCGAAGTGATTGGAGCTGTGGTTTCGGTCCTCGCCATGCTCGTCCTGTTGGCGACCTCGATCCGGGCTAGACGCCGGAAGCACTGACGACGGCAAACGGTCGGGGCAAGGTGAATTGCCGGCGTCATTGACTCTCCTGCCCGATCAGCGTATCCGCCCCGCAATTCCCCGGAGGCATCTGCTTCCGGTCCCTTGGGCATTTCCCGGGATCGCCATCCGTCAGCGCGTTGCGCCCACGGGTGCTGTCCGGCTTTGCATCAAGGCTCCGCGCCCCCATATGGGGGCAACCGAAACGAAAGGGTGACGCGATGTTCGAAAGCCTGTCAGAACGCCTTGGTGGCGTGTTCGACCGTCTCACCAAGGCCGGCGCGCTGTCTGAGGCTGACGTCATCACCGCGCTGCGCGAAGTGCGCGTGGCATTGCTGGAGGCGGACGTTTCGCTGCCAGTCGCGCGTGATTTCATCAAGCGGGTGCAGGACAAGGCCACCGGCGCCGCCGTCACCAAGTCGATCACCCCCGGCCAGATGGTCGTCAAGATCGTCCATGACGAGTTGATCCGCGTGCTTGCTGGTGACGGCGACCCCGAAGCGCTGAAGATCGACAATCCGCCCGCGACGATCCTGATGGTGGGTCTGCAAGGGTCGGGCAAGACCACGACGACCGCAAAGCTGGCCAAGCGGCTGAAGGAACGCAACGGCAAGAAGGTTCTTCTGGCCTCCTTGGACACCAACCGCCCCGCCGCGATGGAGCAGTTGGCGATCCTTGGCACCCAGATCGGTGTTGACAGCCTGCCCATCGTCAAGGGCGAAACCGCGGTTCAGATCGCAAAGCGCGCCAAGACCCAGGCCAGCCTTGGCGGCTATGACGTGGTGTTCCTTGATACCGCCGGCCGTCTGCACATCGACGAAGTGCTCATGGACGAGATTCAATCCGTCCGTGACATCGCCCAGCCGCGTGAGACGCTTCTGGTGGTCGATGGCCTGACCGGGCAGGACGCCGTCAACGTTGCCACCGAGTTTGACGGCAAGGTCGGCATTTCCGGCGTCGTCCTGACCCGGATGGACGGCGACGGTCGCGGCGGTGCCGCTCTTTCCATGCGCGCCGTCACCGGCAAGCCGATCCGCTTTGTCGGCCTTGGCGAAAAGATGGACGCGCTGGAAACCTTCGAGGCTGAACGCGTCGCGGGCCGCATCCTTGGCATGGGTGACATCGTTGCCCTTGTCGAAAAGGCGCAGGAAACCTTCGAGGCCGAACAGGCCGAACGCATGGCCAAGCGCTTTGCCAAGGGTCTGTTCAACATGAACGACCTGAAGATGCAGCTGGAACAGATGATCAAGATGGGCGGCATGCAAGGCCTGATGGGCATGATGCCCGGCATGGGCAAGATGCAGGCCCAGGCCGCCGAGGCAGGGCTGAACGACAAGATGCTGTCGCGCCAGATTGCCCTGATCAACTCCATGACCAAGAAGGAACGCGCGAATCCCGATCTTCTGGCCGCCTCTCGCAAGAAGCGTATCGCTGCCGGTGCGGGGCTTGATGTGTCTGACCTCAACCGTCTGCTGAAACAGCACAAGCAGATGGCGGACATGATGAAGAAGATGGGCAAGGGCGGCATGATGAAACAGGCGCTCAAGTCGATGATGGGCAAGGGCGGCATGCCCGACCCGTCGAAGATGACGCCCGAACAGCTGGCCGAAGCCGCCAAGGGCATGCAGCAAGGCATGGGCGGCATGGGCGGCCTGCCCCCCGGCATGGGTGGCATGCCGCGCGGGATGACCCTGCCCGCGGGGCTTTCCGGGCTGATGCGGAAGAAGTGATGCAGCCCGTTGCGCGCCAGATTGCAGATGCCGTTCCGGTCCTGGAGACCGGGCGTCTGCACCTGCGTGCGCCCCGGCTGTCCGACTTTGACGCATGGGCAGATTTCTTTGCCTCTCCTCGTTCGGTCCACGAAGGCGGTCCGAAAGACCGGGTTGCCGCCTGGCAGCATTGGGCCGCCGACGTCGCGCTGTGGACGCTGAAGGGCTACGGGCCTTTTGGCGTCGATGACCGCACGACGGGGAACTATCTGGGCGAGGTCGGCCTTTACCACGGCGAAGGCTACCCCGCTCCCGAGCTTGGCTGGTTCGTTGTGCCGGCTGCCGAAGGCAAGGGCGTTGCGGCCGAGGCTGCCGCCACCGTGCTGGACTGGGTGTCCGCCACCTTCGACTGGCCCCACATCACCAATATCATCGAGCCCGCCAACACCCGGTCCATCGCGCTTGGCCTTCGGCTTGGCGGGGTGATCGATCCCACGCTTCCCGGCATCGACCCCGGCGACGTAGTGATCCGCCATGATCTGCGGAGGCTGGCATGACCTACGCCTTCCCGCTGCCGATCCCGACCCTGACGACCGACCGCCTGATCCTGCGCCCCCCGCATGAGGCGGACTTTACCGCCATGCTGGCCTTCAACGACAGCCCCCGCGCGGGCTTTGTCGGTGGTGGCGGCCCCCGGCAGCAGGTCTGGCGCGGGCTTCTGGCCAATATCGGCCACTGGGCGCTGCGCGGCTACGGGTTCTTCTCGGTCGATAGCAGGGACGGCGACTTCATCGGTCGCGTCGGCGTGATCTATCACGACGGCTGGGACGAACCGGAACTCGCCTGGCACCTCTATGATGGGTTCGAGGGTCGCGGTTTCGCCCATGAGGCCGCCCTTGCCGCCCGCGCCGACTATCACGCACGCATCTCGGCCCAGGCGCCGATCAGCTACATCGACGTGACGAACGCCCGGTCCGAGGCGCTGGTTCAGCAGCTTGGTGCCAGCCGGGAACAGACGCTGACCGATGACAGGGGTACTTATCACATCTACCGCCATCCGGCACCGGAGGCGGCAGCATGATCGACACCGCCCGCCTGACCCTGCGCCGCCCTCAGGATAGCGACTGGCCGGCCTACCGCGCCTATCGCCTGTCGGCCCGCTCGACCTCGACCTCGCCCATGGCCGAAGGCGAAGCCTGGACCCATTTTGCGGCCTTCTTCGGCCATTGGGTCTTGCGCGGCTTCGGTCGCCTTGTTGCCACCCTGCAAGGCCGCGCCATTGGCCATTTCGGCCCCTTCTTCCCCGAAGGCCATCCCGAACACGAACTGACCTGGACGCTGTGGGATCCCGCGCTGGAAGGGCAGGGCTATGCCTTCGAGGCGGCAAAGGCCGCCCGCGACCATGCCTTTTCCGCGCTCGGCTGGGCCACTGCGGTCAGCTACATCGACCCCGCCAACCTGCGCTCGCAAGCCCTTGCGGCCCGGCTGGGCGCGGTGCGCGACCGGGCCGCGCCGAACCCCTACGGCGACGACACGCAGGTCTGGCGCCATGTGCGCGGGGCGATCGCATGATCCGCGCCTGGGAAAACCCCTCCACCGGCCCCGCCGCCGCCTTCGCCGCGTCCCTGCGCGCCGCGCTGCCCAAGCTGCGGACCGACCGCTGCATCCTGCGCGCGCCCGTGCTGGAAGATGCGCCCTTCTGGATCGCCATCATGGTGCCGGACACCGAGGGCCACCTTGGCGGCCCCCATACCGAGGATGAGGCCTATACCGAATTCGCGGCCACCTGCGGGCTGTGGCTTCTGCGCGGGCATGGGCTTTGGACCGTGACCGATCACGCTGGACAGGTTCTGGGCTTCGTCCCGCTTGGCTTCGAGCCCGGCGACCAGGCGCCCGAACTTGGCTGGATGTTCCTGCCCGAAGCGCGCGGCAAGGGCTACGCGCTTGAGGCCGCCACCGCCGCCCGCGCCCATGCGCTTGACACGCTCGCCCTGCCGGAACTGGTCAGCTACATCGACCCGACGAACGCGCCCTCGATCCGGGTGGCGGAACGGCTTGGCGCGGTTCGCGCGGGCGATTTTGACGGCGCCCAGGTCTGGGCGCACCGGGCCGTTGCGCAACATCGCGTCTCTACGCGCGTAGAGACGGATGGAAGACGTGGGCAAGACACCATGAAGACGATGGAATAGGGGGCCTGATGGACGCCGCAACCAAAGCTGCCGCGCTGCTCAAGGAACACCGCGAGTCGATCGACCGGCTCGACGCGATCCTCGTCTACACGCTTGCCGAACGCTTCAAGCAGACGCAGGCGGTGGGGCGGCTCAAGGCCGAACATGACCTGCCGCCGTCAGACCCCGACCGCGAGGCCCGGCAGATGGCGCGGCTGGACCAACTGGCGCAAGAGGCCAACCTTGACCCCGGCCTTGCCAAGAAATTCCTGACCTTCATCATCAGTGAAGTCATCAGGCATCACGAGAAACTGCAAAAATAACCGGGGCTTGCCCGGTTTCAACCAAACCAAGGAGACTACCGATGTCCATGAAAATCCGTCTGGCCCGTGGCGGCTCGAAAAAGCGTCCGTTCTATTCGATCGTTGCCACCGACAGCCGCATGCCGCGTGATGGCCGCTTTCTGGAAAAGCTTGGCACCTATAACCCGCTTCTGGCCAAGGACGATGAAAAGCGCGTCGTCATGAACCTTGAGCGCGTGCAGTACTGGCTTGGCCAGGGCGCGCAGCCCACCGACCGGATCGCCCGCATGCTGGAAGCCGCCGGCGCCCGCCCGAAAACCGCCCGCGCCAACCTGAAGTCCGGCACCCCCGGCAAGGCAATGGCCGAGCGTGCCGCCAAGAAAGCCGCCCGCGCCGCCGAGCCGGCAGCCGAATAATCGCGCCTGCAATGGTGGATCGTTTTGGTCCGGCCTTCCGGTCGGACCTGATCGAATTGATGCGCTGGCGGCGCGACGTGCGCCGGTTCCGCACCGATCCTGTCGAGGCGGCGGTCATTGACCGCTGCCTCGTTGCCTTTTGCCTTGCCCCGTCTGTCGGGTTGAGCGAGCCTTGGCGGATCATCCGCGTGGAAACAGCGAACGCGCGCGGTCTTTGCCTGACCAATTTTCGCACTGCCAACGCGGCTGCCCTTGCCGGTTACGACGGCGACCGTGCGAAGATCTATGCCGATCTGAAACTGTCGGGCATGACCGATGCCCCTGTTCAGCTTGCGGTTTTCTGTGATGAGGCCGGGCCAAAGGGTGCAGGTCTTGGCGCGGCCACCATGCCGGAAACCCGCGCCTATTCTGTTGTGGGGGCGATCACCCATCTCTGGCTTGCCGCGCGGGCCGAGGGGTTGGGTGTGGGCTGGGTGTCGATCCTTGATCCCGATCTGCTTGCACACGACCTTGACGTCCCGCAAGACTGGCGGCTGATCGGCTATCTCTGCATCGGCTGGCCCGAGGCCGAAAGTCTGGTGCCAGAGTTGGAAACCGCCGGTTGGGAAACCCGATCGGCAAACTTGTGGATGGAGAGGCGCTGATGACCGACCGTATCTGCATCGGGGCCATATCTGGCGCTTTTGGCGTGACGGGCGAGGTGCGGCTGAAATCCTTCTGCACCGTGCCGGAAGACATCGCCAGCTATGGCCCGCTTTGGTCGGAAGATGGCAGCCGACAGTTCCGCGTTACACTGACCCGCCCTGTCGCCGGTGGCTTGGGCGCCCGCATTGCCGGGGTCGCCACCAAGGATGAGGCCGACGCCTTGCGCGGCACCAGCCTTTTCGTCGACCGCTCCCGGCTGCCCTCGTTGCCCGACGACGAGTTCTATCATGCCGATCTGATCGGTCTGGATGCCGTCGATACCGGGGGCGAGGTATTGGGAAAAGTGCTGGCAGTCCACAACCACGGGGCCGGGGACATTATCGAAATATCCTCCATCCGTCACAAATCGGCCCTGCTTTTGCCCTTTACCAAGGCAATCGTGCCTAATGTAGATCTTGCGGCGGGTCGTCTGATTGTCGATCTGCCAGAGGAATCCGACTAGATTACTGGCTTTCGCCCCCGGGGTTGCCAGAACGACAAGGGGATAGGGATGCCCACCCGTCTGCGACTTCTCAAGGGGGCCACGGCGCTTCTGTACATCGGCCCGCTCTTTGCCGGGCTCAGCGGGTTGGGGTGGGGTATGGTTGCCCCGTTCGTGCTTGTATTCATGGTCTGGCTGTTCATCCTGCGGCCCGAACAATGGCCCGGAACGCCTTCGGAATGGCTGACTGTTTCGGCCATTGCGGCGGCGGTTACGCAGCTTCTGTCTCAGATCCTGCTGGTAACCCTGTTGCTGGCGCTTGGACGTGGGCTGGGCGCGGTGGCTGGCTTTCTGCCGGTGGTAAACCCGATCTTTCCCTTAGCCGTGTCGTTTCTGGCCATCCCGCTGTGCCGCATGCTTTGGGACGCCCGCGAAGCTGCGGACCGGGGCGTCTTTCTGGACGATGAGGCCGCTGCCGCCCTAGCCCCGCGTGCGCTGGCCGAAGCGGCCTCGGCGATAGTGCCGCTTCTGAACCTGCCCGACGAAGCGCCCGATGCCGACGTTCTGGCCGCAGTATCACGGGTCATGTCAGCGTCTGGCGCCCCGACTGGAGCAGAGCTTCGCCTGACCGCGCTTGCCGCAGCGCTTGCCCATCCCGACCGCAGCCACGCCGCCTTGCGCAGGGCGCTTGTCCTTTGGGCATCCGAGCCGGAAATCGTTGCCCCCGGCCAAGTGCCGACCTCCATGGCAAGCGCCTTTGCCATTGCCAACCGGAATGCCGATCTTCTGTGGTTCTATGTGCCGCGTGCATTGGCGCTGATTGCCGCTTTTCCGAACCGCGCTGGCGGGTTTCCCGCGCCGGCCCAATTGCGGCTGGCCGCCGCTTCCGGACCGGGTGCCGACCCGCAGTCGGATCTGCCCGCCCACCTGCGCGCGGACCTGTGCGACGGGCTGAATGCCTTGGCCCGGGCGGTTGAACAGGCACTTGAGGCACAACCTGAACTGGCGGGACCAATGCGTGACAGGGTTGCCCAGCCTGCTGCCGGCCACGCCTGACCGCGCAGGGCTTTCGCGTCGCGGCGTTTCCGGCTAAGTGCGTCGCATGTCAGACCCCGTCGAACCAGAAAAAAGCCCAGGCAGCCAGAAAAGCCATGGTCGGCTGTCCATCCGGGCCAGCCTGAAGCCGCGCGATCTTCTGGAAGAACCGCGCGTCGTAAGGGGGGCGTGGACGGCCAAGGTCATCACCCTTCTGCCCGAGGCGTTTCCCGGCACACTTGGTCTGTCGCTGACTGGCAAGGCACTGGATTTCGGGCTGTGGCGTCTGGAAACCATTGATCTGAGGCCCTTTGGCATTGGCAAACATCAAAACGTCGATGACACACCCGCCGGGGGTGGCGCGGGCATGGTCCTGCGTCCCGATGTGGTGGGTGCCGCGCTGACCGCAGCCAATGAAGGCACGCCCGCGGACCGCGTCCGCTGGCCCGTCATCTACCTTTCCCCGCGCGGCAAGCCCTTTGATCAGGCCACGGCCCGACGCCTTGCCGCCGCCGATGGCATCACCCTTCTGTGCGGCCGTTTCGAGGGTGTTGACCAGCGTGTGCTTGACCACCATCAGGTCGAAGAGATCAGCCTTGGCGATTTCGTCCTGACCGGCGGAGAGATTGCCGCAACCGCCTTGATTGATGCGACAGTCCGCCTTATACCCCGCGTGCTTGGGAATCAGCAGTCCACCGAGGAGGAATCCTTTTCGGAGGGCCTGTTGGAGTTTCCCCAATACACTCGGCCGACCGACTGGCAAGGCCGCGCGATACCCGAAGTGCTTCAATCGGGCCATCACGCGAATATCGCCACCTGGCGGAAGGCAATGGCCGAAAGGCTGACAAAGGAACGCAGGCCTGATCTCTGGCGGGCTTACTGTGCGGCGCATGGTAGGGACCCGAATGAAGACCAAGAGCTCTAGGGCGGCATCACTTCGCGGAAAAAACCGCGAGCATAGGAGAGACCAGCGATGAACCTTATCGCCCAGATCGAGGCCGAGCAGATTGCTGCGCTTGGCAAGAAAATCCCGGACTTCAAGGCCGGTGATACCATCCGCGTCGGCTACAAAGTGACCGAAGGCACCCGTTCGCGCGTGCAGGCCTATGAAGGCGTCTGCATCGGCCGCAAGGGGGGGGCGACCATCGCCGCCTCGTTCACCGTGCGCAAGATTTCCTTTGGTGAAGGCGTGGAGCGGGTGTTCCCCCTCTATTCGACCAACATCGACAGTATCGAAGTGGTCCGTCGTGGCCGCGTCCGTCGTGCCAAGCTTTACTACCTGCGCACGCGTCGCGGCAAATCGGCCCGGATCGCCGAGGACACCACCTACAAAGCCAAAGCGGTATAAGGAGCGGGACGATGAAAGCCGAGATTCACCCCGAATATCACACCATCACCATCAAGATGACCGATGGCTCCACCTACGAGACGCGGTCGACCTGGGGCAAGGAAGGCGACCAGATGTCGCTGGACATCGACCCGCTGGCGCATCCGGCATGGACCGGCCAGCAGGCAAAGCTGATGGATACCGGTGGCCGCGTGTCGAAGTTCAAGAACAAGTACGCCGGTCTCGGGTTCTGATCCCGACGACCAGACCGAACGGCAAGGGGCATGTGGCGACACATGCCCTTTCTCTTTCGCCTGCCACCTGCGCACGCCGGAATTGCGACAGTCCCGGTGCGCGGCCTGATCGGGCTTCGACGGGATTTCTTCAAAGAAATCGCTTGCCCGCTTCCGTCCCGCGCCGCCTGCGCTTATGAGAGGGCCGGACAGCATCAAAGGGCAGACCATGGCGCGGATCATCGTCGTCGGCAACGAAAAGGGCGGTTCGGGAAAGTCCACCACCTGCATGCATGTGGCGACAGCTTTGGCACGCATGGGCCACCGGGTTGGGGCGCTTGACCTTGACCTGCGGCAGCGGACCTTTGCCCGCTATGTCGAAAACCGCCGGGCCTACATGGCGCAGGCTGGTCTGACCCTGCCGTCACCAGATTACCGTGACCTTCCTGCCGCCGATCCCGCCAACCTTGCTACCGGCGAGAATGCGCAGGACCAGCGCCTGACGCAGGCGATTTCCGAGATGCACGGCGAAAAGGATTTCATCATCATCGACTGTCCCGGCAGCCATACGCGGCTGAGCCAGGTTGCGCATTCGCTGGCAGACACGCTGATCACGCCCCTCAACGACAGCTTCGTCGATTTCGACCTGCTGGCACGGGTCGATCCGATGACCGGTCAGGTGAAGGGGCCGTCGATCTATTCGGAAATGGTCTGGTCTGCCAGACAATTGCGCGCACAGGCGGGACTTGCCCCTATAGATTGGGTCGTGGTTCGCAACCGGCTTGGCGCCCAGCAGATGCACAACAAGAAAAAGGTTGGCGCAGCGCTGGAAGATTTGTCGCGCCGGATCGGTTTCCGCGTGCTTCCAGGGTTTTCCGAGCGGGTGATCTTTCGAGAACTTTTCCCGCGCGGCCTGACCTTGCTTGATCTGCGCGACACCGGGATTGATCAGCTGAACCTGTCCAACATCGCAGCGCGGCAGGAATTGCGCGACCTTGTGGCGGGTCTCAGACTTCCGTCGGTGACTGTCGGTTTCTGAAGACCGGCTTGCCAAGGCCTGCCTGATTGACGACCCGCGCCCGATTTACCATCTTCAGGCGCTTTTCGAACGGGTCAAGGGTTTCGACCTGTTCGGTCGGTTTGGGGCGGGAAAGGCCCATCTTCTGCAACAGGTTCCACTTGTTCTTCATGAGGGCTGTCCCTTTTCTTGTTCGGCTGTTTTCCCGCGCAAGCGAGGCAGGACTGTGGCATTCTCTGTCGTGATTTGTGGAACTCAGGCCTGTCTGAAAAACAGACTGTTTCCGGGTTCGGCAAATCATGTCCGGATCATTGCAGGCCCGCTTGAAGGAATGGTTAATCCGGGCCGGTCGCCAATTCGGTTTCCAGGAACCGCTCGAAGGCGTCCAGATCCAGTGGCTCGAACTGTCCGAACCCCTGCATCCAGATCGAAGCCGCGCGCATCGCGTCAGGCTCCAGGCGGCACCAGATCACCCGACCACGCCGTTCGCGGCTGATCAGCCCGGCATCCGCCAGCACGCCCAGATGCTTGGAGATCGCGGCAAGGCTCATCGAGAAGGGTTCGGCGACGTCGGTGACGGCCATGTCATCTTCCAGCAGCATGCCAAGGATCGCCCGGCGCGTCGGGTCGGCCAGGGCGGCGAAGACTGTGTCGAGGGGGTCGGCCATCCGCTGACTATTCCCCGGAGGTGGAAAATCGTCAACCGTCGGGTTGAATATGCCGCATTGCCGCAAAACCCGGAAACGGCATCCCGCGCTTTGGCCGGTGCGCAAGAAAGCATATGTAAAACAACATCTTATAGAAAATCATCGCTGCTTGACTCTGGCCAACCCTCTCCGTAGGTTCGCGGCGACTGTGAGGGGCTTCGCAATGGCGTCCGAACCCGATCCTGACCGGCTCCGCGCGCTAGAGGCGCGTCTGGCCAAGGTGAAGGTTCAGGTTGATCCGCCGCGAACCAACACGGTCAAGGGTTTCTCGCAGGGCGAGGTGGCTTGGAGGATGGTGATCGAGCTGGTGACCGGCATGTTGCTGGGAATGGGCATCGGTTACGGGCTGGACGTGCTGTTTGGCACGTTGCCGATCTTCCTGATCATCTTTTCGCTCTTCGGCTTTGCAGCGGGCGTCAAGACGATGCTTGGGTCTGCAAGGCAACTGGCACAAAAGGCGGCTGATCAGGCCGCAAAGGGCGAAAGGGACTGACGGATGGCGACGACCGATGAGGCCGCAGGCGGGCTGCAGATCCACCCGATGGATCAGTTCATCGTCAAGCCGCTGTTCGGCGACGGTCCCATCGAATGGTACACCCCGACCAACGTGACGCTGTGGATGGCGATTGCCGTTCTGGCCATGGTCGCGCTTCTGGTCCTTTCGACCCGCCGCCGGGCCATTGTGCCGTCGCGCGGTCAGTCGGTGGCGGAGCTGTTCTACGGCTTCATTCACAAGATGGTGGAAGATGTTGCGGGCCATGAGGGGCTGAAGTTCTTCCCCTATGTGATGACGCTGTTCATGTTCGTCTTCCTGTCGAACATCCTTGGCCTGATCCCGATGTCCTTCACCACCACCTCGCATATCGCGGTCACCGCGACACTGGCGCTTTTGGTGTTCTTCACTGTCACCATCGTGGGCTTTGTCCGCAAGGGGCCGGGGTTTCTGGCGATGTTCTGGGTATCGTCGGCACCGCTGGCGCTGCGCCCGATCCTTGCGATGATCGAGGTCATCTCTTACTTCGTGCGTCCGCTGTCTCACTCCATCCGTCTTGGCGGCAACCTGATGGCCGGTCACGCCGTGATCAAGGTCTTTGCGGGCTTTGCCGGGGCGATGGGGGTGGCGTCTGTCGTGCCAATCGCGGCCATCGTGGCGATCTACGGGCTTGAGCTGCTCGTGGCCTCGGTTCAGGCCTATGTGTTCACCATTCTGACCTGCGTCTACCTTCGGGATGCGGTGGGCGAAGCCCATCACTAAGACCGGAACCTCGGGTCAGCCAATCAACTTCAGCCAATTCCAAAAAGGAGCTACCAAATGGAAGGCGATATCGCAGAAATGGGCAAGTTCATCGGCGCCGGTCTGGCAACGATGGGTCTCGGCGGCGCCGGCATCGGTGTGGGCCACATTGCCGGCAACTTCCTGGCGGGCGCTCTGCGCAACCCGTCGGCGGCACCGGGCCAGATGGCCAACCTCTTCGTCGGCATCGCGTTCGCCGAAGCTCTGGGCATCTTCTCGTTCCTGATCGCCCTTCTCCTGATGTTTGCCGTCTGATCCTTCGGACCTGATATCCGGGCCAGGCCTGCGGTCTGGCCCCGGTTCCCGAGGCATAAGGAAAAGACGACATGGCAACCGAGGCAACAGGCGAGGCCGAAGCCGCTGTGGGCATGCCCCAGCTGGACTTTTCGTCCTGGCCGAACCAGATCTTCTGGCTTCTGGTCACGCTGGTCGTGATCTATCTTGTGCTGTCGCGCATCGCCCTGCCGCGCATCGGCGCGGTGCTGGCTGATCGCAAAAGCACGATTACCAATGACCTTGCCGCAGCGGATGAGCTGAAGCAGAAGGCGGTCGAGGCCGAAAAGGCCTACAACGACGCGCTGGCTTCGGCACGCACCGAAGCTGCCAAGATCGTGGCCGCCGCCAAGGCCGAGATCCAGAAGGATCTTGACGCTGCCACCGCCAAGGCAGATGCGGAAATCTCTGCGAAAGCAGCTGAATCCGAAAAGACCATCGCAGCGATCCGCGATGGTGCCGCTGCCGCAGTAGCCGAAGTTGCCCGTGACACGGCGGCTGAACTGGTTGCGGCACTTGGTGGCTCGGTCGATGCGAAAACCGTGACTGCGGCCGTTTCGGCCCGGCTGAAAGGGTAAAGCGATGAAGCGGCTTTCACTTCTTCTTTCGGTCTTCGCCACGCCCGCGCTTGCGGCGTCGGGGCCGTTCTTCTCGCTCGGCAATACCGATTTCGTGGTGCTTCTGGCCTTTATCGCCTTCGTGGCGCTTCTGGTCTACGTCAAGGTTCCCGGCAAGCTGCTTGGGATGCTTGATGCCCGCGCCGTGGCGATCAAGGCTGATCTCGACGAAGCCCGCGCCCTTCGGGAAGAGGCGAAGTCGATCCTCGCCACTTATGAGCGTCGGCAAAAAGAGGTGCAGGAGCAGGCTGATCGCATCGTCTCGACCGCAAAGGACGAAGCGATGGCTGCCGCGGAACAGGCCAAGGCCGATCTGCAAGCGTCCATTGCCCGCCGTCTGGCCGCTGCCACTGACCAGATCGCCTCTGCCGAGGCCGCTGCCATCCGTCAGGTGCGTGAGCAGGCTGTGTCTGTGGCCATTGCTGCTGCTGGCGACATGCTGGCCAAACAGATGACGGCCGAGGCGGCAACCGCTTCGATCGACGATGCCATCGCGCAAGTCGAAGCCAGGCTGCACTAAGCTTGAGCGGGCATGAACAACAAGACGCGGCGGCCTGAAAGGGCTGCCGCTTTTTCATGCGTTTTGCCCGTGCCGTTCCCCGGGTAGCTGCCGGACCGGCGCAAGACCTCTGATTGAGGATCCGCCTACCTGGTCGCTTCGTGTTCCAACCGCTGCCGGGCGATGGTCTCGTTCTTTTCGGCGCGTATCTGGTCGATGAAGGCCTGTTCCACAAAATTCAGATGGGCCTCTACCGCCGCCCGTGCGCCCACAGGATCGCGCGCCTGAACGGCGTCGTTCATGGCACGGTGCTGGTCCAGCAGTTGATCGCGGGTCATCCGGTTGCGGAACATCACCTGGCGATTGTAGAACACACCCTGTCGCAGCAGGTCGAACATCGACCGCAGCATGTGAAGCATGAGCACGTTATGGCTGGCTTCGATGATCGCCATATGGAATTCGGCGTCCAGTTCAGCTTCGTCCGTGGGGTCGCGCTTCTGATGCGCGGCTTCCATCTTGGCAAAGATCGTGGCGATCAGACGCAGGTCGGTTTCGGACCCAAGCCGCGCGGCGCGTTCGGCGGCCAGACCTTCCATGTCGCGCCGAAAGGCGATGTAGTCGAAGACGGCTTCTTCATGCGTGGCAAACAGCTGGATCAGCGCAGGCGAAAAGGCCGACCCAAGCACCTCGGCCACAAAGACACCAGACCCGGCCCGGCTGGACAGCAGCCCGCGATCCGCCAGATCGGCTATGGCATCGCGCAGGGACGGACGCGACACGCCCAGCTTTTCGGCCATGTCCCGTTCCGACGGCAGGCGTTCCCCGGGCCGCAGGATCCCGCGCAGGATAAGCTGCTCGATCTGGCGCACCACAGAGTGTGACAGCTTTTCGGGCGTGACTTTCAGAAATGGCATGGTTGACCCCGGCTATTGGTCTGAAATTATGACCGGTTTCCGAAAGACACAATGACAAAAGGGCCGGGGAATGCCCCGGCCCTTTCCAATCTGGTTCAGCCCGGATCAGCGGGTCGGACGGATGATGATCTCAACCCGGCGGTTCTGCGCCCGGCCTTGCGCCGTCAGGTTAGAGGCGATGGGCTGGTCCTCGCCGCGACCGAAGGCCGAAATCCGGCCGCTTGGCACGCCGCTGTCACGCAGGACGTTGGCCACCGAAACGGCGCGGCGCTGCGACAGATCCTGATTGTAGGCGGCCGAGCCGGTGTTGTCGGTATGGCCGATCACCTCGATCCGGCTGTTCGGGTATTTCAGCAGGTTGGAGGCCACAGCGCGGATATCCCGCGTCAGGTCCGGGCGCAGCGCTGCGCTGTCGACTGCAAACAGCAGGTCTTGCGGCATGTTCACGATCAGGTAGTCACCGGTGTTCGTGACCGAGATATCGGAGCTCAGGGAACCGCGCAGTTCAGCCGCTTGCCGGTCAAGGTCAGCACCGATAAGCGCGCCGGTGCCAGCACCAAGTGCGCCACCGATGATTGCGCCCTTCAGCCGGTCGCTGTCGGAAGAAACCGCCGCGCCCGCCACGGCACCCGTCAGGCCGCCGATGATCGCGCCAGACCGCTGCCGCGCGTTCGGATCGTCGGGATAGGCGTTCGGATCGACACAGGCCGACAGGGCCAGCGTGCTGGCAACTGCCAGAATTAGGGGGGTCTTCATCATCATTGCTCTCGCCTCGAAAAGGTCTGTCCCGTAGTCCGGGCTCTGCTGACTTTATATCAAGCCAGCGCGGAGGGTGACAGTCCCCGCGTCTTCGTCCGGTTCATGCGCGGGCTTCCGCCCATCACGACCTTGCCTATGACGCTTCGGTCCGCGCGGATTCCCAGGCCAGCATCGCCCGTTTGCGAGACAACCCCCAGTGATACCCGCCAAGCCCGCCATCCCGCCGCAGGGCGCGGTGACAGGGGATCAGAAAGCTGATCGGGTTGCGCCCCACCGCCGTGCCGACAGCCCGATGGGCCGAGGGGTGGCCGATGGCCCCGGCGATGTCGCCATAGGTCGTCACATGGCCGGACGGGATCGCAAGAAGCGCCTCCCAGACCTTGATCTGGAATGGCGCGCCGATCAGGTGAAGCGCCGTTGGAGCCGCGCCAAAAGCCGCCTCCACCATCGGGCGCAGCGGGTCTGCGGCCTCGATGAAGCGGGCCTTGGGCCAGCGGCTGATCATATCGGCCATCGCCGCCGTATCGCCCGGGGTTTCGGCAAAGCCCATCCCGCAGATGCCGCGATCGGTTGCCATCACCAGCGCCGGGCCAAAGGGGCTGTCAAACCAGCCCCAGCGGATCAGCAGACCTTCGCCGCCCCGCGCATAGTCGCCGGGGCTCATCGCCTCCCATGTCAGGAACAGATCATGCAGCCGCCCGGCACCTGACAACCGCAGCGCATGCGCGGCCCCAAGCATGGTATGGCGTTCAGCCAGCAGGGTCCGGGCATGGCCAAGCGTGAGGTATTGCTGATACCGCTTCGGGCTGACGCCAACCCATTGGCTGAACAGGCGTTGAAAATGGGCCGGGCTCATCCGCATCCGCGCGGCAAGGTCGTCCAGCGTCAGCGCGGGGCCGTGTTCGTCAATCACCTCCAGCGCGCGGGTGATCACCTGATAGTGGTAGGCGGGGGAAAGGTCAGTCATGGCAGTCTCCTTGCCGCCACCATAGCCAGCCGCGCCCGCCCCCGCGACCCGGTTCCTGCGGATAGATGCGTTGCGCAACGCCGCCCGCGCTGGCAAGAAGGGCGCATGGTCGCACAACTTTCCTACCCCAAGCTGAAACAGATCTTCGCCCGCTTTGCCGAGGTCGAGCCTGAGCCCAAGGGCGAACTTGAACACCTCAATTCCTTTACCCTTCTGGTGGCGGTCGCCTTGTCGGCGCAGGCCACGGATGTGGGGGTGAACAAGGCGACGCGAAAGCTGTTCCAGATCGCCGACACGCCGGAAAAGATGCTGGCCTTGGGCGAAGAGGCGCTGATCGACCATATCAAGACCATCGGCCTTTACCGCAACAAGGCCAAGAACGTGATCAAGCTGTCGCGCCTTCTGATCGACAATTTCGGCGGTGAGGTGCCAAGCTCCCGTGCTGCGCTGACCACCCTGCCGGGCGTCGGGCGCAAGACGGCGAATGTGGTGCTGTCGATGTGGTTTCACTACCCCGCGCAGGCGGTGGATACCCATATCTTCCGGGTTGGCAACCGCACCGGCATCTGCCCCGGCAAGGATGAAATCACCGTCGAGCGTGCCATCGAAGATAATGTGCCGGTCGAATACCAGCAGCACGCGCACCACTGGCTTATCCTGCATGGCCGGTATATCTGCACCGCGCGCAAACCAAAATGCGGCATTTGCCCGATCCGGGACTGGTGCCAATACCCGGAGAAGACTGCATGAAATCCTATCAGGTCGTGGGCATCGGCAATGCCATCGTCGACGTGTTTTCCACCGCGGACGACAGCTTTCTTGACCTGATGGGTATCCAGAAGGGCATCATGCAACTGGTCGAACGCGAACGGGGCGAACTCCTTTACGGCGCGATGACCAACCGCCAGCAGGCGCCGGGCGGATCGGTTGCCAACACCCTTGCAGGCCTTGGCAACCTTGGCCTGACCACAGGTTTCATCGGCCGCGTGCATGATGACGCGCTTGGCCGCTTTTACGCCCGCACCATGGCAGACGAGGGGACAGATTTCGTCAACCCTCCGGTGCCGGGTGGCGAACTGCCCACCTCACGCTCGATGATCTTCGTTTCACCGGATGGTGAGAGGTCGATGAACACCTACCTTGGCATTTCGTCTGAACTTGGCCCCGATGACGTGTCAGACGCCGTGGCGGGCAAGGCTGAGATCCTGTTCCTCGAAGGCTATCTATATGACAAGCCGAAGGGCAAGCAGGCCTTCGAACGCGCGGTGGATCTGTGCCATGCCGCAGGCGGCAAGGCTGGCATCGCGCTGTCCGATCCGTTCTGCGTTGACCGGCACCGCGACGATTTCCGCCGACTGGTCAGAAGCCTCGACTACGTCATAGGGAATGAACACGAATGGGCCTCGCTTTATCAGACCGACCTTTCCGCCGCGCTGGAACAGGCCGCAGCCGATGCAGGGCTTGTCGTCTGCACCCGGTCAGGCCATGACGTGATCGTCATGCGCGGGGATGAACAGGCCATTGTCCCCGTCACCCGCGTTGTGCCGGTTGATGCCACCGGAGCAGGGGATCAGTTCGCCGCCGGGTTCCTCTACGGGCTTGCAACGGGACAGTCGCTGGCCACCTCTGGCCGCATGGGCTGTGTCGCCGCCGCCGAGGTGATCAGCCATTTCGGCGCAAGGCCCGAAACCGACCTGAAAGCCCTGTTCCGCAAGGAAGGGCTGATTTAGCGCGGCCCGGGCCTCAGACCCGGTGATATGGCGATCTGGCAAGGATCGTGGCGGCGCGGTAAAGCTGCTCGGCCAGCATCACCCGCACCAGCATATGCGGCCAGACCATCCGCCCGAAGCTGAGCTGAAGATCGGCCCGCGCCCGCAAGGCAGGGTCAACCCCATCGGCGCCACCGATCACGAAGGCCGCGTCCTGCCGCCCGGCATCACGCCATGCGGCAAGCTCGGCGGCGAAGTCGGGGCTGGACAGAAGTCTGCCCCGTTCATCCAGTACACAAAGCGCCGCGCCGTCAGGAATGACCTTCCCCAGCAACAATGCCTCGGCCTTCATCCCGCAGCCGCGCTTGTCTTCGACTTCAAGTTCAGTTGTCGGGCCAAGGCCAAGTGGCCGCCCGGTCCGGTCAAGCCGTTGCAGGTAATCATCCACCAAAGCGCGCTCTGGCCCAGCCCGCAGGCGGCCAACGGCGCAAAGGTGCAGCCGCATCAGTCCTGATCGGCTGGGGCCGCAGCCCCCGAAGTGGCCCCGCCCGGAAGCCACATCTTTTCAAGCTGATAAAACTCGCGCACTTCCGGGCGGAAGACATGAACGATCACATCGCCCGCGTCGATCAGCACCCAGTCGCCGGTTTCCTTGCCTTCCATGCGGACGGAAATCCGCATGTCCTGCTTCAGACGATCGGCCAGTTTTTCCGAAATGGAAGCCACCTGCCGCGAAGACCGGCCGGAACAGATGACCATGTAATCGGCCACGTCAGACCGTCCGCGCAGGTCGATCTGCACGATGTCCTCGGCCTTGTCATCGTCGACGGACTTCAACACCAGCGCCAGAAGGGCATCGGAACTTTGGGCATCCGCGCCAGATGCGGCGACATCAACGGGTTTCGGACGCGGGCCGACCGGCAGGCCAGTGGCGGGATCAGAATGCGACAGGTCAGAATGCGACAGGACGGTGTCCTCCAACGAAGACGCGGACGAGAAAGCCCCCGCGCCGGGCTTGCGACCAAGACTAGCACCCGAGCCGGGCAATCTCAACCGAAGGCGCGGCCATAAGCCGTATCACGCGGTGGCGCAAGGCAGGATTGATATTGCACAGGCGCGCATGCGCGCGCGGCTGCAAGTCTTCTTCTCGGCTCTGGCGCAAGCGCCAACCGCCTCGGCGTCGCCTCCGGCGGGAGTATTTGCTGAAAAGGGCAGTTGCATTTGCGCTTTTGACAAATACTCCGGGGAGCTCGAGGGGCTGGCCCCTCGTCTGCGGAGAGGAAAGGCCTGCGCCTTTGGCGCGCACTTGCTGACCCTGTGGCCTTGCCTGCTGTCATCCTCAGGGTCTGTGCTTGATTGCCAGACGGGAAACGCGTATTTCCCCTTGCATGATGCGCTTTTTCGACATGGCCGACCATGACCGCCTGCCTTGGCGGTTCACCGCGCTCAATCGGTCTGTTCTGGCGCGACTTGCCTGACGCCGCACGGTTTTCGCGTCTTTCGCCCCCCTTTCCCTTTTGCCAATCCGAAGAGATGAGCCATGACCGCTCCGCGCACGCTTTATGACAAGATCTGGGACGATCACGTTGTCCACCAGTCCGAAGACGGCACCTGCCTGCTTTATATTGACCGCCACCTTGTGCATGAGGTGACCAGCCCGCAGGCCTTTGAGGGGCTTCGCATGACGGGTCGCACGGTGCGTGCGCCGGAAAAGACCATTGCGGTGCCGGATCACAACGTGCCGACCACGCCGGGCCGGGACAAGCACATCGACAACGAGGAATCGCGGATTCAGGTCGATGCGCTGGACAAGAACGCCAAGGATTTCGGGATCAACTATTACCCCGTGTCGGACATCCGGCAGGGCATTGTCCACATCGTCGGGCCGGAACAGGGCTGGACCCTGCCGGGAATGACCGTGGTCTGCGGTGATTCGCATACGGCCACCCATGGTGCCTTCGGCTCGCTTGCACATGGGATCGGCACGTCCGAGGTAGAGCATGTTCTGGCCACCCAGACGCTGATCCAGAAGAAGTCGAAGAACATGAAGGTCGAGATCACGGGCAGTCTGCGCCCCGGTGTCACGGCCAAGGACATCACGCTGTCGGTCATTGGTGAGACCGGCACGGCGGGCGGCACCGGCTATGTCATCGAGTATTGCGGGCAGGCGATCCGCGAGCTTTCGATGGAAGGCCGGATGACCGTCTGCAACATGGCAATCGAAGGCGGCGCGCGTGCGGGCCTGATTGCGCCGGATGAAAAGACCTTTGCCTATGTCATGGGGCGCCCCCACGCCCCGAAAGGCGCGAAATGGGAGGCCGCACTGGCCTATTGGAAGACGCTTTACACCGATGAAGGCGCGCATTTCGACAAGGTGGTGACGATCAAGGGCGAAGATATCGCCCCCGTCGTGACATGGGGAACATCGCCTGAAGACGTGCTGCCGATTACCGGCACCGTTCCAGCCGCCAGCGATTTCACTGGTGGCAAGGTCGAAGCCGCGCAGCGCAGCCTTGACTACATGGGTCTGACTCCGGGCATGAAGCTGACCGATATCAAGATCGACACGGTCTTCATCGGGTCTTGCACCAATGGCCGGATCGAAGACCTTCGGGCCGCTGCGGCGATCCTGAAGGGCAAGAAGATCAAGGACGGTCTGCGGGCCATGGTCGTTCCCGGCTCGGGTCTGGTGCGGGCGCAGGCCGAGGAAGAGGGGCTGGCGCAGATCTTCATCGATGCAGGCTTCGAATGGCGCCTTGCAGGGTGTTCGATGTGTCTGGCGATGAACCCCGACCAGCTTTCCCCGGGCGAGCGCTGTGCCGCGACCTCGAACCGCAACTTCGAGGGCCGTCAGGGCCGGGGTGGGCGCACCCACCTCTTGTCCCCGGCGATGGCGGCGGCGGCGGCGATCACCGGGCATCTGACGGATGTGCGGGAGATGATGGGCGAGACGGTCTGATCCTTCTGGCCTGATCCGTTCAGCGGGCCGGGGGCAACCCCGGCCCGATTGCATTCTGGACTACGCCTACAGAAAGACCCGCTCGAACGTCCACCAGGCGCCGATACCGGCGATCAGGCATGAGGCGGGGATGGCGATGGCCGACCGATACCAGCCTTGCCGCCCGAACGGCAGCGCAAGCAGCAGGAACGCAAGGCCGATAACCGCCAGTTGCCCCAGTTCGACACCGATGTTGAACCCGATCAGGCTGATGGCAAAGCGCCCTTCCGGCAGGCCCACATCGCTTAGCACCGATGCGAAGCCAAGGCCGTGCAACAGGCCAAAGCCGAACACAACGGCGATGCGGATTGGCCCGATCCTGTTGGCCCCGCCCCCTGACCCAAAGATGTTTTCCACTGCGACATAAACGATAGAGGCCGCGATCAGCGGCTCAACGATGCTGGCGGGAATCGTCACGATTTGCAGGCTGGCCAACGCAAGGGTGATGGTATGGGCCAGCGTGAATGCCGTCACCTGACCCAAGAGCGGCCACATCCGCAGGGAAAAGAAGAACAGGCCAAGGACAAACAGGATATGGTCAAGGCCCTTTGGGATGATGTGTTCAAAGCCCGACACGATGAACCGCGCAAAGACCGGCAGCACGCCTTCGGTGGCGTAGCCCTCCCGTGGGAGGGCGATGCTGAGCGTTCCGCCCGCAAGGATGGCGGTATAGGCATCCGCACCGCCGCCCATCTGGCGCACCACGACGGACCCGAAGCTGGGATCCCAACCGATCTGCACCGGCGTGCCATCGGCGGGCAGGGTGGCGGTGATCGCAAGCTCACTGTCGCGCGGCAGGCTGATGTCACCGACTTCCGGCACGGTCACCGAGGCTATTTGCGGGTCCAGCCGGGTATCGTCCGCCAGAAGCGTGATCCGTGCGGCGATCCCCGGCCAGGCGCGGCGCAAGGCGGCCTCCAGTGCGGCGGGGTCTTCGGCACGCAGGGCATCGTAGCGGTCAGAGAGCGGGGAAAGATTGGTATCCTCAAGGCCCGCAAGGTCCATCCCCGCGATCAGCGGCTCCAGGGGCGCGCGCAGGATGATCTCGACCGTTTCGGGGCCGACGGTCACATCGGTGATGGCCGGGCGCACCTCATGCGCGGCGGCGGGCAGGGTCATACCCATTGACAGCAGGGCGCAAAGGGCCAGCTTGCGAAGGGACAAGAAAACGAAGGTCGGCATGATGAAACTTCCGGTAATTCTGGCGGCGCTTTTCATGGCACTTAGCACGACAGGGGCGAAGGCGCATGAATTCTGGCTGTCGCCGGAGGATTACACCCTTGCTCCCGAAGATGTGATGCAGGTGCGGCTGCGGATCGGGTCCGAGATGAAGGGGCTTGTCATGTCCTATCTGCCGCAGGACATCGCCCGGTTCGAGGTGGTGCAGGGTGATGCGGTGCGCCCGGTCGAAGGCCGGATGGGTGACAATCCGGCATTGGTGATGGACGCCGGGGCGGACGGGCTGGCGGTTGTGGTGCATGAGACGACGGACGCGCGGTTGACCTATGATGACTTCGGGGTGTTTCAGCGCTTTGTCGAACACAAGGACGCCCGTTCTGCCTTGGCCGATCATGCGGCGCGCAGCCTGCCTGAAACTGGGTTCAAGGAAACCTACCGTCGCCATGCCAAAAGCCTGATCGCGGTCGGGTCGGGTGCGGGGGCGGACCGGGCGATGGGCCTGAAGATCGAGATCGTGGCCCTTGCCAACCCCTATACCGACGATCTGACCGGCGGGATGCCGCTTCTGGTGCTGCTTGATGGCACCCCGCGGCCCGATGCTCAGCTTGAACTGTTTCAGGCCGCGCCGGATGGGACAGTGACCATTACCCTGCACCGCACCGACGCGGATGGCCGGGTGGTGGTGCCTGTGCTGCCGGGCATGGAGTATCTGGCAGACAGTGTTGATCTGCGGGCCTTGCCGAATGACGATGCGGCCGTGGGGCCGGTCTGGCATTCCGACTGGGCCTCGTTGACCTTTCGGACGCCCGACGTTTCCAACCCCTGACGGATGGTTGCCCCTGCGGCGGGGATGGATTATTCCACCCCCAAAGACAGGAGACCCAGATGGACCCCTTCACCACCCTGACCGGCATCGCGGCCCCCATGCCGCTGGTCAATATCGACACCGACATGATCATCCCCAAGCAGTTCCTGAAGACCATTGCCCGCACCGGTCTTGGCAAGAACCTGTTCGACGAGATGCGCTATACGCAGGACGGCAAGGAGATCCCCGATTTCGTGCTGAACCAGCCGGCCTATCGCAAGGCCGAGATCATCATCGCCGGTGACAACTTCGGTTGCGGCTCCAGCCGGGAACATGCCCCTTGGGCGTTGCTGGATTTCGGCATCCGCTGCGTGATCTCGACCAGCTTTGCCGACATCTTCTTCAGCAACTGTTTCAAGAACGGCATCCTGCCAGTGGTTCTGCCGCCCGAAGCTGTGGCGCATCTGATGGATGACGCGCGCAAAGGCGAAAACGCCCGCATCACCGTGGACCTTGAAAGCCAGACCGTCACCGCTTCCGATGGCACCAGGTTTGCCTTCGAGGTCGACGCCTTCAAGAAGCATTGCCTGCTGAACGGTCTGGATGACATCGGCCTGACGTTGGAAAAGGTGGCCTCGATCGACGCCTATGAGACAAAGACCGCCGCGACCCGCCCCTGGGCCTGACGGGTTGTCCCGCGCAGTCGGCCTGCCGGCATGCGCGGGAATCCGCACAACCATGCGGCGATTGCGCTGCTTTCTGCTCAACGCCATCTGATCCCCACAGACTGACCCTGAAATGGCCACAAAGCCTCGGCTTTATGGGTATAGAGACGCAGACGACCAATGCGGCAGGGCGGATTTGGGCAGGATTGAGGCAATTCGTAGCAACATGCGTGATCTTGTCGGCGGCAGATTTCAAGTGCGGGTCGTGTCGTCGATTGACGGGGCCGCGCGCACCTGGCTGAACCGGGCGACCGGGGCTGCGGTGCGGGCTTTCCTTGTCATGGTGCTGATCGTTCTGCCGTCGGTGATCCTTCCGGGTATCGGCACTGACACCCGTCAGATTGTCGCCCTGATGGCACTGTTCGCCGGGACGCTGGTCTTTGCCGAATACAGTGCCGTTTACCCAAGCCTGCTTGAGTTTCGCGATGGCGCGCCGTTCAACCGGATCCGCTATCTGATGCTTCTTGCGATTGTCCTGTTCCTGTCGGTCATCATCGCCGACCGGGAAGATCCGACAACCGTATCCCGTCTGTTCCGGGCGGTTGGCTTCGTGATTGGCGAGGCTCTGGATTTTCCCTATTCGCCGGTGCGGCTGACCACGTTCATGCTGGCCGATACCGCGACGGCCGCACAGGTCGTGGATGTCCGAACAGCGGCGGGGACGGCCTATCTTGTATCGCTGATCTCGCTGGCGGTCTTCGTGATCGTGCTGAAGATGGCGGGCTGGCCCAATACCAAGAACGCTTTCAACGTCTGGGTGAATCTGCCCACGTTCGAGCCGACCGCTGGCGGCGATGTGGTTGACCGTCTGGAACGTGATTCGCGGGCGAACCTTGCCGTCGGGTTCCTTTTGCCTTTCATTGTTCCGGCCCTGATTGCCCTGGTGACTGCGGGTCTTCCGCCCGCCACCGTGACCTCGCCCCAGACGCTGATCTGGACAATGGCCGCATGGGCCTTTCTGCCTGCAAGCCTCTTGATGCGCGGTGTGGCGATGGCGCGTGTGGCCGACATGATCCGGATGAAGCGTGACCTCAAATTCGCCGCAGAAGAGGCCGAGGCTGCTGACGACCGCCGTCGCCGCAACGGCGACGACGAGGGCGACCTCTGAACCGCTTTGGTCTGGCCCTTCTTCTGGCCTTGATGCCTGGGTCGGGAACGGCCGAAACCCTCCGAATTGCCACCTGGAACGTCGGGCTGGACCGGAATGGCCCTGGTCTTCTCGTGCAGGATCTGATGCGGGGCGATACACCGCAGATTGCGGCGATTGTCCGGGTGTTGTCGGTGCTGGACGCAGATGTGGTCTTGCTGACAGCAGTGGACTTCGACCTTGGCGGGGTGGCGCTGCGGATGTTGGCAGACGAGTTGGCGGCGGCGGGCGCGGCCTATCCGCATCACTTCGCCTTGCGACCGAATACGGGCATGCAGACCGGGTTTGACGTTGACGGGAATGGCCGGTTGGGTGACGCGCGGGATGCGCAGGGCTTTGGTCTGTTCTCGGGCCATGCCGGAATGGCGGTGCTGTCACGCCTGCCGATAGATTCAGACGGCGCGCATGACCATTCTGCGTTCCTCTGGCGTGACCTTCCCGGCGCGTTGATCCCTGACGGCATGGATCCGGGCCTTTTGCAGGTTCAGCGGCTGGCGACGACCGGTTTTTGGGATGTGCCGATCCGGGCAGACGCAGGCCCGCTGCATCTTCTGGCATGGCACGCCACACCGCCGGTCTTTGATGGCCCTGAAGACCGCAACGGCAAGCGCAACCATGATGAGGCGGCCTTCTGGCGGCTTTATCTTGATGGCGCCCTGCCGATAGCGCCACCTGCTGCCCCCTTTGTGCTGCTTGGCGACGGCAACCTTGATCCCGCCGATGGCGACGGCCTGCGCGATGGGGTCGGTGCGCTTCTTTCCCACCCGGCACTGCAAGACCCCGCCCCCCGTGGCGGCCACGGTCGGGACGAGCCGGGGCATCAAGGTGACCCGGCGCTGGATACCGTTCTGTATGCCGATATCGGGGGCTTGCGGCTGGATTATGTGCTGCCTTCAGCCGCGCTTGTCGTCACGGGTGCGGGGGTCTTGTGGCCCGGTCCTGATGACCCACTGGCCGCCGACCTTGCCGCCGCCTCGCGGCATTTCCCGGTCTGGGTGGATGTGGTGCTGCCCTAGACTGGCTTTCGTGCCGTTTGTGGCCCTGGCGGGCTGTTGTGCCGCATGGCGACGCCGGTCCGTTGCTGGAAAGGCCGACCCTGCCGATCTGGCGGACGGCGGCCCTTGAACCACGCCAGCCTTCATGCCTTCGCCTGGCCTGGGACATGCTGGCAATCGCCTTCACCGCTTGACCCTTGCGGGCCAAGGGGCTAGGCGAACACCGTCATATTTGCAGGAAGCAGCGCCATGGCCAACCCATCCCTCCTTATCCTCGCCGGCGACGGCATCGGCCCCGAAGTCATGGCCGAGGTCAAACGGATCATCGGCTGGATGGGCGCGAAACGCGACATCCACTTTGACGTGAGCGAAGATCTTGTGGGCGGTGCCGCCTATGACGTCCACGGCGTGCCGCTGTCAGATGCCACCATGGCCAAGGCGCAGGCGGCCGACGCGGTGCTGTTGGGCGCAGTTGGCGGGCCGAAATACGACAAGCTGGATTTCAGCGTGAAGCCGGAACGTGGTCTTCTGCGCCTGCGCAAGGAGATGGACCTTTTCTCCAACCTGCGCCCGGCCCAGTGCTTTGACGCCCTTGCCGATTTTTCCAGCCTGAAACGCGATGTGGTGGCGGGCCTTGATATCGTCATCGTCCGCGAGTTGACCAGCGGCGTCTACTTTGGCGAGCCGCGCGGCATCTTCAAGGAAGGTAACGAGCGCGTGGGCATCAACACCCAGCGCTACACGGAATCCGAGATTGCCCGCGTGGCGAAATCGGCCTTCGAACTGGCGCGCAAGCGCGGCAACAAGGTCTGCTCGATGGAGAAGGCCAATGTGATGGAATCGGGTATCCTGTGGCGCGACGTTGTGCAGGAAGTCCATGATCGCGATTACCCGGATGTGGAACTGTCGCACATGTATGCCGACAACGGTGCGATGCAGTTGGTGCGCTGGCCCAAGCAGTTTGACGTGATCGTCACCGACAACCTGTTCGGCGATGTGCTGTCCGATTGTGCCGCCATGCTGACGGGGTCGCTTGGCATGCTGCCCTCGGCCTCGCTTGGTGCGCCGATGGCCAATGGCCGCCCGAAGGCACTTTATGAGCCGGTGCATGGTTCTGCCCCCGACATCGCGGGCTCTGGCAAGGCCAACCCGATCGCCTGCATCCTGAGCTTTGCGATGGCGCTGCGCTACAGCTTTGATCTGGGCGACGAAGCCACCCGGGTGGAAAAAGCCGTGGAAAAGGTGCTGGCCGACGGTGTCCGCACGGCGGATCTGATGGGTGCCGAAGGTGGCACCCCGGTATCAACCAGCCAGATGGGCGACGCGGTGCTTGCGGCCCTTGACGCCAGCCTCTGATCAGGCGGGGGCCAGGCCCGGCCCCTCGGCAATCCGGCGGTAATGGGCGATGCGCTCGGCGTGTTCGGACACCCGGTCAAGCCACCGCAACGCGTCGGTTTCCCGAAAGACATCGGCGATGTCGATCATGCCAGCGTGTTCGCGCAGCATCGCTCCCCGGCGATGGCGTCGGGCAAAGCCCTGCACCCGGTCGGCCAGTCGCTCTGCCCGTGCCGGGTCGCGCGGCTTGACCAAGGCGGCAACGACGGCGCGCGCGGGCCGTGACAGGCGGGGGCTGTCGGCCAGATGGGCGATCCGGTTCATCTCGCCCGCCCGCGCAGCAAGCCGTGACAGGTGGTCGGTCAGGTGCATGAGCGCGGTCATCCGCTCCATCTCGGCGCTGCGGTCGGTCGGGATGCGGATCTGCGCCAGCCAGTTTTCCAGCGCCTCGCGCGCAGGCTCGACCTGCCCGGCAAGCGCCGCCAGCCGTCGAAGGTCGCGTCGGTCGGCGGGGGCAAGGGCTGACTGCAGCGCGCTTCCTGTCGCCTCGATGATGGCTGCCACGGTGCGCGCGGCGGCATCCAGCGCTGATCCGGTGTCTGACAGAAGCTGCGGCTCCAGTGCTGCGGCAAGGGTGGCGGGACGGTCCGGGACAAGCCGTTCGACCAGCCCCGCGAAGGCGCGGGTCAGGGGCAGGAAGACCACCGCACCAAGCAGGTTGAACCCGGTGTGAAACAAGACCAGCGCTGTCTGGTCATCCGCGCCCAAGGCCGTGCCATGCAGCACCGGCGCAACGATATCCAGCAGCGGAAAGGCCAGAACCGCCGTGCCTGCGTTGAACAGAAGGTTCGCCACTGCCGTCCGCCGCATGCCGACCCCACCGCCAATAGAGGCAAGAAGCCCGGTCAGCGTGGTGCCAAGGTTCATGCCGATCACCATGGCCGCTGCCTGTGCAAAGCTGATCGTGCCGGACCCCAGCAGCACAAGGGCCAGCGCCACCCCGGCCGATGAGCTTTGCATCAGCGCCGACACCGCAAGCCCAAGCCCGACCAGAAGAATGCGCCCGGCCCAGCCATCGCCGGGCAGTTGATCGGGCGTGATGATCCCCTCCATCCCCTTCATCGCGGCTTGCATCATGTCGAGCCCGATGAACAACAGCGACAGGCCCGCCAGCATACGGCCCATCCGAGCCAGACGTCCTTCGCCAAAGATGCCCGCCAGCGCAGCGACAAACAACAAGGGCAGCGCGACCGCGCCGATCTGAAGCTTCATGCCGACCATCGCGATGATCCAGCCGGTTGCGGTGGTGCCGATGTTGGCGCCGTAAAGCACCCCCAGCGCCTGTGCAAAGCCCAGAAGCCCCGCGCCGACAAAGCCGATGGTCATCACCGTGACCGCGCTGGAAGATTGCACCAGTGCCGTGATGGCGGCCCCGGTCACCACGCCGCGCAGCGGTGTCTGTGTCATGCGCAACAGCCAGCGCCGCAGGCCTTCGCCCGCGATTTCGCGCAAGGCGGCCGTCATCGTCTCCATCCCGAAAAGGAAGAGCCCGATGCCGCCCAGAAATCCCAATATTCCCCCGGTCATGCCGCCAAGGTGGCTGAAGCCGGTCCTGCCTGCAAGTCATCCGGGCTTGAGCCTTTGCAGGGATTCTGCGACAAGGCCGTTAGCGCGAACAGGGCGGGTTGCCCGGCGCGGCAAAAGCGGTAGATCCGGGATGGTTGACAATCTGAGGGGCGCGGTCCTGTCGTTGGCCGCTTTCGGGGCCTATGCGACCCACGACGTTGTGGTCAAACTTCTTGGCGAGACGTTCAGCTCGTTCCAGATCATGTTCTTTTCCGGACTGATGGGCTTTCCGCTGGTCACGATGATGCTCATGGGCGACCGGCGTGACGGAACGCTGATCCCGGCGCATCCATGGTGGTCCGGGCTGCGGTCGGTTGCTGCGGTTTCGACCGGGGTAATGGGCTTTTTCGCCTTTTCACAGCTGCCACTTGCCACCTGCTATGCAATCTTTTTTGCAATGCCGCTGCTGATCACGTTGCTGGCGATTCCCATGCTTGGGGAAAAGGTCGGAATCAGGCGGGGTGTGGCGGTTGTTGTCGGGCTTCTGGGGGTGCTGATCGTCTTGCGACCGGGTGGCGGCGAGGGATTTTCCATTGGCCATCTGGCGGCGCTTGGGGCAGCGGTAACGGGGGCGATGACCAGCGTGATCGTGCGCAAGATCGGGCAGGCAGAACGTTCGGTAGTGCTGATGCTCTATCCGATGGTGCTGACCTTCTTTGCCATGGGCGCGATGATGCCCTTTGTCTATGTCGAGATGACGGTAACCGATCTGGGGCTGACGGCGGTGATGGCCTTTCTTGGCATGCTGGGCGCGCTGGGGATCATCGCGGCCTATCGTTCGGCGCCAGCGGTGATCGTGGCCCCGATGCAATATTCCCAGATCATCTGGGCGGCGCTTTATGGTTGGCTGTTCTTCGATGAAAGCGTGGATTTCTATACTGGCGTAGGGTCGGCTGTGATCATCGCGTCCGGCATCTATATCGTGCTGCGCGAAGGCACGCCTTTGGTCAGCCAGAACCGACCGGTGCTGGAAAACCGGTCCCGGATGGACATCGGAACCCAGCCGCGAATCTCCAGCTGGTTGAAGCGGTTCGACAGGGGTAGTGATCAGGCCTGAGACCGCCGTTTCGCCCCTTGCCAAAGCCAATCGGACGGTTTAACCCGCCTCCCACGGTCGGAGCGTAGCGCAGTCTGGTAGCGCACCTGCTTCGGGAGCAGGGGGTCGGAGGTTCGAATCCTCTCGCTCCGACCAGATATCCCGACATCAGCGGTTATCGAATTGGGCGCGCAAGCGCGCAAGGCTTTTGGCTCGCCCGCGCGGCAAGGCCGCGCAGGCTCAGACGCGCCTCCGGCGGGAGTATTCTTGAAAAGAGCAGATCAGGCGCGGTTGGCCCAGGCCCCGGCGATATAGGTTGCGGTCATCAGATCCAGATGTGCGCCGCCGCCGTTCTTGGCGATGGTGATTTCGTCGCCAGAGCGGCGGGTGAACAGCGCGGGATCATCGTAAAAGTCCGCAATGACATCCGCTTCGGTGATTGCGCCCGAGGCTATGGGGGACATCAGTTCGCCGATGTGGTGCAGCGTGGTGGCACGGGCATCGACGAAGACGCGGGCGCGGGACATGGCGGTATCGTCGACCTCGCGCATGGCAGGGGTATAGGCGCCGATCAGGTCAAGGTGCTGGCCGGGCTGCAACCAGTCGCCCTTGATCAGCGGGTCCGTGGCAAGGGTGGCGGTGCAGATCACGTCGGCTGCCTTCACAGCAGCTTCCAGATCGTCGGCCACCGGCAGGCCCATGCTTTCGGCAGTGGCGCGGCTGCGGCTCCAGATCGTGAACTGCGCGTCAGGCCAGACCGAGCGGTAGGCTTCGACCATCGAGCGCGCGACAGTCCCGGCACCGACAAGCAGGAACTTGCGGCTGTCTTTCCGGGCCAGACGGCTGGCGGACAAGAGGCTGTCGCCGGCTGTCTTCCATTTGGTCACAAGGTGAAAGTCCAACAGCGCTTTCAACTCTCCGGTCGTGTCATCGAAGAGGTTGACGATCCCGTTGACCGTAGGCTTGCCGCGGCCCGTGTTGCCCGGCACGATCGTGCCGACCTTGACCAAAGACCCCAGCCCGTCGATCCATGCGGCCCGGTCCAGCAGGGTATCCGGCCCGCGATAAAGCAAAAGGTCTGCAATCTCGGCTGCTGGCAACCGATGCCCGGCCTCCAGCGCCGCTGTGAGGCCTGCCCAGGTCAACAGCCCTTCTGCGTCCTTGCTGATCGTGTCCACGTTCATAGCCCTGCCTCCTGCTTGCTGAGAAGTTCTTCTGCCACCAGTCGTGCGGCCCAGCCTTCCCAGCTTTCAAACTGATGGGTCCGCCAGCCGCGCCGGGCTGCTGCGGTGATGTTGTCGGCCTTGTCGTCGGTGAACAAGAGCCGTTCAGGCGTAATGCCGCAATCGGCCTCGACCATTGCAAAGATGCCAGGATCCGGCTTTGTGATCCCCATCCGGCCAGAGACATATTCCCGATCGAACTCGGACAGGAAATCCAGTTTGTCGCGAGCTTCCTCATAGGAGTGGCTGCCGAAGTTGGTCAGGTTGAACACTGGCACGCCTTTGGCCTTCAGCGCCCTCAGCAAGGCGATGGAGCCCTCGATCCGCGGGCTGGCAAGTTCGATCCAGCGGTCATACCACATGCGGATTTCCGGCGCCCAGCCGGGGTGAGCTTCGGCCCAGTCGTAGATCGTTTCGCGAAAAAGGCCGCCTGCATCGACAATTTCGTTCATGCCATGCAGGTCAACCTCGGCGAACAGGCGCTGGCGCCGATCCGCGCCGATCACCCGGTCATAGAAGGCCTCGGGCTGCCAGCGGGTCAGCACGTTTCCGATGTCGAAGATAACCGCCTCAGGCCGCATCCGTCCCCCGCTTCCGCACAGTCTCGCGCCAGATCGTATAGAGGCCTGATCCGCAGATAAGCGCAATCCCTGCCCATGCCGTAAGGTCGGGGAAGGTGGCGAAAACCACTGCGCCCCAAATGATTGCGGCGGGCATGCCGACATACTCAAAGGGTGCGACAAGCCCCGCTTCGGTGGTCCGATAGGCTTGTGTGACCATCATCCCACCGACGCTGACCGCAAAGCCGGTGGCCAGAAAGATCGGCCAGTCGGTGATCGGCGGCCAGATCCACGGCCGGAACAGAAAGCCCCACAGGGGGTCGTCGCTGGCCAGATGCCCGTCGCCAGCCCATAGCCCCATCGCGCTGCTGACGACGATGAACCCGAAGGCCACGTAGAATGAAAGCGTCATCGTGCTTTCCGTCCCGCCCATCTGCCGGGACAGAAGGTTGCCGGCGGCGTAAAGGACCGCCGAGATCAGCACCAGCACCGCCGCAGGCTGGATCACCCCCGCCCCCGGGCGCAGCATGATGATGACGCCCACCATGCCCAGCGTCACCGCCATCCAGCGCCGTGGCCCGACGGTCTCGCGCAGGAAGACGACAGACAGCAGGGTAACGGCAATCGGACTGATGAAGGCCACCGCCACAGCGTCGGCCAAGGGCATGGCGGCCAGACCCACAAAAAAGGTGACGTTGGACACCATCACGATTCCCACCCGCAAAAGATGGGTGCGGGGGCGCCGAGTGATCAGCTGGCGAAAGCCGGTGCCGGAAAGGGCGATGAAGGTCAGGATGAAGACCATCGCCACGAAGGCCCGGATCAGGATTACCTGATGCAGCGCATAGCCACCCGACAGGAATTTGATCGCAACGTCATTGACCGAAAAGATCAGCGTGCCGCCGATGGCGAAAAGGATGCCCGTCAGGGCCGGATTGTGTGCCATGGCGGCAGATGATCCGGCGCTGGCCGTTGCGTCTGTCCTGCCTGCGACATCGCATGGCGCGGGCGCGCTTCCGGCCTCAGATCCGGCGCAGCACCCGGTCAAGCACGTCGAGGAAGCGGCTGCGGTCGGCCTTGCCGAACATCTTTCCGCCGCCCTGACGGAACGGATCGGCTGACCGCAGGTCCGCCATCAGATCCCGCGTTGCCAGTGCCATGCCCACATTTGCGGCAGTCAGCTCGTCGCCATTGTGCTTGACGACCCATGCCCCGGCGGCCACACATTTTGCCGCCAGCGGGATATCACCGGTCACGACCACGTCGCCCGGTCCGCATGCCTCGGCGATCCACTTGTCGGCCTCGTCGGGACCGGCGGCCACGAACACGCTTTCGACCAGCGGGTTTTGCGATGGCCGAATGCCGCCGTTGGACACCAGCACCATCCTGACCCCATGGCGTGTGGCAACCCGTTCTGCTTCTGCCTTCACGGGGCAGGCGTCGGCATCAATAAAGATCCGCCGGCTCATGGAGAGGCGAAGACCTGCACCCAATAGTAATAGAACGGCTTGCTGTTGCCCATCATCGGCTTGTCGCTGGCCTGATAGGCCACCGCGACCCCGGTGTCCTTCAGCTTGCAGTTCAGGATGTTGCGGCGGTGGCCGGCGCTGCCCAGCCAGTCATTGGCCACCTGTCTTGCGGTCGCCTGCCCGGCAGCGATGTTCTCGGCGACCATGCGATACTTGTAGCCCTGACGCTTGACACGGTTGGAAAACTTGCTGCCGTCCTTGTTCGCATGGCCGAAGAAATCCTTCTGAGCCATGTTGGTCGCATGCGTCTTGGCTGCCGACATCAACTTCGAATTGATCTTGAGCGGTCCGCATCCGGCCTTGGCACGGGCCGCGTTCAGGATTCCAAGCACTTCTTTCGCCGTTACCATGGCTGACGGACTAGCCGCCGAAGCAGAGCTTGCTTCAAGGATCACATCCGTTGCATTGGCCAGCGCCGGGGCGGCGGGGTCATAGCCGAACATCCCCGCCAGCACGACCGCAAGCGGCTTAAGCCATGAAGGCTTCGGCATGGAACGCGACATGGTCTTCCATGAAGGTCGAAACAAAGAAATAGCTGTGATCATAGCCCTTCTGCATCCTGAATGTTCCACCCTGACGAGTGGCGACCAAAGCCTCGGCAAGCGCTTCGGGACGCAGCTTTTCCAGAAACTGGTCAGCTGTACCCTGATCCACCAGCAGAGGACCATCGAAACCACGCTTTCGCGTCAGAAGTGTGGCATCATGTTGGCCCCAAGTGGACTCGTCTTCGCCCAGATAGGCGGAGAACTGCACTCGGCCCCAATCGCTTGCAACCGGGTTGCAGATCGGGGCGAAGGCCGAAACCGATCGGAAACGTCCCGGAAAGCTCATCGCGATGGTCAGTGCGCCATGTCCGCCCATCGAATGACCGGTGATGCCCTGAACATCCTCGGCCAGCGGGAAGGAGTTGAACAAGAGGCGCGGCAGTTCGTCGGTCACATAATCCCACATCCGGAAATGTGTGGCCCAAGGCTGTTGCGTGGCGTTGACATAGAAGCCCGCGCCCTGCCCAAGGGCATAGTCCGGGTCATTCGCCACGCCGTCGCCGCGCGGCGAGGTGTCGGGGAAGACCAGCGCGATTCCGGCCTCGGCGGCCCAACGTTGCGCCCCGGCCTTTGCCATGGCGTTTTCATGCGTGCAGGTCAGGCCCGAAAGGAACCACAACAGCGGAACCGGCCCTTCTTCCGCCTGTGCGGGCAGGAACAGACCGAAGGTCATGTCGCAGGCGCAGGCGGTCGAGCGGTGCGAATAAACCCCTTGCACGCCGCCGAAAGCGCGGTTTTCCGAGATGGTTTTCATGTCCAGCCCCCTTGACTGATCAGCGCGATCACGCCGGTCACGGTCAGCACCGAAGCCGCCGTGGACAGAAGGATCGCCGTGGAAACCCGTTGTGGCGCAACCTTGTAGTGCTGCGCCAGAATGAAGACGTTGCCCGCAACCGGCAGCGCCGATGCCGCGATCATGACGCCCGCCTCGAAGCCGGTGACGCCAAACAGCCAGCAGGCCGCAGCGACCGCGGCAGGATGCAGAAACAGCTTGGAGAATGACAGCCAGCCCGCCACCTCCAGTCGTTCGGCGCTCCGACCGGCCAGAGAGGCGCCAATGGCAAAAAGCGCGCAAGGCGTGGCCGCGGCACCAAGGAGTGTCAGAAACTCGTTCACCGGTCCCGGCAGGCTGAAGCCGGTGGCCCCCCAAAGAATACCCAGGACGACCGAGACGATCATCGGATTCTTCGCCAGCCCCGCGCCAAGGATACTGAAGGTCGCAAGGCTGACCCGCCCGGCGCGCAGCCCAGTGATCAGCATCGTCAGGATCGACGAGAAGACGATCAGATCGACCGCAAGCACCAGAAGCACCGGCCCCACCGCCTGTGGCCCAAGCAACAGCGCCAGCATCGGAATGCCAAGGAAGCCGACATTGCCGATCACGCCGGTATGGGCCTCGAACACGGCCTCTTCCCCGTTCGTGCCGCGCACAAGCGCGACCCCGGCGACGACCAGCCAGATGACCGAGGTGCCAAGCAGATACGCAAAGACAAAGGGCCAGTTGAAGATCTGCGCCACGTCAAGATTCGCGGCAAAACCAAACAACATGGCTGACAGCGCGAAGTAGAAGACGAAACGGGTCAGATAGGCCGTTGCCTCTTCGGAAAAGAACCGAGCCCGGCCGGACAAGTAGCCCAGGCCGATCACAGCGAAGAATGGCAGGGTTTTCAGCAAGATTTCCAGCATCGGACCGTGGTGTCACGAGGCTGCGAAAAGGGCAAGACCGGGGGAAAGAGAATCGGGCGCAGGTCGGGCAACCAGGAGTGTTGTCAGGCACCTGCCCTGTTTTTGGGTGGCGGGCATGTTGTGGCAAAAGATTGGCAGGGATCAAAGTTGAAGACTGTTGCCTAACCTGCCAGAAACGCCGGGTTTTTACCGGATAGTCACAGTTAACGTTTGAAATGCGGCTTTCTGGCAGCAGGTGTCAAGAGGGTGGTGCAACGTCCTGCGGGGCGGAATTGTGGCGAAAATCAAGCGAAATGGCATCACGATTTGGCCCATTTCCCCAGCTATACCTTCTGGCTAGCCGTCTCGGCCTTGGGGGCAAGGTCTGGGTGCGGAATTGGGGTTGGTCATGTCGTCCGCTGCATTGAAAATGGAAGAAGTCGCGATTGAATCTTTCGCAGACGAACTCAAGCCCGGGGCAAATTTGCTGCGCGGGCAGTTCACGATCGAGTCATTCCTGAATGCAGGCGGTTTCGGGATTACCTATCTGGCACAGGATTCACTGCGCCGCCGGGTGGTCTTGAAAGAATGCTTCCCAAGCTCTTTCTGCCGGCGCAACGATACGATCGTGACCCCCAATTCGCGCCAGCGTCAGGCTGACTTCCGGTCGATCGTGGAACTGTTCCTGCAAGAAGCCCTCAATCTTGCGAAGCTGGACCACCCGAACATCGTCAAGGTCCATCAGGTCTTTCAGGACAACGAAACCGCCTACATGGCGATGGACCATATCCATGGCCCCGATCTTCTGGAGACGATCGAGGGAACCGCGCCAAAGCTGACCCGGGACGAGATCATCATCACCCTGCACAAGATCCTTGACGCCCTGGGCTATGTGCATGCGCAAGGCTTCCTGCATCGCGACATCTCGCCCGACAACATCCTTCTGGACCGCACGACCGGCGAGCCGGTGCTGATAGACTTTGGTGCCGCGCGCAAGGATGTGACCCGGAAAAGCCGGGCGGTTTCGGGGTTGCGGGTGGTCAAGGACGGCTACTCGCCGCAGGAATTCTACATCAGCGGCAGCAAGCAGGCCCCCTACAGCGATCTTTACGCGCTTGCGGCAACTTTTTGCCATCTCGTCTCGGGTGAGGTGCCAAAGACCTCGCAAGAGCGTTTGTCGTCCATTGCCAACCGCGAGGGCGACCCGCAGCGCCCGCTCGTCGGTCGCGTCAAGGGCTATCCCAAGCCCTTTCTCGCGGCGATCGACAAGGCGATGTCGATCTTCCCGAAAGACCGGCTTCAGTCGGCCGCGGAATGGCAGGCCATGTTGCGTGATGTTCCGGTGCCGAAGGTGGTTTCCGCCCCGGCGCTGGTTTCCCCCGACCCATCGAACGCGACACCAGCCTTGGTGCGGCGCGGCCCGCGGGATTGGCTGGTGTCAACGGCGGCTACGGTCCTGCTGATTGCCGGGCTTTCATCCCTTGCAGACGATCTGTCGGACCGATTCGGTTCTGCGTCAATTGCCGGAAAAGCGGTGGCCGGAGCCTCGGCGCAGGCTGGTGGGCAAGGGGCGGCGCTATCCGCCCTGCCGTTGGGCCAGTTCCGTTCCGTCCAGATGCCGTTTGTTGCCGACCCGTCCGAACCCAACCGGGTGGCCGGACTTCTGCCCTGGTCGCCCGAATGGATGCAGCCCGCGCAATTGATCGTCGAAGTGAACGGCGCTCCGGTGCAGGATGGCAACCTGATTCCGGCGATGATGGGCGCGGGGTCCGATCTGGACCAACTGGACCAGCTCAAAGTCATCTTCGGGTATCAGGCGGAACCGGGTGCCGAGATCCTGCGCAGGATGGAAACGCTTGCGGTTGTCGACCGCCTTGCGCTGGAGGGCGGTCTGGTCTTCGAAATGCATGATACGCCCACAGGAACCCGGACCGTCGTGGTCGCGCTTCCGGCAAGTGGCGGGACAGACCTGCGTCCGGGCGATGTGCTGCTGGCCTATTCCAAGACGGGCGAGACCCTGGGGACGGCAACTGCCTTGGCAGATATACTGGCGCGGGAAAAAGAGAATCGCGTTGCAACTTACGGTTTTGCGGTTCAACGTGGGTCCGGAATGGCGGTCGGATCGTTTCAATTGCCCGATGCAAGCTAAGCGCCGGGTGGATCAAAAACTACAGGATGTGGAGAGAGAGACGTGAAGTTCCTTCGCTCAATCTTTGGCAAGACCGATGAAGAACCGGTAAACACCGTTGCCCCTGTCGAAGTGGGGCCTGACCCGGTCATGGCGGCCCTGGCCGAACTTGAAGTGAAACGCCTGCGTGAGGCGCTTGCTGCGGTGACCCCGCCGCCGACCGTGGACCCTGAACCGGATACGGGCCTGCTTGCCGCCCGTCCCAGCAGGGTTGTCAAAAGCAAGGTTCCGCTGCCGGAAGGCGCCAGTGGGCCGGCGGTGAACATCTGGGATCTGGACGACGCGGACGAGATTCCGGCTCGCCCGGCTGCCGCGGTCCCGGCAGCAGACCCCGTACGCCGCCGTCCGACGCGGACCAAGACCCGCATTCTTGGCTTCGAGGCCGAATCCAAAGCGGTGGTGTCGCTGTTTGAAGAACCGGAGACTCCGATCATCCCGGTTGCCCCCCCCGCGCCCGGTCAAGGACATGTGATGTTCCCGGCTGGCTGGCTGGTGGTCAAGACCGGCCCAGGGCAGGGGGCAGCCTTTTCGCTATCG
>NZ_JAUCZH010000006.1 GCF_030373185.1 Tabrizicola sp.
CTCGCCGCAACCGTCATGTTCTGGCTATGAAACAAGAACGAGTCCTGACCCTAGTCTATGGAATTCTTCCTCAGTGAACCCGGTTGTTACTACACTTAGTAGTTTTGTGTCCGCTATTATTTTGCTTGGAGGTTTGAACCGAAACCCGTTGCACATTTTTGCAAGGCGGAGAGAAACTGAGCCAACGTTTAATTGAAGTTTCTCATCGTGGGTTGTGCCATCGACATGATCGACAATGATCTCAAATTTATCATAGCTACTGTATCCGTCCGTTTTAACTTCGATCTCTGTTAGATAAACAGGCCGAACGAAAACGTAAGTGAACCAACGCGACTTGCCCTCTAGTTGCTGTGTCGGGTCCGTTGAATTAATGAGAATTTCTTCTCGATTCCCCTTCCTTGAGTAGAAATCAACAGTAATTGCATGTGGTGTCGCGATAACTGCTTGGTCGGCTGAATCGCTCATAAGATGTCACTGCTCCAAAAAACGTCTTGGCAGCAGTGTGGAGAAGAACGACTCTTCTATCAAGAGCGATAGACTACATGCTCAAAGCACAGAAATTGACGAGCCCGAAGGAAACCCGACCCACTGGTCACTCCCCATACGGCACCCAGACGGTCTTGACCTCGGTGGCGTGGGACAGGAACGTCCGGCCTTCGCCCTCGGGGCCCATCCAGTTCCGCGCCTTGCCGTGGTTGACCCAGGTGCGTTTGAGGTTTCCGGCGGCCTCGCGCTCGATGAGGGCGGAGAGGGGGTGGGAGGAGAAGCTCCACACCGCGTCGACGTCCATGTGGCCGGCGAGGGATTTGGCGAGGTCTTGCGCCGGGCCGGTGACGATGTTGACGACTCCGGGGGGGACGTCTGAGGTGTCGAGAATCTGGTAGAAGTCGGTGGCTGACAGGGGGGCGGTGCCGGGGACGAGGACCACGGTGTTGCCCATCGCGATGGCGGGGGCCATGAGGGAGATGAGGCCGAGGAGGGGGGCCTCATCGGGGCAGAGCGCGCCGATCACGCCGGTGGGTTCGTTCATCGCAAGGGCGATACCGCGGATCGGGACGGATTTGGCGTGGCCGTCGTATTTGTCGGCCCAGGCGGCGTAGGTGAAGAGGCGCTGGATGCTTGCGTCAACCTCGGCTGCGCCGGGTTTGCCGGTGAGGTCCTGGAGGCGGTTGGCGAACTCGGCGGCGCGGGCGGAGAGGTTTTCGGCGATGAAGTAGAGAACCTGGGCGCGGTTGTAGGCGGTGGTTTTGGCCCAGCCTTTGGCGGCGTGGGCGGCCTCGACCGCGTTCCTTATGTCCTTGCGGTTGCCGATGCCGACATGGCCGAGGAGTTTGCCCTTGGGGCTGAAGACGGGCTGCGAGTAGCCCGAGTCGGGGCGGGCCTGTTTGCCGCCGATGTACATCTTGGCGGTGCGGTCGATTGTGTCGACTTGTGGGTCTTGCGGGGCCGCTGGGGTGGTGACGGGTTTGAGGGTCGCGGGTTTGGCGGCGGGCTTGAGGTAGGCCATCAGGCCCTCCCATCCGCCCTCACGCCCGAAGCCGGATTCGCGGACGCCCCCGAAGCCTGCGGCTGCGTCGAAGAGGTTGGTGGCGTTGACCCAGACGACTCCGGCCTTGAGTTTGGGGGCGATGTCGAGGGCGAGGTTGATGTTCTCGGTCCAGAGGGTCGCGGCGAGGCCGTATTTCGTGTTGTTGGCGAGGGCGACGGCTTCCTCGGGCGTGCGGAAGGTCATGGCGACGAGGACGGGGCCGAAGATTTCTTCCTGCATCAGGGGGGAGGCGGTGCCGAGGCCGGTGATGAGGGTGGGGGGGTAGAAGGAGCCGTGCGCGGGAAGGGGGCAGGGGGCCTGGTAATGGTCGCCCTCGGGGTTTTCGCGCACGAGGCGAGTGATGGTGTCGAGTTGGATCGGGTCGACGATGGCGCCGATGTCGATGGCCTTGTCGAGGGGGTCTCCGACGCGGAGGCCGTCCATCCGGTGTTTCAGTTTGGCGTAGAAGCGGGGGGCGATGCCTTCTTGCACCAGCAGGCGGGAGCCGGCGCAGCAGACCTGGCCCTGGTTGAACCAGATCGCATCGACGAGGCCCTCGACCGCGCTGTCGAGGTCGGCGTCGTCGAAGACGATGTAGGGGGATTTGCCGCCGAGTTCGAGGGTGAGGGCCTTGCCGGTGCCTGCGGTGGCCTGACGGATGCGCTTGCCGACGGAGGTGGAGCCGGTGAAGGCGATCTTGTCGACTTCGGCGTCTACCAGCGCGGCACCAGTGCTGCCGTCGCCCGTGATGATGTTGAGCACACCCTTGGGCAGGCCCGCCTCGCGCGAGATTTCAGCGAAGAGGAGGGCGGTGAGGGGGGTGTATTCGGCGGGTTTGAGGACGATGGTGTTGCCAGCGGCCAGCGCCGGGGCGACCTTCCAGGCGAGCATCAGGAGCGGAAAGTTCCAGGGGATGATGGCTCCGCAGACGCCCAGCGGTGTCAGGTCGGGGTGTTCGGAGGGAAGGAGCTGGGCGAGGCCTGCGTGGTAGGAGAAGTGGCGGGCAACGAGGGGGATGTCGATGTCGCGCGACTCGCGGATCGGTTTGCCGTTGTCGAGGGTTTCCAGCACGGCGAGGAGGCGGGCGTGTTTCTGGGTGAGTCTGGCCAGCGCATAAAGGTATTGCGCGCGCTTGTGGGCGGGGAGTTTGGCCCATTTCGGTTGGGCGCGGCGGGCGGACTGGACGGCCGTTGCAACGTCGTCGGGGGTGCCTTGGGCGATCTGCGCGAGGGGTTTTCCTGTGGCGGGGTTGGTGGTGGTGAAGCTGGCACCGGGTTTGGTGAAGCCGCCGTCGATGAAGTGGCCGAACGTGCCGTTGTGCTTGGCGATCCATGCCAGCGCCTCGGACGCGGATTCGGGGGCGGGGCCGTAGGCCATGCTGTCGAAGATTTCCTTTATGGTCATGGGCGTTTGTCCTGACTGGCCGTCGCGCGGGTGGGGGCGGTTTTCAGATTGAGCGGCTGCGCCGCAAACCATTTGTCTCGCCTTTTGCGCGTGAAGGACGCGCAACGGCTCGGGATGCCTCCGGCGGGAGTATTTTTTAAAAGAGCAAATGGGGGCATGGGGGTTAGCCCATCGCGTGACGGAAGCCGGCCGAGTAGTTGCCGGTGAGGTGGTGTTCGAGTTGGCGTTCGATGTCGCCGAGGAGGCTGGAGGCGCCGAAGCGGAAGAGATCGGGTTGCAGCCAGGCGTGGCCGAGTTCGTCTTTCATCAAGGCAAGGTAGACCAGCGCATCCTTGGCCTTGGCGATGCCGCCTGCGGGCTTGTAGCCGACCTTGAAGCCGGTGCGCGCCTCATAGTCGCGGATGCAACGGATCATGGTGAGGCTGACGGGGAGCGTCGCGTTGACGCCCTCTTTCCCGGTCGAGGTCTTGATGAAATCGGCCCCGGCCATCATGCAGATGAGGCTGGCGCGGGCGACGTTCCTGAGGGTGCCAAGTTCGCCGGTGGCGAGGATGGCTTTCACATGCGCATCGCCGCAGGCTGCGCGCATTTCCGCCATTTCGTCGTAAAGGGCCTGCCAGTCTTGTGTCAGGACGTGGCGGCGGGAGATGACGATGTCAATCTCACGCGCCCCGGCGCGGACGCTTTCGCCGATTTCCATGATGCGGAGTTTGTAGGGCGACAGGCCTGCGGGAAAGCCGGTGGAGACGGCGGCGACGGGGATGCTGGTCCCCTCCAAAGCACGGACGGCGGTTTCGACCATCTCGTGGTAGACGCAGACTGCGCCGGTGGTGAGGCCCTGCATCCCCAGCTTTTCCAGCATCCAGGGTGCGACGGGCTGGCGGGCCTTGGCACACAGACGCTGGACGCGACCGGTCGTGTCGTCGCCCGAAAGGGTGGTGAGGTCGATGAGGCTGATCGCCTTCAAAAGCCAGGCGGCCTGAAATTCCTTTTTCACCGAGCGTCGGCCGGGCAAGGAGGCGGCGCGGCGTTCGATGGCGGAGGTGTTGGCCTGGACGGCGGCCACCCAGTCCAGATCCAGTGCCATGCCGGGATTGCGGGCATGGGTAACCTGCGGCAGAAGGCCCTGTGCGGGTGGTGTCAGCGTTTCCATCGGGATCCCCCTCCGCCCAGCCAAGTGATCCCGGCGACGATGCCATGCGCGGCGCGGGCGGGCAAGGGGTGGGCTTGGCGAAAATTGACCGTGTGGTCAAATTTCATGGATCGGGGCGTTCCTCACCCAAGGTGGCCCAGGGGTGGCCGGTGCCGGTCTCTGGCAGGGTGGCGGGGTCTTCGTGGCGCAAAAGCAGGGTCTTTGCCAGAAACAGCGCCGTGATCGGCGCGGTCAAGAGCAGGAAGATGGTGATCAGAAGTTCCTGCCAGCTGATGCCGCCGCCTTGGGGCAGCATGTCCAGCGCCGATACCAGAAGGGCCGCGCCAACCCCGATCGTGGTGGCCTTGGTGGGCGCATGCAGGCGCTGCATCGGTTCGGGCAGGCGTAGCAGGCCGTAGCTGCCAACGAGCGCGAAGATGCCGCCGCCGACAAGGATTGCCGCAAGGAAAAGCTCTACCGCCAGTTCAAAGGTCTGGGTCATTCGATGATGCTCCCCCGCAGGATGTATTTGCAATAGGCCACGGTGCCGACAAAGCCGGTCAGCGCCAGCAGCACCGCCGCCTCAAGGTAAAGGCCGGTGCCGGACCAGACCCCGTAAAGCACCACCAGTGCGATGGCGTTTACCGTGATGGTGTCAAGCGTCAGGATGCGGTCGGTGATCGTGGGGGCGTTGAAGAGCCGCACCAGATTGAGGAGCAGGGCAAGGCCGATGCAGCCCAGCATGAAGATCAGGGCATAAGTCAGGATCATTCGAAAATCCTTTTCAAACGGGCCTCGTAGCGGGCCTTGATGGTGTCGCGCACCTCGTCGGGGTCGGGGGCATGCAGGGAATGGACCAGAAGCGCCTTGCCACAGGCCGACATGTCGGAACTGACGGTGCCGGGGGTCATGGTGATGGTGCCGGCGAGAAGCGAGATCGCCTCGGGTGAGCGCAGGTCGAGGGGGATCGTCACCCAAGCCGACCGGATCTTGGCCTTGGGCATGAAAAGCACGATCCGTGCGACCTGAAAATTGGCCACGATCACATCCCACATCACCAGCGCCGTATAGGCCAGAAGGCCGAGCGGGCGGCGGATGATGGGCCGGTCGGGCCACCATGCCGAGGTGAGGTGCGGCAGGATGGTGCCAAGGAACACTGCCATCACCAGACTGCCGACCTTGATCTGGTTGACCAGAAGGAACCACAGCACAATCAGCGTCAGCGTCAGGTAGGGGTGGGGGAAGAGGCGTCTGAGCATGGCTTAACCCTCCTGTCCGAGGCGCGCGGCGGCGATATAGCTTTCGGGGGCGTGCAAGGTTCGGGCGGTTTCGGCCATCCAGTCGGTGATCGGCCCGGCAAGGACCGTCAGCGCGACGAGTGCGGCCAGAAGGCCGAAGGTGGCGGTGAAGGCCAGCCCGTCTGCGCGCGGGTCTTCTGGCTGGGCTTCAAGGGCGCTGGCCTTCCAGAACAGGCGCGACCCGGCGCGGGCATAGCCGAGGATCATCAGGAAGGACGACCCAAGCACCACCGACCAGACCAGCGCGGTCTGGGCGCGGAAGGCGTCAAGGATCAGCAGCTTGCCGATGAAGCCTGACAGGGGCGGCATGCCGGCCATGGCGACGGCTCCGGCCAGAAACAGCGCCGAGATCAGCCCGGCTTGCGCAATGGGGGGGGCGGTGTCGTCCAGCCGGGCATGGGTGCGGCGGCGGGTGACCAGATCGGCCACCAGAAACAGAATGGCCGTCGCAAGGGTCGAATGGACCATGTAGTAAAGCGCCGCCGCCGTGGTTTGCGGGGTGAAGGCGCCAATCGCAACAAAGGCAGTCCCCATCGAGGCGATGCCGCCAAAGGCCACCAGCCGGGGCAGGGTGGTCGCGCCAAGCACGCCGACTGCGCCCACCACCAGCGTCACAAGGCCCGCAGGCAGGATCAGGCTGGACAGAAGGTCTCCGGTTGCGGGCAGGTCGGGTGGGAAGACCAGCGTGCCAAAGCGCAGCGCAGCATAGGCGCCGACCTTGGTCATTACAGCAAACATCGCCGCGACCACGCCGGGTGCGTTGGCATAGGTGCCGGGCAACCAGAACTGGAGCGGCACCAGCGCGCCCTTGATCGCGAAGACCATGATCAGCATCACCGCCGCCACGCGCAGAAGGGCGGTATCGCCTTCGGGCAGGTCAGGCAGTTTTGCCGCAAGATCGGCCATGTTGAGCGTGCCGGTCACCCCGTAGATCAGCGCGAGCGCGATCAGGAACAGAGAGGAGCCGAACAGGTTGAAGGCCACATACTGAATGCCCGCCCGGGTGCGGGTTGCCCCGCCGCCGTGGATCATCAGGCCGTATGAGGCGATCAGCAGCACCTCGAAGAAGACGAACAGGTTGAAGGCGTCGCCGGTCAGGAAGGCCCCGGCGATCCCCATCAGCAGAAATTGCAGAAGCGGGTGGAAATGCGCGCCTTTTCTGTCCCAGCCTGATCCGATGGCGTAAAGCACCACCGCCAGCGCCAGCACCGCCAGCAGGGCGACCATCATCGCCGAGAGCCGGTCCAGAACCAGCGCGATCCCGAACGGGGCGGGCCAGTCGCCAAGGAAGTAAGCCTCGGGGCCATGGGTAGTGGCCGACCACAGCAGCGCCAGCGCGATGGCGTTCAGCGCCAGAATGGCGGCCACATTGGCGACGCGTTGCAGCAGAAGGTCGCCGCGCATCGTGATGATCATCAGGGCGCCAACCAGCGAGGGCAGCACGACCGGGGCAATGATCCAGTGGTTCATGCCTTGTCCTCCGCCGTGTCGGTATCACCGGCGGCCATGTTCACCCGGTCATGCCCGGCCTCCAGATGGCCGCCGATGGCCATCATCATGACGACAGCCGTCATCCCGAAGGAAATCACGATCGCCGTCAGGACCAGCGCCTGCGGCAAGGGGTCGGCGTAAACCTCACCGGTGCCGATGATCGGCGCGCGGTTCGTGGCCAGCCTGCCCGCAGTGAACAGGAACACGTTGACCCCGTAGCTGAGGAAGGTCAGCCCAAGGATCACCGGAAAGGTGCGAAGCCGCAGGATCAGATAGATGCCGACGGCAGTGAACATGCCGATGGCCGATGCAACCAGCGCTTCCATCAGCGGCCTCCTTCGCTTGGGTCAATGTCGAAGGCGCGGGTGTTCGCCGATTCCCCGGTGCGCAGCGCCAGACGCGACAACGATGCCAGCGCCAGCAGGATCGCGCCCAGCACGCAAAGGAAAACGCCCAGATCAAAGATCACGGCAGTCGCAAGCTCGAATTCCTCCAGCGGCCAGAGATGGACGTATTCAAAAGCCGAGGTCAGGAACGGCGCACCGAAGGCCCATGACCCCACCCCCGCCAGCGAGGCGATCAGCACGCCCCAGCCAATCAGGGCATGGTGGTCATAGCGCTGGCGCGCATGGCTCCAGACATAGCCCGAGGCCATGTATTGCATGAGGTAGGCGATGGCGAAGACAAGGCCGGACACAAACCCGCCGCCGGGCATGTTGTGGCCGCGCAGGTAGATGTAGACACCCACCATCATCGCCATCGGCAACAGAAGGCGGGTGGATACGACCAGCATCATCGGGTGGCGGTCCCCAGCCTCTTTTTCGGGAACGAAGGTGGCAAGGCGGCGCGTCACGGACGGGCTGCGCAGCACGGTTTCCGAAAGGGCATAGATCACCAGCGCGGCGATCCCGAGGACGATGATCTCACCAAAGGTATCATAGCCGCGGAAGTCCACGATGATGGTGTTGACAGCGTTGGTCCCGCCCGCCCCCGGCTTGGACTGGGCGAGGTGGAAAGCGGAAATCGGGTCGAAGGCCGGGGCGCGGATCATCATCGACCATGCAAGCCAGCCAACCCCGACCCCGGCAACCCCGGCAATCGCGGCATGACCAAGCCGGTGGGCCGGAGCGCTTTCGACCGGAGTGACCTTGGGCAGGAAGTTCAGCGCAAGCAGCATCAAGAGGATCGTCACCACCTCGACCGAGATCTGGGTCAGCGCAAGGTCCGGGGCCGACAAAAGCGCAAACATCGGCGCGATCAGAAGGCCGACCACACCGATCAGCACCAGCGCGACCACCCGGTCGCGGTGGAAGAACGGGGCGGCAAGGGCCGCAACCATCATCACGAACCAGACCGCAAGGACCACAGGTTCCACCGGCAAGAGATCACGCGTTCCCGCCAGATGGTCGCCGCCCCGGAAGGCCCAAAGCGACGCCGCCGCGATGGCGACCACCGCCACCCCTACTGCGCGGGAAAACGAGCCGTTGTGGACCAGTCCGGTCAACCCACGGGCAAGGGCGGCCAAGGGTTCGATCACGCCGTCGAAGATGCGCTTTGCTTCCGGGCGGGGGGCGGCGTCCCACAAGGCGCGCAGGCGCGGGTAGGCGCCAAGCGCCATCAGGCCACCGCCAACCGCCGCGAGCGACATCCAGAGCGCTGCCGCTTCAAGCCCGTGCCAATGGGTGATCTTTGACTGCACCGCCTCGCCGGTGACAGCGCTGGCCGCCGCGTCAACCAGCCAGGCGGCGGTGACCATGGGAAAGAGGCCGATCAGCAAGACCAGCACCACAAGGAAGGCTGGCGCGCCCCAAAGGCCGGGGCCGGGGTCATGCGGGGTATGGGGATAATCGTCGCGCACCGGGCCAAGAAAGCCATGCGCAAGGAAGCGAAAGCTGTAGGCGACCGAAAACAGCGCGCCGATCGTGGCCAGAACGCCCATGGCCCAAGGGGTGATCCAGACGGTATGCGCGGCTTCCTCCAGCATGAGTTCCTTGGACAGGAACCCGTTCAGCGGCGGGATCCCCGCCATCGAAAGCGAGGCCAGAAGTGCTACGCCGAAGGTGATCGGCATCAGGTGGCGCAGACCTCCAAGGCGGCGAAGGTCGCGGGTATGCGCCTCATGGTCGACGATCCCGGCGGTCATGAAGAGGGCTGCCTTGAAGGTGGCATGGTTGATGATGTGGAAGACGGCAACGGTCGCGGCGGCCTTGGTGCCAAAGCCCAGAAGCATGGTGATCAGGCCAAGGTGGCTGACGGTGGAAAAGGCCAGAAGCGCCTTCAGGTCATCCTTGAAGAAGGCGATCTTGGCGGCCATGACCATGGTGATCAGGCCGGCGGTCGAGACGATCCAGAACCATTCCGGCGTTCCCGCCAGCACCGGCCAGAGCCGCGCCATCAGAAACAGCCCCGCCTTCACCATGGTGGCGGAGTGGAGGTAGGCCGAAACCGGCGTCGGCGCGGCCATCGCATGCGGCAGCCAGAAGTGGAACGGGAACTGCGCCGACTTGGTGAAAGCGCCCAGCAGGATCAGGATCAGCGCAGGCAGATACCAGTCGGAGGCCTGGATCAGCTCCTTGTTGTCAAGGATCACGGTCAGGTCATAGCTGCCGACGATGCCGCCAAGGATCAGCATCCCGGCAATCAGCGCCAGCCCGCCGCCCCCGGTGACGGCCAGGGCCATCCGCGCGCCCTGCCGCCCCTCGGGCAGGTGCTTCCAGTAGCCGATGAGAAGGAAAGACGACAGCGAGGTCAGTTCCCAGAAGATCAGCAAAAGCAGGATGTTGTCGGAAAGGACAATCCCCACCATCGCGCCCTGAAAGAGCATGAGGTAGGTGTAGAACTGGCCCATCGGGTCGGATTTCGCCAGATAGAAGCGGGCGTAGATGATGATCAGAAGGCCGATGCCAAGGATCATTCCGGCAAAGAGCAGACCAAGGCCGTCAAGAAAGAACGTTGCGTTCAGGCCAAGCGCCGGGAGCCATTCGATCCGGGTCTGGACCACATCACCCGCCAGCACCGTGGGCGCGTTCAGCGCCAGAAGGACCAGCGCCAGCAGAGTGACGGACCCGGTCACGGCAGCGCAGGCATCCCGCCCGGCGCGGATCATCAGGCCGGGCAAAAGCGCGCCCAGGAATGGCAGGGCCGCGATCAGGGCTAAAGACATGGGAAGGCGTTCCTCGTCGTGGCGTTGCGATCTTGGGCGATGCGCTCTGTGGCGCGGGCTTGCGTCGCGGCGGGTTTCCGGCGATGTGGGGTTTCAGTCAAGCCTTTCAAGCCCCTCGCGCCCGGATTTCGCAAGGCTGTGCCGCCCACGGGGGCATCGAGCCCCCGCGTCCGGCGTTGCCACGGCACCGCCGCCAGAAGGGGGCAGGTTCCGGTCGCCAGGCCAATGGCTTCCCTCCCGATGTGCGCGGATAGTCTTCATCGGCTTCAACCACCCCCCTGGACAAGGCCAGACATCCCGATCTGCAATGCCGCACTGTAGCGAGACCTGCAGGGGATAGGCAACCAGCCCGCGTCGATCAGGGGCGCTGTCGGACGCTCCGCGGGGAGTATTTTTGAAAAGAGCAAGTCATCCGGGCAGGTTCCGGCCAGGCGGCGGCTGCTCTCTTTTCAAATACTCCCGCCGGAGGCTTCCGACGCCACCACCCGCACAAGGCGCGGGCGGCGCAACGCGCCCTTGCCGCCTGGCCCACTGGAGCCAAGCGGGCTTTGCCCGCGCAGGCGACCTGAAGACTTTGCCGCGGAACGCGGCTCCGCTTGGTGTCAGGCGGCTTCGGTCACGCCTTCGGGCAGTTTTGCCCCGGTCATGAAGGCCACCGCGTCCGACATCGAATAGTCTTGCGGCTTGATGACGCAAAGGCGCGACCCGAGGCGGTGGATATGGATGCGGTCGGCCACCTCGAAGACATGCGGCATGTTGTGGCTGATCAGGATGATCGGGATGCCGCGGGACCGGACATCGCGGATCAGTTCCAGCACGCGGCGGCTTTCCTTGACGCCGAGCGCTGCTGTCGGCTCGTCAAGGATCACCACCTTCGATCCGAAGGCGGCAGCGCGGGCCACGGCCACGCCTTGCCGTTGTCCGCCCGACAGGGTTTCCACCGCCTGGTTGATGTTCTGGATCGTCATCAGGCCAAGATCGTTCAGCTTCTGGCGCGCGAAAGCTTCCATCCGCGCGCGGTCCAGCTTGCGGAAAACCGACCCCATGATCCCGGGTTTGCGCAACTCCCGCCCCATGAACATGTTGTCAGCGATGGACAGCGCGGGCGACATGGCAAGGGTCTGGTACACCGTCTCGATCCCGGCCGCGCGGGCTTCGATCGGGGTCTTGAAGGCGATCTCGTTGCCTTCCAGCCAGATATGCCCCTCATCGGGTTGCACGGCGCCCGAGATGGCCTTGATCAGCGTCGATTTCCCCGCGCCGTTGTCGCCGATCACGGCAAGGATCTCGCCGGGATAAAGCTCGAAGTCGCAGTTGTTGAGCGCGGTAACCTTGCCGTAGCGCTTGTAAAGCCCGCGCGCCTTGAGAATGGGTTCCATCAGCCAGACACCTTTCTGATCCACTGGTCCACGGCCACGGCAAAGATGATCAGCGCGCCGATAAGGAAGAAGGTCCATTGCGGGTCGGTGCCGACAAGGCGCAGACCCATCTCGAAGACGCCGACGATCAGCGCCCCGAAGAACATGCCGACAATCGAGCCGCGCCCGCCGAAGAGCGAGATCCCCCCGATCACCACGGCGGTGATCGACTGGATGTTGCCAAGCTGGCCGGTCGATGCGGTGGGCGATACCGAACCGAAGCGGCCGATCATTACCCAGCCCGCGATGGCGCAAAAGAGGCCAGCCAGCGCATAGACCTGGATCAGCACCTTTTGCGTCGGCACCCCGGCCAGTTCGGCGGCTTGCGGATCATCCCCGGTAGCATAGACATGCCTGCCCCATGCCGTATGGCGCAGGACGTAGGCCATGACGGCGACCAGCGCGATCATCAGGAAGACCGCGTAGAGAATCTTCACCCCGCCAGGCTGGATCGACCCGCCCCAAAGCTGAAGCGCGGGGGCTTGGGCTGAAATGTCGGATGACCGGATGGTTTCATTGCGTGAGAAAATGAAGTTCGATGCCAGAAGGATCTGCCATGTCCCCAGCGTGACGATGAAGGGCGGCAGTTTCAGCTTGGCGATCAGCACGCCGTTCACCGCCCCCATCGCTGTGCCAAGGGCAAGGCCGATGGCAATGGCCAGTTCCGCCGGAACACCGTAGCGGAAGGTGGCCTGCCCCATCAGAACCGACGAAAAGACCGCGATGGCCCCGACCGAAAGGTCGATGCCCGCTGTCAGGATCACAAGAGACTGGGCGCAGCCAAGGATGCCGACGATGGCGATCTGTTGCAGGATCGTCGAAAGCGTCGTGGCCTTGAAGAAATTCTCGGACAGGAAGCCGAAGATGACCAATGCGACGATCAGGACGATCAGCGGCACCGCCGAGGGGGTCTGGTGCAGCCAGTGTTGCAGCTTCTTGAGCGCGCCTGTGTCCTCGTGGAACTCGGCTACCGCTTCGGTCGCGCCCTTCAGGCCCGCCTCATAGGTGCTTGAAACCGACTTTGCGTCATTGGTCATGCGACAATTCCCCCCGGAAAGCGGCCCGCCCTTTGGGTGAGCCTTTATGCCAAGGGCGGCGCGATGGCCGCCCTTGCCTGTCAGATTGTGCCTGTGTTGGCCTGCAAATCAACCGCGGCCTTCACCGGGTCGGGCTAATCAGCCCCAGCACAGCTCCATGCCCTTGGCAGTGTCGATGGACTCGACGCCTGCTGCGGGCTTGTCGGTGATCAGGGCGACGCCGGTGTCGAAGAAGTCCTTGCCTTCGGTCGGGGCCGGGATGGTGCCATCCGCCGCGAACTGCGCAATCGCTTCGATGCCAAGCGAGGCCATCAGCAGCGGATACTGCTGCGAGGTGGCTCCGATCACGCCATCCTTCACGTCCGCCACGCCCGGGCAGCCACCGTCGACCGAAACGATCAGCACGCCTTCCTTGCCTGCGGCCTTCAGCGCCTCATAGGCACCGGCGGCGGAAGGTTCGTTGATCGTGTAGACGACGTTGATGTCAGGATCTTTCGCCAGAAGGGCTTCCATCGCCTTCAGGCCGCCTTCTTCGTTGCCGGCGGTGACTTCGTTGCCGACGATGCGCGGATCGGTTTCGTCGCCCCACTTGTTCGGGTCGGCCAGATCGATGCCGAAGCCTTGCAGGAAGCCCTGGTCGCGCAGGACGTCAACCGACGGCTGCGAGATGGCAAGGTCGAGAAGGGCGATCCTGGCGTTGGCGGCTTCTGCACCCAGCGTGGCCGAGGCCCACTGGCCGATCAGAAGACCGGCGCGGAAGTTGTCGGTGGCGAAGGTGGCGTCAGCCGCGTCGATCGGGTCAAGCGGGGTGTCAAGCGCGATGACCAGAACACCGGCGTCGCGGGCGGCCTTGACCGAGTCGACGATGGCCTTGGTGTCCGAGGCGGTGAGCAGGATGCCCTTGGCACCGTCAGCCACGCAGGCCTCGATCGCGGCAACCTGGCTTTCGTGGTCGCCGTCGATCTTGCCGGCGTAGGATTTCAGGGTCACACCCAGTTCGGCGGCCTTGGCCTCGGCGCCTTCCTTCATCTTCACGAAGAAGGGGTTGGTGTCGGTCTTGGTGATCAGGCAGGCCGCGATGCCATGGCCGCCGGCAAAGACCGGAGCGGTGGACATGAGGGCGACAGAAGCCGCGCCGAGCAGGGCTTTGGTGGTGAATTTCATGGTAGTCCTCCCAAGGATCGGGGCAGCCTGGCCCCGGTATGTAAAACTGCGCGCAGTCTGGCAGTTTCGCTGCGCCGGGGATGAAGAAACCCGATTCCCTCTGCTACGTCAAGATAATTAAATCACTCTGATTTATTATTGACAGATCGCCCGTTTGTTACGCACTCTGCCGTCAGTTCCTGCCCATGACCCTGAAGGCCGCACCGTTGAGATTGTTTGTGGACCCCTTGCCCGAAAGCCGAGCCGCGCCCGATGCGGCTGGGTTGCGTGGGTCCAATCAGTCGGGGATGCGGGCGCATAATGAGCGGCTGGTGCTTAGTCTGGTGCGCCAGAACGGGGCGCTTGCGAAATCCGACATCGCGCGGATGACCGGGCTGTCGGCGCAGACCGTCAGCGTCATCATGCGCGCGCTTGAACAGGACGGGCTTTTGCTGCGTGGTGAACCGGTGCGGGGGCGGATCGGTCAGCCTTCGGTGCCGATGTCGCTGGACGCGGAGGGGGCATTCTTCTTTGGCCTGAAGATCGGTCGGCGGTCGGCGGATCTGGCGCTGGTGGATTTTCTGGGCCGGGTCCGGGGCGCGCGGCGGCGGGTCTACCGCTATCCGACCCCGGACGCGGTGATGGATTTTGTCGCCGAGGCGCTGCCGGTTCTGGCGGCCCAACTGCCCGCCAACCAGCGCGACCGTATCGGCGGGATGGGCGTGGCGATGCCGTTTCAGCTTTGGGCGTGGGTGCAGGACATTGGCGCCCCGCAATCGGAAATGGACGCCTGGCGCGACCGCGACATTCAGGGCGAACTGACCGCGCTGGCGGGGATGCCAGTACATGTCCAGAACGACGCGACCGCCGCTTGCGGGGCCGAACTGGTGTTCGGGACCGGCGAGCGGCCGAAGGATTTCCTGTATTTCTACTTTGGCTATTTCATCGGCGGCGGGCTGGTGCTGAACGGCCAGCTTTTCACCGGGCGCGGCGGCAATGCCGCGGGGGTCGGCCCGATGCCGGTCCCGGGGCCGGACGGGCGGATGCACCGTCTGCTTTCGGTGGCCTCGATGTCTGTGCTGGCGGCGCGGATGGAGGCGGCGGGTCTGTCCTCTGACCAGCTTTGGGAACGCCCGGACCGTTGGGATGTGCCGGAACCGATCCTGTCGGCATGGCTGGACAGTGCCGCCGAAGGTCTGGCCAGCGCCGCGTTGAGTGCGGCGGCGCTTCTGGAGATCGAGGCGGTTCTGATCGACGGCTGGATGCCTGCCACGGTGCGGGCCGAGGTGGTGCGGCGGACTGAAGCCGCGCTTTACCGTCTGGATCTGTCGGGGGTTGAGCCGCCCGCAATCCGGGCGGGCAGCGTGGGTGCCGAAGCGCGCGCTTTGGGCGCGGCAGCGATTCCCTTGTCGCAGCGCTATCTGATGGACCAGAACGCCGCAGCGCGCGAGGGGTAAGGCCGCGCCTGTGGCTGGCCCCGGAGGGTTTCACACCCTCCGGACCTCCCGTGGGATATTTGTGCAGAGAGGAAGCGCAAGCTGATTTGAATTCCGGGCTTGGCGCTGGCTTAGCCCTGTGGAGTCATGGCCTTGCGTTGCCGGGCGCGCTCGATGCCCAGCTTGCGTTCACGCCAGATGATCAGGATGCCCGCCACCACGATCAGCGCAGCACCGGCCAGCATTGTCAGGGTCGGCACTTCGGCAAAGACAAAGTAGCCGATCCCCAGCGCAAACAGCATGGAAGCATAGTCGAAGGGTGCTACCAGCGAGGCATCGGCCTCGCGGTAGCTGGTGGTGAGCAGGATCTGGCCAAGCCCGCCAAGCAGCCCGGCGGTGACCAGAAGGGCGGTTTCCGTGGGCGTGGGCCAGACCCAGCCGAAGGGCAGGGTGACCAAGGACAGCACGGTGGCGGTCAGTGAGAAGTAAAAGACGATGGCGGCGGTCTTTTCGGTGTTCACCAGTTTGCGGACGAAAACCTGCGCAAGTGCCGCGAAGACCGCGCCGCCAAGGACCAGCATCGCGCCAAGGGCTTCGGCGGTGCCTGCGGCATCGGGCGAGATCGACAGGCGCGGGGCAAGGACGATCAGCACGCCGACCATGCCAAGGATGACGGCCGAGATCCGGAAGATGCGCACGTCCTCGCCCAGAAACATCGCGGCGAAGACGACGGTCAGAAGCGGGGCCGCGTAGCCGATTGCCGTGACCTCGGGCAGGGGCAGGTAGCCAAGACCGGCAAAGCCAAGCCCCATGGCCAGCGTGCCGACGACCCCGCGCCAGACATGGCCCATCGGAGCATTTGCCTTCAGCCCGGTCGCAAGTTCGCGCCGCCAGATCAGCCAGACCACGATGACGGGGATGGCGAAGAACGACCGGAAGAATACAGCCTGACCGGCCGGGACATGTGCCGCTGTTGCCTTGATCAGCGAGGCCATGACGATGAACACAAGGACGGACGCCAGCTTGAAGGCGATGCCGCGAAGGGGGCGCATTGGAGGGTTCCGGTTTGGTTTCGGACTGGACGGGGTGACGCGCATAAGGTTCCCTATCCGAAAGGAGATTGCCATGCCCCATCGCAACTTGTCGGACAGAATTGATCAGGGCCGGGGGATTGCCCCAGCTGATCTGGTGCTGAAAGGCGGCCGGGTCTTTGATCTGATCACCGGTGATCTGGTGGAAACCGACGTTGCGATCTGCGGCGATACGATTGTCGGGGTGTTTGGTCACTACACGGGCAGGCACGAGATTGACGTGTCGGGCAAGGTGCTGGCGCCGGGATTCATCGACACCCATCTGCATGTGGAATCGTCGCTGGTGACCCCGCATGAGTTTGACCGTTGCGTCACTCCGCGTGGGGTGACGACGGCGATCTGCGACCCGCATGAGATTGCCAATGTCTGCGGCGTGGCGGGCATCCGCTACTTTCTGGAAAGTGCCGCGCAGCTGGTAATGGACTTGCGGGTGAATCTCAGCTCCTGCGTGCCGTCCACGCATATGGAGACAACAGGGGCGCGGCTGGAGGCGGCGGATCTGGTGCCGCTGATGGATCATCCCGGCGTGATCGGGCTGGCCGAGTTCATGAATTACCCCGGTGTCTTGATGAAGGATCCCGGCTGTATGGCCAAGCTGGAGGCCTTCGCGGGCCGCCACATTGACGGGCATGCGCCCTTGCTGCGGGGCAATGACCTGAACGGATACATCTCGGCGGGGATCCGGACTGAACATGAGGCCACGACTTACGACGAGGGTCTGGAAAAGCTGCGCAAGGGGATGCGGGTCTTGATCCGGGAAGGGTCGGTTTCGAAGGATCTGCATGCGCTGGCTGGGCTGCTGACAGAAAGGTTCTCGCCTTACCTTGCGTTCTGCACCGATGACCGAAACCCGCTGGATATCGGCGAGCATGGGCATCTGGATTACATGATCCGCACCGCGATTGGTCTGGGGGCGGCGCCCTTGGCCGTCTATCGCGCGGCGTCGTTGAGTGCGGCGGAGGCGTTCGGGTTGAAGGACCGGGGGCTGATCGCGCCGGGCAAGCGGGCGGATATCGCGGTGATCGACAGCTTGGAGGGGTGCAATGCCTCGCTGGTGCTGTGTCGCGGGGTGGTGGCTGATGAGGCGGCCTTTGCGGTGCGGGGGCGGATGGAGCCGGTGGCGCGTCGGTCCGTGACGGCGCCGGTCGTGACGGCGGCGTCGTTCCGGACCGGGGGGAACCGAGTGGAGACGCCGGTGATCGGGATATTGCCGGGCAAGATCATCACCGAGCATCTGACCTTTGATATCGCCCCCTTGGATGGGGACAAGCGGCCGGATGTGGCCCGCGACCTGGTGAAGATCGCGGTGGTGGAGCGGCACGGGGTGAACGGGAACATCGCCACGGGGTTTGTGAAAGGGTTCGGGTTGGCACGCGGGGCGATTGCCTCGACCGTCTGCCACGACCACCACAACATCGCGGTGGTGGGGGTGGATGCGGCGGACATGGCGGTGGCGGTGGGGCGGCTGTCGGAGATCGAGGGCGGGTTTGTCGTGGTCGAGGGGGGGCGGGTGCTCGCGGAACTCGCGCTGCCGGTGGCGGGGTTGATGAGTCTGCTGTCCTTCGAGGAGGTGCGGGAGGAGCTGGTTGCCTTGCGGGCGGCGGCGCGGTCGCTGGGGGTGGTGCTGGAGGAGCCGTTCCTGCAGCTGGCCTTCCTGTGCCTGCCGGTGATCCCGCACCTGAAGATCACCGATATGGGGATGGTGGATGTGGACCGGTTCGAGGTGATGCCTTGAGGGGTGTCCACGGTGGACGGGTCTGGATCAGCGTTTGATTCCAGTGGGTTGGGTGTGGGCGTTTACCTGTTGTTAACGGGTGCCTGCCACCCCAGCCTTCTCCCACGGAGGCAGGCGATTTGGGCTCGCGGTTCCTGTGGGGGCCGCAAGGGTGGTGGCCTTGGCTGGCGGCCCGGGGTTTCACACCCCCGGACCCCCGTGGGATATTTGGGGAGGTCACGCCTCAAGCGTGAGTTCTGCAACAACGCCGGGTAGGTTGCTGATTTTCATTCATAATAGGATCACTCAGTTTCACTACCCGTCAATACCTAACGATATTTGGTGGAAGCATCCGACAAAATAGTGCGCTATAGCGCACCCTACGCTAACTGCGAGCAAGATCCTCAAACAACCGCGCGACCCCCTCTGCCCCCGGGTCATTGTGGCCCTTGAGTTTGTCGGCGGCGAGGTAGGTGGCGCGGCCTGCTTTGGCGCGGGTCATTTCGGCGGTGGCGTTGGCGCCATCGCGGGCGGCTTTGGCGGCGGCTGACACTCCGTTCGGGAGGGCGGCGAGGGCGGGGGCCAGGGCGTCGATCATGGTGCGGTGGCCGGGGGCGGCTCCGCCGACTTGGCAAACGCGGTCGAGGCCTGCGGCGAGGGCGCCGATCCAGGTTTTGCCCGAGGCGCTCGCGTCGCCGGCGGCGGCGAAGAAGATGGCGAGGAGGACTCCCGACGAGCCGCCCATTGTCTGGCTCAGTTCCATGCCGATGGCGCGGTAAAGCTGGGTCGGGTCGGCAAGGGGGAGGCGGTCGAGGGCGGATTGCAGCGCGCGGGCGGCGCCGGCGAGGGTGCTGCCGGTGTCGCCGTCGCCGGACTTGGCGTCGAGGAGGTTCAGGTCCGCCTCGGCGGCGATCAGGGCCTTGCAGCAGCGATCCAGCAGGGCGCGGCGGGCGGGGTGGGCGCTTGGCACCGGCTGGATGGGCGCGAGACCGTCGGGGAGGGGCTTTACCGAAACGCTGCCCAAGGGGGCGAGGCCGGGCCAGGCGTGGGGGGCGACGGGGGCGGCAAGGCTGGTGACCTGCGCGTGGTCGACGGGCAGGAGCGAGACGGAAAAGCCGTGCATGTCGAGCGAGGTCATCATCGACGCGGGGCCGATGATCCACTTGGTGCGTTGGCCAAGGGGGGAGCGGGCGAGTTCCTCGGTCAGGATGCTCATTTCGAGGGGGGTCGTGCCGCCGAGGTTGTTCAGCAGCGCCACATGGTCGCCTGCGCCCATGTGGGGCAGGAGTTTGTCGGCGACCATCTGCATGGCGGAGCGGGCGCCGCTGAAATCGACCTGTTCGATCCCGGCCTCACCATGGATGCCGAGGCCAAGCTCGGCCTTTCCGCCGCTGATCCGGTCTTCCTTGGGGGAACCGGGGACGGTGCAGGTATCCAGCGACATGCCGATGGAGATGGCGCCCTTGATGACGCCTTGCGCGGCGGCGGTGATGGTGTGGAGGTCGGCACCGGATTCGGCCATCGCGCCTGCGATCTTGTGGACGAAGAGGGTGCCGGCGACGCCCCGCGCCTGCGGCAGATCAGGCAGGGCGATGTCGTCGTCGACGATGACCATGGAAACCTTGAGGCCAAAGGCGCGGGCGCGTTCGGCGGCAAGGCCGAAGTTCAGGCGGTCGCCGGTGTAGTTCTTGACGATCAGCAGGCAGCCGGGTTTGCCGGTTACCGCCAGTATTCCTGCCAGCACCGCATCCACCGATGGCGAGGCAAAGACGTCGCCGCAAACCGCCGCCGTCAGCATGCCCTGACCGACGAAACCGGCGTGGGAGGGTTCGTGGCCCGAGCCACCGCCCGAGACGAGCGCTACCTTGGAGCGGTCCCAGTCAGTGCGGGTGACGACCTTGATATGCGGGTAGCCGTCAAGCCGCGCGAGTTTCCCGGCACTGGTTCTGAGGAGGCCGTCAATCGCCTCGGTGACCAGAGCGTCCTTGGAATTCATGAACTGTTTCATGGGGATGATCCTCAGATACGGTTTCCGTTGGCGTCGAACCAGAGCGGGTTATGCGGGCGGATGGGCAGGGTGTCGCCGGGGCGAAGCGGGGTGTGGACGTCGGACAGGGTGATCAGATCATGGGGCCCGAGCGTCAGGTGCAGTCGGGTCTGGTCGCCCAGGTGTTCCACCCGGCGGACGGTGGCGGGCTGGCCCTCGCCCTGGGTGATGTGTTCGGGGCGCAGGCCGATCTGTGCTGCGTTCGGCGGTGCGCCGGAGAAGGCATCGGCGGGCAGAAGGTTGATGCGCGGCTGGCCAAGGCGCGAGGCGACATAGGCGGAGACGGGGTTTTCGTAGATATCGCGCGGGGTGCCGTATTGGACGAGGCGGCCTTGGTCCAAGACGCCGACATGGGTGGCCATGGTCATCGCCTCGATCTGGTCGTGTGTGACATAGAGGAAGGTCGCGCCAAGTTCGGCATGGATGCGTTTGAGTTCAATGCGCAGGTCGGCACGGAGTTTGGCGTCAAGGCTGCTGAGCGGTTCGTCCATCAGATAGATGCGGGGCTGGCGGACCAGCGCGCGGCCGATGGAAACGCGCTGCATCTCGCCGCCCGAAAGGTTGGTGGCCTTGTTGTCCAGCTTGTGGGCGATGTGAAGAACCTCGGCGACCTTCTGCACCTCGGCCGCGATCTGGTCTTCGGGCATGGCGATGATCGGTGAACGCAGCGGGAAGGCGAGGTTGTCGCGCACGGTGAGATGGGGGTAGAGCGAGTATTGCTGGAAGACCATGGCCACATCGCGCTGGGCCGGGGTGTCGTTCAGGACGGAATGGCCGCCGATGGCGATGTCACCCCGGTCGGGGCGGTCAAGGCCGGCGATCAGGCGGAGCGTGGTGGTCTTGCCAGCACCTGTGGGGCCAAGAAGGACGACGAAAGAGCCGTCGGGGATGGTCAGCGTGACATCGTTCAGCGCCTTGGTGGCGCCGTAGGATTTGGTCAGGCCGGCAAGGGTGACGTCAGCCATGTTGGACCCCCGCGTTGGCGGCGGTGCGGATCGCGCAGCCGGTGGTATCATCAAACAGCGAGAGGGTGCGGGCGTTCAGGGTGAGGCCCACGGTTTCACCCGGGGTTGCGATCTGGGCGGCTGGGGTGCGGGCCTTGATCTGGCCGTGCGGGGTGGAAAGGGTGACGATCTGGGTGGTGCCAAGGTATTCCGTCGCCTCGACCCGGCCACGGTAGGGGCTGGCGTCGGTCAGGGCGACATGTTCGGGGCGCACGCCAAGGACAAGTTTGCCGGTGGCGGCTTCCTGAAGTTCGGGAAGGGCCATCGCGGTGTCGCCAAGCTGGACGCTGGTGGCACCTGCCGGGGCGGAGCCTTCGAAACGCAGGAAGTTCATCGACGGGCTGCCGATGAAATCGGCGACAAAGAGGGTGGCCGGGTGGTCGTATATGTCCTGCGGGGTGCCGAACTGCTCGACGACGCCGTGGTTCATCACCACGATCTTGTCGCCCATCTGCATCGCCTCCAACTGGTCATGGGTGACGTAAACGGTGGTGGCCTTCATCCGGTCATGAAGCGCGCGGAGTTCCTCGGCCATATGCTCGCGAAACTCGGCGTCCAGCGCGCCAAGTGGTTCGTCCATCATGAAGGCCTTGGGGCTGCGGACGATGGCGCGGCCCAGGGCGACGCGCTGGCGGTCGCCGCCGGACAGACCGCCGACGGGTTTGTCGAGTATATCGGCAATGCCGAGGATGCGCGCAACCTCGGCCACCTTGGCCTGGACCTGCGCCTTTGGCATGCCCTGGCTGACAAGCGGGTAGGAGATGTTCTTCCTGACGTTCATATGCGGGTAAAGCGCGAACATCTGGAACACCATGGCGATGTCGCGCTGGCTGGCGGGCTTTTGGCTTACATCCTCGCCGTCGATCAGGATCTCGCCCGAGGTCGGCAGTTCGAGGCCCGCAATCATGCGCAAGGTGGTGGTCTTGCCGCAGCCCGAGGGGCCGAGAAGCATGAAGAACTCCCCGTCCTTGATCGTGAAGGACGAGCCCTGAACGGCGGTAAAGGCGCCGAATTCCTTGCGCAGGTTGCGGATGATGATTTCAGCCATTCAGAAAGTCCTTTGCCCGTCGGAACCGCGGATCAGGCCCGGGGTGACGCGCGTCTGGTGTCGGGTCAGGTGGAAGGGTCGGTGCATGCGCGTCACTCCGGGAAATGGCTGGTGATGATGAACATCACGGTCCCCAAAAGGGTCACGAGGAACGACCATGTGTAGGCCCAGAGGAAGAAGGGCTGCATCAGCATAACCACGCCCAGCGCGATAAGGACGGTGGCAAGGTTTTCCCAGGGACCGCGACGCAGGCGGAGAAGGCCGGAAAGGAAGCTCATTTCGGGTCTCCGTCGCGCGGACGGGGCGAAAGATTTTCGGCGAAAACCTCTGTGGCTGAGCGGTGGTGACGGCTGGGTGTGGTCATTTGCGCACGGCCCCGAATGTGATCCCGCGCAGAAGGTGTTTGCGCAAGAGGATGGTGAAGATCATCACCGGCAGAAGGAACAGCGTCGCGCCGGCCGCCACGGCGGGCCAGTCCTGACCGCCGACCCCGATGATCGTGGGGATGAAGGGCGGCGCGGTCTGGGCGTTGCCCGAGGTGAGGAGGACCGCGAAGGCGTATTCGTTCCAGGCGAAGATCAGGCAGAAGATCGCGGTCGAGGCGATGCCGGTGGCGGCCTGGGGCAGGACGACCTTCCGGAATGCCTGAAACCGGGTGTAGCCGTCGATCAGCGCCGCCTCTTCGTATTCGCGGGGGATCTCGTCGATGAACCCTTTCAAAAGCCAGACGGCAAGGCTGATGTTCACGGCGGTGTAAAGGAGGATCATCCCCAGATGCGTGTCAGAGAGGCCCAGTTCCCGATACATCAGGTAAATCGGGATCGCGACGGCGATGGGGGGCATCATCCGGGTGGAGAGGATGAAGAACAGAAGGTCGTCCTTGAGTGGCACCTTGAAGCGGGAAAAGGCGTAGGCGGCCAGCGTGCCAAGGAAGATCGACAGGAAGGTTGACCCAAAACCGATGATCACCGAATTCATGAATCGCTCGCCGAAGCGCGACTGTCCGGCAATCACCATTCCGGTATCGCGCACGATCTGATCATACCAGGTTTCTGGCGGGGGAAGCGCGGCGAAATCGTCGGATGCGATGCGGGTGCGGGTGGTGAAAAGGTTGACATAGCCTTCAAGGCTTGGCTCGAACACCACCTTTGGCGGGTAGGATATGCTGTCCGGCCCTGACTTGAAGCCAGTGGCGATGATCCAGACCAGGGGCAACAGGGTGATGATCGTATAGGCCACCACAAGCAGGCCAGCGAACCATTTGGAGGATCTTGTCGGCTCGGTGACGGAATAGGCGCTCATGGCTGGCCTCCGGTGCAGGCGGAAGAGGGGCGGGCTTGGGTTTGCATCACCGTTCCTTCACCTTGTTCAGCGCCTTGACGTAGATCGAGGCCAGACCGAAGACCGTGACGAACAGGATGATCGCATAGGCCGAGGAATAGCCGGTGCGCCATTTCTCGAACGCCTCGCGCTTGAGGTCGATGGAGGCCAGCAGGGTTTCATTGCCCGGGCCACCGCCAGTCAGCAGGACCACCATGTCGAACATCTTGAAATTCTCGATGCCGCGGAAGAGGACGGCAAGCATCAGGAACGGCAGCACCATCGGCACGGTGATCGTCCAGAACTGCCGCCATTTCGAGGCGCGGTCCACTTCGGCGGCCTCATAGATGTAGTCGGGAATGGAACGCAGGCCCGCAAGGCAGATCAGCATGACAAAGGGCGTCCACATCCAGGTGTCGACGATGATGATCGACCACTTCGCCAGCCCGCCCGGCCCAAGCATGGAAAAGGACGAGGCCGGGGTGCCGGTGACCAGTTCGACGACGTAATTGAACAGCCCGATCTGCGGTTGGTAAAGAAAGGTCCAGAAGTTGCCCACGACTGCGGGCGACAGCATCATCGGGATTACGATCAGCGTGGTCAGCAGGTCATTGCCCTTGAATTTCCGGTTGATCAGCCAGGCAAGCGTAAAGCCGATGACCACTTGCAGCACGATTGTCCAGATCAGGAAATGTGCAGTGGTCTGCATGTTTTCCCATGTCCCGGCATCTGTCAGGATGCGGGTGTAGTTGCGCAGACCCACCCATTCGACCTCACGGCCCGGACGATTGGCAGCGTAGTTGGTGAAGGACAACCGCACGGTCCAGATCAGCGGGAAGATGTTGATCGCCAGCAAAAGGAATATCGTCGGGGTCACGAAGATCCAGGCGATGGCGCGGTCGGACAGGCCCCGAACGCGGCGCGCTACGGGCGCGGGCGTGGCCTTGGCGGCGATGTCGATGGGGTTGGTCATGCGGTGATCCCGTTCGGCGGGAGGGGGCGGTCGGCCCCCTCGCCTTGCCTTCCCCCATGTCTGGGGGAAGGGGTGTGTTGCTTCGGTTCAGGGTTCCCCTCTTTCCGTCAGGAAAGAGGGGGCAGGGCCTTAGAGCTTGCCTTCGTCTTCGAAGACTTCGGTCCAGTCGGCGATCAGGCCGTCAAGCGCCTCTTGTGCAGTGCCTTGGTCGGCCACCACATAGTTGTGCAGTCGTTCCTGCATCGCGATCAGAAGCGAGGCATAGGCCGGTTCCTGCCAGAAGTCCTGCACGCCGCCCATGGCTTCAAGGAAATCACCGGCGAATGGGGCCGAGTTCACGAAGTTCGGGTCTTCCAGCACGGCCTTGTGGCAGGAATAGCCGCCCGAGGCCCACCATTTTTGCTGCACGTCCGGCTGGGCGAACCATTTGATGTAGGCCAGCGCGCCGTCCATGTTGTCGGTGTAGGACACGACCGAGATCCCTTGTCCCCCAAGCGTGGAGGCCGCGACGTTCTGCGCCGGGTTCACGAAGAAGTCGATCTTGTCGCCGCCGACCGTCGGGTCAGCATAGAGGCCCGGGAAGAAGGCGAACCAGTTCATCGCCATCGCCACCTGACCGGATTTGAACGCATCCAGCGACTGTTCCATATAGGCGTTGTCATAGCCGGGAGGCGTGCCGGTCTTGTAAAGCTCCTTGTAGAATTCAAGGCCTTCCACCGCCGCGGATGAGTTCACGGCGCCTTCCATGTCATATTGGCCGGGGGTGTTTTCATACTTGAAGCCCCAGGCATACATCGCGCCGGTGGCACCCATGGTGATGCCTTCTGACCCGCGTTCGGTGAAGATCGAGGCACCGTAGACGGTCTGGCCGTCAATCTCGCGGCCCTGGAAGAACTGCGCGATCTGCAGCAGTTCCTTCTGGCTTTGCGGTTCGCGCAGGTCTTGGCCGGTGGCTTCCTTGTAGGCGGCCTGAATGTCTTCACGACCGAACCAGTCCTTGCGGTAGAACCAGCCGTTCGCATCGCCCATGGCGGGCAGCGCATAGTAGTTCGGCGTGCCTTTGGGCCAGGTGGAATAGGCATAGACGGTCGCCGGGGCGAAGTCGTCCATGCTGATGCCTTCGGCGTCGAAGAAATCGTTCAGCTTGATGTAATGGCCGTTCTCGGCCCCGCCGCCGATCCACTGGCTGTCACCGATCAGAAGGTCGCAAAGCTGGCCGCCGGAGTTGAGTTCGTTCAGCATCCGGTCGGCGAAATTGGGCCATGGGATGAATTCGAAGTTCATCTTGATGCCGGACTGCGCCTCAAAATCCTTGGACAGTTCGACAAGCGCGTTTGCCGGATCCCATGCGGCCCAGCAAAGCGTGAGTTCATTGGCCTGCGCATTGGCCTGAGCAGACCAGACCAGCGCAAGCGCCGCCGATGCGGCGAGTGTCGTCCGTTTCATGCATTCCTCCCGATTTGGTTGTGGTGGGCCCGTGCGGATGCCGGGCCTTCTTGAATTGACGTGACGATAGGCGCAGGAGAGCGGGGCTGTAAAGCATTTTTGAGGTACGTTCCTCATTTAGCGCGACGGGCTTCATTCAAAGCGATTTGGAGACCAGTCCGGGCAGATGGAGCGGCGTTTTTCAGGCTGCGGCCTTGTTGGCCTCGCTGGTGGCAGTGCTGGTCGAATCGGGGCTGGGGGGCAGGTTTTCACGCAGCACGATCTCGATTCGAATCTGTTCCTGACCTTGGTCCAACGGCTGATTGTCGGCCTTGGCGCGCAAGACACGCAGGGTGCTTCGGGCAAGGTGGCCAAGATTCTGGGTAATCACGGCGGTGATCTCTCCGGCCTCCAGCGCATGCCGGGCATGGGGGGTCAACTCATGGCAGATCACGATCAATTTTCCGGAAAGTCCCATATCAGCAAGCACTTGCGTCAACGCACGATGCCCGTCACCCATGGCGTAGATGCCCCTGACACCCGGGGCATTGGCCAGCCGTTCCGCCACCACCTGACGCAATGTCTGGCCCGAGCCGTGAGTCTCCAGAGACGGCAAGACCTCCAGCCCCGGAAAATCGCGCAGCATGACCTCATCGAACCCGCGACGGCGTTCGATCATGTCACGGGCCAGCAGCGATTGGCCAAGGACCAGCACCTCGCCACGGTCGGTGTCGGACTGTCGGCCCCCGCCAAGAAAGCGGCCCATCAGCATTCCGGCCGTGCGCCCGGCGGCTCGGTTGTCGATGCCGATGAAATGGTCTCGGTCGGTGTTCGGCAGGTCCGACACCAGCGCCACCACCGGCAACCCCTTTGCCCGCAGCCCCCGGATCGCATCGCGCAGGATCGGGGTTTCGGGGGCCATCAGGGCCACCCCGGCATAGCCGCGCCCGGGAAGGCTGGTCAGCAAGGCGGCAAGCGCATGCGGATCTTCGGCGGGAAAGCGGTGCAGCTTCAGTTCCATTCTTGCGGTCGCAGCGATAGAGCCCGCATCGGACAGCGCCTCCGCAAGTGTCTGAACAAACTGGCTTTCCGTATCGGGCAGCACCACCGCCATGCGGTAATTCCGGCTGCGGGCAAGATTTGCCGCCGTCAGGTCACGCACATAGCCCAGCTTGGTGATGGCGTCATTCACCGCGCGGATGGTCTTTTCCCGCACCCCGGGACGGGCGTTCAGCACCCGGTCCACGGTGGCAAGGCTGACGCCAGCCTCACGCGCGATGTCGTTCACGGTTGGCCGCACCTGACCGCTCCCTTGTCCTTGGTCGAATATCGGCACCGGATTGAGGTACGTCAATCACGATTCCGGCGCCTGCCGGTTCGATACCTTCGATGATGCCGCTTCACCTTGACCGGCAAAGCGGTGCATCCTGTAGCGATATGACGGGAGAACGCACATGAGGACGCTTCTGCTTTTCGGTGACAGCAACACCCATGGCACGGTGCCGTTGCCGGATTTTGGCCAGTCGGCCCGCTATGGGCGGGATGAGCGCTGGGCGGGGCGGCTGGCACGGCTTTTGCCCGATTGGGAGGTGATCGCCGAAGGCCACCCGGGTCGCACGACGCTGCATGATGACCCGGTGGAGGGCGCGCATCGGAACGGTTTGACGGTGCTGCCTGCCCTGCTGGAAAGCCACAAGCCGGTGGATGTGGTTCTGGTGATGCTGGGGACCAATGACCTGAAGGAACGGTTCTCGGTCAACGCCGGCGATATTGCCCTGTCGCTGGAGCGGCTGGTGCGGGTGATCCGTGCCTCGGAGGCCGGGCCGGATGGGGCCGCGCCGGGGGTGCTTCTGGTCGCGCCGCCACCCATTCAAGAGGTGGGGTGTCTGGCGGGCATGTTCGCGGGCGGGGCAGCAAAGTCGCGCGCGCTGGCGGCCGAGGTCCAGTCGGCTGCCGCGCGGGTCGGGGTGGCGTTCATGGATGCGGGGGCGGTGGTGCAGGTGTCGCCCATCGACGGCATCCACTACGGGCCAGAGGCCAACCCCGCGCTGGCCGAGGCTTTTGCCGTCGCGATCCGTCAGGATTTCCCCGGATAAGTGCAAGATAGGCGGGGCCTAAGCGCGGCTTGGCCTGATCCTGCTTTGCAGGACGGGCCGGTTTGGCGCAAACTGGCATTGATACCTGAACAGCAAGGCACGCCCATGACCCGCCACGATCCTCAGCTTTCGGCCCCGGCCCTTTCGGCAATCGCGGAACTGCGCGCCAATGTCGCCCTGCCGTTCGAGCGGGCGCGGGCGATGCCGAAATCGGTCTATACCTCGCCCGAATTCGCGGCCGCCGAGGAACGCCACATCTTCGCGGCCGACTGGCTTTGCGCAGGTCGGGCCGATGCGCTGGCCACCCCCGGCGATTACCTGACCATGCAGATCGCCGGGGAACCGATCATCATCCTGCGCGACCGGGACGGCGTCTTGCGCGGCATGTCGAATGTCTGCCGCCACCGGATGAGCATGCTGCTGGAAGGCCGCGGCAATGTGCGGTCCATCGTCTGCCCCTATCACGCCTGGACCTACAATCTGGACGGCACCTTGCGGGGCGCCCCCGCGATGACGCGCAACGAGGGCTTTTGCAAGGACGACATCAAGCTGCCCCCGGTGCGGGTGGAGGATTGGCTGGGCTGGATCATGGTCACGCTGAACCCTGACGCGCCGCCACCGTCGGAAACGCTGGCAGGGGTGGAGCGGCTGGTCGGCCACTTGCCGATGCAAGGCTACCGCGAGGTGTTCCGCGAGGAGTTCCGCTGGAATACCAACTGGAAGGTGCTGGCCGAGAATTTCATGGAGAGCTACCACCTCCCGGTCTGCCACGCCGGCACGATCGGGGGATCAAGTGACCTCAACAAGATGGAGTGTCCGGAAGGTGAAGCGGCGTTCAACTATCACTGGATCGTCAAGAACGATCAGGTGCCGCTGGCGCTGGCGCATCCGTCGAACACCACGCTGCAAGGCGATGACCGGCGGATAACATGGCTTCTGGCGATCTATCCGGCGTTGCTGATCACGCTGACGCCGGGGTATTTCTGGTACCTCAGCCTGACGCCGGATGGCCCGGGGACCGTGAATGTCCTGTTCGGCGGTGGCATGAGTGCAGAGTGGATGGCGGATCCCGAGGCAGAGCGGCATCTGGCGGCCGTAAAGGCGCTTCTGGATGACGTTAACGTCGAGGACAAGGGTTGCGTGGAACGGGTCTGGAAAGGCCTTTGCGCCAGGATGTCGGGGCCGGGGCAGCTGAGCCATCTGGAACGGCCGAACTATGAATTCGCCAAGTATATCGCCGGGCGGATGCCCTAGGGTGCGGGGAAGGGTTTTCGAAATTCCTTCGAAAATCGTTCGAAGGAATTTGTGCCGGGCGGGCCAGGTGCGGTAGCCTTGGTGGATGCCGCTTCGCTTTACCCTTCGCCAATTGGAATACCTTGTCGCGGTGGGCGAACCGGGTCAATCGCGCTTGCGGCGGAACGGGTGAATGTCTCATCGCCGTCGATCTCGGCTGCGATCGCGCAGTTGGAGGCCGAATTCGGGTTGCAGCTTTTCGTCCGCCGCCATGCGCAGGGGCTGTCCTTGACACCCGGCGGGCGGCGGTTCGTGGACGAGGCGCGGGCGGTGCTGGCGGCTGCCGGGCGGCTGAACGATCTGGCGGCGGAAATCACCGGGCTGGTGCGCGGACCCTTGGCGGTGGGCTGTCTGGTGACCTTTGCCCAGATGATCCTGCCCGGCCTGCGCCGCAGTTTCTGCGACCTCTTTCCAGAGGTCGAGGTGACCCAGTTCGAGCTTGATCAGGCCGCGATCTTTGAAGGGCTGCGGGCCGCCCGGCTGGATGTGGCGCTGACCTATGAGCTGGATATCCCGCCGGATCTGAGCTTTACCCCGCTTCTGGCCTTGCGCCCGCATGTGATCCTGCCGGCAGGGCATCCGCTGGCCGGGCGGAAGGTTCTGACCGTTGCGGAACTGGTCGATCTGCCGATGGTGCTGCTCGATCTGCCGTTCTCGACAGACTATTTCCTGAACATCTTCCGCGAGATCGGGCGGCGGCCGAAGGTAGTGGAACGGACGCGCGATCTGGGCGTGATGCGGGCGATGGTGGCGAACGGCTTTGGCTATTCCATCGCCAATATCCGCCCGGCAACGACCCTGGCACCGGACGGGCGGCCCCTGGCCTATGTGCCGCTGACCGGCCCGCCGCCCCTGGCCTTGGGATTGGTGTGCAGCGAAGGCGCAAAGGCGGCGCTGACGGTGCGGGCCTTCATCGACCATGCCCGCGCCGAGGTGACCGAGGCGTCATTGCCCGGCCTGGTGATTGGTCGGGATGATTGCGGGGGTTGACCCTGCCGCCCGGCGCGTCACCTTAGCGCAATGAGCGAACGCAATGCCCTGATCGTGGCCCATGGCCAGCCCTCGGCCCCCGGCCCTGCGGCGGCGGCGCTGACGGTGCTGGCCGCGCGGGTGGCGGACCTGATGCCCGGCTGGCACGTGGCCGCAGCGACTCTTGCCGAAGCCGGGGCATTGCCGCGCGCGGTTGCAGGCCGGGGGCCGGGCGTCGTGTTCCCGATGTTCATGGCCGGGGGCTGGTTCAGCAAGGTTCAGATCCCGGCAAAACTGGCCGAGGCAGGGGCCGCAGGCTGGCAGGTGCTGGAGCCTTTCGGCTGTGATCCGGGCGTGCATGACCTGTGCGTGACGCTGGCGCGTGAGGCGGGGACGGATCAGATGGTCCTTGCGGCGCATGGGTCGTTCAAATCCCCGGTGCCGTCCGATATCGCGCGGCATGTGGCTGGCCGGATTGCCGCCGAAGCCGGGGTCGCGCGGATCGAGGCCGGGTTCATCGACCAGTCGCCACAACTGTCAACGCTTCACGGTTTTGACGCCGGGGCGGTCTGCCTGCCGTTCTTTGCCGCCGAAGGCGGGCATGTGGCCGAGGACATCCCCAAGGCACTGGCCGAGGCCGGGTTTCAGGGCCGCGTCCTGCCGCCCGTGGGGGTGGATGCACGGGTGCCTGCGCTGATCGCGGCGGCGCTTGCGCGGGGGCAGGGCGTCTGCGAGGCTGAGTGCCGCTGGCGTAGGTGAACCGAATTCCGTGCGGAAATCGGCCGTCAGACCGTGTGCAGGTAAAGGTCGAAATCAACCTCGCTGACCGTGCGCATCACCCGGGCATATTCGGCCGCCTTGATGGCGGTGAAGGTGCGGTGCATGTCTTCGCCCAATGCGTCCTTCAGGAAGGCCGAACGTCTTGCCGCGTCGATAGCAGACCGCCAATCGGTTGGAATTGCCGCCTCTTCGCCGGTTTCGGCATAGGCGTTGCCGGTGGTTTCCGGCCCCGGGTCGATCTGGTGTTTCATGCCGTGACGGATACCCGCCAGCACCGTGGCTGCGACCAGATAGGGGTTGGCATCCACGCCCGCAGGCCGGTGTTCGATCCGGCGGGCCTTGATGTCACCAGCGGGAATGCGCAGCGCGACGGACCGGTTGTTGACGCCCCATGATGGCGACACCGGGGCGTAGGACTGGCTGGCAAACCGGCGCCAGCTGTTGGCGTGAGGGGCAAAGACCAGCATCGATTCCGCCATCGTGGCCTTGAGGCCACCAAGGGCGTGCAGGATCAGCGGGTTCCACTGACCCTCGTGATCCTCGATAAAGACGTTCTTGCCGGCACCATCCAGCATCGAGACGTGGAAATGCATGCCTGACCCGGCGTAGTTTTCGTTCGGCTTGGCCATGAAGCAGGCAACGACGCCATGCGCGCGGGCTTGCGCCCGGACAATGCGCTTCAGGCGCATCAGGTCGTCGGCGGCCTGCATCACGTCAGTCCGGTAGTGCAGGGTGAGTTCATACTGGCCGGGGGCATATTCCGAGATCAGCGTCTCGGCGGTGATCCCGGCCAGCTTTGCCCCGGCGTAGATGTCACTGAAAAGCGGCAGCATCCCGTGCAGGTGATCGACCGAATAGACCTCGGTCTTGTTCGACTTGCGGCGGTCCAGCACATCGCGGGCGGGCTGCATCTTGCCGTCGGAGCCACGTTCGGGATCGAGCAGGAAGAATTCCAGCTCGAACGCCCCGGCCGGATGCAGGCCCTCGGCGGACAGCGCATCCACCTGCCGCGCCAGCGCGTGGCGCGGGTCCGACGACATCGGCGCGCCATCAAGCGTATACATCGACATGAACACCTCGCCGCGCGGCGGCTGGGTGTTGTGCAGCGGTTTCAGGGTGCCGGGAACGGGCCAGGCGCGCAGATCACCATCGCCCTGATCCCAGATCAGGCCGGTTTCATGCACATCCTCGCCACAGATATCGAGGCCAAGGATCGAAATCGGCAAATGCCGGCCATTGTTGAAAAAGGACAAAAGCTCATGCCGACGGATGATCTTTCCCCGGCCAATGCCGTTGGCATCATGCAGGATAATGTCAAACGCCTCGATTTCCGGGTGGGCGGCAAGGAAGGCTTCGGCTTCCGCAGGCGTGGAACCGGAGGGGCTGGTCTGGGTCATGTCAGGCTTCTTCGAAAAGGGCGGTCAGGACAGAGTCGAAACGGGCGATCAGGCGGTCGATCTGGCGTTTCTGCGTCGCAGGGCTGACCAGCATCATGTTGTGGAACGGTGCGATAAGCGAGCCCCGGTTCAGAAGGCCGGTGTGGATGGCGGCCTCGACCTGTGGCTGGTGGGCGGCGGCGGCTTCGGTGCCGTTGCGCAGGGGGCCGGGGGCGCAGATGAATTCCACCCGCGCGCCGACGCGGACCACATGCCAGGGCGCGCGATGCCGGTCGATGGCCTTGCGCAGGCCCTTCGACAGCCGTTCGGCCCCGGCTTCCATACGGGCGTAGTTCTCCGGGGTCATCACCTTGTCCAGCGTGGCCACCAGACAGGCGAATTGCATCGGGTTGGCCGACAGCGTCGTTCCCATCCCCGAGCGGCCATCGGGACGCTGGGCGTTGACCTCGTTATAGCGGTCGGCGGTCGCGGGGCTAAGCCCCCAGACGGCCGTCGGCATGCCGCCTGCCACACATTTGCCGACGACAAAGATGTCGGGGCGCAGCGAATGGACCCGGGTGTAGCCGCCAAGGCCCGAGGAGATCGTATGCGTCTCGTCCATGATCAAAAGCGCGCCATAGCGCAGCGACAGCTGGCGCAAGCCGTCGTGGAACCCGGCTTCGGGCAGGACCATGCAGGAATTGGTCATGACGGGTTCGGTCAGGATCGCCGCGACATCGCCCTTGGCAAGGGCCGCCTCGACCCCGGCAAGGTCGTTGAATTCGCAGCAGACGGCGGTGGCGGTCAGATCGTTGACCTGACCCAGAAGGCCGGGGCTGGTGACGGTGGCGCCATTTTCCAGCGATACGAAGGTGTCATCCACGGTGCCATGATAGCAGCCGTTGAACACAAGGATCTTTGGCCGCCCGGTCACGGCGCGGGCGACGCGGATGGCAAAGCGGTTGGCGTCGGTTGCGGTGGTGGCGATCTGCCAGCGGTAGGTGCCGAAACGGCCGGTCAGAAGGCGCCCGGCCTCAAGCGCGGCTTCGGTGGGGAGCATGTAGGTCAGGCCGTGGCTGGCCTGACGACGGATGGCCTTTGCCACTGGCGGCGGAGAGTGGCCGAACATGCTGCCGGTGTCGCCAAGGCAGAAATCGTCCAGCGTCACCCCGTCGATATCGGTCAGCCTTGCGCCTTCGGCCTTGGCGACCAGCGGCAGATGCGGCATCGGCCAGTCCGCCATCCAGTGCATCGGCACGCCGTTCAGAAAGGCACCGGCCCCTTCCGCCAATGCCTTGGCAGCCTTTGGGCGGGACTTGGCATAGTGCGCCGCCTCATGCTTTGCGAAAGCCTCAAGCCGGCTCTTGTCGATGCCGGCAATCAGGGTGTCAGAGGTCATGTTGTCTGTCATGAGTGTGCCCCGGGAAGCGTCCCGGTATATGCGCAATAATTTGATCAAAAGGCAAGCGCCTGCTTCCAGCACTCATGTCTGTGTTCGTCCCTCGGCCCACGACGGCTGAGAGCAAAGCTTCGAGGGTCGGCCCGACAACGCGGAGGGAGGGTCAGGCCCAGCGGCCCTCGAAATCCTGAGGGACAAGAAGGTCGTGACGGCCCAGATCGGTCACCTTGCGTTCGCCGCACAGTGCCATCGAGGTGTCGAGTTCCTTCTGGATCACCTGAAGCGCCTTGGTCACTCCGGCCTGGCCCATCGCGCCCAGCCCATAGATATAAGAGCGTCCGATCATCGTGCCTTTGGCCCCAAGGGCCAGCGCCTTGAGCACATCCTGGCCAGAGCGGATGCCGCTGTCCATCCAGACCTCGACCTTGTCTCCGACCGCGTCGACGATCCCCGGCAGCGCGCGGATCGCGGAGAGCGCACCGTCCTGCTGCCGCCCGCCGTGGTTTGAAACGATGATGGCATCAGCGCCCACCGACAGGGCGGCCTTGGCGTCCTCGGCATCGAGGATGCCTTTCAGGATGACCTTGCCCCCCCACATCTTCCGGAATTTCGCGATGCGGTTCCAGTCAAGCGTCATGTCGAAAGCCTCGGCCGTCCAGGACGACAACGATGAGGGGTCGGTCACCCCCTTGGCATGGCCGACAATATTGCCGAAAAAGCGCCGCTTGGTGCCGAGCATCTCCAGCCCCCACGGAACTTTCGTCATCATGTTGGCAATCGAGGCGGGTGTCAGTTTCGGTGGGGCCGAGAGGCCGTTCTTCAGATCCTTGTGCCGCTGTCCAAGGATCTGAAGATCGACCGTGATCACGATGGCCGAACAATTCGCCGCACGAGCCCGGTCAAAAAGGCGGCTCATGAAGTCCTCGTCCTTCAGGGTATAGACCTGGAACCAGAAGGGCTTGGAGCTGTGCGCGGCCACATCCTCGATCGAGCAGATCGACATGGTGGACAGGGTGTATGGCACGCCGAATTCAGCGGCCGCTCGTGCGGCCTTGATCTCGCCATCGGCGCTCTGCATGCCGGTCAGGCCCACCGGGGCAAGGGCGACGGGCATCGTCACCGGCTCTCCGATCATCGTGCTGGCGGTGCTGCGGCCCGACATGTCGACCGCCACCCGCTGGCGCAGGCGCAGCGCGGCAAAGTCCGAGCTGTTCTCGCGAAAGGTCTGCTCGGTATAGCTGCCGCTTTCCGCATAGTCGTAGAACATCCGCGGCACCCTGCGGCGATAAAGCTGCTTCAGATCCTCGATGCAGGTGATGACGGGCATGGGTTGCCTCCCGGATTGGTCATCTTTGTTTACCGATACGCTAGGCTTGGCGCAATGCCGGATTGCGCTTGAATATGATACGATATGGAACTAGATAGTACCATATCAAATCAAATGGAGCCCGAGATGACCTTTTCCCGCCGCAAGACCCTTGCCCTTGTCGGAGGTGGCGTGATCCTTGCCGCCACCGCGAGCCTTGGCACGATCGCCACCCGCAAGACCCGGACTGCGGGCCTGCCATGGACCGTGGCCGGGCAGGGCGAGGATGCCCGCCACCGCGCGCTGTCCTATGCGCTTCTGGCGCCGAACCCGCACAACCGGCAGCCTTGGCTGGTGGATCTGCGCAGCCCGGGCGAGGTGATGCTGTATGTCGATACGGCAAGGCTGTTGCCCCACACCGATCCGTTCAGCCGCCAGATCACCATCGGGCTGGGCTGCTTTCTGGAACTGCTGCGCATGGCAGCCAGCCATGACGGCCAGCGGGTGACGATCACCCCGTTCCCGGAAGGCCATGACGACAACGCGCTGGATGCCCGCCCGGTCGCGCGGGCGGTCTTCTCGGCTGACCCTTCGGTGACGCCTGACCCGTTGTTCGCGCATGTGATGCAGCGCCGTTCCAACAAGGAGCCCTATGACACGGCCCGCCCGCTGCCAGACGACACGCTGGCGCGGCTGGCCGTAGCGCAGCATGGCCTCTTTGGCGGCACCATTGCGGAAGACGAGGTTGCCCGCTGGCGCAGCTTTAGCCGGGAAGCGCTGCGGATCGAGATCGAGACCCCGCATACCTATCGGGAATCGGTGGATCTGTTCCGCATCGGCCGGGACGAGGTGGATGCAAACCCGGACGGGATCGACTTCGGCGGTCCATTGTTCGAAGTGATGGCGGCGACGGGTCTCTTCACCCGTGAAGCGGCGCTGGATACCACGTCGCAGGCCTACAAGGCGGGGCTTGATGCCGTCTACGCCAATACGGATACGGCCATGGGCCATGTCTGGCTGGTCACGCCGGGAAATTCCCGCCCCGACCAGATTGCCGCCGGGGCCGACTGGCTGCGGGTGAACCTTGCGGCCACCGGGGCCGGGGTGGCGTTTCAGCCCTTGTCGCAAGCATTGCAGGAATACCCCGAGATGGCCGAGCTGTACGCCGATCTGCACGCAAGGCTTGCGCCGGGCGGTGGGACGGTTCAGATGTTGGCCCGCATCGGCTACGGTCCCGAGGTGGCCCCAAGCCCGCGCTGGCCATTGGAGGCGAAGATCCTGGATGCCTGACCGACTGCCCACCCCGGAAGACACGTTCTATGCCTTTTTTCTGGAGGTGGGCATCCTTGCGCAGCTGAGCCGGGCCTTGTTCGAGACCCGACTGCCCCCCGGCTTTACCCTGCCGCAGTTTTCAGTCCTGAACCATCTGGTCCGCGTGAAGGATGGCCGCACCCCGCTGGAGCTTGCCCGGGCGTTTCAGGTGCCGAAAACCTCGATGACGCACAGTCTTGCGGTGCTGGAGCGGCACAGCCTGATCGAGATGCGGCCAAACCCGCGCGACGGGCGGTCAAAATGCGTCTTCATCACCGACGCGGGCCGCGCCTTCCGGCAGCAGGCTCTGGCCGCGGTAACCCCGGACATGGCCACACTTGCCACCCGCTTTCCTGCGGATCGGCTGGCGGAGGCCTTGCCCGCATTGACCGGGCTGCGTCAGATCATGGATGCGATGCGCGACCCGGTGGAGTGAGGCCGGGCTTCACGCCGAATGGGCGCCTGCGGCAAGGGCCGCAACCTTGGCCAGCACCTCTGCCACCGGCACGCCGGCGCCGATATCCTTGACGATTGCCGACCCCACCACGCAACCATCCGCGACCGATGCAATCGTGCGCGCGGCCTCGGGGGTGTTGATGCCGAAGCCGACGATCACCGGCAGGTCGGTGGACCGCTTGATCCGCGCCACTTCTGGCCCCACATCGGTGGCCTGCGCGACCGCCGCCCCGGTGATCCCGGTGATCGAGACATAGTAGACAAAGCCCGAGGTATTTTGCAGCACCTTCGGCAGACGCTTGTCATCGGTCGTGGGCGTGGCAAGGCGGATGAAGTTGAGCCCGGCCTTCTGGGCGGGGATGCACAGCTCGTCATCCTCTTCCGGCGGCAGGTCCACCACGATCAGCCCGTCGATCCCGGCAGCAATCGCGTCTTTCAGGAACCGGTCCACGCCGCGCGAATAGATCGGGTTGTAATAGCCCATCAGCACGATCGGCGTGCTGTTGTCGCCAGCGCGGAAGGCGCGGACCATGGCAAGAACCTTGTCCATCGTCATGCCCGCTTCCAGCGCGCGCTGGCCTGCGGCCTGAATGGTCGGGCCATCTGCCATCGGATCGGTGAAGGGCATGCCAAGTTCGATGACATCCACCCCTGCTGTGGGCAGGCCCTGCATCACGGCCAGGCTGGTCGCCTCATCCGGGTCGCCGCCCATGATATAGGCGACGAAGGCCTTCTTCCCCTCGGCCTTCAGCCGCGCGAAGGTGGTGTCGATGCGTGTCATGAAGGCCCCCTGCAGATCCGCCCCCATGTGCCACGGCGAACATGGGAAAATCAATGGGGGCTGCAGAGCAAGCTGACAGCGTTCGATTTCACGCCGGCGGGTGCCACGGGGCCGAAATCATCCAGTGGGTTCCGAACTTGTCTTTCACCATGCCGAACCCGTCCGAAAAGAAGGTCGGTTGGTAGGGCATGACCACCGCGCCACCATCAGCCAGCACTGCAAAAACCCGCCGCGCTTCGGCATCTGTCCCTGCCTCATGGCTGATTGACACCGCGGCCTGCGGATCGCCGCCCTCACCCGGCGGAAAGTCCGATGCCATCAGGCTGCGCCCACCCAGCCGCAGCGTCGAATGCATGACAAGCGGAGAGGCCCGCAACTCAGGCGGGGCGTCCGGCATGTCGCCATAGCCCATGACCTCAAGCTCGCCGCCAAACACCTGTTGGTAGGCCTCCATCGCCGTACGGCAATTGCCCTGAAAATGGATGTAGGGATCAAAACTCATCGCCACCTCCTCTGTTTTGCCAAGGTTACGCCCATGGCCCGAGTCGGGGAACCTTGATCCTTTGCCGCGCGGCCCGTAGAAGCGCCCGGTCGCCAACTGGAGGGCATCATGGGTTTCAAGATGGGCATCGTCGGGCTGCCGAATGTGGGCAAGTCCACGCTCTTCAATGCGCTGACGCGGACGGCGGCGGCGCAGGCGGCCAATTTCCCGTTCTGCACGATCGAGCCGAACGTGGGCGAGGTGGCGGTGCCGGATCCGCGGCTGGACAAGCTGGCGGCGATTGCGGGGTCAAAGCAGATCATCCCGACCCGGATGACCTTTGTCGATATCGCGGGCCTGGTGCGCGGCGCATCGAAAGGGGAGGGGCTGGGCAACCAGTTCCTTGCCAACATCCGTGAATGTGACGCCATCGCCCATGTGCTGCGCTGTTTTGAAGATGGCGACATCACCCATGTCGAAGGCAGGATCGACCCGGTCGCTGATGCCGAAACGATCGAGACAGAACTTATGCTGGCCGATCTGGACAGCGTTGAACGCCGCCGCGCCAACCTGGCGCGCAAGATGAAGGGCGGCGACAAGGAATCTGCCGATCAGGACCGGCTGCTGGCGCTGGCGCAAGTGGCGCTGGAGGCGGGCAAGCCCGCCCGCACGGTTGAAGTCTCGGACGATGATCAGAAGCCGTGGCGGATGCTGCAACTGCTGACCTCAAAGCCGGTGCTTTATGTCTGCAACGTCGAGGAAGCCTCGGCTGCCAGCGGCAACAGCCAATCGGCCCGGGTGGCCGAGATGGCGGCACGGCAAGGTGCGGCATCGGTGGTGATCAGCGCGCGGATCGAGGAAGAGATCAGCCAGTTGGCCGAGGATGAGGCCGCGATGTTCCTTGAAGAGATGGGCCTGCACGAGGCCGGGCTCGACCGGCTGATCAAGGCGGGCTACGCACTTCTGGGTTTGCAGACCTATTTCACGGTTGGCCCGAAAGAGGCCCGGGCCTGGACGATCCTGAAAGGCACACTTGCCCCGCAGGCGGCCGGGGTGATCCACGGTGATTTCGAAAAGGGCTTCATCCGCGCCGAAACGGTTGCCTATGACGACTACATCGCCGGGAAGGGCGAGGCCGGCGCCAAAGAGGCCGGAAAGTTCCGGGTCGAAGGCAAGACCTATGAGGTCAAGGACGGCGACGTCCTGCATTTCCTGTTCAGCGGCTGAGCTAGTCCCGGCATCACCGCAAGAACTTTGCGCCTCTATCCGGTCCGGCCCGGCGCGACCATGCAGGTAACTCCGCGACCCGTGCTGACACAAGGCCAGAGCCAGCATGTTGCCCGCGCCGAAGGCCGGACGGCGTGGCAATCGGCCCTTCGCAGCGCCAAAACCTGCAACTTCCTGTTTTCAGTGATACGCCGTGAGGGGCCTAGGTTTCCCCTTGCCCCCGCCCGGCATCCTCAATAAACAAGCCAGCGGAGTGGTGGCCGAGTGGTCGAAGGCACACCCCTGCTAAGGGTGCAGACGGCAACGTCTCGAGGGTTCGAATCCCTTCCACTCCGCCATAACATCTTAATATCGCACGATTTTTCCGATCACGCCTTTTTTTCCCGCGTTTCCGGGGGTTAGGCGGGCAGTTCCCCGACGGAGACGCTCCGACCCCTCTCCATTCCCTGCAAATCCGCCTCGCGTCTCCGCGGGCTGCGGGTCCCGTTCGGTTTGCCCGCGCACGAAGAACAGGGAATTATCAGGGAATTTCGGTTTTCCAGAGCCATTCTCGGGATTTTCCACCCTGAATCCTCGCGCGTTTTCCGTGGGTTACGGCCGAATTCCCTGCTCCTCAGGAACAGGGAATTTAAATCAGCGGAACAAGGAATTAAATTCCGCCGAACAGGGAAAGAATTGGGAAGAACAGGGAAGCGCTGGTTTGAGGCGATGCACGGTCGGCAGGAGGACTTGGCACCTTCAAGGATGGTGCAAAACTAGCCCGGTGTCACCCGATCTGGAAGAGCCTCGCCTGGGAGCGCATCTCGGAAACCGTCTACATGCTCCACAACGGACAGGGGGCGGCGACGCTCGGCCTCGTGCTTGGGCTCATGGCGCTCGGCGTGCCGGCGATGGGCGCGATCGGCGTCCTGATCTGGCTTGCCGGGCGGCGAGGGCAGCCGCGCGCGCATGTTGGCCCTTTGCGTTGTCAACGCGCGGCGGGCGATGCGGCCATGTCTTGGTCCGTGCCTTCGCGGGCGGGTTCGGGCAACTTGCTGATCGTGTCCCTTAGAATCCGGCGCAGCCAAAGGCTGGCCGCATCGGCTTCATGTGCCATGGGCCAGACGGCTTTCATCGCGTAACTGGGCACCTCGACAGGCAGCGCCTGGTACCTGCACAGGGCCCGTACCATAGCAAGTTCCGCAAAGCGCTGCGGCACGGCGGCAACGAGGTCGCTTTCTGCCAGGATCGGAAGCAAAGACATGAAGTTCGTAACCATGACAGCCACGCGCCTGCGCAGGCCCTGACGCGCCAGCGCCGCATCCACCGGCCCCGCGAACCCTTCCGCCCGCGGCGACACCAGCGCCTGCGGAAGCTTCAGAAAATCCTCCATTGGCATTGGCCGCGACAGCGCCGGGTGATCGTGCCGCGCCATCAAAACGAAGCGGTCTTGGAACAGCACCTGCCAGCGGAGCGGCCCCGACGTCTCCGGTGCGCCCATCAGCGCAAGGTCCATTCCTCCTGCCGCTACAGCATCTCGCGGCGGTGGCACCACCTTGATCCGGCAATGCGGCGCTTCGCGGGTCACCTGAGCGATCAGACCTGGCAATATCAACACCTGCCCAAGGTCGCTTGATCCCAGAACGAAGTCGCGTGCCGCCCGGGACGGATCGAACAGCGCGGGTGACAGCACGGCCTCCACCCGATCCAGAATAGCGCGCAGTTCGGGAAGCAGCAGACTGCCGCGGGGTGTTGGCATCAGGCGATTTCCGTGGCGCGCCAGCAGCGGGTCGCCGAACAAATCGCGCGCGCGGCGCAGCCCCTGCGACACTGCAGGCTGCGACAACCCCAGGGTTTGCGCCGCCCGTGAGGCAGACCCCTCACGGAGAACGGCCTCGACAAGGCGGAGCAGGTTCAGGTCGACGCGGCGCAAATCCATAATCAGTACTTATAATGATAATTGACAACATGCGTCTATACGCAATCGCCACGGCTGCTAGACTCCAGAGCCGACAGGACACTCACGGGGACCACGATCATGACCTCAGGAAAACTTGGCACCATCGCGCTTGGCGGTGCGGGCGCCATGATGCTCGTTGTCGGCGGGCTGCATCTCGTTGCGCCGCAGATGATGATGGAGGCGCCCGCGATCGAGCTCACAAGTGCCAACCACCACCACGTCATCCGTGCTGCATATGGCGGGGCTTATCTCGGGATTGCTGCGCTCTTTCTCCTCGGCCTCGTGAGCCGGGCCCGGCGCGCCTTCGCCTTGTTGGCTGTAAGCGTGCTCTTCGCGGGCTTCGCTTTCGGGCGGCTGGTCAGCATTGTGGTAGATGGCCTGCCGGTCGGCCTCTACCTAGGCGTGCTGGCTTTCGAACTGACGTTCGCGATCCTCGCATTCGTGGCGAACAGCCAGGAAGCCGAAACGTCTCATCGGTGAACGCCAATCATGGCCGCTGAAGAGCTTGTCTTCTCGGCCCATACCCTCCGCCACTTGCCCTCGCAGAGCTTCGTTGTCGAGATCCTGCCAAAGTCAAAGGACACGCCTCCTGACTACATGACGCGTTGGTGAAATCGGCCTGACGACGACAACCAGAGAGCTGATCAGAAAAACCGTGCCAACGAGGTATCCGAGACGATGCCTGCATTCGAGCCTCTCTATGTCCGGCTTGTCAAAAGGCGTACGGAACATTTTTCGTTCTCTGACCTTCATGACCAAGAGCCGCAGAAAACCCTGCTGCGTGCGCCTGTGTCCTGCCACCATTTCCAACGGTGCTTGACCCGTGTGATCACTTGGGGCAAAAAATGCAGAGCCTTCGAAGCGGGGTGGATCGGTGAATAGACGGCAGTTGCTGGCATTGGCTGGCGCGGCCTCACTTGCTCCCGTGTCGTTTGCCACGGCGCAGGAGAGCGCCGGAGGTGCAGGGCTTCTGGCCGCAAGGGACCACTTCGCTGGCAAGTCGGTGCGTGTCATTATCTCTGCGGCGGCCGGGTCGGGAACGGATCGCAGTTCGCGTCAGTTTCTTGGCGCGCTGCGTCGGTTCTTGCCCGACACCCGGCTGCGCATAGAAAATCTGGACCGCGCCGGGGGCCAGATCGCCGCTTCGGAACTGTGGCGCGCCCAGGCCGACGGTTCGGTCGTTGGCTTCCCGCGCAATAACCTGTTCTACGCTGATCTGATGGAGCAGGCGACGCTGGATTTCACCTTTACCGGCTTCACGTTCATTGGATCGACCAACCGGGGGAACAAGGTTCTGGTTCTTGGGACGGAAAGCCGCCTCGACAGCATTGACCAGATCCTTTCGGGTGAAAGCACCGTTCTGGCGGCGGCTGATGCGGTCAATTCAAGTCACTATTACGAAGCGCTTTTGATGAACGCGCTTACCGGGTCGCGGATCTCGCCCGTGCCGGGATATTCAGGTGGCGCGCGCAACATGGCCGTGATCAGCGGCGAGGTGGATTGCCAGATCGGTTCGATCGAGGCGGTCCAGCCCATCATTGAATCTGGCGCCGGTCGGGTCGTCTTTCGCCTTACCTCCGACCCGCTGCCAGTTGGCATGGCTGATGTGCCTCGTCTTGCCGATCATCTGCGGGATCCTGCGCAGAAATGGGCGGTGGCGATCATCGATGCAGCTGCAAGGCTGGGACGCCCCTTCGCGGGACCGCCTGACATGGAGCCGGTGGCGACAGCGCATTGGAAGACGCTTTTCGATGCCGTCGTGGACGATGTCGCTTTCCGGAATAGCTCGCTTGCCGAGGATGGGCTGGTGATCGACCCTTCTCCTGCCGATGAGATAGAGGCCCTGCTGGCGGACCTGGCGTCCAGGGGGGATGGCCTGCGGGATGGTGTCGGCGATCTGTTGGCTTGCGGGCAACTGCTGGCGTCCGGCCCCGGCAGCCGTTGTGGCTGACCCGACCGTGATCGGCAGATGACGGTTTCCCTGCCGCAGACCATCGCTTCTGTGATCGAGTTCGGCCCGGTCCTTGTCGCGGGGCTGATTTTCGGTTTGGCCGCTGGTCTTGCGCCGGGCATCAGCGGGCGCATCGGGCTTTTGATCGCATTGCCCGTCGCCTTGTGGTTCGATCCTGTGGGCGCGGCGGTGTTTCTGATCGCCATGCATGCTGTTGTGCATACCTCCGGTTCCGTCCCGGCAGTGGTCCTCGGCCTTCCGACATCAAGCTCCGAGGCGGCCACGGTGGTGGACGGCTGGCCGATGATGCAGGCGGGCAGGGGCGGCGAAGCGGTGGGCGCGATTCTTGCCGCCTCGGTGGCAGGTGGCGTTCTGGGGGCTGTGGCGCTCCTCTTGCTGGCGCCGCTCGGTGGATCGATTGCGCGGCAGTTCACGTCAGCCGAGGTGGCAGCCTTGTCGGCAACGGGGCTGCTGGCAATCGCGGCGCTGTCGGGCAAAAGCCTGGCACTTGGCCTTTTGGTTGCAGCGCTGGGGGTTCTGGCGGCGACAGTGGGCGTGGACGCGCATTCGGCGGCGCAGCGGTTCACCTTGGGGCGACTTGAGCTTTGGGATGGCCTGAACATCGGAGCGCTCGTTGCCGGCCTTTTCGTCATACCCGGGTTGCTGCGCGACCAGCGGGAAGGTGAGTTGAACGGTCCGGCATTGCCAGTGCTTTCACCACCTCGCGTCCGTTACGCCGATGTTCTGGCCGGGTGTTGGCAGACGGTACGAAACGGTTGGCTGGTTCTGCGTTCCTCTGTCCTTGGGATCGTGGTCGGCTTCATTCCCGGGCTGGGGGCGAGCATTGCCGTCTGGCTGGCTTATGGCCATGCCAGCACCTCGACCCGTCCGAATGTCCCCTTTGGTCAGGGAGCTATCGAGGGTGTCATCGCCCCGGAAGCAGCCAATAATTCAAAGGAGGGCGGGGCAATGCTGCCGACCCTGCTTTTCGCGGTTCCGGGAACGACAAGCATGGGCATCCTGCTTGGTGCCTTCGCCCTTCTTGGGATCGAGGTGGGGCCGGGCATGGCCGCCCGCGATCCATGGATCATCCAGATGGCGGGCTGGGTGATCCTTGTCGCCAATCTTCTGGCCTTTCCGATCTGTTTGGCGGTTGCGCCACTCCTGACCCGGCTGGCCGCGCTGCACCGCGGCATGGTGGTCCCCTTCGCGCTCATGGCATCGACGGTGGCCGCGCTTGCGATTTCGCCCAGTGTCGAAACGCTGGCACAGATCGTGGTTTTCGGAGCCCTGGGTACGATGCTGGCGCATCTGGACTGGCCAAGGGCGCCATTCGTCCTTGGTTTCGTGATCGGGCCGATTCTTGAAGGTGCGTTGACGCGAACGATGCTGACCGTCGGTATCGGCGCATTGCAGCGCCCGATGGTTCTTGTGATCATCGGGTTGGCGCTGGCGACGGTACTGTTCTGGTGGAAGGGCGGAACAAGGCGCAAGGGCGCAACCCTGCCAGAGGCGGCCGAAGGGGCCGAACCTGCGTCGAATACGGCCTTCTCGATCATGCTTCTGGCCATTTTTGGCCTTGCCATAGCTTTGGCATGGTCCCTGCCGGGACAGGCATCGGTCTTGCCAATTCTGGCAGGAACATGGGGAATCGCGGCAACGTTGGCCGCCTTGGCTACCCTTGGTCCGCCGCGTCGCTGCGCCAACTTGGTGACGCCGTCCGTCCTGATCCTGTTTCTGGGGCTGCTTGTGACGATCTGGCTTGTGGGGCCGCCGCTTGCCTCGGCCGCCTTTGCCCTGGTCTATTACGCGCAGTTCACCCGCTTGTCCCGTCGTTGGCTGGTGCCAGTCGCACTTGGCTTTGCGGCCGTTGCATGGATCCTTGCGGGCGAGACGATCGGCCTTGTGCGGCCCTTGACCGCGTTCAGCGACCTTGTCCCGATCCGGGGTCTTTGAGCTGGTCCAGACTTCGCCTGATCTTTCGGGTCAGCCGGTGCCAGAGCGTGACTGCCGTGCGCAAGCCTGGCACGAGCCATAGTGCAACCGACCGTGGCAGATCGTGGCTTCGGGGATAGGGCAACTTCAGTTTGACGGGCTTGCGGTCCGGGATCGGCGTGTCGACTTGCGAAAAGGCATCCAGAAGGCGGTCCCGGACGATCCTGCGCCGTTCCTGGCGTGGATCGTCCTTGTCGATGCCGGGAAAGGTCGGGTTCGAGTTGATCTCGAAGACGATGATCCGACCGTCCACGACCGTATAATCGATACGACCGAAGTCTGCGCCGGCCAAGTCCATGATCTGCTTGATGGCGTCGCTATGGGGATTGGTCAGGATATAGTCCATTTCCTCGGTGACATGCGCCTCGGTCAGCCGGCTGGAATTGCTCTTGACCACCCAGTCTTCCGAAATCTGAAGATGCTGTGGAAGGATCCGCTCACCCACCCGGAAAGCTCCATACTTGCGGAACAGGCCGTCTGCATCGGCGCGATTGCAGAACTCGACTGCCAGCCGACCGCGCAACGGAACGCCCCGCACCCGCATGTCGTCAAGCGCGCGCTCAAGCGCGGCGCGGTCGGGCAAAAGACCGGTCTCAGGCCCCTTCGCATCTGCCTCGCGCCGCAGGAACACTGGATAGCTTAGGTCCGGCAGCGGAAGTTCCAGCCGGGCCGAACGGAACGGATTTATTCCCCTGTGCCAAAGCTGCATCAGCAATTCGTGGCGCTGGAGAAACCTGGCCGGGTGGTTGAGGATGCGGGCCTCGGGACAGGCCCTGCGCATCTGCTCGGCCGCGCTGGCCGCGATTTCGAGTTCGTATTGGGAGAGGCGGTCGAAATCGGTGAAGATCAGGTTGGCGGGCGGGATGCGCAGGGTCGCAAACATGTCCTCATAGGTCAGGACGCCCAACATCCCCCGCCGTTCGGTTGGCACGGCGGGCAGGAATCTGTCGAGTGTGTATCTGTGGCGGGCGCGGCAGACATAGAGGATCATCCTGCGAGATCCTTCCTGGCCACGACAAGCACCCCTTCCGATGGACGCAAGATTGGATCACCCCGGGAATCGAAACCCGTTCCCCGGCGCAGTTCCTGAATGGTTTCCACAGACAGTCCCGCTGCGTTCAGCCATTGAAGAAGTGCGTCCCGGTCGGCAAAAGGGCTGGCCCTTTGTTCACGTCCAAGGGCATAAGCATCCAGCAGCGTGGTGAAGGCCAGTTCATCATCAGGAAGCGCCACAGAGCGGGCAGCAAGCTCAGTCAGGACGTGGCGTCGAAAGAATGCCCTGTTGGTCGTGGGCGTGCGTCGGCCGATTGCCGTCGTCATGACAAGCCGTCCTGCTGGACGCAGGCTGCGGTCGATGAAGGCGGCGGCTTTGACAAGGTTGTCCGCCGACAGGAATGACAGCACGGAATGCGCTACGATCAGATCGACAGGTGGCGCGACAGCCTGCCCCGTGATCGAGGCGCGCTTTGTGAAAAGCCTGCCCGCGGCCCGGCTGCCCAGAAGCCCTGCGCATTGCCGCAGCGGAGTGTCGCACAAATCAACCACCGTCAGGTCGACCGGCTGGTCTGCGGCGGCATCAAGGACGCATTCCGCCAGCCCTGCATCGGCACTCCCCGCAAGCAGGACGGTCGATCCGGTATCAAGCAAAGGGGCGAGCGTCTTCAGCAACAGGTCACGGTCGGCATCCACGCCGCGCGGCGGGTCGATCAGACGCAGATAAGGCCAGATGGCATGATAGCCCCGACAGCCCTGGCAATGGACGGCCGACAAAGCATAGGCCAGCTGAGCAGCGGGTTCGGATCGCGTTGCCGACGGATGTTCTGAGCGCCAGTCCTGCACGGTGATCTGAATTTCTGTCAAAGCTGCACTGTTGATCGGCCCCGGCCCGAGACCGCTCTCTTGACTTGTAGCGCGTTCAGTGACGGATTTTCCAGTGTGGGCGTGAATGACACCCGATCTGCTCAGCGCGGATTGGATCAGGCCAGAGTGGCCCCCGCGTCAAACCCGGCCCTTGGTGGCAGCGATAGCGAAGGCGGAGAGGAAGAATTCCGGACACCTGCCAGAGTGGCCTGCCTTGTGCTTGACGACAAAAGAACCCTTCAGGTTCTTCAAGCAGGAAGCCGGTTCGCTTGCCCCCCGAACTCGGAAAAGATCGGACCGCTCTGCGCTAGTGTTAACCAAGGCTTGGCGCCAAGCAAATTGCTTCAACCTGAAACCGAATGGGTGTTGTCAGGCTGATGCCGGGCGGGTTTGTACTTTCGCAGGCCGCGCAGGCAAAAATGCCCTGGGGGTGCAGGCGAAGCCTCTGCGAAGGATGGAAATCACGCATTTCAGCGCGTAGGTAATGGGGACCAAGCCCGATCATGACCGTGGTTTTGTGAAAGTAGCACCCCGCATGCAGCCTGCAACACCATGAAACCTGTAGACCTTGACCCCGCAGATGTCCGGATCCTGTGCGCGCTGCAACAGCATGGGCAGCTCAGCAAATCGCGGCTGGCCGAGCTGGTAGGCCTGTCGGCGACGCCGTGCTGGTCGCGGCTGGCGCGGTTGAAGAAGGCGGGGCTGATCCGGGGCTATCATGCGGATATCGTGTTGGCACGGATCGTTGGTTTGACCAAGGTGGTGGTTACCGTGTCCTTGAAAAGCCACCGAAAATTCGATTTCGACCGTTTTGAGAGACACGTCCTGCAATGCCCCGAGGTGACAGATTGCGTTTCGACCGGGGGAGGGATGGACTATGTGCTGACGGTTGTCACCACCAGTTTGTCGTCGTTCCAGGCCGTGATGGAGGGGATGCTGATCGCGGAACTGGGGATCGACCGCTACATGACCTATATCGTGACGCGCGAGATCAAGGCGGCGCAGCCTGACCTTGGGCGCCTTGTTGCAGGACTTGCCGGAAGGTCTGAGACCAGCTGAGCAAGCGCGAAAGACTGAATGGTCCGTTGTGATCGGAACGTTGGTCCAAACGGTCCGGGCCTGCCTTGTCTTTGGCCCGATTGTCCGGCCGAAGTTGCCTAAAGTCCTGCGACATGGTCAAGGAAGCGCGGTCTGTGACAGACCGACCAGCAGGGGCAAGCATGATGGCAAAGGCAGAAGATTTCGGTTTCGGAACCCAGATCCGCAAATCCCCCTATTTCGAGGCAACGGTTCGTTGGGGGGCCAAGGCGTTCTCGGTCTATAACCACATGTATATTCCGCGCGATTTCGGTGACCCCGAACAGAATTTCTGGAACCTGATCAATGATGCGATCCTGTGCGACGTGGCCGTCGAGCGTCAGGTGGAGATCACGGGGCCGGACGCTGCCAGATTCGTGCAGATGCTGACGCCGCGCGATCTGTCGAAGCTGGCGGTCGGGCAGTGCAAGTATGTGCTGATCACCAACGCAGATGGTGGAATCCTGAATGACCCGATCCTGCTGCGACTGGCGGAAAACCATTTCTGGCTGTCCCTGGCCGACAGCGACATCCTTTTGTGGGCGCAAGGCGTTGCGGTGCATAGCGGGCTGGATGTGACGATCCGCGAGCCTGATGTCTCGCCGTTGCAGTTGCAGGGGCCGAAATCGGGTGAGGTGATGCGCGCCCTGTTTGGTGACGGCATCATGGATCTGAAATACTACTGGCTGCGGCGGGTTGAACTGGACGGCATTCCGCTGATCGTGTCGCGGACCGGATGGTCCAGCGAACTTGGTTACGAGCTTTACCTGCAGGACGCCGCGCGGGGCGACGAGCTTTGGGAAAAGATCATGGCGGCCGGACAGCCCTTTGGGCTGAAGCCCGGCCACACCTCGTCAATCCGGCGGATCGAGGGCGGGATGCTGTCCTACCACGCCGATGCCGATATCAACACCAACCCCTATGAGTTGGGCCTTGACCGGCTGGTGAACCTTGAGGCGGAGGCCGATTTCATCGGCAAGGCAGCGCTGCGTCGGATCAGCGCAACGGGCGTCAGCCGCAAACAGGTTGGCCTGCTGATCGAGGGCGCGCCGCTCACAGGGCCGAACACAACCTTCTGGCCTGTGCTGAAGGATGGGGCCGCCATCGGCAAGGTGACTTCCGCAATCCATTCGCCCCGGCTGCGGCAGAACATTGCCCTTGCCATGGTCTCGGTTCAGCATGCGGCGGTCGGCACGGTGGTCGAAGTTGTAACGGCCGGCGGGGCGACCCGTGCCACGGTCGTGGACCGTCCGTTCTACGACCCGAAGAAGACGCTTGCCGCCGCCTGATCGCTGCCGTTGGAAAGGGATTGCGAAGCCATGACCGAACTTTCGATCCGCTTGCATTGGCAGCGTACAGAGCCCGCGCTGAAGACCGGTGCCTATTCGAACGCGCATGTCGTGCAGTTTAGCGACGCGTTGGAGCTGCCGGTCGATGCGGCCCCTGACTGGGGCGGTGATGCGGCCAGCACAAACCCCGAACAGGCACTGGCATCGGCTTTGTCCAGTTGTCACATGATGACGTTCCTTGCGCTGGCAGCCAAGGCCGGATGGCCGGTGGCCAGCTATCATGATCACGCGGTGGCCCATCTGGGCAAGAACCCCCGGGGGCAGATGTCGGTCACCCGGATTGACCTGCATCCGGTGGTGCGGTTCGACTCGGGCTTTGCCATCGATGACCCGGCCCTTGCCCAGATGCAGGACCGTGCGCATCGCTACTGCTTTATCGCGAACACGCTGGCGGATAGCGTGGAGGTAAATATCCTTTAGGGTTCACGGGGGGACAGCCATGCAAGACGATCAGATCCTGCTGCAAGACATTGACGGTGACGGCATCCTGCGCCTGAACCTGAACGACACCCGCCGCCGAAACGCCCTTTCCGAGGCGATGCTGGCACGGTTGGCCAGCGCCTTTGCCGAAGCGGGGGCCAACCCTTCGGTGCGGGTGGTTGTACTTGCGGCAACCGGGCCAGCCTTTTGCGCAGGCCATGATTTGAAGGAACTGACCGCAGGTCGCGCAGCACCAGATCGCGGCCGGGCATACTTCGCGCATGTCATGGCAACGTGTTCCGGCGTGATGCAGGCGATTGTGACCTGCCCGAAGCCGGTCATTGCAGAAGTCGCAGGCATCGCCACTGCGGCAGGGTGCCAGCTGGTCGCAAGTTGCGATCTTGCCGTGGCGGCAGACACAGCGCAGTTCAGCACGCCGGGCGTGCATATCGGCTTGTTCTGTTCCACCCCGATGGTGGCCCTTTCACGCAACGTCAGCGCCAAGCACGCGATGGAGATGCTTTTGACCGGTGACATGACACCCGCCACCCGCGCTGCCGAGATCGGACTGGTCAACAAGGTCGTCGCCGCTGATGAGTTGCAGGCCGCGACGATGGGATTGGCGCGCAAGATCGCGTCCCGATCCGCCATGACGCTGGCCACCGGAAAACGCGCCTTTTACGCCCAACGCGAAATGTCCTTGGCCGAGGCTTACGACTACGCTTCGGGCGTCATGGTTGAAAACATGCTGGCCCGCGACGCAGATGAAGGCATCGGCGCCTTCATCGAGAAGCGCGCGCCGCGTTGGCAGGACGCATGAGGGCGATGGTGGAAAACCCCTTTGACTCCGGGCTGGACCGCAACCCCGCAAACCATCAGCCCCTGACACCGCTTACCTTTCTGGAACGCGCGGCCAGCGTCTTTCCCGATCACACCGCAATCATCCACGGGGACTTGCGGCGTAGCTATGCCGCGTTCTACGCCCGCTCTCGGCGTCTGGCCTCGGCACTTGCGCAGGTCGGCATCGGCAGGGGAGACACCGTTTCGGCCCTGCTTGCGAATACTCCGGCGATGCTGGAATGCCACTATGGGGTGCCGATGTGCGGCGCGGTGCTGCATTCGATCAACACGCGGCTCGATGCGGCGACAATCGGTTTTCAACTGGATCACGCGATGGCAAAGGTCGTGATCGTCGACAGCGAATTCATGCCCCTCCTGCAAGAGGCTATGGCCTGCGCCACTGTCCGCCCGATCGTGATCCGCTATGACGATCCGGAATTCACCGGTGCGACCCAAGGCCCCGATGTGCAGGATTATGAAGCCTTTCTTTCCTCGGGTGACCCGGAATTTGACTGGCTGATGCCCAAGGATGAATGGGACGCGATCTCGATCAACTATACTTCCGGCACCACGGGTGATCCCAAAGGTGTCGTGTCGCATCATCGGGGGGCCTATCTTCTGGCGCAGGGCAATGCCCTGACCACCTCGATGCAGAAACACGCGGTCTATCTGTGGACCCTTCCCATGTTTCACTGCAACGGCTGGTGTTTCCCATGGACCCTGTCGGCCATTGTCGGCACCCATGTCTGCCTGCGGCAGGTCCGTGCCGAGCCGATCTGGCGGGCGCTGGCCGAAGACGGCGTGACCCACCTGTGCGGCGCGCCCATCGTGATGTCGCTGATGATCTCGGCCCCGGACGCTGTGAAGCGCGACCTTGGCCGGACCGTGCAGTTCTACACCGCCGCCGCGCCGCCGCCTGAAAAGCTGCTGGCCGACATGCGGGAGGCGGGCTTTGAAGTGACCCATCTATACGGCCTGACCGAAACCTATGGCCCGGCTGTGGTGAATGACTGGCACGCGGACTGGTCGGCCCTGCCGCCGGATCGGCAGGCCGCACTCAAGGCGCGTCAGGGCGTGCGTTACTTGCCGCTGGAGAAGGTGGACGTGCTGGACCCCGAAACCATGCGCCCCGTCCCGCGTGATGGCCAGACGATGGGCGAAGTTATGTTTCGCGGAAATGTCGTGATGAAGGGCTATTTCCGCAACCCCAAGGCCACGGCCGAGGCGTTTGCCGGGGGATGGTTCCATTCCGGCGACCTTGGCGTGATGCATCCCGACGGCTATCTGCAATTGAAGGACCGGTCCAAGGACATCATCATTTCTGGCGGCGAGAACATCTCGTCAATCGAAGTGGAAGAGGCGCTTTACCGGCATCCCGCCGTTGCCGTCGCCGCCGTGGTGGCGATGCCGCATGACAAGTGGGGCGAGACGCCCTGCGCTTTCGTCGAACTGACCGACGGCAAGACGGCAGATGCCGAGGAACTGCGCAGCTGGTGCCGCGAACATCTGGCTGCCTACAAGGTGCCGGCGGCGTTCGTCTTCATGCCGATCCCCCGGACTTCGACGGGCAAGATCCAGAAATTCAACCTGCGCGCGGAAGCGCGAAAGATTGCAGGCTGACTCCTTTGCCATGTCACTGGAAACCCGTTGGCAGACGCGGTCGCATTGTCGCACGGCGCGCCGGGGGGGTCGCGCGGCCCTTTGTTGCCGCGCGGCGCTGGCAGTCTGATGGCCCGGTAGGCTGCACTTGCCGGCTGGTCGGCTCAGCCATTCAGCAATGACAGGCGGGGGTCACCCTTGGGCAGCACCGTAAAGCTGTTGCGGGTAAACGACCCGAAAGCGTAGTCCCGGCGTTCGTGGACCATATAGATATCGAAGCCCGCACGTTTGCAGCCTTTCAGTGAGGCCATGTTGTCGCCGGCAACGAAGGTCATTGCATAGTCGCAATTGATATTGCGCGCCTGTTCGGCGATCAGAAACATCGCCTCGGCCATGATGCGCTGCCCACGATAGGCTGGTGGGGTATAGGCGTTCTCAAGGATCGCCTCATTGCGCGCCAGCACCGGAAAGCCCCAGGGCTTTGCCTGGATCTTGTCGTTCTGGTCCGCACCCATCAACCATTGCATATAGCAAGGCGTCCCGTTGGTTTCGTCGATCGCGACGTAGGGTGTCGGAATGTCTGCCTCCAGATGTTCCATCCGGTAACGGACCTCGATCGCATCCGCCGGATCGGTGCCTGTCAGCCGATGCCCGAACAGGGCCGCTTCATCGCCGGGCGCGAAGGGCCGGACATGCAGCGGGATCTTTGCTTTTGGCGGTTCGACCGGTTCACTCAGGGTCCGGCGCAGCCCGAACCGCCAGGAATAGCTGTACGGGCCTTTCCGAAGACGCCAGGCGATCCTGTCACCCAACGTGCGTTCAACGACAACCGTGTCTGCTTCCGACATTGCACCTACCCCCCAAGTTACCTTCGGCAATTGTGATGTGAACCAGGGCATCAGGCAACTGCGGATATCGCCTTGCCCTGAAAGGCTGCATTTGACGGGGCCGCCGTCGCTGAATTGTCCACAATTCAGGGTGCCAGAAAAGGCCTTGCCAAGATGGAAGCCTACAAGGCAAGTTTTCCCTTGATCGGCGTCAAGTGGCGTGTGTCCGGCGTTTTGACGCTGGTCACCCTTCGCCGGAATGGGCGCTTGCGCTTGGCTGGGACATTTGGTTTCTCTTGCCCGCGTGTCTTTCGCGCCCTGGATACATGCCGGGTTTAAATGTGCTGGTTCCTGGCGCGCTCTTGCCGGGCCACTGTGAGTAGGAAGGCAGACATGACGGACTCGCTCGCTGACACTGGGGTTCGTGGCGGTGCGCCCGGCGGCCAGGCAAGGACCATCGCGGTTCACCATGACTGGAAGGCCCTGGAGCCGGACTGGCGCAAGCTGGAGGAAGACGGCCATGCCACTGTCTTTCAGACATATGACTGGGCTTCGGCCTGGTATGCCAACACAAGCAAACATGGCCTCGCCAAGCCCCTGATCGTCACTGTGGCCGACGCGGGTGGCATTGTCTGGATCCTTCCGCTTTGCCGCCACCGCTGGAAGGGGATGAATTTCATCTCGCTTGCTGACCTTGGGGTCAGCGATTACGGCGGAGTTGTCATGGCCCGGGACGACCGGATCAGCTCGGCAGAGGTGCCGGGTGTCATGTCGGACATCCTGCGGGCGCTGCCGCGGTGTGACATGGTGCATTTTCAGAAGCTGCAACAGCAGATCGAAGGCAAGCCCAACCCGCTGTTGCAGGTTGGTCATGTCGTCGCCATGCGCGAAAGCTGCTATGGGATCGACGTGCGGCGGCCTTGGGGAGAATTGTCCAAGGAAATCATGCAATCGCGTCTGCGGTCGACCATCCGGCAGCAAAAGAAAAAGATCGCGGCAATCGGGCCGATCAGCCTCGAGCATGTCTCGGATCCCCAGTCCATCGGGTCGGCAATGGATGCGCTGTTCAAGATGCGGCGTGGCAGATTCGAACGAATTGGCCGCCCCGACACGCCCGAGGTCTGGCGCAGTTTCTATAGCGACGTAGCCCGGAATCCGGAAAGAACTCTGGATGTCTGCGTGACGACAATGCGGGTCGCGGATACGCCTGTCGCCGTGTCCTTTGGCCTGACGCGGGGAAAGGCGTATCACTCTGTCATGCCGACGTTCGCCGCCGAGGAATGGGAAGCCTACCGGCCCGGAATGCTGATGTTTGACGCGATGCTGGAAGAATACGGCCCGCGAATGGGCTTTGAAGGCTATTTCGATTTCACGATCGGGGACGAGCCCTACAAGCAGCGCTTCGGCGCCATTGGCCAGCCCTTGATGGAATGCATGTCCCCCCGAAGCCTCAAGGGCGCGCTCGCCTTCCTGTACTGGCGCGCAAAGGCTGCACGGCGCCATCGCCCGACCAAAGGCGCCGAAGGCAACGAGTAGTGCGGACCCGCTCCTTGCCGCAGCGCCGCTGACCTCAGTGTTGGCTGTCCCGACCAATCCCAAGCCCGGCCCCAAGCCCGGAGTCTTGCGACGAAGGCCTTCCGTCAGGCAGGTTAGCCCCGCGCAGATCTCTGCCGATCAGGCGGGTTGACCCGAGTCAGGCGGCGGTGTCGGGCAAGGCTTGCGTGATATCAGGCCAGTCAACCCGGCATTGTATGACTGCTATTTTTGCCAATTTGGAAACAATCAAAAGCCCACACTATAGGTTGCCGGGCGGCAAAACATCGAACCCTGGCCGCCTTCGCCGACCAATACGGAAGCTAGAGAAGCCACCGCACCATCGAATCGGTCCTGGGGCAAGTTGCCCATTCCGAAACAGGCGTTTGCTAATGTGTCATTCCTGTGGCGTATTGCAATCACAGGATGTATTTCGCCATCGAAAATACCCGCATAACTAGTGCGTTTCGTTCAAACTTCTGCATTCCTGATCAAGAGGCGCTAGCATTGTGACACAGTTCGGCCTTATTCTAACGTTGTGGACGTAGCAGCCTCTGTCTGAAACGGAACGCAGCTTCATCCGTCCGCGGCGTGCATACGAAGAGTGGTGGATTTTTTTGAAATGAAACACAATTACCTGCAGACAACACAACAAGATGCGATTCTGCTTCCATCTGCGCAACAATCCGCACACCACGGTGAGGCGCCATGTGGCGGGCAGGTGAAGCGGGCGTTCGACATCGTTCTGGCTCTACTGGCAATTATCCTTCTTTCTCCGTTGCTTATCGGCCTCGCGCTTGCGATCCGGCTGTCGGACGGTGGACCGGCGTTGTTCGGCCAGACGCGAATCGGGTGCCAAGGCAAAGAGTTCAGGATCTGGAAGTTCCGCAGCATGGTGCCGAATGCGGCTGCAATGCTTCGGGACCATCTGGAACGTAATCCACAGGCTGAATTGGAGTGGCAGAAGACCCGCAAACTCAAGTTTGATCCGCGGATTACGTCATTGGGCAGGGTTCTGCGAAAGTACAGCATCGACGAATTGCCTCAGCTGTTCAATATTCTTGTGGGTGACATGAGTTTTGTTGGACCGCGCCCAATTGACCAATCCGAATGCGTCCGATTTGGCCATTCCTTGCGTCATTACCTTCGCTGCCGCCCGGGCCTTACGGGCATGTGGCAGGTAAGCGGCCGCAGCGACACGTCTTATGATCGCCGCGTTGCACTTGACCGTTATTATGCGATCCATTCTTCACTGCTTCTTGATTTGTCGCTTGTTCTGAAAACGGTACCAGTCGCAATCAATGGACGCGGTTCTTACTGAAGGCCCTTCGATCCCTGGCCGGCAATTGAAGGAATAGACGGATGTGGTTTGGTAAGTGGTTCTGGGGCATGCTGTTGCAGCTTTGTCTGCTGCCTGCGGTCGTGCTTGCCGACAGTTACCGGATCGGCCCGGGAGATGTTCTGAGCCTGCGTGTTCTCGAATGGCAGCCGCTTGAAAATCGCGCCCAGGAGTGGGAGGCGATGCGGGCTGAGCTTCGGGTGGATTCCGATGGAATGGTCAGCGTGCCATTCCTCGGGCCGGTCAAGGCCGACACATTGACCCCTGCGGATTTGTCGGTGCTGATTGCCGACGGCTTGCAGCAAAGACTCGCTATTTCGGCGTCACTGGATGCCATCGTGCAGGTGGCAACCTACCGGCCAGTGTATGTGTCCGGTGCGGTGCGCACCCCGGGAGAGTTTCAGTTCCGGCCGGGGTTGACTGCGGCGCAGCTTGTTGCACAGGCCGGGGGGGGCGCTCTTGGGCAGGGGGCCGGGGCGATTGACCCGCGCGACATCCTCTCGCGTGAAGGCACCATGCGTCTTCTGAACCTTGAGGGTGAGAGGCTGGCGATCCGGCGCGCCATGCTGCAAGCCGCCATCGAGGGTCTGGACACTCTGGTGGTGCCGCCACGTCAAGGGGGCGCAAGCTGGCCACTTGGTCTGGTGACAAGCGAAAACGAGGTGCTTCGGCTGCGCAAGGAGCGCCGCACACGGGAACTGGCGGCGCTCGACAACCAGATCGTTCTTCTGAACAACGAGATCGAGTCACTGACCGGGCGATCCGAAGCACTGGAGTCCTTGATCGAAAGCGCCCGGCGCGAGAATGAAAACGCCCAGTCCCTCGCCGAGCGCGGGCTGGCCGCAACCGCGCGCGTGTCCGAGACCGAGCGCACTGTCGCGCTGGTCGAGGCGCAGCTTCTGGACGTCTCCACCGCCATACTGCGCGCCCGGCAGGGGATAACGCTGGCTGAATCGGAGAAGCTGGCACTGCGTGACCGGGAATTGATTGCAGACATGCAGGAGTTGCAGCGGGTGGAGGAGGAACTGGAGCGTGTTCTGGCCACCCTTGACACCCAGCAAGGCCTTGCCATTGCGGAAACCGGGTTGGTGTTGCGCGGCGGCATGGCGGAAGAAGATACGGCGCTGCCGGAACCCGTTGTTACAATCCTGCGCGGTCAGGGCGAAGACGCTGTCAGGTTGTCCGGGCTGGAGACGCTACTTGCCCCCGGAGACGTGGTAACCGTCGCGATGCCGCGGAACTGGGGGCGCTGGTTTGATGACCAGCGCGGCATCGCAAACCAATGAGCGCTGACGTCGGTGATACGCGGTCGGATCCGGCCGCAGCGGTGCCGCGCATGCATCAGCACGTCTCCGAAGGGCGCGGTCGCAGGGCCGTGCTTGGCGTCGGCTGGTCGGCGCTGAACACCGGCTCGGCGATGCTGATCGCGATGATCGTCTTCGTCATAACCTCGCGGCTTCTGGGTCCGGACGAATTCGGCATCGTGGCATTTGCGCTTTCGATCATTGCCATCGTCGGCTGCGCCACACCGGGTGGATTCGGTGAAGCCATCATCCAGCGTACCGAGATTGCCGATGATCATCTCGATACCGTGTTCTGGCTGTGCATCATTTCCGGACTGGTGATGTTCGTGCTGATCCTGCTGCTGGCCGGTACCGTAGCGGAAATCTCCGGTGAGCCGGTGATGGCCCTGCTGCTGCCGTTCTTTGGCGTGAAGCTGGTTCTTGATCTGGCGGCGGTGGTGCCACAGGCGCTGGTCATCCGTGCAATGCGTTTCAAGCACGTCGCGGCGCGCACCGCGATCGGCAACAGCGTGGGCGGCGTGATCTGTGTTGCCATGGCGCTTAACGGCTACGGGCTCTGGGCTTTGGCGATGGCACCGATGGTCACATCCGTGGTGTCGCTGATCATCCTTGCGTGGGCTGCGCGCTGGTGGCCGGGGTTCGGGCTGCGGATCAGTGCGCTGCGCGATCTTTTGCGGTTCGGCCTTTTTGCGTCGGGCAACAATGCACTGTACTTCCTTAACCTTGACCGGTTGCTGCTGGGGTTTCTGGCAGGACCGGCGGTCCTGGGTCTCTACTTTCTAGGCAGACGGCTTTTCGACCTGTTGAGCGGGGTGACCGCCGGGGCTATCCTGCCTGTCACCAATGTGTTTTTTGCCTCTATCCAGAACGAACCGGGCAAGCAGATCGGGGCCTACAGCAACGCGATACGTGCCACCACACTGGCCGTCTTTCCGCTTTTCGGCGGTCTTTATGCCCTGGCCGACAGCGCCGTTCCGATGATCTTCGGCAGCCATTGGGATCCAGCCATGCCGGCGGTCAAGGCGTTTGCGATCATCGGATTGATGGGGGGGCTTTTTGTGCCGTCCTCGTCGCTGGCGATTGGTCTGGGGCGTGCGGATATGTGGTTCGTGGTCGATCTGCTGCGCCAGATTCTTGTGGTTTCGGCGATCCTGCTGTTCGTCAGCAGTGGGCTGGAAGCCGTCATGACAAGCCTTGTGGTGGTGAATGCCGCCATGTTGCCAGCCTGCTTTCTGATCGCACGAAGGCTGATCCAGATGCCTTTGCGACAGTATCTGGAAGCGCTGATGCTGCCGCTTCTGGCGACAGGGGTGATGTGCGGTGCCATCGTTGCGCTGCCGTGGCTTCTGCCGGCATTGCGACCAACGGTGGTGCTGGCGACTCAGATGGTTGTGGGGGCGTCGGTCTATCTTGGCATCGTGCTGAGCATGTCCAGACAACAGATTGCCGAACTGAGACAGGCCTTTTCAAGGGGGGCTGCCGGTGACTGACAACGAACAGGGCCTTTCGGCCGCGCAACAGCGCATTTCAGTGATCATGGCCAATTTCAACGGCGAGCGGCATATCAGGCAGGCGCTTCGGTCCGTGCTGGACCAGACCCACGACAATCTTGAACTGATCGTCAGTGACGACGGGTCAAGCGATGCCAGCCGCAGGATCGTGTACGAAGAGATGGCGCTCGATCCGCGTATCCGGCTGATCGAAGCTCCGGCGCCGTCGGGGCCGGCCGGTGCGCGCAATCGCGCGCTTGAAATTGCGACGGGAGATTGGGTCGCAATCGTCGATTCAGACGATATCATCCACCCAGAGAGGCTGGCCCGCCTGTTGCAATCGGCTATGGTGCTTGGCGCGGATCTTGTGGCCGATGATCTTGTGTTCTTCGGTGATGACCCTCTGGAAAGTCAGGGAACGCTGCTGCGGCAACTGGCGCTGAAAGCCCCGCAGGAATTTGATGCGGTGGCGCTGATATCGGGCCGCCTGCTTGGTGCCGAAAACCTGTCGCTTGGGTATCTCAAGCCGCTGATCCGCCGCGGTGCGCTGGGGCAGACCCGCTACAACGAGAACCTGCGCATCGACGAGGACTGCGACCTCTATCTGCGGCTTCTGCTGGGTGGCGCCCGGTTCATGTTGATCCCGGATGCGCTTTACCTTTATCGGCGCCATCCCCTTTCCACGTCGCATCGGCTTGGGGTGGCCAGCCTTGAGCGGATGATTGCGGCACAGGCGGCGGTCTTGCGCGATCAGCCGCCGGAACGGGAAGACCTGATCCGGGCGATCACCCGGCGGATGAAGTTGCAGGCGCGGGAGCTTTCACATGTGCGCACGATGGAGGCACTGAAGGCTGGGGATTGGCTGGCGGCGGCGGGCAGGTTGCTCAGAAACCCGAGGAACGTCCTTTCTCTGATGAGAAGCGTGAAAGAGCGGGTGCAGCGCCAGCTTCGACGGCGGGACAGTTCGGGGGATGTCAGGGCAACGATGAACCTTGTCCTGTGTCAGCGCGGGCAGGTGGTGCCGACCGAGTATTCCGGCTTTGAGGTCTTCGAAGTGCCAGCGGTCAACGAACGTGGTTGGGCGGCTTCGGCGGCAGAAACCTGGATGCGACTGGCGCGATTGGCCTGCAAGCATGACCTTGACATCATCGCCATCGACCGCGCTGGAGAGTTCGCGCTGGGTCTGGTGCCGCGCTTCGGATCGGCCAAGGTCGTCTACCCTGCCCCGACAGCAGCAGATGTCCGACCTCCCGGGTCAGCGGAAGCGGAAGCGCAGGCCATCCCCGTCGTTCAGCCCGCGCGATCCTGTCAGGAGGAGGCATGACACGGATCCTGTATCTGACGCATGATCTTGACGATTCCGCCACATGGCGCCGGGTGAGCATGCTGGAGGCCGGTGGGGCCGTGGTCGAGGTCGCCGGTTTTCGGCGCGGGACCGCACCTTTGTCACGCGAGGCGACGGTCCTTGGCCAGACTTACAGCGGCCGCTTTCTGCATCGGGCGCTAAGCGCGCTGCGCCTGATGCTGCGGGCGGGGTCGGTGGCGCGCCGCGGTGCGCCGGATGTCATCGTTGCGCGCAACCTTGAAATGCTGCCGCTGGCACACCGGATCCGCAAGCGCGTCAGCCGGCAACGACCGCCGCGATTGTTCTATGAAGCTCTGGACATTCATCGCCTGCTGGTTGGGCCGGGCATGATCGCGTCATTGATGCGGCTTGTGGAACGGCGGCTGTGCCGCAATGTGGATCGGGTGTTGATCTCGTCGATGCGGTTCGACGAAGAACATTTCCGCCGCTATCGCCAGATCGAGGCACCTCCGGTCCTGATCGAGAACAAGGTCTGGGATCCGGCAGCGGCTGATCTGGCCCTGTTGCCGGTCCGTCCGCCACGGCAGGGCGGTGGGCCGATCGTGATTGGCTGGTTCGGCATTCTTCGCTGCGCCGAATCCCTGCGGTGTCTTGATGCGTTGTGCCGCGATGCAAACGGCAGGGTTCGGCTGGTGCTGCGGGGGCGGCCAGCGCTTGATGTCTTGCCAGATTTTCATCAGATCCTGCGCGACAACCCGCATATCGAATTCCATGGTGCCTATCGCTATCCGGATGACCTGCCAGAGATATATGGCGGGATCGACATCGCATGGCTGGTCGACAGGTTTGAAGCGGGCGCAAATTCCGAGTGGCTGCTGCCCAACCGGCTTTATGAAAGCTGTGCTAACGGCGCGATTCCGCTAGCGTTGGAGGGAACTGAAACCGGCCGCTATCTGTCCCGGCGGGGCCTTGGTCTTGTGCTGCCTGCGCTGGGCCCAGAGGCCGTTGCCGCCGTGCTTGAAAGCGTGGACGAAAACCGGCTTGTGGCCATTCGCGCAAGGATTGCCGAACTCGACATGGCCGAGTGGCGGACCACGCGGCAAGACTGCATCCGGCTGGTCGATCTTCTGGCAGGACGCACCGGCACCGAGCGAGAAGCTGCCCCGGTACCACAGCTTGACCCCGTGGAGATTGTCGGATGACCATCAAGCCAACAACGTTCCAGACAGACATGACATCGGGCCTCGGCACCGGGGGCGAGGCGCCGCCGGGCCGGATCGTCATCATCATTCCGACGCTGAACGAGGCCCGGCACATCGTGTCAGTCATCCGCGCGATGGAGGGCGGGGCTGGACGGCTTGGTGCGCATATCGTTGTGGTGGATGGCGGGTCAACCGACGGGACGGTGGACATCGTGCAGGCCGAGGCGGAACGGACCCCGGGACTTGTGCTGTTGCACAACCCGCGCCGATTGCAATCCGCCGCCATCAATCTGGCAGTTGATCATTATGCTGACCGGGTGGACTGGATCATCCGCGTTGACGCCCATGCCGGCTATCCTGTGGATTATTGCGACGCACTTCTTGCCGAGGCGCAGCGCACCGGGGCCGACAGTGTTGTCGTGCGGATGCATGCAACCGGGCAAGGGGTGTTGCAGCGCAACATCGCGGCAGCGCAGAATTCCCTGTTCGGCAACGGTGGGTCGGCTCATCGTGGCAAGGGTGAAGGCCGGTTTGTCGAACACGGCCACCATGCACTGATGCGGGTCGCGGCGTTCCGTGCCGTTGGCGGCTATGATGAAGACTTCAGCCATAATGAGGATGCCGAGCTTGACCAGCGACTTGTCGGGGCCGGATTCCGCATCTGGCTTACGGCAGAAACCCGGATGGACTATTACCCGCGCGATACCCTGCGCGGGCTTGCTCGGCAGTATTATCGATTCGGTGCCGGGCGCCTTGCGACGGCATGGAAACATCCTGGCAGCCTGAGCAAGCGCCATTTCATCCTGATCAGCCTTGCGCCGCTTGCCTTGCTGGCAGCACTGGCACCAACAATGCCGCTTCTGGCGCTGCCGTTCGCGGCCTGGCTGCTGATCTGCCTGCTGGCCGGGTTGCTGACGGCGGTGCGCGGGCGCAAACTCGCATTTGCATTTTGTGGTCTTCCGGCGGCGGTCATGCAAATGGCGTGGTCAGTCGGATTCTGGGGCCAATTGTTACGTCTTGGCCTGCGCGGCCCTGGCAGAAAGTCCGAAGCCCGCCAGCGGCCGCGGGCGATGACGGGAGAATGAGAGTGAAGCGGATGCTTGTGCGGTTCAACGACAGCGACCCGGGAATGATCCCGGCGCCAGCCAGCGGGCCGGTCGCAGAGATGGGGCCGATGCGCAGCGGGCCTCAGATCGACATTGCCGCAATCCTCTCTGCGGTCCGGCGCCAGAAGTATCTGGTGGGCGCTGCTGCTCTTGTCGGGCTGGCCCTGGGCGTGTTGCATGTGCTGACCGCGCCGCGGGTCTACATGGCCTCGACCGAGGTAATGATCGGCGAGGACGTTGCCGGTGTGTCCAACGGATTCAACCGCCCTGCCACCGTGACCCAGAACGAGGTCATGCTTGAAAGCGCGCTTCGGGTCTTGCAGTCGCAGACCCTTGCGCTGGCCGTCGTCAACAAACTCGACCTGCATGAACGTGAAGCTTTTGTCGCCCCCCCCAGATCCTTGCCCGGCGGAGCGGTGCAGTTTCTGCGCGGACTGGCGGGGGCGGTTCTGTCCGGCGGTTCTGGCAGCGAAGCTGAGGCCGACCCTGAAGCGGCCGCGATGAAACAGCGCATCGCAGCGGCTGAGAACCTTCGCGAAAACATTGATGTCCGCCGCGAAGGGCGCAGTTCGGTATTTCTGTTGCGCTATACCTCAAGCGACCCGGAACTGGTGGCCGCAGTCGTGAATGCCTATGGTGAGGCTTTCGTCTCTGACCAGCTGATCGGCAATGTGGAGGCTTCGGCACGGGTGCTGGACTGGCTCCAGAACCGCCTGTTCGTGATCCAGGAGAATTCCACCCAAGCCGCCTTGCGGGCTGAGGAGTTCCGCGCGCGCAGCGGGCTGGAGACCATCGCCGGTGAACCGATCACCGTGCAGATGATCGCGCAGCTTAACGCCGACATCGCCGACGCGACTGTCCAACTGGCGCGGACGCGGGCGCTGAGCAGCATCTATGACGAGCTTCGCCAGCTTGATCCGCTGCGCTTCATCGAGTCGGGCGCCGCCGGAGCCCGCGTTCCCGATGCCGAGTTTTCTGCCGGGCAAGAGCGTCTCATGGTCTTGCAGCAGCGGCTTGATGAGGTCGAACTGCGCTACGGCCCGGATCATTCTGAAGTCGTCCAGCTGCGCGAACGGATCGAGGCCGAGGGGCGGGCGCTGCAACGCGAGATGCAGCGGCTTTACGAGACAACCGCAAACGCTGTCCGCGCACTGGAATCCGAGATCAGCATCCTGCGCAACAGCATTTCCGAGATCTCGGCCGAAAATCTGGACCTTGCCACCTCGCGTGTCGAACTGCGCGCTTTGGAACGGCAGGCCGAGATTTTCGATGCGCTGAACGAGACCTACCTGCTTCGCCTGAAGGATCTTGAACAGACCCAGACATTTCCGGTCACAAATGTGCGGGTGCTGTCCTTTGCAGACATTCCGGAAGATCCCATATCGCCGCGCAAGTCGCTGGCCCTTGGGTTCATGCTGTTGCTTGGGGCGGCTGCCGGTGGCGGGCTGGCGCTGTGGCGCGAGCGGATCCACAGGTTCATCCGCACCCGGGAGGATCTGCAGGAGGCCAGCGGGTTGCCCTTCCTCGGCTATATGCCGCTCTTGGCACCGGACGAGATCGAAGGGGCAACCGTTCCCGAGATCGCCGGAAAGAAGGCGGCGACTGCTGGTGAATTGCGCAAGGGGTTCAAGCATGATTTCGCGGCCCTGAGGCATCCCCGGTCCCAATTCACCGAGACGTTGCGAAATATCCGGGTCACCCTCGAAAGCTCGACAAAAGGTCAGACGGGCTATGTGCTTGGCGTGGTTTCGATCAGGCCGGGCGAAGGCAAGACGACAACAGCGGAAAACCTCGCGGCTCTTGCTGCGCTGGCAGGGCGGTCGGTGCTGTTGGTGGATGCGGATGTCCGGACATCTTCGCTAAGCCGAAGGTTGCGTCAGTCGATGGGGGTCGGCTTGCGCGAAGTGCTGATGGGGCGGGCGGATTGGGAGGCTTCGCTTCGCCGTGAAGTGAACACCGGCCTGCACTTCCTGCCGTCCACATTCTCCGCGAATGATTCCTCTGCCGGGGATCAGGTCGGTTCGCCAGAGTTCCGCAACCTGATCACCGAAGCGCGTCGACGCTATTCGCTGACGATCATCGACCTTGCCCCGCTGGCCCCGGTATCGGACGCACGCGCGCTTGTTCCGGTGCTGGACGGTCTGGTCATGGTCCTTGAATGGGGCAAGGTCTCTCGGGAAACACTGCGGGACATCCTGTCGGTGGACCATGTCCTTTACGAAAAGCTGATAGGCATTGCCCTGAACAAGGCTGACATGAGCGCTTTGGCCAAATACAGCCAAACCGACCCATTTGAAGGATATTATGATGCTCAGGGCGAGAAGGAGAACTGACGTGCATGGTGCCTTGAATCGCAATGGTCTGGCATGCCGGGCCAGAATTGCCGCTTGCGCCATGCTGCTTGCACTGGGCGCAACCGGCAGCACGCAGGCCGAGCCGCTTGGGGAGTCATTCCTTGATGATTTCAACGAGTTTGATCTGGAGAAGTGGTACGTCTCCGATGGCTGGAGCAATGGCGCCCATCAAAATTGCCAATGGTCAAGCACCGCCGTACAGCACATGCCGGGACAGCTTGCGCTACGCTTTCTGGAGGATCCGACACCGACGCATGTTTACCGCTGCGGTGAAATCCAGTCGCAACAGCGCTTTGGCTACGGCACCTATGAGGCGCGGATCAAGACCAACGATGGCAGCGGTCTCAACGCGGCCTTCTTCACCTACATCGGACCTGTCCACGACGAACGCCACGACGAGATCGACTTCGAAATCCTCACGGCCAATCCTCGAGAGGTGACAGTCAACACATATGTGGACGGCAAGCCGCATCATGGGGCCGTCCACCCCATGCCGCGTCCGGCCAACGAGGAATTCCACACCTATTCCTTTGTCTGGGAACCCGGGCGGCTGAGCTGGTATGTCGATGGCGAGCTGATCCACACTGTCGAGGACGCGATCCTGCCGGAACGGCCGCAAAAGATCTATCTGAGCATCTGGGGGACCGAGACCCTGAACGACTGGATGGGTCCATTCGTACATCCTGACCAGCCAAAGCAGATGGAAATCGACTGGGTCGCGTTCACAGGTCTTGGCGAAGCCTGCCGGTTTGACGGCTCGGTGCTTTGCAGGCTTGCGGGAAACTGACTTGAGCGGGGCGGTCCTTCATCGGAAAGGCTTTGCCGGCGCGGCAGGTGGCATTACCGTATGCCCGAACACGGTGCTGAGCGTGCTGATTCTGACGTCACTGGTCTTTGCCTCTTATCTGGGGCGGAACGGTGTGCTGGTCTTTCTGATCGCCGGGCTGGTGCTCTTGGCTCGGCGGCCGGATCGGTCCCGGGATGAGTTGCGCGATTACTGGTGGCTGTACCTGCTGCCCTTGTGGTGCGCCCTGAGCATGCTGTGGTCCGACCATCCCGACCTTTCCCTTCGGCATGGCACCCAGCTTGTAATAACCTTCGTCATCGCGGTGACGCTGGCAAGCCGCCTGTCGCCGCTTGTCTTCTTGCGGGTGCTCTTCCTGGCGCTTCTGGTTGCTGGCCTGGCAAGCCTCCTGATCGGCAATGTCCGGGAGGATGGGATCTGGATCGGCATCTTCGAAAGCAAGAACTACTACGCATTCACCATGGTCGCGCTGGTTCTTTGTTCTTTCGCCCTGCTTGCCGATCGGATTCAGCCCCTTCTGTGGCGTCTTGCCGGGCTGTTCGGTGCGCTTCTGGGATTGCCGCAGATCATGATGGCTGAATCGGCGGGTGCTGTCATTGCTTCTGTCTTCGTGCTGGCTGCGGCACTGGTGATGCTTCGTACGCATTCGCTTCCGCCAGCCCGCAGGACTGCCGGGCTGCTTAAGTTTTGCGGCGCGGCGTTGGCCATGTTGCTGGTGGCGCTTTATTTCGGCGATGCGATCCTTCAGTTTGTGGTGGAGGTGACCGGCAAGGATCCGTCACTGACAGGACGGACAGATCTGTGGGCCGCCGCCATCGGCGAAATTGGCCATGCGCCGCTGCTTGGCACCGGCTATCGGGCCTTCTGGGTGGAAGGAAACTCATTGGCCGAACAACTCTGGGCCGATTTCTACATTGCCTCGAAATCCGGCTTCAACTTCCACAATCTCTATCTGTCCAACGCGGTGGACATCGGCCTGATCGGCGTGTTCCTGCACCTGATGCTGTTGTTGCCGGCATTCCTGCTTTGCACGCGTTGGGTGATGCACGCCGGTGGGGCGCCGGCGCTGTTCTGCTTCATGGCTGTTGCCTTCGTGCTGGTTCTGTCCATGGTCGAGGTGCCGGTCTTTTTCGAATTCAATGCATTGACGCTTATGGTGCTGGCATCTCTGGTTTACGGGCTGCGGGCATCCCGCGAACTGCCGCAGCTTCAGCGGCATGGTGGCGCGCGGCGGCGCGTCTGAGTTTTCATCACGCATAACAGGAGGCGTGCCTTGGAATTCAACAGTTTTGGCGACATGGAGGCAGATGTAGTCCGGCTCTTGCCACGCTTGCCGCGGGATCTGGATTTGATCGTGGCCATCCCACGCAGTGGTCTGGTGCCGGCCAGCATGATTGCGCTGCACCTCAACTTGCCGATCACCGACCTGCAAGGCCTTTACGAGGGGCGTTTCATGGCCTCGGGTCATCGCAAGGTCCGCAGCCGGACCAGTGATGCCGACGATGCCCCATTGAACGTGCTGATCGTTGACGACAGCGTGGGAACCGGCGCGCAATTGCGGGAAATCCGCACGGAATTGGGCCGGCGTGCCTTGCCGCACCGGATTTCCTTTGCGGTGGTCTACGCAACGCCGGTGGGCGCGCCCTTGGTGGACTATTATAGCCGGAAGGTGCCAACGCTTCGGCATTTCTTTGCCTGGAACGTCATGCATCACGGTGCCATCGGAACATGGTGTGTAGATATCGACGGCGTCCTCTGCCGCGACTGCACGGAAGAAGAAGACGACGAAGGCAGCAAATATGCACGATTCCTGGAAACCGTTGAACCGCTGTTCCTGCCAACCACGCGCGTTGGCTGGCTGGTAACCGGTCGGCTTGAACGCCACCGAGCCGCGACCGAGGCATGGTTGCAGCGCCACAATGTCAGCTATGACCACCTTGTGATGCATCCGGCCAGTTCAAATGCCGAACGCAAGGCGAGCGGCGGTGGCGGAAGCTTCAAGGGGGCTTTCTATCGGACAGCGGAGGCCGGGTTGTTCATCGAAAGCAACGCCTGGGAGGCAGAGGTCATCGCAAGGATGTCTGGCAAGCATGTCGTGTGCATGGATACCCGGTCGATGGTAAAGCCGAACCCGGCGGCAGTTCTGCGCAAGATCACCAGGAAGGGGCCGGGTGCCTATATCCGCTTTGTGCGCAGGATGATCGAAAATTTCGGGCAACAGCGCAAGAATGCCCGCTTCGTTGACCCGGCTGCGAACTGTGACAAGCAACCCTCACAATCACCGCTGCAATCCCCCGATAGATCTGAGGCGCAACGCCATGTCTGACCCTTCAAGGTTCGACATGGCCTCTGCAGGGTTTGGGGGGCGCTGGTCAGCCTTCCCGGCCAGAGGACCGCTTCACCGCGCTTTTGCCAAGATCGGGTTGGCTGACAAGAAGGGCCTGAGCGCCGGCTTCCGGCCAGGTGGTCCGCTGCCCTTCACCCGGCGTCCGCGCCAGAACCAGCAGCAACGCGATGTAGAGAACCTGTGCAACCACAAGGGTAACGACACCCATCACCAGCGCCTGCATCCAGGTCCCGCCAATCGCCAGGGTAGCCACGCCGCACAGGCCTGCCGATCCAAGCATTCCAGTAACAAAGGAAGTCAGCTTCATTGCCCACTCTCGATCTTGTCCGGCCATCCCGGGTCCGTCACCAGGATCAGTTTCAGTCAAGAACCTGACCATCCGGTTAACGGGTGGGCAAGTCTTTCCTTGAATTTGCCCTGCAATTATGGCGCAAATGAGCCGAAATGCGCTTATCATCTTGCTCGGCAGGCAGATATTGGCCGGCTGGGCCTGCCCCATGAAGCCAGATCCCGGGGGGGTGGTCATGCGTGATACGGTCATTCATGGCTCGACATCCGGGGTGCCGCTGGTAGCATTCGGGGCCTGCACCTTCCGGCGGCCGATACTCGCCCGTACGCTGAATAGCCTCGCCGCGCAGACGCTCGCTCTTCAGGGCAACTGCTGCACAATCATTGCCGACAACGATGATCAGCCGTCGGCCTTGCCGCTGGCGGAAACGGCCCGGGATGCCCATACGATGCCGTTGCATTATGTGCATGCGCCTGCGCGCAACATCTCGATCGCGCGAAATGCGCTGCTGGAAAAGGCAGTGGAACTTGGCGCTGATTTCCTTGCCATGATCGATGATGATGAAGTGGCTTCTCCCGACTGGGCAAGGGCGCTTCTGGAGCAGATCACCACCTCGGGTGCGGATGCGGTGCTGGGGCCGGTGATCGCCAACTATGGGCCGGATGCACCCGGCTGGATGCGCAATGCGAACTTTCATGATGTCGTGCCGGTCGTTCAGCCTGACGGCCGGATCCTTACCGGCTACACTGGCAATGTCATCCTGCGCCTGAACAGCCCGCACTTGCGCGACCGCCGTTTTGACCTTGCCTATGGGCGGACAGGTGGCGAGGACGATGCCTATTTTCGTGGTCTGGTGCGCAGCGGCGGTGCCATCGGCTATGCGCCCGCAGCCATCGCCCATGAGGACGTGCCGCCAGAGCGGGAACGGCTTTCGTTTCTTCTGCGCCGGAACTTCCGGGCCGGGCAGACGCATGGTCGGATCAATGCCCCCGACCAAGGCCTCGGGCGGGCAATCCTGTTCGCGAAGGCCGCGGCCAAGGTGACAGTGCTGACCGGGTGGGCCGGTCTTTCGGTGCCTTGGCCAGCCCGCCGGACCCGGGCGCTAATGCGGGCATCGCTGCATGCCGGCGTGTGTTCGCAACTGCTTGGGGGGAAGATCCTTGAACTCTACCGATCCTGAGCCAAGGCTCCGGGCCGGACGGCCGGGGCAACCTTGCGCGACCCTTCAGGGGGCTGCCGGTGTTCCCGGCCGGTCTGACCATGGGTGCTGCAATGCGTAGGTCTTCCCTTGCCGGCCGTCTGTCCTTTGCGGCCGCCACACGGATGGCATTTCGCCGGGTTCCGGTGCCGCCCGGGCGCGGTTTTCTGAGCCTCAGCTTCGATGATATCCCCCTGTCGGCCTGGACAGAAGGCGGACCCATCCTGAGCCGGCACGGACTTCGGGCCTCCTACTATCTGAGCGGCGATCTTTGCGGAAAGGTCTTCGAGAACCGAGAGCAGTATCGACAAGACGATATCGCCGACATCATCGCCGCCGGACACGAGATCGGGTCGCACCTTTTTCACCATGTCAGCACACTGACCCTGAGCCCGAACCAGATGCGCAGGGAAATCGCGCTGAACGATGCCTTCCTGAAGCAGGCCGTCGGTCAGGACTTCATGGCGCGCAGCTTTGCCTATCCCTACGGCGAGATTTCTGTTGCCGCAAAATGGCTGTGCAACCGGCGCTTTCTGGCTTCGCGCAGCGTGATGCCCGGGCTGAACAGCAACGGCGCGGATGCAGGACAGCTCCGCATCTTGCCGATCGACAACATCTTTGCCGCCGAGACAGATATCGGTGCAGGCATAGCGGCTGCCGCGCGCGACGGAGCTTGGGCGATCCTGCTGGCACATGGGGTGGACAACACGGGCCATGCCTTCAGCTGCCCCCCGTCCCGCCTGGAAGCGGTGATCGAGCGCGCGATGGCCGCAGGCCTGGAGATATTGCCGGTCGCCGAGGTGATGGATCGGCTGACATCCTCCCGCAGCTAAGCCAGCAGCAAGGATCGTAAGGGCTGGCAACTGCGGAATTGCCCCAAAGGCAGCGCCGCCGCCGGGTGTGCCTGCGCTGCGGCATCGCCGGGGCTGGCAGGCGGGGCGACAAACCGTCATGATGGGCGTGCCGAGGTTGCTGGCGGTCCGGGGGTGCGGATATGGATTGGATCGACCGTTTTGCGGGGCTGAAGTCCTTGCCTGCCGAGGTGGCGCAAAGGCTTGTCGCTGGCAGCAAGGTCGTGCAATTGCCCGCCGGGGCGCGGGTGTTCGAGCCGGGGCAGCATGCCGACAACCTGCTTTTGCTGCTGTCCGGCACGGTGCGGGTGCAGCAACGGTCCGAAACCGGGCGCGAGGTGTTTCTCTACCGGGTGAACGCGGGCGAAAGCTGCGTGCTGACAACCGCCTGCATGCTGGCCGACGAAGACTATTCCGCCGAGGGCCTGACCGAGACCGAGGTCGAGGCGGTCGTGATCCCGCGCAAGTTGTTTGACGAACTGGCTGGCCGGTCCGATATCTTCCGCAGCTTCATTTTCCGCGCCTATTCACGCCGGATTGCGGATCTTTTCAGCCTGATTGATGATATCGTATTCCAGCGGGTCGATGTAAGACTGGCGGCCCGTTTGTTGGATCTGGCACAGGATGGTGTGGTGCAGGCGACGCATCAGGTTCTGGCGGTGGAACTTGGCACCGCGCGAGAGGTGATCTCGCGCACGCTGGGTGAATTCCAGCGCCGGGGATGGGTTGAACAGGCGCGCGGCGTGATCCGCATCCTTGATCGGGGCGGATTGGAGCGTCTGGCGCGCTCTGTGACCTAGTCACCGAGGAACCCGCGCCACTTGTGGCAAGGTCGCGACAGCGATGATTCTCGAAAGGAGAACGACATGACCAAGAATATGGGAACGATCGACCGGGGCCTGCGTGCGCTTGTGGGCGTGGTGCTGCTTGCCGGGGCCTTCCTTCTGGGCTGGTTCGCCGGCTGGACTTTCTGGGTGGCGGCGGCTGTCGGTGTAGTGATGTTGGCCACGGCGGCGATGGGCAATTGCCCGGCCTACAGCATCTTTGGAATCAAGACCTGCAAGACCTGAGGACGGAATGATAACTGAATTCACACCCCTGCAATCGCTGGGGGGAGGCGCGCTGATCGGCATTGCCGCAGTGCTGTTGATGGCATTTCATGGGCGCATCCTGGGGGCTACGGGCATCCTGGGTGGGCTTATGCGTTTGAACGACATGGCCGACTGGCGCCTGAAGGCGGCGCTTCTGGTCGGCATGGCGATGGGACCACTGGCCCTGCTGTGGGCCACCGGCACCGCACCCGCGATGGAGGTTCCGATCTCCAATCTGGCGGTGGTTCTTGGCGGGCTGATTGTGGGCGTGGGCGTCAGCTACGGCGGCGGCTGCACGTCGGGGCATGGTGTTTGCGGCAATGCCCGCTTTTCGCGCCGGTCCATCGTGGCGACGATCAGCTTCATGATCACGTCCTTTGCCACCGTATTTGTCACCCGTCATCTGTTGGGGGCCTGAGATGCGCATTCTGTCTGCACTTGTCATCGGCCTGATCTTTGGCGTCGGAATTGCCATCTCTGGCATGATGAACCCCGCCAAGGTGCTAAACTTCTTCGATCTTGCCCAGATCTGGGATGGAACCTGGGATCCAAGCCTTGCCTTCGTGATGGGCGGCGCGCTTGCCGTGACCATTCCGGGCTACCGGCTGGTCTTTGGCCGCCCGGCCCCGGTGCTGGAGAACCGGTTCCAGCTTCCCGATACGCGGGTGATCGACCGCCGCCTTGTGCTTGGCTCTGGCGTCTTCGGCATCGGCTGGGGGATTGCCGGGTTCTGCCCGGGCGGTGCGCTGCCCGCGCTTGGCACCGGCCGGATCGAGCCGTTCCTGTTCGTGGCCGCCTTGATCGGCGGCCTGCTGATCGCGCGTGTGGTCCAGGCCCGAAGCCTGCCTCCCCGCCCGAAACCTGCCACTTGAGGAGGTTGTCATGACCATCAAGACCAACTTGTCCATCAAGCCCGAAGTGAAGGGCTTCTTCGACCCCGCCACCAACACCATCAGCTATGTGGTGAAGGATCCGGGTTCTGACGCCTGCGCCATCGTCGACAGCGTGATGGACATCGACTATGCCGCCGGGCGGATCACTTATGACCACGCCGATGCGATGATCACCTATGTGAAAGAGCATGGGCTGAAGCTGGAATGGCTGATCGAAACCCATGTCCACGCCGACCATCTGTCCGCTGCGCCCTATATCCAGCGCGAGTTGGGCGGCAAGATCGGGATCGGGCGCAACATCACCGTTGTGCAGGACACCTTCGGCAAGATCTTCAATGAAGGCACCGAGTTTCAGCGCGACGGTTCTCAGTTCGACCGGCTGTTTGATGACGGTGACACCTATACCGTCGGCACGATGGACTGTGTGGCAATGCACACCCCCGGCCATACGCCCGCCTGCATGACCCATGTGATGGGCGACGCGGCCTTCGTGGGCGATACGCTGTTCATGCCCGATGGCGGGTCAGCCCGGGCCGATTTCCCGGGCGGGGAGGCCGGGCAGCTTTATGACAGCATCCAGAAGGTGCTGGCGCTGCCCGACGAAATGCGCCTGTTCATGTGCCACGACTACGGCCCGAACGGCCGCGACATCAAATGGGAAACCACTGTGGCTGAAGAAAAAGCCCACAACATCCATGTGGGTAGCGGCAAGACCCGTGACGAGTTCATCAAGTTCCGCACCGAACGCGACGCGCAACTCGACATGCCGAAACTCATCATCCCGTCGTTGCAGGTAAACATGCGCGCAGGCTCGCTTCCCGAACCTGACGAGTCCGGCAAACGTTTCCTCAAGGTGCCGGTCAACGGTCTTTGAGTCCACGGCTTGACGCTTTCTTGCGGTCGCTTGTCGCAACGTTCTGTCAGCGATGACTGACCGCAAGGAAGCGAAAGGCATCCTGTAGAATACAAGGCTTGACCATGTCCCCGCTTCTGAAGCGGCTTCCGGTGCTTGACTGGGGCCGCCGCTACAATCGTGCCACCCTTGGCGCCGACCTGATGGCCGCGCTGATCGTCACCATCATGTTGGTGCCGCAGTCCCTGGCCTATGCGCTTCTGGCGGGCTTGCCACCCGAGGCGGGGATCTATGCCTCGATCCTGCCGATCGTGCTTTACGCGATCTTCGGCACCAGCCGCGTGCTGGCCGTGGGTCCGGTGGCCGTGGTGTCCCTGATGACCGCCGCCGCCGTGGGGCAGGTGGCCGAGGCGGGAACGGCGGGCTATGCGATGGCGGCACTGACGCTGGCGCTTTTGTCTGGTGGCATGCTGTTTGCCATGGGGGTGCTGAAGCTGGGGTTTCTTGCAAATTTCCTCAGCCATCCGGTGATTGCCGGGTTCATCACTGCCTCTGGCATCCTGATCGCTGCGGGGCAGGTGCGTCACATCATGGGCGTGCAGGGCGGGGGGGAAACCTTGCCGGAAATCCTGCATGGGCTTTGGTTGCATGTCGCGGACACCAATCTTGCCACGCTGGCCATCGGGGCAGGGGCCGTGGTCTTTCTGTTCTGGGTGCGCAAGGGCATGAAGCCTACGCTTCTGGCGCTTGGCACCCCCAAGCGCGCCGCCGACATTCTGACCAAGGCCGGCCCGGTCTTTGCCGTCGCCGCCACCACCGCGCTGGTCTGGGGGCTGGGGCTGGCCGACAAGGGCGTGCGTATCGTGGGCGAAGTGCCGCAAGGCCTGCCGCCCTTCACCGTGCCGGACCTGTCCTTGTCGCTGGTGTCCGCGCTTTTGATCCCGGCTGCGCTGATCTCGATCATCGGTTTTGTCGAAAGCGTGTCGGTTGCCCAGACCCTTGCCGCGCGCAAGCGCCAGCGGATCGACCCGGATCAGGAACTGTTGGGCCTTGGCGCCGCCAATATGGGTGCAGCCTTTACCGGCGGTCTGCCGGTCACCGGGGGTTTTGCGCGGTCAGTCGTCAACGCCGACGCAGGGGCTGAAACCCCGGCAGCAGGGGCCTTTACCGCCGTGGGCCTTGCCTTTGCCGCCATCGCACTGACGCCGCTTCTGTATTTTCTGCCGCAAGCCACGCTTGCCGCCACCATCATCGTCGCCGTCCTTGGCCTTGTGGACCTTGGCATCCTGCGCCGCACATGGGCCTATTCACGCCGCGACTTCGCCGCCGTTGCTGTCACGATCCTTGTCACCCTTGGCCTTGGGATCGAGACCGGGGTTTCTGTTGGTGTGGCACTTTCGGTCCTTCTCCACCTTCTCAACACCGCCCAGCCGCATGTGGCCGAAGTTGGTCTTGTTCCGGGGTCCGAACACTTCCGCAATATCCACCGCCATGCGGTGCAGACCTATCCCCATGTCCTGACACTGCGGATCGATGAAAGCCTTTACTTCGCCAACGCCCGTTTCCTTGAGACGATGATCCTTGACCGCATCTCCCGGTCCCCCGACCTGCGAGAGGTGATCCTGATGTGTTCGGCCGTCAACTCCATCGACTATTCGGCGCTGGAAACGCTGGAGGCGCTGCACAACGAACTGGCCGCGCGCAACATCCGCCTGCACCTGTCCGAGGTGAAAGGCCCGGTGATGGACCGCTTGCAGCAGACCCACTTCCTGCAACATCTCAGCGGCAAGGTATTCAAGTCACAGTATGATGCCTTCCACGCCCTTGCCAAAGCCGATGGTGCCGAGCGTGGCAATGGGGCTGGTGCGGGGACGGATGCCTGACGATTGCCCGCAAAACCGGCAGGCCATCCATCCTGACGTCGGTTTTCCGGCCAAAGCGTTTGACTTCCCCCCCGCCCGCGCCAACCTTCGGCTGAACTTGGGGGAAAGCCGATGCAGCACCGCTTCTGGGCGCAGTATACCGCGCTAGATTTCGCAGCCCTGCCGCGCGACCGGCTGATCGCCGTTCTGCCGGTTGGCGCGGTGGAACAGCACGGGCCGCACCTGCCCTTGTCGGTTGATCAGGCGATCCTTGACGGGATCATCGCCGCGACCGTGCCGCTGATCCCGGCCGATCTGCCCGCGCTGATCCTGCCAACCCTGCCTGTCGGCAAATCCGATGAACACAGCGCCTATCCCGGCACGCTGACCTTTTCCGCCGCGACCTTGATGGCGATGTGGTCCGACATTGGCGACAGCGTCGCCCGTGCGGGGGTGCGCAAGCTGGTGATCCTCAACTCCCACGGCGGCCAGATTGCCCCGATGGACATCGTCGCGCGCGATCTGCGGCTGCGTCACAAGATGCTGGTCGTGGGCGCGAACTGGTTTGCCATGGGGATGCCGCCGGGTCTGTTCACGCCAGACGAGGAACGCTTCGGTATCCATGCGGGCGACATGGAAACCTCTGTCATGCGCGCTTTGCACCCTGATCTGGTGCAGATGGACCATGCCCGCCATTTCCGCCCGCTGGTCGCCGATCTGGCCCAGCACAACCGCCTCCTTGGCCTGACGCCCGCGGGAAAGCTTGCTTGGGCGGCGCAGGACATGCACCCCGCCGGTGCCTGTGGCAATGCCTCCCTTGCCACCGTGGACAAGGGCCGACAGGTCATCGAACACGCCGCCCAGCAGATCGTGACCCTGTTGGAAGAGGTGGACCGGATGACCCTTGATCACCTTGACCACCAGCCGGACCCCGACGCGCGATGATCCTTGAAGATGTCAACCTTGACGGCCAGCCGGTCCGCATGACCCTGTCCGGCGGCAAGATCGCCGCCATCGACCCAAGCCCCGGCCCGGCCTCACGGACCATCTTGCCCCTGCCCGTGGAACCCCATGTCCACCTTGACAAGGCTGGCACCATTTCCCGATGCCGCCCCGAGGCGCCCGGCCTTTTCGGCGCTATCGACGCGATGGCGCGCGACAAGGCGAACTGGACAGCGGAAGACCTTCGGTCGCGGATCGAGGCGGGAATGCAGGAAGCCTGGCAGGCAGGCTGCCGCGCCATTCGAAGCCATATCGACTGGGACGGCCCGGCCGCACCGCTGGCATGGGACGTGGCATCAGTGGTGGCGCAGGACTGGGCATCCCGCATGCCGCTGATCCGCGCCTCTCTGTCGGCCATCGACGTGGTGGGAGACCCTGACCTTGGCCCCGCCATCGCGGCCCGCGTGGCGCGCGATGGGCAGGTGCTGGGGGCGTTCATCTACCGCCACCCGGACCTTGCCAACCGGATCCCCTTTGTCTTCGACCTTGCCGAAAAACATGGCTTGATGCTCGATTTCCACGTCGATGAGGGGCTGGAGGTTGAAGCCACCGGCCTTGACCTGATCATCGCGGAAGCCACCCGCCGCGGCATGGGTGACCGGGTGCTGTGCGGTCACGCCTGCTCGCTTTCCATCCGTCCCGACGCCGCTCGCGCCATCGACGCGATGGCCCGGGCCGGAGTGGCGCTGACGGTGATGCCGACGACAAACCTTTACCTGCAAGACATGGCCCCCGGCCGCACCCCCCGGCTGCGCGGCCTTGCCCCGGCGCAGGAACTGCGGGCGGCGGGCGTCCCGGTCCTGTTCGGCACCGACAATGTGCGCGATCCCTTCTACCCGATGGGGGTCCATGACCCGCTGGAATCGCTCCGCCTTGCCGCCCTTTCCGCCCACCTTGCCCCCGGCAGTTGGGTGGACGCGATCACCACCACCCCCGCCCGTGCGCTTGGTCTTGCCGACCGGCCCGTCGCGGTGGGAGAGGTGGCCGATTTCCTTGTCCTGCCCGCGCCCGATGTCCTTGCCGCGCTTGCCCGACCCGGCGTGCCGCGCATGGTGATCCGTGGCGGCGTACCCCAACCCTGAAACAGGTGATCAGATGACCGTTTCGATGGAAACACTCACCGCCTTCCGCGCCATGATCGGTGAGGTTCCGGTCAATGATGATCCGAAATACGTCCTCGCCAAATCGCGCGACTACTACTGGTATTCGCCGATCCTGAAGGAACAGCTTGATGCCATGTCCGGCCAGATCGTCGTGCAACCCCGCAGCGAGGCCGAGGTGATCTCCGTCGCCTCTGCCTGCGCCCGCCTGCGCATCCCCCTGACCCTGCGCGGCGGTGGCACCGGCAACTACGGCCAATGCGTCCCAATGGAAGGCGGCGTGGTGATGGAGATGACCAAGCTGGACCGCGTGCTGGAAATCACCCCCGGCCGCGTGGTCTGCGAAGCTGGCGCGCGGATCGAACGTGTTGAACAAGCCGTGGCCGAAACCGGGCAGATGCTGTCGATGTTTCCCTCCACCAAGCGGCTGGCAACGATGGCGGGGTTCGTGTCGGGCGGGTCCGGCGGGATCGGGTCGCTGAAGAACGGCATGCTGCGCGACGGCACGAACATCACCTACATCCGCCTTGTGACGGTTGAGGAGACACCCCGCGTGATCGAGCTTCACGGGCAGGATATCCTCAAGGTCCAGCACGCCTACGGCACCAACGGCATCATCACCGCGCTGGATTACGGCCTGACCCCTACGGTTGATTATCGGCAGGTCGTGGCACTGTTTGACGGCTATGACACCGCGCTGAAAGTGGCGGTCGAGGCCGAGGAGGCCGGCATCGAAAGCTTTCTCGTCACCATCTGTGAACGCCGTTTTTCCCGGTTTTACAAGAAGTTCGACGGCATCTCCCCCCCCGACAAGGACGCCATCTTTGCCATGGTCGCCCCCGGCAGCCTTGCGGCATTTCAGGCGCTGACCGAAGCCCACGGTGGCAAGGTGGTGCTGGTGAAGACCGACGCCGAGATGGACGCGGCTAACCTGCCCCCGGTCTGGGAATGTGGCTGGAACCACACCACGCTACAGGCGCTGAAGGTGGAACCCGGTGTCTGGACCTACCTGCAAGTCGCCTACGCGCCCCCCCTCGACCCGGCCTTCTGCCAGCGCCAGCTTGACCGCTATGGCGAGGAAATCTACTGGCACCACGAAACCGCCCGCATGGGCGGTCAGGTGCATTTCTTCGCCCTGCCGATCGTGCGCTGGACGTCAAGAGACCGGATGTATCAGATCATCGCCGAACTCGAGGCCGAGGGCTGTGCGATCTACGACCCCCACGCGATCACGATCGAGGATGGGGGGATGAAGGCGATCGACACCGCCCAGATCGACTTCAAGATGGAGGCTGACCCGCATGGGCTGATGAACCCCGGCAAGACGCGGGGCTGGACGGAAGAGATGGCGCGGTAGAGGGCTTCGTACGGAAGGCAACAGACTGTGGATTCGCGCCTGACCGACGGTGCATAGTACCTGCGCACCGCCGATGCAGTTTTGATTACAGGCAGAGGAAAAGGTATTCTGTCTGATAATTCGGAAGACCGCGTGTCGATGCGTATTCCGAGGTTTTTCCGACCTTGCCGCAAATGCGCTGTGCTTCTGCGACCGTTGCGGGTGTGGGCTTTCTACCTCCGAAGTCTTCGACAACTTTCACGCTGGATCCGTTGAAGTCCGAAACCATCGGCTCGACGCAGCCCAGCAGAAATATGGGCAGCAACACAATTGGCAGTTTCAATTTGGCTCTCTTCCATTCAGGTTACACAACTCTGAATTGTCGGCAACCACGTCGGTTGTTGGGCAGCTTTATGTCGCTGGAAAGAATATGGAATGAGGATTGCGGAATGACTGGGGACGCGCCCTGGCTTACCCCTGCAACGTCCGCACCCCATACCCCTCGCCCCGGGCCTTCATCGCCGCAACTGCGGCGATACTTGCCGCCGCCGTGGTGAAATACGGGATCTTGTCCATCAGGGCCACACGGCGGATGTCGCGGCTGTCGCTTACTGCTTGCGTCCCCTCGGTCGTGTTCATCACCAGCGCGATATCGTTGTTCTTCAGCCGATCGACGATGTTCGGGCGGCCCTCATAGACCTTTGCCACCGCTTCGGCCTGCACACTCTGCGCGGCAAGCCAGGCGGCGGTGCCTTTGGTGGCGACGATCACGAAGCCCATCGCCACAAGGTCACGGGCGGCGGCGGCCAGCGCCTCGGTCTTGTCCATGTCCTTGACCGACAGGAACACCCGGCCGGTTTCTGGCAGGATCGTGCCGGCTCCCATCTGCGCTTTCAGGAAGGCCAGCGCAAAGGTGCGGTCCCAGCCCATGACTTCGCCGGTGGAGCGCATTTCCGGGCCAAGCACCGGGTCGACGCCGGGGAAGCGGGCGAAGGGCAGCACCGCCTCCTTGACGCTGAACCATGGGGTGATCGGATCGGCAAGGGTATGGGGGTCAGCCAACGGCAGGTCGGTATCCGGGCCAACACCGGCGGGGTAGGGCGCGCGCATCGGGAAGTTGGACAGGGGTTCGCCGGCCATCAGGCGGGCGGCGATGCTGGCGATGGCAGAGTCCGTGGCCTTGGCGACGAAGGGAACGGTGCGGCTGGCGCGGGGGTTGACCTCCAGCACGAAGATCACCCCGTCCTTGATCGCGAATTGCACGTTCATCAGGCCCACGACGTTGAGGGCGACAGCCATCTGGACAGTCTGGCGTTTCAGTTCCTCGATGGTCCCGGGGGAAAGCGAATGGGGCGGCAGGCAACAAGCCGAATCGCCGGAGTGAACGCCGGCCTCTTCGATATGTTCCATGATTCCAGCGACATGCACGTTCTTTCCGTCGCTGAGTGCATCGACGTCAACCTCGATCGCACCAGAGAGGTAGCTGTCAAGCAGGACCGGACTGTCACCCGACACCTGCACGGCGGTGCGAATGTAGCGTTCAAGCTGGGCGTCGTCGCGGATGATCTCCATCGCGCGGCCGCCCAGGACGAAGGAGGGACGGATGACCAGCGGATAGCCGACATCTTCTGCGACCTTGAAAGCCTCATCCCGGCTGCGGGCGGTGCCGTTCACCGGCTGCTTCAGGCCAAGCTTGTGCAGAAGGCCCTGAAACCGCTCACGGTCTTCGGCAAGGTCGATTGCGTCGGGTGTGGTGCCAAGGATCGGGATGCCTTCGTCGTGGAGCGCGTTGGCGAGTTTCAGCGGCGTCTGGCCGCCAAACTGCACGATGACGCCGTGCAGCGTGCCGTTTTCCTGTTCCACCCGCAGGATTTCAAGGACGTGTTCCAAGGTCAGCGGTTCGAAGTAGAGGCGATCGGAAGTGTCATAGTCGGTGGAGACGGTCTCAGGGTTGCAGTTGACCATGATGGTCTCGAAGCCCGCCGCAGTCAGCGCATAACAGGCGTGACAGCAGCAATAGTCGAACTCGATCCCCTGGCCGATCCGGTTGGGGCCTCCGCCAAGGATGACGACCTTCTTCGCCGCAGAGGGGCGGGATTCACATTCCACGTCGCCCATCGCGGGCATCTCGTAGGTGGAATACATGTAGGGGGTCTGGGCCTCGAACTCTGCCGCGCAGGTGTCGATGCGCTTGAAAACGGCGGTGACTCCAAGACGCTGGCGGGCGCGGCGGACCTGGGCTTCGTCGCGTCCGGTGAGTTTGGCAAGGCGGGCGTCGGTAAAGCCCATGATCTTCAGCGCGCGAAGCTCATCAGCATTGACCGGCAGGCCATCCTTGCGAATGCGGGCCTCGGTGTCGATGATCTCGCGGATGCGGTCAAGAAACCACGGATCGAAGGCGGTGATCTGGTTGATCTCGTCGTTGGTCAGCCCGTGCCGCATGGCTTGGGCGATGACACGCAGGCGGTCTGGCGTAGCCTGGCTGAGGGCCTTGGAGACAGCCGCCTTGTCCGCCGCACCCGAACTTGCGACCCCGGGGATGGCAATCTCGTCAAACCCGGTGAGACCGGTTTCAAGGCTGGCGAGCGCCTTCTGTAGAGATTCGTGGATGGTGCGGCCAATGGCCATCGCCTCGCCCACCGATTTCATCGCGGTGGTCAGGTTCGGTTCCGACCCCGGGAATTTCTCGAAGGCGAACCGCGGGATCTTCGTTACCACATAGTCAATGGACGGCTCAAACGAAGCGGGCGTGACCTTGGTGATGTCGTTGTCCAACTCGTCCAGCGTATAGCCGACGGCCAGTTTCGCGGCGATTTTCGCAATCGGGAAACCGGTGGCCTTGGACGCCAACGCGGATGACCGCGACACGCGGGGGTTCATCTCGATCACCACCATGCGGCCATCTGCCGGGTTGATCGCCCATTGCACGTTGGAGCCGCCGGTTTCGACCCCGATCTCGCGCAGGACGGCGATGCTGCCGTTGCGCATGATCTGGTATTCCTTGTCGGTCAGGGTGAGCGCCGGGGCGACGGTAATGCTGTCGCCGGTATGCACTCCCATTGGGTCGACGTTTTCAATCGAGCAGACAATGATGGCGTTATCCGCTTTGTCGCGCACCACCTCCATCTCGTATTCCTTCCAGCCGAGGAGGGACTCGTCCACCAGCACCTGCGCCACGGGCGAAGCCTCAAGGCCGCTCTTGACGATGGCCTCATAGTCATCGCGATTGTAGGCAACGCCGCCCCCGGTGCCGCCAAGCGTGAAGGCCGGGCGGATGATGGCGGGCAGGCCGACATATTGAATGGCGGCAATCGCCTCGGCCACGCCGGCGGCGATGTCATACTTCCCCGAGGGCAGTTTCGGCGCGGCGATGATGGTGGCCTTGGGGTTTTCCAGACCGATCCGATCCATCGCTTCGCGGAACAACTTGCGATCTTCTGCCATTTCGATGGCTTCACGCTTGGCCCCGATCAGTTCAACCTTGAACTTATCCAACACACCAAGGTCAGCCAGCGCCAGCGCGGTGTTCAGGCCGGTCTGCCCGCCCATCGTGGGCAGGATCGCGTCAGGGCGTTCTTTTTCGATGATCTTGGCGACAACTTCGGGGGTGATCGGCTCGATGTAGGTTGCATCCGCAAGGCCTGGATCAGTCATGATCGTCGCTGGGTTGGAGTTCACCAGGATGACGCGGTAGCCTTCCTCACGCAAAGCCTTGCAGGCCTGGGCGCCGGAATAGTCAAACTCGCAGGCCTGACCGATGACGATAGGCCCCGCGCCGATGATCATGATCGAGTGGATATCTGTCCGCTTCGGCATGGTCGGTCCCCATCTATCGCGCAAAATTGTGCGGGTTATAGTCAGAAGCCGGGGGGGCGCAAGGGCCAAACCGCCGGGGTTTCGAGGCGCGAAAATCTGGCGCGGCGATCTGGCGCGAGTGCAGCGGGCGCGTGTCGCAAGCGGGCGATGGCAGGGCCGGAAATGCACTGGCGTGGTCGGCGGGATCGGCCTATCTGGGCCACAGGGGCAACGGGGGCTTGCGGTGATCCTTCTGGAACATGGTCCGGCCGGCGAACCGGCGCTGTTCGCCGCACCCCGCGCGGTGATTGCCGCGTGGCGGCCCGGCGACTTGCGCCCCGCCCTTGAAAGGGCCGAAGCAGCTCGGGGGAAGGGGGCCTGGATTGCCGGCTACATCGCCTATGAGGCGGGCTATGCGCTGGAACCGAAACTGGGGCATCTGATGCCGCGCAAACGGCCGGGGCCGCTTCTGGCGCTGGGCGTCTTTGACGGGCCGCTCCCCGCTGGGCCAATCCTTGCACAAGCGGCCAGAGAAGCGCGCGCGACCACGATGACCGCGCCCGAACCTCTGGTCGGTCGCAGGGCCTATGGCAACGCGGCAAGGAAGGTCTTCGACTGGATCGCAGCTGGTGACTGCTATCAGGTGAACCTGACCTTTCCAATGTCCGCGCGGCTGGCCAGCGGCACTGCTCTGGGCCTTTATGGGGCCTTTCGGCGGACCGGCGTTGTCGGGCATGGGGCCTTTGTCGATTTCGGCACCGGGCCGGTGGTGGTATCGCGCTCGCCCGAACTGTTCTTCCGGCTGGAAGCTGGCGGCAGGATCGTGGCCCGCCCGATGAAAGGCACCGCCCCGCGCGACCCGGACCCGGAGCGGGATGTGGCGATTGCGGCCGGGTTACAGGCATCGGTCAAGGACAGGGCGGAAAACCTGATGATCGTGGACCTGCTGCGCAATGACATCAGCCGAATCGCGAAGGTTGGCAGCGTGAAGGTGCCAGCCCTGTTCGCGATGGAGAAATATTCGACCGTCCACCAGATGACCTCAACCGTTGAAGGTGTGCTGGACCAAGCGCCAAGCCTGCCCGCCCTGATGGCAGCACTCTTTCCCTGCGGGTCCGTCACCGGCGCGCCGAAAATTCGCGCGATGGAAATCATCCGCGCGGTGGAACCGATGGCGCGCGGGGTCTATTGCGGCGCGGTGGGCTGGATGGCCCCCGACGGAACCGCAGATTTCAACGTGGCGATCCGCACGCTTTCAGTCACGGGCGCGGATATCGTGATGAACGTGGGCGGAGGCCTGACGCATGGTTCTACCGCCGCTGGGGAATGGGAGGAGGCGTTGTGGAAAGCGCGCTTCGTGAATGCGGCCGTGAGCCGGGCCTGAAGCTGATCGAGACTCTGCTCTGGGATGGCCGCGCCGCGCCGCGTTGGTCGCTGCATCTGGCGCGGCTGCGGCAAAGCGCGGCCCTTCTTGGCTGGACCTGCCCCAAAGTTGCCCCCCCGACCCCGGACCATCCGGCAAGATTGCGCCTGACACTGGACGGCGCTGGCGCGGTGGCTTGGGAGGTGGCGCCGCTGCCCCCGGTCAAGCCGGTGTGGCGCGTCGGGTTGGCCGAGGCGCGTCTGTCCTCCTGCGACCCGTGGCTGCGCGTCAAATCCACCCGGCGCGAGGCATATGACCGGGCGCGCGCCACGCTGCCGGAAGGCCTTGACGAGGTGGTCTTCCTCAACGAGCGCGGCGAGGTCTGCGATGGCAGCATCACCACCGTTTTCTTCGACCGGGGGCAGGGGATGCGGACGCCGCCCCTTGCCTCGGGTCTCTTGCCGGGGGTGTTGCGGGCCGAGATGGGTTGCCCCGAGGAGGTGCTGCTGGCCGAAGACCTGCCCAGAATGCGGCTATGGGTCGGCAATGCGCTGCGGGGGCTGATCCCGGCGGATTTCATCTGTCTTTGAAATATCCCCGCCGGAGGCTTCCCCTGCCGGCCGCGGAAGCCTCCGGCGGGGATATTTAGAGACAGATGAATGTGGGGCGGGCTTGACTTGGGGGCCGGGGCAAGGTGTATCGGCGCGATCATCTGAAAAGCCCTCGGAAGGGGAACTGAAATGCACGCCTACCGCAGCCATACTTGCGCAGACCTGAACACAGCCCATGTGGGCCAGGAGGTGCGGCTGTCGGGCTGGGTCCACCGGGTGCGCGACCATGGCGGCGTGCTGTTCATTGACCTGCGCGACCATTACGGGATCACGCAGGTGATTGCCGATGGCGACAGCGCCGCCTTTGCCGAGATCGAGAAGGTGCGCGCCGAATGGGTGGTGCGGATCGATGGCCGGGTGAAGGCGCGGGATGCAAGCCTTGTGAACCCCAAGCTCCCGACCGGCGCGATCGAGGTTTATGCCACCGGCCTGACGGTGCTGGGCGCGGCGGATGAATTGCCGATGCCCGTGTTCGGCGAGGTGGATTATCCCGAGGAAACCCGCCTGACCTACCGCTTCCTCGACCTGCGCCGCGAGAAATTGCACCGTAACATGATGCTGCGGTCAAACGTGGTGCGGTCGATGCGCCAGCGCATGTGGGATCAGGGTTTCACCGAGTTCCAGACGCCGATCATCACCGCCTCCAGCCCCGAAGGCGCGCGGGATTTTCTGGTGCCGTCGCGACTGCACCCCGGCAAGTTCTATGCCCTGCCGCAGGCGCCGCAGCAGTTCAAGCAGCTGATCATGGTGGCGGGGTTCGACCGCTATTTCCAGATTGCCCCCTGTTTCCGCGATGAAGACCCGCGTGCCGACCGGTCGCCCACAGACTTCTACCAGCTTGATATCGAAATGAGTTTCGTCGAGCAGGACAATGTCTTTGCTGCCGTCCAGCCGGTGGTGCAGGGGATTTTCGAGGAATTCGCGCCGGGCAAGAAGGTCTATTCCGACTGGACCCGCATCGCCTATCGTGATGCGCTGAAATGGTACGGCTCTGACAAGCCCGACCTGCGCAACCCGATCCGGATGCAGGACGTGTCTGATCATTTCCGGGGCAGTGGCTTCGCAATCTTCGCCAAACTGCTGGAGCAGGACGGCAACGAGGTCCGCGCCATTCCCGCGCCCAAAGGTCCGTCGGGCGAACCCGTGGGGCGCAAGTTCTGTGACCGGATGAATGCTTTTGCGCAACAGCAGGGGCTACCGGGGATGGGCTATATCTTCTGGCGCGAGGCCGAGGATGGGTCGGGCATGGAAGCCGCAGGCCCGTTGGCCAAGAACATCGGGCCGGAGCGGACCGAGGCGATCCGGGTGCAGCTTGGCCTTGAAAAGGGCGATGCAGCCTTCTTCCTTGGCGGCAAGCCCGAGACGTTCGAGGCCATCGCGGGGCGGGCGCGCAACGTGATCGGCGAGGAATTGGGGCTGACCGAGAAGGACTGCTTCAAGTTCGCCTGGATCGTCGATTTCCCGATGTACGAAAAAACCGACGACGGGAAGATCGACTTCAGCCACAACCCCTTCTCGATGCCGCAGGGGGGCCTTGAGGCGTTGAACGGTGACCCGCTCAACGTCTATGCCTACCAGTATGACCTGGCCTGCAACGGGTATGAGCTGATCTCGGGCGGCATCCGGAACCACAAGCCGGAGATCATGTACAAGGCCTTCGAATTGGCCGGCTATCCGAACTCCGAGGTCGACAAGCGCTTTGGCGGGATGGTGAAGGCGTTCAAGTATGGCGCGCCGCCCCACGGAGGCTGTGCGGCGGGGATCGACCGGATCGTGATGCTTCTGGCAGATGAGCCGAACATCCGCGAGGTCATCATGTTCCCGATGAACCAGCGCGCCGAGGACATGCTGATGAATGCGCCGTCCGATCCCACGAACGAACAACTGCGCGAATTGCGGTTGCGCGTCGTGCCGAAGGACGCCTGATGTATCACGCCTCGGTCCCCGTCTTTCGCCACTACCTCGGACGCGTGTCCGGGATGGTGGAGAAGGCGGGGCCGGAGGCCTTGACCGCGCAGCTGGCCGATACTTTTCCGGCGGGCCAGCAGTTTGCCACGGCGGCGGGTTTTGCCTTGCGCATCACCTGCCCGCTTGCGGGCCGCGAGGTGCCGGACCTGCCCCAGGCGCTTGGCCCCCGGCTTGCCGTGGCCCGGGCGATGCTGGGGGCAATGGCCCCAGCAGATTTCGACGGGGCGGAAAGCCGGATCATCCGCCACCGCGCGGGCTTTGCCGAACTGGAGCAGACCGGGATGGATTTCCTGTTCCTTTACGGCCTGCCGAACTTTTTCTTCCATCTGACAATGGGTTACGCCGCTCTTCGTGCGGCTGGGGTAGTTCTTGGCAAGGCGGATTTTGACGGTTTCCACAGCTATCCCGAAGACTTCCATTTCTGACGGGCTTGCGGGCGGCACCCAAGGCAGCCTAGCTTCACCGCATTGGGCAAGAGGGAAAGGCCGATGACCGACGCCAGACTTGGAGACCCGGTTCCCGACTGGACGCCCCCGCCGCGCCCCGATCAGAAGGCCATGATGGGCCGGCATGTCCGGCTGGAGCCGCTGGAGGCCGAGGCCCATGCCTTTGACCTGCATGCAGCCTTTCAGGGCCATGACGCGCTTTGGGACTACATGCCCTATGGCCCCTTCGCCTCGGCTTCGGCCTATCACCGCTGGGCGCGCGAACGGGAGACGGGCCAAGACCCGCGCTTTTTCGTGCTGCGGGACATGGCCAGCGGCAAGTGCGGCGGGATAGCCAGCTATCTGCGGATCGCGCCCGACGCGGGGTCGATCGAGGTGGGGCATATCTGCATCTCGCCCGCCATGCAGCGCGGGATTGCCGCGTCCGAGGCGATGTTCCTGATGATGCGCTGGGCCTTCGATGCCGGATACCGGCGCTATGAATGGAAGTGCAACGCGCTCAATCTGCCGTCGCGCCGGGCGGCACAGCGGCTGGGGTTCAGCTTTGAGGGCATCTTCCGCAATCATCTGGTGGTCAAGGGCCGCAATCGCGACTCGGCGTGGTTTTCGGTGATCGACCGTGAATGGCCGGCCCTGCAAGAGGCCTATGCCGTCTGGCTGTCGCCGGGGAACTTTGATCCTGCGGGGCGGCAACGCGAACGGCTTTCCGATCTGACGCGGCTGGTGCGTGCCGTGGATGACCCCATGCTGCGAGAGGCCATCGCGTGACGGAGCAGAAATTGCCCGTGGTCATTGCCGGCCGCTGCCGCTAGCCTGAAGCACCGGTGCAACCGGCCGGAACCGGAAGACAGGGCGATGGAAAGAAAGAACATTCTTCTGGTCAGCTTCGACGATGCCGTCGCGCCCTGGCCCTACAAGACCGTCTTCAACGAACCGTTGCAGACGCCCAACATTGACCGGCTTTGCGCGGTCTCGACCGCCTTTCACGCGGCCTATGCCCAAGCCCCGATCTGCGGGCCGTCGCGCGCCAGCATGATGACGACGATGATGCCGAACGAGCTGGGCATCGTGGACAACAGTACCTTCGTCTTCGAAAGGGTCACGCCCGAGGCGGTGTGGAGCCACCACCTGAAAGAGGCGGGCTATTTCTGTTCGTCCGGCGGTAAGGTGCATCACCGCTACAAGCCCCTGCCCCGCGCGCCCCATGCGGCGCTTTACTCGGACGGGCGCAAGCTCTTTTCGGATGACATGGGCTTGCCGGAAGAGTTGCGCCGGCGCGCACGGGCCTATGGCGGCTTCCGCAAGGGCCTTGGCACACCGGACGGGCCGGATGATGCCCAATACTATGATCATCAGGTGGCGGACTCGGCCATAGCCTTTCTGGAAAGCTACTCCGGTCCCCAGCCCTTTTATCGCGAGGTCGGTTTTTTCAGCCCGCATGTGCCGCACATCACCCCGGCGCGCTTCAAGGAGATGTATGACGCGCAGAACCTGCGAAAGCCGCCCGACTGGACCGGCTATCTCACCGACAATGCCTTTTCGACCGTCCACCATCCCGAGCGCACTGAACTCAGGTCCGAGGATTTCTGGCAAAAGACGGTGCGGAACTACTTTTCCGCCTACAGCCACGGCGATCATCACCTTGGCAGGGTGCTTGATGTGCTGGCGGCCTCGCCTCATGCGGGCAATACCGTGATCATCCTGGTTGCGGACCACGGCTTCCACCTTGGCAACCGCAATCTCTATCGCAAGACGACGATGTGGGAACAGTCGTTGCGGGTGCCTTTCGTGATCTTCGACCCCGCCGATCCGGTGGGCCGCGTGGTCGCCGATCCGGTGGCGCTGGTTGATCTTGGGCCGACCGTGCTTGATTTCGCGGGGCTCGCCGGCTCCGAACGCCGGCACGGCCGGTCGCTCCGGCCGATGATGACGGGGCTACGCGACCCGGAGCGGGAGGTTGCGTCCTATTACGGCAAGAATGTCTCGATGCGGCGCGGGCGCTACCGGATCATCCGCTATGCGGACGACAGCTGGCAATTGTTCGACGTCGAGGAGGACTTCTGGCAACTGCGCGATCTTGGCACCGCGCATCCGGCCTTTGCCGGGCTTCGCGACCGGCTGGCCGCGGTTGCTGCTGGGGATGGCTTTGACATCACCGCGCCGGAAAATCTGGTGCCGCTGACAGCGGCGGATGGCGATGATCCGGAAGACTGATCCGCACCCGGAGGCTGGCGCGGGCGGCTGCGGCTGCCTGCCGGCAACGCCGGGTGCCAAGGGCCAGGGGGCCGTTTCCCTGCCACACGCTGCGGCCTCGGAAACGCTCCGGTCCGAGGTCATGGCCGGGATGCGCCAGATCCCGGGCGGGTTTCTGGAAATGGGGGCGGCAAGGTCGCGATATGCCGTCGATCTTGACAGTCCGCGCCGCAGGGTCCGGCTGGACCGGTTCGAGCTGTCCGAGACAACCGTCACCAATCGTCTTTTTGCGCGTTTTGTGACGGAGAGCGGCTACAAGACAACGGCCGAGCGGGAAGGCTGGTCCTTCGTCTTTGCAGTATTTTTGGCCGACCCTGCGGCACATCCCAGACATGCGCCCCATACGCCGTGGTGGCGGCAGGTGTTTGGTGCGGACTGGGCGCATCCCGAAGGATCCGGCAGCACCATCGAGGGGCGAATGGATCACCCGGTTGTGCATGTATCATGGCATGACGCCGCCGCTTTCGCCCGGTTCACCGGCACCCGACTGCCCGGCGAAGCGGAATGGGAACATGCCGCCCGAGGCGGGCTGAAGGGGATGAAATTTCCGTGGGGCAACGCGCTGGTGCCGGGGGGCGAACACCGCCACAACGTCTGGCAGGGGGATTTCCCGCATCGGAACACGGCCGAGGATGGCCATGCCGGTGCCGCCCCCGCGCGCAGCTTTCCGCCCAACGGATATGGGCTGTTCAACATGACCGGCAATGTCTGGGAATGGGTGGCAGACTGGTTCGGCCCCTTGCCTGCGCCAAGGCTGCCGCCCCTTGCCAACCCTACCGGCCCGGAAACCGGTGACCGGAAGGTCATGCGGGGCGGGTCGCACCTGTGCCATGCGTCTTACTGTGAGCGATACTTCGTTCACTCGCGCACCCAGAACACGCCCGACAGCAGCACCGGTCACATCGGCTTTCGGGTGGCGATGGATGCACCGGCCCTTGATGGAAAGCCCTCCGCAGGCTTTCCCGAGGCATCGCACGTCAGCCGGTAAGGCCCCTTGCGCCACACAGGACAGACACTCACCGTCCCGGTTGTTTTTTTCGGCCTTGCCGGTCGCCATCTGACGGGTGAATCCAGCGGGCCGGTCACGCCATCTCACCCAATGCGGCAAGGCGGTCGGCCAGCATCAGGCCAAGCGCTTGCCGCCCGGTCCCGGTCATTGCCTGCAAGGCGGTCCGTTCCAGCCCCTGATCCCCTGCCGCGCGGGCAAGGCTGCGTACGAAGCCCGCTGCATAGGCAATGTCGGCCCCGCGCGCGGCCACAAGTGCCGCCGCGCGCAGAAGATCATCCCGCAAGGCCAGCGGGTCGGCGGCAGGCACTGTTTCGGGCAGGGGTTCCGCCGTCTGCGTTCCCAAAAGCCCAAGAATCAATTGGTGAAAGTCGGCAATGCTGCCAAGTGGCTTGTCGATGAACCCCGCCGCACCCGCCGCAAAGGCCGGGGCGCGGCCATCGGGATCACCGCTTATGGCCAGAACCGGCAGGCCCCTTGCGGCCACCTCGGCAATCAGCGTCTCACCCCGGCCATCGGGCAGACCAAGGTCAACGATCACCACATCCGGCCGATAGCAGGCCAGATGCGCCCGGGCCGAAGTGATGGTTTCCGCCCGGCGTAACCGCCCGCCCGCGCGCTGGCAGATCAGACGCAGCGCATCACAGGTAAAGCGACTGTCTTCGACCACAAGCAGGGTGATCCCGCGAAAGGGCAGAACGTCTGGCGTCGATTGGCCCGCTGTCACCAGCGGAGAGTTGGGGGGAAAGGGCATCGTCATCTCCCTGATTGCCTGCGGTCAGCCTGCACCACGCTAGGTAAACAGGCGGTAAACCCGGCTGCCAAACCCGGCTGCGACCGCCTGACGCTTGCGCCGCCCGCGCCGCGCGCCCATAAACCTGCCAGCACAGCCAGCAGGGAGCCCAACCGATGATCGGCCGTTTGAACCATGTCGCCATCGCCGTGCCAGACCTTGAGGCCGCCGCCGCGCAATACCGGGGCGCCCTTGGTGCCAAGGTCGGCGCACCGCAGCCCGAACCGGACCATGGCGTCACGGTGATCTTCATCGAACTGCCCAATACCAAGATCGAACTCTTGCATCCCTTGGGCGAAAACTCCCCCATCCTTGGCTTTCTGGAAAAGAACCCTTCGGGCGGCATCCACCACATCTGCTATGAGGTCGATGACATCCTTGCCGCGCGCGACCATCTGAAAGCCACCGGCGCACGGGTTCTGGGGTCGGGTGAGCCGAAGATCGGCGCGCATGGCAAGCCGGTCCTGTTCCTGCACCCCAAGGACTTCAACGGCTGTCTGGTGGAGCTTGAACAGGCATGACAATCACCGCAGCCTTCGTGATGTATGCCGTGACCTGGTTCATGACCTTCTTCGTCGTGCTTCAGGTCCGCACCCGGTCACAATCCGACACCGGCCATGTGGAGCCCGGCACCCCGCCCGGCGCCCCGGCCGATGAGATCGTGGGCAGGAAAGCCAAGCTGACCACCCTGATCGCAACGCCGATCTGGGCAGTGATCTGCGGCGTGATCCTGTCAGGCTGGATCACGCTGCGGGATCTGGACTGGTTCGGCAGGATGGGGCCATAAGGCGAAATCGCGGGTCGGACCACGGAACTGATCGCCCGGTTTTCAGCGGCCAGAGGCGGCAAGCCGGTGGAACAGGTGGGTGAAGGTCGCCACCCCCAGCACCGGGACAACAAGGTTGATGATCGGCAGCGACAATGGCGCCGCCATCAGCGTCCCCGCCAGCCAAAGCCTCCAGCGGTTGCGGCTGCGCATTGCCTTCACCTCGGGCAAAGGCAGGCGGCGCAGGGCGACCAGGGTGAAATATTCACGCCCCAGCAGGAACCCGTTCACCGACCAGAACACCAGTGGCGTCGCCGGTCCGACCATTGGATACAGAAACAGCGCCACCACATTCACCACCACCACCACCCCGATGAAATTGACCGACTGGCGCAGCGCCTCGACCATCGGCAGGGCGCGGGCCGGGGGCAGGTGGGGGTAGTGCCGCGTCTCGACCGCCTCGGCCACGTCTTCAAGGAAGAAGCCGGTAAAGGCGGACGCCACGGGAACCATCAGGAATACCGACAGCCCCAGCATGAGGAAAAGCGAGGCCCAGCCCAGCAGCGTTTCCAGCCCCGTGACCACGCCGACAAACGGCACGTCTACGCTGTCGGGCGTGATCCACCAGACCGCTTGCAGAAACAGCGCATAAACCGCAACCAAAAGCGCCAGCGCCAATAGAACGCCAACCCCTACCACGCGGCGAAAGCGGCGGTCGCCCAGTTGCGCCAGCGCCCGCAGGAAGGCGGTGAAGATCATGCGTCAAGCCATGTGGTCAGGCGCAGATGGTCGGGGCGCGGGCGGTCGGGGGCATCGGCGGGCGGGGTGGCGATATGGACAATGCCCGCCACCGTCTCACCGGGGCCGCAGCCAAAGGCCTGAGCGGCGAATTCTGGGTCATGCGCGGGCCAGCCGGTCAGCCAGCAGGCACCCCAGCCCGCCGCCTCGGCCGCGTTCACGATGCCAAGGCACAGCGCACCCGCGGACAGGCGCTGTTCGACCTCTGGCACTTTGGGCGCGGGTTTCGGAGACGAGATCACCACGACGGCCAGCTTGCCCGCATCATATTGCCCGCGTCCCTTGGCCACCTTTTCGGCGTCACCCCCCAGCGCATGCGCCCGCGCCTCGGCCAGATCGGCCAGCCGGGCAAAGGCATCGCCTTGCGCCACGACCAGCCGCCACGGTTCCAGCTTGCCATGATCCGGCACGCGCAGGGCTGCGGTCAGGATCTCGGCCAACTGGTCGCGGTCCGGCACCGGATGAGTGAACAGCTTTGCCGGGCGGGATCGGCGGGACAAAAGGAAATCAAGCGCGGCTTGGTTGCGGGCGGGCATCGGTCACTCCGGCATGTTGCGCCGCTACCCTAGCCGGGCGGCTGTCGGGTTTCCAGCGCCCGGCGTCACAGCCCAAGCCTGCCCGCCGCATCGTCAATCCAGCCAGCGACAAACGCATCAAACCGCGCATCCGGCTGACGTTTCGCCAGCGTATCGGCCAAGGGATCCGGGGCGCTGACTGGCGCGGCAGAAAGCTGTTCCAGCACGGCATGGCCGCAAAACGGCACATAAACTTCGGAATAGCCGCCCTCATGCACCAAAACCAGCCGCCCGTCGCAAAGCCGGTCGGCAGCATCCATCACCCGGGCGGTCAGCGCCCGGAATGTTTCCGCGGTTGCCAGCATCCGGCCCAGCGGGTCCACCGCTGCGGCATCAAAGCCGCAGGCGACGATGATCACCTCGGGGCGGAACCGCTCCAACGCGGGCAGCACAACGCGGTCCATTGCGTAAAGATAGCCCGCATGGCCGGTGCCGGGCGGCAGGGGCAGGTTGAGGTTCGCAGCAAGACCCGCGCCGCCACCCATGGCGTCAAGCCCGCCGGTGTCCATCGGGTAGTTGCGGTCCTGATGCAGGCTGATGGTCAGAACCTCGGGGTCTTCCCAGAATACCGCCTCGGTCCCGTTGCCGTGGTGGACGTCCCAGTCGATCACGGCCACCCGGCGCACAAGCCCCTCGGCCTGAGCCGCACGAACTGCCACGCCGATGTTGTTCAAAAGACAAAAGCCGTTCGGGAAATCCGGCAGGCAATGGTGGCCGGGTGGGCGCGACAGGGCGTAGGCGTTCTGCACGTCGCCCGTCAGCACCGCCCGCAGCGCCGCTGTGGCGAGTCCTGCGGACAGGGCCGCAATTTCATAGCCACCCCGGCCAAAAGGGGTGCGCAGGCCCAATTCACCGCCCCCGGCATCCGACATGGCCTTGAAACTGGCCAGGTAGCTTTCGGGGTGGACGCGGGCAAGTTCCGCGTCGGTCGCAGCTTCGGCCCCGCGCATCGCAAGGTGGCGCGACAGGCCCGTCACTTCGATCAGATTGCGCAGCCGCCGCTTGGTTTCCGGGTTTTCCGGCAGACCGGCTGGCATCGGTTGCACAAGCCCGCCGACCGGCAGGGTGAAGGCATAATTGCCGCCGCCATGCCAAAAGCAGCGTTCGTCGGAATAAAAGGCGGTTGTCATGAATGCGCTCTCCCCTTGCGGGCAGATTAGGCAGCTTCGGTGCGAATGGCCAGAAGGGGAGAGGGGCCGCCCGATCAGTCCGGGTTGCGTTCCAGCCGATAGCTGCCTTCGGGCAGGTTAAGCGCCGCCGCCAGATCACGCAACTGGCCCAGGGACAGGGTGATCCGCAGCACTTCTTCGCTGCGGGGGTCGACCTGATCTATCGTCACGCAATCTTCGAAAGCGGTGATCACCACGTCTTCGACCAAGGGCAGATCCTCCCCCTCGTCGACAAGGGTGATCACGGTGGCGTCGAATTCGTGCTCGATGGTGAACATGTGGAAATCCTAGCTGCCATGACACCGGATGGCAACGGCAAGGCAATCTTGATCAAAGCCATGACACCTGCGTGAACCACCCTTTCCCCGGCCCCGGGATTTGCTACCCTTGACGCCCCGGGTCCGAGGATTCCCATGCGCTTTGCCCTGTTGGCCGCCCTGATCCTGTCGCTTGGCGGTTGCGTGGCCCCGATTTCGGCCCCTCCGGCCCCAGCGCCCCCCGCCCCGTCATCGGTGGCCCAGACGGCCCGGGCTGCCGCCCTGACCTTTCTTCAGGTCGTCGCCACCGTGGAACCGGTGGCTGAACAGACGTGCCGCACCCGTGGAATCGCGAGGAACTGCGATTTCCGGATCGTGGTCGATGACCGCCCCGGTCAGCCGCCGAACGCCTTCCAGACGATTGACGGTCAAGGCCGACCGGTGGTCGGCTTTACCCTTGCGCTGATTCGCGACGCCCGCAACGCGGATGAACTGGCCTTCGTGCTTGGCCACGAGGCAGCGCACCACATCGCGGGCCATATCCCCCGGCGGCAGGATCAGGCGATGACCGGTGCCGTTCTGGCCGGAGTGATCGCCGAGGCCAACGGGCTGTCCCCCGACCAGATCCGCGCCGCCCAGAACCTTGGCGCCCAGGTCGCGGCGCGCAGCTACTCGCGTGAGTTCGAACTGGAAGCCGATGCCCTGGGGGCCGAGATCGCGCTGATCGCGGGGTATGATCCGATCCTTGGCGCGGGTTTCTTTGACCGCCTGCCCGACCCCGGCGACCGCTTCCTTGGCAGCCACCCGCCAAACGCGCAGCGCAAGGCGCAGGTGGCCGCGACAGTGCGACGGCTGCAGGGCGGTTGATCTGCGTCAAGGCAAGGATATTCGCCAAGGCTCAACATGGGCTGATGATAGCCAAGAGGGTCTGGCAATGATCGGATATCCAGAAGCACCAAAAGCCTGGTGGCTGACCCGTGGCATGGCGCGGATCAGCGGGGTCAACCTGCCACGCGCCGTGGTCGAGGGCTGGCTTCAGCGCGAAGAGTTGGAAGACCTCATCATTCGTTGCGCCGCCTGTCGGCGCAAGGCGGATTGCGAGGCATGGCTGATGCGGTCAGGTCCGGCGCGGACAATGCCGGAGTTCTGCCCGAACAAGGTGGGTATCGAAGCGCTGGTCGCTTGAGTTTTTCCCTGCGCGGTGTCCCGGTTCCTTCCCCCTGGCATCGCGTCTGACTAGGGCGCCTGACCATTTCCCCGGTCGGGCGCCTTTTTTCCAGATATTTCCGTCCAGTCAGGGGCTGCGCAACTGCCCGGGCTGTGCGAAACTTTCCGCATGATCATCCTTGAAGACCTGCTGCGCGATCGGGGTTCCCGCTATGCCGCCGCCACCGGGCCAGTGCGGACCCGTGCGGAGATCGACGAATTTCTCAAGACCCTCCGCACCCGGCGCAAGTTTGCCAAGGCGACGCATCATAGCTGGGCGGCGGTTCTGTCCGACGGCGGCCCGCTGAAGGGCGATGACGGCGAGGCTGGCGCCGGGGCCGTGATCCTGAAGATGCTGGAGCGTGAGGGCCTGACCGACCACATCGTCGTGGTGACCCGCTGGTATGGCGGCGTGCATCTGGGCGGTGACCGTTTTGCCCATGTCGTGACCTGCACCCGTGCGGCGCTGGCGGCATTGCGCAGAGGGGCGCCAGCGCAATCCTGATCTTGCCCCCGAGTCTTGGCTCCGACGAGTCTTGGCTCCGAAAGACCAGATCTGAATGACTGAATGGATTATTTTCGGGCAGCGGGAATTGTGGTAGCCTAATTCTTAGGCGAACCAGCCTGCAACTACCGGGGGACACTGAAATGAATCTATCACGGAATTTCCTGACTACCGGTGCGGCCTACCTGATCGTCGGGATCAGCTTTGGTGCCTACATGGGGGCAAGCGGCGACCACACGCTTGCGCCTGTTCATGCTCACATCAACCTTCTGGGTTTCACGCTCATGACGCTTTTCGGCATCGGCTACCGTCTGATCCCGGGTCTGGATGAGGGGCTCCTTCCACGCTTGCACTTCTGGCTGCATCAGGTTGGCGCATTCCTTCTGCTTGTGGGCCTTTGGTTGATGATGGCCGGAAAAGTCGCGCCCGAAACCATCGGCCCGGTCTTCCCGATCCTTGAGGCCGCAATTCTGCTTGGTGCAGTCCTTTGGCTGGTGAATCTGGCTCGGCGGGCCTGATTTCCGGGCGAAAAGGGCAACGGGTCAAGGTTTGGCCCACTGTCAGGCAAGGGGGGCGACAGCCCCCCTTCAGCCATATGCGGCGCCTTACCCTTGATGGGGCATGAACTCAGGGACGATGCATGCGCCGCAAATGCGCGCGGTAAAGCAAAGGCGCCAGAATTCGGGCATAGACCCATTCGCTCAGCGGTCGCAAGATCGGCAGGCCGGTCAGGCTGGCAAGCCAACGCCAGCGCGGCATCGCCAACCAAAGCGCACGAAACGCCGCCAGCCCCGAAAGCACGCGCCCATCCTGCCAGACATGCAGTTGCCGCGCCGCCTGATCGTTGGTCAGGCCCCATTCGGCTGCACTGTCCAGCGTGTCAAACCGGATCGGCAAGCCATCCGCCAGCGCGCGCCGCCGGTAGGCGTCGATTTCGAACCGGCAGACCGGGCAGGTTTCATTGTAAAGAACGCGGGTTTCTTCGGCCATTTGCCGAACATAGTGCGCCGGACGGACCAGATCAGGGGGCAGGCTGCCGCAGGGTTGGACGGACCAAGTTGTCAGGCCAACCGGCCCCAGAGATCATATTCCCCCGCCTCGTCCACCGTAACCTTGACGATATCCCCCGGCGCCAGCCCGTCAAAGCCTTCGTCGATGAACAGGTTGCCGTCGATTTCCGGCGCATCGGCCTTGGTGCGGCAGGTGGCGCCTTCATCGTCAACCTCATCGACGATCACCTCCAGCACTTTTCCAACCTTTGCGGCCAGTTTTGCTTCGGAAATCGCTTGGGCCTTTTCCATAAAGCGATCAAAGCGGTCCTGCTTGACCTCGGGCGCCACATGGTCTGGCAGCACGTTCGACCGCGCCCCGGCGACGTTTTCGTATTGGAAGCAGCCGACCCGATCCAGCTGAGCCTCGTCCAGCCAGTCAAGCAGGGTCTGAAACTCCGCCTCGGTCTCGCCGGGGTAGCCGACAATGAAGGTCGACCGCAGCGTCAGATCCGGGGCAATCGCGCGCCATGCGGCGATTTCGTCCAGCGTCCTGGCCGCCGCCGCCGGGCGGGCCATACGTCGCAGAACATCCGGGTGGGCGTGCTGGAACGGGATGTCGAGATAGGGCAGCACCAACCCCTCGGCCATCAGCGGGATCAACTGACGGACATGCGGGTAGGGGTAGACGTAATGCAGCCGCACCCAGGCCCCCAGCTTGCCCATCTCGCGCGCAAGGTCGGTGAGATGGGCGCGCACCTCGCCGCCCTTCCAGGGGGAAAGGTCGTGCTTGCGGTCCACCCCATAGGCCGAGGTATCCTGGCTGATCACCAGCAGTTCCTTCACCCCGGCCTCGACCAGCTTTTCCGCCTCACGCAACACGGCATGGGCGGGGCGGCTGACCAGCTTGCCGCGCATGTCAGGGATGATGCAGAACTTGCAGGCGTGGTTGCAGCCTTCGGAAATCTTCAGATAGCTGTAGTGGCGCGGGGTCAGGGAAACGCCCGTCGCGGGCAGAAGGTCGATGAACGGGTCGGGCGCGGGCGGCACCGCAGCGTGGACCGCGTCCAGCACGGCCTCATACTGATGCGGTCCGGTCACGGCCAGCACCTTTGGATGCGCGCCGGTGATGTATTCGGGTTCCGCCCCAAGGCAGCCGGTCACGATCACCCGACCGTTTTCGACCAGCGCCTCGCCGATCGCCTCAAGGCTTTCGGCCTTGGCGCTGTCCAGAAAACCGCAGGTGTTCACGATCACCGCATCGGCGCCCTTGTAGTCTGGGCTGATTGCATAGCCTTCGGCCCGCAGCCGGGTCAGGATGCGTTCGCTGTCGACCAAGGCCTTCGGGCAGCCAAGCGACACCATGCCGATGGTCGGCTGGAACGACCCGTCGGATTTGGCCCGACGCGTGTCAGGGACAAGGGCGCGGGCAAGGTCGGGGCGAAGGATCGGCGGATTTTCTGACATTCCCGCCCTATACAGGGCCTCCGGGTTGCTGGGAAGACCCAGCCCCTCTCGGCCATTTGATGCCGGAGGGGGCGGGCTTGCTTGGCAAGCAGGGGGCCGGGGCATAGACTCGGTCGAACGCCATGATTTGCCGGAGGATTGCATGCGCTGGATCATCCGTTTCGGGGTCGGGTTGGCAGTGGTTGTTCTGCTGGGCCTTGGTTTGCTGGCGATGGTGCCGGCGGACCGTGTGGCCGCAGCCGTGTCGGAAAAGTTCGAAAGCATGACCGGGCGCGCCCTTGCGCTTCAGGGAGATGTGCGGCCGCGTCTTTGGCCCAGCCTTGGGGTGACAACCGGGCCGGTCAGCATTGCCAACGCCGATTGGGCCACCAGCGAAGCGCCGCTGTTCAGGGCCGAAAGCCTGACCGTCGACATCAACCTTGGCGCGCTTCTGGGGGGGGAGGTCAAGATCCTTGGCCTGACCGCAGACCAGCCGCAGATCGACCTTGAACGCGCGGGAGACGGGCGGGAAAACTGGATCTTGCTGCCCGATGAGACGGGATCGGTTACGACGGGGTCGGTGCCTGCCGCCGCCAGTGCCTTTACGCTGGACGCGGGCCAGATCACCAATGGCAGCATCCGCTTCAATGACCGCCAATCCGACCGGGTCATCGCGCTGGAGGCGGTGGATGCACGCCTGTCGATCCCCGATTACTCTGGCATGTTCACCCTTGCCGCTACAGGCCGCAGCGGTGGCAGCCTGGTGACGCTTGATCTGACCGGCGGTGTCTACTCTGCTTTCGCCGCCGGACGGGTGGTGCCGCTGACCGCCAACCTGACCACCGGGGGAAGCAAGCTTGCCTTTGACGGTCGCGGCGGCTTTGCGCCATTGGTCGCCGAAGGCACGCTTGCGGCGGACCTGTCCGATCTGCCCGCGCTCGGCGCGCTCTTGGGCGCTGGGCTGGACCAGCCGGCGGCCGGGTTCGGCAAGGACAGCTTGGCGCTGTCAGGGCAGGTGACGCTTGACGGCGACGGTGCCGCCATCTTGCGCGGCGTGGTGATCGAGGCTGATGGCAACCGGCTGACCGGTGATCTGAACCTGCGCCCCGGGGATGCGCGTCCCAAGATCCTTGGGCAATTGACGGCGGGGCCGATCCGGGTTGGCACCGGCCCGCAGGGCGATATGGGCGGCGGCGCGGCTGGCGGCATGCAGGCCGATGGCTGGCCCGACGGGATGATCGACGTTTCAGCCCTTGGGTCCGTTGATGCCGAGATCGAACTGGCCGCGCCCTCGCTTGATCTTGGCGTCCTGAAACTGGGCGAGACGCGCGCCCTGTTCACGCTGGACCGCGCCCGTGCAGTTACGCAAATTCGCCAGATGGCGGGCTATGGCGGCCAGATCGGCGGCGAGTTTGTCGTAAATGGTCGGGGTGGGCTGTCGGTTGGCGGCAAGCTGAGCTTTACCGGCATCGACATGCAATCGCTCTTGGCAGACCTTGCGGGCTATGACCGTCTGGTCTCGACCGGCAATCTGGAACTTCAATTCCTTGGCGTCGGCAATTCGGTCGCGGCGATCATGCAGGGATTGCGGGGTGAAGGGGCGCTGGAACTTGGGCAGGGTGAACTCCGCGGGCTCGATATCGCCGGAATGCTGCGTACCCTTGATCCCGGCTTTGTGGGCGAGGGGCAGAAGACCATCTTTGACGGTCTTGCCGGAACCTTCACCATCGCGGACGGTACCCTGTCAAACCGCGATCTGAAGCTGGTTGCCCCCTATCTGACAGCCTCGGGTGAGGGTGAGGTCGGTCTTGGCAACCGCACCCTCGACTACCGCCTGCGCCCGACCGCGCTGTCGGCCGAGGATGGCACCGGGGGGGTCATGGTGCCGCTGCTGATCACCGGGCCATGGGCCGAACCGCGTTTCCGGCTTGATCTGGAAGGCATCGCCCGCGAAAAGATGGAACTGGAAGCGAAGGCCGTGGAAGAACGCGCCCGCGAGGCGGCAAAGGCCGCCGAAGCCGCAGCCAAGGCCGAACTTGAAGCCCGGCTGCGCGATGAGCTTGGGGTGGTTGCCGGCGAAGACGAAACCCTTGGCGATGCTGCCCGGCGCGGGGCCGAACAGGTGCTGGAGGAGGAGGCGCGGAAGCTCCTCGAAGACATTCTGGGCGGGGATTGACCCGCCCACGGGTCAGCGCAGGGCCGACAACAGGTTGGCGTGGTCGTCCGTCCAAAGCGATATCCGCGGTTCGGGCAAAGGCTGCCAGCGCGGATCGGTGGCAAGGTCGCCAAGGGCAGCGCTCGACGATGCAAGCACGACCACCGTTGACGGAATGTCGCCGACGGCCTCTGTCACCGCGTCGCCCGCGCGCTCCTGAACCCGGCCCACAAGGCCAAGCGCCTTGGCCGCTGCGGCCAGAGGTTGCGACAGGTCGTAGTAGCGGTTCGAGATGTGGAAGACCAAAAGCCCGTCCGCATTCAGGCGGGCGATGTAAAGCTGGATGGCTTCGACCGTGGCGAGATGCACCGGAATCGCGTCCGAACTGTAGGCGTCGATGACAAGGATATCATAGGACAGGTCGGTCTGGCCCTGGAGCACGATCCGTGCATCGCCAAGATGCAGGCTGGCCGCCTTGCCGCAGTCCGACATGAAGGTGAACAGGTCAGGATCCTGCGCGATGTCCACGACCTTCTGGTCGATCTCGTAGAAATGCCAATCCTGTCCCGGGCGCGCATAGCAGGCCAGCGCGCCGATCCCCAGCCCGACGATCCCCACCGATTGCGCACGGCTGCCGGGGGTGCCGTTAACGATCTGCGCCATCGGCCCGTTCGGATGATAGTAAAGCAGCGGCGTCGGCCGTTCGCCCGCCTCGTTGCGGAACTGCGCGCCGTGCAAGGTTGTACCGTTGGAGTAGGCCCGGAAATCGGAGCGGTCCACCACCAGATGCGCCCCGAAAAAGCTGCGGTCCTGCAACAGAAGATCGCCACGCTCTGTTGTGGACCAAAGGCCCAGCACCGCCACGACGGCAGTAACGGCTGCCAGCCGCAGACGGCCAAGAAAGACGATGAATGCTGTAAGAAGCCCGACTGTCAGCCCGACCTTGATCGTCGCGGAGTCGAATGCAAGGTCGGGAACCGGCAGCAGCATCGGCAAGACCGCCACGAAGGCCATCACCAGCCCAAGCGCGATGTGGCGCGGCACATTCCGAGCTGACGGCGTCAGCAGCAGAAGTGCAATCACGGCAACGGTCAGTGGAAGCTCGGTCAGCCGGTCAAAGGCAAGCGGGGCGATGATCGAATTGAAAACCCCCCCGATCGCCCCGCCGACCGACATGGTCAGGTAGAACACGGTCAGGTGGCGGGCATCGGGCCGGGCATCGAACAGCAGCCTGTGGGCCAGAAGGCTGATCACCAGAAACGCCAGAAGCAGCGCGGCAAATCCGGCAAGCGAGGCGGACGGCTTCAGGCAATAGAAGATCAAGACCGCCAATGCTGCCGGTGCGATCGCCCGCAACCGGCCAGCCGTCAAAGGCGAGCGGGCCGAAAAGACCAGCACGAATGTCAACAGATACAGGGCCAGAGGCACCACCCAGACCAGCGGGAACGACCCAAGATCGGTGCTGATCTTGGACGTCACACTTAGCATCAGAGAGGACGGCAGAAACGCCAGCAACGCCCACCAGCCAAGGGTGATCGGACGCAAGGTCTGCACCGCCACGCCCGGCGCACCGGACACCTGCGCCTGGGGTGCTGTCGCTTCGACTGCTCCCCCCCGCGCGGCCAGCCCCGACAGCAACAGCATCGGTCCCAGCACGACAAACCCCACCGACCAGCCGATCGAGATGGCCGCGACCCCGAACAAGGGCTCGGCGATCAAGGGAAAGGCCAAGAGCGCGATCAGTGACCCAAGGTTGCTTGCGGCATAAAGGAAATAGGGATCGTTGGCGCTGGGGCCGCCACTTGTCCGATACCATGACTGGATCAGCGGCGCGTTGGCCGACAGCACCGCAAAGGGCAGGCCGACCCCCAGCGCGTAAAGCCACAGGGTCTGGGTCACGACCGGCGCGCTCGCGTCATAGCGCCAGGTGTCCGGCACCGCCAGCGGCAGCGCCGTCAGCGCAAGCAGCAACAGTCCGATATGAACCGAAATCTGCATCCCGACAGAAAGGCGCCGGGTGAGCAGATGGGCATAAAGATAGCCGCCAATCAACACGGTCTGGAAAAACAGCATCGCGGTGGTCCAGACCGCCGCGGCCCCGCCGATCTGTGGCAGGATCATTCGGGTGTAAAGCGGCTGCACAAAGAACAGGAGCAGAGCGCTGGTAAAGATCGTGACCGTGAACAGGACCGCAATCAGCACCCGTCCGCGCGCCACACCCATGCTTTCCATTGAAACTGACACTCCACCCGCTCCGTGTTGCTTCAAGGCTACGTTGCCTGAAATGCTACAATCACCGGAAATATGGCGAAACTGAGCGCAAACAACGCAAAATGCGCGGCCGATGTCGACCGCGCACCCTGTTCTTATCCCAATCAGACTTAACGACGACGGTCGCGTCGGGCGCTCATCGGCTGGAAGGCCACGCCCACATGGGCTTCGCAATAGGGCTTGCCGGGAAGGCTGGGCAGACCGCAGAACCAGAAGTCATCCGTCGCCGGGTCGCCGATCGGCCATTTGCAGGTGCGTTCGGTCAGTTCCATAAGCGTCAGCCGCTTGGCACGCTTTTCCACTTCGCGGACACTGGCAAGGGCTTCGGGGCTGATCTCGTTCAGGCTGGGTTGCGGAGGCAGCGGCTGGCCCGCGGGGATGATCGCCTTGCGCACCGGCAGCGGCGTCACGTTCGACACCGGGGCGGCGGCTGGTGCCGCCGGGCGCGGCGGCTCGGCGCGCGGAGCGGCAGGTTCCGGCCGGGGCGCTGGCTCGGGCCGTGCTGCGGCGACCGGGGCAGGTGCCGCGGTGGCCTCCTCTTCTTCCTCCTTGCCGCCGACGCGGTTCGACAGGCCCAGTCGATGCACCTTGCCGATCACGGCATTGCGCGTCACCCCGCCCAGTTCCTTGGCGATCTGGCTGGCCGACTGGCCCTCGCCCCACATGCGCTTGAGCGTCTCGACCCGCTCGTCCGTCCAGGACATCTTGCTCTCCGCCTGTCTTGATTACACCCCATTGTATCCGGGCAGGGCTGGGGGCCGCAAGGGTGTGCGGCATCATCCCCGCAAGACCCCGTCAGCCGCTCCGACAAGGACAGCATCCGCGGGCTGTTTCCGCCCCGGTTCGCGCCCGGTTGTCAGCCCGGAAGTTGCAAGGCCCGGGCCTCTGCCATCCGCACAATCGGAAAGGCCGATCGCCGGCGCTCCAGCGCCCCGCCGGGGAACAGGGACGCGATCTCTTCACGATGCTTGGGATCCAGCTTGCCCAGACCGCCGCCTCCGGGATGAAAACTCTCCGACAGCGCCCCTTCCGAGACAATCACTTCATGCCGGTCAAACAGCAGATGCACATAGGTCACCCCGTGTTCCGGCTGGATTTGCCGGATTGTGCTGCTGTTGACCAGTGCGCGCGCCGGAACCAGAACATTGTCCTCACCGAAATAGACTTGGGCGCGCCAGTCGTTCAACAGGATCCGGTGCCGCGGCGCGACGATCAACGGACGGTGGTTGCCGATCATACCGGCGGATATCTCGATGGGGCGCAGGGCCTCATGCTTGTTCAACTCGGCGGGTGCGACATGCCGGTCCCCGATCCAGCGCAGCGGCTGGGATCCGTTGTCCAGCGTGCTGACCAGATCACCGGGTGCCAGCTGCTCGACCAGTCTTGGCCCGTCCGGGGTGTCGATCATGGTCCCGAACGTCAGACAGAAGATCGGCTCCCAAGGGCGTTGGTCTGGCGTTGCCGTGTCCTGTCTTGCCATTTCAATGGCGGCAAATCGGCGCAATGGCACCGTGCGGTCCAGCGGAGCAGAGCGCAAAACGCTATACTGCACTCCCGGGTCCAGCGCCGCGCTTGTGACCAGCCCGACAACATGACCCCCGACCCGCAGCCCAAGCACCTCGGCCTCGCTGGCGGGAACCGTGTTGGTCCTGAGCGTCGCCCGCCATGCCAGATCGACCCGTTCTCCGGGGGTTCCAAACCGGCTGCCCGTGCCCACGGTCCTGCGCGGCTCACCGGACAGCACGCCAGTTTCTGCGGTGTCCTCTTCCTCGATGACAAGGCTGGTCAGATCGGCCGGGGCTTTTTTCATTCGCAGCCGCGTGCCAGCCGGCCCAAGTCCCATGACTGCATCCGCGGACGTCAGGGTGCCGGTCTGCCCCGACAACGCCTGCACGCTGATCTGGCCAAAGCCAAGGAAGCCAAGTCTGTAGGTCGCCATCCTTGCCTCCGTCGCGGGCAGCGAGGACCGGGAACACCGTCGCTTCACGTCTTTGCCAACTGTTCCGGTTCGGGTGCGGAACCCAGCTTGAAGCACAGAACGAATTTCAGAAAAATGTCAACGCGACGTCAACCGGGATCGAGCAATGTTTGCCGGTGACGCCGGACCATCGGCGATTTTCGGCATGGCACGTCCGGTCAGCGCCGCCCATCGGGCCGGGCTGATACCCTCGTCACCTACCCGGCATCGCAAAGTCCCGGGAAAGGGGCTTGCCAATTGCGCCCGCCCCAGTCATGACGGCCCCATGCAAATCCACGTCGCCCTTTCCGCTGCCCCGATCCGACGCCGCTAAGGCCTCCGGGGCCGTTTGGCCTGCATTTCCCTGTCCTGTCCCCCTCCGCATCGTTGACTTGGCCCCCTGCCTTTGGCACCAACGGGCCTTCACCCGAGGACCGATCATGATCCCATCCGTTCTGCCAACCTACAATCGCGCACCGCTTTCCTTTGTCAAAGGCGAAGGCAGCTGGCTTCTGGCAGAGGATGGGCAGCGATATCTTGACCTTGGTTCGGGCATCGCGGTGAACGCGCTTGGCCATGCCCATCCCGCTTTGGTGCAGGCGCTGACCGAACAGGCGGCGAAGCTGTGGCATGTGTCGAACGTCTACACGATCCCCGAACAACAGCGGCTTGCCGACATGCTGGTCGACCGCACCTTCGCCGATACGGTCTTCTTCACCAACTCCGGCACTGAAACGGCCGAGCTTGCGATCAAGATGGCCCGCAAGTTCCATTATGAGGCTGGTCAGCCGGAACGGACAGAGATCATCACCTTCGAAGGCGCGTTCCATGGCCGCTCTACCGGCGCCATCGCGGCGGCGGGATCTGAAAAGATGGTCAAGGGCTTCGGCCCGCTCATGCCCGGCTTCAGACACCTCAAATGGGCCGATCATGACGCGATCCGCGCAGCGATCACGACCCGGACCTGCGCCGTGATGATCGAACCGATTCAAGGTGAAGGCGGCATCCGGGTGGTGCCGGACCAATGCCTGAAAGGCCTGCGCGATCTGTGCGACAGCACCGGCACCCTGCTCATCTTCGATGAGGTGCAATGTGGCATGGGCCGGACCGGCCGTCTCTTCGCGCATGAATGGGCGGGCGTCTCGCCCGACATCATGATGGTCGCAAAAGGCATCGGCGGCGGCTTTCCGTTGGGCGCGATCCTGGCCACTGAACGCGCCGCGTCCGGTATGACGGCGGGCAGCCACGGATCCACCTACGGCGGCAACCCGCTTGGCTGCGCGGTGGGCGCAAAAGTGACCGAAATCGTCTCCGACCCCGCCTTCCTGGCCGAGGTTGCCCGCAAGGGAGCCTTGTTCCGCCAGGGCCTTGAAAGCCTTGTCGCCCGCCACGCCGACGTGTTTGACAGCGTGCGCGGCGAGGGCCTGATGCTGGGCCTGAAATGCAAACCTGCCCCGGCGGATCTGGTGAAGGTCGGCTATGCCGCCGGCATCCTGACCGTCGCCGCCGCTGACAATGTCCTGCGCCTTTTGCCGGCGCTGAACATTTCCGACGAAGACATCGCCGAAGCCCTTGGCCGCCTTGATCAGGCCGCCACCGCGCTCAGAGCCTCTGCCGCCTGACCCCGGGCCTGCTCTTTTTTCAAATACTCCACGGGGGTCCGGGGGTGTGAAACCCCCGGTTCGACCGGTGCAAGAAGCGAAACCAGATGAACCATTTTCTCGATATCCACAAAACCGACCCCGCCGCCCTTCGCGCGATGATCGACTCGGCTCAGGCGATGAAGACCGCCCGCAACGGCCGCCCCAAGGGCTCGCCCGATGATGACCAGCCGCTGAAAGGCCATATGGTCGCGTTGATCTTCGAAAAGCCATCGACCCGCACCCGTGTCAGCTTTGATGTCGGCGTCCGGCAGATGGGCGGCGAAACGATGGTCCTGTCCGGCAAGGAAATGCAGCTTGGCCATGGCGAGACCATCGCCGACACCGCGCGCGTCCTGTCGCGCTATGTCGATCTGATCATGATCCGCACCTTTGAAGAGGCGACGCTGCTGGAGATGGCCGAACACGCCACGGTGCCGGTGATCAACGGCCTGACCAACCGCACCCATCCCTGCCAGATCATGGCGGACATCATGACCTATGAAGAACATCGCGGCCCGATCGCGGGCAAGAAGGTGGTCTGGTGCGGCGACGGCAACAACGTGGCGGCCAGCTTCCTGCACGCTGCCGGTCAATTTGGCTTCGATTTCACCTTTACGGGGCCAGAAACACTGGACCCGGAAGAAAAGTTCATCCATTTCGCCCGCGAAAAGGGGTCAAAGGTTACCATTCAGCGTGACCCGTTCACTGCGGTCGAAGGCGCTGATCTGGTGGTCACCGACACCTGGGTGTCGATGCATGACCCCGAATCCGCCAAGGAACGCCGCCACAATCAGTTGCGTCCCTATCAGGTGAACGAACAGTTGATGACCCGCGCCAAGCCTGATGCATTGTTCATGCATTGCCTGCCCGCCCACCGCAATGACGAGGCGACCTCGGCGGTCATGGACGGCCCGCATTCGGTGATCTTCGATGAGGCTGAAAACCGTCTGCACGCGCAAAAGGCGATCATGCGTTGGTGCCTCGGCCAGTGAACGGGGCAATGGTGGGGCCACAAATGGACCGGGCAAAGGGGGTCGCCCGAACCTCCTGCTTGGCTGTGCTTGACTCCATCCCCGGTGCAGCGCCACCGTTGCCGCAATAAGGAGAGCCATCATGCACCGCCGTTCCGTCGCCGTCTTCGACCGCTTCCTGTCCGCCCTCGCCACCATTCTGGCCCGCGCCGAGGCACATTGCGAAGCAAGGAAGATCAAGCCCGAGGTCATTCTGGCCGCCCGCCTGTTTCCCGACATGTTCCCACTGGTGAAACAGGTGCAACTGGCCTGCGACTTCGCCGCCCGTGGCAGCGCGCGGCTGGCAGGACAGGATCCGAAGGGCTTTCCCGACACCGAGACCACCTTTGCCGAACTGCAAGACCGCATCGCCGCGGCTCGCGGCTACATGGCCAGTTTCCAGCCCGAAGATTTCGCCCATGCGCCGGATCGCCAGATCACCTTCAAGGCCGGGGGTCATGACCTGACCCTCTCAGGTGAGGAATTCCTGTCGTTCTACGCGCTGCCGCAGTTCTTCTTCCACGTGACCACCGCCTACGACATCCTGCGCCACAGCGGCGTGGACCTTGGCAAGCGCGATTACATGGGCGCACCATGAGGCGGGCATAAGCCTCCCGCCCGCCCGGCCCTCTGCCTTGCTGGCCGTTGGTCAGGCCGGCAAGGCCTCGCTGCGAGGCAGGCGGCGCAACTCGTCGGCGTCGGCCGCACGGGTCGCCAGCAGCGACACGATCACCAACAGCACCGAAAGCCCGGCATAGGTCGGCCGGAAGCCCACCGCTTCGGCCAGAAACCCGATCGAGGACGGGGCGACCAGAATCCCGCAATAGCCCACCATGGTGACAATCGAGATCGCCACCGCCGACGGCAGGCGCGGGTGATTGCCCGCCGCCGAAAACAGGATCGGCACCATATTCGCCACCCCAAGTCCGGCGACAAAGAAGCTGGCAATCGCCACCCAGTCATAGGGCGCCAAAGCGCCCCCCATCATGCCGGCAGCCCCAAGCAGACCTGAAAACCGCAAAGTCCGAACCGCGCCAAACCGGTTGCGCACGCTGTCGCCGGCAAAGCGCATGACCGCCATCGCCCCGGCAAAGAACGCAAAGCCAAGGCCCGAGACAAAGACATCCGACCCGAGTTCCTTTTGCAGATAGATCGCCGCCCAATCCAGCACGGCCCCCTCTGGCACCATGGCAAACAACGCAAGGAACCCCAAAAGCCAGACATGGAAATCACGTGGAAAAAGGCGCGGTCCCTTGGCCCCGCTGCCCTCCGCGCCAACTGCCGCCACGGGCCGTGCCGCAGGTTCGCCCGGCAACAGGAACGGCATTGCTGCGGTCACCAGCACAGCAACCACCGCCGCCGTGGCCAGCGATTGCACCTCGGACCCCCAATAGGCGATGACAAAGCTGCCCGCCGACCCGCCGATAAAGCCGCCAAGGCTCCAGAACCCGTGCGACGACGACATGATCGCCCGGTCAAGCCGGCGCTCGATCTCGACCGCCTGGGCATTCATCGCCACGTCCATGCAGCCAGCCATTGCGCCAAAGACCGCCATGAACACCGCCAGCACCCAAAGGTTCGGCGAAAAGACCACCATCGGCAGTACCGGGATCAGCGCTAACGAAAAGACCGAAAGCACCTTGCGGCCGCCATAAAGGCTGATCAGCCGCCCGGCGAACAGCATCGCGGTGACAGCGCCAAGCCCCAGCACAAGGATCAAGAGGCCAAGGACGGATTCCGTCACCTGATGGCGCGGCATCAGAAGCGGGATCTGCGGCGCCCATGCCCCCATGACAAAGCCGTTCGCCATGAACATGGCCGCCACCGCCCACCGCGCCCGCCGCGCCTGCCTGTCGTCCCGCATGGTCTGCCCCTGATATGTTAGCGCCGTCATATGCCCGCTGCGGGGCGGGCGAAAGGGGGGTGGAGGTCAACTGCTGTTGCAGGATTGAAAGATCGGATCGCGGGGCTCAGATTCCTTCGCAGGAACCTGCAAAAGTTTTCGAAAACTCTTGCGCCCCCCTCATGTCCCGCGCGGCTTAGCCCGCAGGGTGGGTTCGGCTTCGGTCGGGTCTTCGGGCCATGGGTGGCGCGGATAGGCGCCGCGCATGTCTTTCCTGACATCAGCGTAGGACGTGGCCCAGAACCGGGGCAGGTCGGTTGTCACCTGAACCGGCGCGCGGGCGGGTGACAAAAGGGTGATCCGCAGCGGCATCCGCGCCGCACCCACGACCGGATGCACCGTGACCCCGAACATCTCTTGCAGTCGCACCTCGATTGCCGGCACCTCGCCGTCATAATCAATGGCGATCTTGCGGCCCAGCGGGGTTTCGAAACTGGCTGGCACCAGCCGGTCGAGTTCTGAAAGCCGGTCCCAGCCCAGAAGGCCTTGCAGCGCCGGAACCAGATCGAAGCTCCGCAGATCGGCCTCGGTCTTGAGACCCGCCAGATAGGGCAAAAGCCAGTCTTCGGCGGTTGCCAGCAGATCGGCATCCTCGACCTCCGGCCAGCCGTCACCGCGTCCCAGCCGGACGCGGGCGCGCAGGCGGCGGGCGGCCGGGGTCCATGGCAGGCCAAGCTGGCGGATCCCCTCCAGGGCGGCGCGGGCCACCGCTTCGGGCGGAGCGTCCCATGCCCGGTCGTCCAGCACCAGTGCGCCAAAGCGTTCCTGCCGCCGCGCCAGCACCTTGCCATCACGCCGCGACCAGCTGCACACTTCCTCCCAGCCGATGCGGTCGGCGTAAAGCCCGCGCAGTTCGACCTCGGAGATCGCCACCGCCTGCCGCACCGTGGCCTCGCGCGTGTCGCCGTCAAGGTCCGTCGCCACGATCAGCCGCGCGCCAGACAAGGGCAGCCCCGCCGCCATTGCCGCCCCCTTGCCGCCCGACAAGACCCAGCGCGGAGCCTCGCCCTTCCGCCGCAACCCGATCCGGTCGGGATAGGCCAGCGCCGCCATTTCGGCCAGCGAAAGGCCGCTGCCTGTCTCGGCTCTCCCGGTTCCGATCAAGGCCGCAAGGCGCCGCGCCTCATCCTTGATCCGCTCGATGGTCGGGCGATGCGCCTCGGGAGGCGGGCGCTTTACCGCCTCCATTCGGCGTGCAAGGTCCGGCGGCGCGCCGCGCAACGGGTCGCGCTCGGCCAGAAGGGCTGCCAGCGTAGCCGCCTCTGGCCCGGCCACCGCCAGCATATGCCCAAGGCGCGGATGCAGCGGCAGGGCGGCCAGCCTGCGGCCATGGGGGGTGATGTGGCCATTGTCGTTCAGCGCCCCAAGCCCGTGCAGCAAGGCCCGGGCTTCGGCCATCGGGCCGGGCGGCGGCGGCGTCAGGAAGGGCAGGTCAGCCCCGCCCCAAAGCGCCAGTTCCAGCGCCAGCCCGGCAAGATCGGCCACCTCGATCTCGGCGGGGGGGAAGGGGGCCAGCCCGCCTTCCTCGCCCTTGGTCCAAAGCCGGTAGCATATCCCTTTGGCCACCCGCCCGGCCCGGCCCCGGCGCTGATCGGCCTCGGCCTTGGTCACCCGTTCCGTCACCAGCCGTGACATGCCCGAATTCGCGTCAAACCGCGCCCGCCGCGCGCGGCCCGCATCGATCACCACCCGGATATCCGGCAAGGTCAGCGAAGTTTCCGCGATGGATGTCGCCAGCACCACCTTACGCCCCGCCACCGGGGCCAAGGCCGCGCGCTGGGCGGCAAAATCCATCGCGCCGAACAAGGGGCGCAGCACAGAGCCCGGCAGATCGCGCAACATCGCCTCGACCCGCCGGATCTCGCCTTCGCCCGGCAGGAAGACCAGAATGCCGCCCTCGGTTTCCGCCACCGCCTGCCGAACCGCGCCTGCCACCACAGCCTCCAGCCGCAGTCTTGCGCCGGGGGGGCGGGGCAGCCAGCGGGTTTCCACCGGAAAAGCCTGCCCTTCCGAGGTGATGACCGGTGCATCCCCCATCAAGGCCGCCACGGGGGCTGCATCCAGCGTGGCCGACATGACCAGAAGGTGCAGGTCCGGCCGAAGCGCGCCCCGCACCTCAAGGCAAAGCGCAAGCCCCAGATCGGCATTCAGGCTGCGTTCGTGAAATTCGTCAAAGATCACCAGCCCCACGCCGGACAGTTCCGCGTCCGACTGGATCATCCGCGTCAGGATGCCTTCGGTCACCACCTCGATCCGGGTGGCAGCAGAGACCTTCGCTTCGCCCCTGATCCGGTAGCCGACCCTCTGGCCGACCTGTTCGCCCAAGGTCTCGGCCATGCGTTCGGCGGCAGCGCGGGCGGCAAGACGTCGGGGTTCAAGCATCAGGATACGCCCCGCCGCCACCCCGCGCTCCAGCAGGTCCAAAGGCACAAGCGTCGTCTTGCCTGCGCCGGGGGGGGCCTGCAACACCGCCACTCCGCGCGCGGCCAGTGCAGCGCCAAGCGCAGGCAGAACAGAGGTGACGGGCAGCGCGTCCATCCCCTGCTTATGGCCCGGCCGCGGCGGCAAGGCCAGACCCCGGCCCCGCACCTGCGCCTTCACAAAATGGCATCAAAAAATTCGGGGCCTCTCGCCAAGCTCGCCCGCATCCGGCAGAAAGGCGGCAAGGGAGGCCCGATGGACATCGCAGACCGCGCTCGACTGATCCGCCATGGCGACCGCCGCGCGCTGGCTCGCGCCATCACGCTGGTCGAAAGCGCACGCCCCGACCACCGGGCCGAGGCGCTTGCCCTGCTGGCAACCCTGCGCCCCGGGCCAGAGGCCTTGCGCATCGGGCTGTCCGGCACCCCCGGCGTCGGCAAATCCACCTTCATTGAAACCTTCGGCCTGATGCTGACCGGGCAGGGCCTGAAGGTTGCGGTTCTTGCGGTGGATCCGTCTTCGGCCCGGTCCGGCGGGTCGATCCTTGGCGACAAGACCCGGATGGAACGCCTGTCGCGCGATCCCCGTGCCTTCATACGCCCCTCGCCGAGCCAGACCCAGCTTGGCGGCGTCGCCCGCCGCACGCGTGAGGCGGTGGCCCTGTGCGAAGCGGCAGGTTTTGACGTGGTGCTGATCGAAACCGTGGGGGTGGGCCAATCCGAAACCGTGGTGGCCGAGCTTTCCGACCTGTTCCTCCTCCTCCTTGCGCCCGCTGGCGGGGATGAATTGCAAGGTGTGAAACGCGGCATCATGGAGATGGCCGACCTGATCCTTGTGAACAAGGCCGATGGTGATCTGAAGCCTGCGGCGCTGCGGACCATGGCGGACTATGCGGGCGCGCTGCAACTTCTGCGCCGCCGCCCGCAGGATCCGCCGGGTTTTCCCAAGGCGCTTGCCGTCTCGGCGCTGGCCGACAAGGGGGGGGCGGATGAGGGGTTGGCACAGGCTTGGCAAGAGATGCAGACGCTTGCCAACTGGCGCAAGGCCAACAGCCACTGGACCCGCATCCGCGCGACGCAAGCCCGCCACTGGTTCGAAGAAGAGGTGCGGCAGGGCCTGCTGGCGGCCCTGAACCGCGAACCGCAGAAGGGCCTGATGGCAGGCTACGGCGACCGGGTGGCCAAGGGCGAGATCACCGCCGATGTCGCCGCGGCCGAGATGCTGCACCTTCTCGGGCGGCAGGCTTGACCCCGGTTCCTGTCGCAGAACCGGTGTTCGAGGGTGATCTGCTGGATGCCCGGCTTTGGCTGCCAAACAGCGCGGCCAAGACGCTTTATGTCACCTTTCGCCAACGGGTTGCCGACCCGGGGCAGTTTTCGGATCAGGGGCCGGGTCAACGGGCCTTGGCGGCTGGCCTTGCGCATCTGCACATCCAGACGCGCTGGAACGACTGGTATCTCAACGCCGAAACAGCCGCACTTGAATCGGCCCTTGCCGCGCTGCGCCTGCGGTTCGATACCGCCCGGGCCGTGGGTTATTCGATGGGTGGCTACGCCGCGCTGCGCTTTTCGGCGGCACTGGCGCTTGATCAGGCGCTGGTCATCTCGCCCCAGTTCACACTGGACAGCCGCATCATTCCCGAAGAACGCCGCTATCCCGAAGCCCGGCGCTTCGATGCCGTGCTGGGCGACCTTGCCACCTTTGCCAAGCCCGATCTCAACGGGGTCGTGCTGTTTGATCCGTCCCGCAGGCTGGACCGGCTGAATGCCGAACGGATCGCCACCGTCTTGCCAGGCATGGCCCTCGCCCGCTGCGCCTTTGGCGGCCATCCGGCCACGGCGGCCCTGCGCGATGCCGGCGGGTTCCGCCAGCTTCAGGTGTTGGGCCAGAACGCGCCACTGCGGGCCGGGGATGTGATCGGGCTGCACCGTCGCCTCCGCGCGCGCTCGCTGCACTATTGGCACCACCGCGCCGAGGCTTGCCTCAACCGGGGCAGGCTTGCCGAGGCCGAAGCCGCCCTGAGCCGGGCCGAGGCGCTTGGCGATGGCGCGGGCGATTAGCCCGAAAGCCGCGCCAAGGCTGTCCCTTCCTGCTTGACCTCTTCCTGCTTTCACCTTAAACGCCCCCAATCTCATTCGAAGGTCGGGGATTCCCCGCCTTTCCGTTTTTGACGAATCGAAGGAACACCGCAATGTCGCGCGTCTGCGAACTCTCCGGCAAAGGCCCGATGTCGGGCAATACGGTCAGCCATGCCAACAACAAATCCCGTCGCCGGTTCCTTCCGAACCTGAATGACGTCACGCTGATCTCGGACGTGCTGGGCCAGTCGTTCAAGCTGCGCGTTTCGGCCGCAGCGCTGCGCTCGGTCGACCATCGTGGCGGCCTTGACGCTTTCCTCGCCAAGGCGAAGGATGATGAGCTGTCGACGGCAGCCCTGAAGATCAAGAAAGAAATCGCCAAGGCTCAGGCCGCCGCCTGATCTTTCGCGGTCCACCGAAAAAGGCCTCGCCTTCGCAAGGAAGGCGGGGCCTTTTCGCTTGTCCGTGGTGCTGATCGGTGCGCGGAGGACAGCGCTGGGGACCAGAAGGCCTCGGACGGCGTGTCATCCGCGCAAGTCGGGTTACAGGCGGCAACTGTTCGCTGATCCGCGATCGGAAGCGTTCGCCGAAACGGGCTTCAACCTGCGCAATACGCCTCGGCCGTGGCGCCAAAGCTCTTGTAACGATCCCAGAAGGCATCATCGGACTTGCTCTGAGACACCCATGTCGCATGCGCGGCCTCAGGATCCTTGAAGAACTTCGCCGCGCGGCGCTGGTCGGAACCGGTCAGCGTCGCATCTGCCGCCTGCTGGATGCAGCCGCACAGCGCCCTGTTGCCCGCCGCCCGGTCCGAGGCCATGCAGGCACGCTGGATCGGTCCTGCGGTGGCAAGGGATGCGGGAAGAAGAACGGCCAAAGCCGCCGCCAGTGCGATAGGTTTCATCATCATCTGCCTCATTGCCGGGCCGGGGGAAGCCAAGGGCAACACCCCGCGCCGATCATTTTTCTGCCAGGGATCATGCCAATTCCAAGCGATTTTTTCAAGCCTGAGCAGGGGTTTGCCAACAAAGCCCCGCAAATCGCGGATTTTGCTGCCTCAAGTGGCGCGAACCACCAGATACGGTAGGCTGGATCTTCGCGGCGCAAGCCCATGCCCGAAGCTCGCGGAAACGTGAGCTGTGCGACCCCGCAACCCATGGCCCCCCCTCGTGGCCCGGCCTACCTTTCCTTTTTTTCCACAGTGGGCAAAGTCGCAATCCCACAGGTATTCCGACAGATCGACCGCCTTGAAAACGCCCTGCGTTCCGCCTTCGCCAAGGCCCTTTCCGGCACCCTTCCGACAGGCTATATGCGCGCCATGACCGATCTTGATCTCATCCGCAATTTCTCCATCGTGGCTCACATCGACCACGGCAAATCCACCCTTGCTGACCGGCTCATTCAGTTGACCGGCACGGTAGCTGCGCGCGACATGAAGGCGCAGATGCTGGACTCGATGGATATCGAGCGGGAACGTGGCATCACGATCAAGGCCAACACGGTGCGGATCGAATATCCCGCCAAGGATGGCAAGACCTACATCCTGAACCTGATCGACACCCCCGGCCACGTCGACTTTGCCTATGAGGTCTCGCGGTCCATGCGGGCCGTCGAAGGCTCGCTTCTGGTGGTTGACGCAAGCCAGGGGGTCGAGGCGCAGACGCTGGCCAACGTCTATCAGGCCATCGACGCGGGCCATGACATCGTGCCGGTTCTGAACAAGATCGACCTGCCCGCCGCCGAACCTGACCGGGTGAAGGCCAACATCGAAGACGTGATCGGCATCGACGCCTCGAACGCCATCCCGATTTCCGCGAAAACCGGCCTTGGCATCCCCGACGTGCTTGAGGCGATCGTCACCCGCCTTCCCGCCCCGAAGGGTGACCGCAACGCGCCCCTCAAGGCCATGCTGGTCGACAGCTGGTATGACGCCTACCTCGGCGTTGTCGTGATGATCCGCATCATCGACGGCGTGGTGAAGAAGGGTGAGCGCATCAAGATGATGCAGACCGGTGCCGTCTACGGCATTGACAAACTCGCCGTCCTGAAGCCGCAGATGGTCGACATTGACGAACTTGGCCCCGGCGAAATCGGCGTCTTCACCGCAAGCATCAAGCAGGTCCGCGACACGAAGGTCGGCGACACCATCACCCATGAACGCAAACCTTGCGAAACCGCGCTGCCGGGCTTCAAACCCTCGGTTCCGGTGGTGTTCTGCGGCCTTTTCCCAGTCGACGCGAATGATTTCGAAACCCTCCGCGACGCGATCGAGAAACTGGCGCTGAACGACGCAAGCTTCACCTACGAGATGGAAACCAGCGCGGCCTTGGGCTTTGGCTTCCGCATGGGCTTCCTTGGCCTTCTGCACCTTGAGGTCATCCGCGACCGTCTGGAACGCGAATACAACCTTGACCTGATCACCACCGCGCCGTCCGTGGTCTTCAAGCTATACATGAAGGACGGCGAAGTGCGCGATCTGCACAACCCCGCCGACATGCCTGACCTGACCTATATCGACCACATCGAGGAACCGCGGATCAAGGCGACCATCATGGTCCCCGACGAATACCTCGGCGACATCCTGAAACTTTGCCAGGACCGCCGCGGCATCCAGTCAAACCTTACCTACGCCGGCCAACGCGCGATGGTGGAATATGACCTGCCGCTCGCCGAAGTGGTGTTCGACTTCTACGACCGGCTGAAATCGGTGACCAAGGGCTATGCCAGCTTCGATTACCAGATTTCCGAATACCGCGAAGACCATCTGGTCAAGATGTCGATTCTGGTGAACGACGAACCCGTGGATGCGCTGTCGATGATGGTCCATCGCGACCGCGCCGAGGCGCGGGGCCGTTCCATGGTTGAAAAGCTCAAGGATCTGATCCCGCGCCACATGTTCAAGATCCCGATTCAGGCAGCCATCGGCGGCCGCGTGATCGCCCGTGAAACCCTGTCGGCCATGCGCAAGGACGTGACCGCCAAATGCTACGGCGGCGACGCGACGCGGAAGAAGAAGCTTTTGGAAAAGCAGAAGGCCGGTAAAAAGAAGATGCGCCAGTTCGGGAAAGTGGAGATCCCGCAGGAGGCGTTCATTGCGGCGCTGAAGATGGATGGGTGAATGTTCTGACTGAAGGCAATCAAATCGTAGGTCTTCTTCAGGCATGAAACTGGTATACCTTGATGAAACGGAAAGTACTGATCTGAAGCGTTCTTCAGTTGCGGCGTGCATTTTTCGCCCCGACCGCGCGCTTGAGTATCGAAAGAATCTTTTGTTCCGCCTCCGTGATGTTTTTGAGCGAAACTCGAACGATGCGACCCCCTTTCCGGTCCTGCACGCGACAAAACTTCCGGAAGATTTGAGCAGAGAGAAGCGCCTCAAGCTTTTTCTTGCCGTCTATAGTAGTATCGGTGATTTTGCTGAGAGCATTGGGCGGGCTGGTTATTCTTGGAACCGCCAAATATTCACAAAACATAAATGGATCAGTGCTAGGTTTGACCCGAAAATTCAAGCACGGGGCGCTGCGCTACGCACTGTGGTACTTAGAACTTGGCATGGTTCCGAGGAAGAGATTCTCTATTTTCTTGAGCAAGGCTTCTCAGGAAGCGAGTACATTGAACTATGTTATGACTTGAACGTTTCTTTGCAAGCTCACACTCAGCTTGATATCTTAAGCCCTGATCAAATTGAGGAAGAGCCCCTTATCTCCGGACACAAGAGAATTGCCGGAACATATTTTTCAAGAAAGGGTGACTTAATTCAATCCGCAAGCGATTTTGTCGCTTACGGGTTTCATCTTTCAGATAAAACTGAGCGGACATCATTTCAAGAGGAAATATTGAATTCCTTCGAAATCGTAAGGAGCCTTGTTCGCTTTGATGAGGTGGATTGACTCCAAACAAGCTTCGCCAGCGTAGGGTAGACACCAACCCACCTCACCCTGCGCCCCACCCGCTCAACGGTGGGTTTCACCTACCCTACACACCCTCACCGAAGCCCCCCCTTTCCCGCCGTGGGTAATGTGCAATCGTTTCGGCCCCCGGATCACCCCTGATCAGCCGGGCGTGCATATGCCCTTTCAGCGCATCGTCGGGTCTTCGTCCGGCCCCAGTCGTTGACGCAAACTGATCTCCCCGTGCGTAGGGACGGAAAGAAGACGGAAGGAACACGCCTGCCAGACGCTTAACCCCCCGTTAACCAACCTCTGCCACCCTCACGTCATGAAAACCCTCATCCCCCTCCTCCTCCTCGCCGCCTGTGGCGCTTCCCCAGCGCCGGAGTTCATGGGGGCGACCCGCACCGATGTCACCATAAGTGGCCGCGATTACACGGTTTTCCAGAAGGGTGAGCGGGTGGAGGTGATCCGCCTTGGCTACGCCCGCCGGGGGGAACATCAGGACATCCGCGCCACGATGATCGAACTGATCCCCCGCGTCACGGGCTGCAAGCTGCGGGAGACAACGTTAACGGGCGACAGCGGCGAAATGCGCGGTTCACTTGACTGCCCGGCTTGACTCGGACCGCCGGAAGGCCAAGAAGCAGGCACCGAAACGGGGGGCCAGCCCATGCCGAAGATCGACCTTACCCGCAGCCTGCCCGAGGCCCGGATTCCTGAACTCCCGAACCCCTATTTCGGCAAGGTGCGCGACTGTTATGACCTGCCCGACGGCACCAGGCTTCTGATCTCGTCCGACCGGATTTCAGCCTTTGACCAGATCCTTGCGGTGATCCCTTGGAAGGGGCAAGTGCTGACCCAGCTTGCCCGCTACTGGTTTGACAACACAGGCGATATCGCCGCCAATCATGTCCTTGGCTACCCCGACCCGAATGTCGTGCATTGCAAGCGCGTCACGATCCTTCCGGTTGAAATCGTGGTGCGCGGCTACCTTGCTGGCACCACCTCGACCTCGATCCTGACCCAATACAAGACCGGCGCGCGCCAGATGTATGGCCACCACCTGCCCGACGGGTTGCGCGACAATCAGGCCCTGCCAGCGCCAATCATCACGCCCACATCCAAGGCTTTCGACGGCGGCCATGATGAACCCCTGACCGCCGACGAGATCGTGCAAACCGGCCTGTTAACGAAGTCGCAATGGGATGAGGTCAGTCAAAAGGCCCTTGCTCTCTTTGCCCGGGGCCAGAAGATGGCAGCCGAACGCGGTTTGATCCTTGTTGATACGAAATACGAATTCGGCACCGATGCAGATGGCACCATCCTGCTGGCCGATGAGATTCACACCCCGGATTCCAGCCGCTACTGGATTGCCGATGGCTATGAGGCGGCCTTGCGTGATGGCTCCCGGCCGCCCAGTTTTGACAAGGACGTGATCCGGTCCTGGGTCGTGGCGCGGTGTGATCCATACAAGGATCCCATCCCCGAAATCCCGCAAGATATGATCGAGAAGACCGCGCAGGTCTATATTCAGGCTTTTGACGCGATCACCGGCCAGACGTTCAAGCCCGACACCAGCGGCAAAACCCCGCTGGACCGGGTGCGCGCCAATCTGGCAGGGTTCGCTGCAGGCTGAAGCGCCCAACTGTTTGCGCTAACATGGGCAAATGCGCTATGCTCGCACAGGCATCCGGGGGAGGAACCGATGATTCTCAGTTGTGGCGAAGCGCTGATCGACATGCTGCCGCGCACCTCGACCGAGGGTGAGGCCTGCTTTGCCCCCTATGCGGGCGGGGCGGTGTTCAACACAGCCATCGCTTTGGGTCGGCTCGGCGCGCCGTCTGCCTTTTTCTCAGGTGTTTCCGACGACATGCTGGGGGAAATTCTGGCCGACACCCTGACCGCGTCCAAGGTGGATACCCGCTACCTTGCCCGTTCCGACCGGCCGACCACAGTGGCTTTTGTCAAATTGGTGAACGGTCAGGCCACCTATGCCTTTTATGATGAGGGGACGGCGGGGCGGATGCTGTCCACCGCCGATCTGCCCGAGCTTCCGGCCAGCATCGACACCCTGTTCTTCGGTGGCATCAGTCTGGTGAACGACCCTGCCGCCAGCACCTATGAAGCACTTCAGGCCCGGGAATCTGCTGCGCGGGTCACGATGATCGACCCCAACATCCGCCCCGGTTTCATCGCCGGGAAAGAGCCCGAATATCGCGCCCGGATCGAACGGATGATCGCGCGGGCCGATATCGTGAAGCTGTCGGATGAAGACCTGCGCTGGCTGGAAGGTCCGGGTGACCTGACCACCCTGGCGCGCGGCATTCTGGCCAAGGGGCCAAAGGTTGTGTTCATCACGGAAGGGGCGGCCGGTGCGCGGGCGGTCATGGCAACCCAGGATCGTTTCGTCGCCGCAACCCCTGTCACCGTGGCCGATACCGTTGGCGCTGGCGATACCTTCAACGCGGGCGTGCTTGCCGCCCTGCATGACGCCGGTGCGCTGACCAAGGCCGGGGTCGCGGCGCTGTCTGACGCCACGCTGGATGCAGCACTCAGCCTTGGCACCCGGGCTGCGGCGGTGACCGTAAGCCGCGCCGGCGCCAATCCGCCTTGGGCCGACGAATTGTGAGAGCCGTCCTTCAGCGTGTCACCCGCGCCGAAGTGCGCGTTGACGATGAACTGATCGGCGAGACCGGGAAGGGCTTCCTGATCCTTGTCTGCGCCATGGCGGGCGATACCGAGGTGACGGCTGCAAAGCTGGCAGCAAAGATCGCCAAGCTGCGGATTTTCAAGGACGATCAGGGCAAGATGAACCTTTCGGTGCGTGACATTGGTGGCGGCGCATTGGTCGTCAGCCAGTTCACCCTTGCGGCTGATCTGCGCGGCAACCGCCCCGGATTTTCCACCGCCGCGGCCCCCGATCTGGGCGAAAGGCTGTATCTGCACTTCAGCCAATGCCTTGCCGCCGAAGGCATGCCGGTCGCCACCGGTCGCTTCGGCGCGGATATGGCGGTCAGCCTGACGAATGATGGGCCGGTGACCATCTGGATGGACACCGATCAGCTTTGACCGGTCATTTGAACGGATTGCCAGGGTTCATCCGGCCAATCACATTGCCACATTCGATCAGCGCGTCGATGGATGCGCGCGACCCCGCAAGCGAATAATTCTGGACGTCAGACCCATCCACCGACCGCAGATAAAGCCGGTTCCCCCGCGCAACCTCGACGATGAAATCGACCCCGGCCTTGTCGTCTGGCAGGTTGAACAGCACGGAGTTGCGGTAAAGCTCGGCGTTGTTCAGGTTCCATGGTGCGCGGCGGTCGATCTGCACTTCAAGGTCGGCAGTATCGCCCTCGCCGAACTCCCAGGCCGTCGAATAGAACTGCAACTGCACCGCTCCATCCGGAAAGGTCCAGATCGAGAAGCTTTCGCCCGGGGAGGAAACCTGGGCGACGCAGCCGACGGAACCGTCATCCCAGCCGACAATCTCCACTTCCCAATGCTTGTAGGCAAACAACCGCTCCGACTCTTGCGCCGCCGCCAGTCCGGCCGACGCCACCACCAGAGCAGCCACCATCCCAATCTGCCGGATCATATTCACTGTCCCGAATAACCTTCTCTCAGACGGTTTTCGCCCCGGCAGGCGATTCAGGCAAATGAAACTTCCTGTCAGCTGCCAGAAATCCGCGCCAAAGTCCCGGTCATGCCGCCCATTCCCAAGGCGTGTTGAACTGGCCCAGAATGCTGGCGACCGCCGCATCATCTACCGGGGCGGCCTTTTCCAGCCGGGCGACAAGGCCGCGTTTCTTGTCTTCGATGACAGCGGTGACCCGGGCCGGAACCCCTGCCTCGGCCAGCGCGGCATCATAGGTTCGGGTGATTGCCATGCGCCGCAGATCGGGCTTGAAAACCTTGCCCACCGCGGTTTTCGGCAGTTCCGGCAGCACCTCGATATACTTCGGCAGGGCGGCGCGTTCGTGGATATGCTGGTTGGCATAGGCCATCAGATCATCAACCGAGGTGGCCGAGCCTTTCACCAGTTCGACATAGGCGATCGGCAACTCGCCCGCATGGGCATCGGGTTGGCCGATGGCCCCGACAAAGGCCACCGCTTCATGCCCCATCAGCGCTTCTTCGATGATCGCGGGGTCAATGTTGTGGCCGCCGCGGATGATCAGATCCTTGGCGCGTCCGGTGATGTAAAGATACCCGTCCGCATCAATGCGCCCAAGGTCACCGGTGCGCAGAAAACGGCCCTCGGCGAAGAGTTCGCGGTTCTTGTCGGCCTCGGTATAGGTCGAGCCCTCGTAAACCCCGGGGTTGGAAATGCAGATTTCGCCCACCTCATCCACCGCGCATTCGCGAAACCCGATGGCCCCCTGACTGGTCAGGATACGGACATGGGTATAGGGGAAGGGCAGTCCGACCGACCCGATCTTCTTGATCCCTTCGGGGGGGTTGATCGACACAAGACAGGTGGCCTCGGTCAGCCCGTAACCTTCGACGATGTCGATCCCGGTTTCCCTCTTGAACCGGTTGTAAAGCTCTATCGGCAAGGGGGATGACCCGGAAAAAGCGTTCTTCAGGCTGGAGATATCGGCATTGACCGGTCGCTGCATCAGGGCCGCCAGCGCGGTGGGGACGGTGATCATGTAGGTCACCTTCCAGCGTTCGATCAGCTTCCAGAAGTTGTCGAACACCCCTTCGCCCCGATAGCCCTGCGGGGTGGGAAAGACGACATGCGCGCCCGATCCGATCATCGACATCAGGATCGGATAGCAGGCAAAGACGTGAAACAGCGGCAAGGGGCAGATCACCACATCGGTCGGCTTGAACAGAAGGCTCGCGCCAAGCCAGCCATTGTAGGCCATGCCGGAAAACTTGTGCTGCGCGACCTTGGGCATGCCGGTGGTGCCGCCGGTGTGGAAATAGGCCGTCACCCGGTCATCCAGTACATCTTCGAAAGCCAGCCTGTCGGCGGGCATCCGCGCGATCTCGGCCCGGAAATCCTTGACGTTGGCGGTGTGCTGCACCGGGTTCTTCGGCCGGATCCACGGCACGATGACCTTCTTCAAGCCCGAGAGATACGGCACAAGGTCCACCTCCAGCACGGTCCTCACGTCGGGGGCAAACTGCACCGCTTCGCTGACTTTCTGGGGCAGGTCGGTCTTGGGGAAGGCCTTCAGCGTGACCACGACCTTTGCCTTCGTCTCGCGCAGGATGGCGCTGATCTGTTCGGCCTCCAGCAGCGGGTTGATCGGGTTCACGATTCCGGCCACCGTGCCGCCCAGCAGCGTGATCGCCGTTTCAGGCGCGTTGGGCATGATGAAGGCCACCACGTCCTTTTGCCCAATGCCAAGCGACCGGAACAAGTTGGCAGTCCGCGTCACTTCGGCATGAAGTTCGGCCCATGTCAGCGTGACCGACTTTGACGTCGGGCCGGACAGGATCTGATAGCTGATCGCCGGGCGGCCGCCATGCGCCGCTTTCGCGCGGCTCAGGTATTCGTGCATCGACCGGGCTTCGCCACGATCGGCCCACGCCGCCTTTGACTCGATGGCCTTGATATCCGCAAGTGTCGCGAACTTGTACATCCGATCCTCCCCTATGGTGCCTGCTGTGGCCGCAGACTTCAGGGCAGGATGGAGGGTGGTTCGGCGTTTGTGAAGTCGGTTTGTCCGGACCGTCGCAAACGGGAACGCAACGTCAGTGCCGGGTCAGATGGCCCCATCGGTGAACTGCAACCGCGCCAGCCGGGCGTAAAGCCCACCTTCGGCCACCAGCGCCTCATGCGTGCCGATGGCCGCGATCTGGCCCTGATCGAAGACGACAATCCGGTCGGCGCGCTTCACCGTGGCCAGACGGTGCGCCACCACCAGCGTCGTGCGCCCTTGTGACAACCGTTCCACCGCCGCCTGCACCGCCTGTTCGCTTTCGGCGTCAAGGGCGCTGGTTGCCTCGTCCAGCAAAAGGATCGGCGCGTCGCGCAGAATGGCGCGGGCAATCGCGACCCGCTGTTTCTGCCCGCCCGACAGCATGACCCCGCGTTCGCCCAGATAGCTGTCGTAGCCCTGTGGCAGCGCCGTCAGGAAATCATGCGCCGCCGCCGCCCGCGCGGCCGCCTCGACCTCGGCGTCCGTGGCGTCGGGCCTGCCAAAGCGGATGTTTTCCCGCGCTGAAGCGGCAAAGATCACCGGGTCTTGCGGCACCATGGCAATCGCGGCGCGAAAATCGCTGCGCGCCATGCTGGCAAGATTGATCCCGTCCAGCGTGATCCGGCCCGATTGCGGGTCATAGAACCGCATCAAGAGTTGCAGGATCGTGGTCTTGCCCGCCCCAGAAGGCCCGACCAGCGCTACCGTCTCGCCCGGGGCCACGTTCAGTGACACACCGTTCAGCGCACTGGTTTCCGGCCGTGCCGGGTAGCGGAAGGTCACGCCTTCAAACGCGATCTCGCCGCGCACGGGCCGGGGCAGGGCCACCGGGCGGGCTGGGTCTTGCACGGCGTCTTCCGTGTGCAGCAATTCCACCAGCCGCTCGGTCGCCCCCGCAGCGCGCTGCAATTCGCCCCAGATTTCCGAAAGCGCCCCCACCGCGCCCGCGACCATCACCGCGTAGATCACGAACTGGATCAGCTCGCCCACCGTCATCACCTCGGCCCGCACATCCCGCGCGCCGACCCACAGAACGCCGACGATCCCGGCAAAGGTCAGGAAGATCACGATCACCGTCATCACCGCCCGCGTCCTGATCCGGGTCTTGGCAGAGACGAAACTCTTTTCCGTCACATCGGCAAAGGCCGCCTGCGTGGCACGTTCATGGGTAAAGGCCTGCACCGTCTGAACCGAACTCAGCGCTTCCGAGGCGGACCCGGAGGACGAGGCGATCCAGTCCTGATTTTCCCGCGACAGCCGCCGCAACCGTCGCCCCAGCACAATGATCGGCACCACGATGGCCGGCACGATCAAGAGGACCAGCCCGGTCAGTTTGGTCGAGGTCAGGAACAAAAGGATCAGCCCGCCCACCAGCATCAGCAGATTGCGCAGCGCGATCGACACCGAAGACCCGATGACCGACAGGATCAGCGTGGTGTCGGTGGTGATCCGGCTCAGGACTTCGCCGGTCATGATCCGCTCGAAAAAGGCGGGCGACATGCCCAGAACCCGGTCAAACAACGCACGGCGGATATCGGCCACCACCCGTTCGCCCAGCCGGGTGACAAGGTAATAGCGCAGCCCCGTCCCCAGCGCGAGCAGCGCCGCAATGATCAGGGCGGCGGCAAAATACTGGTCCAGAAGTGCCGCATCGCCGGTGTTGAAGCCATCCACCACCCGGCGCACCGCCAAGGGCAGGATCAGGCTGACCGAGGCGGTCAGGACCAGCGCCATCAGCGCAAGGATCACCAGCCCGATGTAGGGCCGCATGAAAGGTGCCAGCCCGCGCAGCGCGCCAACCTGTTTCGACTTTGGCCGTTCTTCAGCCATCGTGGTCGTATCGGCCATGCGCCCCGTCCCCTTCGCCTGCGCGGTCAGGTTTAGTGCGGCGGGGCGAGGGCCACAAGCACCGCCTGACCGCGCCCGTCGGGCAAAGTGCCGCGCTGCCCCCTTTCCTGCGCCCCTGCCGCATGCCACGGTGCGGGCAAAGGAAGCTTTGCCATGCCCGACGCCCTGCCACCTGACAGTCTGCCAGCCGACGCCCAGCACTTCACCGCCCCTGACGGCTGCCGCATCGCCTATCGTGACCAAGGCACAGGCCTGCCGCTTCTGTGTCTGGCCGGCCTGACCCGCAGCATGGCCGACTTTGATTATCTGGTCCCGCACCTGCCGCCCCTGCGCCTGATCCGCATGGACTACCGGGGCAGGGGGGCAAGTGACTGGACCGGGGCCGCGACCTATACCATCGAACAGGAAGCCAAGGACGTGCTGGCGTTGCTTGACCATCTGGGGGTGGAACAGGCCGCCATCCTTGGCACCTCACGCGGGGGGCTGATCGGGATGGTGCTGGGGGCTGTAGCGCGGGGAAGGGTGCTGGGCCTGTGCCTGAACGATGTTGGCCCGGAAATCGGGCGCGAGGGTCTGGAGCGTATCTTCGATTATGTCGGGCGCAATCCTGCGGGCAAAACCTACGAAGGCTTTGCCGAACGGCTGGCCAGAACCCCCGGCTTTGCCAATGTTCCCGCCTCCCGCTGGCTGGACGAAGCGCGCAAGCTGGCCGTCGAAACCCCTGACGGCCTGCGCACCCGCTATGACCCCGCCCTGCGCGAGGCGTTCCTTGCCGCCTTCGAAGGCCCCCCGGTGGACCTGTGGCCCCTTTTCGACGCGCTGGCTGGACTGCCATTGGCGCTGATCCGGGGGGCGAACTCGGACCTGCTGACGCCAGAGACCACCGCGAAGATGCGCGTCCGCCGTCCTGACATGGCGTTTGCCGAAGTGCCGGACCGCGCCCACATCCCGTTTCTTGACGAACCCGAAGCCGTGGCGCTGATCCACAGCTTCCTGAAGGCGCTGCAATGACCGACATCGCCAGTATCACCGCCGCAGCCCAACGCCTGTCCGGCCACGTCCGGCAAACGCCCTTGCTGCACGCGCCGCTCTTGGACCGGGTGGCCGGGCGCCGGGTGCTGGTGAAGGCCGAGTGTCTGCAACTGACCGGCAGCTTCAAGGCGCGGGGCGGCTGGTCTGCCGTGTCTGCGCTTGACCCGCAGGCAAGGGCGCGCGGCGTGATCGCCTATTCCTCTGGCAACCACGCGCAAGGCGTGGCCCTGGCCGCCGCTCGCCACGGATCGCCCTGCGTGATCCTGATGCCGTCGGATGCGCCAGCGGTAAAGGTTGCCAATACCCGGGCCTATGGGGCCGAGGTGGTGCTTTACGACCGCGAGACCGAAAACCGCGACGCCATCGGTGCCACCCTTGCCGAAGCCCGGGGCCTGACGCTGATCAGGCCCTATGACGACCCGCAGGTCATCGCGGGGCAGGGGACCGTCGGCCTTGAACTTGCCGCGCAGGCGAACGTGGCAGGGGTGACCGATGCCCCGGTTCTTGTCTGCTGCGGCGGCGGCGGGCTTGCATCCGGCATCGCACTGGCGCTAAAGGCCTATGCCCCCGGCTTGACCGTCCATACCGCCGAACCCGCAGGATTTGACGACATGGCCCGTTCCCTTGCCGCCGGAACCCGCCTGAAGAACCCTGCCGCCACCGGGTCTGTCTGCGATGCAATCCTGACGCCCACGCCCGGCGAGTTGACCTTTCCCATCCTGCAACGCCTTGCCGGCCCCGGCCTTGTCGTCACCGACGATCAGGCATTGCAAGCCATGGCGCTGGCCTTCACCCATCTGCGGATCGTGCTGGAACCCGGCGGAGCGGTGGCCCTGGCCGCCGCCCTTTTCGCACCCGATCTGCCCGACACCGTGATCGCCGTTGCAACAGGTGGCAACGTCGACCCCGCCACCTTTGCCACCGCCCTTTCCCGGTGCGCCTGATGCTGGTCTGGCTGGACGATCTGCGCCTGAACGCCGAGCTGAGCGGGCCTGCAACCGCCCCGCCGGTGGTGTTGATCCACGGCCTTGGCCTTGACCTGCACTTGTGGGACGCGATCCTGCCCCGGCTTTCCCGCCACCGCCTCTTGCGCCTTGACCTGCGCGGCCACGGCCAGTCTGACACCCCGGCCCCGCCTTACAGCATGGGCGCGCTGATCCGCGACACTGAACGGCTGATGCAGCATTTCGCCCTGAAAGACGCCGTGATCCTTGGCGCAGGCGAAGGCGGTCTTGTCGCCCAGGGCCTGGCGGTCAAGCGCCTTGATCTGGTCCGCGCGATGGTGCTGACCGGATCGGCCACGCGTTTCGGCAACCCCGACCTCTGGCAACGCCGCATCGCCGCGCTGACTGCCCAAGGTGCGGACCTTGACGCCGAGGCTGCAACCCTCCTTGGCCCCCGCTGGCGCAGCCTGCCCGCCGCCAGTCAGGTGCAACAGATGCTGGCCCGCACCCGGACCGAGGGTTGGCTGGGCCTCGCCGCAGCTGTCGCCAATACCGATTTTTACCAGACCACCGCCATGCTGACCTTGCCGACCCTGATCCTTGCGGGCGGCGATGACCGCAAGACCCCGCCCGACATGCAGCGCGAAACCGCAGATCTGGTTGCCGGGTCGGATTTCCACCTTCTGCCCGGTGCCAGCCATCTGGCCATGCTGACACATCCCCGGCCCTTCGCGGATGCCCTCTGCGCCTTCCTGACCCGGATAGCCCATGATTGAGAACACCCATGTCTGACCTTCTCCTCATCCACGGATCCTGCCACGGGGCCTGGTGCTGGGACGCGGTGATCCCCGCGCTCTCCCGGCTTGGCGTCAGCGCCACCGCGATCGACCTGCCCGGCCGTGACGGCAGCCCCACCACGCTGGGCGACTACGCCCGCGCGATCCTTGCCGCCGCCAGCCCCGGCACCGTCCTTGTCGGCCATTCTGCCGGCGGCTACGCCATCACCGCCGCAGCCGAGGCAGCCCCCAGCCGCTTTGCCGGCCTGATCTACCTTTGCGCCTATCTGCCCGCCTCCGGCCAAAGCCTTGCCGACATGCGCCGCGCCGGGCCGTCGCAACCCCTGCTTCCCGCGATCCGCATGGGGCAGGACCGGATCAGCTTTACCGTCGATCCGGCACTTGCCGCGGCAGTCTTCTACCACGACTGCCTGCCCGAGGTCGCTGCCGCCGCCACCGCCCAGCTTTGCCCGCAACCGGTGACCCCGCAGGAAACCCCGCTTTGGCCCAAGGCCGCGCAGTCCCTCCCGCGGCACTACATCGTCTGCCAGCAGGACCGCGCCATCCCGCCCGAGTATCAGGCCCGGATGGCCCAGGCCCTGCCGCCAGAAGCGATGACATCCCTTGAGGCGAGCCACTCGCCCTTCCTGTCGATGCCAGATCAGCTTGCGGCCCGACTTGCAGAAATTCTGCACAAGATCCGCCATGGATCACCACATGAGGCCAAAGGTTGACAGTTTCGAACATCGGCCCGGCAAACAGCCGCCTTGCCCTCACCTTCATCCTGACGACTGTCACGCTGGATGCCATCGGCATCGGCCTGATCTTTCCGGTCATGCCCGATCTGATCCAAGAGGTGACAGGCCGCCCCCTTTCCGAGGCCGCGCTCTGGGGTGGCGTCCTCGCCGCCGCCTTTGCGGTCATGCAGTTTCTGTTCGGCCCGGTCATCGGCGCGCTGTCCGACCGCTTTGGTCGCAGGCCGGTGCTGCTTTTGTCGCTGGCCGTGATGGCGGCGGATTATCTGGTCATGGCGCTGGCCGGTTCGATCTGGCTTCTCCTTGCCGCACGCCTGGTCGCGGGGATCACGGCGGCAACCTTTGCCACGGCGGGGGCCTATATCGCCGACTTCACACCCCCAAACGAACGCGGCCGGCGCTTCGGGCTCATCGGAGCGGGCTTTGGGGTCGGCTTCGTCCTTGGCCCGCTGATCGGCGGGCTATTGGGAGCAATCGATTCCCGCGCACCCTTCTACGCGGCCGGGGCGCTTGCGCTGGCAAACATGGCGTTTGGCTATTTCGTCCTGCCCGAAACCGTGACCGACGCCACCCGCCGCCCTTTCGCCCTTGCCCGCGCCAACCCCCTTGGGGCGCTGCGTGCGCTTGACCGCCTGCCGGGCCTGCGCCTGATCCTTGCCACCTACCTCATCCTCGGTATCGCGATGAACGTCTACCCAACCGTCTGGGCCTATTTCGGTCAGGCCCGCTTTGGCTGGGACAGCACGATGGTTGGCGTCTCGCTTGCGATCTACGGGGTCTCCTTCGCCGTTGGTCAGGCAATGCTGGTCGGCCCCCTGATCCGCCGCTTTGGCGAGCACCGCGCCGCGCATTACGGGATGTGGGTCAACGTGGTCACCCTTGTCGGCCTCGGCCTCGTCGTCTCCCCCGTTCTGGCGCTGATGCTGACCCCGGTCACGGCCCTTGGCGGCGTTGTCACGCCTGCCTTGCAGGCCATCGCCTCCCGTGCGACGCCCGCCAATGCCCAGGGCGAGCTGCAAGGCGTCTTCGCCAGCTTGAACGCCATCGCCATGATCACCGCGCCCTTGATCATGACCACGACCTTCGCCACCTTCACCGGCCCGACCGCGCCTGTCTTCGCCCCCGGCGCGCCCTTCCTTCTTGCTGCAACCCTGATGCTTGCCTGCATTGCCCTTCATGTCCTCGGACACCGACTGCGACCAGTTCGGTCGCAATGAGGGATGCATGCCGCCCATTTTGTCCCTAACTTCCTCTCTGCGCAAATATCCCACGGGGGTGCGGGGGTGTGAAACCCCCGCCGCACCGACAGCCGGAAAGACCACGCCATGAAACTGAAGCACCTCGAAATCTTCATCGTCGCGCCGCCCTTTCCGGGTTGGGGCGGCCGCTACTGGATCTTCCCCAAGCTGACCACCGATACCGGGATCGTCGGCTACGGCGAATGCTACGCCTCCACCGTTGGCCCCAAGGCCATGCAGGCTGTCATCGAAGACGTGTTCGAACGCCACATGCTCGGCGAAAACCCCGAAAACATCGAACTGATGTTCCGCCGCGCCTACTCCTCCGGCTTCACCCAGCGGCCTGATCCCACCGTGATGGGCGCATTTTCCGGGCTGGAGATTGCGTGCTGGGACATCCTCGGCAAGGCCCGCAACCGCCCGGTCTGGGCGCTTCTGGGCGGCAAGATCAACGAGCGGATCCGCAGCTACACTTACCTCTACCCGGCGCCGGGACAGGAATCGGCCGAATTCTGGGTTGATCCCGACGCTGCCGCCGCCGCAGCCGTCCGCTTCATGAACGCGGGCTTCACCGCGGTGAAGTTTGACCCCGCCGGCCCCTATACCATTCGCGGCGGCCACGAACCCGCCATGTCCGACATCACCCGCAGCGTCGCCTTCTGCAAGGCGATCCGCGAAGCGGTGGGCGACCGGGTCGACCTTCTCTTCGGCACCCATGGCCAGTTCTCCACCCCCGGCGCCATCCGCATGGGCCGCGAGTTGGAACCCTACAACCCGCTCTGGTACGAAGAACCGATCCCGCCAGACAACTTCCTGGAGTTTGCCGAGGTCGCCAAATCCGTCCGCGTCCCCCTCGCCACTGGCGAACGCATGACGACCAAGGCCGAATTCGGCACCCTTCTCCGCGCCGGCGGCGTCAAGATCCTGCAACCGGCGCTGGGCCGGGTGGGCGGCATCTGGGAGGCCAAGAAGATCGCGGCCATGGCCGAGATCTTCAACGCCCAGATGGCCCCGCATCTTTACGCCGGTCCCGTCGAATGGGCGGCCAACGTTCACTTCGCCGCCTCGATCCCGAACCTTCTGATCGCTGAGACGATCGAAACCGGCGGTGCCTTCCACCTGAAGCTGATCAAGAACTCGATCAAATGGGAAGACGGCTACATCATCCCGCCCGACGCCCCCGGCCTTGGCATCGAGTTTGATGAAGACCTCGCCCGCGCGCATCCCTTCACCGGCACCGGGTTGCACCTTCAGATGCAAGAGGCACCTTGCGACTATCGCCACGGCAACCGCTTCGAAGGCGGCGCGCCGTCAGCGAAGACCTGACGGCAAGGCTGGCCGTGGCAACGCCGTCCGAATGGGCTCGATGCCCATGAGGACGGCGGCACTTTCGGGAAAGTGGCGGGCCCGGAAGGAATCGAACCCTCAACCTCGGACTTAGAAGGTCCTTGCTCTATCCAGTTGAGCTACGGGCCCGCGCGATGCCTCTTTTGCGGCAAGGCCAAAGGTCAGGCAAGTATCTTTGTCATGAAGACCGAATTCGGGTCGTCCCAATACCCCTCGAACGGCGGGCAGTCCACGAAGCCGGCCCGCGCATACAGGGCGCGGGCGGCGACAAAGGTGGGCTGCACGCCGGTCTCCAGGCTCAGCCTTGCAAACCCGTCCGCCCGGGCCTCGGCCAGCAGATGGTCCAGCATCGCCTTGGAAAGCCCGCGCCCCCGTGCCTCGACCAGCACATGCATCGACTTGATTTCGGCGTGACCCGCGTCAATCCGCTTGAACGCCCCCATCGCCAGGGCCGCACCGTCTTCGCGCAGCACGAAGAACCGGATACCGGGGGCCGCCAACGCGCCCTTGTCCATCATGTGAATCGATTCCGGCGGGGTGTCGGCGTGCATGTCTGCCGTGTGGCGCTGGAACAAAAGCTCCAGGTCGGGGGTCAACGGGTGTTCTTCGGTGATCAGGAACGCCATGTCAGTGGGTCCAGACACCCCTGCGGTCGGTTGCGAAGTTTTCGCCATAACCGCGTGGCCGGATAATCGCACGGCGCGGTTTCGGGTCTTGCACGTCCGCCTCGATGCCCTTTTCCGCCGCGTAGGCCAGCGCCGCCTCCCGGCTGTCAAAGCGCAAGCGAACCTGCGCCTGAGTGTCCGAGGAAGACGTCCAGCCCATCAGCGGGTCAACCTCGCGTTCAGAGGCCGGTGCAAATTCCAGCACCCATTGCTGGGTCTTGGCGGTCCCCGACTGCATGGCGGTTCTGGCTGGCTGATAGATACGAGCACGCATCGCAAAACTCCCGGCGTTTGGGACGTTATCGATAAGGTTTCGGTAAAGCGCAAGCACGACCTTCAGTCGCAAAAGACTGTCGGCTGATCTTGGGGTGTGGGTGGGGTGGGGTAAGACCAGCCGACAGCTTCAGTTGCTGCTTGCCCGACCAAGCTGCCCGAAGCGCCAGCAAAATGCAACCATAAGATGAATGAAGAGATTAAAAAACACCCAAGAATGAAATCTGCGGCTGTCTTCCGCAACCCGGTTCGCCATCGTCAGCCCTTCTGCACCAGCCGCAAGATCAAGTAGTGGTTGAACTTCCGGAACACTTCGGCCGAGCGCGTGGTTTCTGTCAGGCGCTGCATCAGGTTGCGCCGGCGCTTGCGCGACAGGAACAGCGCCACCAGCTTTGACAAGGCCCAATGGGCCGCAGGTTTGCTTTCATGGATCGCGTCACTGACCCGGGTCAGGCCGTGACCGATCACGTTGAACAAACCCTGCTCCAGATCGATCGAGGGGGCCACGGCGTCGGTAATCTCTTCCTCGGCCGCGACCGTGAAGTCAGACTCCGCCAGCGCGGCACGGAACGCTGCCAGCGGGTGTCCGCCCCCCGGCTGGGGTCCGTGGGCAGACCGGCTGCGGTAAGCGGCGCTGCGAAAGCAGTCGGCAATCAGCACCTGCCCCCCGGGGGCCAGCAGGCGGGCGCATTTCGGCAGGCTTTCGGCAAAGGGAATATACTGAAAACTTTCGGAAAACAGACACAGATCAAACGGCCCGGCTCCGGCAAAGTCTTCAAAGGTGCATTCATGAACCACCGCACCCGGCGCATTTTCCCGGCAGCGCGCCGCCAGAAACGCCGATGGTACCACGATCTCGACCTTGTGGCCCAGCGCGAGGAGTTTCTTCGCCGTCTCGCCCGCGCCGCCACCGATGTCCAGTATCCGCAGTGGCCCTTCCGGCAGGTAGCCGAACAGCTTGACCGTATAGGCATCCTGCGCCGTCCTCAGGTTGCCTGCCGTCACCTCAAGCCCGGTCCAAAGCCCGTAATGCAGGTTTTCCGCCCCGGTCAGCCAGCGGATGAACGCCAGCCCCACATCCAGCCCCACGGCCCGCGTGTCGATCTTGTCAGCCATCTTGCACCTCTTGGGCGCGAGCCTTAGCCGCTTCACCGCCTGTCGGCAACGGTTTCACCCCCCTTGGCGTGCCATCCGAAGGATCTGCGCTTGAATTGGAACAAAAACGGATCAAATCTAGCAGGCCGCGAGTCGCCCGCCGCGACGCCCAAGCCTTTCCCCAGTCTGGAAGCAGTCCGCGCCATGCCGCACAACAATTCCAACGCCATCGCTGAACGCCCCGACGTGCTGACCCGGCCCAAGCTGGAGGGCGGGCGCCGCTTCACCCTTTCAACCCCGTTTCAGCCCGCAGGCGACCAGCCGACCGCGATTGCCGAACTGACGGCGGGGGTGTTGGCAGGCGAACGCAATCAGGTGCTTTTGGGCGCGACCGGAACCGGCAAGACCTTCACCATGGCCAAGGTGATCGAACAGACCCAGCGCCCGGCCATCATCCTTGCACCGAACAAGACGCTTGCCGCGCAATTGTATGGGGAATTCAAGGGCTTCTTCCCTGATAACGCAGTGGAATACTTCGTCAGCTACTATGACTACTACCAGCCCGAGGCCTATGTGGCGCGGACCGATACCTATATCGAGAAGGAATCCCAGATCAACGAACAGATCGACCGGATGCGCCACTCGGCCACCCGGGCGCTTCTGGAACGTGACGACGTGATCATCGTGGCCTCGGTCTCCTGCATCTACGGCATCGGGTCGGTGGAAACCTATTCGGCCATGACGCAAGACCTTGTGGTCGGCCAGATGTATGACCAGCGCCGGGTGATCGCTGAACTGGTCGCCCAGCAATACAAACGGCTGGAGGCCTCGTTCCAGCGGGGTGCCTTCCGGGTGCGGGGCGACAGCCTGGAGGTCTGGCCCGCCCACCTTGAAGACCGCGCGTGGCGCTTTTCCTTCTTTGGCGAGGAACTGGAATCGATCACCGAATTCGACCCTCTGACCGGTGCCAAGACCGACAATTTCAAGCAGATCCGGCTTTACGCCAACAGCCACTACGTCACCCCGCGCCCCACGCTGGCGCAGGCGACCAAGGGCATCAAGGAAGAGCTTTTCCACCGCCTGAAACAGCTCACCGGCGAAGGGAAACTGCTGGAAGCCCAACGCCTTGAACAGCGCACCAACTTTGATCTTGAAATGCTTGAAGCCACCGGCGCCTGCGCCGGGATTGAAAACTACTCGCGCTATCTGACAGGCCGCGCGCCGGGCGAACCGCCGCCGACGCTGTTCGAATTCATCCCCGATAACGCCATCGTCTTCGCCGACGAATCCCATGTCTCGGTCCCCCAGATCGGCGGCATGTTCAAGGGTGACTTCCGCCGCAAGCTGACGCTGGCTGAACACGGGTTCCGCCTGCCCAGCTGCATGGACAACCGGCCCCTGAAGTTTGAAGAATGGGACGCGATGCGCCCGCAATCCGTCTTCGTCTCCGCCACCCCCGCGGCTTGGGAGATGGAACAGACCGGCGGCGTCTTCACTGAACAGGTCATCCGCCCCACCGGCCTGATCGACCCGCAGGTCGAAATCCGGCCGGTGGAAATGCAGGTCGACGACCTCCTGGACGAGATCCGCAAGGTCGCCGCCCGTGGCCTGCGCACCCTTGCCACGGTCCTGACCAAGCGCATGGCCGAGGATCTGACTGATTACCTGCACGAACAGGGCATCCGCGTGCGCTACATGCACAGCGACATCGACACGATCGAACGCATTGAAATCCTGCGGGATTTGCGGCTGGGGGCATTTGACGTGCTGGTCGGCATCAACCTTCTGCGCGAAGGTCTGGATATTCCCGAATGTGGTCTTGTGGCGATCCTGGACGCTGACAAGGAAGGCTTCCTGCGGTCTGAAACCAGCCTTATCCAGACCATCGGTCGCGCCGCCCGCAACTCGGAAGGCAGGGTGATCATGTATGCCGACCGGATGACCGGCAGCATGGAACGCGCCATCGGGGAAACCAACCGGCGCCGCGAAAAGCAGGTTGCCTACAACCTGAAACATGGCATCACCCCGGAGACCGTCAAGAAGAACGTCGAGGATGTTCTCTTTGGCCTCTGGGAAGGTGACACCGATCAGGCACGGATCACGACGAAGATTGACAAGCCCATGGTCGGCTCGAACCTCGCCGCGCATCTGGACGCGCTGCGGCTGGCCATGCGCAAGGCCGCCGAAAACCTCGAATTCGAGGAAGCCGCCCGCCTGCGCGATGAGGTGAAGCGGCTGGAAGCGGTGGAGCTTGCGGTGGCCGACGACCCCTTCGCCCGGCAAGAGGTGATCGAGGAGGCGGTTGAAGAGGCGGTGAAGATGGCTGGCCGGTCCACGGCGGGACGGGCGGGGCAGAGGGGTGGGAAGCGAAGCAGGGGGCGGGGACGCTAGCTGGCCGCCCTGGCGGTAGCTAATGGCGCAACCTCGGCCAGCCAGAACTCGCCAGTGTTGCGATAGCCGCCACGGATCAGGAACCCCGGTTCCTTCACTTCGGGATGTGCCTCGGCCCAGTCGCGGAAACGGTCATTGGTCACGATCCGCGCGCCAAACTCTCGCGCCGTCGTAAGCAGAAAGGGATCGGCTTGTGTCCCCTTGGGCACGACCATTACTTGCCGTGTCCCCAGATCCAATCGTCTCGCGAAATCGCCGTCATGCAGATAGCGGCCTTCCAGTTTCCAGCCCGCATTGGCATCGAAAACAACGCCGGGTACATAACCAAGCGACTTCAGAAACGCGACAGTCTCACGGACTGGTTGAAGCCGCGCCATATTGTCTTGCCAGTGCATGACATTGGACCCGTCAACCAGGATCCAGGTCTCGTCGGATCCCCTTGTTTGAGGTCGCAGGATGCGAAGCAGCAAAAAGACGGCGACCAGCGCCGCCGTCATCACGGCGATCCAGGCAAGGGCTTCGGCGCCCTGTCCAGAGAAGAGTGTCTTCAACATGCGCGCAAGCTATCGTGACGCAGGAAGATCTGCAAAGTCCTCTCATGCAAAACGCGCCCGATTCGCCCCAGATGATTAACTTACCACGATCTCCCCGTGCGTAGAGACGGAAGGAAGACGCGGGCAAGATAGAAAGAAGGCCCTTGGAATCCGCCTAACCCGTTGAAGTTAAAAGACTGCCGCAAGGGTGTTCAAAACACCCCCGTCACCTCATACATCACCGGCTCGAACCCTTTGCACAGCTCGTTGATCTTGCGGTTTCTTTCCCGCATTTCGGGCGTCCGCAGCATTGCCTGATAATCTTCGCGCGCGCGCCACTGGGAATAGTTGCAGACCCGCGTTCGGGCGTCATTCATGTGCAGCCCGGCCGCAATGAATCCCGGTTGCAGCCGGATGCAGTCGCGGTAGGCCACTTCCAGCGCTTCGATCAGATCAAAGGCCATCGCCGGCGTGGTCTCGAAGGTGGTGATGACGGTTTGTCCTTGGAAATCCTTGACAATCTTTGGCATGTCGTCCTCCCTGCCATGATCCATCATGCCACAGAATTGGGGAAGCTGGGATGAAACTTCTTGATCCGGACGACCCGTTCTTTGCAAGACCCTGGGTGCGCTGGGTGACGGTGCTGCTGCCCACCGGCTGGGGGCTGGCCGAGCTTTTCTGGATCGGCTCGCCGATGTGGGGGGTGCTGTTCCTTGCCGCCGGAGCCTACGCCGCCTGGGCTCTGCTTTTGAACCGCAAGGGCGATTAGCGCCCGTCCAGCCAGTCGGGTGGCGGCAGGCCAAGTGCATCCGGGTCGGCCAGATAGACGGCTGCAAGTGCAAGTGCTGCAACGACAATCACCGCAAAGGCGATCTTCCAGACCGACCACGGACGTTCGCCCTGCACCTCTCCGGTCTGGCCGTTAACCAGAAAGCGGTAACTCTTGCCGTTATACTTGTAGGCGGCCATCCAGACCGGCAACAGGATGTGCTTGAAGGTTTCATCCGACCAGCGCGTGTCGACGGAATGGATGCGCTGTTCATCGCCCCCGATGCTGCGGCGCACGTCGCTGCGGATCACATCGGCCATCCGGTCGCGGGCCGTGGCATGGCCGTCAGACAGCGGCACGGTATAGCCTTCCGCCTGAAAACCGGCAAGAAAATCAGGGCTGTAGGGAACAAGGGCGCCCAGATCCCACGGGGTCAGCTCATTGCCCAGCCGGGCGGGCAGGCTGGTCGATGCCATGACCAGCACATCGTCAAACACCCGCGCCACCCGACCCGAGGCCGGGTACCAGCGCGTGTGCCGGACCTGTTCCTGACGCTGTTCCGTCTTGCCGTTGACCCGGACAGTCACGGTGCGGGTCTCATAGTAATACTCGCCCCGCTCGCCGGAATAGCGGCTGGCGGTATCGGCGTCGAAGGTCCAGAACGGCACATAGATCCCGTTCATCGCCCGCCCCTTGCGGGCATATTCCAAAAGGGTGCCGGGCGCGAACCACAGGCTTCCCATCCAGGCGATCATCGCCTTGCGTGCCTCGGCTTCGGTCAGCGCGAAAGGCACCAGCGCCTGCGGCTTGATGTGGCGCCGGGTGCCGGTGTCCAGCACCACGGGCGTCGCGCAGAACGGACATTCGGTGGCATGGGTGGCGCCGGTGATCTCGACCGTCGCGCCGCAACCGGGGCATGAGGTGGTGCGGCTTTCCTCCATGTCCGAAACCGGAAGCTGGTCGCGCAATCCGCGCACCAGATCAAGCTCTTGCAAGGCCTTGGCGCGCGATGACGGGGTCTCGCGCGGGATGGCCTGGACATGGCCGCAATGGTCGCAGGTCAGGCTGGTCTGGCCCGGCGCATAGCGCAGTTGCGCCCCGCATTGCGCGCAGGGCCAGCGGTGTTCCTGTGCGGCCATGACGGGTGTCAGGGTTTCGGCGGTGGCGGGGGCAGGCTGTCAAGCAGGCGGACAAGGTCGGTCTCGGCCGCCATTTTCCAGCCGTCCTGCCCCGGGGTCCAGACCATCGAAGCGCGCGACAGCCGTCCGGCGGCGGCAAGGCCGGCCAGATCCGCCTCGGCGAAGGGTCCAGAGGTCGCGCCGTTCTCGGCCAGATGCCAGAGCTTCGCGGCAGGCACGGGCGGCGGGGCCGGCGGCGGCGGAGGTGCGGCCGGGCTGGCCCCCCACGGCCCCATGTTCTGCGCCATGCCCATTCCCATGCCGGCGCCCATCCCGGCCCCCATGGCCGCGCCCATTGCGGAGCCCGGCTGGCCCATCGCTTCGGCCGCGTTGTACTGCATGTATTTCTGAAGGTCGCCCGCCACCCCGATCGAGGTGCGCTTGTCCATCGCCTTTTCCACCTCTTCGGGCAGGCTGATGTTTTCAATGTAGAATTCCGGGATCAACAGTCCGTATTCCGCCACTTGCGGTGTGATGGCGTTGGCAATGATCTTGCCCAGATCGGCAGTGTTCGCGGCCATGTCGAGGACCGGGATTCCCGACTTTGCCAGCACCTGACTGACCTGCTGGACGATCACGTTGCGGATCTGGAAGCTGATCTCGTCGGCGGTGAACTCACCATCGGTGCCCACGACTTCCTGAATGAACTTGCCCGGATCGCTGACCCGCATCGAATAGGTGCCGAACGCCCGCAGCCGTACCGGGCCAAATTCCGGATCCCGCGCCATGATCGGGTTCTTGGTGCCCCATTTCTGGTCGTTGAACCGGGTAGTGTTGACGAAATAGACCTCTGACTTGAACGGCGACTGGAAGCCGTGATCCCAGTGCTGAAGCGTGGTCATGATCGGCATGTTGTTGGTCTCAAGCATGTAAAGACCGGGGCCGAAGACGTCAGCCAGCTGGCCCTCATGGATGAAGACCGCCGCCTGACCTTCCCGCACGGTCAGCTTGGCCCCCATCTTGATCGCCTGGCCATGCCGGTCAAAGCGCCAGACCATCGTGTCGCGGGTATCATCCAGCCAGCTGATGACGTCGATGAATTCGCCTTTGAGGAAATCGAAGACCATGGCTACCTCCGTGGGGCTGCAATCAACTGTCGCCGCCCATCAGGCGACGCGCAAGGGAATAGACGATGGGCCGCGCTTCCGACAGGGTCATCCCGGGGCGCAGCTCGCGGCTGTAAAGCATGCGCAGCATCAGCTCGTCCTTGTCGGTCAGCAGGGCAAATTCCTCATCGTCGTTGAAGATCGAGGGGCGCGCGCGCGGGCTGTCATTCGGCAGACCCAGCGCCTGGGCGATTTCCTCATGCATGCAGGACAGGCGTAAAAGATCGGGGTGTTCGGCACGGATGACAGCGAAGGCACGGGTATAGGCACCCGAGTTGCCTTCGGACAAGGCGTAGACAAGGCAATAGGTGCTGCGCGGCATGTTGGTGATACCGGCCACATCGTTTGGCCCAAGGCTGGGAATTGCGGCCCGGACCTTCGGACCAAGAGCTTCACGTTCGTCTTCGGATACGATGTGGATCAGGAAGTTCGGCGCCGTTTCGTCGATGGCGATCGGGTGACCGGTCACTTGCGACAACCGGGCAAGATAGCTTGCCACCCGCGCCCGGTCCGTGGTCTGACGGTCTGGCGGCACGCTGGCCCCAAATCGCAGGCCGACGCGGACCGAGACTTCCCAGCGGCGCAGGCGGCTTTCGGTTTCCTCGCGGACAAAGCCGCTGCTGCTCCGGCGGTATTCATCAAACAGCGCAATGCGCAGGAAGCTGTCGGCCAGCATCCGGTCGGTGAAGGGGATATTGGCCCCACTGTCGGTCCGTAAAAGGCCTTGGGCCAGCAGGGCCTTCTGCACCTGAGCGTAATAGGCAGCCGCCGTGGCGCTTTTTTCAGTCGGCACCGCTGGGGCGGGGGCCGTGGGGATTGCCGGTCCCGCGGGTGGGCCGCCCGGAATCGTGCAGGCCGTCAAGGCAAGGCAGGCGATTCCTGCCAGAAACGTCCTGAGTGTCCTGTGTCGGGCCATGCCGGTCTGCTGCGTCCTTGTTTTCTGGTCCGCTGGTCTTCAAGCGGGATTGGTTTGGCGCGCGCGGGCCGAGGCAAGCGTATCGCGCAACTCTGCCTCCATCTTGACCAGTTCCACCTCGGCCGCCGCCCGGCGGGCCTTGCCTTCGTCGGCAATCGCAAGGCTTTCGTTGATCGAGGCGATCAGCGTCGCGTTGGCGTTCTTCACCGTATCGATGTCGAAGACGCCGCGCTCCATTTCCTCGCGCACCACCCGGTTGGCCTGTTGCAGGTTCTCGGCATTGGCCTTCAGAAGTTCGTTCGTCAGATCATTCGCGTCACGCACCGCATCGGCCGCCTCCTTCGAGCGCTGGATGGTGACCGCCTGCGCCAATTGCGTTTCCCACAGCGGCACCGTGTTGACGAGGGTGGAGTTGATCTTGGTCACCAGCGACTTGTCATTTTCCTGTACCAGCCGGATCGACGGAAGCGACTGCATCGTGACCTGCCGGGTCAGTTTCAGATCATGCACCCGGCGTTCCAGATCATCGCGGGCAGCGCGGATGTCGCGCAATTCCTGCGCCCGGATCACCTGATCGGCTTCGGGCGCGGCGGCGACTTCGGCTTCCTTGGCGGGGATCACGGTCGCGTCCACATCGGCCAGCTTCGCCTCGCCCGCAGCGATGTAAAGGCCAAGCTCATTGTAGAAGTCGAGCGTCTTTTCATAAAGGATATCAAGGCTTTTGATGTCCTTGAGCAGGGTGTGTTCATGCGACAGAAGCTCGGAGGTGATCTTGTCGATCTGGCCCTGAACGTCTTCATATTGCGCCACGAATTCGGCGAAGGGCGCGGCCCGGCCGAGAAGTTTTTCCCACCAGCTTGCCTCGCGGCGCAGGTCAAGTTCATCGACCGCGAAGCCACGGATCGTGGTGACGATCTTGCGCAAGCTGTCGCCTGCCGGCCCCACATCCTTGTTCTTCACGTCCTGCAACATGGCCTGACTGATCACCTGCAATTCCGCCTGCGCGGCCGACCCGAAGGCGATGATCGACTGGGTATTCGACAGGTCCACCTCGGACATCCGCTGGCGGATCGCTTCGGCCTGCGGGGCGGGGGCTGCGTCCAGCGGCACGATCTCGGCCATGGGTTCGGGCAGGATCACGGCGGTCACCTTCTCGACTTCGGTCAGGAAGGCTTCGGCTTCGGCTTGGACGGTCGTGGACATGGGCAATCCCCTTTGGAAAACGTCAATGATCAAGCTTGAGACGGTCACGCAGCACGGCAATTTCGACATCCAGATCGCTGCGGTTGTTTGACAGGAAGGCGGTGGTCTTTCTGGCAAAGGTGGTTTCCAGATCGGTCAGCAGCGCCTCATAGTCGGTTCGTGCGGCGGCGTCGCGGCTTTGGGCGTAATGGTCGGCGAACTTCATCGTCGCGTCACGCGCGCCCATCAGGTAGACGGACATATACTTGCGCGCGGCGGTCAGATCGCCCGGATCGCCCTCGATCGTGCGAAACAGGGTGCGCGCGGCATTGGCAAAGCGGTCCACCCGGGCCTCCAGCTTGCGGTCGCCAGCGCGCAGGATTGCATCCTTCATCGCGGTCAGATGGGCTTCGCCTTCCTCCACCGCCTTGGCAACACGCCCGGTCTGGAAGGCATCGACCCCCGCCATCCCCTTGTCCGCCAGAGGATCAAGCCCGAAGGACATCAAATGCAGAGCCGCCCCGACCAGTGCGAAAAGCGCGGGATAGACCAGCCCGAGATCGGCTATCACGCCCCCCACGGCCAGCGAAGCACCGGTCAGGACTGCCCCGGCGATCTTGCGCGGAAAGGCCGGGCGGCGGGCCAGCTTGCGGGCGTCATAGGCGGCTTCGGCCTTCAACCCCTCGCGCGTTGCCCAGGAAGACAGCACCAGAAGCCCCCCGGCGGCAAAACCCAGGAGCATGTCACGTGGGCCGTCGCCAAAGGCGGGAAACAGGAACAGGAAGGCCGACAGGAACAGCACGTTGCACCGCCACAACCCCGCCGGACGCGGCGGGGCGACGGCTGCGGGCGTCTCTGCCGGGCGGTTGCCCGTCGGAGAGTATTTGCCGCCAAACCGTTCGGCCATCACGTTCCCCCGGACCAGGCCACATATGCAACAAGTGCCACCAGCAGCACAAACGACAGGGTCCGCAGTCCGGTTCCCGACATTCCCGCCCCCTTGCAACCATTCACGACGCCAACCTTAGCCGATGCCCCCCATCCATGCCAGCGGCGAGGAGGGGGAATAGGCGGCAAACTTCCCCTTTCGCGGAAGGCGGCTCAGCCCTTGCGCGGGGCAGGGGGGCGGGACCTGCCCGCACCGCCGCGCGGTGTTGTCGAGGGACGGGAAGGATCTGCCGCGTCGCGTTTCGGGCGCGCCGTTGCCTTCTGCCAGCTGTCCGACAGGGTTTTCAGTCCGGCACCGGGCTTCAGCGGGCGCTTGGGCGGCCGTGCCGTGGCATCGGCTTCAGGCTTGCCGGCCTTCCTGGGGGCAGGCTTCTGGGCGGCGGGCTTCTGGGCGGCCGGCTTGGAGCCGGTTTGCCTGGGGGCAAGTTTGGCGCCCGGGCGCGCGTCGCCGCGCGGGCCGGATCTTGTCGGACGCGGCGTCTCGACCTCGGTCTCGCCCGTCATCCCCAACTGTTCGCGCAAGACCTTGGGCCGCACCTCCTCGACCTGGCCCGGCTCAAGTTCATTCAGCCGGAAGGGGCCATAGGACACGCGAATCAATCGGTTCACCGTCACGCCGATATGGTCCATCGCCCGGCGGATCTCGCGGTTGCGGCCCTCGCGCAGGCCCACGGTCAGCCAGGCATTCGCGCCTTGGTGGCGGTCGATCTTGACCTCCATCGGCTGGAAGCGTTCGCCGTCGATGGTGATGCCCTTGCGCAGGGGTTCGATCTCGGGCTCGGTCGGGTTGCCCTTCACCCGCACCCGATACTTGCGCAGCCAGCCGGTTGACGGCAGTTCCAGCCGCCGTTTCAACGCGCCGTCATTGGTCAGCAGCAAGAGCCCTTCCGAGTTGAGGTCAAGCCGGCCCACCGACATCACGCGGGGCATGTCCTCGGGCAGGTGGTCAAAGACCGTGTCGCGGCCCTTTTCGTCCGAGGCCGAGGTGACCAGACCTTCGGGCTTGTAGTAAAGCCAGAGGCGGGCGGGTTCAGGCGCGCCCACGGGTTCGCCGCGCACGGTGATCTTGTCGGCCGCCGTCACGTTCAGCGCGGGCGAGGTGATGACCTTGCCGTTCACACTGACCTCACCAAGCTCGATCAGCCGTTCCGCCTCGCGCCGCGAGGCGATGCCGGCGCGCGACAGCACCTTGGCGATGCGTTCGCCCTCGGTCGTCTTCTCAGGCCCGGCGGGGGGCTTTCGGGGGGCTTTGGGCTTTTCTTTTCCGGCCATGGACTTCATCCTTCGGCACGGGGTGGCCAGCCCCGGGGGTTTTCCACCCCCGGACCCCCGAGGATATTTGAGGACAGATGAAAGAGCAACGCGAAGGGTTCCGGTCTTTCATGCAGGCCGCCCTGGACGAGGCGCGGGACGCGGCCTTGCGCGGCGAAGTGCCGGTCGGGGCGGTCATCGTGCGCGGCGGTCAGGTGGTGGCGCGGGCTGGCAACCGGACGCGGGAACTGGCTGACCCCACGGCCCATGCCGAGATGCTGGCGATCCGCGCGGCCTGTGCGGCGGCAGGGTCGGAACGGCTGACGGGCCATGACCTTTACGTCACGCTGGAGCCTTGCCCGATGTGCGCCGCCGCCATCAGCGCAGCACGGATCGACCGGCTTTACTACGGCGCGGCCGATCCGAAGTCGGGCGGGGTCTCGGTGGGCGCGCGGGTCTTCAGCCACCCGCAATGCCACCATGTGCCGCAGGTTTATGACGGCATTGCCGCAACCGAAGCCGAGGCAATGCTGAAGGCCTTCTTCGCCGAGCGCCGCTAGATCAGGATCGGGTCCAGCACGTCATGCTCGATCACTTCCACCCCCGGCGGCAATCCGGCCCGCAGCGCCGAGGCGTCCTGCGCAAGGATCGGGAAGGTCTTGTAGTGGCAGGGGATCACCCAGCGGAAGTTGAACCATTTCCGCGCGGCCCAGGCGGCGCGGTCCATGTCCATGGTGTAATGCCCGCCGCAGGACAGGATACCGATATCGGGCTGGTGGTATTCGGCCATCCAGCCCATGTCGGCCATTATGTCGGTATCGCCTGAAACATAGATCGTGTGGCCCTCGCCCGCGATCATGAACCCCGCAGCCGAGCCGCCCGGCATGAGGCCCTTGCCGGCAAAGTCGATACTGGCGGAATGGGCGGCGTTGACCATTGTCACTTTCGCGCCGCTCAGGGTCAGCGTGCCGCCCTTGCCGAAGCCCACTGTTTCAGCCAGGCCCTCGGCAGCGATCCATGTGGCAAGTTCATGGATGCAATGCACCTTGATCCCCAGTTTCCTGGCCAGTCGAGCGGCGTCAGCGGCATGGTCGCCATGCGCGTGGGTCAGAAGGATATGGGTTGCGCCGGAAACTGCCTCATCCTCGCGCGCGGCGGGGAACAGGGGGTTTCCGGTCAGCCAGGGGTCCACCAGCAGGACGGCGTTCTCGATTTCGATGCGAAAGCCGGAATGGCCAAGCCAGATGATTTTCATGGATGTTCTCCTTCGTTGACCGCGATACTGTAGCGGAAGGAGGTAACACTTCACCATGCAATGGATGCAAGCGGTTGATGGCTATTGTGAAAGGCTTGCTCCCGGGTTTGGGGCGGAGCCGTTCAACACATTGACAGGGCTTGCCTTTCTTGGTGTTGGGATCTTTGCATTCGTCCGCGGGCCAGAGGGGGATGATCGTCGTGCGGCGGCCGCTTTGGCGCTGGTGGGCATTGCGTCGGCGTCTCAGCACGGCTTCTCGGTGGTATTGACTGTCTGGGCCGATATCGCGGCGAACCTGATCTATCTTGTTCTGCTTGGCGTGCTGATATTGCGCCGCCTTGTCGGTGTCGGAGCCTTGGCCGCCGGTGTCGGGGCCTTCTGCGCCGTTGCCTTGGTGTTTCAGGTGTCCCAAAGCGGCGCGCTGCGGCAGGCTTTCGGGGTGGCGGCGGATATGTTCTTCATCCTGATGCTGGTTCTCTTCGGCGCGGCGCTGGCGCTGCGTGCGCGCGATCCCGCAACCGCCAGCCGTATCGCGCTGTCTGCGGCCGTGCTTGCGGCGGGTCTGCCGTTCCGGTTTCTCGATCCTGCGCTTTGCGGCGTCTGGCCCTTCGGCACGCATGGGATCTGGCACCTGATCAACGCCACTTCGGCTGCGCTTCTTCTGTCGGCCCTTGCCCGACTCTCCGCAGATCGCTCCACAGATCGCCCAAGCGACCGCCCCCCCGCGCTTGCGGAGTAACGGGAGGGGCGCTAAACGGCTGTTCGATCCCGCGAAGGAGAGCGCCATGGCCATTGACATCGACACCGCCCGAAAGGTGGCAAAGCTGGCCCGGATACGGGTCGAGGAAGCCGATCTTCCGGCGCTGGCCGGAAAGCTGTCCGGCATCCTTGGTTTCATGGAACAGCTGAACGAGGTTGACGTATCCGGCGTCGAACCGATGACGTCGGTCACACCGATGCGGCTGAAGCGGCGCGCGGATGTGGTGACGGATGGCGATATCCAGGCGCAGATCCTGAAGAACGCTCCCGATGCGCGGGAAGGCTTCTTTGCAGTGCCGAAGGTGGTGGAATGAGTGCGAACCAGTGGACCATCGCCGCAGCCCGAGACGCCTTGCGCAAGGGCGAGATTTCGGCCGTCGATCTGACCATGTCCTGCCTGACGGCGATTGACGCGGGCGATGCGTTGAACGCCTTTGTTCACAAGACCCCGGAACTAGCGCTGGAACAGGCGCGGGCGGCTGATGCGCGGATCGGCTCGGGCAACGCCCCGGCGATGTGCGGGATTCCCCTGGGGATCAAGGATCTGTTCTGCACCAGGAGCGTGCCGTCGCAGGCCGCGTCGAACATCCTGAAAGGCTTCAAGCCCGAGTATGAATCGACCGTCACCTCCAAGCTGTTCGATGCGGGTGCGGTGATGCTGGGCAAGTTGAACATGGATGAGTTTGCCATGGGCTCGTCGAACGAAACCTCATGCTACGGCAATGCGGTGAACCCTTGGCGGCGGCAGGGGTCAAACGTCCAGTTGACGCCCGGCGGGTCTTCCGGGGGGTCGGCCTCGGCTGTTGCGGCGGACCTGTGCCTTGCGGCGACTGGCACCGATACCGGCGGATCGATCCGCCAGCCTGCGGCCTTTACCGGGATTGTGGGCATCAAGCCGACCTATGGCCGGGTCAGCCGCTGGGGCGTGGTCGCCTTTGCCTCGTCGCTGGATCAGGCCGGACCGATGACCAAGACGGTCCGCGATGCGGCGATCATGCTTCAGGCGATGTCCGGGCATGATGCGAAGGATTCCACCAGCGCCGATATTCCGGTGCCGGATTTCGAAGCCGCGCTGACCGGCGATATCCGGGGGCAGGTGATCGGCATCCCGCGCGAATACCGCATGGACGGCATGCCTGCCGAGATTGAGGCGCTTTGGCAAAAAGGCATCGAGATGCTGAAGGACGCCGGCGCCGAGGTCCGCGACATCAGCCTGCCGCATACCAGATACGCTCTGCCAGCCTATTACGTCATCGCCCCGGCCGAGGCGTCGTCAAACCTCGCCCGCTATGACGGGGTGCGCTACGGGCATCGGGCGAAGCTGTCCGCGGGCGATGGCATCACCGAGATGTATGAAAAGACCCGCGCCGAAGGCTTCGGGCCCGAAGTCCAGCGCCGGATCATGGTTGGCACCTATGTCCTCAGCGCGGGTTTCTATGACGCCTATTACAACCGCGCCCGCAAGGTCCGCGCCCTGATCAAGCGCGACTTTGAAACGGTGTTTGCCGATGGCGTGGACGCGATTCTCACGCCCGCCACGCCGTCAGCCGCCTTTGGTCTGGGCGAAATGTCCGAGGCGGACCCGATCCAGATGTATCTGAATGACGTGTTCACCGTGACGGTCAATCTTGCCGGCCTGCCCGGAATTGCGGTCCCGGTGGGGCTGGATGCACAGGGTCTGCCGCTGGGTCTGCAACTGATCGGGCGGCCATGGGAAGAGGCCTCTTTGCTCAATCACGCGCATGTTTTGGAGAGTCGCGCGGGGTTTGTGGCCAAAGCCGAAAAATGGTGGTAATGGGCGGAAAACAATCCTGTTGAGGCAGCAATGACCCGTTTTTCCTTCGGCTCCGCCAGTTGTGCGGCTCTTGCTGCACTTGCCTTGGTCGCCTGCACGCCAGCCGCCCAGGATACCGGCGGCGCAGGTGTCGGATTTCAGGACTATAACAGCTACATCCGCGGCGCGCGCCCCGCGCCAGCCGTGACGGGCGGCCCGGTGGTGATATCGCCGCCCTCGGCAAGCTTCGATCCTGCGGCTGCCGCTGCCGCGATTGACCGCGCCGAAGGTGTAGTCCCGGTTGCAAGCCCGCTTGCCTCGGCCCAGCCTTCGCTTGCCCAGCCGCCGCTCGCCCAGCCTGCACCTTTGCCGCCGCAGGCTGACAGCTCTAGCCGCCCGCGTGGCGGCGCACCTGCCGGTATCCGCGAAGAATCCGGGGAAGTTGCGGGAAGTGCAGGCATTTCGGACGAGCAGGATTTCAACGCCGTGGCCTCGCGGGAATCGATTGAAAGCGATGCTCAGCGGATCGCGCAAAACCGGGCCGAATACGTGATCGTGCAGCCGAAAGACCTGCCACAGCGCCCCGGAGATACCGGCCCGAACATCGTGGAGTTCGCGCTGGCCACCAAACATGCGCCAGGCGTGCAGCTTTACAAACGCGGCGGCTTGTCGATCCGTGACCCGAACGCCGCCTGCGGAAAATATGCCTCGCCGGATCAGGCGCAGCAGGATTTCCTTGCCAAGGGCGGGCCGGAACGTGACCGGATGGGCGTTGACCCCGATGGCGACGGCTTTGCCTGTTCATGGGATCCGCGTCCGTTCCGCACCGCCTTGCAGTGACGCTGACGCACCCGTCCCCGAATTTCGGCGAACGGCGGGGCGGGCAGCGGCCTGAACTTGTGGTCCTGCACTACACCGCAATGGCTAGCTGCGCCGAGGCGCTGGAGCGCCTTTGTGATCCTGTTGCCGAGGTGTCGGCACATTATCTGATCGATTGCGATGGCACGGTCTTGTCACTGGTTGCCGAAGAGTTCCGCGCCTGGCACGCGGGGGCGGGCGTCTGGGGTGGCCGGGGGGATGTGAACTCCCGCTCTATCGGGATCGAACTTGCCAACCCGGGGGCGCAGCCATTTTCCGCGCGACAGATGGCGGCGTTGGAAGCCCTGTTGCGGGGTATTCTGTCGCGCTGGTCGCTGCCGCCGCACGCGGTGATCGGTCACAGCGACATGGCCCCTGACCGCAAGGCCGATCCTGGCCCGCGCTTTGACTGGCGCCGCCTTGCCTTGGCTGGGCTGTCGGTCTGGCCCGAACCGGCGGAACCGGGTGACCTTGCCGCCGATCTGGTGGCCTTCGGCTACCCCGATCTGCCGATGGAAACGCTGCTTGCCGCCTTCCGTCTGCGCTTCCGCCCTTGGGCCACTGGCCCGCTTGACGCAACCGACCGCGCTCTTGCCTCCGACCTTGCCCGCCGCTTTCCAGTTGACGTGATCACGCCACAGGCATAATCCGGCGCGGCGCGGAGGGCTGGATGGCCGCGGGCGGCAACGTCCGAGGAAAGTCCGGACTCCAGTTGACAAGGGTGCCGGGTAATCCCCGGCGGGGGCAACCCCAGGGAAAGCGCCACAGAGAAGAGACTTCCCTTGTTCGCAAGGGTAAAGGTGAAACGGTGGGGTAAGAGCCCACCGCGGGACTGGCAACAGGACCGGCACGGCAAGCCCCACCCGGAGCAATGCCAAATAGGGGCCTCGCGCGGGGCTGGTCCCGGGCCGCAAGGCTTGGGATACCGCCGCAGGGACGCCAACGCCCGAGAGGCCCGGGTTGGCAGCTTGACCGCCGTGGCAACACGGTTGGCAGAGGAATGGTCATCCAGGGGCGCAAGCCCTGGACAAAATCCGGCTTACAGGCCCTCCGCGCATCCTTGGCCTCTCACGAACTTTGCGGCGTCATTCACCGTCGCCCCCGCGCCGCCCCCCGGCGCCGCCGCCTGCGATTGACGCCGGTCAATGTCGCAAGATCCGCGCGCAATCATGATGCAGCCATGATCGGCTCACCTGCGGCCGCTCGTCTGTTCACAGGAGTCGTGACCATGAGAAAATTGCTGATGATTTCCCTCATCACGACCGCGATGGGATCAACCGCCTTCGCTCAGGGCCAGCCCGGAGGCGGGTGGTGGGACGGCTGGGGCAATGGTCCCGGCAATGGCTGGTGGTCAGGCGGTCCGGGCATGATGGCACCCGGCTATGGCGGCGGTCCCGGCTGGGGGGGTGGTCCCGGAACCGGTCCTGGATGGGGTTTCCCGGGTTGGGGGCAAGGCATGATGCCCCCTGGAATGGGGATGGGTATGGGCAGCATGGGTATGGGCATGCCCGCGATGGACGCTGATCAGGATGGCGTGATTTCTGCCGAGGAAGCCGCCGCACATGCCGAAGTCATGTTCGTAGCCATGGATGCAGATCAAGATGGCGTTCTTGTAGCCGAGGAAATCGGCGGTGGCCGGATGGACATGATGCGCCGGATGAACCCGGCACGGTCCGCCGCCATGCAGGAACGGCACGCCGCGCGATTTGCGGCAATGGATGCAGATGGGGACGGCAAGGTCACGATGATCGAATTCCTGGCTGCGGAAAAGGCACAGTATGACGCTGCCGATACCGATGGCGATGGCAAGGTCACCCCTTGGGAGTTGCGCGGCCAGATGTGGAAATGATATCGCGCATTTGCGGTTGACTCTGCCGGGCAGGCCGATAAAAGGCGGGCTTCAAGGATTTCACCGGGAACCTTTGGGTTTGCCGATGCAGGAGAAACGACCATGGCGAAGCCGGCCACTATCAAGATCCGCCTGAACTCCACTGCGGGGACCGGCCACTTCTACGTCACCAAGAAGAACGCCCGCACGATGACCGAAAAGATGGTCGTCAAGAAGTATGATCCCGTCAAGCGGGAGCATGTCGAATACAAGGAAGGCAAGATCAAGTAAGATCTGCCGCCTGTGTCAGACTGAAAAACCGCGCCCCATTCGGGCGCGGTTTTGTTTGTTTGTGCAGACTGGTGCCTTGACGGTATCCGAACATGCCGGATGCCGCTGGCGCATGGCTGGCCCGGTCAGGTGGCTGCGGCGTAGCTGGTGAAGACCGAACTGCCGCCATCGCGGTGCAAAAGCACCACGTCATACGCCTCACGCTCGGCCTCTGGACCCATGCCGGGGGAGCCGTAGGGCATGCCCGGCACCGAAAGGCCAATCGCATCCGGTTGCTCTGCCAGCGGGCGGAGGATGTCGGCGGCGGGGACATGGCCCTCGATCACATAGCCCGCGATGGTGGCTGTGTGGCACGAGGCAAGGTTGGCCGGCACCCCCATCTCCAACTTGTAGGCGGCAAGGCTTTCGATATCACGTTCCTCGATCGTGGCGGCAAAACCTTCGGCGGTCAGATGTGCCACCCAGGCCCCGCAGCACCCGCAGTCGGGGTCTTTGACGACATGTATCGCAGGCACCTCGGCGCGCGCCGGAAGGGCCAGCATGGCGGCGGCGCTGGCGATCAGCGTCCGGCGGGAAAGGATGACAGGCATGATAACCCCCATTGCAGGCTTTACCGCAGCATAGCGCAGACTGCGTCTGGCGACAGCCGCACCGGGACCATTCCCGATCACGCTTCTGCGACGAAAAAACCCGGCCAGAGAGGCTCTGGCCGGGTTGCGTCTGGTGCTTTGGGCAGGTGCGATTATTCGCGGTTGCCCATGAATTGCAGCAGGAACATGAACATGTTGATGAAGTCGAGGTAGAGGTTCAGCGCGCCCATGATGGCAGCCTTGCCAAGCCATTCCTGATCCATCGCCTGCGCATGCTGGATGTAGTCGTTCTTGATCTTCTGCGTGTCATAGGCCGTCAGACCGGCGAAGATCAGCAGACCGATGACAGAGATCGCGAAAGCCAGCATTCCCGAGCCGAGGAAGATGTTCACGATCATCGCGACGATCAGGCCGATCAGGCCCATCATCAGGAAGGTTCCCATCCCCGACAGGTCACGCTTGGTGACATAGCCGTAAAGCGACAGGCCCGCAAAGGCGATGGCCGTGATCAGGAAGGTCTGGGCGATGGATACGCCGGTAAAGACCTTGAAGATCCAGGCCAGCGACAGGCCCATCACCGCCGCGAAGGCATAGAAGAACAGCTGCGCGCCAGCCGCCGACAGCTTGTTGATCATCGCACCAAAGGCGAAAACCATCGCCAGCGGGGCAAACATCACCACCCAGCCCAGGATATTCGGGCGCATCGTCATCGGGTCACGGAAGATCGACATCAGCGCGTCGGACGTACCGACAGACCATGCCACACCGGCCGTTACCAGCATTGCTACGGACATCAGCCCGTAGACCTTGTTCATATGGGCGCGAAGCCCTTCGTCGATCTGCGCGCGGGCGCCGACGCCTACGCTGCGGATCGTTTCATATTGAGCCATAGAAGCCTCCGATGTTGTCCCTAAGGGCAACGCCGGGGGAACCGGCGCGACCTCGTGGGTGGAATATCGGCATTATGGGCTGCGATTTCAAGCGTTCATGGCCTGAAATGCGAAGTGTTTTCCTCAGACATTGTCGCGGTGCCAGTGCGGGGGGGCATCCCAGACTGGGCGGGCCACCTCGGCTTCTGCTTCGGCCCGGCTCAGCCCGATGTCGCGCAAAAGATGGTCGTCCAGCCGGGCAAGATGCCGACGCGACCGTGACAGTGCGATCAGGCGCCACAAGCCCGCTACGGGACGGGGACTCAGAAGGCGGATCAGCGGGATTGAAAGAGCTTTGGCGGACATGGCGGCCTCCGTTTCATTGCTGGATGTGATGCTGTTCAATTTTTGCATCACGATGCTTGATCTTTTGCCCGATCTTGCTTCATGATGAAAACGAATGATTGTGACGCCAAACATCAGGATCTGTGATATGCCTCGTAATCTCGACCTTGCCGCCTTGCGATCTTTCGTCACCGTTGCCGATGTCGGCGGGGTCACCCGGGCTGCGGGCTATCTGAACCTGACGCAGTCGGCGGTCTCGATGCAGATCAAGCGGCTGGAAGATTCGCTCGGGATGCAGCTTTTCCTGCGCGCCGCGCGCAAGCTGGCGCTGTCACCCGAAGGCGAACAGCTTCTTTCCTACGGCCGCCGGATGCTGGCGCTCAACGATGAGGCGCTTTCGCGCTTTGCCGCTACCGCTTGCGAAGGCGAGATCCGTCTGGGGGTGCCGCATGATGTGGTCTACCCCGCGATCCCCGGAATTCTCAAGCGGATGGCGCAGGCCTGGCCCTGCCTGCGGATCAATTTGGTCTCCTCCTTCACCGTGCTGATGAAACAGGAGTTCGAGCGTGGCGGCTTTGATGTGATTCTGACGACCGAGGAAACCCCCGATCCTGGGGCCGAGGTGCTGGGCCTTCGGCCTTTGGTCTGGGTTGGCGCGGTGGATGGCAACGCCTGGCAACGGCGGCCCTTGCGGCTGGGCTTCAAGGATACCTGCATCTTTCGCCCGCGCGCACAGGCCTTGCTGGATGCGGCGAATATTCCGTGGCAACTGGCCACCGGTGGCGAAAGCGAGCAGGCTGTCGAGGCAACCGTAGCCGCCGATCTTGCCGTGACCGCCCGGATGGCAGGCAGCATTCCCGATGGCACCTGCGTCATTGCCACCGAAAACCAACTGCCGCCCCTGGGCGAGATGAAGCTGGCGCTCTACCGCGCCGACCGCCGGAAGGATGAGGCCATGGATATGCTGATGGCCGAGTTGCGCTGCGCCTACTGCTGCTGATCCACCCGGATCACCACCTTGCCAGTCGCGCGGCGAGAGCGCAGCAGGTCGAGTCCTTCGGGGAAGGCCTCGAACGGCAAGGTCTGGCCGATATGGGGCCGCAGCCCGCCTTCGGCCCGCCAACGCAGCAATTCGGCCATGCTTGCTGCCACAAGGGCAGGGGCGTGTGTCTCATATCCGCCATACCAGAAGCCCGACACAGTCAGGTTCTTCACCAGAAGGACGTTTGCAGGAACCTGCGGCACCTGACCCGACGCAAACCCGATCGCAAGGAGCCGGCCATCCGGCTTGCACGCGCGCAAGGCTTCGTCGAAGGCCGGGCCGCCTACGGCATCATAAACCACATCGACACCACCCAGCGATCGCAGCGCGTCCTTCAGTCCGGGGGCCTCGCTGTCGATCAGATGATCCGCCCCCGCCGCCTGCGCCACACGCAGCCGGTCCGCCCCCCGCGCCGAGGCGATGACAGTCGCCCCCAGCCGCTTGCCGATCTCCACCGCCGTCAACCCGACGCCACCCGCTGCCCCGGTAACGAACAGCGTCTCTCCCGGCTGCAAGCGCGCCTTGTAGCTCAGCGCCAGATGCGAGGTGCCATAGGCAATCGGAAATCCCGCCGCTTCGTCAAAGCCCATGGCGTCAGGCAGAGGTGACAGCCGGTCCGCCCGCAGGCACAGCCTTTCGGCCAGCGCCCCGGCACCGCAGACCCCAAGCACACGCGTGCCGGGTCGGGGGCCGGTCGTATGCGGCCCCAGCGCCTCGATCACGCCGGAGAATTCCATGCCCGGCACGAAAGGCAGCTTGGGGCGGACCTGATATTTCCCTTCGATCATCAGCAGGTCGGCGAAGTTCAGCCCCGCCGCCATGACGCGCACAAGTGCCTCGCCTTCTGCGGGAATCGGGTCATTCAGGACGCCAAGCTCTGGCTGGCCTCCAACGGTATTGATTTGCCATGCGCGCATGATTTTGCCCTGCCTTCCGCTTGTGCATTGCGTATATTGTTTTCGGTTTGCTGCACAGTCTATCGCCATTTGCCGGACTGTATCTTTTCACTTTGCGAAGATTTTTTGCTATTTTTGCATTTTGCAATGCAATATGGAACTCGCGCAAAAGGCGAGCGCAGCAAGGGGAAGGTTCGCAAAGGGTGTCGGCTCGAACAACCCCGCCGTGTCTTATTCACCTGTATAATTGACCCTGTCGAAAAGGACAGGTTTTGACCCGAGGTTGATTTTTCTCGGGATAACTTCTGAACTTTCCAGTTCTGGCACGAAACTTGCTTGGATATCCATGAGGGGACTGAATACTGTAGTTGGAGTGAAGAATGAAGCATCCCGTAGACGCACACGTCGGCAAGCGTATCCGCCATCGCCGCTGGATGGTGGGCATGACGCAGCAGCAGCTCGCCGACAAGGTGGGTATCAAATTCCAGCAGATCCAGAAATATGAGACCGGGATGAACCGGGTCAGCGCTTCGCGTCTTTGGGACGTCGCGGATGCGCTGGGCGTGTCGGTCTCGTTCTTCTTTGAGGGTCTTGCTGACGGTCAGGCCGCTGCGGCGCAGGCTCAGGGCGACATGATGGCAGACAAAGAGGCTCTGGAACTCGTCCGGTCCTACTATGCCATCCCCGAAGCGCAGCGCCGCCGCCTGTTCGATCTGGCCCGGGTTCTGTCGGAAGCCGCCTGATCTTGACCTTCGCCCTGCGAGCCTTTAGCGCCCGCAGGGCAGGCTGCCTTTGCCTGCGATTGCGGGGAAGGGATGGCCATGCGGGTTTCCAACGCCTTGGCGACCGAACTGGTCGCCACCGCGCATGAACTGGCCGATGTGGCGCGGGTGGCAACGCTGTCGTTCTTCCGTAGCCGCGATCTGGCCGCTGATACCAAGGAAAGCCACCGTTTTGACCCCGTGACGGCAGCCGACAGGCTGTCGGAAGAACGCATGCGTGCTGTCCTTGCGCGCCGCCGCCCGAATGACGCGATCCTCGGCGAGGAATTCGGCCCCAAAGAAGGGACGTCAGGCCTGACCTGGGTGCTGGACCCCATTGATGGCACGCGTGGATACATGTCTGGCACGCCGACCTGGGGTGTCCTGATTTCGGTGCGCGATGCCGAAGGCCCGCTTTACGGCATCATTGACCAGCCCTACATCGGCGAGCGGTTCGAAGGTGGGCTTGGCCATGCCCGGATGCATGGCCCGATGGGCGAAAGCACCCTGTCGGTCCGCAGCCCGCGCCCTTTGTCACAGTCGATCCTTTTCTCCACCTTCCCCGAGGTTGGCACCCCCGACGAATCCGCTGCCTTCCGCCGCGTCGCGCCGAAGGCAAGGCTGGTGCGCTATGGCACCGACTGCTACGCCTACGCGTTGATCGCCGCCGGTCAGATCGACCTTGTGATCGAGGCGGGCTTGCAGGCCTATGACGTCCAGGCCCCGATCGCGGTGATCGAGGCCGCGGGTGGCATCGTGACCGACTGGCAGGGCCGCCCGGCCCATGACGGTGGCCGGATCCTCGCCGCCGCCAGCAAGGAATTGCATGCCGAAGTGGTGGCTCTTCTGAACGGCTGAGCCCCACTATCGGTCTCGTTCGCTCTTTTCGGAAACACCCTGCGGGGAGGTCTGGGCAGACTCCCCACTTCAAACGCCTGGACTTCGGGTTTGCGTCTCCCACCCCGCGCCCACCTCTTGCCAGTGGGGCAAGGGCAGGCATAGACTGCGGTCGGCTGTCCGTGTCCTTCTCCCTTCTGACGGATTGCAGTGGTTTCCCCATGAAACCGAAGGGTGCGCAAAGGCTGCACCATGTCTGACATTCTGATCCGAAATGCCGCCGCCGTGGTCACAATGAACCCCGGAAGGGCAGAACTTGCCGGGGCCGATATCTTCCTGCGCGACGGGGTGATTCTTGCATTGGGCCACGGCCTGCCAGAAGCAAAGGCCGAAGTGATTGATGCCACGGGCTGCGTGGTGACGCCCGGGCTCGTGAACACCCACCACCACCTGTACCAGACCCTGACCCGCGCCGTACCCGGTGGGCAGGATGCTCTGCTTTTTGGCTGGCTGAAGACGCTTTACCCGATCTGGTCGCGCTTTGGACCTGATGAGATGTTTACCTCTGCGCAGGTCGGTCTGGCCGAACTGGCGCTGTCGGGCTGCACGCTGACCTCGGACCATCTCTACCTCTATCCCAACGGCGCACGGCTGGATGATACCATTGCGGCCGCGCAGGAAGTCGGCCTGCGCTTTCACCCCACCCGTGGTGCGATGAGCATTGGCGAAAGTGCCGGTGGTCTGCCGCCCGACGCGTTGGTGGAACGTGAACCGGCCATTCTTGACGACATGATCCGCGTGGTTGACCGGTTCCACGACTCCGGGCCCGGTGCGATGGTTCGGGTGGGCCTTGCCCCCTGTTCGCCCTTTTCGGTCAGCCGGGATCTGATGCGCGACGCGGCCCTTCTGGCGCGTGACAAGGGCGTGATGCTGCACACCCATCTGGCCGAGAACGATGAGGATATCGCCTATTCCCTCGCCCAGTTTGGCTGCCGTCCGGGGCAATATGCCGAAGATCTTGGCTGGACCGGCCCGGATGTCTGGCACGCACATTGCGTGAAGCTGGATAGTTCTGAAATTGAACTTTTCTCCCGCAGTCTGACGGGGGTAGCCCATTGCCCATGTTCGAATTGTAGACTCGGGTCCGGCATTGCCCCGGTCCGAGCCATGCGTAACGCAGGGGTCAAGGTGGGGCTTGGCGTTGATGGATCGGCCTCCAATGATGCCGGAAACCTGATTGGTGAGGCGCGGATGGCCATGCTTTTGCAGCGGGTGTCCAACGGAGCTGATGCCATGTCCGCCCGTGAAGCGCTGGAGATTGCGACGCTTGGCGGCGCGCGGGTGCTTGGGCGTGATGATCTGGGGTCGCTCGAACCCGGCAAGCGCGCGGATCTGGCAATCTGGGATGTCTCGGGGATCGAGGCGGCCGGCAGTTGGGATCCGGTCGCCGCACTTGTGCTGTGCGGTCCGACCCGGGTGCGACACCTGATCGTCGAAGGGCGCCCGGTGGTGCGCGACGGCCAGATGGTAACGCTGGACCTGCCGCGCGTGATCGAACGGCAGAACCGGCTCGCACAGGCCCTGGCCCGCTAGACGCAAGCAATTCCCGCCCGCCGCACCCGGATCTAGCGGGCGCGCGGGCCTTGCGTTAGAAGGCTGGCAAGGAGACCCCGATGGACCATAACTTCGAAGCCCAGCGACGCGAAACCTTTGACACCTTCCGCCAGTCGAAGGGCGTCAGCCTGCCGAAGACGGCGGTGATCGACTATGCCTTCTTCATCGAAGAACTGGATGCAAGCTGGCCAGCGCTGGAACGCGCCTTGCGGCTGGAGGGGTTCAACACCCGGCGCGCCAAGGACGGCGAGACGCTGATCGCGTCGATCGGGCCGATCCCGGTGACGGCCGAGGATATCTGGCACTACGAACGCATCGCCACATCCATCGCGCTGAAGCACGATTTCTATCCTGACGGCTGGGAACTGGCGGAGTAGGCGCGCGGGGTCAGCCCAGGAATCATCCTGTCAGGTACCGCCTCCGGAGGTTTCGGGCTCATGGCGCTTGCCGCCCAGCCAGACCGCTGACACCGCGCGGTCATCGCCCATCATGATCGTCGGGAACATGGCCTGCCACAGGTCATTCGCCCGCGCCGCGGCCTGTGCAATGGCAGGGGTCGAGGCCAGGTCGATCACCACCAGATCAGCCTCCATCCCCACGGCGATATTGCCGATCCGACCTTCGCACCGCAGCGCCCGGGCAGAGCCCTGCGTTGCCAGCCACCAAAGCTGAGACGGATGCAGCGACTGGCCGCGCAATTGCGCCACCTCATAAGCCGCAGCCATCGTCCGCAGCATCGAAAACGAGGATCCACCCCCGGTATCGGTTGCAAGGCCCACCCGCAACTGCCGCGCAAGGCCCATGTCGAACAGGCCCGAGCCGATGAAGGTGTTCGAGGTCGGGCAATGGACAAGGCTTGCCCCGGCTTCCACCAACCGAGCCCGTTCGCGGTCGGTCAGGTGGATGGCGTGGCCGTAGACAGCCCCTTCCCGCAACAGCCCTTGCGCCTCATAGGTATCCAGATAGTCGCGCGACTGGGGGAAAAGTTCCCGGACCCAGGCGATCTCGTCCGGCTGTTCGGAAAGATGGGTCTGCATCAGACAGTTCGGGTATTCACGCCAAAGCGCGCCAAGGGCGGCAAGCTGTTCGGGGGTTGAGGTTGGCGAAAACCGGGGTGTGATCACATAAGACAGTCGGTCCACCCCATGCCACTGTTCCAGAAGGCGCTTGCTGTCGTCATAGGCCGATTGCGCGGTATCGCGCAGGCCTTCGGGGGCGTTGCGGTCCATGCAGGTCTTTCCGGCAAAGACCCGCATCCCCCGGGTCTGTGCCGCCGCAAAGATCGCGTCCACGCTTTCGGGGTGGATCGTGGCATAGCTGCAAACCGTGGTCGTGCCACGCGCCAAAACCAGATCAAGATAGCGCGCCGCGATGTCATCGGCATAGGCGCGGTCGGCAAAGCGCATTTCCTCTGGGAAGGTGTAGGTGTTCAGCCAATCGATAAGCCGCTTGCCCCAAGAGGCGATGATGGCGGTCTGCGGGTAATGCACATGGGCATCGATGAAGCCCGCCGAGATCAGCCGCCGACCATAGTCATGCACCGTTGCCATGGGAAAGCGGGCGCGCAGATCCGCTGCCTCGCCCAAGGCGGCGATGCGCCCCTGATCCACCAGCACCGCGCCATGTTCCATCGTTTGCGCAGCATCGTCGCTTGCAAACGGGTCACCCTGAAAACGGATCACCTGCCCCAGAAGAAGATCGGCCATCACCATGTCCCTGTTCTTGCCGCTGTAACCTACGACCTTTAGGGGCAGGGGTAAATTTGCCTCTGGCCCCTGTTTCCTTGAAACAGCTTTCGCTAAGGTCGCGGCAATCGGTTTGGAGGCGGAATGGCGGAACATCTGGCGGACCCGGAAGACGAAACGCTGGATCAGGACCGTATTGACGCGGTGCTGCGCGCCGTCTCGACCGAGGACCGTTCAGGCCTCGACGCGCTGTTGGAACCGCTGCACGCCGCCGACATCGCCGACCTCTTGGAGCAGATCGGCGGGGCGGATCGGCGCGCGCTGCTGGCGCTTTGGTCGCATGAGATCGACGGGGACATCCTGTCTGAAATCTCGGACGCGATCCGCGAAGAGGTGATCGAAAGCCTGCCGCCCGAGGTTTTGGCCCATGCGGTGCGCGATCTTGAATCCGACGATGTGGTCGACATCCTTGAAGACCTGGACCCGCCGCAGCAGGGCCTGATCCTGAACGCGCTGGAAGATGCGGACCGCCTTGCCGTGGAACAGGCGATGGCATACCCGGAATATTCCGCGGGCCGCTTGATGCAGCGCGAAACGGTGGTCGCACCAGAGCACTGGACCGTGGGTGAGGCGATCGATTTCCTGCGCGCTGCGGACCATCTGCCGGACCAGTTCTACCATGTGATCCTGGTTGATCCGCGGATGGAGCCTCAGGGCTATGTCACTCTGGGTCGCTTGCTGTCGTCGCGCCGGGACGTGGCCTTGCGCGACATCACCGAGGACAGTTTCCGCACCATCGAGGCGGCAGAGCCCGAGGCCGATGTGGCCTATGTGTTCAACCAGTACCACCTGATTTCCTGCCCTGTTGTCGATGCGGGCGGTCGCCTGGTCGGCGTGATCACCATCGATGACGCGATGAACGTGCTGGATGAGGAACACCAGGAGGACATGCTGCGTCTGGCCGGTGTGGGCGACGAAAGTTCGATTTCCGACCGGGTACTCGAGACGACGCGGCAGCGGTTGCCATGGCTGTTCGTGAACCTGCTGACGGCGATTCTGGCGAGTATGGTGATCGCACAGTTCGAGGATGCGATTGCCCGGCTGGTAGCGCTTGCGGTGCTGATGCCAATTGTCGCCTCGATGGGCGGTAATGCGGCGACGCAGTCGCTGACCGTTGCGGTCAGGGCCTTGGCTACTCGTGATCTGACCGGGGCCAACGTCGGTCGGGTGATCTGGCGTGAGACGGCTGTAGGGCTGTTGAACGGGGTGTTCTTCGCGGTGGTAATGGGGTTGGTCAGTTGGATCTGGTTTGGTGATCCGACGTTGGGAATGGTGATCGCGGCGGCGATGGTGGTCAATCTGGTGGTGGCCGGAATGGCGGGCATCCTGGTGCCGGTGATGATGGAGCGGGCAGGAGTGGACCCGGCGCTCGCCTCGGGGACATTTGTCACGACGGTGACGGATGTGGTCGGGTTCTTCGTGTTCCTGAGCCTGGCAGCGATGGTGCTTTTATGAACGATATCAAATCTATGGCACGAGAGGCTGCCTTTGCCGCGCGCAAGGCCGCCTTTGCGGCGGGGCAGGGCCAGGCGGCAGAGATTCTCGCGGATTACCTGGCGGGGCAGGGGGGGCGGGTGCTTGCGGGCTACATGCCGATGCGGACCGAGATTGATCCCTTGCCCGCCATGGCCGCGCATCAGGGGCCGGTGGGCGTGCCTGTGATCATCGGCAAGGCGCAACCCCTGCGGTTTCGCGAATGGTCCCCCGGCGCAAAGATGGTGGAAGGCGCGTTCAAGGCGCTGATCCCGGAGGAAGGCGTCTGGGTGGAACCGGAGGTGCTGATCGTGCCGCTTCTGGCGTTTGACGCGCGCGGCTACCGGCTGGGCTATGGCGGAGGCTTTTATGACCGCACACTGGAAGGTTTGCGCGCCTCGGGGCCGGTGCTGGCGGTGGGCTTTGCCTTTTCGGCGCAAGAGGTTGCTCAGGTGCCGATCGATGCGACAGATCAGCGACTTGATGCGATTGTCACGGAAAAGGGCGTCACGCTTTTCAGCTGACGCCCTGTTGTCCCTCGCCGGATTGTTCCGCAGCGATTGGCCAGACCGGCCCGTCAGTGGGCGATTTCTTCCTGACGTACGAACATGTTGCTCCAGGCCCGGTCGATCAGCTCTGGTGTCATCTGATAGGGGATGTTCTCGAAATCGCACACCGAGATCATCTGGTCGATCAGGAAGACCGGCATGTAGTTCGCATAGACATTCTCGATCGTCGGGAACTTGACCTTCATCAGATGCATCAGGGCGGTTTCGTCCAGAGGCATCTTCTTCTTCCGGGCGACCATGGCGAAGATCTTCAGGAAGTTTTCCTGGTTTGGTCCGTCGATCTTGATCTTGAAGAAGATACGACGCAACGCCGCGCCATCGAAGATCTGGTTCGGGTGGAAGTTGGTGGAAAAGATCACCAGCGTGTCAAACGGCACGGTGAATTTTTCGCCCGATTGCAGCGCAAGGATATCGCGGCTTTCTTCCAGCGGCACAATCCAGCGGTTGACGATCTTCTGCGGCGGTTCGGCCTGACGGCCAAGGTCGTCGATGATGAAGATGCCGCCGGTGGCCTTCAGTTGCAGCGGCGCCTGATAGGTGCGGGCCGTGGGGTTGTAGGTCAGGTCGAGCATCTCAAGCGACAGTTCACCGCCGGTGATCACCGAGGGGCGCTCACAATAGACATAGCGGTTGTCGAACTTGTTCGACGTGCGGCGCAACGAGTTCGGGTCATCGACATTCGCCTCGGCGGCGCTATGCACGATCGGGTCATAGACCGAGATGATCTGGCCTGAATATTCAATTGCCCGTGGCACATAGACCTTGTCGCCCAAAGCGGCGCGGATGCCGTGGCTGATCGAGGATTTACCGTTGCCGGGCGGACCGTAAAGCAGGATCGACCGGCCCGAGGTGACGGCAGGCCCAAGGTTGTCAATCAAGTCGGGCGGCAGGATCAGATGGCCCATGCCGGACATCAGCTGTTCCTTGTTCAGCCGGATGTCGCGCACCGACTGGCGCTTGATCTGCACCGAATACTGGTCCAGCGGCACCGGCATCGCGCCGTAATATTCCGACTGCGACAGCGCATCCAGCGCGCGCGCCTTGCCGGCATCCGTCAGCTCATAGCCCATTTCGTTGCCAGCGGTGGCGTGCATCGTGCCGGTCGCGGTCACCAGTTTCTGCGTCCGGGCAAGGTCCACAAGTTCCTGGACCAGTGGCACCGGCAGACAGACCACCTTCGACAGGACAGACACCTGATCCTGATTGGTCCGGAACATGGACTTCAGCAGGATGTCCCGCATCATGATGGTCGAAAGACCCGTGTCGGCAAGCGACCGGGGCGAGGGTGGTGGCGTAACGTTCGACACCGGGGATTCAGCGTTCATTCAACCAGCTCCGTGGACAATGGCAGCAGACTGCGTTGATTTAGAGCTTAAATGCGACTTGTGTCAGACTTGCGGCCAGATGGCGGCAACAAGATAGAAGACCACAATCCCCGACAATGCAAATCCCAACGGGAAATAACGCCGTTCGGTCCAGCTTTGCCAGTCCGGCGTCATGCGCCGGATCGCCGGAATCGCCCGCATGACCCGGTGCGTGATCAGTGCGCCGATCAGGCAGGCAGCAATCAACAGCAGGATCGGGCCAATGTTTGTGCCAACAAAGATCGGCGCCATGGCAGCGGCATATTTCGCGTCACCCGCGCCGAAAGTGCCGGTAGTATACAACAGGTAGCCCGCAACCAGAACGATTGCCATCAAGGCAAAGCCCCAGAGCCAAGCGGCCCATGTGGCCACCGCCAGCCAGCCAAGAAGCGGCCACACGGCAGCCAGCGCCAGCACGGCATTGTTCGGGATCTTCATCCGCTTCATGTCGCTGACTGCGGCCCAGACAGCGATGGGAAGGACGGGAACGATAAGAATCAGGGCGCCGGTCGGGGTGATCATCACAGCGTCACATTCGCATCGATGGCTTCAAGGCTGCGGGTGGCAGCTTCGAAAAACTGCGGATGGGTGTCGATGGCTTGCTGCAACAGACCCTTGCCCACCGTCACATCGCCTTGCTTGATCGCCGCCAGCGCCATGGAATACAACAACTCGGCGCGTTCGGTCTGTGTCATCCGCACCACGGGCAGGTCATATTTGCGCTGGGCGGCACGGGCAAGAACCAGGTTGTTTTTCGCCGTGAACAGGCCTGGATCGTAGGTCAGTGCCTCGGCGAACAGCTTCTCGGCCCCGGCGTGTTCGCCACGGGTCAGCTTGGAAAAGCCCCAGTTGTTCAGCACCCCGGCTGGTTTTGTGGTCAGTCCGACGGCGATCTCGTAGAAGCTGTCGGCCTTTTTCCAGTTCTTGTCCGAGTCGGCGATCATCGCTTCAAGCCGGTAGCGGTCGAAAGATTCATGCGTCGGGGGAATCTGGTTCAGTTCCGCCTTTGCCTCGGCCCACTGGTTCGACCGGATCAGCGTATCGGCCAGCATCACCCTGTCTTCCGACGTGGCTTCGGGGTGTTCGATCACACGGCGCCAGATTTGCGCGGCCTCGGTCGGCTTCTGGGCGCGGCTCAGGGATTTGCCAAGTCCCCGCATCAGGTCGATGCGGTCAGGGTTCTGTTGTGACGCCTTCGCGAAATAGGCGACCGCCTCATTTGGGTCCGCAACGGTCAGCATCACCTCATTGAGGTTTGATTCGTCGATGACGTTGATGTCTTTCAAAGCCCGCTGAACCTGCTCGTCAGAGTTCTGCTGACAGGCTGACAGAAAGACCGTGCTTCCAAGGCACAGTGCAACAAGAACAGGGTGGCGCATATTCGCGTCCTTTTTTTCCAGACTGCCCGATTTTCGACTTCTCGATCTTCGACTGCTCAATCTTCTACTGCTCGGAGCCCTTCCCTCAAAGCTGCGTAAGAAGGACGTATTTGCCCTTTTCACGCCGCACGAGGCGGAACTCACCTTTTTCTTCCATCGGATCATATACGCCCGCCTCGGTTGAGGCGATAGCGAGCTTCAGATTTTCGCGGATCGAGTCTGTTTGGCCACTATCCTGGGCGAAAGCCTGCTGAAATACGGCGCGTGCTTCGCCCAACTGGCCGCTTTCCATCAGCGCAACACCAAGATTGTTGATGGCTGGCACGAATGTCGGGTCTTCTTCAATCGCGCGACGCAGGATCTTTTCAGCCTGACCAATCCGGCCGAGCGCCAGATTTGCCGATCCGATCGCAGAAAGCGTGTCCACGTTCACCCCGTTGGTCGCGGCCGCGCGGTAATAGGCTTTCAGCGCCAGCTCGTATTCGCCAGCTTCCATCAGCCGGTGGCCGACAATCAGCCCGTCCACCGCATCGCCGCGCGCGTCTACGCCATATGGGACGTTCCGCGATACACCGCCGGACGGAGTGCAGGCGCCAAGTGCAACAAGCAGCAAAAGTGAAAGACCATGTAGACGCACGTCAACCCTTGTCTGCCGCCATCACCCCCCGGGCCGCATGTTGCCCAGCATCGTTGCGATGCCATAGACAGAGGGACCGATCAGAATGACCAGAAGTGGCGGAACTGTGAACAGCATAGTGCCAAGGGTCAGTTTTGTAGGCAACATGTTTGCCTTTTCTTCGGCCCGCATGACCCGTTTGTCGCGCATGTCGGCGGAATAGACACGCAAGGCATCCGCAACCGATGTGCCGAACGTCGCCGACTGCACCAGCGTGGTCACAAACGAGGCCACATCCGGGACGCCAACCCGTTCCGCCATGTCCTTCAGAACCGTTGTCCGTTCCTTGCCGGCCTTCACCTCTTGGGCAACCATGTCGAATTCGTCCGCCAGCGCCGGATAGCCAGCCCGGCTTTCCTTGCCGACACGGATCAGCGACTGGTCAAGCGACTGGCCGGCCTCGACGCAGACCAGCATCAGGTCAAGCGCGTCAGGGAAGCCCTGGATGATTTCGGTCTGGCGCTGTTCAAGGCGTTTGTCGACCCAGTAGCGCGGAATGTAGTAGCCGATGGCACAGGGCAGCAGCGAATAGACCAGCATGGAATTGGTGGTCAGGTCGCCGGTGACCGACTTGATCAGGGCATAGATCAGACCAAGGATCAGGAAAGCGATGCCAAGCAGAAACTGCATCGCGTGGAACATGCGAACGGCGTTTTTCGACGTATAGCCCGCCCGAAGCATCTTCAGCTTCGCGGCAGAGAGTTCGTCCTTCTTTTGCGGTTCAAGGAACTGGGCAAAGCGTTCAAGCTTGTCCATCCGTTCGTTCCGGCGCAGCGCACGCTTCTTGTCATTGGTGTTGGCGGCAGGCTGGGACGTGTCCTTCAACTCGCGAAAACGGTCGCGCTGGCGCTTCATGACGATCGGAAGGGCAAGCAGGATCAGCAGCAGCCCCAGCATGCCAACCGCGATCAGCGGGCCAAGAGGGCCAAGCGCATCGGTCAGCATGGTGTTCAGTTCGGAAAGCGGGTTCATGGCCGTTCAAACCTTGATGTTGGTCATCACCTTCATGAAGATGATGTTGATGATCAGGAACACGATGACAAACAGCGCCGCCGGGATGAAGGCAGGCGTATCCCTGACACCGTCATAATAGTCCGGCTTGATCACGTTGATCATGATCAGCGCGGCAATCGGAAAGCCGGACAGGAACATGCCGGACCATTTCGCCTCGGCGGTGATGGCGGCGACGCGGCGGAACAGCTTGAAGCGCGCGCGGATAACCTTGGACAGGCCGTCCAGAATTTCGGCCAGGTTGCCGCCAGACTGCTGCTGGATCGACACAGCAACCGCAAGGAACCGCAAATCCTGACTGTCCATCCGTTCGGCAAAGGCCTTGAGCGACTCTGTCACATCGCGGCCATAGGCAGCCTCGTCAGCGATGACACCGAACTCCGATCCCAGTGGATCGGGAATTTCCTTGGCCACAATCCCGATCGCGGTCGAGAACGGGTGGCCTACCCGCAGGCTGCGGACCATCAACTCGATGGAATCGGGCAGTTGTTCTTCCAGAAGCGACATGCGCTTCTTGGCCTTGCGGTTGACCCAGTAGTAGACCCCACCGATCCCCATGGCGACAGACAGGATCAAGCGGATGCCAACCTCTGCACTGGTCATGACGGTCAACATCAGGAAGGCCAGAACCGAAACCAGCCCCATGATCCCGATCAGCGCCTGTGGAGAAAAGGCGATATTCGCGCGCTGGGCCTTTTTCGCGAAGACCGAATACAGCGGGATGTTCTTCGAATTCAGGTGCTGGTTCATCTCCTTGCGAAGTTGTTCCAGAACCTGTTCGCGGTTGGCGTTCTTTTCCAGCAGCGTCAGACGACGGCTGAGCCGATTGTTCAGGCTGATCGACTTGCCGAAAACCGTCAGGTAAATCCCTTCGACGATCACCACGACGGCAACGAATATCAGGAAATAGATAAGGGGTGCTGCGCTGATCTGCATGTGCGTGCCTCAGATGGTCGGTTCGTAGATCGAGGCCGGCAGATCATAGCCCCACTGGCGGAACCGGTCCGAGAAGGAAGACCGGATACCGGTGGCGTTGAAGCGGCCGATGATCCGGCCCGAAGGCTCGATCCCAAGGCGTTCAAAGCGGAAGACTTCCTGCATCGAGATGACCTCGCCTTCCATGCCGGTGATCTCGGTGATCGAAGTCATGCGGCGGGTGCCGTCCTGAAGGCGGCTGGCCTGCACCAGAAGGTTGACGGCCGAGGCGATCTGGCTGCGTACCGCCTTCAGCGGCATCTCGATCCCGGCCATGGCGACCATGTTTTCCAGACGGCTGATGGCGTCCCGCGGGTTGTTGGCGTGGATCGTGGTCATCGAGCCGTCGTGGCCGGTGTTCATCGCCTGAAGCATGTCGATCACTTCTTCACCCCGGGTTTCCCCCACGATGATGCGGTCAGGCCGCATACGAAGCGCGTTCCGCAGGCAGTCGCGCTGGGTGACGGCACCCTTGCCCTCGACGTTGGCCGGGCGGCTCTCCATCCGGCCGACGTGGACCTGCTGAAGCTGAAGTTCCGCCGTATCCTCGATCGTCAGCACACGCTCATGGTTGTCGATGAAAGAGGACAGCGCGTTGAGCGTTGTCGTCTTGCCCGAACCCGTGCCGCCCGAAACGATGATGTTCAGACGGCAGGACACTGCCGCTTGCAGATAGGCCGCCATTTCATCGGTGAAGGCGCCGAACTTGACCAGATCGTCGATCCGCAGCTTGTCTTTCTTGAATTTCCGGATGGAAACCAGCGACCCGTCCACCGCGATCGGCGGGATCATGCAGTTGAAACGGCTGCCATCCTGCAAGCGGGCGTCGCAATAGGGGTTCGATTCATCGACCCGGCGGCCCACGGCGGACACGATCTTGTCGATGATCCGCAACAGGTGGCGTTCATCGCGGAAGGTCACGTCGGAAAGTTCCAGCTTGCCGGCGCGTTCCACAAAGATGCGGCGCGGGCCGTTTACGAGGATATCGTTGATCGTGTCATCCTTGAGCAGCGGCTCCAGCGGGCCAAGGCCCATCACCTCGTCATAAAGCTCTTGCGTCAGTGCAAGGCGGTCTTCCTTGTTCAGGGCGACCGACATCTCGTCCAGCGCTTCCGAGGCAAGCGACGAGATTTCCTGACGCAGGTTCTGTTCGGTGGCTGATTCCAGCGCGGACAGGTTCAGGTCTTCCAGCAGCCGTTTATGGATCTCGACCTTGAGTTCGGTCAGGCGTTCCTTGCGCTTCTTGTCGCGGTCCGCCGCCATGGCCTCGGCGGCGGTCTTTTGCGAGATCGGGGCAGCCATCCGTGCCGTAAGGCCCGGCTTTTCCACCAAGGCCGGATCTGCGGCTACAGCGGCACCGGCGCGTCCGGTCGGCGTGGTCTTGTTGAAACGAGTAAACACGGATCAGCCCCCTACTTCGTCACGACTTGGCGACTTCGACAGATTTATTCAAATCATACAGTGACTTGGCAAGCTTTTGCAGTTCCTTGCGAAGCGGATTCTTTGCGGCGTTCTCGGAAATCGGCAGGCCGTGGTCATTGGCCTGCGTCACCTGTTCGCCGCCATCGGGCAATTGAACCTCGATCTGGATATCAAGGCTTTCCGCCATCCGCTTGACGCGCGCCTTGGCCGAAAGATCGGTGAACTTGGGCGCCCGGTTCAGGACATAGCGCACCTTGTCATGCGGCAAAGCCTCGGCCTTGAGAGCGCGGATGAAGCGCAGGATGTTCTGGGCAGACCGCAGATCAAGCTCCAGAAGGGCAAAATAGACATGGGCGCGGGTCAGGACTGCCTCTGTCCAGGCCACAACTGTTGACGGCATGTCAACAATCACAAAGTCGAAATTTGCCTGCGCCATGTCCAGAATCCGACCCACATCTTCAGGGGTCAGCATTTCCAGCGGCAGCATGTCAGCGGGCGCGGTCAGGACGTACAGCTTGTCGTTGAAGGTCAGCATCGACTTCATCAGGCTGTCGCTGTCCAGGCCCGCCGTGTCGCTCAGTACTTCCAGCACCGCTTCCTTGCGCGGCAGGTCAAGATAGGTGGCGATCGTCCCGAACTGAAGGTCCAGATCGATGATGCAGACGCGGGTTCCCTCGCTGTCGGGAATATTGCACAGTTCCCAGCCAAGGTTTGCCGCGAAGGTCGTGGCACCAACCCCCCCGGCCATGCCATGCACTGGCAGGATCACGCCGTTGCGGTCGCCTTTGGGGCGCGTCACAGCCGAGAACATGCCGGTAACCGGGTCATAGCCTTCCGGCATGACCGGGCTTGGCTTGCGCAGCCGCTCGATCGACTCGTGCAGCGCGCCTTCCGGCAGCGGGTAGGGGACAAAATCATCGGCCCCGAGTTTCAGCATCTGGTGCAGGACCGACGGGCTGACCTGATTGGCGATCAGAAGAACCTTGATCTTCTTGGCCTTCGCCGCCTTGATCACGTCGTTCATCTTCGACAGTTCGCTCTCGTCCTCGCTGTCCACGGCAATGGCGACAAACTGCATGCCCGAACTGTCCGGCTGCTTGAGAAACACCAGCGCATCCTCAAAGTTGAGGTCGCCCCAGGCTTCGCCCAGTTCCTGCTCCATATCGTCGATCAGAAGATCGAATCGCTGCACATCGCGTGAGATTGTGCAGGCCAAGATTGGCGCGGGGTCACTCTGTACTGTTGCTTTGCTCGTCATCTCGCGTCGCGTCCTTTCAGTGCGGTGCGTAAGTATCTGAACTGCCAAGGGTATGTGGCAAGATCAATGCCACGGACAACCCTTGTGGAAGTGCAGACTCCAACCATCGCCGACATAGGGGACACTGGTCAAGAATGGTGGCGATAATTGGGCTAAAAATGCCTGATTCTGGGATTATCACTATACTGGAAACGAAGAGGCCGGGCAGATGGCCCGGCCTTTCCGAAGTCGAATTAGTCAGGCCTCACTCGCCGCCATCGGCTACCGTGCCGCTGTGGGCGCGGGTCGCGCTTGTGACGTATTCGCGCCAGATCACCTCGGCGTACTTGCCGTTCAGCACCAGCGGATGCGACGACACGAAGCCCGAAACCTCGGTCACCGTGCGGCGGTTGCGCATTTCCGGAGCGCTGGTCTGGATGATCGGACGGGTCTTGCCATAGGAAACGACAGCTTCCAGCCGCGACTTGCTGACGCCAAGCGAGGTAAGATAAGCCACCGCCGCCTGTGCGCGGCGCAAGCCAAGCCGTTGGTTGTATCCGGCCGAACCCACAAGGTCGGTATGCCCGAAGACACGGAACCGCACTTCGGGGAACTGGCGAATGAAGGTCGCCTGCTTTTGAAGGATCGACCGCGCCTCATCGGACAGCTCGGCACTGTTGAAGGCAAAGTTGATCGTGTCCGGAACCTCGGCCGCAAAACGCTGGGCCAGGGCAACGGTGTATTCGATCTGACCCGTCTGGATCAGGGTGTTGTTCATCGTGGCGTTGCCGAACTGGCCCTTGTCGACTTCAGAGCCGAGTTCCTTGTCGAAGCTTGTGGTATATTCAGAGCCACAAGCGGCCAGAGTGACAAGAGCAGAGGCTGCAAGCAGCTTTGGAAGCATACTGGTCATCATCTCACTCCATCACATAGCCGTAGGAACTGCTGAAGTCCTGCCGGGCCACTTCGCCCGCGCCGCCGCTTTTCGGTCCGGTCGCAACTTTGCCGAACAGGAACAGATCACGCTCGGTCGGGATGCGCACCCGGTCGGTCGGCAGGGCAAGCGCCTCTCCGGCCACCGGGGTCACCAGATGCGGCGTGATGATCACGACCAGTTCGGTCTGTGCGCGTTGATAATCCGAGCTGCGGAACAGCGCGCCAAGGATCGGAATATCCCCGATCCACGGGATCTGCGATGCTCCATTCCTGAAGTCGTCCTGCAAAAGCCCGGCAATCGCAAAGCTTTCACCGTCGCGCATTTCGACCGTGGTCGAGGTCTGACGCTGGCGGAAAGCCGGAATGACCGTGCCATCGGACTGTGTGAAGCCGTTGGTCGTATCGATGGATGATACGGCGGCGTCAATTGTCAGGTTGATGATGTCCTGATCGACCACGACGGGGGTAAAGTTCAGTTCAACACCGAAGGGTTTGTAGCTGACCGTGATCCCGCCCGAATCCGATTCTCCGGGAACTGGATACTCACCCCCGGCAAGGAACTTCGCCTCTTGCCCGGAAAGTGCGGTCAGGTTTGGTTCGGCCAGGGTGCGGACCATGCCCTTGCTTTCAAGGGCTTCAAGCAGAACCTCGAACTCCAGCCCGCCGATCGACCCGCCAAGGCCGATTGCGCCGTTGGGGTTGCCGGACACCGTGATCGGCAAGCCAAGCCCGTTGGCACCCTGAAGGTAGGTTCCGCTTTCACCACGAAGCCTGCCGCCATCGCCTAAAGCCACCGAAGACGAGAAGCCTTTGGAAACCGTGCGGCTCATCTCGGCGAAGCGGACTTTCAGCATCACCTGCTGGGTGCCACCGACCACCATCAGGTTCGACACCCGGTCAGGTGCGTAGCGGTTTGCCAGATCCAGCGCCCGGTCCAGCTTGGCGGTCGAAGAGACCTGACCCGACAGCACGATGCCATCATTCGCGGTGCGCACTTCGATCGGTTCGCCCGGAAGGATCTGCTGGAGCCGCTCCTTGAACTCGGCGATGTCGGGCGTGACATGCACGTCGACGTTCGAGATCAGTGCGCCTTCCGGCGACAAGAGTGTGAGCGTCGTTCGCCCCGGCGCCTTGCCCAGAACGTAGATGGAGCGGTCCGACAGGGTAGAGATGTCGGCAATGCCCGGGTTCGCGATCGACAGTTCCGCAAACGGAACGTCACTTTCAACGACAACGGCCCGGTTCATCGGAACGTTCAGTGCGCCTGATGCCTGACCCTGCAAAACACGCAGGACTTCGGCGGTAACCGGAGTCATGACTGTCGATGCAAGAAGCGCACCGAGATAACCCGCAACAAGAATTCGTTTCATGTTCATGTGATCTGCCCTTTCGACCACGCCTCTGTAGGGTCTTGGATGCCCTTATCTCGGCCAGAATGCAGTAGGTGCCGTTTATTTGCAATAATCAATTGGTTGGAAGGTTTTGTTGATGTGGGCAAACTGCAACAGACCGCAATGTCTTGCAAAATGAATGGGGCGCGACCCCATATGATGTGGCCGCGCCCCGCAGATATTCCACCGCATCAATCGCGGCAGGGAATGACCGTCTCCACTTCCTCGCCACCCCGGCGAGACTTGATAGTGCAGACTTTTTCGACTTCCTTCGGTGCTTCGACAACAACCTGCTCCCGCTCGATCCCAAGCATGGAGTCGGTGTTGACCTCGATCCTGTCGGTGACGATGTCATCGCCGCTTCCAACAAGCGACATGGACAGACGCCCGGTCGATTGGGCTTGCGCCAGGCGGGCAACCTGCTCTGGCGTGGCTGCGACGGTGACTGTTCTGGCATCGCCCGTGCTGACGGTCTGGGCTTCGTTGAAGGCGTTGTCGACCGCAATGATCTGGATCGAGCTTTCGATCAGCCGTGTGACTTCGCCGTTCATGCCCGCCACGCCGCCGGTCCAGTAGATGTCGATGTAGTCATCGGGCTTGACGAACCCCGAGACGCCCGAAGCAACGCCGACCCGGATCGCAAAGGCGCGCTGGCCGGCCCCGAGTTTGGCGGTAAGCCCGGCAAGCTGCCCGGGTTCGGTCAGGCGGCTGGCCAGAACCGGCTCGAACGCTTCGGTGGGGCGCATGACATAGCGCGGCCCGGGCGCATTTTCCGGGAACAGTTCCGCCTGATCGCGGAAGATCGTCGGAGGCAATGCCCGCTCGGGCCAATAGATCAGCTGAACGTCACCCTCTTGCAGCGCGTCGCCAAAGTTGAGGGGCTTGTTGAAAACAAAGACCTCGACCAGCCTGCCGGCCTTCTCGTTGAATGCGCGCTCGTTCTGAAGCAGGACTTCCGTCTGCTTGATGTAACCCTGGATCATGTAGACAGCAGCACCCGCAAGGGCCATGCCGACGACGAGAACCAATCCGAACACTGCTCTCATTTTCTTCCCCTACGCTCTGCGGCTCTGTCGGGTTTCGATCTTAATATCAGAAGGGCGCCCCTTCAAGCCAATGGCCGGGCGCCCCGTTGGCAGCAGGTGGACAGCTCTGCCCTATTCCATGAACTTCTTGTACTCGGCGACAGTATCGCCGATCTTCTCGCCGTTTTCAAAAACGGCACGCTGGATCGGAGGCGCGACGATGACCGCCAGTATCACGACCCCAGCGGTGAGAACCACCCAGTCAACCGTGACTGCCCCAGTTTCGTCCGTAACAAAGTGCTTCAAACCAAGCATACCGGCTCTCCGATTTATGGCACCATACTTCTCTTAGCCCAATCTTGACGGCCGATTGCGGCGAAACTTTAGCCGAGATCAGACAATTCGTGGCAGGAGATTGCATTTTCTGGTCGGTCTTGCGCTGCGCGTCAACTACGCACAACAAAAAGGGCCGCGTCCGGAAGGACGCGGCCACTCAAGAAAAGGATCTTCCGGATCAGTTGCCGGCAGCGATCATCTTCGAACCGGCCTTGTCGACTTCTTTGCCGATGTCGTCTGCCAGGCCCGAAATCGCCGGCTGGATGTAGGTGAAGACAACCAGGCCCAGGCCGACGATGGCAGCGGTCAGCACCACCCAGTCAACGGTCACGGCACCGGATTCGTCTTTCAGAAAAGCGGAGAACTTGGTCATGGTCATAATCCCTTCCTAAGGTGTTCACTTGTCAGTCAACCGCTTCGACTGGCTATCGTTTGCGCCGCTGCCGTTCGGTATGCACTTATATGACCGGCCAATCGTGGCATCAGTTTGAACAGAGGTGAAGGTTTTTCTTGTTCCTCGAAGATTCCACCGAATCTGGCATAACTAAATGAATAGTAACAATAAAAATCTTAACCGGATGTTGACGGGCTTGGGTTAGGCCGTGGTTTTTCGGTCAATTCTGGCGGAAATGCCATGATTCAGCGGCGAAAGTGCTGGCTCGAAGGGGGCGAAACTGCGATTCTCCGACGAAAAGAACAACAAGCAGGCACCCAGCCGATGCGGCAGACAGTCAGGTTGATCTCAGTGATTCTCTGCGCGGTGGCTCCCTTCGCCGCCGCTGCGGATGATTTCCAGTTCAAGCGCGTCAAGGTGGGCGAGGGCCTGCCGGGCAAGCGGATCACCGTCCAGATCGATCCGGAAGAACAGGCCCGCTATCTGGCCTCGCTGCCCAAGGTCGACCCAAGGCCGAAGCGTAGCGAAGAGGCCGAAACCCCCAAGGCCGACCGTGACGGCCCGCTTGCCCCCGCCCCCGCGCCGAAATCTTCCTATGCCTGGTTCTGGGACACCGTACCACCGGGGGTGAAGGATGTGTCAGGCCGGTTTGATCTGGCCTTGGCGACATTGTCGCTTGGGCCGGATGGCAAGACCGTCAACGCCCCGCGGATGCAGCACATGCAAGAAGTCGCCAAGACCTATGGCAAGGATATCCTTCTGGCCACCATCGGCACTGATGTTTCGCCCGCTCTGGTGCTGGCCGTGATCGGAATCGAAAGCGCCGGACGGTCCGATGCGGTCAGCCATGCCGGGGCGGTCGGGCTGATGCAGTTGATTCCGGCCACCGCCGAACGCTTCGGGGTGACGGATTCCAAGGATCCGGCGCAGAACATCAAGGGCGGTGTGGCCTATCTGGATTGGCTGCTGAACGAGTTCAACAACGACCCGCTGATGGTCCTTGCAGCCTATAATGCGGGCGAGGGCGCGGTGAAGGCCAATTCCGGCGTGCCGCCTTACGCCGAGACACGCGATTACGTGCCGAAGGTGCTGGCCGCATGGCAGGTGGCGCAGGGCCTGTGCCTGAGCCCGCCACAACTGGTAACCGATCCTTGCGTCTTCAAGGCCATCGCAGCGGGCGGGTAATCCCGCTTCCCCACCCTGTCAGACAAAGACATCCGCCTCTTCGTCTCCCCTGCGGATGACATAGCGCCCCTTGGAGGCGCCATGTTCGCGGCTGATCAGGGCCTCGGCCATTCAGCCCACAATGGTGGCTTCGGTCGCGGCGCGGAGTTCCGCCTCGGTCACGCCATCGGCCAGTTCCACGATATGCAGCCCCTTGTGACCAACATCCAGGACGCCAAGGTTGGTGATGATCCGGTCCACCACCGCCTTGCCGGTCAGGGGCAGGGTGCATTCGCGCAACACCTTGGATTCGCCGTGCTTGCTGGTGTGGTCCATCACCACCACCACCCGGCCCACGCCCGCCACCAGATCCATCGCCCCGCCCATGCCCTTGACCAGTTTGCCCGGGATCATCCAGTTCGCGAGGTCTCCCTTCTCGCTGACCTCCATCGCGCCAAGGATCGCCATCGCGATCTTGCCGCCCCGGATCATCGCAAAGGACTGAGCCGAGTCGAAATAGGCGGTCTGCGGCAGTTCGGTGATCGTCTGCTTGCCTGCGTTGATCAGGTCGGGGTCTTCCTCGCCTTCAAACGGGAACGGCCCCATGCCCAGCATGCCGTTTTCCGACTGAAGCGTCACATGAACGCCTTCGGGGATATAGTTGGCGACCAGCGTCGGGATGCCGATGCCAAGGTTGACGTAGGTGCCGTCCTGAAGTTCCTTCGCCGCGCGTGCGGCAATCTGGTTGCGGTCCCACATCAGACAGACTCCTTCTTGCGCACGGTGCGCTGTTCGATGCGTTTTTCATGTGGTCCGGTGACCAGACGATGCACATAGATGCCCGGCAGGTGGATCGTGTCGGGGTCAAGTGACCCAAGCGGCACGATCTCTTCAACCTCGGCCACGCAGATGCGGCCACAGGTGGCGGCGGGAACGTTGAAATTCCGTGCGGTCTTGCGGAACACAAGGTTGCCCGACGTGTCGGCCTTCCACGCCTTCACGATGGCCAGATCGGCCACGATCCCGCGTTCCAGAATGAAGGTCTCACCGTCGAAATCGTGGTGTTCCTTGCCGTCGGCAATGACCGTGCCGACGCCGGTCTTGGTATAGAACCCCGGGATGCCCGCACCCCCGGCCCGCATCCGTTCGGCCAGCGTGCCTTGGGGGTTGAACTCCAGCTCCAGCTCGCCCGACAGATACTGGCGCATGAATTCCGCGTTTTCCCCGACGTAGGACGAGATCATCTTCTTCACCTGCCGGGTTTCCAGCAGCAGCCCCAGACCGAACCCGTCAACGCCCGCGTTGTTTGACGCGACCGTCAGCCCCTTGACGCCACTGTCACGGATCGCCGCGATCAGAAGTTCCGGGATACCGCACAGGCCAAAGCCGCCTGCCGCGATCAGCATGCCGTCCTTCAAGACCCCGTCCAGCGCCGCAGCGGCACTTGGAAATACCTTGTTCATTCCTGCTCTCCCCCACCGGTTCCACGCCGCCACATCGAAAGGGCCGGAAACTTCGGACCCGGCAATCCTGAAAGATTGCGCTGCCGACTGCCATCCGTAAGAATACGTAGATCGCTACGTATAAGGCTTGCCCATGGCCACCCCCGATTACGAACGCCTCGCCTTCCGCCATGCACCTGATGCCACGCTGATCCTTGCCGAAAGGGTGATCCTGCGCGCCAGCCTGCGGGTGGAGGCGGTATTCGGCTGGAGCCCGAAGGAACTGGAGGGCCAGTCGATCCGCCTCCTGTACCCCGGCCAGACCGATTATCAGGTGATCGGGGAACGGGCGCGCAAGGCGATGCTGGCCCAGACCATCTACCGCGACGAACGTTTCATGCGCCACAAGGACGGGCAGGCGCTGTGGATGGAAGGGCGCGGCACCGCCCTTGACCGGGATGATCCGCAGCGGTTGGCGATCTGGACCTACCGCCCGCTGGAGGCTGACCCGGGGCCGGGCGACCTTCTGACGCCCACCGAAAAACGCATTGCCCGCTATCTGGTTAATGGCTTCACCTCAAAGGAAATCGCGCAGGCGCTGGCGTCGTCCCCCCGCACGGTGGAGGTTCACCGCGCCAACATGATCCGCAAGATGAAGGTCAGGAACAGCTTTGAACTGGTCAGTCGCCTGCTGGCCGCGCCGGGGGCGGTAGAGGGCTGATCAGTCAATGTGCCAGCGGTTCAGAAAGGCCGTGGCATTGTGCTGGATATAGTCGATCTGCACCTTGTCATCCGTGTCGCCCTTCCAGAACTGGCCATCAGCATACCAGCCAAGCTGAAGCGCCATGTTCTCGGCCGCTGTCTGCAAGGCGGCAGCGCGCAAGGCAGGGGGAAAGCGGCCCGGCCACTGGTCGCAAAGCCCGACGAACCGGGTCAGCGCCTCGGACCGGCAGGCGATGGGCGTGGACATGCGCCGCCTGCGATAGGCGTCATCCTCGATCATGGCGGTGATCAGGTCGGTGAGGTAGCCGGTCAGGCGCCCAGCATCGATCAACCCGCGCGCTGCCGCTTCGCAGGCGGCATAGGCCATCCAGTGACTTTGTTCCGCCACGCCGTAGCGCCGGGCGATCAGGGCTTCGGTCGTGGCCAGAAGCCTTGGGTCAGAGCAGCCGGTGACGAACAGGCCCAGCAGAACCTCGCCGGTATAAAAGGCGCTGCGGAACGGCAAAACCGTGCCATCCGTGATCAGCCGTTTGTGCAGGAAGTCGTTGTCGGCAATCTGGACCAGCGCATAGGTCTGCAAGCGGGGGATCATTTCCTCCGGCCCCGGCAACCCGGCCGCGGGCAACCCGTGCTGACAGGCGCGGCGGTATTCTTCCAGCATCACCAGAGCCAGCCCGATGCCTCCGGTCTTGACCGCCCCCTTGGTGACAAGCGCGAGGCTTGGCTCGGAAATCCACAAGGGGCGCTCGAACTTGCCCGTGGCATAGGCGACGGCCCGGTCAAGTGCCGCGCGTCCGGCCGGAGCAAGCGGCAGCGCCAGTTCGTTCAAGGCCCGCAGCATGAACCACAAAGTCCCGCAATGGCGCAGCATGTTGTAGCCGTCCAGCATCACATCGGGCCGACCGGCGCGATGGGCATAGACGAAGCGCCCGTTGTCCCGGACAAGGCCCAAGAGATGCGCGAAGCTGGCCTCGACGACGCCGCGGCAATGCGATCGGGTCTGGGTCTTGGGCGCCATCATTCGGCCTCTCTACCGGACGCAGTCTTGTGGGTCCGATGAAAAATTGTCAAATCATCCAAAATGCTGGCGGGGTCTTTCGGCCCCCGGCAAAGCCGCTATGCTGCGCCCGATGACCGACCCTTTGACCAGCCTCGCAAGCCCGCGTGGTGGAACGGTAGACACAGGGGACTTAAAAGAGTCTGGTAGGCATTGATAAAAAACAAGATTCTTCTGTCAGTAGACGAAAAGCAGACAGATGAGCCTCTGAGGCCAGTATATATAGTGACTGTGGGACTGACTGAGGGCCTAAGTTACCGCCCAATCTGCCTCTTAGCTTCTTGCTCCTCGTGCCACTCCTTCACCAGCTTGCAGAACTCGCCGATCCACGGAGACCAGATAACCTGCTCTGTCTCCCCAAGAGGGATGAAGCCCGGATGGTCTTCGGGATCAAGAACCCACGTTCCGATGATCTCCCCGTCCTTGGTGATAACATCGCCGCTTAGCTTTTCCCTGTCGCCGTAACCGTCCAGTATCACATGCCAATGGTCCATGAGTTTCTTCTCCTGCTACCAGAGGTTGCAACTTACCAGAGGTAAGGCGAGGAGGGCCAGAGCTACAGACCATCTCATCTGCTTAGGGTTCTTCAAGTTGACTGATCGGCAGGCCGGTGAGAGGCTTCATCAAAGCTGGCCGAGGAGACTTACGTGACAACCAGTGCTGTAAGCGAAGTCTATAGGAATGTGCATGTCTTCCTACTCGTGGATTCCGCTGAAGTCCGAGTTGTGGCAATGGTTCCTCAGTCCGAAAATTGGTTTATGATTGCTGAGGAGAAGCTAATCTATAGCAGAACCTTCAATAGCGAAAGTGAGGCAGAGCAGTTCCTGAAAGAAAATGAACTTCCATACGCTACCTGTCAGTTAGAATCTGTTTCGTCACAAGTACTATATGCAAAGAAGGGATATCACAAGGAATCTGAGTTCACTTCCAAGTATCTATGTAAGGTAGTACTAAACTACAATCAGCGGGAGCCAAAGTTCAGAACAAAGAAAGAATCCCAGATTTATCACAGCGGATACCATCCTAGGAAGGTTATTGCAATTGAAAGTAACGTAGCGGTAGGATCACCAAGCGAGGTGGAGATATACATGAGTAAGGTATCGCAAAGGTACCCGAACTTCATACCACCTATCGAGGAAAAGATGCTTTCGCCTTTGAAGGGCAAAATCGGAGACTATCTGCCCTACGCACTTGCAGTCCTCGCAATCGGCTTTCTAATCGGAACGAACTGGTGATAAAATTAGCGAGCAAAAAGAAAAGCCCCATGGAGGCGACCACAGGGCTTAAGCAGTAAGTCAGGCTTTGGGGACTTACGCCGCTAGGAGCGTAACAGCATCATCAAGTTGACTATCGTTAACGAACTCGTCAGCGAAGCTGACAGCCTCTTCCTTATTGTCTAGGAAGTCCTCAAGCAATGCCTTCATCCTAGGTGAAGCAAGGTAGAGAGACACATAGTCACCCTCTCTAAGCCTAGACCTCATCACCCACTGTATTAGCTCACTTAAGGCCCACTGGTCCTCCTGTTCCTTGTTCCATCCTAACCATTCCTTCTCGGCAGGATTAAGCCTAAGGTCATTGAGGTAAAGGGCATGGCTACAGTGCCGATATTTGTTGGTTCCTCTGGTAGTCTTGGGAAGGAAGTTGCATAGACTAAGCTTGCTGCCCTGAGCAAATAGACCCTTGGGCTGGTCGTTCTGGGAATGCCATTTGGATTTGTTGCAAGACAGCATTATGTTCTCAGCTTCTACTCCCTTAAGCTCCCTGCCTCTCAGGTTCATCAGGGCAGTAGAAACCTTCTTGGCTCCTTCCTTCCTCATCTTCTCTTGGGCTGTATGGGTCATCTGAGTATCCCGAAGGGCAGGGATATCCTTGACCTCTAGTCTTTGTCGTAATCCATGCTTGAAAGCTGAATCATCCGACCTGTCGATTCTGAAAGGAATCCCAAGCCTCCGAAGGTATCCCACCATCTGACTGCTTTCAGCTTGGTAGGTTAAGACAGTACAGCTTAAAGGACTGGTGAACAGTTCCACCGGCACAATCGAGACAAAGAATCCCTTGCCTTCTACCTTATACAAGCTCCCCTGCTTGGCTTTCTGATACAGGTCATTGCGTACAGTAGGGGCTAGCTTCTCTGCCTCTTGGCTATGGGTAATCCACTTGGCAGTAGGAGTAACTCTACCAGTGCAAGGATCGACTACCGCATAGCCTTCTCCGATATAGACCTTCTCAAACACTTCTTCCTTTACGCCATGAATGCTTTCAACACAGTCAAAGACCTCATCAATCAGGACGTGGTACTCACTGAGGTCTGTTCTGTCCAAGTCCACTAGGTCGAATAGCTTGTGAGTGCAGACTATGTTGTTACCCTCTAGAACATTCTCCCTCAGCCAGTCTGACTTGTTGCTGTCGTCTGGTGCTGCCTCTAATGGTATTCCGGCCTGATTTTTCCACCTGTCTACCTCAGACAAGAAGGGGACTACGATTAGGTACTGTCGCCTAGGGTCAAGTGATGCAATCTGCTCTGTGGTCTTTCCTGCTCCACAAGGCTTATCAATAAATCGAATATCAGTCAAAATATGCTCCAAGAAATATGCTGCTGGTGAAATGGGGGGTAGGGTAGCCTAAATTGGGGAGAATAGGCCCAGTAAAATAAGGCGAAAAACTCCCCAACTTTTAGCTATCGGGTACTACCCTACCTGAAGCTCCCCAACTTGCACTTTTGGGGCCTCTGGTGAAGCCTTTTGGAGATAGGTCTTAGCCTGATCCAGCGTAGGGAATTGCTTCTCTAGCTTCTTGCCATTGACCTGCTTTCGTACTCTCCAAGCTCCCTTGTGGTAGTCGATCCCCTTGGGGACTACTGCCTCTGGCTCTTGGTGTTTGAGCTTCTCTCGATACTCGTAGTCTTCTTCTACCAGAGTAGCCAATACCCTAGCTTGGAAAGGGGAAAGAGAGACGCCTTGCAGCTTGCTACGCAGGTATTCCCCTGCTCTGCGTTGCTTGTCCTTTTGGGCTAGCTCTTGCAGGTCAAGCTCTGGGATGAGACTGGCCAGTATGGCAACGTCACCAAAGAGGCTATCTGCGGCCCTGTGGGGTGATTGCGTAGGGGTGGAAGTGATGAAAGGTAATTCAGAATAAAGGGACAAAGATAAATCGACGTTAGGCAACGAGAGGTAACTCCTTTCTCATAAGTTGATTGACAAACATTGCTGCATCTAGAGGAGACTTGAATCCTTCCCCTCTACCGTTGAGCAGGAACCTGTCCTGAGGTCCTAGGAACTTTACCAACATCAGGGACCAGAGTTGCTTTCTGTCCTTGCTGACAATGGTGTAGGTCTGAGGCTTCCGATACTCCGTCGCAGTCTTGTAGTCCCGTTTACATCGGGAAGTTAGGTTAACAGAGTCTTCGTATAGGAGGACGTGGGATAATTCAGCAATCAATTTCATTTTCCTGAATCCTTATTTACTCAAGTACTCGTCAAGAGCCTTAGCGGCAATGAATGCTGAGGTGAATCTGTGACCTTCAAAGGGAGCGAAGTCAGTAATGACATAGGTGAGGCTATGCTCTTGTGTTCCTCTCTTGATGTAATACGTTGTCTCGTCCTTGTCCTTTAAGACAGCGAACCACTTTGTTTCCTTTCTAGCCATGCCAGAAGAAAAATCTTCAAAGAGGGTCAGATTGGGATATGAGTACGCAAGGTATTCCTCTTTTGCGACCCTGTTAGCCTGAGGGTGATCATCTACATTGATTGACGTAATGGGTTGCTTGGTTTTAATCGCTGGCATTCTGTTCTCCTTATGCTGCCTTGATAAATTTGGTAGTACTGAGCTTGGCAATATTAGTAAGTTGCTCAGTGGGTCTAATGGTCTTGGTGGAACGGTTGTACTTAATAAGATTTTTCTCTGCTAGCTTGTCCAGGTACTCGATCCAGATAGCTGAGTAGCCCTGCTTGATCCAATCCATCCCGTTACGGATATTGACCTTGGTAACCTCATCTTCATCGACAAAGCGGATTAGGGCGGCTACGAACTTCCTTTGATTGCTGCCGTGCATACCTGCTCTAATGGTTGGCAATACGCCTTCCAGCTTCAGAGCTTCCTCCAGATTATTGATACGCGCAACGTTCCAAGGGTCATCAAAGTCCCAAGTTGCTACGCTTCCGATGAAACACCAGAAGGTATTCATAGGCTCATCCTTCTCTAAAAATATTCTTGCCATAGTGGTTACTCCGAACCGTAAAAAGCTTCTCGACCAAGTAGACCAAAGTCTCTCTGGACCTGCTCTTGAACCTTGCGACTGCGGTAGATCGTATCTCCGACCCTCTTGCGGTAGCTCATCCATTGCGCAAAGGTTCTTGGCCGGTCGGAGCTATGTAGACCAATACGCTCAGCCTCAGCAGACTTTGAAGGCTCTTTCTTATCAAGCTGAGCCTTAAGCAAAGCAAGCTCTGAGCGCAGTGCTTCCAGTTCATTAGTCTCATCCGAAAATAGTCCCATAAAAATATCCTTTCTAAAGTGTTGGGAGATAGAAGTGGGCTGATAGCCAGAGAACAGGTAATTCTGTTTCAAACTTCTATAATACTAGTTTGACACATTTTTACTGATTTGTCAAGCTTAATTAGCGTTCGGTTTGTAATAGAATTGCTAAAGCATTGCAATAGAACGAAAAGAATATTTGGAAGTTTCCTTAATAATTTTTATGCTTGAGCGACAAGGATGAGGCTAGAAGGTTGTGCCTGAGTGGCTCTAAAGCAGGCTAATAAAACCCATACCGGTTTCACGACCCTCAAAAAGCCCTTATTTTATTGGTCGAAATGGACCCCCTCCGTATAATCTTTACTAGGTATGAGGGTGGTTGGAGGTTGGCCCTTTAACCCAGCCGTAAAGGCTGTCATTTGGATAGTGATCTAACGGGGTATCAGACAACAGGGATGCTCCCGGCTGGTCTTAAATGCTCACCTTCAGGAAAGCCAAGAGACAGATCATGGACAGAAGGCTAACAGGCATAGACAAGAGTGTTGAGCTAAAGTAGGCTTAAGCTGTTGTTCTTATTATCCTAAAGGGCTATTATTTGACAAAAGGTAATACTAGAAGTATCCCTAGTTGCCTTGAGTTACTTCGTATTTCATTCCACTAATTCTTACAGAAGCTGCCTCAAGGCCCTCTTAAGGTATATACTTTATGCTACTACGTAGGTTGGTATCTTTTATTCTTACGAAGCTATCATAAAGCTAAGTGGTACCCTTAAGCAGTTCCCCTATGTTTCTGTCGAGTAATGCTGCGTAGCAACAGCCTTCGGCTGTCGAGTAGGCGGAGCCTACGCTCTCGACGTATAGTCTGATAGTAGTAACTCTTCTACTAATGAAATAAACGGAATCTACTTCCGAAGGAACTAGAGGTGAGCATCAAGCTACTACCTCTTAGTATACTTATAGGGTGAATCCACGGAGAGGGGCCAAAGAGGCCCGTACAGCGTAGCTAACTCCGTGGGCGGTCCCCGGTGGAAAACCAAGAGAAGGGCCTCTAGCGCCTCTCCTATGAAGCCTGAGGGCATACCAAAGAAAAGACCCCCGGTGAAGGGGGCCTGATGCAAGCTAACGGTGATCGAAAGGATCAGTTGTCCAGGTCTTTGACCCAGAGGTAGGCAGTGGGGTTCTTCGGAGACTTCCCCTTGCTGGTGTCCTTCACGGTAGCCTCGATGTGTCCGCTGGCAAGCAGGTCCTTGAGGTGCTTCTGCATGGTCTGGTGCCTGCTTTGCTCGTAGCCAAGACCATCAAATATTTCTGTCTGGCTCTGCTGATCGGCCTTCTTGCCCTTAAGGAAGGCCAGCATATCCTTCTGAGCCTCAAGAATGTCTGTTTCTGACATCTGTTTCCTGTTGCCAGTGCTGCCTGTGGTGGTCCTAGCTGCTGGTGCGTTGCCCTCTCTGAGCGAGTAGGAGAAACCAAGCTCTTTCCCCAGCTCATTCAGCTCAGCTACAGCTTTCTCTGCTGCGGCCAGCAGTACCGCCTTAGCCTCCTTCACCAACTCTGCTCGTTGCTTCTCTAGGTCTCTGATTTGATCAAGTACAGACATTCATTCCTCCTATGGTTACAGCTATGACAGATACCGGTAGACAGTCTGTCGGGTTACGTCAAGTTTCCTAGCAATATCCGATATGCTAAGCCCATCCTGCTTGAGCTGATCTACCTCCTGCTTGGTGACGCTAGGCTTCCTGCCACGGTAGACACCCTTAAGCTTGGCCTTCGCTATGCCTTCCTTCTGTCGTTCCCTGATCAATGCCCTTTCAAACTCTGCCACAGCCCCAAGTACTTGGAGATACAGGGTACTTGCAGGATTGGAGTTGTCAGGGCTGAAGGTGAGGCCATCCTTAACAAAGACAATGGTTACCTTCTTGCGAAGGAAGCCCTGCACCAGTTCAAGTAGGTCTTGAAGGTTCCTAGCCAGCCTGTCGATTGACCAGACCTTGATTGTATCCCCTTCCCGTACCCACTCAATCAGGTCAGTTAAGCCCTGTCTGTCCTTAGTGCCTGCTGATGCCTTGTCCTCAAACACCTTGTCGCATGGTCCTAGGTCCTGTCGGTCTAGGGATTGGTCTTCTGATGATACCCTTCGGTAGCTTACTGTAGCCATAATGCTTCCTTTCGTATGGTTAGGGTCTAGAGTATCATTCAGCTAGTGTAACATATAGCATAAGTCAACCCTATCGTTACACTTTAGTCTAGCCTAATGCGTGTAATGTTTGAGTACACCCTAAGGTTACGCATTGAGCAAGCCTCACGCTACAGCCCCATGCCTGTCAGCTAGGGGTCATTCCCCCACTGAATGAATGAAGGGCCTAAGTCTTCTAGGCAAATCTTGATGGGGGCCTACAAGGGGGGGGCTGGGGGTACTCCTTCTTAAGAGAAATACCCCCCGAAACTATCTCTGGAAAATTACCGCAGTTTAAGACCAGCGTCCCTAAGCATCTGTAGCACTGCCTCAGCGTCTAGAACCTCTTCCCCGACTATCCCTGTCTCTCCCTCCATGTAGGCAAGGTACTGCTTGGAGACAGTCTTGAGACACTGGGTCAGGATCATCTTCTTAGCCAGACCACCACCCAGATAGCTTGTTCTAGTCACCCCGATGGGAGTATGGTTCAGAGCTATGCCAATGGCCCCTACATCAACACCAGCTAGCTGAGCATGTTCTGCAAAGGTCCGTCTAAGGTCATGCACTGTCCAAGGCTGCTTGAAGCCTAGAGCCTCTCTGGCCTTGTCTAGCTCGTTCCTCCACTGAGTATCCGTGTAGACAAAGGGACCGTGGTTTGCCTCGATCAGCCCTACAATCGGTATCGTATGGTCCTTGCCTGACTTGGTGTTCTTGAAGGTCAGTTGGTCCCCATGAACCTCGAAGTTCAGAGCTTCATTCTTCCTGCATCCGGTGCAGAGGTAGAACATCAGGAGCTTCCCGAAGGGTTCCTTCTCTGCGTATTCCATCACCTTCACGATTTCATCGTCTGACAGATACCGTGTCTTGGCGCTGGAGCTAGTCCTAAGCCCACCTTTCTTCATAGCTCTGTTGACTGGGTTAGGAGCAATGCCAGCAGAGTTGAGGATCGCCTTAAGGGTCCGCATGGCCTTATTGGTGTAGTCCTCGGAATGCTTGTCCCTGAGTAGGGCATACCGGAGAGCCACCATCTTGTCGGTTATGTCTGTGGCCTTCAAAGGAAGCCAATCGCTGAAGCAGTTCTGCATCACCTTCTGGTAGTCGGCCACCGTGCTAGGCTTGAGCTTGTGCCTTCTTAGGGCAAGGTACTGGGTCAAATGGCTTTGCAGGCTGTCTTCGTCTTCTGGCTCTACCCTAGCAACGTCTATCCCTTTGGAGAGTTGCAGCAGCACTTCCCTAGCTTCCTCTCTGGCCTGATCCAGCGGAAGCAAGCTCACTTCACCGATGGTCTTCCTGACCACCCGACCACCCTTGATACGCTTCTCTGCGATGTATGTAGCCCTGCCAGCCTCAGAGACCTTCACCCCGAAGCCTATCAGCTTGGTATCTCTGACAAACTGGACCTTCCCACTGGCTTTCAGTCCTGACAAAGTGTCTTTGGTGATCTTGGTGAGCATGGAAAAATCCCCTGCGGCAGTCCGGTAGACGGTAGACAGACTAGCAGACAGGGAAGCGGAAGGATAGAGTCTCGTAAGTATTTAAAAAGACTAATGCCCGCGTGGTGGAATGGTAGACACAGGGGACTTAAAATCCCTCGGCTGAAAGGCCATGCCGGTTCAAATCCGGCCGCGGGCACCAGAAAATCTGCAAAGACATTTTAAAACATAGGCTTGTGTACTTTCAAGAACCCCGATCCTTCAGGAAAGGACAGTTCGGGTAAACCTGATCAGCCCTGTCGGGGATCAAGGCCGGGCTTTTCTGCGTGCCGTTGTCAGCCGGCACTGAAAAGCCGGTCAAATGCGTTGTAGTCCGGCACTTGAAAGCTACAGAAGCCCGACATTTCCGCCTTGAGGGTTTCCGGACCGATTCCGATGACCGTCAGACCCGCGCCATGGGCAGATATGACACCGGGAAGCGCGTCTTCCACCGCAAAGGCGGCATCGGGGGCAAGCCTCAGCCGCTGCAAGGTTTCGAGGTAGGGCAAGGGATCGGGCTTGCCGCGCGGAAGGTCCGCACCCGAAACCAGAACCCGCACGAAGCCAGCGATGCCCAACTGGTCCAGTGCAGCCACGATGTGCCGATGCGGGGACGACGAGCAGACCGCAATGTCCAGCCCCGCATCCACAAGCCGTCGGATGCTTTCGGCTGCTCCGGGAACGGGCTTGCGCAGCTGCGGCAAAAGGATATCGGCCTCGGCCCCGATCTGGTTGGCAAGCTCGGTCCGGCGGGTGTCGGCAAGGTCCGGTCCAAGCACCTCGCTTAGAAAACCACGCAAGCCGCGACCGACGAAGGCGTCGTAGACAGCCTGCGGGATCTGGATGCCAAGCCGGGCCAGCACGCGGCGCTTGGCCTCTTCCCAGGCGGGTTCGGACAGGACAAGTGTTCCGTCCAGATCAAAGATCGCCGCCCTGTAATCCGATAGGCGCATAGGCTCAATTCCCCTTGCCGACATGGGATGCTAGTGTCCGGCCAAATGAAGGAACGCCAGATGACCGACCTTGCCGCCCGTTACACCGCCGCCCGCCGCATCGCTGCCGAAGCCGGCAACATGGCGCTGGACTATTTCCAGAAATGGGAGGCATTGACCATTGATGTGAAGGGGCATCAGGATTTCGTATCCGAGGCCGACAAGAATGTCGAACTCGCCGTGCGCGCAGCCTTGGCGCAGGCCTTCCCGGAAGACGGGATCGTCGGTGAGGAAGGCGCGCCGACCCCCGGAACCAGCGGCTATACTTGGGTGATCGACCCGATCGACGGAACCACGAACTTCATCAACGGCATTCCCCAGTGGTGCGTGATCATCGCTTGCGTGCATCAGGGGCAGACGGTGATCGGGGTCGTCCATGACCCGGTGCATGACGAACTGCATCATGCAATGCTGGGCGGCGGGGCCTTCTGCAACGACCGCCCGATCCACTGTTCGGCCAAGACCAGCCTGCGCGAGGGATCCCTGGGCGTGGGCTTTTCGGGCCGCACACACATCGAGGGGATCAAGCGGCTGGTAAGCCTTTCTTGCGACGCAGGCACGGTCTTCTGGCGCAACGGGTCTGGCGGGCTGTCGCTGGCCTATGTGGCGACTGGCCGTATCCTTGGCTATGTCGAGGAACACATGAACGCCTGGGACTTCCTTGCCGGTCATCTGATCGTGGCCGAGGCCGGTGGCCGGGTGGAACCGGTGAACGCCGATGAGGCCATCGCCCGTGGCGGGCGGGTGGTCGTCGCCGGGGCTGGGGTGTTCGACGCGGTCGAGGGCCTTGCCAAGGCGGCCTATGACGTCTGAGCCGGGATCAGGACCGGGCCGGAAGCGGCGAAGGAAATCGTCACCGCGTCGCCAACCCTGAACGGCGTGACCACGTCATCCAGAACCGCAAAGACGGTGCCGAAGGCGGCGGTCACGGTATATTCCATCCGGCTGCCGACATAGGTGGCCTTGTCGATCACCGCCGCCACCCCGTCGCCCGCCCCCGCGACCAGTTGCATCCGCGACGGGCGCACGGCCAGTTTCGCAGCGCCTTGCGGCAGGCCGCGTGAAGGCAGGCGGTGGGTATAGTCGGCAATCCGCACGGTCGCGGTATCCCCCTCCAACGCCGTGATTTCCACCGGGATCAGGTTTGCCTCACCGATGAAGTCCGCCACGAAGCCATCCGCGGGGGCCTCGTAAAGGTCGCGCGGGGTGCCTTTCTGGGCGATGGCTGCATTGCGCATGACGACGATCTCGTCGGACACCGCCAGCGCTTCCTCCTGATCATGGGTCACATAGACCACGGTCAGGCCGAGGCTTTGCTGGATCTCGCGGATTTCCTCGCGCACCTGCCGGCGCAGCTTTGCGTCAAGGTTCGACAACGGCTCGTCAAACAGCAGCACCTGCGGCTCCAGCACCAGCGCCCGTGCGACGGCGACGCGCTGCTGCTGGCCACCCGACAGTTCCGACGGCAGGCGGTTGCCGTACCCTGTCAGTCCCACCAGTTCCAACCCTGCCAGCGCCTTTTCCTTGGTCGCTGCCTTGTCGAAGCCCGAGAATTTCAGACCGTAGCTGACATTCTCCATCACCGTCATATGCGGGAAAAGCGCGTAGCTTTGAAACACCATCGACACGTCGCGGTCGGTGGCGGGCAGCTTGGTCACATCCTTTTCGCCAATGAAGATGCTGCCCTCGGTCGCCATCTCCAGCCCGGCGATCATCCGCAGCGTCGTCGTCTTGCCGCAACCCGATGGGCCAAGCAGGGTGACCAGGGTTCCGGCGGCAACCTCAAGGTTGATGCTGTCCACCGCCCGGACCTTGCCGCCATAGACCTTGGACACGTTTTGAAACCGGACCGAGGCGGCCTTGGTGTTTATCCCCGTCATTCAGTGTCCCTCACCATGGCTTGTGCGCCGCCCGATCTGCGTGCGCCCGACCAGAAGCTGCAACAGCCCCACCGCTGCCAGCATCACGAAGATCAGCGCGGTCGAATAGGCGATGGCCAGCCCGTAATCGTTGTTCTCCACCCGTCCGACGATATAGCTGGTGGACATGTCGTAGCGTGCGGACACAAGGAAGATCACCGCCGAAATCGCCGTCATCGCCTGCACGAAACTGTAGACCAGCGCTGCCAGGATCGCCGGGCGCAGCAAGGGCAGGATCACCGCGCGGAAGGTCTGCCATGAGTTCGCCCCCAGCGTAAGCGAAGATTCGTCGAGGCTCTTGTCCAGCTGGCTCATCGAGGCCATCCCGGCCCGCACGCCAACCGGCATGTTGCGGAAGACAAAGCTGATGACAAGGATCAGACCGGTCCCGGTAATCTCGATCGGCGGCACGTTGAAGGCCAGGATGTAGGACACCCCGATCACCGTGCCGGGAATGGCGAAAGACAGCATCGTTCCGAACTCGAACGCCTGTTTGCCCGCAAAATCCTGCCGGGTCAGCAGGTAGGCGGTGATCAATCCCACGGCGGCGGTCAAGGGGGCGGCGATGGTGGCGATCATGATCGTGGTCCAGAAGCTCGCCCAGGCCGAGCCGGACCAGCGCAGGCCACTTTCGCCAAGTTCCACCCGGAAGGCGGTAATGTAGTGTTTGAAGGTCAGCGTGTTGTCGACGCCCCAAAGCTGGACGACCGACCCGTAGGCGATCATCCCGTAGACGACAACGGTGAATACGGACCAAAGGCCGACCACGATAAAGATCGGGATCGACAGCCCGCGTGGCATGATTGCATGCATGCCGCTGTCGCCCTTGCCGGTGACAGTGGTATAGCGGCGGCGGCCCAGCCAGAACCGTTGCAGATAGAAAGCCCCCAGCGTGAAGGCGAGCAGCACCACCGCCAGAACCGCCGCGCGGCTTTGGTCATATTGCGCGCCGACGATGGCAAAGAATATCTCGGTCGAGAGGACGTCGAAGTTTCCGCCAAGCACCAGCGGGTTGCCGAAGTCGGCCATGCTTTCGATGAAGCCGATCAGGAATGCGTTGGCCAGTCCTGGCCGCATCAAGGGCCAGCTGACCGTGCGGAAGGTCTGCCAGCGGTTCGCCCGCAGGGTTTGCGCGGCCTCTTCCATGCTGGGGCTGATGCCTTCGACGACGCCAATCAGCACCAGAAAACAGACCGGAGTGAAGGCCAGCACCTGCGCAATCATGATGCCGGGCAGTCCGTAGACCCAGCGTGTAGCCTCGACCCCCAGCACCTCGGCCACGGTGGTCGTGACCGTTCCGGAAAGACCGAACAGCAGGATGATTGCCAGACCGATCACGAAGGGTGGGGTAATGATCGGCAAGACCGACAGCGCCCGCAACGCCCGCTTGTAGCGGAACCCGGACCGCGTCAGCACCAGCGCGAAGGCCAGACCCAGAAGGGTGGACAGCACCCCAACCACTACGGCCAGGAACAGCGAATTCCACGCCACCCCGCAGCGCCCGCCGGTCAGGCAACCAAGGCTCCAGATCCGGTAATCAAAGAGCTTCGGGAAGAAGCCAAGGAAAGAATAACCACCCTCATCCGTGGCAAAGGCAGCCAGCATCATGATCAGGATCGGGTAGAAGACAAAGACCGTGACAACCGCGATCACCCCGCCAATGGCGCCGGTGACGAAGACATCGCCGTTCACCGCCCCGCGCGCTGCAATCCCTTGGGTGAACAGAAACAAGAAGGCCGATGCGGTGATCATCGCGCCATAGCCCATGCCGAATTGCCGATCTTCCAGCGGGCCGAACAGCGTCTCAAGCCAGCCAAAGGCAAAGCCGCGCAACCCGATGCCAAGGCCCTGCGCAACCAGCCAGGAAAAGCCGAAAGCCCCGGCCAGGATCAGCACTTTGGCGTAAAGGGGGTCGGTCTTGCGCCGACCCAGCACCAGAAGCGGTGCCGCCAGCGCCAGCAGCATCGGCGCCAGCCACAGTTTCTGCCCCATGGCGATCAGCACGGCGGCAGGGGCGTAGTCCTTGTCCAGCGGCCAGCCGTCGACAAGCCACTCGAACGACCAGAACTTGTCCACCCCGTACCACGGCAGGATGCAATAGCCGACCCACCCGGCAATGATCCAGAAGATCAGAACCGGATGGGTCGTTTGTTCAAGACTTACGGTGCGCAACCGAACTTACTGCGGCAGGGTCGAGACTTCGGTGTCCCACTTCGACAGAAGGCGCTTGCGTTCATCGCTGGAGCCATACTTCTTGAAGTCGTAGTCGATCAGCTTCAGCGTCGCGAGGTCGGGTGCCTTTTCCGATTTCTCGGCCGCCACGTTCGACATCACCTGGAAGGCGTTGACCTGAAGCGCCAGATCCTGCGCCTCCTTGCTCAGCGCCCAGTCATAGAAGGCCTTGGCCTCGTCCATGTTGCGCGCGCCCTTGATGATCGACATCGACCCTATCTCATAGCCGGTGCCTTCACAGGGGGCGACAGTCACGACCGGGAACCCGGCAACCGTCGTTGCCACCGCGTCATGCATGAAGACGATGCCGATCAGCGTCTCGCCGGCGCCAGCCGCCTTGATCGGGGCCGAACCGGATTTGGTGTACTGGTTGATGTTGGCATGCAGCCGCTTCATGTAGTCAAAGCCGCCATCCTCGCCGAAGATCTGCACCATCGACGCCAGCGTGGTATAGGCCGTGCCGGACGAATTCGGGTTCGCCATCTGCACCATGCCCTTGTATTCGGGCTTGGTCAGGTCTTCCCAGCAGGCGGGTGCGGGCAGACCGGCCTTGGCCAGCATGTCCGAGTTGTAGCCAAAGCCCAGCGCGCCGGAATAGATGCCGATGGTCTTGTCGCCAGCACTTTCCGCCTGCGCGATGGCCCATGGGTGCAACTGGTCGCGCATCGGGCTGACATAGGGTTCAGTCAGATCTTCCTCTGCCGCCTGCAAATGCGGATCGCCCGTGCCGCCCCACCAGACATCGCCCTTGGGGTTGCTGGCTTCGGCCTGGATCTGGGCAAAAGTCTCGCCCGAGGATTTGCGCGTCATCGCCACGTCGATGCCGGTCGCTTCCTCAAAGCTCTTCTCCATGATCTGACACCATTCTTCCTGCGCCGAGCAGTAAAGGTTCAGATCGGCAAGGGCAGCCGTGGCTGACAATGATGTGGTACCGCACAAGATTGCGGCGGACAGGGCGTGCCTTTTCATCGTGTTCCTCCCAGAACTTGCAGATCATCGAGCCCTTTGCGGGCTTTTCGTCGTCAGCGGAGCCTATGCCAGGATGTGATCCCTGTACAAACAGAATTGCCAAAGAACTGTCATTGCCTTCCGCGGCCTGCGCAAACAGCCGAATTCGGCCCGTTGTCTGGTGCAGGACCAGGTGATCGTGGCTGACTCACCCCCGGGGCGTGTTCGCAGGTGCCGCAAGGATCAGGCAATGTCAGGCTTGCAAGCCTCCAATCCGCAGCACCCGGCCCCATGCCGGGGCGGCCACCGTGTTCGGCACCGCCCAAAGCACCGGAAAACCGGGGGCCGGGGGCAAGGGGGCATCAAGATCGGTCAGTACCACGGTGATGGAGGGACGGATCCGGCCCGCCTTTTCGAAAAGATCGTCAAAACATGTCCCCCCACCGCTGCGCAGCCCGGTCTCGCGCAATGCATGCCAGCCGTTCGGGTCCAGCCGTTCCTGCGCAAACACCGTTTCGTCAAAAGCCATCAGATGCGCTTCGGCCCCGGTGCGCCGGGCAATGGCCTCTGCCTCGGCGGTAAAAAGCCGCAACGTCTGTGGCGAGATCGAGGACGACGTATCAAGCCCGATCACGATCCGGGCGCGGTGGTCCAGCCGCGCGCGTCCCGGCTCATACACCGGCACCGGGCCGCCCGCCCGTTCCGCCTCTGCCATGCGGGCCAGCCATGATCCCGACGGGCGCCGCCAGCTTTGGCGGGGGCGTTCGGTCAGCGCCTGCGCCAGAAGGCCACGCAGATGCAGCTCCCAAGGCACCGTGTCGGGGGCAAGGTCGGCAAGGATCGCGCCAAGCCGCCCGATGCCCGCCCCGGCCTTCCGGCCCGCCTCCATTGCGCGCAGGATCTGGTTGCGCCAGTCGGATACCGACTGCCCCTTGCCTTTGTCCCGCGGCTCGCCCACCGCCAGATCGACCGAAAACCCGCGTGAGGCCCCCCAGTCACGCAAGCGTTCCGCGCGCTTGGGGTCGCTGTGCAGCGCCATGGCCAGACGGTCCGCGTCCCAGTCTTCCAGCGCGGCAATGGCCGATTGCGCCGCAAGCCCGGCTTCGGCCAGCAGGGCTGTCAGCGTGACGGCCGGGCGCGGGATGGCATGCCCGGCAAGGATCAGCGTGTCATTGATGATCCCGTCAGCGGCCAGCCCGAACAGGGCCGGGTCGAAGGCCGCACCCAGCCGTTCGGCAAGCCCCGCCTGCCGGTCCGAATGGCGCAGCGCTACATGCAGCACATGATGGGCCACAAGTCCCACCTGTTCGGGCAAGCCAAGCCGGTCAAAGCCGGGGCCATAGGTGATGACATCGCCCGCAGTCATTGTGGGGCCGGTCCCGTCGCGGTGGCGGCACCACAGCGCCAGCACCGCAAGCGCCGGATCCACCTCGCCCAGATGGGCAATCGCCCGGGCGGCGCGGGCGGAATGACCGGTCACGGCAGGCCGGCCGCCTGACGTTCGGCGGCATAGCCGGCATAGGCGTCGGATATGGCAAAGGCCTCTTGCCAGCCGTTTTCCAGCGCGCGGCCGATCAGAAGCTCGAACCCGAAGGACGCAAGATCAGCCACCGGCAAGCCCGGCATCTTTGCCCCAAGCCCGCGCAGATCGGCCAGAACCTCGATGGCGGCGGGCAGGGTTTCCCGGCTGACCGCTCCGACCAGCCCATAGACCAGCGCCGTCAGCCCATGGAGCGTCCGGGGGTAAAGTGCCGCGCGTTCCGCCCGTGGCGCGGCCAAGAGCGCGCCGATCTGCACCGTTGCCGCGATGTCGTCGGCCAGCAGCGCGAACTCGGCCGCCGCCGCCGCCCCGACGGTTCCGGCGATCATCACCTGCCGGATTGCCCGATCCGGCACCGACTGCATGATCTGGCTGACCCGGGTCCAGCTGCGCGGGGTGCAGGCGATCATCTGGCCCCGGCGCAGAGCGTCTTCGGTCGTTTCCAGAAGGTCGGGCCGGGTGCGGATGAAGGCCGCGACCGAGGGGTGAATCCCCGCTGGCAGCGCGTAATGCGTCAGCCAGTCCTCGGCATTGGCCTGCACGATCATGTGGATCAGCCGATCGCTCAGCGCCGAGCCCATGTCATAGGCAATCGCGCCATCCTCCACCCGGTTTCCAGCGCCAATGATCAGCACATTCGCGGGCAGGCGGTGGCGACCGACGCGCCGTTCCTGCAACAGCCCATAGACCGTGGGTTGCAGCGCAGGCGAGGCGGCAGTCAATTCGTCCAGAAACAGGATGGCCGGGGCATCGGTATCGGGCAAGTCTTCGGGGCGATACCAGACCGTCTTTGCGGCGGCGTGGTCGAAATAGGGCAGGCCGCGCAAATCCTGCGGCTCGATCGTGGTAAGGCGCAGGTCGAAAAGTTCAGCCCCGATCCGCCCGGCAAGGGTCTGCACGACCTCGGTCTTGCCCACGCCCGGGCGGCCGTGCAGCATCCATGAGGCGGTCATCTGCCCGGCTGCCTGCGCGGCCCAGCCAGCCTCCAGCACCGCCAGCGCCTCGCCCGCCGAAAGGGTGGTTGCGTTCACGCTCATGATGCCGCCGCCTTTGTTTCAAGAAACGCCGCCAGCCGCGCATGCGCCGAAACCGCGCGGGACTCCTGCGCGATGGCGCGGATGTAGGTGTCGCTGCGATGGTTGACCGCCAAGAGGTCGCGTTCCGTCAGCGCGGCGTCAAACAGCCCGGCCAGCGCCGCCCTGTCCTCGGCGTCCAGCGCCATCAGCCGTGGTTCGGGCCGATCGGTCTGCACCGACACCAGCGTCAGCGGCGGGATGCGGGCCAGTTCGGATTGTTCGATCACCAGATGCAACTCTCCCTCGGGGATGGCGTGGCGTGCCGCGATCCGGCGCAGGCAGGCGTGGGCGCGGAAGGCAAGCGTATCAAGGCGGCGATCAGCGCTGTCAGGATCGACGACCCCCGCCCGCGCCGCCTTGGACAGACGCAAGACCCGAAGTTCGATCACCGCGACCAGCAGCACCATCACCAGCGGGGCCTGCATCACCGGCAGCGCCATGTCGCGCGATATCAACGGAAGCGCCAGAAACGGCATCAGCACCAAGAGGTAGCGCAAGAACTGCATCTCTGCCACAAACCGCAGCCAGAGCCCAAAGCCCGCCCCGCGTGGCACCAGAAACACCCTGCCAAGGAATTTCTTTGGCAGGCTCCGCGTCTCAAGGACGCCGCGGTTGGCAATGGTGGCATTCGTGACGATCAGCATGCGGACTCCGGCATCAAGCAGGATCTTAGGGCCGAACTGGCGCGTGACCAGTGGCGCTGACATGGGTTGCGGGTGGAATCATCGGGCATGGCCCCTTGGTGTAGCGGGCCTGGGGTTGACCCACGTCAAGACTCCTTGCTCCGCTGGCAGTATAATGTCGCTTCCTCAAGGAACCCGCGCGCATGGCAGCCACAGCCGAAATCACCTTTCGCACCAAGGGCCTGACCAAGGTCTACCGCACGGGTGCGCAGGATGTGCATGCCCTGCGCGGCGTGGATTTTCAGGCCACCCAAGGTGAGTTCATCGTCATCCTCGGCCCGTCCGGCTCTGGCAAATCGACCTTCCTCAACATCGTCGGCGGGCTGGACACCGCCACGGCGGGCGAGGCGTGGTTTCAAGATCACCAGTTGACCGCGCTGGGCGAGAAGGGCCTGACGCAATACCGCCGCGATCATGTCGGCTTCGTCTTTCAGTTCTACAACCTGGTCCCCAGCCTGACCGCGCGGGAAAACGTGGCGCTGGTCACCGAAATCGCCCGCCGCCCGATGCAACCGGACGAGGCCCTTGCCCTTGTCGGTCTCTCGGATCGGCGCGACCATTTTCCCGCGCAGCTTTCCGGCGGCGAACAGCAGCGCGTCGCCATCGCCCGCGCCATCGCCAAGAACCCCGAGGTGCTTTTGTGCGACGAACCTACGGGCGCCTTGGATAGCGCCACCGGCATCCGGGTGCTGGAGGCGCTGACCCAGGTCAATCAGGCCATAGGTGCCACCACCCTTGTCATCACCCACAACGCCGCGATCCGCGAAATCGCGGACCGCGTGGTCCGCTTTGCCGATGGTCGCATCGTCGAGGAAACCGTCAACGCCACCCGCAAAGCCCCGGCGGAAGTGTCATGGTGATCTCGCCCCTGCGCCGCAAGACCCTGCGCGATCTGCGAAGGCTTTGGGCGCAGGTCATCGCCATCGCGCTGGTGCTGGCGGCGGGGGTGGCGACGCTGATCCTTGGCACCGGGGCCTATGCCTCGCTGGACGAGACGCGGGCGCGCTACTATGAAACCTACCGCTTTGCCGATGTCTTCGCCGACATGACCCGCGCCCCCGGCGCGCTGATCGCCGATATCCGCGCCATTGATGGCGTGCTGGCCGCCGAGGCGCGGATCGTCAAGCTGGGCCTTCTGGACATGCCCGGCATGGTGGAGCCGGGGACGATGCTGTTCGTCTCGTTGCCCGATGGGGGTGATGGCGGGCTGAATCGGCTTCACCTGCGCCAAGGCCGCTTGCCCGACCCGCAATCCTTGCGCGAAGTGGTGGTCTCCGAAGGCTTTGCCGCCGCACACCGTCTGCGCCCCGGCACGGCTTTCGCCGTCGTGATGAACGGGCAACGGCGTGACCTTCTGGTCACCGGCATCGCGCTGTCGCCCGAATTCATCTACGCGCTTGGCCCCGGAGAGATGATGCCCGATCCGCGCCGTTTCGGCATTGCATGGCTGCCGGGGGCCAGCCTTGCGGCGGCTTACGATCTTGAGGGCGCGTTTTCCAATGTGGTCCTGAAGCTGGTCCCCGGTGCGTCAGCCGACCGGGTGATCGAGACGCTGGACCGGCTGACAGCACCCTATGGCGGGGTCGGTGCCACCCCGCGCGCCGATCAGACCTCGCACGCCTTTCTGGACGCCGAATTGAAACAGCTCAGCGCGATGGTCAGGGTTCTGCCGCCGATCTTCCTTCTGGTCGCGGCCATGCTGGTCAACATGACCCTGTCGCGCCTGATCACACTGGAACGCGAACAGATCGGGCTTTTGAAGGCCGTCGGTTATTCCGCGCGGGCGGTGGCGCAGCATTATGTCGAATTCGTGCTGGCAATTGCGGCCCTTGGCATCGCCATCGGCTTTGTCGCCGGGGCGTGGCTTGGAGCCGGGATGGCCCAGCTTTACGCCAAGTTCTTTTCCTTCCCTTTCCTTGTGTTCATGCGCGACCCGCAGACCTATGCCATTGCCACGATCATAACCACTGCTGCGGCTGTCGGCGGGGCGCTTCTGGCAGTGCGCCGGGTGCTGGCATTGCCCCCGGCGGTGGCGATGTCGCCGCCCGCCCCGACAGATTACCGGTCCCGGCTGGCGGGTGTCTGGCGGCGGCTGTCGCTGCCGCAAACGGCGGTGATGACCGCACGGCACCTGCTGCGCTGGCCCCTGCGCACCCTGTCGGGCATCCTTGGCGTGGCGATGTCGGTGGCGATCCTTGTGGCCTCGCTCTGGTCCTTCGGGTCGATCGACCACATGATCGACGTGACCTTCTTTCGCGGCGAACGGCAGGATGCGATGGTGGTCTTCGCCGGCCCCGAACCCGCGCGCGCGCTTTATTCGGCACGCCAGTTGCCGGGGGTTCTGGCGGCCGAACCGTTCCGCGCGGTGTCCGCGCGCCTCAGCCACCGCAACCTGTCGCGCAAACTGTCGATAATGGGCAAGCCCGCAACCCCGCGCCTGTCGCGCGTGCTGTCACCCGACCTTGCGCCCATGGCCATGCCCGAGGCCGGGCTGATCCTGTCCGAAGCCCTGGCTGACGCGCTGGCCGTCCGCCCCGGCGACCGGGTGACGGTGGATTTCCTTGAAGGCAATCGCCGCAGCCTCAGCCTGCCGGTCAGCGGGGTGTCGCTTGGCTATGTCGGCCTTGGTGCCGCGATGGAGATTTCTGCGCTCAACCGCGCGATGGGCGAGGGCGCGTTGATTTCGGGCGTCAACCTGATGCTGGATGACGGGGCCGAGGCTGATTTCTATGCCGCCGCCACCACCACACCGAAAACCGGGTTTGTTGCCGTCATGTCGCTTACGCTGCAACGCTTCAAGGAAACGCTGGCCGAAAACATCACCATCATGATCACCGTCTATGTCGGGCTCGCCTCGATCATCGCCGTCGGCGTGGTCTACAATTTCGCCCGTATCGCGCTGTCGGAACAGGGGCGGGAACTGGCCAGCCTGCGGGTGCTGGGCTTCACGCGGGCCGAGGTGTCGGGCATCCTCTTTTCCGAACTGGCCGCTGTCGTCCTTCTGGCGCAGCCGCTGGGCTGGCTGATCGGCTACGGCATCGCGCTTGGCATGGTCACCGCCTTTTCCTCCGACCTTTACCGCGTGCCGTTCGTGATCGGGCGCGAGGTCTATGCCACCGCCAGTCTGGCCGTGATTGCCGCTGCACTTGCTTCGGCGCTTGCCATCCGCGGGCGGATCAACGGTCTGGATCTGATCGAAGTCCTGAAGACAAGGGAATGACCCCATGCGCCGCCTGATACCCATCCTTGCCGCCGCAGCCCTTACCGGGCTTGTGATCTGGGCCTTCCTGCCGCAACCGGTCCCGGTCGAGGTGGCCACCATAGCCCCCCGCACGATCGAGGTCGCGGTCGAGGAAGAAGGCATCGCCCGCATCCGCGAGGTCTTTACCATCTCGGCCACGATCGGGGGCAAATTGCAGCGCATCGGCCTGCATGCCGGTGACCGGGTAGAGGCCGGGAAAACGGTGGTGGCGGTGATCGGACCTGCCGCCCCGGCGCTTCTGGACGCAAGGGCGCGGGCCGTGGCGCAGGCAACGGTCTCGGCGGCGCAATCGGCGGTCGATCTGGCCAAGGCACAGGTCGCACAAGCCGAGGCCGCGCTGGAGTTCATGACATCCGAGGCGGAACGATCTCGGCGTCTTTTCGAAAGCGCGACCATTTCCAAGCGCTTCTACGACAATGCCGTCCTTGAACAACGCACCGCACAGGCCGCCCATGACAGCGCTCGCGCCAACCTGTCGGTGCGCGAACGCGAGCTTGAAAGCGCCCGCGCGGTTCTGGACACCTCGGGTCCGAATGGTGCCGACACCTGCTGCGTCGAACTTGCCGCCCCTGTGTCTGGCCGGGTGCTGCGGGTGCTGACCGAGGATGAACAGGTCGTCCTGCCCGGCACCCCGATCCTTGAAATCGGCAATCCGGGCAATCTGGAAATCGCTGTCAACCTTCTGTCGCGCGATGCCGTCCGCGTGCAGGAAGGAGCCGAAGCCCGCGTCACCGGCTGGGGCGGGCCGGACCTCCTGGCCGAGGTCGAAAGGATCGAGCCTTCCGCCAGAACCCGCGTCTCGGCCTTGGGGATCGATGAACAGCGGGTCGAGGTGATCCTGCGCCTGACCGGCGATCCCGCTGACTGGCAGGCGCTGGGCCACGGCTTTCGCGTCATCGCCCACATCGCGGTCTGGCAGGGCGAGGATGTGCTGTCGATCCCGGTCGGGGCGCTCTTTCGGGACGGGTCCGACTGGGCGACCTTTGTGGTCACCGACGGCACCGCCCGGTTGCGGACCATCACCCTTGGCGAGCGCAACGGGGATTTTGCGCAAGTGCTGGGCGGATTGGGGCAGGGCGACGTGGTGATCCTGCACCCCAGCGACCGGGTGGCAAATGGGGGGGCGGTTGTCCCAGTATCAACCCCGCAATGATCCTGGCCCGCTGGCCCGGGGTGCCAGACGCTTAAAGCCCCAGCCGGTCCATCACCCAGACGCCCATCGCCTGCACCATGTCATCACGCCACGACAGCGGCCCGGGCCGGTAAAGCGCTGACCCCAGCGCCCGCTGCTGCTTTTCCAAGATCCCCATATCCTCGCGCGCGACGCGTTCCCAGCGGTCATAATAGGGGGCCGCGCGCCAGTCAAAATCGGCCAGTGGCAACCGGCTTTCGGGAAAACAGCCGCCCACCTCCAGCAGTGTGCGGTTTTCACTGACCGGGATGGTGTTCAGCCACCACAGACAATCCTGCGCGACGGCAAATTGCACCGTGGGCATGACCACCGTGAAATAGGTGCCTTGCCGCGCATTCTCATCCAGCCCCATGATCGGGTCGAACGGCGGCACCTCATCGGTCAGCGTGGCAATCGACCGGCCCGAGATCACCTGAATACAGATCCAGTTCCCTTGCGTCTGCGGCGACCGCGATTGCTGCGCCCCCACGGTGTTCTTGTGGACGATCCCGGTATGATAGGTCTCGACCGCGTTTTCGAGGATCAGTTTCCAGTTGCAGGCCACATCCAGCGTGATCCGCCAGGTGCAGCGCATGTCGCCCAGCTTGTGGCTGGCCATGCGGGCGGGGAAATCCCCCAGATGCTCCAGCAGCGTAGGCCCGTCCTTGGTGAAACGCGCAAAGACAAACCCCTCCCACTGGTCAAGATCCAGCGCCACCAACCCGTTCTCCACCTTGTCGAAGCCTTCGGCGTCCTTCATGTCCGGGCAGCCATAAAGGCGGCCGTCGTTCAGGTAGCTCCACGCGTGATAGGGGCAGGTGATTCGGCCGCCGACATTGCCCGACCCTTCCAGAAGGATCGACCCGCGATGCCGGCAGTAGTTGGCAAAGCAGCGCAATTGTCCGTCATTTCCCCGGATCAGCACGATGGGCCCGCCGGGGCTGTCAAAGGCGCGGAAGTCGCCGGGGTTCTGCAATTCTTCGGCCCGGGTCAGGAAGAACCAGTGCTTCAGGAACACCCGTTCGCGTTCCGCCGCAAAGATCGCCGGGTCGGTGTAAAACCCGGCAGGCATCGACCGCGCCCGGTTCAGGGGCTGGGTGGCGGCTTCAATCTCGGTGCGGTCAAGGCTCATTGGCGGCTCCCCTTCACAACCGGAGTTTGCGGCCGGACTACCAGACTGGCAAGCCCGACCAGCACCCGACCAGCGCCCGATCTGCAAATGACCGTGCAAAGTGCAGGGCAAGGGCGTAGGGTCCGCCGCGAGGCCCGTTCGGGGCCGTCAACCAAGGGGAACCCGGCCATGGCCAAGGGCATGAACAAGCGCAAGGAAGTGAAGAAGCCAAAGAAAGAGACCGCGAAACCCGCCGTCTCTGTGGCTTCGACCAATGCAAGGGTGACAATCTCGTCCGGCAAACCGAAGGACTGAACGACAGCGGCCAAGCGGCATCAGCCAAGGGTCAGCGGACGGGCTTCAGCAGTTGGGCGTTCCCGGCTGGCCGTCAGGCCTTTCGCGCTGCGGCCAGCACCAGAAGACCCCCGGCGATGGCCCAGTTCTTTACAAAAATCGACATTTGCCAGCCGTCCGCCGGCAAAAAGTGAAAAATACTTGTGATAATGCAATAAACTGCTGCAATCAGGGCCGCCGCGCGCACAGTCGGTGGCCAGATCAGCCCGGCCGCCAGCGCGGCGTTCAGGGCCAATGCTGGCCAGACCAGCCAGACCGGCGCACCAGCCCCCGCCAGCAGGCCTTGCGCCGCTTCCGGGGCAAGGGCCTTCTGAAGCGCCCCCGCCGCAAACAGCGCCGCAAGCAGGATGCGGCCAACCATGTCCATCTGCATCTCCCTTTGCCCGCAACGACGCGGGCGCGCGCCGGAAGCTGCAGATCAGAACACTTCCTTCACCGCCTCCATCGCGACATAGGTCGACGTTGATGCGACATGCGGCAAGGCCGAGATGACTTCGCCCAGCACCCGGCGATAGGACTGGATGTCAGCAGTACGCACCTTCAGCAGATAGTCGAAGCTGGAGGCCATCATGTGACACTGTTCAACCTCTGGTACTGAAAGCACCGCGCGGTTGAAGGCGCTCAGCGCGGCTTCGCGGGTGTCCGACAACCGGACTTCCACAAAGGCAACATGTGCCTGACCCATGCGAATCGGGTCAAGGATCGCGCGATAGCCGGTGATGAACCGCAACTCCTCCAGCCGTTTCATCCGCGCTTGCGTCGGCGATTTGGACAGCCCGATGCGGCGGGCCAGTTCCACAGCCGAAATTCGGCCATCGGTTTGCAGGATCCGCAGGATCGCCAGATCGAAACGGTCCAGGTCGGCACGGTCGACTGACATGCGCTTTCTCCCGAAATTCCATTCATTCGCCTGCATATCAGGAAACTTTCAGGAAAACAGCCTGTCATTTTGGGTATATGCTGGGCGGAAAGTCAGAGGTGCTTGATGTCCACAGATTCCATTGCCGCCTGGTCCGTGATCGAAACCGCCGCGCTTGCCGATGAGACGGGCCTTGTCCGTCGTCTGACGGCCGAAGCGGCGCTTGATACCGCCGCCCGGGCCAAGATCACCGCCGCCGGGGCCGATCTTGTGACCCGCATCCGCGCCAGTGCCAAACCGGGGATGATGGAAGTATTCCTTGCGGAATACGGTCTGTCCACCGATGAAGGCATCGCGCTCATGTGTCTGGCCGAGGCGCTTTTGCGCGTGCCGGACGCCGAGACGATGGACGCGCTGATCGAAGACAAGATCGCCCCCTCCGACTGGGGCCGCCATCTGGGCAAATCCGCCTCAAGCCTGGTGAACGCCTCGACCTGGGCCCTGATGCTGACCGGCAAGGTTCTGGACGACCATGAGGGCGGCATCACCCGCCACCTCCGTGCCGCCGTCAAACGTCTGGGCGAACCGGTGATCCGCACCGCCGTGTCCCGCGCGATGAAGGAAATGGGTCGCAACTTCGTCCTGGGTGAAACCATCGACAAGGCGATGGACCGCGCGCAGGAACTGGAAGCCAAAGGCTACACCTACAGTTACGACATGCTGGGCGAGGCCGCGCGCACCGAAGCCGACGCCCGACGCTATCACCTCAGCTATTCCCGCGCGATCACCGCCATCGCCCGCGCCGCCAAGGGCAACGATATCCGCACCAATCCCGGCATCTCGGTCAAACTCTCGGCGCTGCACCCGCGCTATGAGGTCGCCAAGCGCGAAAGGGTGATGGAGGAACTGGTCCCCCGCGTCCGCGCCCTTGCCTCACTGGCGAAGGCGGCGGGTCTTGGCTTCAACATCGACGCCGAGGAAGCCGACCGCCTTGCCCTTTCCCTTGAAGTGATCGAGGCCACGCTTTCGGACCCCGCACTCAAAGGCTGGGACGGGTTTGGCGTCGTCGTGCAGGCCTATGGCCGCAGGGCAGGGGCGGTGATCGACTGGCTGCACGCCCTTGCCACAAGGCTTGACCGCAAGATCATGATCCGCCTTGTCAAAGGCGCCTATTGGGACGCCGAGGTAAAGCGCGCACAGGTTCTGGGCCTGACCTCGTTCCCGGTCTTCACCCGCAAGCAATCGACCGATGTCAGCTACATCGCCAACGCCCGCAAGCTGCTGTCTTTGACCGACCGGATCTACCCCCAATTCGCCACCCACAACGCCCATACCGTCGCCGCCATCCTGCATCTGGCCGAAGAGATCGGTGTCACGCCGCTGGATTACGAATTCCAGCGCCTGCACGGCATGGGTGAGCGGCTGCATGACCTCGTGTTGACCGACCAATCCACCCGCTGCCGGATCTACGCCCCCGTCGGCGCGCATCGTGACCTTCTGGCCTATCTCGTCCGCCGCCTGCTGGAGAACGGCGCGAATTCCAGCTTCGTCAACCAGATCGTCGATGAGGACGTTACCCCTGTGCAAGTGGCCGCCTGCCCGCTGACGGCGGTGGACGGCCTGACTGCCATCCCCAGCCCGGCGCTTGCCACCGGCCCCACCCTCTTTGCCCCGCGCAAGAACGCAAAAGGCTGGGATCTGACCGACACCGCCGATCTTGCCGCGATCGAGGCCGCCCGCGCGCCCCATGCCGACAGCCAGACCGACGTCGCCCCCCGCATTGCCGGGCGTGCTGTCGGAGGTCCGCGCCTTGCGGTCCTGAACCCTGCCACCGGCGCGCTGGTCGGCCATGTGCTGACTGCCGGGCATCCCGACGTCGACACCGCGCTGCGGCTGGCCGAGCCGTGGTCTGCCGCCGCGCCGGAACGTGCCGAAGTTCTCAACCGCGCCGCTGACCGGCTGGAGGCCGATTTCGGCCGCATCTTTGCCCTTCTGGCGCGTGAGGCAGGCAAGACCCTAGCCGACGCCATCGCCGAACTGCGCGAGGCGGTGGATTTCCTGCGCTACTACGCCGCCGGGGCGACCGGCCTGCAAAACCCTGCCCGGGGTGTCTTTGCCTGCATCAGCCCCTGGAATTTCCCGCTCGCCATCTTCTGCGGCCAGATTGGTGCCGCACTCGCCGCCGGGAACGCGGTCCTTGCCAAACCCGCCGAGCAGACCCCGCTGATCGCGACCCTCGCTGTTGACCATCTGCACGCCGCCGGCGTCCCCGCCACTGCCCTGCAACTTCTGCCGGGCAATGGCAGCATCGGTGCCGCCCTGACCCGCGACCCACGCGTCAATGGCGTGGCCTTCACCGGATCGACCGCCACCGCCCAAGCCATCCGCCGCGCCATGGCCGACCATATGGACCCGACCGCCCCGCTGATCGCCGAAACTGGCGGCCTTAACGCGATGCTGGTGGATTCGACCGCCCTGCCGGAACAGGCGGTGCGCGATATCCTCGCCTCGGCCTTCCAGTCGGCGGGCCAGCGCTGTTCGGCGCTCCGCTGCCTTTATGTTCAGGAAGACGTGGCCGCCACCGTTACCGAAATGCTGTTCGGCGCGATGGACGACCTTTCCCTTGGCGACCCGTGGCACCTTGCCACCGACGTAGGCCCGGTGATCGACGCCGAAGCCCAGGCCGGTATCCGCGCCTATGTCGATGCCGCCCGCAGCGATGGCCGCGTGTTGAAGGAACTTGCCGCCCCGACCGGGGGGACGTTCATCGCGCCCACCGTTCTGTCGGTCCGGGGTATTCAGGACATGCCGCGCGAAATCTTTGGCCCGGTCCTGCACATCGCCACCTTCAAGGCGAGCGAGATCGACGCGGTCATCGCCACAATCAACGCCACCGGCTATGGGCTGACCTTTGGCCTTCATTCGCGCATCGATGACCGGGTGCAGCGCATTGTCGAAGGGCTGCACGTCGGAAACACCTACGTCAACCGAAACCAGATTGGCGCTGTGGTTGGAAGCCAACCCTTTGGCGGTGAAGGGCTTTCCGGCACAGGCCCAAAGGCCGGCGGCCCGCATTACCTGACCCGCTTCACCGCAGCCAGCCTGCCCGCCGCGACGCCCGATGACGCGACCTCCACTTCCAAGGACATCGCCCGCGCCCTGACCGCGCCATGGCCTGTGCTGGCGGCGGTCACGCATGACCTTCCCGGCCCGACCGGCGAATCCAACCGCCTGACGCTGACCCCGCGCGCCCCGCTTCTGTGCCTTGGTCCGGGCCGGGCGGCGGCACTGGAACAGGCCGAACGGGTGCGCAAACTAGGCGGCCATGCCGTCGAGGCCCCGGGGCTTGATCCGCAAGCGCTGACCACATTGGCTGGATTTTCAGGTGCGCTGTGGTGGGGGGATGCAGACCCGGGCCGCGCCTATGCCAAGGCGCTTGCCGAACGCCCCGGTCCGATCCTGCCCCTGATCGGCGCGCCGGATCTGGGCCACGCCAGCCTTGAGCGGCACCTTTGCATCGATACCACCGCCTCGGGTGGCAACGCGCAACTGTTGGCCGCTGTGGCCGACGCTTGACGGCCCCTCGCGGATCGGAAACCCTGTAGCCGATGTTTCCGATCCGCGATCACAACCCTTCGGGCAAGGCGCCCTATGTCACGATCGTCCTGATCGCGATCAACATCATGGTTTTCCTTGGCTATTTTCTGGGGAAGAACGACTACCAGCTTCAGTTCTTCTTCTTTGAATGGGGCCTTGTTCCTGCCCGCATCATGGCCGGTGGCGGGTATGAGACCTTCGTGACCTCGATGTTCTTGCATGGAGGCTGGATGCATCTGGCCGGCAACATGTTGTTTCTCTGGATCTACGGCGACAATCTGGAGGAAGAGTTCGGCCACTTCCGCTTCCTGCTGTTCTACCTTGCCGCCGGGCTGGCTGCGGCTGGACTGCAAACCTTTGCCGACCTTGGCTCAGACATCCCGATGGTCGGGGCATCAGGCGCGATTGCCGGGGTGATGGGGGGGTATCTCTTGCTGTTTCCGCGCGCGAAGGTCGATGTCCTGGTGATCATCGTCATCTTCATCCGCATCTTCGCAATTCCGGCGTGGATCGTGCTTGGGCTGTGGTTCGCGATCCAGATATTCTCTGGCCTCTCCACGCCCGGCGATGCCGGGGGCGTTGCCTATTGGGCGCATGCGGGAGGGTTCATCGCCGGACTGGTGCTGACGCTGCCGGTCTGGCTGAAACGTGGGGCGGTAGGGTTCTGGCAGGCCACCAAAGGCCATCCGCCGCATCCCGAAACGCATTTTGCGGCCGCCCGCTCCAACGTGCCGCTGATCCCTCGCCGCAAGAACTAGCGGACCACGAGGAGTCGATCCTGACCCCGATCAGCCCCGGATCACGCCGGAAAACGCGTCGAACAACCCGTCGTTCCCGGCAATCAGCGCGCCATCCAGCGGGTCACTGCCCTTGCGCAGGCCTTCGACCAGCCCGCCAGCTTCCTTGACCAGCAGGATGCCCGCCGCCACGTCCCATGCGGAAAGCTCACGCTCCCAATAACCGTCGAACCGGCCAGCCGCCACATAGGCAAGGTCAAGTGCCGCCGCCCCCCAGCGCCGAACCCCTGCGCAGCCCGGCATCAGGCGCGCCAGATCCTGCAAGGTCGCGGGCAGGGTGGATTTCGCCCCGAACGGCACGCCGGTGGCAAACACCGCCTCATGCATCGCGCGGCGGCCCGACACCCGCAGGCGGCGGTTGTCGTTCAGCCAGCAGCCTGCGCCCTTTTCCGCCCAGAACATCTCGTCCTTGGCCGGGTCATAGACCACGGCTGACACGATCTCGCCCTTGTGTTCCAGCGCGATCGACACCGCCCAATGCGGCATCCCGTGCAGAAAGTTCGTGGTCCCGTCCAACGGATCCACAAGCCAGCGCCGGGTCGGGTCTGCCCCTGCCGTAGCCCCGGTTTCCTCGCCCAGCCAGCCATAGGTCGGCCGCCCGCCCAGCAGTTCCTCCTTGATCAGCCGTTCGGCCTCACGGTCGGCGCGGCTGACGAAATCTCCCGGCCCCTTGGTCGAGACCTGAAGGTTCTCCACCTCGCGGAAGTCCTTGACCAGCGAACGACCGGCCTTGCGCGCGGCCTTGATCATCAGGTTTAGGTTGGCCGAGCCTTGCATCAATCCGCTCCCAAGCGTGCCGCCCGCCATGGGGCGCAGTTCAAGCCCGGCTCTATAGGGGGTCGCGCGCGGGAAAGAAAGAGGCGCGGGGCTACTGGACGATCTCGACCCGCATGTTTGCCATTCCCTCGGCCTTCACCATCTGGAACAGGATCGCGGCATTGTCGGGATGCAGCCGCACGCAGCCGTTTGACGCAGGCCGCCCCAGCCCCTTGATCTGGTCGGTGCCATGGATCGCGTAATGACCGTCATAAAAGATCGCAAACGGCATCGGCGCGTTGTTGTAGCGCCTTGACCGGTGGTGGCGTGACAGAAACTCGGGCGCATAAACTCCTGTGGGCGTAATCTTTCCCGACTTGGCCGTCGACACCTCCCATGTGAACAGATGCCGCCCTTCGTGGTAGACTTTCATCGTCTGGGTCGAGATCGAGACGCGGGCGACCACCCGGTCGGCCAGCGCCGCTCCCGGCACCACCAGCGCCGCCCCCAAAGCCAACGCAGCGAAATACCTGCGCATGCACACCTCCGAATTCAGTGTTCAATCCTGTCAGGATTTCAGCAACCGCGCGCGAGTCAACGAAAATCTGCTGAGCTGGGGTCATGTCATAGCCAAGCAGACCATTTTGGGCGGCGCATCGGTGACCCTGGTCCGGCATATCTGGAAGGCTATACAATGGCCGCACACTGGACCTGCGCAGACCGAAACGGGGTTTCGCATCCCCGGCGCTTGCCAACGGACCCGCGTGCCTTCACCCTTGCCGGCAAGGAAGGAAAGCTCATGGCCACCGAAAGCGCAGGCGTCGATCTCCCCGCCATTGTGACTCTGCTTGGGGCCGCCGTGGTGGCTGTGCCTTTGTTCAAGCGGGCCGGGCTTGGCTCTGTCCTTGGCTACCTTGCCGCCGGTCTGGCGATCGGGCCGTTCGGGGCGGGCCTCTTTTCCGATCCGATGGCGATCCTGCATGTGGCCGAACTTGGCGTCGTGATGTTTCTCTTCATCATCGGGCTGGAAATGCAGCCTTCGCGCCTGTGGTCGATGCGGCGCGATATCTTTGGCCTTGGTCTGGCGCAGGTGCTTCTGTCGATGGGCCTCCTGTCGCTGGTCGGCCTTGCGCTTGGCTACCCGTTTGCGCCCGCGCTGGTGGCTGGCACCGGCTTTGTGCTGACTTCTACCGCCATCGTCATGCAGATGCTTGAAGAACGGGGCGATATCTCCGCACCAAAGGGGCAGCGGATCGTCTCTATCCTGCTCCTGGAAGACCTTGCGATTGTCCCGCTTCTGGCGATGGTCGCCTTTCTTGCCCCGGGCGGAGAGGCCGTCACCCTTGCCGACCGGGCTACTGGCATTGCGGTCGGCCTTGGCGCCATCGCCGCGCTGATCCTTGCCGGGCGCTATCTTCTGAACCCGGTCTTTGCGCTGCTTGCTGCGGCGCAAGCGCGTGAGGTGATGACCGCCGCCGCGCTTCTGATCGTGCTGGGTGCCGCGCTCTGGATGCAGGTCGGCGGGCTTTCCGCTGCGATGGGGGCGTTTCTGGCAGGGGTGCTTTTGTCCACCTCCTCCTACCGCCACCAGCTTGAGGCGGATGTGGAACCGTTTCGCGGCCTTCTTCTTGGCCTGTTCTTCCTTGCCGTGGGCATGGCGCTGGACCTGTCGGTCGTTGCCCGCAACTGGCAGCTGATCCTGATTTCCGTCGTGGCCCTTACCGTGCTGAAGATGCTTGCCATTTACGCCGTCGCCCGCGCCTTCAAGGCCTCGCACCGCGAGGCGGTGGAACGCCTTGTGCTGATGGCGCAAGGGGGTGAGTTTGCCTTTGTCCTTTACGCCGCAGCGCTTTCGGTCGGCCTGATCAACGCGGAAGAAAACGCCACCCTGACCGCGATCATCATCCTGTCGATGGTCATGACGCCGCTTTTCATCATCCTGCATGACCGGTTGATGCCAAAGCCTGCGGTTTCAGCCGATGGTTTTCCCGCGCCGGAAGATGATGGCGCGGCGGTCCTTCTGATCGGCTTTGGCCGTTTCGGTCAGGTCGTCACCCAGCCGCTTTTGCAGATGGGCCACCGCCTGACGATCATCGACACCGACCCCACCGCGATCACCACCGCGCGCGACTTTGGCTTCAAGGTCTATTTCGGTGATGGCACGCGGCTGGATATCTTGCATGCCGCCGGGGCCACGCATGCCCGCGCCGTGGTCATCGCCATCGACAACCCCGGTGCCGCGACCCGCATCGCCCAACTGCTGCATGAGGAATGTCCCCTGATACCAGTCTTCGCCCGCAGCTTTGATCGCCGCCACTCCATCGAATTGATCAAGGCAGGCGTCGATGCCCCGGTGCGCGAGACATTTGAATCGGCCCTGTCGATGGGCGCGCATCTTCTCCGCCATCTTGGGGCAGAGGAGGAACGCGTCGTGGCGACCGTAGCGGAAGTGCGCCTCCGAGACGCCGACCGCTTCGCGCTGCAACTGGCTGGAGATATCTACGCCGGCCGCAACCTGATGCTGGGCAATGCCGGAATGGCGGTGGAAAACTCGGGCTAGATTGTCAGCCAAGGCACCCGAAGGGCGCCTGCACCGAAAGCCGGGCGCTTCGCTCCCCCCGTCGTTGGGGAGGGAAAGGGTGGGACGGGGCCACCGGAAAGCCGACTCGTCGACAAAGGTTAACCGTGGCTTTTCCCGCCGGGCGTAGAGACGGAAGGAAGACGCAGGAAAGACCGGTAAAAGACGTGAGAAAGCTGACAAAATCCACCGATTACCCCAGCGACCGCAGGGACTTAGCCGCCCCGCTGCAATTTCACCGGCTCGCTGCGCGCCAGCCGCAGAAAATGCGCCATATAGGCCTTCCCCGCATCCTCGACCCTTGTCGCCGCGTACATCCGCTTCAACACCGGTTCCGGACCCAAGGGCCGCGTCACATAGTCCGCATTCGACCTCACTTCCCGCATCACCCAGTCCGGCAAAACCGCCACGCCCCGGTTTGATCCAACCAGCATCAGGATCACCGCCGTGAGTTCCGCCGTGCGCTGCGCGCGGGGTTCCACCTTCGCAGGTGTCAGGATTTCGGTAAAGATATCAAGCTTGTCGCGGCTTACCGGGTAGGTGATCAGCACCTGATCGCGGAAGTCTTCCGCCGTGATGAATGGCTGTTCGGCCAGCGGATTCTGCGACGAGGCCACGAATGTCGGATGGTAATCAAACAGCGGATTGAACAGGATTCCCGGTGGCGGTTCCCGGTCGGAACTGATCACCAGATCCACATCCTCGCGGTTAAGTGCCGCCAAAGCCTCGAACGCGAGGCCCGCGCGGATGTCCACGTCAATCTCGGGCCAGGCATGGCGGAACATCTCCAGCACCGGGAACAGCCAGTCAAAGCAGGCATGACACTCAATCGCGATGTGCAAACGCCCGGTTCTTCCCGCCCGAAGCGCCCGAAACTCCTCCTCCATCGCGTCTATCTCTGGCAGGATACGTTCGGCCGCACGCAACATCCTGTGTCCGGCGGCTGACAACCGCATCGGCTTGGACCGCCGCACGAACAGTTCCATCCCGGCCTGATCTTCCAGCCCCTTGACCTGATGGCTCAGCGCCGACTGGGTCATGTTCAGCACTTCAGCCGCCCGCGCCAGCCCCCCGGCCTGCTGAATCGCGCGGATGGTGCGCAGGTGGCGCAGCTCGACATACATGAATGAACCTCATGAAGAACGTGAAAACTATGAATTGGTCTCACATAGGGGAATCTGAAACAAGAGGGGCAATGAAGGAGACCACCATGACCACACCCCGCATCAGCTTTGAATTCTTCCCGCCGCAATCGCTGGATGGCTCATTCCGGCTGTGGGAAACGGTGCAGGCGCTCGCCCCGATGAAACCTTCATTTGTTTCCGTGACTTACGGCGCGGGTGGCACGACCCGCACCCTGACGCACGAGGCGGTTTCGACCATCCACCGCAACTACGGCCTGCCTGTTGCCGCGCATCTGACTTGCGTTGACGCTACCCAGACCGAAACGCTGTCCATCGCCGAAGCCTATGCCGCCGCTGGCGTAACCGAAATCGTCGCCCTGCGCGGCGATGCCCCGAAAGGCGCGCAGCGGTTTGTGCCGCATCCACTGGGGTTTGCAAATTCGGTCGAACTGGTTGAAAAGCTGGCGAAAACCGGCAAGTTCAAGATCCGCGTCGGCGCCTATCCCGAACCGCACCCCGATGCGGCCGACAGCTCCGCCGATGTGACATGGCTGAAGCGCAAGATCGACGCGGGCGCATCATCGGCCATCACCCAGTTCTTCTTCAACGCTGACACCTTCTTTCGCTTCCGCGATGCCTGCGCAAAAGCCGGGATCACCGCGCCGATCATCCCCGGCATCCTGCCGATTACCAGCTGGGAGGGGGCCAGGAAGTTTGCCCACCGCTGCGGCACGCAGGTTCCGGCCAAGCTGGATGAGGCCTTTACCACCGCCGCCCGCGATGGCCGCGAAGAGCTTCTGGCCCTGACCCATTGCACCGCGCTTTGCGACCGCCTGATCGAGGGCGGGGTTGAAGATCTGCACTTTTACACCCTGAACCGCCCGCATCTGACGCGAGAGGTGGTGCGCGCCCTTGGGATCACGCCAGAGGTTGTTCTGGAAAAGGTCGCCTGAATTCAGACGCTTGTCGTCAACGTCGTCTCCCTGGGCGGCCTTCCGAACTGTCCCCAGCAGGCTCGGAAGGCCGCCATTTTTCCTGATGCTTGCCCCCCCGCCCACATCAGCTAATGTCTGAGGGCGCATTTGCAGGACCGGCACAGGACCATCATGACCAGGCTCGTCACCCTTCTGAACGGCCCCAACCTCAACTTGCTTGGCCTGCGCCAGCCAGAAATCTATGGGCGAGAGACGCTCGAGGATGTGGCCGCCAAGACCGCCGATCTGGCGGAAGACCTTGGCCTGCGCCTGCGCGCGCTGCAATCGAACCACGAGGGTCAGCTGGTTGACTGGATCCACGAGGCGCGCGGCTCCTCGGCCGGGATCATCATCAATCCGGGGGCCTATTCCCATACCTCGATCGCAATTCTCGATGCGCTGAACGCCTATGACGGCCCGGTGCTGGAGGTGCATATCTCCAACATCCACAAGCGCGAATCGTTCCGGCACCACTCCTATGTGTCGGCCCGCGCTGATGGGGTGATCGCGGGGTTCGGCACCGAAGGCTACCTGTTGGCGCTGCGGCGGATGGCGACGCTTCTGAACGCATGACCGAAAGGTTTCGCTGGCATCCCCAAGCACGGCTGTTTGGCGGGGCCGGGTCTGAGGTTTGCGCGCAGCCGCCCCTTGGCCCGGTCCTGGCCGACGGGGCAGAGGGTCTGGCGCAAGCCATTGGTTTGACGGCCTTTCGCCTTGGGGCCATGGATCAGCCCGCGCCCGCGCCGACCGATACCCCGGTCTTTGAAACGCTGACCTCCGGCTCCACCGGCCAGCCACGCCGGATCTTGCGGTCGCAAGGCTCTTGGGTGGCCAGTTTCACCGTGAACGCGGCTTTCGGCATCGGCCCGGGGGCGCGGGTTGCGGTGCTGGGGCGGCTGGTCCATTCGCTGTCGCTTTACGGCGCGGTCGAGGGTCTGCATCTGGGGGCAGAGGTGCATCTGCTGGACAGTCTGCGCCCCGACAGGCAGCGCAAGGCCTTGGCGGACAAGGGGATCACGCATCTTTACGCCACGCCCGCCCAGTTGCGTCTGCTGGCTCAGGGGCAGGGGCCTTGCCCCGATCTGCGGCTGGTGCTGGTGGGCGGCTCGAAGCTGGACCCGGCCTTGCGCGCGGCGGTGCGCGCCATGGCCCCCGGCGCACGCTTGCGTGAATTCTACGGTGCCGCCGAGGCAAGTTTCATCACCCTTGCCGATGAGGCGACGCCGGAAGGGTCGGTCGGGCGGCCGTATCCGGGGGTCAAGGTTCTGGTCGATCCGGGCGGTGAAATCTGGGTGAACAGCCCCTATCTTTTCATCGGCTACGTTGGCAGCGCGGGGTCAGGCCGCTGGCGAGATGGTTGGCTTTCCGTGGGCGAGATCGGGCGGATGGAGGGCGGATTTCTGTATCTTCATGGCCGCGCGGGGCGGATGGTGACGGTGGCCGATCAAAACGTCTTTCCCGAAGAAATCGAGGCCTTCATGCAAGCGCTGCCCGGTATCACCCGCGCCGCTGTCCTGCCAGTGCGGGACGGGTTGCGTGGCACTGTGCTGGTCGCGATGGTGCAGGGCAATCGGGCCACCGAGGCCGATATCCTGACCGCCCTGCGCCGCCAGCTTGGGGCGCTGAAGGCGCCCAAGACTTTGATCTGGCTTCAGGACTGGCCAAGCCTGCCCTCTGGCAAGACTGACCTTCGGGCGCTGGAGGTGCAGTTGCAATGGCCCATCTGATTGCCGCCCGCAGAACGGCTGTGGTGCCGCGTGGCGGGGCGTTCGCGCGGCTGTCGATCGAGGCTCTGGCCGCGCCTGTCCTGCTGGCCTGTCTGGCGGATGCCGGGATCGGCGCGGACCGGGTAGATGAGGTGATCTTGTCCAACGCGCTTGGCGCTGGGGGCAATCCGGCGCGGCGAGTCGCGTTGGCGGCGGGGCTGCCCGAACATGTGGCGGGGCTGACCTTGGACCGGCAATGCGCGGGGGGGCTGGATGCGATCTTGCTGGCCCGGGCGCTGGTGGACAGCGGCGCTGCGGATGTGGTGTTGGCGGGGGGTGTCGAAAGCTATTCTCGCCGTCCCTTGCGGTTGGCGACTGATCCTGATGGCGGGGCGCCCATGGCCTATGACCAGTCCCCCTTCACCCCATGGCCAGACCGCGATCCCGGCATGGCTGACGCCGCCGAGGCGCTGGCGCAGCGCTTGGGGATCAGCCGGGACAGGCAAGAGGCATGGGCGGCAGAAAGCCATGCCAAGGCATTGAAAGCAGACCACTCCGCCGAGATTGTCGCTGTGGCCGACGTCACGCGTGACGCCTTTGCGCGCCGCCTGACCCCGGGCCTTCTGGCCCGCGCGCCGGTCGTGTCGGGCAGCGTCACGGCGGCCACAGCGGCGGTTGCGGCAGATGCGGCGGCGGTGTGTCTTGTGGTGTCAGACCGGGTGGCAAAAGGGCGGGGGCTGGCAATCCTTGGCGGGGCAACGGTCGGTGCCAACCCCGTAGAGCCGGGCCTTGCGCCGCTGGCGGCCATCGCGCGGGTCTGGGACCGCACACCCCTGACCATGGTCGAGGTGATGGAGGCCTATGCCGTGCAGGCCATCGCGGTGGTCGAAGGCGCAGCGATAGACCCCGCGCTGGTCAACTCCGGTGGCGGGGCCTTGGCGCGTGGCCATCCCATCGGTGCCTCGGGCGCGATTCTGGCGGTGCGGTTGTTTCACGGCCTGCAACAGGGGCGGGGGCTTGCCACCATCGCCTCTGCCGGGGGGATCGGGACGGCGCTTTGGGTCGAAGCCTCAGGCCCGTGACAAAAGCGAGGCGGGGCGCATCCGGGCAAGGCTTTGGGTGATCAGCCCGGCCAGCACCGCTTTCAACACGTCGCCCGGCAGGAAGGCCATGCCAAGGAAGGCGGCTTCGGACAGCGTCTTGTCCAGCGTGATCGCCATACCGGCAATCCCGAAGACGTAAAGCACCCCGATCCCGCCGATGACGGATGCGGCGCCAGCGGCAATGCCGGGGGCAAGTGTCGTCCGCTCCATCACCCAGCCCGCCACGAAAGCGGCGATGGGAAAGCCGACAAGGAAGCCGACCGAAGGCCCGGCAAAGACGCCAAGGCCACCGCGCCCGCCTGACAGAAGGGGCAGGCCGGCGGCAACAAGGGCAAGAAACAGCAAAACCGCCAAAGCCCCGCGTCTGGCACCAAGCACGGTGCCGCACAGCATGATGCCCAGCGATTGCGCGGTGATCGGCACGCCAGCGGCAAGGTCGATCCGCGGGATCAGGCCAAGCACCGCGATCAGGGCCGCGAAAAGGGCGATGTGGGTCAGGTTGCGTTCCATGGGATCCCCCGTTTGCTCGCGCCGTTTAACCAGCCCCGCCCCGGGCGCGCAAGGCTTCGGCGGCGCGGTCGGCATCGTCAAGGGCGGCAAGGGTGGCTGGCACCAGCACACGCCAGCGCGGACGGCGGCGGGACCGGGCGGACCATGCCTCGGAAATCTGGGTCAGCCGGTCCAGCATCACCGGGATGAAGCGGATCACCAGTGCCATGGCAAGCGCAAGGCGGCGGGGCGACAGTCCAATCGGACGCAGCGGGCGGGCAAGGGTCTGGAACACCGCGATCATGTCGGAAAGCCGGGTGGTCATGGTGACAAGGTTGGCCAGCGCCACGGCGGTCAGCAGGCGCAACAGGATGGCCGCGCCGCCGAAGATGTCGGCAGTCCACAGATGCCAAAGGCCGACAATCACTACAAAGGGCCAAAGCGGGCGCAACAGGCGCAGTCCGGTGGTCGCAAATCGCGCGCCGCCCGTGGCGAAAAGTACCGCCGTAGCCGTGGCGGCGGCGGCAAGTGGCAGGGGGGACTTCAGCGCAAAAAGCCCCATCGTCGCCAGCGCAAGTGCTGCCAGCTTCAGCCCGGCAGGTAGCCGATGCGCCCAGATCTCAACCGGTGAGGTCAGCGTCAGCATCCTGCTCTCCGATCCGGGCCATCTCGGCAATGAAGGCGGGAAGCACCCTGTCGGGCGGCCCGTCGGCGGCGATCCGGCCAGCTTCCAGCCACAGCACCCGGTCAGCCGTGGCAAGGGTGGCGGGGTCATGGGTGATGGTGATCAGCCGCTGCGGCAGGGCGGCAAAGCGGCGGGCAAGGCGGGTCTGGGTCGGCAGGTCCAGCCCGGCAAGGGGTTCGTCCAGCAGGATCGTCCGGGGGTGCATCAGCAGCACGGCCAGAAGGCACAGATAGTGCCGCTGACCTTGGGACAGGGTCGAGACCGGGGCCTTGGCCCAATGCGCACGGCCTTCAGCCGCAAGGACGGCCCCGGCGCGGGCCAGCGCTTGCGGTTGGGCCAAGCCCTGCTGGGCCAGACCAAAGGCCAGCTCTTCCTCGACCGTTGGGAACAGGATCTGGTGGTCGGGGTTCTGAAACAGGATGCCGATGGCGCCAAGGGCGGCCTTGCGGTCACTGTGGGGATCAAAGCCGTCAAGGCGGACCTGTCCGCTGTCAGGCGCGATCAGCCCGGCCAGAAGGCGCAAAAGGGTGGTCTTGCCAGACCCGTTGCGGCCAAGGATGCCGATCCGGCCCTCGGTCAGGACAAGAGACAACCCATCAAGCACCAGGCGCCCGCCAAGCCGAACACTGGCAGAAGAAAGAGTGATGCCGGGCGAAAGGTCGGGCATGGCTGGCCTTGTGCAGATTGGCCGCCCTTCTAGCCTCTGCATCCCCGGCAGGGAAGGGGTCCGCCGGAAAAGGAAATGCTGCCGCAGCGCCCGCTCCCAGCCTAGGGTCAGGACCCATTGAACTTGCGCTTGCGGCATGATTCAGGCTCCGCAAGG
>NZ_JAUCZH010000007.1 GCF_030373185.1 Tabrizicola sp.
GAGGCCTACCATGCACTAACATTCAACCCGGACCACTCGATGGGGGCAGTCCAAGGTGCGACGCGCTGATCCGGGCTGGGAGTAATTAAATGCCCCTTCTGGACGAAGCTCTCAGAACCCGACTGCTGTATTCCTTAAGCGACTTTCAGCAGGCACTATCTGCTGCGGAGTTATTGGCAGATTGCGATCCAGACCGCCCTATCTCGAAAAAAGAACTGGGTCGTTTCAGGTGCTATGAGACAACCCTCGTTGTTGCGTATATGCGCCCTTTTTCTCAGGCGAAGGGAGACATTCCGCGCCTGACACTTGAGAAGTGTCGAGTTTCATTGAGCGAAGAACAGCTTCGGCTGCACGATCAACTGCACATGCAAAGAAACAAGATTTTCGCGCATTCAGACGGAGATTTGATGCGCATGGCGGTTGCTTCCCATGAACACAGGTTTGAGGATGGAGCCTCGATTGTGATGTTTCGCACTGTGTATGATGAGGGCATTTCCTTACTAGAACCCGATCTTTTGAAGGTGCGTGACCTGATTAACACACTGTATTTCGGCATCTATGAACAGATCTGGGCGGAAGCTCAGCAAGACCCAACCCTATACAACTTCAAGAGAGACTACCTCGAAGGCTTGCACCCCAACCACCTTGCCCCCTCCCCCCCTCTGCCCTAAACAGTCCCTGACTCACCAAGGGAGGCACCCATGCGCCGCGTCGTCATCACCGGGATCGGAATCGTCTCGTCCATCGGCAACAACACGACCGAGGTCGAAGCCAGCCTGCGCGCCGGCAAATCCGGCATCGTCTTCGCCCCCGACTATGCCGAACACGGCTTTCGCTGCCGCGTCCATGGCGCGCCCAACATCGTGCTGGAAGACCACATCGACAAGCGCGACCTGCGCTTCATGGGTGACGGCGCGGCCTACAACTTCATCGCAATGGATCAGGCGGTGAAAGACTCCGGCCTTGAACCGCAAGACATCTCCAACGAACGCACCGGCCTCATCATGGGCTCCGGCGGGCCATCCACCAAATCCTTCTTCCGCGCCCACAACATCGTGCGCGAAACCGGGTCGCCGAAGCGCATGGGTCCGTTCATGGTCACGAAGGGCATGTCGTCAACAAACTCGGCTTGTCTGGCCACTCCGTTCAAGATCAAGGGCGTCAATTATTCCATCACCTCCGCCTGCTCGACCTCTGCGCATTGCATCGGCAACGGCACCGAACTGATCCAGTTCGGCAAGCAGGATATCGTCTTCGCGGGCGGCGGCGAGGAGCTGGACTGGACGCTCTCCTGCCTCTTCGACGCCATGGGGGCCATGTCCTCGAAATACAACGACACCCCCGAAACCGCCGCCCGCGCCTATGACGCGACGCGGGATGGATTCGTAATCGCCGGTGGCGGTGGGGTGGTGGTGCTGGAAGAACTGAACCACGCCCTCGCCCGCGGCGCCAAGATCTATGCCGAGGTGACCGGCTACGGTGCCACGTCGGACGGGCATGACATGGTGGCCCCCTCTGGCGAAGGGGGCGAGCGGTCGATGCGGCTGGCGTTGTCCACCCTGCCGAAAGGCCGCAAGGTCGATTACATCAACTCCCACGGCACCTCGACGCCCGTCGGCGACATCACCGAGGTCGAGGCGATCCGCCGCGTCTTCGGCCGGGGCAAGACCCCGCCGATTTCCTCGACCAAGTCGCTGACCGGCCACTCGCTTGGCGCGACCGGCGCACAGGAAGCGATCTATTCGCTTCTGATGATGCAGGGCAATTTCATCACCGCCTCGGCCAACGTGGTCAATCTTGACCCCGCGCTCGACCCCGGCGAAATCGCCACGGAACTGCGTGAAAACGTCCAGCTGGATTCCGTCCTGTCGAACTCGTTCGGATTTGGCGGCACCAACGCCACCCTCGTCATGTCGAAATACCTCGGATAAGGAAGCCAGCATGGCCGATCTGATGAAGGGCAAGCGCGGGCTTGTCATGGGCGTTGCCAACGAACGCTCCATCGCCTGGGGCATCGCCTCGGCGCTGGCCGCCGAGGGCGCGGAACTAGCGTTTTCCTACCAGGGTGACGCCTTCGGCAAACGGGTCGAACCGCTTGCCGCCAGCGTCGGGTCGGATTTCCTGGTTGATGTCGATGTAACCAATGACGAAAGCCTTGATGCCTGCTTTGCTGCCCTGAAGGCGCGCTGGGGGCAGATGGATTTCCTGGTCCACGCCATCGCGTTTTCCGACAAGAACGAACTGACCGGCCGCTTCATCAACACCAGTCGCGGCAACTTCCAGAACTCGCTGAACATCTCCTGCTTCAGCTTCATCGACGTGGCGGCCCGCGCGGCGGACCTGATGACCACAGGTGGCAGCCTGATCACCCTGACCTTCCAGGGTTCGAACCGCGTTTCGCCCAATTACAACGTGATGGGCGTGGCCAAGGCAGCCCTTGAAAGCGCCACGCGCTATCTGGCCAATGACCTGGGGCCGCAGGGCATCCGGGTTAACGCCATTTCCCCCGGCCCGATGAAGACCCTTGCCGGGGCGGCCATCGGCGGTGCCCGCGCCACCTTCCGCCACACCGAAGCGAACGCCCCTTTGCGGGCGAATGCGACGCTGGAAACCATCGGTGGCACCGCCGTCTGGCTCTGCTCACCCTATGGAGCGGCGACGACGGGCGAGGTGATCCACGTTGACGGCGGCTATCACGTCCTTGGCTTCCCGCAGGCCGAAAACCTGTAACGCATGGCTCGGAATCGGCTGAGGACGCCTTTGGTGGGGTCGAAGTCGGACAAAGGGATTGAAACGGGCGTGTCGGTCCGTTGCGACCGATATCCCGATTGCCGGTCAGCAAGGGGGAAGGTGGAGCGGGCGGCGGGAATCGAACCCGCGTCTTTAGCTTGGAAGGCTAAGGTCTTACCATTACACAACGCCCGCGCTGCGCCGTCAGGTCATGCCGGTTAGGTAATCTGGCGCGGTCTGGACGTCAAGGTAGTTCCTTGAAAAGCGGTGAACTCCCCCCCGGTGGGATCTGCGCGGGCTGCCTTGCCAGCCCGTTGCCCTGGACTGACTTCCCGGCCAATTGTCGTTCGGTCATGATGCATTTGCCGGGCTGCGGCGGTCCGCAAACCATTCGGCCGCCGGGACGCTTGTGTTTTGGCGCAGCCAAGGTAGCCTTGGACCGTATTTTGATCCTGATTCATTCAAGCCAAGGCGTTCCCATGCGTTTTGTCAGCAGACCGGCCATGCCCCCGCCTGCGCTTGCGATGCCGGAGTTCGGGCGGTCGCGGCGTGCTTTTCTGGAGTTTTTGCGCCTGCCGGCCCCACAGCGCGCCCAGACATCCCCGCCAGACCGCCACCTTGCCTCGTCTTCGGCGCTTCTTGCTGCGCTTGGGGCAGTCTTCGACAACCGTTGTGCCTTTTGTGAAAGTCGCGCCAGCCTTTCGGTCTACCGCTTCCGCCCGCCGTCAGAAGCGCTTCCGATGGAGCCAAGCCCCGATGCGCCGCTTACCTATGGCTGGCTGGCCGATGTCTGGCAGAACCTCTATCCGATTTGCACCGATTGCCGCCCGCGCCAGCCGAATGTCTTTCCTGTCGGCAGAGGGGGCCGGGTGCCGCCGCCAACAGCCGCAGAATATGCGCGGTTTGTCGAGGATGGCACGGGTCTGTGGATGGAACACCCGTCCGAAGCCCTTGGCGCCCGACCCGGCTTTCGTGAGCGTCCGCTGCTGATCGATCCCTGTCATGACACGATGATGGACGCACATTTCGTGGCCGCGCCACAAGGGGAACTCCTTGCCCGAAGCCGCAGGGGGCAGGCCACGATCGACCAGTTCCAACTGAACCGCCCCGCCCTTGTGGCGCAACGACTGCGCGCCTCGGCCGTTGCAGGCGGGATCGACAACGGAGCCGTGGCCAAGTTGCTGCGCCGGTCTTCGACCACCCTGCCAAGGACGCGTCAGATCATCAACGAACTTGACCCGGGGACCGACCACCCCGGTTTTGTCGCCCTGCTCTTGCTTGCGCACCTGCGCCAGAGGCTTGGCATTGATGCCCCTGCCACATTGACATCGGCAAGCGTGGTCCGGCCAACGGCAGATGATGAGGCTGATGTTCAGGGCAACCGCTGGCATCTCACAGAGATCGAGATCGCGAACTTCAAGGCCATCCAGTCGCTGAAGCTGTCGCTGCCTGTTCCCCGATGGCCTGACATCGGCGCCACGGGTCGCACTGCGCCGGATGAACTGACGGCCCGGCAACAGCGCACACCTGCGCTTCTGATCCTTGGGGAAAATGCTGCAGGAAAGTCCTCGATCCTGGAGGCGGTCGCGCTGGCGATGCTGTCGCCCGATGCGCTTTCGGCCACGGGGCAGACGGCGGACAAGCTGCTTTTGGACACCACCTACATGGGCGGTGATGCCGGGCAGTCGGCATCGGGCCATGTGCGGCTGACCTACACCCCCGACAGCGGAAAACCGGTCGTGCGGAGCCTTTTGATGCAGCCGGGCGACAAGGGGCTGTCCCATGACAGCGGCGCCCCGCCACCCGGCCTGCCAGTCTTTGCCTATGGGGCGTTTCGCCACTACCTTGGCAGCGAAACCCGTTGGGACCGGGAAGACCGCAGCGTCATCAGCCTGTTCCGGTCTGACAACCTGCTGTCGAACCCCGACAAATGGCTTTACTCGCTGCCCCAGTTCATCCTTGACCGGGTGGTTACGGCGCTAAGAGAGGTCTTCGGCCGCAACAGCACCTTTGCCTATATCGAAAAGGACAAGACCGCACAGCGCTGCCTTGTCGTTACCAGACAAGGCGGCAGCGATCTGGTGAATGACGGCGCTGCCGCGGCGAAAGCGACCGAGGTCAGGACACCGCTTGATGCCGTTTCCTCGGGGTTCCGCACCATTCTGGCACTGACCTGTGATGTGATCCGCTGGCTGATGGATGACGCCATCAACCCGGATTTCATCTCGTTGAACGAAGCCCGCGCCGTGGTCCTTATCGATGAGGTGGAGGCCCATCTGCATCCGCGCTGGAAAGTGCAGATCATGGACGGTCTGCGCCGCGCCCTGCCCGGCGTGACCTTCATCGCCACGACGCATGACCCGCTTTGCCTGCGCGGCATGAATGACGGAGAGGTGAAGGTGCTGACCCGGCTGACAAATGCCGACTGGCCGGTTCCGGTCAGGGTGGAGCAACTGGAAGACCTGCCGAATGTCTCCTTGCTGACGGTTGATCAGTTGCTGACATCGGAACTGTTCCGCCTGTTTGACATCGACGATCCCACGACGGCCTATTCCACCGCCTCCCTGGCCGACATGCTTGTGCGCCGCAAGGAAGATCCGGGCAGCTTGAATGCGGCCGACCGGCGCCTGTTCCGGTCGTTCGTTTCCGATATCGACGGGGCCTTGCCGGTGGGAAGGTCTGATGTCTCGCGTCTGGTGCAGGATGCGGTCGCGAAATACCTGGTCGTCATGCGCACGGCCCATGCTGCGGAACACCGCGTCTTGCGACAAGGGGCGATCGACGCGATCATCGCCGCCTTGAGGCTGCACTGATGCGTCGGGTCGATCGCAACGCGGTGTCGGTGCCTGCCTCGCTGATCCGGCCCGAGGCGCAAAAGGAATTCGATGCCGCACGACGGGTGGTAGCATTGCGCGCAGAGCGTCTGAGGCTGCATGACAAGGCCGTAGAGACCGCCACGGCCCTTGGGCAGACAGCCCCGAAACTGCCTCAGGCCAGCGGCGAGGAAGCCGCTTTCGCATTCAAGCTCTACAAGTCCGCCGATATCCGTCTTGCTTTGGAGGCGCTGTTTCATGGCAAATGCGCCTATTGCGAAACGCGCTATGCCCATCAGGCGCCCGTCGACATCGAACACTACCGCCCCAAGGGTGCCGTCGAAGGTGACAAGGCCCATCCCGGCTACTGGTGGCTTGCTGCGGCATGGGAAAATCTTGTGCCATCCTGCATCGACTGCAATCGGCGCCGGACCCAGACCTTGTCGGTTCCCGCCACCGCCACCTTTGCCGATCTGCTTGCCACGCTGCTTCATGGCCAGTCGCAGGCACCCGCCCTTGCCGGCAAGAAGGATTCCTTTCCGGTGGCCGGCCAAAGGGCGCATTCTGACCGGGACAGTCTGAGCGCGGAACAGCCCTACCTGCTTGACCCGACGGCGGATGAGCCGGACGACCACCTTGACTACTACCTTGATCACACGCGTGACGGCGTGGCGCCACTGGCGCTGATCCTGCCGCGCCTCCGACCTCCCGGCGATCCCGACCGGCACCCTGAAACGCCCGATGGGGAAGCCGGACCCTCGGTCCGGGGGTTGATGACGATCCAGTTTTGCGGCTTGAACCGGCTTGCACTGGTGCAAGAGCGCACCGCGCTGCTGCGGCGTCTGGAATTCCTGCGTGACGCCATGTTCCAGATCGATACGGCGGCGCGAGACCTGCACGACAGTGTTGCCCTTGCCGCACCGGAACTGGCCGACAAGCTTGCTGGAACGGCGCGACTGCTCGACAGCCTCGCATCGGGCGTGCTGCATGAAATTCTTGCGGCGCTGGACCCGGACCAACCCTATGCGACGCTTGCGCGGCGCTGGCTGGAACGCTGGGCAGACACGCTTAACGTCAATCCCGACCCGACACCATAACCGCAACCGCCCCCAAAGGGGCTTGAACCACAGCCAGGCTCCTCATGCCCGAAACGATCCCTTCCTACCGTTGTGACCTTGTGATGAAGGGCGGCATCACGTCGGGCGTGGTCTATCCGCGCGCCATTGTGGCGCTGTCGCGGAAATACCGGTTCCAGAACATCGGCGGCACCTCTGCCGGTGCGATTGCCGCGGTGATGACAGCGGCGGCCGAGTATGGCCGGGCCAGTGGCGGATTTGCCAAGGTAGAGGCATTACCGCAGGAACTTTCTGCGACGTTGCTGGAAAAGTTCCAGCCCAGCCCACACCTGGCCCCGCTGTTCAGGCTGGCCCTTGCGGCGATATCCGGCCGACCTCTGGCCTTGGTCCGGGCGCTGTTGCAAGGCTACCCCTTCGCTGCGCTGGGTGCCGCGCTGCCGGGCGCAGCCATCTTGGTCCTGGCGACTGCGCCCCGGTCATCTCCCGACTGGGGCTTTGTGGTGCTGGGGGCATTGCTGGCGCTGGCCGGAATCCTGATCGGGCCGGTCCTGGCGGCAAGGGGGCAGGCCCTGCGCGACCTTCCCGGCCAGGATTACGGGCTTTGCACCGGGCTGAGCCAACCCGGCTTCACCGGCCCTGCACTGACCGACTGGCTTTGCGCCACGATCGACGGTGTTGCGGGGCTTGCCCCGGGCAAAGGGCCATTGACCATTGGCCAGCTTCAAGCCGCAGGCATCAACGTCCAGACCGTCACCACCGACATCACCTCACGCCGCCCCTATGCCCTGCCGATGGGCAACAACCTGCATGCCTTTTGCGAGGATGAGTTTCGCAAGCTCTTTCCGGCCTATGTCGTGGATCACATGGTTGGCCGTTCGAACAAGGTCTCGGCTGAATGGGCCGACACGAAGGGCAGGCTGCGCTATTTCCAGTCCAGGGATCTGCCGGTTGTGGTTCTGGCGCGGATGAGCCTGTCTTTTCCCGGCCTGATCTCGGCGGTACCATTGCACCGGATCGATTACACGCTGGAACGACTCGATCCGCCGGCCAAGACCCGGCGCTGCCTGTTTTCAGACGGCGGCATCTCGTCAAACTTTCCAGTGCATTTCTTCGACCAGTTCCTGCCGCAGACCCCGACCTTCGGCATCGCGCTGTCCGCCTATGACATTGCCCGTGCCAAACCGGGCGCCGAGGCAAGGCGCATTACCCTGCCCACTACTCCGGACAGTGGCGGGCGTCTTATGCCGACACAGTCCTTCAAGGGGCTGGCCGGCTTCGTGATGGCGGCCTTCGACAGCGCAAAGGACTGGCAGGATTCGCTGCAATCGGTGCTGACCGGATACCGTGAGCGTATCGTGACAGTGGCGCTGAAGCCGGATGAGGGGGGGCTGAACCTTGAAATGCCCGCCACCGTGATCGACACGCTGACCGGCTTTGGCGGGCAGGCAGGCGATGCGATCCTCGATGCGTTCGACCTGAAGGAGCATCGCTGGCGAAGGTTCCTGACCGAGTTGCCGCTGATCGAGGCGCTGCTGATTGACTACGCGCGCCACTGGGACGCGGTCGAACCCGGGCCGGGAGATCTGAGCTATCCCGACCTTGTGGCCGATGCCGCGAACCGCAAGGCCTATGCGCTGAAGGCCGGAACCCAGCGCAAGGCCTTGCTGCGACGGGCCGAACGGCTTGCAGACCTTGGCCGCGAGTTGCGTGACGATCCGATGCCGGCCAGTCTGACCGACATCCTGCCGACGCGCCGCGCGCGGCTTGGTGTCATTGCAAACATGGACGACAGCATTGCGGGGCAGGCCAAGACCCCGTGACAAGGCAGGCGTAGCGGGGCCAATGTGCAAGCATGGCCCAAAGGGCAAAGAACAGATGCCGGGGGGAATGGTCCCGAAGGTGCGTTCGGGATGTCTGCACGACAGCATTTCACTTGCGCCGGTGCTGGCTCGCATCCAGACCGCCCCACACCCCCTCTATCAGGCTTCAAGGACATAGGTGCCGGGAGCGGCCACTATCGGGGCAAAGCCCTTGTCTGACGCGCCCGGCGCAGGGGGCGGAACGGCAGCGCCGCTTCGTGCCGAAAGCCAATCCGCCCATTCCTGCCACCATGACCCAGGTCTGGGATCATGGGCCGCCGCCCATGCGTCCGGGCCGACATAGTGGCCTCCCGGCGGGCGGCGGCCGATGCGGTAGTGGCGGTTCTTGTGGCCCGGTTCGGACAGGATGCCCCCGTTGTGGCCACCTTTGGTCAGTACGAAGGTCAGGTCGCAATCAGTGAAAAGCGCGGTCTTGTAGACCGACCGCCATGGCGCAATATGGTCGGTTTCCGTCGCGACGACGAACATTGGCGCGGCAATGTCCTTCAAGGCGATCACCCGCCCCTCGACCGCGAAGCGGCCCGCAGAGATCCGGTTTTCCAGAAACACCCCGCGCAGGTATTCCGAATGCATCCGCGCCGGCATCCGGGTCGTGTCGTTGACCCAGACGGTCATGTCGGTCGGCAGGTCCGGCTCTCCCAGCCAATAGCGGCGGGTGGCGCGCGACCAGATCAGGTCTTCCGAGCGGATCGCCGCAAAGGCACCCGACATCTGCGGCCGGTCAAGATATCCCTTCGCCCACATCATGTCTTCCAGGAAAGCCACCTGGCTTTCATCCAGAAACAGCAGCAACTCGCCCGCTTCGGCAAAATCCACCTGCGCGGCCATCAGCGTGACCGAGGCGAGCCTGTCATCATGATCCCGCGCCATGGTGGCCGCAGCGATGGCCAGCAGCGTGCCGCCAAGGCAATAGCCGTTGGCATGAACGCGCACACCCGGCAGGATGGCATTGATCACCTCCAGCGCCTGCATGACACCGTCCTTGCGGTAATCTTCGAGCGACAGCTGCGCCTGCGCTGCGGTCGGGTTGCACCACGAGATGCAGAAGACCGTATAGCCCTGCCCGACCAGCCAGCGGATGAACGAGTTTTCCGGCGACAGATCAAGAATGTAATATTTCATGATCCATGCCGGGACGATGAGCACCGGCTCGGCCCGGACCTTGGCGGTTGTCGGGGAATACTGGATCAGCTCCATCAGCGCGTTGCGGTAGATCACCTGCCCGGGCGTGCAGGCCAGAACCTTGCCCAGCGCAAAGGCCTCTGGCACCGGGCGATGTTCCTGCGCAAGGATGTGGCGGGCGTCATCCAGAAAATGGCTGGCCCCCTCGATCAGGTTGCGCCCGCCGGTCGCGCGGGTCTTTTCCAGAATCTCGGGGTTGCCCAGCGGAAAGTTCGCGGGCGAGACGGTATCCAGAAGTTGCCGCAGCATAAAGCCGGTGCGCTGCGCGTTCTGGCGGCGCAGGCCCCGCAGATCGGCGGTGGCGGCGTGCCACCAGTCCTGAAGGCCCAGAAACCCCTGTTGCCACAGCGAAAACGGCGCCTCGTCCCAGCCCTCATGCGACCAGCGCGGGTCATATGGCCCCGGCTTGAACGGCTTGTCTTCGGCCTTTCCCAGCAGCCCCGCAACGGCAAACTGCGACAACTTCAACCAGTTTGCCTGTGCGCGTTCCATCAGTTCCAGTTGCCGCCCCGGCGCGCGGGCCAGATGCATGGCCCAATCGCTCCACGCGTCGATCATCGCGTGGGGGGACAGGCCCGCCGTCATCTGCGCTAGGCTGGCCGTGACGCTGCGGTCAAGGGCTGCATGACGGTGCGGCTCGGCGGCTGGCGGCGCAAGGTGCGGGGCAGGTCGCGGCACCTCTGGGACCACGGCGGGAAGCTGCGGGACGGCCGCTGCCGCGGGTGCCGGGCGGGCATGGGTGGGCTTGCGGGTCATGCGGCGCGCGCCTCTTGCGGCTTCAGGGGCGCAAAGTCGGCGGGGGTGATCGTCTCACGCTCCAGCAAAAGCCGCGCGCCCGCCTCCAGATCGGCGTGAACCTCTTTCAACAGCGCAATCGCGCGCTGATAGGCATCGTTCAGAAGACCGCGCACGGCCAGATCAACCTCGCGGGCGGTGGCTTCGGAATGGTCACGCGGGGTGAAGCTGACCCGATCCTCGCCCAGAAACCCGCCGCGATCCTGTTCCAGCACGGCTTGGCCAAGGTCCGCGTGCATCCCGAAACGGGTGACGATCTGGCGGGCAATGTCGGTGGCCCGCACAAGATCATCCGCCGCCCCGGTGGATACTTCGGCAAAGCGGATCTGTTCGGCCGCCCGGCCCGCCAGCAGCATGACCATGCGGTTTTCCAGTTCCGTCCGGGTGATCAGGAACCGGTCCTCGGTCGGCCTTGTCATGGTATAGCCCAGCGCGCCGATGGTGCGCGGGATGATCGACACCTTGTGGACCGGATCGGCGCCGGGCAGGCGCGCGGCGGCAAGGGCATGGCCCATCTCGTGCCAGGCCACGGTTTCGCGTTCGCGCGGGTTCAGAAGGCGGCCTTTGCGTTCCATCCCCGCCACCACACGTTCCAGCGCCGAGGTGATGTCGGCCATGCCAACCGAATCGCCGCCGCGCCTTGTGGCGTGGATTGCGGCCTCGTTCACCAGATTGGCCAGTTCCGCCCCGGTGAACCCCGGCGTGAGGCCCGCCACCGCATCCACATCAAGGCCCGGGTCCACCGCCACCTTGCGCAGATGCACCCGCAGGATCGCGGCGCGGCCGATCTTGTCGGGGCGGTCCACCACCACCTGCCGGTCAAACCGCCCGGCCCGCATCAAGGCGGGGTCAAGGATTTCGGGCCGGTTGGTCGCGGCCAAAAGCACGATGCCATCTCTCGGGTCGAACCCATCCAGTTCAGCAAGCAACTGGTTCAGCGTCTGCTCCTTTTCATCATGCCCGCCGCCAAAGCCGCCAATGCCACGCCGACGACCCAAGGCGTCAAGTTCATCAATGAAGATGATGCAGGGCGCGGCCTTGCGGGCCTGGTCGAACAGATCGCGCACCCGCGCGGCCCCCACACCCACGAACATCTCGACAAACTCGCTGCCCGAGATCGAAAAGAACGGCACCCCTGCCTCGCCCGCAACCGCGCGCGCAAACAGCGTCTTGCCGGTTCCGGGCGGCCCGGTCAGAAGGATGCCCTTGGGAATCCGCGCACCAAGCCGACCGAACTTCTTCGGTTGCTTCAGAAAATCGACGATCTCCTTCAGTTCGGCCTTGGCCTCGTCCACCCCCGCCACATCGTCGAAGGTCACGCCGGTATCACGTTCGACATAGACCTTGGCGCGCGACTTGCCGACGCTCATCATGCCCCCCAGACCCTGCTTGTCGATGGCCCCGCGGAGAAAGAAACTCCACAGCGCGAAGATCAGGATCATCGGCAAAAGCCAGGACAACAGCGCCGACAGGAAGGTGTTCTGCACCGTGCCGTCAAACTCGACCCGCGACCGTTCCAGCCGTTCCGTCAGATCGGGCGGCACGATGTTGGTGACGAAATGGGTGTTGCCATCAATCGGGTCGACATAGCGCCCCTCGATCGCCTCGGCCCGCACGGTGACCGAGGCAATCCGACCGGATTCAAGATGCGAGAGGAACGTGCTGTAGGGAATGCGCTGGGTGACCTGCGCTTGCGACAACCAGGATTGCACCAGCATGAGCGCCATGAAGGCGGCCACGAAATACCACAGATGGATTTGCTGTTTGCGGTCCATGGGCGTCTTCCTTTCCTGCGGGTCAGCGCGCCAGCATCCTTGCCAGATAGTCCACGGCCTTGGCGGGGGTTGCCAGCATCGGATAGTCCGGCTCGGGAATCGGCAGGCCAAAGCGTTTGTGCAAGGCACTGACAAGGTTCAGGAAGTCCATGGAATCAAGGCCAAGGTCATCCTGAAGGTGATCATTGTCCCCAATGCTTTCCGGGTCAAGATCCGGGGCAATAAGGGTCAGATCGTCAAGAAAGGCGGCTCGGATGTCGCTGGGGGTCATGGGGTGTCGGGCTCCTGCATCAGGCGGTCGATCTCGGCCAGAAACAGCGCGCCGCGGCGGCCGTCGCTGACCCGGTGATCGGCGGCAAGGGTGGCGGTAATGGCAAGGCGGGGCTGGACGATGTCGTCCCGGACCATGGGCTTCAGTCGTGGCGCGCCAAAGCCGACCAGCGCCACCTGCGGCGGGTAGATCACGCCGAACAGGGCATCCACCCCGGTTTCCCCAAGGCTGGAGATGGTGATCGTGCCTTGGGTGATCTCGCTGTTTCTTAGCCGCCCGGCGCGGGTGCGGACGACGATGTCGCGCATCGCGTCCATGATTGCATCGGCTGCCATGCCTTGCGCGTCCAGAATTGCGGGCGCGATCAACCCGCCGCCGCGCATTGCCACAGCCAGCCCGCAATGCACCGCATCGGACGGCGTGTAGGCGTCGCCCTCGAAGCGTCCGTTCAGTTCCGGCACCCGGGCCAGCGCCCGAACCGTGGCACGGATCAAAAGCGCGCCCATCAGCAGCCGCTGGTCCGGGGTGCGGGTGGCATTGGTGGTGGTCAACCAGTCCTGCGCAGCTTGCAGATCAATCTCGTGGCTCAGGTAGTAATGCGGGATCTCGCGTTTCGACCTGCTCATGGCAGCGGCGATGGCTCGGCGCATCTCGGCCATGTCGAGGCCCGGTTTGCCCTTTTGCGGCGTCACCGGTCCGCTGCCCGGCGCGGGTTGCACCTTTGCTTGGGTTTCGACATCCGCAAGCAATACCGCACCACCAGGGCCAGACCCTGCGATTGCATCCAGTGCCAACCCCAACTCTGCCGCCCGACCCCGCGCGGCAGGCGAGGCAAGGGCCGGACCGGTTGGAACAGGCGAAGCCGTGGTAGCAGGTAGTGCCTTGGCCGGAGCTGCCGGAGCCGGCAGTTCAGGGCTGATCGGAGCCGCAACCGGAGCAATGGTGGCCTCGGCTGCATCCGCCGCGCCCAGTCGGGCAAGCGGCGCGCCGACCGGCAAGGTCTGGCCGGGCTGGGCCAGAAGCTCACCGATCTCGCCCGCCTCGAAAATCTCGATCTCGATGGCACCCTTCTGGGTTTCCACCACCGCGACGATATCGCCCTTGGCCACATGGTCACCGGGCTTGACCAGCCATTCGACCAGCTTGCCTTCCTCCATGTCCGCCCCAAGCGAGGGCATGGTGAAAATGCTCATGACGCAACCCCCGGCAATGCCTTGACCGCCGCGATTATATCCGACACCTGCGGCAGGGCGGCCGTTTCAAGGTGCTTGGGGTAAGGCACCGGCACTTCCGCCGCACAGACGCGGGCAACCGGGGCATCCAGATGCCAGAAACAGGCCTCTTGCACCCGCGCGGCAATCTCGGCGGAAAGCGAGCCCGTGCGCCAGCCTTCGTCCACCACCACCGCGCGGCGGGTGCGGGTGACCGAGGCTGCGATGGTTGCCTCGTCCAGCGGACGCAGGCTGCGCAGGTCGATCACCTCGGCCTCGATCCCGTCTTTCGCCAGTTCCTCGGCAGCCTCGAGCGCCTTCCAAAGCGAATAGGACCAGGCCAACAGCGTCACATCGCGTCCTGATCGGCGGATCACGGCGCGGTCGATGTCAACGGCGCCAGCATTGGCGGCGATCTTGCCGGTCATGTTGTAAAGCATGACATGTTCAAGGATGATCACCGGGTCGGGGTCTTCCAGCGCGGTCGCCAGCATCCCCCGCGCGTCTTCCAGCGTGGCGGGGGCGACGACGCGCAGACCGGGGATATGGGCAAAGAACGCCTCAAGGCTGTGCGAATGCTGCGCAGCAAGCTGACGCCCGGCCCCGGTCGCCATCCGGATGACCAAAGGCACCCCGAACTGCCCCGCCGACATGTGGCGGATGGTGGCGGCGGTGTTCAGGATCTGGTCAAGGGCAAGCATGGCGAAATTGACCGTCATGATTTCCACAATCGGCCGCATCCCCACCAGCGCCGCCCCGATTCCGGCCCCGGTGAAGGCGGATTCGCTCAGCGGCGTATCGCGGATGCGGTCGGGGCCGAATTCCTTGAGCAATCCCATCGACACCGCATAGCAGCCGCCATAGGCACCGATATCCTCACCCATCATGAACACCCGGTCATCGCGCAGCATCGCCTCGGTGATCGCGGCGCGGCAGCAGTCGCGGTAGGTGCTGTCGGTCAGGGTATCGGGCGGCAGAACGTCGGGCGGCGCGGGGCGGGTCTCGGCGACCACATGGCGGGTCAGGTCTTCGACCGGCTCCCACGGGGCCTGTTCGCAAGCGGCGACGGCATTTTTCAACTGCGCCTCGACCTCGGCCTCGATGGCATCAACTTCGTCCTGATGCATCAGGTTGTTGTCCAAGAGCCATGACTGGAACCGGGTGATGGGTGACCGCTTGCGCCATTCCGCTACCTCGGCCTTGTCGCGGTATTTCTCGGCGTCGAACATGGAATGGGGGCGCGTGCGGTAGGTGCGACATTCAAGGAACTGCGGCCCATCGCCTGCGCGGATCGCTTCGACCAGCCGCCGGGCCGCCGCTTCGACCGACACCACGTCATTGCCGTCAACGCTTTCGGCGGGCATGCCGTAGCTGGCGGCGCGGGGGACGAAATCGGGGTTGGCCTGCACCCGCGCCACCGCCGTTCCCATGGCGTAAAGGTTGTTTTCCAGCACGAACAGGACCGGCAGTTTCCACAGCGCGGCTAGGTTCATCGATTCATGAAACTCTCCCTCGGCCAAAGCACCATCACCGAAGAAGCAGACTGTCACGCAGGTTTCGCCCCGCATGTGGTCGCCCAGCCCCAGACCCACGGCCAGAGGCAGCCCGCCGCCGACGATGGCATTGCCGCCGTAAAGGTTGGTCTCGGCGTCAAAGAGGTGCATCGACCCGCCACGCCCACCCGCGCAGCCGGTGGCCTTGCCATACATCTCGGCCAGCGCCGATTCCATGCTCATGCCGCGTGCCAGCGCATGGCCGTGTTCACGGTAGGTCGACACCACCCGGTCGCGCGGTTCCAGCGCGGCGGAAATGCCCACCGCCACCGCCTCCTCGCCATCATAAAGGTGAAGGAAGCCGCGGATCTTTTCCTGTGTGTAAAGCTCGTAGCACTTTTCCTCAAACCGCCGGATGCGGATCATGCCCTGCAAGAGGGCGCGGGCGTGGGTGTGGTCCAGCTTGACCTTGGTCATTTCGCATCCCCTTCCAATGTGGACAGATCACCTTCGGGCAAACCAAGTTCCCGCGCGCGCAGCAGCCGACGCATGATCTTGCCAGACCTTGTGCGCGGCAGGCTGTCGCGGAACACGATCTCGCGCGGGGCGACGGCGGGGCCAAGACGTTTGCGGGCATGTCCGCGGAGTTCCCGTTCCAGCGCCTCGCCCGGTTCATGGCCCGCCTTCAGCGTGACGAAAGCCTTGACCACCTCACCGGCGGTTTCATCCGGGATGCCGATCACGGCGGCCTCGGCTACGGCGGGGTGTTCGATCAGCGCGCTTTCCACCTCGAACGGGCCGATCAGGTGGCCAGAGGATTTGATCAGATCATCCGCCCGGCCGACAAACCAGTAATAACCGTCGCTGTCTCGCATGGCGAGGTCGCCGGTCAGATACCAGCCGCCCGCAAAGCATTTGGCATAGCGTTCGGGCTGACCCAGATAGCCCCGCATCATCGAGGGCCAGCCGGGCCTGAGCGCCAGTTCGCCGATGCTGCCGTCAGGCTGTTCGGTCACCGCCTCACCATCGCGTGAGACGATCCCCGCCTCGATCCCCGGCAGAGGCTTGCCCATCGCGCCGGGCTTGATGTCCATGTCCGCCGTGTTGGCGATCATGATCCCGCCGGTTTCGGACTGCCACCAGTTGTCATGGAACGGCAGGCCAAAGACCTGTTGCCCCCAGATCACGCATTCGGCGTTCAGGGGCTCACCCACGCTGGCGAGGAAGCGCAAGGCGCTGAAATCCCGTCCCTTGGCCGCCTTGTCCCCTGCCCGCATCATCATGCGGATGGCTGTCGGCGCCGTATACCAGACCTGCACCCGTTCGCGTTCAAGGATGCCATACCAGCGCTCAAGCTCGAACTCGGCCTCGTCCACCACAATGGTCGCGCGGTTGCACAAGGGCGAGATGATCCCGTAGCTCATCCCCGTCACCCAACCGGGATCGGCGGTACACCAGTAGATGTCGCCGGGCCGCAGATCGAGCGCGAGACGCCCCGTTTCGGCATGGGCGACAACCGCTTCCTGCACATGCACGACCCCTTTCGGCAGGCCCGTGGTGCCAGATGTGAAATGCAGAAGCGCCATGCCTTCTGCCAGCGTCGGGTGAGCGTCGAAGGTATCTGCCGCCGCCGCCATCGCCGGTCCAAGTGCGACGCAGCCTTCGGGCGCGCTGTCGCCGATGATCAGCACCAGCTTCAGACCCGGCATGTCGGCCCGCCAGTCCGCCACCTTGCGCCGGTATTGCACTTCGGTGGTCACCAGCACGGATGCGCCGCCGATCTCCATCCGCGCGCGGACGGGTTCCGGGCCGAAAGCCGCGAACAGGGGGCTTACAACCACACCCGCCTTCAGCGCGCCAAGGGTGGCGGCGTAAAGTTCCGGCACCCGGCCGGACAAAAGGAACATCACCGCGCCCGGACCGATGCCCTGGGCGCGCAGCACATGGGCAAAGCGCGCGGCCTGCCCTGCAAGTTCTGCGTAGGTCATGACCCGCCGCGCCCCATCGCGCCCAAGCCAGATCAGGGCGGGTTGCGCGCCGTGGCCTGCCGCCAGATGCCGGTCAACCGCCTCATGCGCGATGTTCAGCCCGCCATCCGGCAGCCCATCCAGCCGCGAACGGGCCGCGTCCCAGCCGGTTGGCAGCCGATCAGCGTCCTTGCTGGTTCTGGTTTTGGCAATGATCGCATGTGCCATCCTGTCCTCCCCAAGTCGCGACAAAGTTCCGCTGCCGATCGTCTGCGCCGACAAGCGAACGTCTTGGAGGATCAACCATCGATCCGGCGCTGTCGTTGATTCAGGTCAGTCTCATGGGTCTGTCCGCCAAAACTGTTCAAGCCGGGGCTGGCCACCCGGGGTTCCCGGTCACGGGCAAGGGCCGGCCCTGTGCGCCAAAGCCCCCGGCATCGGGCTGGACGACCAACAGAACCAGGTTGACAGAATCGGCAGATGAATCCTATGACACCGATGTCATGACACCGATGTCACTGCTCCAGAACCTGCAAGGACAGGCTGGGGCAGAGCGCGGCAGACCGGGGTGCCAGCTTGGGAGGGCGGAATGGCGACGATCTATGATGTGGCGAAAGCCGCAGGCGTTTCGGCCAAGACGGTCAGCCGGGTCTTGAACGGCGACGGGCCGGTCGGGCGTGAAACCCGCGAGGCGGTCGAGGCGGCGATGGCCAGCCTTGGCTATGTCCCCTCGAACGCGGCACGCATGATGCGGTCGAACAAGTCCGGGCTGATCGGGGTGATCACCGGCGCGATTTCCACCGCCAAGGAACTGACCACCCGCCCCGCCGGTCTGCCTGATCTCTTCATCCTGCAAGGCATCCAGCAGGTGATCTCGCAAAGCGGGATGACGCTGATGATCGCCGATACCGACGGGCGGCCAGACCGGGTGGCTCCCCTGATCCAGACCTTCCTTCGGCACCGGGTCGAGGGGCTGATCTACATCGCCGAATACCATCAGAAAGTGACGCTTCCCAAATTGCCAGACGGGACGCCGATGATGCTGGCCAACTGCTTCGACGAGGCGGGAACCCCTGCAATCCTGCCAGATGACCGGCGCGGGCAGCACGATCTTGTGGCGCGGATCATCGGCGCGGGACACCGGCGGATTGCCTATCTGACCCTGCGCAGTGGCATCACCGCCACGCCCCTGCGCCTGCAAGGCTACCGGGACGCCTTGGCCGAGGCCGGCATCGCCTATGACCCTGCCCTCGTTCAGGACTGCGATCTTCAGGACAACGAGGGCGAGTCGCAGCTTTTGTGGGATGCCATCGACCGGATGCTGCGCCTTCCCGACCCGCCGACGACCTTTTGCTGCGGCAATGACAAGATGGCCCTGAAGGTCTACGGCATCCTGCGCTCGCGCGGTCTGAAGCTGCCCGAAGAAATCTCGGTCGCAGGCTATGACAATTACCGCGTCATCGCCGAAACGCTTTATCCGCCGCTGACAACGGCCGAGCTGCCCTATGCCGCCATGGGGGTGCGCACGGCGCAGCGCCTTCTGGCCATGATTTCGGGGGAAATCCCGGAGGAGTCCGGACCGGTTCTGGTGTCCGGCCCGATTCACTGGCGCGAGTCTGTCACGCAGCGGCGCCAGACCAACATCACCCATCTGAAAACCGTCAGGGAGGACGACCAATGAAACATTCCAATTGGCTTGCGGGCGCGGCTGTTGCCGCGATCTCGCTGGGCGGCGCCGCGCAGGCGCAGACAACGCTGAGCATGTGGTATCATGGGGCCGGCAACGAGGTTGAGGCCAAGATCGTCGATCAGATCATCGCCGACTTCAACGCCAGCCAGACCGACTGGAAGGTCGAGATGCAGAGCTTCCCGCAGGCCGCCTACAACGACAGCGTTGTCGCGGGCGCGCTGGCGGGCAACCTGCCCGACATTCTGGACGTGGACGGCCCCGTCATGCCGAACTGGGCCTGGTCGGGCTACATGCAGCCCCTTCAGATCGACGAGACGTTGATCGAGGGCTTTCTGCCCGGCCCGAAAGGCTATTGGGATGGCAAACTCTATTCCATCGGCCTTTGGGATGCCGCTGTCGCCCTTGTGACGCGCCAGTCCTATCTGGACGAACTGGGCCTGCGCACGCCCACGCTGGAACAGCCCTGGACCGGCGAAGAATTCATGGCCGCGCTGGAGGCCGCAAAGGCCAGTGGCAAATTCGAATACGCCTTCGATCCGGGCATGGCATGGACCGGCGAATGGTATCCCTACGCCTTCTCGCCCTTCCTGCAATCCTTTGGCGGCGACATCGTGGACCGCTCCACCTACAAGACCGCCGAGGGCGCGCTGAACGGCGAAGCGGCCATTGCGTTCGGCGAATGGTGGCAGGGGCTGTTCACCAACGGCTACGCGCAGGCCTCGCAAGACCCGGCGGACCGGGACTCGGGCTTCGCTGCGGGCAAATACGCCTTCTCGTGGAACGGCAACTGGGCCGCTCTCGGCGCTCTCAGCACCTTCGAGGACACCGTCTTCCTGCCTGCGCCCGATTTCGGCAATGGCTCGAAGATCGGGGCCGCAAGCTGGCAGTTCGGGGTTTCGGCCTCGTCCAAGCATCCCGAGGGCGCTTCGGCCTTCATCCAGTTTGCCTTGCAGGACAAATACCTTGCCGCCTTCTCGAACGGCATCGGCCTGATCCCGCCGACCAAGACCGCCGCCGAGATGACCGACAACTACAAGGACGGCGGACCGATGGCGGTGTTCTATGACCTGACCAAGGCGCAGGCGCTCGTCCGGCCGGTGACGCCCGGCTACGTCGTGCAGGCCAAGGTCTTCGAAAAGGCGCTGGCCGATATCGCAAACGGTGCCAACGTCGCCGACACGCTGGACGCGGCCGTGGACGAGATCAACGCCGATATCGAAAAGAACGGCGGCTACGGCCACTGATCGTAATGCCGGGGGCGGCATCAAGCTGCCCCCGGCCGTCAAAAGGGGGGATCCGATGGCTTCGAAATTCCAACGCTCGAACCGGACCGGCTGGCTGATGGCCGGACCTGCGGGCCTTCTGATTGCGGGCTTCGTGATCCTGCCCTTCTTCTTTGCCTTCGCGCTGTCCTTTACCAACCAGCGCCTGATTTCCCCCAACCCGACCGAGTTCACCGGCCTTGCCAATTATCGACAACTCCTCGGGATGGCGGTGCTGACGGTTGACCCCGTGGTCGATGCGGCGGGCGCGGTGGTCCTGAAGGACGGCGTCCCGGAATATCCGGCGATCCGTTCATTCACCCGCAACAACCCGGACTATCCGCATCTGCAAGGCATGCGCGAATGGACCAGCTTCACCTGGGGTGACAGCCGGACCTACATCCTTGCCCGCGACGTGGTGTTCCTGACCGCGATCGTGAACACCTTCATCTTCGTCATCGTGGTGGCCCCGGTGCAGGCGGGGCTGGCGCTGGGACTTGCCCTGCTGATCAATCAGCGCCTGAGGGGGATCAACCTCTTCCGGGCGATCTATTTCATGCCCGTCGTAGTTTCCATCGTTGTCGTCTCGCTGCTGTGGCGGTTCATCTATGACGGCAACTCGGGCCTGCTGAACAACCTTCTCGGCGCGATAAGTTTCGGCGCGATCCCGCAGATCGACTGGCTGGGCAACCCCTCTACTGCGCTGGGGGCGATCATCGCCATGTCGATCTGGCAGGCGGTGGGCTTCCACATGGTCATCTGGCTGTCGGGCCTGCAAACGATCAGCCCCACGCTCTATGAGGCTGGGGCAATCGAGGGCGCCTCCAAATGGCAGACCTTCCGCTACATCACCTGGCCGGGGCTTAGAAACACCGCCGTTCTGGTCCTGATCGTCATCACCATGCAGGCCTTTGCCCTGTTCGCGCAGATCGACGTGATGACAAGCGGCGGACCTTTGGACAGCACCCAGACCATCGTCTTTCAGGCCATCGAGCGGGGCTACGGCAAGCAGGACATCTCGGGCGGGTCGGCCATCTCGGTCATCCTGTTTGTGATCGTGCTGACGATTTCGCTGATCCAACGCTGGCTGACACGGGAGCGCACATAAATGGCCACCATTTCCGCCGACAACCACGGCCTGCGCCTTGCCACCCGCTATGCCGTTCTGGTCCTGATCGCGATCGTCTTCATCTTCCCGCTGGTCTTCATGCTGATGTCGAGCCTCAAACCCGACCAGCAACTGTTGCAGGACACCGCCAGCCTGCGCGCCTTCCTGCCGGTGGGCGATGTCAGCCTGCGGAACTATACCGCCGCCTTTGACCGCGCGCCGGTAGCGCTGTTCATCTTCAACTCGGTCCTTGTGACCGGCGTGACGGTGGTCCTGTCGCTGCTGGTCTGTTCGATGGCCGCCTTCGCCTTTGTCTTCATCGGCTGGAAGGGGCGGGACTTTCTGCTGACGGTGATCCTTGCCACCCTGATCGTCCCGTTCGAGACGATTGCCATCCCCCTCCTCCTCATCGCCTCCAAACTTCCGTGGATCGGGATGGACGGGCTGACATGGGGCTGGCTGAACAGCTATCACGTCCAGATCGTGCCATTCATCGCCGACGGGCTGACGATCTTCCTTTTCGTGCAATACTTCAAGGATTTGCCCGGAGAGCTGATCGAGGCCGCCCGGGTCGAGGGCGCCACCTGGCCGCAGATCTACCGCCGCATCGTCATGCCGCTGGCGGGGCCGGTGCTGGCCACCGCCGCGATCCTGAAGTTCCTGGCGATGTATAACCAGTATCTCTGGCCGCTGATGGTGGTCCAGCAGGAAGGCTACCGCCCGGTCATGGTGGGCCTGCAATACTTCTTCCAGCAGAACGTCGCCTGGGGCGAGGTCATGGCATATCTCTCCATGATCACCGTGCCGGTGCTGGCCTTCTATCTTTACCTGCAACGCGCCTTCATCGCGTCGATCGCCTCGACCGGTGTGAAGGGTTGAACGGAGAATATCATGGTCATCGCAATCGACGGAAAATGGATCTGGGACAGCTGGTATGCCCATGATGGCGAGAAATGGCACAGCTATTTCCTGCAAGCCGATCGCAGCCTTGGCGACCCGGACCTGCGCCACTTCAACGTAAGCCAGGGCCATGCCACCAGCACGGATCTGGTGAACTGGACCCATCTTGGCACCATGCTGCGCCCCTCGGACGCGCCCGCATGGGATGACTACACCACATGGACCGGGTCCGTGGTGCGCGATGAGGACGGGCTTTGGCACCTCTTTTACACCGGCGCCACCCGGGCCGAGGACGGGCTTTACCAGCGCATCGGCCATGCCACGTCCACCGACGGCCATGCGTGGCAGCGGGTCAACGGCGGGCTTTGCCTGGACCTGACCGGGCCTGTCGCGGACCTTTACGAAAAGGACCACATGACCGGCCACTGGCACGACCGCGCCATGCGCGACCCATGGGTCATGCGTGACCCGGACGGCGACGGCTGGCTGATGTATTTCACCGCCCGCGCGCCGGGGATCGCTGAACCAAACGCCGGCGGGGCCATCGGCTTTGCCACCTCGCCCGATCTTGCGACCTGGACGCTGCGGCCTCCGGTCTTTACCGGCGGCTTCGGCCAGCTTGAGGTGCCGCAGGTGTTCCGCGTCGGCCAGCACTGGTATTGCCTGTTCTGCACCTCGGGCCACCAGTGGTCGAACGCCTACCGCGCCAGCAATCCGCAAAGCCCGGTGACCGGCAACCACTACCTGATCGCGGACCATCCGCGCGGGCCGTGGCGGGTGGCCCCCGGGCGGTTCCTTGACGGGGATGAGCCCTGCCGCCGCTACGCCGCGCGCATCCTGCAAACGCCCGATGGGTTGCGGATCATGGGCTTTGCCGATGGCGGCAAGGACCGGTTCGGCGGCTATGTGATGGACCCCGAACCCGTGGTCGTCGGGCCGGATGGCCTGTTGCACGTTGCCCCCATGACCCAAGCCGCGGAGTAACGCCATGGCCGCCATCACCCTGACGGGCCTGAAGAAAAGCTACGGCAACGCCCATGTCATCAAGGGCGTCGATATCGCCATTGAAGACGGCGAGTTCTGCGTTTTCGTCGGCCCCTCGGGCTGTGGCAAATCCACGCTGCTGCGGATGATCGCCGGGCTGGAGGATATCACCGACGGCACGCTGGATATTGGCGGGCGGGTGGTCAATGACCTGCCGCCCAAGGATCGGGGCGTGGCGATGGTGTTCCAGTCCTACGCCATCTTCCCGCACATGACCGTGCGCGAAAACGTGGCTTTCGGCCTGACCATCGCCGGCGACGACAAGGCCACCAAGGATGCCAAGGTGGCCGAGGCCGCCCGCATCCTGCAAATGGAGCATCTTCTGGACCGCCGCCCCAGCCAGCTTTCCGGCGGCCAGCGCCAGAGGGTCGCCATCGGCCGGGCCATCGTGCGCAAGCCGCAGGTGTTCCTGTTCGATGAACCCCTGTCCAACCTCGACGCCGCCCTGCGCATGGACATGCGGATGGAGATCGGCAAGCTGCACAAGGCCTTGGGGGCGACAATGGTCTATGTGACCCATGATCAGGTCGAGGCGATGACGCTGGCAGACAAGATCGTCGTCCTGAAGGATGGGCTTGTGCAGCAGATCGGCAGCCCGATGGACCTTTACCACAACCCGGCCAATGAATTCGTTGCCGGTTTCCTTGGCGCGCCCTCGATGAACTTTCTGGAGGTGGAGGTGGTTTCGGCCAACGGCGACAAGGCGGTGGTGCGCAACGCGGCGCTCGATCCGGTCGAAGTTCCGGTGCGGGTCGGCAGCGCTCAGCCCGGACAGCGCGCCCGCCTTGGCATCCGCCCGCAGTACCTTGCCCCCACACCCGACACCGAGCCGGGCCAGTTGCACGGCACTGTGATGCTGACGGAACGGCTGGGCAGCGAAACCGTGGTCGAGGTGCAGTTGCGCGACAAGACGCCCCTGATTGCGGCCTTGACCCGCGATGCCGTCTTTGCCCTTGGCACCCCGGTCAACCTTGGCTTCGATCCGGCGATGACCCATCTTTTCGCGGACTAGGCTCAGCGGTGGTGGCCGATGGAACTGACGTGACAAAGGCCATTGCCTGATCTCTCGCCGCCAGTCCTTGCACAAAGGAATTTTGTCGCCGAGGCACGATTCCGCAGGGACTGTGCTGATGGCACCCCCCCCATTGCCGTTCACGTCAAGCGTGGTGAAGCAGAAACCCGGGCCTGCTCAGCGCGTCCCAAGGCCTTCATTTTCCCTGTTTTATCAGGGCAATGGCTGGAAATTGGATCAGGCAGAAATCGGCGCGATCAGCCCGGCACCCGAGGCGCGGTTGGAGTTGACGGCGGTATCCACCCGGTAGGGTGTCGCCATGACCCCGGGTGCAGAAGCCCGCATCAGCACCGCAGCGCCATGGCCCGCCTCGCCCAGCCACAAGGGCCAGTCCGCCGCCTCCAGAACCACCGGCTCGCGGTGATGCAGCCCCGCCATCCCCTGACCCGCTTCGGTCGATACGATGGCCACTGTGTCCATGTCCTGCCAGCGCTGCCAGACCCCGGCCAGTGCCATAGGGTGACCATCCGCCCTCGTGATATACCACGGCAGACGGGCGCCCTTTTCCCCCGCGCTCCATTCATAAAAGCCGCTGGCTGGAACGATGCAGCGACGAGACCGCACCGCTTCGCGGAAGGCTGGCTTTGTGGCCACGGTATCGGATCGCGCGTTGATGATCAGCGGCCCGTCGTTCGGTGTCTTGTACCAGGACGGGATGAACCCCCAGCGCATCGCGCGAAGCCGCCGCTGTCCACCATCCGCCGTGACGACTGCAACGGTATTCGTCGGGCAGACATTGTAATTCGGCCCCACAGGCAGGTCATTGCCTTGAACGGCTCCGAACAGCGCCGCAAGCGCCTCATTCGGGTGGGTGATGGTGAAGCGGCCGCACATCGGCAAAGTCTGACCCATGCCCGCACGGGGGCAAGCCTCCCCCCCAGGGAAAGGGGAGAGGCCAGGTCACTACTTCCGGGTGATCCGCCCGTCAGTCATTGGCGTGTAGGGGCCGACCTTGGCCATGTATTCGGCGGTTACATCCGCAAGGTCAGGGCCAAAGTCATAGGCGTTGGCCGCGTCGATGAACATCCGGTAGCCATCGCCACCGCCCCGGACATAGTTGTTCGACACCACCTTGTAGCTGGCCGCCGGATCAATCGGCGCCCAGGCATCGCCCGCCATGACCAGCACATCAGACACCCTTGCTCCGGCAGGCTGGGCCGGATCGAACGTGTATTTCAGCCCGGCCACCTGTGGGAAGCGGCCCGCGCCATCTTCCACCTGACTGACCCCGTTTTCCAGCGCCGCCACGACGGTTGCACCCGTGACCTCGAAGGTCGACAGCGTGTTCTGGAACGGCAGGACCGACAGCACCTCGCCCATCGTTACCGGGCCTGCATCAATGCTGGACCGCACCCCGCCACCATTCTGGATCGCAATTGTCACGCCCTGATCGGCCACCCGGTCCAGCATCGCTTCGGCAACAAGATTGCCCATCGGACATTCCAGCGCCCGGCAGGTTTCACGGCTGCCGTCGATATCAGCGGTGCTTTCGGCCACCACCTTGTTCTTCAACTCTTCGATCGGCGCGCCCATTTCCTTGACCCGCGCCTCGATCTCGGGGGCTGGCACCACGCTGGCATCCAGAAGGATCGTGTCACCTTCCGCGAATTTCAGGTTCCCCGCGTCGTCGAAAGTCAGCACCAGATGGCCTACATACTTCGAATAGGCATAGGCCTGCACCACCGGCACCAGCGCCCCGTTCTGCCCATCAACCCAGGTCGGATAGGCCCCTACCCGCTTTGGATCCTTTGAAGACAGCAAGGTGTGCGAATGACCGCCCACGACCGCATCAATCCCCGGAACTGCGGCGGCGATTTCCATGTCCTTGAAGATGCCCACATGGTTCAGCGCGATGATCTTGGTCACGCCGTCCGCCTCCAGAGACGCGACATCAGCACCCAGACTGTCGATTTCATCCTGAAAGATGATCGACGGGCCAGGGCTGGAGGTGTCTACAGTATCGGTGGCCAAGGCCGAGATGATCCCGATCTTCTCGCCACCGACCTCCAGCACGACATGGTTCTGAATCCGCCCGGCCAGCACATTGTCCTGGCTGCTGTCAATATTTCCGCTGATCACAGGGAAACTGACCTTGTCCAGAAAATCAGCCAGCCCTTGCGGCCCGTCGTCAAATTCGTGGTTGCCCACGGCCATCGCATCAAAGCCGATCTTTTCCATGAACTCGGCCTCGGCCGCGCCCTTGTAGGTGGTGTAGAACAGGCTGCCCTGAAACTGGTCGCCCGCGTCCAGCACGATGACATTGCCGCCCTCGGCCTTTACCGCATCACGCAACTCGTTGATCTTGGTCGCCACCCGCGCGATGCCGCCAAAGCATTTGTTCTCGGCCGCATCCTCGGCTGAACAGGTGCTGTCAAACGCGTTCACCGCCTCCATCCGACTGTGCAGATCGTTGATATGGATGACATGCAGCGTGTAATCCGCCTGCGCCATGCCCGCCATCAGCGCCAGACCAGCGCTGCTGGTGAAGAATATTTTCCGCATCGAATGCTCCCGCCTTGGTTTTACCCGATCAGCCTGACTCTGCCGCACGACAGAGTCAAAGCATTGTCGCCCTTCATTCCACCACACCCAACCCTTCCGCATCCCCGTGCTGACGGATTGACCCCGCGCCCGGCACAAGGCAAAAGCGCGCCATGCTTATCCTGAAGATCCTCCGCCGCTCTGAATGGGATGCTTTCCGCGCCGAAGGTCAGACATTGGGCGCGCCCGTGGATCTGGCTGATGGCTACATCCATTTTTCCACCGCCGCGCAGGTGGCCGAAACGGCGGCCAAGTGGTTTGCCACCGAAAGCGACCTTGTGCTCGTGGCCTTTGAATCCGACCGCCTTGGCCCGGCGCTGAAATGGGAACCCTCGCGCGGGGGGCAGTTGTTCCCCCACCTCTACCGGCCGTTGAGACTGGATGAGGTTGTCTGGGACAAATCCCTGCCACTTGGGGCCACGGGCCACATCTTCCCCGAGGGTCTGTGGTGAACCTGAGCGAACGCGCGGGTCTGGCGCTGCTGCACCGCCTTGATCCCGAACGCGCTCATGGCCTTTCCCTGATCGCGCTGCAAACCGGCCTTGCCCCGCTGCCCGGCCCAGTTGCCCTGCCACGCCTTGCCTGCACCCTTGCCGGGATGCGGCTTCTCAATCCCGTTGGGCTTGCCGCCGGTTTTGACAAGAACGCGACCGTGATCGGCCCGTTGTCGCGCGCCGGTTTCGGCTTCATCGAGGTCGGTGCCGCCACCCCCCTGCCGCAACCCGGCAACCCGAAACCCCGCCTGTTCCGACTGACCGAAGACCGCGCCGCGATCAACCGTTTCGGCTTCAACAATGACGGGATGGAGGCAATCGCCGCCCGCCTTGCCCGGCGCAGCCGCGGCAGCGTCCCTGTGGGCCTGAACCTTGGTGCCAACAAGACCTCGGACAACCGTGCCGCCGATTTTGCCCGCGTTCTGGCAAGCTGCGGCCCCTATGTCGATTTCGCGACAGTGAACGTCAGTTCCCCCAACACCGAAAAATTGCGCGACCTGCAAGGCCCCGCCGCCCTTGCAGCCCTCTTGGCCGGAGTGATGGAGGCGCGTGCCGCCCTGCCAACCCCGATCCCGGTCTTCCTGAAGATCGCCCCTGACCTGACCGCCGATGAACTGGCCCAGATCGCAGAAGTGGCGCTGTCTTCCGGCCTTGCGGGGATCATCGCGACAAACACCACGCTGTCACGCGAAGGTCTGAAATCTGCAAGCCGGGGTGAACAAGGCGGGCTTTCGGGTGCGCCCTTGTTCGAAAAGTCCACCCGCGTGCTGGCGCAGCTTTCGCTGCTGACCGATGGCAGACTGCCCTTGATCGGCGTGGGCGGCATCGCCTCGGCCGAAGACGCCTACGCCAAGATCCGCGCCGGGGCCTCGGCGGTGCAGCTTTACACCGCGATGGTCTATGAGGGGCTGTCGCTGGTTCCCCGCATTGCCAAAGGCCTTGACGCCCTGCTGGCCCGTGATGGCTTTGCGCATGTCAGTGATGCGACAGCAACCAACCGCAGCGCTTGGCTCTGACCACCGGATAGTGAATCGAGCGCCTTGCGGCGCAATCCCTTGTCTCGCCTCTGCGCGAACCGGCGAGGCGCAGCCCCCGGCGGGAGGATTTGAAAAAGCGCAAATCACGGGCTTTGCTCTTTTCGGAAATGCTCCGGGGGGTGCAGGGGGCTGGCCCCCGCCGCGTTTCAGAACGCCTTGAAGGTCATCGTGGTCAAGGTGCGCTGGATGCCCGGTATATCGAAAAGCCTTGAAGACAGATAATGCCCCACGTCCTGCTCATCGGGGATGTAGACTTTGGCGATCAGGTCGTAATCGCCACTGGTGGAATACATCTCGGAGACCACTTCACGGTCCCAGATCGTGTTGGCGACCTCATAGGTCATGCCGGGCGTGCAGCGGAACTGGACGAACACCAAGGCCATCGGACCCTCCCTTTTTCGCGGACAGCGTAAACCGGCGGGCCAGCAAGGAAAAGCCTTACTCGGCGCTGCCCAGCGTCAGGGGCGCGGGTTCGCGCTTGAGATCATCCACCGTCAGTGGCCCCGTGGGACGGGCCAGCCGGTTGCGGACCACCCAGTAAAGCCGGGTCTGCGCCCGGGTGATCGCTACATAGGCAAGACGTTTCCACAATGGCACACCAGCTTCGCTTCGCCCCGACTGGGCGGCGGCGTAAAGGTCGGGGGCGAAGACCTGCACCGCGTCCCACTGGCTGCCTTGCGCCTTATGGATCGTGACCGCCGCGCCGTGCAGAAACGCCGCCCCCATCCGGGCGGCATGGGGGATGAAGGGTTCTTCCTCATCCGGCTTTTCGATCTTGATGATCGACGCGGCCGAGACCTGAGGCTCTTCCGCCCCCACCACATGCAGCTTGGCAAAGCCTTCGCGGTTGCCTTCCCCCAGATAGATCACCTGCGCGCCCTTGATCAGACCGCGCGCTTCAAGGTCGATCCGTTTCTTGCGGTGCTTCAGCGGCAGTTCGATCCCGTCGCAGATCAAGGGCTCACCGGGCAAAAGCTGGTCTTCCGGCGCGCCATAGGCGTTGCGGAACGCCTGTATCAGCCGCACCCGCGTGGCATTGCGCCACACAAGAACCGGAGACCGAGCCATCAGTTCCGCTTCTACCCGTTCGGCCCAGACCACCCGGTCATCGGCCTGCGCCTTTTCCGCGACCAGAGCCTCGAAATCATCAAACCCCATCCGCTCATCGGCCAGCGCATGCGCAAGATCAAGGATCGGGTTATCCTCTGCCTGCCGGTGGATGCGGCTGAGCGTCAGCTTCCGGCTGTCGCCCAGCTTGTCAAAAACCATCTCGCCCGATGCGCCGACCGGGGCCAGCTGCGCCGGATCGCCAAACAGCACCAGCACCGGAAAGATCTCGCGAAGATCCCCCAGCGCGCGCTCGTCCAGCATTGAGGATTCGTCGACAAAGCCCACGTCCAGCGGTTCTTCCCGACGCTTCCAGCCCTTGATGAAATCGCTGCCCTTCAGGCCCGCCGCCGCAAGCGCGCCGGGGATCGAGGCCACCTGGCTGTAGAACGCATGCGCCCGGTCCAGCGCCAGATCAGTCAGCCCTTCCACCGTCGGACGCGGGCCGGTGCCAGCCAGCCATTCGGCGATCTTTTCATACTGCGGGTCATAGACTGGCGTATAAAGGATGCGGTGGATCGTGGTGGCAGGCACACCGCGCAAGCGCAGCACCGAAGCGGCCTTGTTCGTGGGCGCCAGAATTGCCAGCGTCCGGCGGTCCTTGCGCTTTCGCCCCTCGTATTCGCCCGAGACGATCTCGACCCCGGCCGCTTTCATGCTGCGATACATTTCGGCAAGCAGCATGGTCTTGCCAGAGCCCGCCTTGCCCACCACGGCCAGAACCGTGGCCTTGCCTTCGGTCATAGGCGTGGTCACACCCTTTGCAAGGTCGATGCCATGACCGACAAGCGCCGCTGTCAGACGGTCAAAGGCCTCGGCCTGGTCATCGGAAAAAGTAAGCGCGGGGGCCTGCATCGCCCGACCATAACCGCCCGCGCGGGCAAGCGTAAGGCCCAGACCTGCTCCAGCCGCTTAATGCACCCGTCGCCGCACCCGGAACGTGTCAGGGTCAAGACCAGCCGCCTCGGCCTCGATTGCCGCAATCTCTCGCCGGGCCAAATCCAGCGCTTCCGCGACCTTCAACGCAAGCTCTGGCAGGTCATTGGCGGCGGCATAGGTCTGCAAATCTGCCAGAACATCAATAATCCAGTCATGGCGCATGAAACCCTCGGGCGAACAAAGTGCAACGGCACCCGCACCCTCTTGCCAGCCCGCCGTCCTGCGACAGCGGGCGTGGCCAAGGACAGACAGCGGACCCTTCTGACGATACAGATACGGCCCTTCCGGTAAATCCTTGATTAATGGCCGAGGCTTATCGCCCCTTGCTTGCCTCCAGCGTGTCTTCGAACGTGCGCAGCCCGGTGCGTGGGGCCTGCACCAGAACCGCCATGTTCCCCGGCTTGTGCTGGTTCTTCCACATCAGCGTATGCGCCCGCGGAATTTCGGCCCAGGGGAAGACTTCGGACATGCAAGGGTCCAGCCTGCGTTCAACCATCAGATTGTTGGCGCTGGCCGCCTGTTTCAGATGGGCGAAGTGGCTGCCTTGCAGACGCTTTTGATGCATCCACATGTAGCGCACGTCGAAAGTGCAGTTGAAGCCGGTGGTCCCCGCACAGATTACCACCATGCCGCCCTTCTTGCACACCAGTGACGACACCGGGAAGGTCGCCTCGCCAGGGTGTTCGAAGACCATGTCGACGTTCACACCCTTGCCGGTGATGTCCCAGATCGCCTTGCCAAAGCGCCGCGCCTCTTTCAGCCAGATGTTGTATTCATCGCTGCCCACTGCGGGCAACTGGCCCCAGCACTTGAAGTCGTTGCGGTTGATCACGCCCTTGGCACCCAGCGACATGACGAAGTCGCGCTTCGTCTCATCGCTGATGACGCCGATCGCATTGGCCCCCGCGGTGTTGATCAGCTGGATCGCATATGACCCAAGCCCCCCAGACGCGCCCCAGACCAGCACATTCTGCCCCGGTTTCAGATCATGCGGTTCATGCCCGAACAGCATCCGGTAGGCGGTGGCCAGCGTCAGCGTGTAGCAGGCCGATTCCTCCCAGGTCAGGTGCTTTGGCCGGGGCATAAGCTGCTGCGCCTGCACCCGGGTGAATTGCGCGAAAGAGCCGTCCGGCGTCTCATAGCCCCAGATCCGCTGGCTGGGCGAATACATCGGGTCGCCGCCGTTGCATTCCTCATCGTCGCCGTCGTCCTGATTGCAGTGGATCACCACCTCATCGCCGACCTTCCAGCGCTTCACCTTGTCGCCCACCGCCCAGACAATGCCCGCCGCGTCCGAGCCAGCAATGTGGAAGGCCGCCTTGTGACCGTCAAACGGGCTGATCGGCTGGCCAAGCCCGGCCCAGACGCCGTTGTAGTTGACGCCCGCCGCCATCACCAGAACCAGCACCTCGTGGCTGTCGATGGTCCAGGTGTCAACGACCTCTTGCTGCATCGCAACATCCGGGGCTCCGTGGCGTTCGCGCCGGATCGCCCAGGCATACATCTGCTTTGGCACATGGCCCAAGGGCGGCATTTCGCCCAGTTCATACAAGTCTTTCTTCGGCGCGTCGTAGATCGCGGGTGCAGATTGCGTATCCAAAGCCAAACCAGCCTCCATCTGTCATGCCGCGCCGCAGAATCGGCGCGCCTCAAGATGGAGATAATATTCTTGCGCGCAACTTTGCAATAGCCTGATTGGCTGTTTTTGTAATTTTATGTCTGCGGCATCGCAGCAAGACTCAGGATGAAGGGACAGAGGCCGCGTAGAAGTCCAGCAGTCGGCGTTCGGCTGCAACGGGCTGCAAACTCTCAGTCACCAGCCCCCGCGCGATCAGCGGCGTCAGCCCTTCGTCCAGCACCGCCGAAAGACCCTGTGGCGGCAGCTTCAACACCGCCCCCGCCGCCTGCAACCGGCCGACCAGCGCCTCGACCCGCGCGGCCAGTTCTTCGCGCGATGCAGCACCATCGCCCAGCGCCCGGGCAACCAAAGGCACTGGCAAGACCGGCACGACCCTTGAGATCGCGGCCATCAGATGCGCGCCAAGACCTTCGACCGTGCCATCCGCAGCCAGAAACCCGCGCAACGACACCGGGGCGCCAAAACCGGCGGCGGCGGTGCCAAAGCCCTTGAACCGCCCGCGCATCCGCTTCCACAGCACCCCCAGCGCGTGCCAGGCCACCCGCAAGGGCCGCACGCGGAACCGGCGCTTTTCCTGCCCGGCCGCCGCGACCAGCACCCGGTCCTCCAGCACCCGGTCATAGGCCAGCCCTACCGGCACAAAGACCACATCCCGCCCGGCAGGATCGAACCCCTCGACGATATAGCCCAGCAACCCCATCCGTGCCGGACCAACCCGGCCATCCAGCGACAGCCCCCCCTCGGGAAAGATGGCCTGGGTCGTCCCCTCCTCGGTTGCCATCTGCACATAGCGCGCCAGCACCCGGCGATAGAGCGCATTGCGGCTGCCGCGCCGGATGAAATAGGCCCCCATCGCCCGGATCATCGCGCTCAGCGGCCAGACATGCGCCCATTCGCCAACCGCATAAGACAGCGCCGCCCGATCCGCGACCAGCCAGGTGATCAGCACATAATCGACGTTGGACCGGTGGTTCATCACAAAGATCACCGTGGCGCGGGAGTCGACTTGGGCCAACGCCCCATCAACCTTGCCGACCCGCACCCGGTAGAGCATCCGGCTTAGCCACTTTGCCGCCTGCGTCGCAAAGCCAAAGTAAAGCGTGGCCGAAAACCCCGGCACGATCTCGCGCGCATAGCGCCGGGCTTCCTCGAAGGCCACCTCGCCCGGCACACCCGTTTCCGCCGCATGCGCCATCGCGGCCTCTACCACCTTCGGGTCATAGGCCAGCCGCGCCACCATGTCCGACCGCCGCGCCAGCTTGAACAGGTCGATCTTGCGGTCCAGCCGCGCGTTCAGACGTGACAAGGCGCGCTCGGCCCGGCGGCGAAAGAACCAGCGCACCGATGGAAACAGGAAATGCGTCGCAAAGCTGACCGTGGCAAAACCAAGGATCAGGATCAAAAGCCAGACCGGAACCGCCACTGTGCCAAACATGCCCCCAACCTAGCCCATCCCCCCCCTGCCGCAATGCCTTTGCTCTTTTTACAAATACTCCGGGGGTGCGGGGGCTGGCCCCCGCTTCGCCCTCGCCGCAGCGCAGCGATTGACATTGGCATGATCTGTCGCGTATCTCATCTCTGACGCAATAATATTACGCACCGAAACCACGAGGCACAGATGACCAAAGACGCCCAGAAGGATTCGCCCTGGCTCTTCCGCACCTATGCCGGCCATTCCACTGCCGCCGCCTCGAATGCGCTCTACCGGGGGAACCTTGCCAAAGGGCAGACCGGTCTTTCCGTCGCATTCGATCTGCCCACCCAGACCGGCTATGACAGCGACGATCCCCGCTCCAGGGGCGAGGTCGGCAAGGTCGGCGTTCCCGTCGCCCACCTCGGCGACATGCGCGCGCTCTTTCAGGACATTCCCCTGGAACAGATGAACACCTCGATGACGATCAACGCCACCGCCCCTTGGCTTCTGGCGCTCTATATCGCCGTGGCCGAAGAACAGGGCGCCGACACCACCAGACTGCAAGGCACCGTCCAGAACGACATCATCAAGGAATACCTTTCGCGCGGCACCTATATCCTGCCGCCCGAACCGTCGCTGCGCCTGATCACCGATGTTGCCGCCTACACCGGCCAGCATCTGCCGAAATGGAACCCGATGAACGTTTGCAGCTACCACCTGCAAGAGGCCGGGGCGACGCCGGAACAGGAACTCGCCTTCGCGCTGGCCACCGCCTGCGCAGTGCTGGATGATCTGAAAGTGAAAGTTTCACCCGCAGATTTCCCCATGATGGCGGGCAGAATGTCGTTTTTTGTCAATGCCGGCATCCGCTTCGTGACCGAGCTTTGCAAGATGCGTGCCTTTGTCGCCCTGTGGGATGACCTGCTGGAATCGCGCTATGGCATCACCGACCCGAAATTCCGCCGCTTCCGCTATGGCGTGCAGGTCAACTCCCTCGGCCTCACCGAACAGCAGCCCGAAAACAACGTCTACCGCATCCTGATCGAGATGCTGGCCGTCACCTTGTCAAAGAGCGCCCGCGCACGTGCTGTCCAGCTTCCGGCGTGGAACGAGGCGCTGGGTCTGCCGCGCCCGTTTGACCAGCAGTGGTCGCTTCGGATGCAGCAGATCCTCGCCTATGAAACCGACCTTCTGGAATATGATGACCTCTTTGACGGCAACCCCGCAATCGACCGCAAGGTCGCGGCGCTGAAGGCCGGCGCGTTGGAGGAGCTTGCCCATATCGACGCCATGGGCGGGGCGGTCGCGGCCATCGGCTACATGAAATCCCGGCTGGTGGAAGCGAACGCCGACCGCCTTGCCCGGATCGAAAGCGGCGAAACGACCGTTGTCGGTGTCAACCGCTTCACCACCTTCGAACCCTCGCCCCTGACCACCGGGGAAGGCGCGATCATGCAGGCGGATCCAAAGGCCGAGGCTGACCAATGCGCCCGCCTTGCCCAGTGGCGCGCGACCCGCGATCCGCAAGCTGTTACCGCCGCCCTTGCCGCGCTGCGGCAGGCCGCGCAAAGCGGGCAGAACATCATGCCTGCCTCTGTCGCCTGCGCGAAGGCAGGCGTCACGACCGGCGAATGGGGCGGGGCGATGCGCGCGCTTTACGGTGAATACCGCGCCCCGACCGGCGTCAGCCAGAACCCCTCGAACCGCACCGAGGGGCTGGAGCCGGTCCGCGATGCCGTGGCCTCGGTTGCAGCGAAACTGGGCCACCCGCTGCGACTGCTGCTTGGCAAACCCGGGCTTGACGGCCATTCCAACGGCGCGGAACAGATCGCCACCCGCGCCCGCGATTGCGGGATGGAGATCACCTATGACGGCATCCGCCTGACCCCGGCCGAAATCGTCGCCGCCGCCGCCGAACGCAAGCCCGACGTGATCGGTCTGTCCATCCTGTCGGGCAGCCATGTGGCCCTGATCCGCGAAACGCTGGACCTGCTGGCCGCGGCCGGCCTGTCGCAGACGCCACTGGTCGTCGGTGGCATCATCCCCGATGACGACGCCCGAACACTGACCGCCATGGGTGTGGCCCGGGTCTACACGCCAAAGGATTTCCAGCTGAACCAGATCATGCTGGACCTTGTCACCCTTGCCGACCCCTCACCCGTGGCCGCCGAATAAGTAGCTAAGATCTGACGCATTCAGTCTGGCAAGACCGGGGCCGGATTGATGCAGGTCAAGCCAGAAACCGACTGTTGCGCATAGGCTTCACTGGCAAGCAACGTCAGGAACCCATGCCATGCTGGACCGAGTCCGAACCCTGATCCATCGCCTCAAAGAGGTCAGCGAGGTCAACAACCTTTCTGACCGTGACCTTCACGACCTTGGAATAAGCCGCGCGCAGGTGCTGAAGTTTCTGGACATGCCGCCCGACATCAACGACCGCGTCAAGGCTATGGGCGCGATCTTTGGTATTCCCGAATCCACCCTGAAGGCGGATCAGGGGCAGTGGCTGGACCTTCTGACCACCTGCGGCCAATGCTCCGACCGGCAGGCCTGTTCTCATGCGCTTGACCGGGGGGCCGACCCGTCCGAATGCGGCTTTTGCGGCAATCATCAGGTCTTTGCCGGCCTGTCGCCCCACGCCGCCTGATCCGCAGCCCGTTGCCCTCTTGCGCAGCCCGTCGCACCCCGCCTTAATGCGGGGTGGGGCTTCCGTCTGTCTTCCTCAGGGGAAGACGAAAGGAAGACGAAAGGAAGACTGGCAAAACAGCGGATTTTCAGGTGCTTAACCCTGAGTCCGGCAGAAGGGAAATCATGACGGTCCACATCGGCGCAAAACCCGGCGACATTGCCGAAACCGTCCTCATGCCGGGCGACCCCTACCGCGCCCGCTGGGCGGCGCAGACTTTCCTCAAGGATGCGGTTCTGGTCAATGAGGTCCGGGGGATGCTGGGCTATACTGGCACATGGAACGGCCACCGCGTCACGATCCACGGCTCTGGCATGGGGATGCCGTCGCTGTCGATCTATGCCAACGAACTGATCCGCGACTATGGCGCCAAGACCCTGATCCGCATCGGCTCTGCGGGCGCCTTGCCCGAACATGTCAAAGTGCGCGATGTGATCCTTGCGCAGACCTGCTCCACGCTCGGCTCCCCCTCCCGCGCGATCTTCCGCGAACTGAACTTCGCCCCTTGCTCCGATTTTGACCTGCTGTCAAAGGCTTACAGTGCCGCCAAGGCCCGCGGCACACCCGTCCATGTCGGCGGCATCTACTCCTCCGACACCTTTTACGACGAACGCCCCGACCTTTGGGCGGAACTGACCCGCCACGGCTGCCTGGGCGTGGAAATGGAGGCGGCCGAGCTATACATGGTCGCCGCCCGCCACGGCGCGCGCGCGCTTGCCATCCTCACCGTCTCGGATCACATCGCCACGGGCGAGGCGCTGCCGTCGGATCAGCGCGAAACCAGCTTTGGCGCCATGGTCGAAATCGCACTGGAAGCGGCTTTCGCATGACCCACCTTGCCCCCCGCCCCTGGGTTCCCAGAGCCTGCGAAGATTACATCCAGCGCCTTGCCACCAAGGCCGCACAACCTTCGGCCGATGTTGCCGCGCGGATAGACCAACTGATTGACCGCAATCTTGAAATCCATGACCGCGACTGCTTCAACCTGAACCCCGCGACCAACGTGATGAACCCGAGGGCCGAGGCAGCGCTGGCCCGTGGCCTTGGGTCACGTCCGTCGCTTGGCTACCCCGGCGACAAGTATGAGATGGGGCTGGAGGCGATCGAGGAAATCGAGGTGATCACCGCCGAACTTGCGGCCGAGATCTTCGGGGCGAAATATGCCGAAATCCGTGTCGGATCAGGGGCCTTGGCCAATCTTTACGGCTTCATGGCGCTGGCGAAACCCGGCGACAGCATCATCGCGCCCTCCGGCAGCATCGGCGGCCACGTTACCCACCACGCTGCTGGCTGCGCGGGGCTTTACGGGCTGACCACCCACGCCGCACCCATTGACGCAGACGGCTATACCCTTGATCTTGCAGCGCTTCATGACCTCGCCCACGCCACACGCACCAAGATCATCACCGTCGGCGGCAGTCTGAACCTGTTCCCGCATCCGGTGGCCGAGGTGCGCAAGATCGCCGATCAGGTCGGTGCGAAGGTTCTCTTTGATGCAGCCCACCAATGCGGCATCATCGCGGGCGGGGTCTGGGCCAACCCATTGACCGAAGGCGCGCATCTGATGACGATGAGCACCTACAAATCCCTCGGCGGCCCGGCTGGCGGCCTGATCGTGACCAATGACGCCGAGATCGCCGAACGGCTTGACGCCATCGCCTTCCCCGGCATGACCGCCAACTTCGATGCCGCGAAATCGGCTGCACTTGCGCTGACGCTTCTGGACTGGCGCGACCATGGCCGGGCCTATGCCAAGGCGATGGCCGATCTGTCGCGCGCCCTTGCGCAAGAGCTTCTCAACCTGGGCCTGCCCGTCTATGCGGGGGATCGCGGCGCCACCACATCGCACCAGTTCGCCATCGAAGCCGCAGCTTTCGGTGGCGGACAGGCCGCATCGAAGACCTTGCGCAAGGCCGGGTTTCTGGCTTGCGGCATCGGTCTGCCGATCCCCGATGTCCCGGGTGACCTGAACGGCTTGCGCATCGGCACGCCGGAACTTGTCCGCCGCGGCGTCACCCCAGCCGATGCCCCGGATCTCGCTGCCCTGATCGCGGAAGGCCTGCGTTCCAACGCCCCCGAAACCATCGCCCCCCGTACCCGCACCCTGCGCGCCGGGTTTCAGGGCCTGCATTACATGACGGTCTCATGAGAAAACGTCGCCTTGGCCTGAATGGCCCCAATGTATCCGCCCTTGGGCTTGGTTGCCTGTCTTTCGGCGGCATGTTCGGCCCAACGACCGAGGCTGAAAGTCTGCGCACGCTGGATGCGGCTTGGGATCACGGGATAGATTTCCTTGATACCGCAAATGGTTACGGCAAGGGCGTCAGCGAGATCGTGATCGGCAAATGGCTGGAAAGTCGGGGCCACCGCCCGCACATCGCGACCAAGGCCGCCTTCACCGACAACCCCGATCGCCGGATCGACAACCGGCCCGAGCATCTGCGGACGGAACTGGAAGGGTCGCTGAAACGGCTTGGGCTGGATCACGTCACGCTGTTCTACGCCCACCGCCACGACCCGCTGATCCCGGCCGAAGACCTTGCCGGAGCCATGCAACGGCTTGTCGAAGAAGGCAAAATCCTTGGCTACGGCCTGTCGGAGATTGCCCCCTATACGCTGGAACGCGCCCATGCGGTGCATCCGGTGATGGCGGTGCAGAACGAATACTCGCTCTGGACCCGGCAGCCCGAGATGGGGCTGATCCAGCGCTGTATGGCGCTTGGGGTGGCTTTTGTGCCGTTTTCGCCACTGGCGCGCGGGGTTTTCGGCACCCCGATGGCCGACCCCTCCACCTTCCCGCCCGGCGAATTCCGCACCCGGATCCCCCGGTTCTACCCGGAAAACTGGCCCAGCAACCTGTTGAAACTGCAGGCCTTCCACGCCTATGCGCAAGACCGCGGCTTTACCCCCGCCGCACTTGCGCTGGCATGGCTTCTGGACCGCGCTGGCCATCTGATCCCGATCCCCGGCACCAGAACCGCCGAACACCTTGCCGCATGGATCACTGCGCCCGAGATCGACCTGACCGATGAAGACCGCGAGGAGATCAACCGCATCCTTCCCGTCGGCTGGGCCTGGGGGGACCGCTACGACGATGCTCAGGCCGGAACAGTGGAACGCTATTCCTGACCGTGGCTGCGGTCATAGGCATTCGGCCCAGACGGGTGCCAGCCCACGGGTGGGGCCTTGGGCCTGAACACCTGAACCAGCAACGGATGACAGGCCGCCACGTCAGACGAATGTTCGGCCGAACAATCCCCTCCCGGGCAGGCTGACAGAACGCCCAGAAGATCAATTTCCGCCATGAATTCAAGGTAGTCACCGGGCCGCACCGGGCTGGCCTTCATGAAATACTGCCCGGTGTCGCGGGTAAAACCCGTGCACATGAAGACGTTCAGCACGTCATGCACATGCAGTTCCGCCGCATGCAGCGGCAGGCCGGTCTGCGCCGCCACCGCCCGCGTCAGGTTGGAATGGCAACAGTGGTGATACTGGTCACCGCCCGACAACAGCGCATGCGTGTAAGGGTCGCAGCGCGTGCCGATCACATCATGCACCGACCCGCCAAAGGTGTCGAACCCATACCAGTCAAGCGTATCATCCGTCACCGTCGCCATGGGCCGCAGATAAGGCAGGCACGACCACATCCGATCACCCGTTGACAGATGCGTGCCATGCAGCGCCCGGGTCTTGCCAGAGAAGAACCTTTCACCCAAGTTATTGGCCGCAAAGAGATTTAGGTCTCCAACCTGCGGCCCCTCGACGCTGATGATGCGGAAGAAATGCCCTGCCGGCACGTTGAAACAGCGCCCGTCGCGGGCGGGAACCAGCACTTCGGACACCAGCGACCAGCCGTCACGCGCGGCACGATATGCGGCAAGGTCCGGGGCGGGTAGCCCCTCGACCGGGTAGCAGATGACCGGGGCCACTGCCTTGCGTGCGGTGGCATCGGCGGGGACGGCATGGTCGGGTTTGTCTGGCTTCATCTTAGGCGGCTCCGGTTGACGGACGCCCTTAACCACGCCCGTGCGGTGCATCATAGTCAAGCACCGGATTTATGGGAATGATCCGGTTCGGATTGATCGTGTCGTGGCTGTAGTGATAGTGCCGCACGAAATGATCGACCCGCACTGTCGCGGCGACGCCGGGCCATTGGTAAAGCTCGCGCGTGAAACCCCAGAGGTTCGGGTAATCGATGATCCGCCGGCGATTGCACTTGAAATGCAGGTGATAGACCGGATCAAAGCGGATCAGCGTCGGGAACAACCGCCAATCGGCCTCGGTCAGCCGGTCGCCCATCAGATAGCGGTTCTGGCCCAGATGCGCCTCCAGCCAGTCCAGACTGTCAAACAGCGCCCGTACCGCCGGGTCATAGGCGCTTTGGGTGGTGGCAAAACCGGCGCGATAGACCCCGTTGTTCACCGTGTCATAGACCCGGGCGTTGATCGCCTCGATCCCGTCGTGCAGGTCTGCGGGCCAGTAATCATCCGTGTTGCCCGTCACGGCATCGAAGGCCGAATTGAACATCCGGATGATTTCGCTGGATTCGTTGCTGACGATCGTGCCGGTTACCTTGTCCCACAGCACCGGGACGGTTACCCGGCCCGACATGTCGGGCGTGTCGCGCAGATAGAGGTCGCGCAGGAAAGGCAGACCGAACTGCCGGTCCCCGGTGGCGCCCGGGAAATCGGTCGCAAAGGTCCAGCCGTCCGACAGCATGTCGGGATGGACGACCGAGACGCCGATGTGATCCTCCAACCCCTTGATCGCGCGGAAGATCAGGGTGCGATGCGCCCATGGGCAGGCCAGCGAGACATAAAGGTGATAGCGCCCGCTTTCGGCCTTGTAGCCTCCCTTTCCCGTCGGTCCCGGCGCGCCATCGGCGGTCACCCAGTTGCGAAACCGCGCGGCCTTGCGCTCGAACGCGCCGCCGGTCGATTTGGTGTCGTACCAGACGTCATGCCATGTGCCGTCAACCAACTGTCCCATGCCGCGCTCCCCATGTTTGTCGAAGGAAGGTAGCATCGCGCCGCTGCACAGACCACGCAATGGGCGCCCAAAAGCCCTGCATCAACGCACAAGGCACGCGCATCAGGCGCGGCAGGGTGGGCAAATGCAAAGGGCTCCGGCCGAACCGGAGCCCTGTGGCAAGGCCAGCGGCGGTCAGACCACCCGTTCGACCATCATCTTCTTGATCTCGGCAATTGCCTTGGCCGGGTTCAACCCCTTGGGGCAGGTCTTGGCGCAGTTCATGATCGTATGGCAGCGATAAAGCTTGAACGGGTCTTCCAGATCGTCCAACCGTTCCCCCGTCGCCTCGTCGCGGCTGTCGATGATCCAGCGATAGGCATGCAGAAGTGCTGCGGGGCCGAGGTAGCGGTCAGAGTTCCACCAGTAGCTTGGGCAGGACGTCGAACAACAGGCGCACATCACACATTCATAGAGCCCGTCGAGTTTGGACCGATCATCGATCGACTGCTTCCATTCCTTGGCCGGGCGGTTGGTCTTGGTTTCCAGCCAGGGCATGATGCTGGCATGCTGGGCGTAGAAATGGGTCAGGTCGGGGATCAGATCCTTGATCACCGGCATATGCGGCAAGGGGTAGATCTTCACATCACCCTTCACCTCATCAAGGCCATAGATGCAGGCCAGCGTGTTGATCCCGTCGATGTTCATCGCGCAGGATCCGCAGATGCCCTCGCGGCAGGACCGGCGGAAGGTCAGGGTCGGATCAATCTCGGTCTTGATCTTGATCAGTGCGTCCAGAACCATCGGGCCGCAGGTGTCCATATCGACGAAATAGGTGTCCACCCGGGGGTTCTCCCCGTCATCGGGGTTCCAGCGATAGACCTGGAACTTGCGGACGGCCTTGCCCTCCGGCTTTGGCCAGGTCTTGCCAGTGCGGATCTTCGAGTTCTTGGGCAATGTGAATTGGACCATGGGTCAGGCTCCTTTGGGGCGCAGGATGGGCGCAGGCCAGCGTGTGAACAAGGCGTCGATAAGTCGCGGGATGGGGCCGCCGGCCCCGTCGCCGGTTGTGCGCAGGATATCGCGAAATTCCAGTCCGGCGGCGGCAAGCATGCCGAAAATGGCGCTGGGGCGAGGTGTGCTGTCAAAGCGTTCGGCCAGCGACAGTTCCAGTATTACAAACTGACAACGCAGAAGCGTTGCGGCCCCGCCGGCCAGCACATCGGCCTCATGGCCTTCGGTGTCGATCTTCAGACCTGCCTGCCCCGGATAGGCGGCGGCCACCGCATCCAGAGTGCCAACATCGACCATCTTGCGCTGAAAGCCGGTGATGGCCCGCGCCATCGGCCCAACCGGGCGATTCAGACTGGATCGCCCGCCATGCGCCCCGGCCTTGGTCACCGGGGTCGAAAGCTCCATTTGCCCAGGCGCGGCGCCAAGTGCCAGCGCATGAAAACTGGCCCGAGCCGGCGCTGCCGGACCGCTCATCGCCTCACGCGATTCGGCGCGCGGGTCGATCAGCACGAAATGGGCATCTGGAAAGGCACGGTAAAGCTGCGGCGTCCCCTCGGCCACGCCAACGTCGAACACCACTTCCGGGGCAAGGCCATAGGCGCGCAGATGCGCCGCCGTGGACTTGTCCGGCTGCGCCACCAGACCCGCGCGCCGCAACCTGCGGCGCAGGTCGTCGCGGTCGGCGATGGCTTCGGCGGGGCGGCTCACCTCCACCCCGGCTGTTGCGACAGCGGGCGCGAGGGCAGTTCCCCCGACCGGCCCATAACACAACTGTCAAACACCGCCGACGGATCACGACCCAGGATATAATCAGAGCTTACGTTCAACTCGAGCCCGCCAGCGACCTTGCCAGCCGAGTTCAAACCGACCGACACCTCGCCACGCGGTTGCTTGGCAAGGCGCGCACGTTCCAGACACTGGCGTTCGGCTTCGGCGACAGAGATCGGGCCGCAGGCTTGCAGCAGGGCAAAGGGCAGCACAATGACAAGAAGGGCGCGTTTCATCGGGCTACCTCAGCGGTGGGATGCCGCTGGCGGCAAAGCAGGCCTGTGCCGCCGGGCGCAGGGCTATGGTGCGGATCGTGGCCTTGGTCGCCGTTCCGGCCTCTACCCCCACATCCCGCGCCAGAAGCCGCAACTCGTCAGGGCTGGCCGCGTTCAGGATGCAGTTGGTCGCGGTCTGGGCGGGGCCGGACGGCATGTCGATGTTCACCACCGGAAACACGACGCTGTCGGCGGCGCGCCTGACAGCTCGGTCGGCCAGTTCGGCCGGGTCACAGGCCGCAAGGACAAGGACCACCACACCGATCCCCAAAAAAGCGCTGCCAGATCGCATCATTGCAGTCCCACCATTTGTCCGACCTTGTGGCCCTTGCCGGCGAAGTCCCGGATTTCAAGGATCACATGGGCGGGAGTGTTGCGCGTGAAATCCCGATAAATCGTTTCATGCCTGCCGGTGGTCAGCCGCATTTCCTGCAAGATGTCCCGCTCGTGGGCAACGCACCAGGATTGGATACCCTGCTGATGCAACCACCTTGCATAGCGGACATCAACAAACTTCTGGCTGCCTTTCATGAACGAGAGGGGTGCCACGTTCTTGCCAAGTGCCAGTATGCAACCTGTCCCCAACTGATCGACACAGGTCGTCGTTGACAGGTCACGGTTGAAGGAATGGACCTTCCGGCCGTTTGCACCATGGCTGTCAACATCCTTGTAGATCGAGCCATGGAAACCGAACACCGCGTCTTGAAGACCGATAGCCTTGGCCGCGCCGACAAGTCTGTCGACATAATCGGCAGGATAGATCAGATCATCATCGACCAGCAGCACGAGGTCGTCTTCCCCCGGCTGGCAAAGGAACTTGCCGACATCCTTCAGGTCTTCGGGCGGAATGACCGGCTCGACATTGTCGATCGACGCAATTTCTTCCGGCACGTCCGAATAGTCGTTCAAGACCAGAAAGACCCGATCCACCTGCGCCGAAACCGACCGGACCGACCGTTCCAGCAATTCCCGCCGCTTGGGATATGTGGCCATGTGGGCGCGGATCATGCGGACACGCTCCCGAGAATTTCAGTCATCTGGAACGGACAAGATTCCAATATCTGGTTCTGCAAGCTGGTGACATCCGGTTGCAGGAAAGTAACCGATGAAAGATTGCCCTCACGGATCGCTCGCCAGTTGCCCGGCAGACTTGTCTCAGCCACGCCCAAGGACTCGAAGTAATCTGCAAACTTGACCCCATCGCCATGCAAAGCGACGTCAGACGCCACCCAGGCCGACGGCACATTATAAGCGTGAGAGACAATAACCCCGTGCAACGAGCTGGAAACAGTCCGACGGCACCGCGTGATCGCAGAGATGACCTGCTTGATATCCTTGGTCACGTCGATAAGGGTCCAGTCTTTCGGCAAAGGCTTGCCACGGAACTGGTTCAACTCTGCGAAGTGCGGAATTACTCCCACTTCGAAGACCCTTTCCGGTTTGGAAGGGTAGACCTTTGGCAGGATCAACGCCGGGTCACCATAAACCTCGGGGCAGTCATAACCCAACGCCAGCATCCGAGCCCGGCTGCGCGGCCCTCGCACCGAAACCGTCCTTAATGGGCGCGCGAAACGATCAGCGCTATCGATGATCCCACTACCCCAGACTACCGCCACATCAGGCACCTGTATGTGCCGCAAGATGCTGCCGCAGCCGTAAACGGTGGTTGCACCGGGCAGCAGGTGTTTCGCGGGACAGTGGACCGCTTCTTTTCCCGTGAGCGCTTCAAACAGAAAGGGAGTCACCCAATCGCCGAAGTTCCTTGGCCTGTACCACGACCAAAACAGGTTGCTGTCGTTCATGCGGCCACCCGCCTGATCGCGTCTTTCCTGTCGGTCGCGGGCCTTCCGCATCAGAACTTCCGTTCCGCCGGAGCGATCTTCTTCAAGGCGATCCCACCGTCAGCCTCGGATGTCAGGGGCGCGGTGTGGACGGGGCGGTAGTCCAGCCGCACCTCGGCCCCGTCAACCCAGGCCAGCGAGTGTTTGCGCCAGTTGGCGTCGTCGCGGGCCGGGTGGTCTTCATGTGCATGCGCGCCCCGGCTTTCGGTGCGGGCGTGGGCGCCGTAGATCGTGGCCAGCGCGTTCGGCATCAGGTTGGTCAGTTCCAGCGTCTCCATCAGGTCGCTGTTCCAGATCAGGCTGCGGTCGGTGACGTGCAGATCGTCCATCTTGGCGGCGATGGCAGTCATCTTCGCCTCGCCTGCGGCCAGCGTTTCCTCGGCCCGGAAGACGGCTGCATCGGCCTGCATGGTGCGCTGCATTTCCAGACGAAGGTCGGCGGTCGGCACCGCGCCCTTGGCATGGCGCAAGCCGTCAAACCGCGACAGGGCGCGGTCCACTTCCGCCGTGTTGACGGGGGCATTCGAGGCCTTGGGGTCCACAACCTGCCCGGCGCGGATCGCGGCGGCGCGGCCAAAGACCACAAGGTCGATGAGTGAGTTCGACCCCAGCCGGTTCGCGCCATGGACGCTTGCACAGCCCGCCTCGCCCACGGCCATCAGGCCGGGGAAGATGGCGTCGGGGTTGTCGGCGGTGGGGTTCAACACCTCGCCCCAATAGTTCGTCGGGATACCGCCCATGTTGTAATGCACAGTCGGCAGTACCGGGATCGGCTCTTTCAGCAGGTCCACGCCGGCGAAGATGCGCGCGCTTTCGGTGATCCCCGGCAGCCGCAGTTCCAGCGTTTCCTTGGGCAGGTGGTTCAGGTTCAGGTGGATGTGGTCCCCATTGGCGCCAACACCCCGGCCTTCGCGGATTTCCAGCGTCATGCAGCGACTGACATAATCGCGGGGCGCCAGATCCTTGTAGTGCGGCGCATAGCGTTCCATGAACCGCTCGCCCGCGCTGTTGGTCAGATACCCGCCTTCGCCGCGCGCGCCCTCGGTGATCAGACAACCCGAGCCATAGATGCCCGTCGGGTGGAACTGCACGAACTCCATGTCCTGAAGCGGCAGACCGGCCCGCGCCACCATGCCGCCACCGTCGCCGGTGCAGGTATGGGCCGAGGTCGCGCTGAAATAGGCGCGGCCATAACCGCCCGTCGCCAGGACGACCATCTTGGCGTTGAAGACATGCATGGTGCCGTCATCCAGCTTCCACGCCACCACGCCGGTGCAACGGCCATCGGTGATGATCAGGTCCAGCGCGAAATACTCGATGTAGAATTCCGCATTGTTCTTCAGGCTTTGGCCGTAAAGCGTGTGCAGGATCGCATGCCCCGTCCGGTCGGCCGCGGCACAGGTGCGCTGCACCGGGGGGCCTTCGCCGTATTCGGTGGTATGGCCGCCAAAGGGGCGCTGGTAGATCTTGCCCTCTTCGGTCCGCGAAAACGGCACGCCGTAATGGTCAAGCTCGTAAACCGCCTTCGGAGCCTCGCGCGCAAGGTATTCCATCGCGTCGGTATCGCCCAGCCAGTCCGACCCCTTTACGGTGTCATACATGTGCCACTGCCAGCTGTCCGGCCCCATGTTGCCAAGGCTGGCCGCGATGCCACCCTGCGCGGCAACCGTGTGGCTGCGGGTCGGGAAGACCTTGGTCACGCAAGCCGTGCGCAGGCCTTGCTCGGCCATGCCCAGCGTTGCCCGCAAGCCAGCACCACCGGCACCAACGACAACCACGTCATAGTCATGCACTTCATAGGGATAGGCGGTCATACTCTTGTCCTTCACAGCGCGATGCGGGCCAGCGCGAACAGGCCCGTTGCAGCAATCACCCAGGCCAGGGAAACAGCGCCGATGATCAGCATCTTGCGCGTCGTGCCTTTGGCATAATCCTCGATCATCATCGTCGCCCCCATCGCGAAATGACGCATGCCGACCACAAGGATCAGCGCGGTCACGATCGCCGGGAAGGGGCGGGCAAAGGTTTCCAGCACCACCTCGCGCGGGCTGCCCAGCGCAGAGCCAAAGATGTAAAGCCAGACCGGCAGAAGGAAAGCCAGACCGACAGATGACACCGTCATCGCCCAGTGGTGTTCGGTGCCGGTGCCAGCGGCCCCACGACCTTCGGCGCGTTTGCGGGCTGTCAGATAGCGCATGAGACCCTCACTGAACCAGAAGAATGGTGATCACGGTCAGAACGACCGATCCGAAGATGCAGGCCCAGCCCAGCTTTTCCGCCGTGGCGACCTCAAGCCCGTGGCCGGCATCAAAGTAAAGATGCCGCAGCCCGGCAAGGAAATGATACCATACCGCCCAAAGCGAGGCCACGAACACCAGATCCCCGAACCAGCTGGTCACCACGGCATTGGCCAAGGCGAAATAGCTGTCCGAGGTTGCCGCCGCCAACAGCCACCAGACCGCCAGCATCACCGCGACGATCACCCCGTTGCCGGTGATCCGGGTCAGGATCGAGGTGATAGAGGTCAGCTGCGGCCGGTAGATCTGCAAGTGTGGAGAAAGGGGGCGCTCGATCCGGGCCGGGGGCCGCTTTGCGTCTGCCATGTTCGGTCCTCGCGTCTGGCGGCGCGGACCCACCGGGCCAGCGCAGGCTTTTGTTGTGCTTCTGCATAACGCGGATTTCGCCCGTGTCACGCGTGAGAATGCCGCAGTTGCACGATGTTTCCGCTATCGGCGCAAGTTTTTCGGTTTTGTGATCACGAATTTTCCAGGCGTGATCACAATAGACCCCCAACCTGCCCCAAGGCTGCCGACGGCCAGACTCAGCGCGGAACCAGCGCCCAGTAGTCCAGATCCAGGAGGACTTCGGGCAGATATTTGCCGTCCGCTCCACGCAAGGCACCCGCGGCCCCCTTGGTTGCCACCAGGCGCAAACGCAAGGCACCGACTCCTGGCGCCTCGGTTTCGGCCCGGTCCAGAACCTCGGACCAGGCCCGTACGGTATCACCGGCAAAGCAGGGGTTTGCATGGGCGCCGGCGTTCAGCGCCACCATGAACTGCGCATTGGCCAGCCCGTTGAAGCTGAGCGCGCGCGCAAGACTGATGACATGGCCGCCATAGATCAGCCGCCGCCCGTCCTCGCGCTGGCTGACATCGAAATGCACCTTGGAGGTGTTCTGCCACAGACGCGTGGCCAGCATGTGTTCCGCTTCTTCCACACTCACGCCATCGACATGGTCAATGATCTCGCCCAGCGCATAGTCGCCCCAGCGATGGGTCTCTCCCGCCAGCGCGAAGTCATATTCCGAGAAGTCCAGCCCATCCGGAACCACCAGTTTCCCCGAGGGAACCGAGGCCAGCAGCGCCGGCACATGCGTCTCTACCTCCACCTCGCGACGGCGTTTTTTCACCATCACCCAGCGCACATATTCCAGCACCGCCTCGTCACGCTGGTTAAGCCCGCGCGTGCGCACCCAGACCACGCCCGTGGCCCCGCTGCTGGTTTCCTTCAGCCCGATCACCTCGGATTGCGACCGCAACGTGTCTCCCGGCCAGACCGGGCGCAGCCAGCGCCCCTCGGCATAGCCAAGATTGGCCACCGCGTTCAGGCTGATATCGGGGACGGTCTTGCCAAAGACGGTATGAAACGCAATCAGGTCATCCAGCGGGCTTGCCGGCAGCCCCACCCCTTGCGCGAAGGCATCAGACGAATGCACCGCCGCCCGCGCCGGGTAAAGCGCATGATAAAGCGCCCGTTCGCCCTGCCCCACGGTCCGCGGCACGGCATGGGCTATCACCTCGCCCAGACGGTAGTCCTCGAAGAACCGGCCCGGATTGGTCTTCATTGCTCCCCCAGCTTCACTTCCGGGGAATAGTCGCCCGGCACTTCTTTCACCACCGCCTGCCCGCAGCGCATCACGCCGTTGGCCGCGTCAAAGGCATAGGTGGGCGACCCGTGCAGTTCCCACCCCTTGTTCAAGGCCGCCGTCACCTTGTGACAGAAGGCCGACGAGTCATCCGCGCTCAGAAACCGATACAGCTTCATGGTCTCACCAAATCCCCGACAATTCGCCTGAAATTGTCTTTCTCTTCCCCAAATATCCCACGGGGGTGCGGGGGTGTGAAACCCCCGCTGCTTCGGCATCGGTGCGGGGTGTGAAGCCCCTGCTTCCTCGCTCAGCCATAGGGCCAGACACCCAGCCAGTTATGCGCCCATGCGACGGCCCCGAACACAACCACAGCCCCGACCACAGCCCCAATCTCCTTGCCCATCGCCGCAGGCTCTGGCGCCGCAGGCCGCGGCTCAGCGCGGTTGATCACGATCACCTCGACCACCGCCCAGGCCAAAAGGCCACCAAACAGCACCACACTCGCCAGATCGCCGTTCACCAGAAGATGTGCGACAGCCCAGGTCTTCACCGCCGTAAGTTGCGGATGCCGGATCACGCGCGTGATCCGTGTCTTCATCCCGCTGGCCGCATAAAGATAGAACGCCAGCAACATCAGAAGATTGTTCACATGGGTCAGGAACGCAGGCGGATACCACAGATCGGGTGCCTCGTGTCCCCTGTAGCCGATCACCATCAGGATCACCCCGGCCAGAATGCCGACTGTCACCAAACCCTTGCCCGCATCGCCCATCGCCGCCCGACGTGCCGGGGCCAGTCGTTTGAACAGATGCGCCGCCCACCACAAGGCCAGTCCCAGAACAATCAACGTCATTGCCGCCTCCAGATGCTTTCGGCGCCCACCCTGCCGTCAAACGGCCAGCGCCGCAATCGCCTCGGCCCTGGCAAGAAGGGTTGCTGCGGTTTCGACATGCATGTTCTCGACGATCCGGCCATCGACGACCGCGACACCCTGGCCTTTGGCGCGCGCCTCGCGGTAGGCTTCGATCATCCGGCGGGCCAGCGTCACCTCTTCGTCGCTGGGCGCAAAGACCTCGTTGGCGATGGCCAACTGCGCCGGGTGGATCAGCGTCTTCCCGTCAAACCCAAGGTCGCGGCCCTGTTCACATTCCGCACGCAGGCCAGCTTCATCCTTGAAGGCGTTGAAGACCCCGTCCACCACCACCTTGCCCGAGGCCCGCGCCGCCAGCACACAGGCCCCCAGCCCCGCCATCAGCGGCAACCGGTCCGCCCGGAACCGCGCGCCAAGTTCCTTGGCCAGATCGTTGGTCCCCATCACCATCCCCTCCAGCCGCGGATGCGCCGCAATCGCAGCGGCGTTCAGGCAACCCTGCGCTGTCTCCAGCATGGCCCACAGCGGCTTGGCAGGCACCAGCGCCGCCACAGCGTCAAGGCCGTCCGGACCGTTCACCTTCGGCACCAGCACCGCGTCCGCACCGGGATGCGCCGCGAAAGCCGCCAGATCAGCCGCGCCCCATGCGGTGTCCAGCCCGTTGACCCGCACGATCCGCAGCCGCGCACCAAAGTCCTGATCCGTCAGCTCCGCCGCCAGCAGATCGCGCGCGCGGTCCTTTTCTTCGGGCGTCACCGCGTCTTCCAGATCGAAGATAATCGCATCCGTCGCCAGATCGCGCGCCTTTTCAAGCGCCCGCTCCTTGGACGCGGGGATATAGAGAACCGATCGGACAGGACGGGACACGACTCACCTCCGGGTAATATTCTTGCGCTTTTGATCATGGATTTGTCACAAACCGCAAGGCCAATTTTGCCGCGCCGCAGCAAAAACCCCGTCGCCCACCCCGCACGCACGCCGCGTTAACCGGTTTTCAGCCCTCGCCCTTCAGCCTTTCCGCATCTTTGCAAGAAAGGCTCTCCGATGAACCGCCCGACCATGACCCGGATGATCTTCGCGCTTTCGCTTGGCTTTGGCGGCGTGATCCTTGCCACCCAGATCGCCTTTGCAAACCCCCAATGCGGCAGCCGCGAGGCGCTGACCGCCCTTCTGGCGGACCGCTACGGCGAAACCCGCCGCGCCATGGGTGTCGCCGGGGCAGATGCGGTGATGGAGCTTTACGCCTCCGGCGCCACCGGCACCTGGACCATCACCATGACACTGGCCGACGGCAGAATGTGCCTGATGGCTTCGGGCCTGGGATACGAGGCGCTGACCGATGATCTGCCAGCAAAGGGCGAAAGGATCTAACCTGCGCCGCCCCCGGCTGCCACAATGGCAAGGCCCGAAATCCCATCCCAGACCAGCTTGACCGAGATCAGCAGAAGCGCCCATGTCACGATGCGGAAAAACAGTCGTTCCGGTATGAACTGCACCAGCCGCACCCCGGCAAAGACCGCAATCGTCGCCGGAATGGCCAGGATCGCCGCCACTTTCAGATTGCCGGGGTTCAACTGGCCAAGATGGTAATAGGGCAAGAGCTTTACCGCGTTGATCACCGCAAACGCTATGGTCGAGGTGCCGGCGAAGACCTGCTTGGTCAGGCCCAATGGCAGGGTGTAGACCTGATAGGGCGGCGCGCCCGCGTGGCTGACGAAACTGGTGAAGCCGGTCAGCGCGCCCCAGAACAGCCCCGGCGCCACCTCTGGCCGCTTCGGGTCTACAACCACCGCCCGCCGGATCAACAGGTTCAGCGCAAAGGCCAGCCCGATCACCCCCACCAGCAACGTCACTGCGGCCTCAGGCACCACGCTGGCGGTGGCCCAGCCAATTGCGATGCCAAACACCGCGCCGGGCAAAAGGATCGCCAGCACCCGCCGGTCAAAGGCATGGCGATAGGCGTAAAGGCCGAAGACATCCGATACCACATAGACCGGCAGCAACAACCCCGCCGCCAGCACCGGGTTCATCACCAGCGCCATGACCGGAACGCCAAGCATCCCCACGACCGGCACGCCGCCCTTGCCCATCCCGACCAGCATCGCTGCCACGACCGCCGCCACCCAGTATGCTGCCACTTCCATAACGCTCTCCGCCGGGTCCGTGATCGAGGTTACCGCTAACGCCAAAAACCCTGACCCGAAAGCTGCAATTTTTCGCATACAATTGTATACCGAGCCCCATTGGAAGACTGGACAGACGCCGTTTTAGGGGCTACGCCTGCCTCCGAATAATCCCAAAGGAGGCTTCCATGGCCAGACCCAAGATCGCCCTTATCGGCGCCGGTCAGATCGGCGGTACGCTTGCGCATCTCGTCGCGCTCAAGGAACTGGGCGACGTGATCCTCTTCGACATCGCCGAAGGCACCCCGCAGGGCAAGGCGCTGGATATCGCGCAGTCCGGCCCGTCGGAAGGCTTTGACGCCACGATGACCGGCACCAATTCCTACGCCGATCTGGCCGGGGCCGATGTCTGCATCGTCACCGCCGGCGTGCCGCGCAAACCGGGGATGAGCCGCGATGACCTTCTGGGCATCAACCTCAAGGTGATGAAGTCGGTCGGCGAAGGCATCAAGGCCAACTGCCCGAACGCCTTCGTGATCTGCATCACCAACCCCTTGGACGCGATGGTCTGGGCGCTGCGCGAATTCTCGGGCCTGCCACACAACAAGGTCGTCGGCATGGCCGGCGTGCTGGACTCGGCCCGCTTCCGCCACTTCCTGTCGCTTGAATTCAACGTCTCGATGAAGGATGTCACCGCCTTCGTCCTTGGTGGCCATGGCGATACGATGGTGCCTTCGGTCCGCTACTCCACCGTTGGCGGCATCCCGCTGCCGGACCTCGTGGCAATGGGCTGGACCACGCAGGAAAAACTGGACGCTATCGTCCAGCGCACCCGCGACGGCGGCGCCGAGATTGTGGGCCTTCTGAAAACCGGTTCCGCCTTCTACGCCCCCGCGACCAGCGCCATTGAAATGGCCGAGGCTTACCTCAAGGATCAAAAGCGCCTGCTGCCCTGCGCGGCCCATGTGAAGGGCCAGTATGGGCTTGATGGGATCTATGTCGGCGTCCCGGTCATCATCGGTGCTGGCGGGGTCGAACGTGTGGTCGAAGTGAAGCTCGACGCAACGGAACAGGCGATGCTCGACAAATCGATCGACGCGGTGAAGGGTCTTGTTTCTGCCTGCAAGGGCATTGATCCGACGCTGGCCTGACGCACCGAAATCTGACGTATCCAAAGGCGGCATCCGGGCAATCGGATGCCGCCTTTGCCTTTTCGCGCCCGGCTTTTGCCACCAGCCTGCGCCTTTGCCATTGCCCCCGGCCCCCAAATCCGGCATCTCCCCTCCATCCCAACCCGGAGACCCCGATGGACTATTCCAAATCCGGCAACCCCAAGGGCGCCCGCCATAATCCGCGTGGCCCCGATCACGCCCAGAAGGGCGCGCCAAAATCCGTGACACCCCCGCGTGAGACGAAGGAACAGCTTCTTGCCCGGATGAAGGCCGCCGCGGCCCAGAAGGCTGAGAAATCCTGACCGGACGGACGGAGTCACCCTACCTCGTTCCCGGCTTCTACGACGAGGCAATCGCCAAAGGCCGCCACCGCGATATCGTCGGTGGCCGCTGGGGGGAAACGGCGCGCGCCCAGATGGCCGTGCTGGCCGAAGCGGGGATGACCCCGGACGACCACCTTCTTGACATCGGCTGCGGCGCACTTCGGCTTGGCCATCTTGCGGTGCCTTATCTGCGGCCCGGCCATTACTGGGGAACAGATGCGTCGCTCGCGCTTATGCATCATGGGCGCAATGTAGAGCTTGCCGACCCGACCCGACTACCCCCCGAGCAACTTGTCGAGGATGCGGCCTTCGCTTTTCCCGGCATCCCCGACCGAATTACGCTGGCCATCGCCTGGGGGGTCTTCACCCATCTGCCGATCACGGCCCTTGAAACCGCGCTGCACAGTGCGGCAAGGAAACTGCCCAGGCTTCGGGCGCTCCTGTTCACCGTGTTCCTTGCCCCCGACAGTGCCGCTTCTGCCCCGCACCGGCAGGCCGATGGGGTGGTCACCCATCCCGATCGCGCCCCCCGGCATTTTCGACTGGAGGACGTTTTGCACCTTGCTGGCAAAGCGGGAATGACGGCTGAACTGCGCCCAGACCGACTGCCGCGCGGACAGGTGCTGTTCCACGCCGGGCGCGTCGGCTGACATCCACCTGACAGCGGGGTCAGTCCCGCTGGTCCAAGTCATGCGCCGGTGACCGTTTCGTCAGGCCCATCTGATGCGGCCTTGCCGACCGAACCACCCCAGATCCCGTAAGTTTCCCGCATGTAATCCACACAAGCCAGATTTGCCGCGCGCCGATCCGCCCCTTCGATCACCGCCCTGAGAAGCGGCGTGGTGTCGACCACCCCCCGAATGGCGACCGAGCGATTCAGCCTCCGGTCAGCCCAGATCGGAATGTGTCGGCGCGCAAGCTGGCCCGACAGCCAGACATCATCCACCGCCCAAAGGACCGGCGGGATCACAAAGGCGTCCTCGTCAAGGAAATCCGGCCGCAGCGCCACACCCGCAAAGGCCTCGGCGATGTCTACATGGCCAGACCGGTCAAGCTTGCGGTGGGCGGCCCTGAGTTGCGGTCTGGTCGGATCGGGGCGCCTGGAGTTGGCAAGCAGGCGTCGCAGCCAATAGCCCCATTGCTCGGAAGGCCGTGGCGCCCTTACGGCTTTCGGCAAGGGGCCATCTGAAACCCAATCCCGTCCCAGCCGCGCCACTGTCGTGCCGGATGCACAGACCGCCGCCGTTGGATGTGCCTTGCGCACCATCAAGAACCGCTGCGCCCAATCTGGCCGGTAGAAATGATCGTCATCGGCGAAAAGCAGGTCCAATTCCTGCCCGCGATAGGTGCGCGCCGCCGGCAAGACCTTGGTGGCGGGGCCAAGATCCTCATCCACCCTGACAATCGTCACCCCATCCGGCACCTGCGGCAGACCACCGCCCCAAGTGGGAAAGCGACGGTAGCTTTTCGGAATGTAAAGCTCCACCGCCTCGGGCCGGGAGGATTGCCCGACCAGTGAGGCCAGGGTCGGGCCAATCGCGGCAAAGCGGGGGGGAATCGTCGAAAGGCTGATGATGTGGCGCACCGTGAATTCCTATCGGCCCGCCGTTGCCGCGTAAAGCCGCGCAGGCAGGGGCTTCCATACTTGCCTGTGCCGGATCACTCCCGCATCATCGGGCCATTCCGGAAGGAGCTTGCCATGCGTTCCCTTGCCATCTCCCTTTGCCTTGCCCTTGCCGCCGCCCCCGCCACCGCCGAGACCCTGTCGCAAGAGATCGGCCGGACCGGGCTTGCCGCGACCGAGGCGCGTCTGGCCACCCTGCCCGCCCCCGGCAGCGATGAACTTTTTGCCCTCGCCGGCCTGCGCTTTCTGCGCGGGGTCGAGGCCGCGCTGCAACTGCGCTGGCAGACCGGCGTGCGGGCTGACTGGTCGGAACTGCCGATCCTGCGCCTGCCGATTCCCGAGAACCCCGAAGCCCGCGCCTTTGCGGCGGCGGATTTCACGACCCTGCTCACCCGGCTGGACGCGGATATGGAAGCCGCCCGTGCCACACTTGGCCAGTTGGGTGACCAGCCTTTCGCGCTGGAGATTGCCCTGCGTGACCTGTGGTTCGACATCAACATGAACGGCGCATATGACCCGGGCGAAGACATGGCCTCGGTCGCAGGGCTGATGGGCGGCGGGCGTATCATCGGAATGCGGCTGGAAGACCCGGTGATCCGGTTTGATACCGCCGATGCCGCGTGGTTGACCGCCTACACCCACTTCTTGTCAGGCTTTGCAAACATCGCCCTTGCCTACGACCCGGAACCCGCGATCCAGCGCGTGCTGGACAGTTCGGCCGCGATCTATGCGCTCTGGGGGGACACCCCGCCACCAAATGCCCTTGACATGATGTTCGGTCGTCAGGTCGACCGGATCGCCATGGTGCTTTTCGCCCTGTCGAACACTCCCGACAAGGCGATGGCGCAGAACGCCCACGCGCATCTGCTGGCGATGATCAGGGAAAACCGCCGCTTCTGGTCACTGGTGGCGCAAGAGACTGACAACGACCGCGAATGGGTGCCGAATGACAATCAGGTATCCGGCCTTGGCATCAGGATGCCGCCCGGAACGGGACAGCGCTGGCAGGCCGTGCTGGCGGATGCCGAAATGCTGCTGACTGGCGAACTCCTGATCCCGCATTGGCGTTTCGGCGCCGAGGCTGGGATCAACCTGAAAAAGATGTTCGAGACCCCACCCCCCGTTGACCTGATCACATGGGTTCAGGGCGAGGGACTGTTGCCCTATGCCGAAAAGGGCAACCGCGTCAGCACCACCGCCTGGAACGACTTTGAACGGATGGTCTCGGGCGATGCGATCCTGTTTGCGGTCTTTCTGAACTGACCGAACCGGGATCGGGCAGGGGCAAGGTTCGGCGTGGAATCCGGGCCGCCGTGCGGCTGCGAATCGACGTAAAGGCCGGACAGCTTAACGTGTGATCACACTTTTCAGCAATGTGATCACACGGTTCGAATTCGTGATCACGATATGCATTTTTCCGCGCTGTCCGGCGCTAACATCAGGGAATTCCCGTAGGAATCCTTGCGTATCCGTGCCATCACCCAGCCAAACCACCACAAGAACGGGGCGGCCCAGATGAACATTCACGAGTACCAGGCCAAGGCGCTTTTGCGCAGTTATGGCATCCCGGTTTCCGACGGCCGTGTCGTCCTCAAGGCCGAAGAGGCCAAGACTGCCGCAGGCGAGTTGGACGGGCCGCTCTGGGTCGTCAAGGCGCAGATCCACGCCGGTGGTCGCGGCAAGGGCCACTTCAAGGAACCCGAGGCTGGCGAAAAGGGCGGTGTCCGTCTTGCCCGCTCAGTAGGTGAGGCCGCCGAGTTCGCCCGCCAGATGCTGGGCCGCACCTTGGTGACGATCCAGACCGGAGACACCGGCAAGCAGGTCAACCGCATCTACATCGAAGACGGCAGCGACATCGACCGCGAGTTCTACCTCGCCTTCCTGATCGACCGCCAGTCCAGCCGCATCTCCATCGTCGCCTCGACCGAAGGCGGGATGAGCATCGAAGACGTTGCCCACGACACGCCCGAACTGATCCACACCTTCACCATTGATCCCGCCACCGGCTTGCAGGATTTCCACGGCCGCCGCGTCGCCTTTGCGCTGGGGCTTTCGGGCGCGCAGGTGAAATCCTGCGTCCAGATCGTGAAGAACCTCTACCGCATGTTCACCGACAAGGACATGGACATGCTGGAGATCAACCCGTTCTGCGCCCTCAAGGACGGCTCGCTGAAGCTCCTTGACGCCAAGATGGCCTTTGACGGCAACGCGATCTACCGCCACCCCGACATCGCCGCCCTGCGCGACGAGACCGAGGAAGATCCGAAGGAACTCGCCGCCTCGAAATTCGACCTGAACTACATCGCGCTGGATGGCGAGATCGGTTGCATGGTCAACGGCGCGGGCCTCGCGATGGCCACGATGGACATCATCAAGCTTTACGGGGCCGAGCCTGCCAACTTCCTTGACGTCGGCGGCGGCGCGACCAAGGAAAAGGTGACCGAGGCCTTCAAGATCATCACCTCCGACCCGCAGGTGAAGGGCATCCTCGTCAACATCTTCGGCGGCATCATGCGCTGCGACATCATCGCAGAAGGTGTGATCGCGGCGGTAAAAGAGGTGGGCCTGCAAGTGCCGCTGGTGGTGCGCCTCGAAGGCACCAATGTCGAACTTGGCAAGGACATCATCCGCAAATCCGGCCTGAACGTCATCGCCGCCGATGACCTGAAGGACGGAGCGGAAAAGATCGTCAAGGCGGTGCGGGGGTAAGCAATGACTCGGTGGTTTGCCTGCGCATTTTGCTTGGTTCTCAACTTGCCAACTGCGCAAGCTGAGACCGCGCAGGCAACTGACTCCACAGACGCGCTGACCCAGTGCTTGGCACATTGGGCAACACAACTAGAACCCTTACAGGACAACATGCTTGATCTCGCAGAACTCGTGTTCTCGGCAACTTGCCGCACCGAACGAGACGCCATGTTGGAAGCCTCCGGAGCCCTAGATGCACCGGACGCACTCACAGTCTACCGGAAGAATTGGCTTCATTCAGTCCAAGCAATGGTGCTCGTCGCACGCGTCGAACGGCTTGGTGTCGAACTGACTTTAGCCCCTTGAAACAGCTCTGAGTTAGGAAACACGCGAATGTCCGTCCTCGTCAACAAATCCACCCGCGTCATCTGCCAGGGCTTCACCGGCAGCCAAGGCACCTTCCATTCCGAACAGGCCATCGCTTACGGCACCCAGATGGTCGGCGGCGTGACCCCCGGAAAGGGCGGCACCGAACACCTCGGCCTGCCTGTTTTCGACAGTGTCCACGACGCCGTGGCTAAAACCGGTGCAAATGCCACGGCGATCTACGTCCCCCCGCCCTTCGCGGCCGACTCGATCCTTGAGGCCATTGACGCTGAAATCCCGCTGATCGTCTGCATCACCGAGGGCATTCCGGTCCTCGACATGATGAAGGTCAAGCGCGCGCTGATCAATTCGAAGTCCCGCCTGATCGGCCCGAACTGCCCCGGCGTGCTGACCCCCGGCGAATGCAAGATCGGCATCATGCCTGGCTCGATCTTCTCCAAGGGCTCGGTCGGGGTTGTGTCACGGTCGGGGACACTTACGTATGAGGCTGTGAAACAGACAACCGACGTGGGCCTTGGCCAGACCACCGCAGTGGGCATCGGCGGCGACCCGATCAAGGGCACCGAACACATCGACGTGCTCGAGATGTTCCTCGCTGACCCCGAGACCCATTCGATCATCATGATCGGCGAGATCGGCGGATCCGCCGAGGAGGAAGCCGCCCAGTTCCTTGCCGATGAAAAGAAGAAGGGCCGCTGGAAGCCCACCGCCGGTTTCATCGCCGGCCGCACCGCCCCCCCCGGCCGCCGCATGGGCCACGCCGGGGCCATCGTGGCCGGTGGCAAAGGCGACGCGGAGTCCAAGATTCAAGCGATGCTCAGCGCCGGGATCGTGGTGGCCGACAGCCCCGCGGGTCTGGGCGAGGCCGTCCTCAAGGCAATCAAAGCGTAGGTCGGGCTTCAGCCCGACTCTTTTTCTTGGCGGGGGACGCCCCGCCCCACAAGGAAGCGCACTATGACCAACCAGTCCCCCACCGCCGCCTTCACCGCCTCGTCCTTCCTTGACGGGGCCAACGCCGATTACGTCGACCAGCTGGCCGCGCGCCATGCCGCCGACCCGAACTCGGTCGATCCCCAGTGGGCCGAGTTCTTCCGCGCCCTCGGTGACAGCGAGATTGACGCCAAGCGCGCCGCCGAAGGCCCTTCGTGGGCGCGCGCCGACTGGCCGCCGCAGCCGGTGGATGATCTGACCGCCGCGCTGACCGGTGAATGGGCCGCCCCGCCACCGGCCAAGGAAGCCCGGGCTGCGGGCGCAAAGATCGCCGCCAAGGCCGCCGAGGCCGGGGTCAGCCTGACCGATGACCAGATCCAGCGCGCTGTCCTTGACAGCATCCGCGCGCTGATGATCATCCGCGCCTACCGGATCAGGGGCCACCTTGCCGCCGACCTTGACCCGCTTGGGATCACCGAACGCGGCAGCCACCCGGAGCTTGACCCAGCCTCCTACGGCTTTTCTGACGCGGACATGGACCGCCCGATCTTCATCGACAACGTGCTGGGGCTGGAAACCGCCTCGATGCGCACGATCATCGACATCCTCAAGCGCACCTATTGCGGCACCTTCGCGCTGCAATACATGCACATCTCTGACCCCGAACAATCGGCGTGGCTCAAGGAGCGGATCGAAGGCTACGGCAAGGAAGTCGCCTTCACCCGCGAGGGCCGCAGGGCGATCCTGAACAAGCTGGTCGAGGCCGAGGGGTATGAGAAATTCCTCCACGTCAAATACATGGGAACCAAGCGCTTCGGCCTTGACGGCGGCGAGGCGCTGATCCCGGCGATGGAACAGATCGTCAAGCGCGGTGGTGCGCTTGGCGTGAAAGAGGTTGCCATCGGCATGCCGCACCGGGGCCGTCTGTCGGTCTTGGCCAATGTGATGATGAAACCCTACCGCGCGATCTTCCACGAATTTCAGGGTGGCTCTTACAAGCCCGAAGACGTGGACGGCTCCGGCGACGTGAAATACCACCTTGGCGCGTCCTCGGACCGCGAATTTGACGGCAACAAGGTCCACCTGTCGCTGACCGCCAACCCCAGCCATCTTGAGGCGGTCAACCCGGTCGTCCTTGGCAAGGTCCGCGCCAAGCAGGATCAGGTGAATGACACGACTGACCGTATCGCTGTGCTGCCGATCCTGCTGCACGGCGATGCCGCCTTCGCGGGTCAGGGCGTTGTGGCCGAATGTCTTCAGCTTTCCGGCATCAAGGGCCACCGCACCGGTGGCTGTATCCACATCATCGTCAACAACCAGATCGGCTTTACCACGGCACCCGCCTTCAGCCGCACCTCGCCCTACCCGACCGACATCGCGCTGATGGTCGAGGCGCCGATCTTCCACGTCAACGGTGACGACCCCGAAGCCGTGGTTCACGCCGCCCGCGTCGCGACCGAGTTCCGCCAGAAGTTCCACAAGGATGTGGTCATCGACATCTTCTGCTACCGCCGCTTCGGTCACAACGAAGGCGACGAGCCGATGTTCACCAACCCGGCGATGTACACCCGGATCCGCAAGCAAAAGACCACGCTCCAGCTTTACACCGAACGGCTGGTGGCCGACGGGCTGATCCCCGAGGGTGAGATCGAGGATATGAAGGCCGCCTTTCAGGCCCGCCTGAACGAGGAATTCGAGGCCGGCAAGGCCTTCCTGCCCAACAAGGCCGACTGGCTGGATGGCCGCTGGAAGAACCTTGCGACCAAGGATCTGAACAACTACCAGCGCGGCGAAACCTGGATCAAGGCCGAAACCTTGGCCGAGGTCGGCGCGGCCCTGACCCGCATCCCTGACGGTTTCGACATGCACAAGACCGTCACCCGCCAGCTTGAGGCGAAAAAGGAAATGTTCGCCAAGGGCGAAGGCTTCGACTGGGCCACGTCCGAGGCGCTGGCCTTTGGCTCACTCCAGACCGAAGGCTTTGCCGTCCGGCTTTCGGGCCAGGACTGCACCCGCGGCACCTTCTCCCAGCGCCATTCCGGCTGGGTCGACCAGACGACCGAGGAACGCCATTACCCCCTGAACCACATCCGCGCAGGGCAAGCGCGGTATGAGGTGATCGACAGCATGCTGTCGGAATACGCCGTGCTTGGTTTCGAATATGGCTACTCGCTGTCGGAACCGAACGCGCTGACCCTTTGGGAAGCCCAGTTCGGCGATTTCGCCAATGGCGCGCAGATCATGATCGACCAGTTCATCAACTCGGGCGAAAGCAAATGGCTGCGCATGTCTGGCCTCGTGATGCTGCTGCCGCACGGCTACGAAGGTCAGGGGCCGGAACATTCCTCCGCCCGGCTCGAACGGTTCCTCCAGCTTTCCGCGCAGGATAACTGGATCGTCGCCAACTGCACGACTCCGGCGAACTATTTCCACATCCTGCGCCGCCAGCTGCACCGGACCTATCGCAAACCGCTGATCCTGATGACGCCGAAGTCGCTTCTGCGTCACCCGATGTGCATCAGCCGGGCCGAGGATTTCACCGACGGTTCCACCTTCCACCGCGTCTTGTGGGATGACGCGCAAAAGGGCAACTCGACGGCAAAGTTGAAGGCCGATGACAAGATCAAGCGCGTCGTCTTGTGTTCGGGCAAGGTCTACTATGACCTTCTGGCCGAACGTGACGCGCAAAAGCTGGAGGATGTCTACCTGCTCCGCGTCGAACAGCTTTACCCGGTGCCGACGATGTCCCTGACGCAGGAGCTGTCCCGCTTCCCGAAAGCCGAATTCATCTGGTGTCAGGAAGAACCGAAGAACCAGGGCGCCTGGTCCTTCATCGAGCCCGAAATTGAAACCGTCCTGACCAAGGTGCGCGGTAAGACCACCCGGATGTCCTATGCGGGCCGCTCTGCCTCGGCTTCGCCCGCCACGGGCCTTGCCTCGCGCCACAAGCATGAACAACAAACCCTCGTCGCCCAGGCCCTTGGCCTTTGACACCGAAGACCGGAGACAAAGAATGACTGACGTTATGGTTCCCGCCCTTGGCGAATCCGTGTCCGAGGCGACCGTATCCACCTGGTTCAAGAAACCGGGCGACGCGGTGAAACAGGACGAAATGCTGTGCGAGCTTGAGACCGACAAGGTCTCTGTCGAGGTGCCAAGCCCGGTTTCGGGCGTCCTGGCTGAGATCATCGCCCCCGAAGGCTCGACCGTGGCCGCGAATGCCCGCCTTGCCATCGTGACCGAAGGCGCCGCAGCCGCCGCGCCCGCACCCAAGGCCGAAGCCGCACCGGCACCAGCGCCCGCCCCTGCGGCCAAGGCCGTGGAAGACGCCCCCAGCGCCAAGAAGGCGATGGCCGAAGCGAACCTCACCGCCGACCAGGTGCAAGGCACCGGCCGTGATGGCCGCATCATGAAGGAAGACGTGGCCCGCGCCGTCGCAGGTGCAGCTGGCGCCGAAGCCGCCGCTGCGGCCCCCGCCCCGGCCCCGGCTGCCCTGCCCCGTGCGCCCGTCCCAGCCGACGACGCCGCGCGTGAGGAACGGGTCAAGATGACCCGCCTGCGCGCCACCATCGCCCGCCGCCTGAAAGACGCGCAAAACACCGCCGCGATGCTCACGACCTACAACGAGGTCGACATGTCCGGCATCATGTCCTTGCGCAACGAATACAAGGACGCCTTCGAGAAAAAGCACGGCGTCAAGCTTGGCTTCATGTCCTTCTTCGTCAAGGCCTGCACCCATGCCCTGAACGAGGTGCCAGAAGTCAACGCCGAGATCGACGGCCAGGACGTGGTCTACAAGAACTACGTCCACATGGGCGTCGCCGTCGGCACCCCCTCGGGCCTCGTCGTCCCCGTGGTGCGCGATGCCGACCAGATGGGCTTTGCCGCCATCGAAAAGAAGATCGCCGAGCTTGGCCTCCGCGCCCGCGACGGCAAACTGAGCATGGCCGAGATGCAGGGCGGCTCCTTCACCATCTCCAACGGCGGCGTCTACGGCTCGCTGATGTCCTCCCCAATCCTCAACCCCCCGCAATCCGGCATCCTCGGCATGCACAAGATCCAGGACCGCCCGGTTGTCGTCGGCGGCCAGATCGTCATCCGCCCGATGATGTACCTCGCCCTCAGCTACGACCACCGCATCGTGGACGGCAAAGGCGCGGTGACGTTCCTGGTGCGGGTAAAGGAAGCGCTGGAGGATCCGCGTCGGCTGCTGATGGATTTGTGAGGGGGAGTCGGGGCACGCCCCGACCTACGTCAATGCGTAGGGCGGGGCGTGCCCCGCCGCTTTCCTGATGTGAAAGGGAGTTGAATTGGACCTCAAAGACTTCATCAAGGAAACAGTTATTGGCCTGGTCGAAGCGACCCAAGAACTGCAGGAGCAATTCGAGAAGGACGGCGTAATCATAAACCCGCCGGTGTCTCTGCAAGAGCGCGACCTCTATGAACACTCCGACATCCGGCACCGCTATCGCAGAGTTGAAGTTATTGAGTTTGATGTCGCCGTAACTGCTTCATCGGAAAGCACAGGTGGCGGAAAAGCCGGATTGAAAGTCTTAGCCTTTGAAGCTGGCGCTGATGGTCGACACACGCGTCAAAATGAACAAGTTAGTCGCGTAAAATTTTCGGTCCCACTCGTGCTCTCTCCAGCGTCAATAGAGGGCGAAAACAAGGAAGCGGCAAAGAAAGCTGCTGAAGATCAGTCTGCTCGCATGCGGAACCCGGGCCGTGGTGACAGTTGGTTAAGACGCTGACACGATCCGCAAAATCAGCAACCCCCACCCCGGACCCCAAATGACCCACCCCACCCCCACCGCCGCGACACGCGCCTCCTCTCCCCCTCGTGGGGAAGGGATGGGGGCGGGGGGCCTCGCGCTGGCCTTTACCCTCGCCCTCACCACCCCCGCCCTCGCCCAGATCATCCCCACCGGCACCCCCGCCGCCGATATTCTCCTGTCGCAAGCCATAACCGAACAGCGCGTCTTCCTGACCTGCTCATCGCTCGACAGCCTTTCCCACCCCCTGATCACCCAGGGCTGGCAGGCCGACGCCGCCGCCGCCATCGCCACCCTGACCGCCAACAACGTCGCGCCCGAGGCCATTGCCGCCTTCACCGAGGCCGCCCGCCCCGAAAACCTCCTGCCCGCCGACGACACCCCGTTCGCGGATGTCAGGCAGTTCTGCGACGCCCATCCCGATTGGCAAACAACGCTTTACCAGTTCGGCTTCACCCTCCTTGATCGGACCCTGCCAAAGGCCTTCGAATGACCCCCGAACTCAGCGCCCTCGCCCTCGCCGGTCTGCTGCAGGCCGTGCAATTCGTCCTTTTCGCCACACCCGCGAACATCGAGCTTGGCGTCGGCTACACCTCCGGCCCCCGCGACCGCCCGCCGTCACGGCAGCTTTCCCCCCTCACCGGCCGCCTGCAACGCGCGATGAACAACCATTTCGAAGGGCTGATCCTCTTTACCCTCGCGGTCGTCGTCGTGACCCTCGGCAACCAGTCCACCCAAGTCACCCAAATCGCCGCCTGGGCCTATCTTGGCGCGCGCGTCCTTTACGTCCCCGCCTATGCCCTCGGCCTGCGCCCTTGGCGTACCGCAATCTGGACAGTAGGCTTTTTCGCGACTCTGACGATGATCATCGCGGCGCTTGTCTGACGTCCTTGACGCCCCGCGCGTAGAGACGGAAGCAAGACGCCAGCAAGACGGAATGAAGATCGCCGGAACCCGGCAAATGTTAAGGAAAACGACCCATGGCAAGCTTTGACGTGATCTATATCGGCGCCGGCCCCGGCGGCTATGTCTCGGCCATCCGCGCCGCGCAACTGGGGCTGAAGGTCGCCGTTGTCGAGGGGCGCGAGACGCTGGGCGGCACCTGCCTCAACGTCGGCTGCATCCCGTCAAAGGCACTATTGCACGCGACCCACCTTCTCCACGAAACCCATGAAAACTTTGCGAAAATGGGCCTGATCGGGGCTTCGCCCAAGGTCGATTGGGCCAAGATGCTTGGCTACAAGGATGATGTCGTCGGCCAGAATACCAAGGGGATCGAGTTCCTGTTCAAGAAGAACAAGGTTACCTGGATCAAGGGCTGGGGCAGCATTTCCGCGCCCGGTCAGGTCAAGGTCGGCGATGAGGTTCACGAGACGAAAAACATCGTGATCGCAACGGGTTCCGAGGCTTCCAGCCTCCCCGGTGTCACCGTCGACGAAAAGACCGTGATCACCTCCACCGGCGCCCTGACCCTGCCAAAAATCCCGAAAACCATGGTCGTGATCGGCGCAGGCGTCATCGGGCTTGAAATGGGCTCCGTCTACGCCCGGCTTGGCACCGAGGTGACCGTCATCGAATACCTTGACGCCATTACCCCCGGCATGGACGCCGACCTTGCCAAGACTTTCCAGCGCATCCTGTCAAAACAAGGGCTCAAGTTCATTCTTGGTGCCGCTGTCCAGGGCGTCACGACGGGCAAGAAGGGGGCGACCGTCGCTTACAAACTGCGCAAGACCGACGCTGAGGCCAGCCTTGAGGCCGAGGTTGTACTGGTCGCCACGGGACGCAAACCATATACCTCTGGCCTCGGGCTGGAGGCTTTGGGGGTTGAGATGCTGCCGCGCGGCCAGATCAAGACCGACGCGCATTTCCAGACCAATATCAAGGGGATATACGCTATCGGAGACGCCATTGTCGGCCCGATGCTTGCGCACAAGGCCGAAGACGACGGCATGGCCGTTGCAGAAATTCTCGCTGGCAAGCACGGGCACGTTAACTATGGGTTAGTCCCTGGCGTGATATATACAACCCCCGAGGTGGCCAATGTGGGGAAAACCGAAGAACAACTGAAAGAAGAAGGCATCGCCTACAAGGCAGGCAAGTTTCCCTTCATGGGCAACGCCCGCGCCAAGGCGGTGTTTCAGGGCGACGGCTTCGTCAAGATTCTCGCCGATGCCAGTACCGACCGCATTCTGGGCGCACACATCATCGGCCCGATGGCCGGAGACCTGATCCACGAGATTTGCGTTGCAATGGAATTTGGCGCGTCAGCGCAGGATGTGGCGCTGACATCCCACGCGCATCCGACCTATTCCGAGGCCGTGCGCGAAGCAGCCCTGGCCTGCGGTGACGGCGCGATCCACGCCTGAAACTGGACCAGCCCCAAGAATCTTCGATGAAAATTCTTGGGGCCGCCTGACGGAATCGTGCGAGCCCCGGTCAGTGTGCGGGCTTGATGAATGTCCCGTTGCGCAGTTCCGCAAAGGCCTGCCGCAGTTCGGCTTCCGAGTTCATCACGATCGGCCCAGCCCACGCGACCGGCTCTTCTATCGGCGCGCCTGAAATCAGTAGAAACCGCACCCCATCCGGCCCCGCCTTCACTGTGACTTCATCTCCCGCACCAAAGCGCACCAGCGTCCGGTTGCCCGAAAGGTCGCGAATATTGACCTCTTGTCCCCGCACTTCCTTTTCCAACAGCACGCCTTCGGGCCGGGCAGCGTCACGGAAATTTCCAGCACCTTCAAACACATAAGCAAAGGCCCTGCGCCGCGTATCCACCTTGAAGACCTTCTGCTTCCCCGCTGGCACAAAGATATCCAGATACTGCGGATCGGCTGCAATCCCCTCGACCGGGCTTTTCACCCCACGATAATCGCCGATGACCACGCGGATGCTGGTGCCGTCATCCTCGAACCGCTCGGGCAGTTCCTGGCCCGGAATATCCTGATAGCGCGGATCGGTCATCTTGAGAGCGCGCGGCAGGTTGCCCCACAATTGGAACCCATGCATCCGTCCCATCGCATCGCCCTTCGGCATTTCCTGATGCAGGATACCCCGCCCGGCGGTCATCAATTGCAGCGAGCCCGGCCCAAGGATGCCCCGGTTGCCAAGCGAATCGCCATGTTCGACCGTGCCGGCAAGGACATAGGTGATCGTCTCGATCCCGCGGTGGGGGTGCCACGGAAACCCCGCCATGTAATCGCGCGGGCGATCCCCCCGGAAATCGTCAAACAAAAGGAACGGGTCTGCCTCGGTCGGATCCTGAAACCCGAAGGCGCGGTGCAGATGAACGCCGGCGCCCTCGACATGGGGCTGCGCGCGGCGGGTCTCGATCACGGGGCGAATGGACATGGGCTGTCTCCTGAATTGCTGTTGCCGCAGAAGATGGGGGCAAGAGAGCGAGCCGCCAAGGCGCGTTTCCGGGCGGTCCCTGTGCAAAAATGCACGAAGCCCTTACCCGGCCGCTCCGCTTTGTCTGGCAGGATGCTTAAAACAAGCCAAGAATCGTCGGCGCCAGCCCTGACTGCGCAAGAAACACGCCCAGGACAAGACCGCCGGGCAGGCTGGCCAGCAAAGCAAGCGGTTTGCGGGCCGCAGGATAAGACACCGCTGCGGGCCGCACCCCACCTGGGAAGACGCGGGCGAACAGCCTGTCTAGCAGCCCATCGAACAGGAAAAACAACAGCACTGCTCCGCCGCAAATCACTAGAAGCATCAGGGCAAATAGCCAGGCTCCGTCCAGGACAAGCCCTGCAAGGCCGTTGGCGGCCAAGCCCAGAAGCACGCCAATCACGACCAGAAAGGCCGCGTTGATCCAATCACCTATTCCCATGCTGCGCCTTGCGCTCATGCGATCATACCCCAAGTCTGCGCCACGTCGTTTGTCTTCATGTGTGCCAGGATAACAGGCTTCCCCCGCTTTGCCAGCGCCGACGGACCGGACAAGGCAAGGCCTGCGGGCATTCCTATACAAACCCCTAACGCCCGCAACCAACCCATTGATTTCACTTACCCCACCGCCTTTGTCCACAGTGGACACTATCCCGCCAGATGCCGCAGCCCTTGCGTGACATCCGTCCGTACAGCCAGCCTCAGGCCGGGTTCATCTCCTGCCTTGAGCGCGGCCAGGATCATCCGATGGTGCTGCGGTGGCTCCCTCCGTTTCACCCTCGCATAGACAGCCCGCATCGTGGGGCCAAGTTGCAGCCAGACTGTTTCACACATTGCCAACATCGCCGGGGTCTGGGCGCGCAGGTAAAGCGTGCGGTGAAACTCAAGGTTGGTGCGGACATAACCGACGGCATCCCCCTTCACCGCGGCCTCGCCGTTCAGCATGTTGATCGCGGCAAGCCGTTCGATCAGCGCAAAATGGGCGCGCGGCAAGGCGCGGGCGGCCATCTCCGGTTCCAGTAGGGCGCGGATCGCGGCAAGTTCCTCGATCCGTTCGGGCGTCAGTTCAGGGGTGGAGATCCGGCCCGAAGACGACAGCGTCAGCGCGCCCTCAGCCACCAGCCGCCGCACCGCTTCACGCGCGGGGGTCATCGACACGCCATAGGTCTTGCCAAGCCCGCGCAGGGTCAGTGACTGGCCGGGGTCCATCTCGCCATGCATGACCTGCTGGCGCAGCGACCGGTAAAGCCGCTCATGCGCTGCGGCGTTGGGGTCGGTGGGGCGGGGCGTGATCGGCATGGGGCCAAGGGAAACACCCCCGGCGTCTGGGGGTCAATCCTGAAAGCGCATCCGGTGCAGCGCCTGCCCATGGCCGTGCAGCCAGTTCCGTTCAGCCTGCCAGCCGGGATAGATGCGGCTGACCACCGCCCAATAGGCGGGGGAATGGTTCATCTCTACCAGATGCGCCACCTCATGCGCGGCTACATAATCCAGTACCGACGCCGGGGCCATGATCAGCCGCCACGAATACATCAGGCGGCCATGAGGCGAACAAGACCCCCAGCGCGACCGGGTGTCCCGCAAGGCAAGGCTGGAATAGCTTCGCCCCACCAACCCCGCATAATGGGAGGAGGCGCGGGCCAGCCGGTCACGCGCCAGCACCTTCAGCCATGCCGCCACCCGCGCGCCAGCCGAGGCAGGGTCACCCGGCACCAGAAGCTGATCGCCCTCGGCCCGGATCGCCCGCCCGGTTCCAGGGGCCAGCAGCATCTCGCGCCCTTCCACCGGGACCAGCGACCCGATGCCTATGGATCGGACGGCAGAATCAGGCATCGCCTCCAGCGTTTCGCGCAGCCAGCCCTCGTGACCGCGCAGGAAAGCCATCGCCTCTCCCTCACGCGCACGCAGCGGCATGGAGAGCGTGACCTTGCCATCCAGCCGCGAAACCCGCAGCGAGAATCGCCGCGCCGATGCCACGCGTTTCAGATGCACCTCAACCGGCGGCGAGCCTGGCAGAACCGGCATGAAAACCCCTTGATCTTTCGCCCGAGAATAGCCATCTGCGGCGCTGCACGAAAGGCTTTGACAGTCGCCCGCGCCTGTGGCAAGCGACCTTTTTCCGTTACCCACCACCCGAAGGGATGACCATGCCCAAAGCAGAATGGGGCACGAAGCGTATCTGCCCGACGACAGGCAAGCGCTTTTACGACCTGAACCGCAGCCCGATCGTCAGCCCCTACACGGGCGAGGTCGTGGATATCGAATCTGTCCGCCGCAAGATGGCCGCCTCGGTCATTTCGCGCGCGGTTCCCGAAAAGGACGAAGATGTCCTGGTCGAGGATCTGGAAGCCGAAGACGATCTCCTGGCGGATGCCGTCGCTGACGACACCGAACTGGACGATGATCTTCTGGAAGACGACGCCGACGACAACGTTTCGCTGGACGATCTGGCGGATGTCGCAGGCGACGAGGAAGAGGTCTGAGGCAGGCCGCCGGGACCAGCGCGGGGGAATGAAAAATCCCCTTGCACCCCCCGGCGACCTAACCTACATACCCGGCATCGCGGCGGCAACGTCGTGGTTTCTCCGGTGGGGTCATAGCTCAGATGGGAGAGCGCTTGAATGGCATTCAAGAGGTCGGGAGTTCGATCCTCCCTGGCTCCACCAAAGAGAAACTGATGAAAGAAGGGCGGTTCTGACCGCCCTTTTTCATTTTGCGCCACGCGCTTGCACATTCAGGGGGCAGCCTTGTCCAGACAGTCAGGCCCCATGATCACTCGGCCGGGCTTGCCGCGCGACCCCGCCCGTTCGCGGCCTTCCACGCCCGGCGCTTCGTGCGTTGCCAGAACCACGGGCGTGGGTTGTCGGCGCGGGTGACCAGCATAAGAAGCGACGGGATGATGACCAGCGTCAGCACCGTGGCGAAGGTCAGCCCGTAGACGATGGCACTGGACAGCGCGATCCACCACTGGGTTGACGGGGCGCCGATTGTCACCTCGTGGTTCAGAAGTTCAAGGTTCAGACCAAAGGCAATCGGCAGCACGCCCAGAATCGCCGTCAGCGCGGTCAGAACCACGGGCCGCGCCCGTTCGCGGCAGGTTTGCAGAATCGCCTCGATCTTCGGGCGGCCCTCACGGCGCAGGGTGTCAAAGGTGTCGATCAGCACGATGTTGTTGTTCACCACCACCCCTGCCAGAGCGATGACGCCGATTCCGGTCATGACCACGCTGAACGGCTGGCCCATGATCATCAGGCCCAACAAGACACCGATGGTGGACATGATCACCGCCGACAGCACCAGACCGACCGAGGTAAAGCTGTTGAACTGCGCCAGAAGCACGACAAAGATCAGGAAGATCGCCGCACCAAAGGCCTTGGACAGGAAGGCCATCGCCTCGGCCTGTTCCTCATCCTCGCCCGCCAGTTTCCAGCGGATGCCCAGCTTGTCCAGCTCTGCCGCCTGCAGGGCTGCCGTCACCGCAGCGCGCACGCCATCGGCCTGCACGCCTTCCCGGATACCCGCCTGCACGGTGACAGTGCGCGCGCCGTCAAGCCGGGTCAGCGTGCCGGTGGTGGGTGCCGCGCTTCGGGTGACAAAATTGGAAATCGGGACCGACCCTTCCGCCGTCTGGATCCGCAACTGATCCAGCGCCGAAATGGTGCGCAGGTCGGCAGGCAGGCGCAACACGATATCCACCGCATCGTCCGATCCGGCAGGGCGGAAATCGGAAAGCTTCAGCCCTCCGGTGACCAGCTGCACCATCGCCCCCACGGTCGAGGGTGAAATGCCATGGCGCGCGGCGGCGGCACGGTCAACCTGCAACTCCCAGTCCACACCGGGCGGCGGCAGGCCGTTCGAGATGTCGATGACATCCGGCACCGTTGCCAGCCGGTCGGCCACCGTGCGGGCCACGTCGTTCAGATAGGTCGGGTCGGCTGCGGAAAGCTGGATCTGGATCGCCTTTCCGGTGGGCGGCCCGGCCTGCGGCACGGAAACCTCGATCTCGACGCCGGGGATGCCGACCATCGCCTCGCGCAGGTCGGCAAGGATGGCGTTTGCGTTCTTTCTTTCGCGCCAGTCCAGGAATTCATACTGGATGGTGCCGATCACATCCGGGGCCAGATCGACCCCGCCACCACCACCCCCACCCGTGCGAGTGTAGACGGTGGCAATGCCGGGCCAGCCAAGGATCCGCGCCTCGGCCTGCGCCACAAGCGCATCCTTTTCCTGAATTGACAGGTTGCCGCGCGCCTTGACGTAAAGAAGGCCGAACTCCGGCTCTACATCGGGGAAGAACTCGGCCCCCTTGCCGTATTGCGTATAGGCGTAAGGCACTGACACCAAAAGCCCAAGCGCCAGAAACAGCACGATGACCGGATGCCGCACGGCCTTGCCGACCAGCCACATATAGGCCCCGTCCCTGTGCTGCGGCGGGTGCTTGAACGGCTTGGCTATCAGCGCGCCAAGGGTCGGCACGAAGATCAGCGCATAGATGAGCGAGGCGGAAAGCGTGACGATCAGGGTGATCGGCAGGTATTTCATGAACTCGCCCACGATGCCCGGCCAGAACAGCAGCGGCGAAAAGGCTGCAACCCGCGTTGCCGTGGCGGCCGTCACCGGCCCCGCCATCCGGTGCGAGGCCAGCGCGAAGGCCTCACGTTTGCCCATGCCTTCCGACATCCGGCGTTCGGCAAATTCGGTGACGATGATGGCGTCATCCACCAGCATCCCCACCGCAAGGATCAGCGAAAAGAGGACGACGATATTGACCGTATAGCCCCAAAGCGACAAGGCCAGCATCCCCATCAGGAACGAGGCCGGAATGGCCAGCCCGATCAGAAGCGAGGCCCGGGCCGACAGCGCGTACAGGATGACGATGAAGACAAGGATGACCGCCGTCAGCACCGAATTCTGCAAATCGAACAGCAGTTGGCGCACGTCCTTGGACTTGTCCTGACTGAAGCCGATTTCGGTGCCTTCGGGCAGCAGGGCGCGGAATTCCTCGGTGATGGCCTTCACCTGATCGACGGTCTCGATCAGGTTGGCACCGCTGCGCTTTGACACCTCGATCGCCACGGCGGGCGCGCCGTCAAGCCGGGTCACGGTTTCGGCTTCCTTGAAGGTCGGCAGGATCGAGGCAATGTCGCGCACCCGGACCACCGCCGTTCCGGTCGAGATCACCGGCAGGTTGGCCACATCGGCGGCGGTTTCCAGCAGAGACGGCACCTTGATCGCGTAGCGCCCCATCGCCCCTTCCAGTGCGCCAGCGGCAACAAGCTGGTTTCCGGCGGCAAATCCGGCAATCAGGATATCGGGGCGCAAGCCATAGGTGGCCAGCTTGCCGGGGTCGATCACCACCTCGACCAGATCATCGCGCACACCTTGCAGGTTCGCGTTCAGGACCGATGGCAGATCTTCGATCCGGTCGCGCAATTCCCTCCCTGCCTGCGCCAGCACCCGTTCCGGCACATCGCCGGAAAGGGTGATGACCAGAATCGGAAACTCGGACAGGTTCACCTCATTGACGCTGGGTTCGTCCACCCCTGCCGGCAATTCGGGCCGCGCCTGCGCCACCTTGTTCCTGACATCGTCCAGCGCCTTGCCCAGATCGGCGCCGGCCTGAAACTCGATCAGCACGTTGCCGCCGCCCTGATAGGCGGTAGAGGTCATCTTCTTGATGCCGCTGATCGACTTCAGTGCCGATTCCATCGGGCGCAACAGCAGCCGTTCGCTGTCCTCGGGCGAGATGCCATCATAGTGCAGGCTGACGTAAAGGATCGGAATCTGGACATCCGGTTCCGCCTCTTTGGGGATGTTCACATAGGCCATCGCCCCGGCGATCATCAGAAAGATCAGAACCGAAAGCGTCAGCCGCGCGTTGGCGATGGCGGTCTCGACGATCTTCATGGCGTGGCACCCTGGGTGGCACCCGGCGCCGGGGCAACCGCGACTGTCTCGCCGTTGCGCACAAGATCCTGCCCGGCAACGATGATGCGCAGACCCTCGGGAATACCCCTGACCACAAGGCCATCGGGCGTGTCATCCATGATGGACACGGCGGCAAAGCCCGCGATGTTGTCAGGGCCGATGACGCGGACACCCAATTCACCGGTTTCCGCCAGCGTAATGACCGACCGCGGCACGACTACGGCGCGGGCAGGGGCGGCGGCCAGCAGCACCGCGGCCGTCATGCCGGAGGGCAGCGCATTGCCGGGGTTCGGCAGCGCGATTTCGACCGGAAAGGTCCGGGTCTGCGCCGAGGCCTCGCGCGACACCAGCCGGACGGTGCCTTCCATCTCGGTCCCGTTCACCAGCCGGACCCGGGCCTTGGACCCGACCGCAATTGCGCCGACGTCAACCTCGCTGACCTCTGCCGTCACAAGGATCGGATCAAGTGACAGGATCGTGGCCACCGGGGTGCCGGTCTGCACCCATTCGCCCAGTTCTACCTGCACCGCATCAACGATACCGGGGAAGGGGGCCTTCAGTTCCAGCAAATCCATCGCCGCCGTCGCGCGGGCCAGTTCGGCGGCAGCGGCGTCGCGGGCGGACCGGGCGTTGGTCAGCTGAATCTCGGGCGTGTTGCCGCCCGCGAACAGCCGTTCGGCCAGTTCCAGCTCGCGTTCGCGCTGGGCAAGGGCAATCTCGGCAATCTCTGCCTGCGCCACGGTTTCCGGGCCTTCCAGCGTCAGGACAACCGTCCCCTGTTCCACCGTGCCGCCCTTGACCAGCCCAAGCGAGGCGATCACCCCGTCAGCGCGCGCGGCCAGCGCCACCCGCTTGTCGGCTGCGGTGATGCCGGAAAGGCGGATGGTGCGGGTGTGGTCGATGAACACCGGATCAACGGCCGCGACCGTGCGCAGGACGGGTTTCCTGTCGGCCACCGGCACCGTATCAGTAGGGGATTCCGGACCAGCCGTCCCTTGCGCACTGCCGACAGAGGAGAATTCCCCGGTTGCGATCCATGCGCCAGCGGCGGCCAGAACACAGAATGCGGCGATGCGATGGAACCTGAACATGGCGGATTTTTCTCGGTATGTGATTGATAAAACGTATTTCATCGCCGTCATGCCGGTTCTGCGACGACGTGGCATCCGGCTCCGACCCGTTCCCAGGATCGCGGCGAATTGATACGCCCATAAGGTGAAAACGTCCAGACAAGCGACACGGCGCCGCATTCGGCAGCGCCGAGCCGTGTTTTCCGGCCTCTCCAGCCTTTCGCTTGACTTCAGGCGTGAAAGGCCCCATGTGCGCCCAGTCCGAAGGCCGTGCCGCGTGAGCACCGAAAGCCCCGGACATCTGGTTCCCAAATTCACGCAGGGGCGCCGCTTGCGGCACGGTCACGGGCATTGGCCCGGGGCGAGGGTCGCAGGCCCTTTGTCGATACGGGACCACCCAATGACCACTTTTGCCGAACTCGGCCTTTCGCCAGCTATTCTGAAGGCGCTGGAAAAGACCACACTCAAGACACCCACGCCCATTCAGGCGCAGGCCATTCCCCATATCATGCAGGGCCGTGACCTGATGGGTCTGGCCCAGACCGGCACCGGCAAGACGGCGGCATTCGGCCTGCCACTTCTGCACCGGCTTCTGGACCTTGGCCACCCACCGGGACCAAAGAACGTGCGCGCGCTGATCCTTGCGCCGACGCGGGAACTGATCGGTCAGATCAAGGACAACTTCGAGGTTTTCACCAAAGGCACCGCCGTCAAGGTGACGATGGTTGTCGGCGGCGCTTCGCTTTTCAAGCAGGCACAGGCGCTGTCGAAAGGCACCGACATTCTGGTGGCCACCCCCGGCCGTCTGATCGACCTTCTGGAACGCGGCGATGTCAGCCTTGAAAAATGCGCCTATCTGGTGCTGGACGAGGCTGACCACATGCTGGACATGGGTTTCATCCATTCCCTGCGCAAGATCGCCAAGCACATCCCGCTGAAGCGCCAGACCCTGCTGTTCTCGGCCACCATGCCGAAGGACATCTCGGAAATCGCCGATACCTATCTGCGTGACCCGATCAAGGTTCAGGTCGCGCCCCCCGGCAAGCCGATCGAGCGGATCGTGCAGGGTGTCTACTTCATCCCCAACGGTGACAAGGCGCGCTTGTTGGAAACTTACCTGAAAAAGCACCCGGGCGAGCAGGCACTGGTCTTTGGCCGCACCAAGCACGGGTCGGAAAAACTGTGCAAGCTTCTGGCGACATGGGGCTTCAAGGTCGGCTCGATCCACGGCAACAAGAGCCAGAACCAGCGCGACCGCACGCTAAGCGAATTCCGCGGCGGCGAACTTGACGTGCTTGTCGCAACCGATGTGGCCGCGCGCGGCATCGACATCCCCACCGTGCGCCATGTCTACAACTTCGACCTGCCGAACGTGCCGGAAAACTATGTCCACCGCATTGGCCGCACCGCGCGCGCTGGGGCGGAAGGGACGGCCGTTGCCTTCTGCGCGCCCGCCGAGATGGGCGAATTGCAGGCAATCGAGAAGCTGTTGAAAAAGCCGATCCCGGTGCTGGGTGGCGCGCCGTGGTCTGCGGAAATGGTGGCTGCGGCCCCGAAGCCGGGGCAAAACCGTGGCCAGCGTCCCGGTGGGCGCGGCGGTCAGAAATCCGGTGCGCAGCCTCCGGCCAAGCCGCAGGGTCAGCGTCCGGGTGGCCAGAAGCCGCGCAGCGGAGGTGGGGCAAAGCCGCAGGGTGGCAGCTTTGCACCGCGTCGGGCCGAAGGCGGCGGCGGAGCAAAGCGCCGCCCGGGCTGAGACAGGATCAGAGGCGGGTTCAGCCCGCCTCTTCCTCAAGGTTCAGTTTCATTTCAAGAATGACCTGCTGAATGGCCAGCGTCTCTCGCAAGAGACGTCTGGCCTCGTTGGCCGAGATCTTCCCGTCGCCAATTGCCTGATTGTATTCCGCCATCAGCATGCCAAAGCGCTGTGCGAGGGCGACCACATCCTGATTTACGCCCCTGGACGAAGCATTCCGTTTTTCGGCGTCATAAGACAGTGTAATCCCGCGCAGATCGGCCAAGGCCACAGTCACATGCGGAAATCGGCTTGCCGCTTCCAGCGCGGCAACGACATCGACCGGCATGAAACGGTCATCATGTTCTTCGCTATCAGAGTAATAGCGCCCCAAAGTGGCTTTCGACCGGCCAGTAAGCTCGCAGGCGGCCTCGATCCCGACATCCTTGACCAGCGCTTCGGTGTGTTTCTTCAGATAAGACGCAACTGACATAGGCCACTCCAACTCGGCACCTCGACGATCGAAGCCGGGGAAACACATTCCGATTTTCCCATTAACCATCTGGCAAAGCATTGTCATTCATAAAGAGGTTCCGGCCAGACCGGAACGTTGACGAGTATGCCGATGTCCCCAGCATCGGTTTTTTTGGGCTCCGCCGCAGAGGCTCGACCATGCCAGACCCGCGGCAACAGCTCCAGTGCGGCGGACCCGGCTTGTTCACCAGTGCGACGCCTGCTTGCGTCAGTTGTCAGTTTGCCGGGTCCGCAGACCCATCCCGTCGAGGTGTATTCGCCCATTGCCAGGCGCAACACGCCTTCGGCTTGCGCCGCACCCCGGCAATGGGCTAGGGCATCGGTGCCATGGCCAAGCTGTATTTCCACTTCTCCACCATGAACGCGGGGAAATCGACCTCGCTTCTTCAGGCGTCGCACAACTATCGCGAGGGGGGGATGGTGACCTATCTCATCACCGCGCAGTTCGACAACCGCGCCGGCGAAGGCCGCATTGCCAGCCGGATCGGGATAGGCGAGTCGGCCGATACCTTTGCGCCGGGCGAAGACCTGTTTGCCAAGCTCAAGGCGCGGTTTGCGGCTGGCAAGGTTGCTTGCGTCTTCATCGACGAGGCGCAGTTCCTGTCGAAAGAGCAGGTCTGGCAACTGGCCCGCGCGGTGGATGATCTGGGCGTACCGGTCATGGCTTACGGGTTGCGGGTGGATTTTCAGGGCAACCTCTTTCCCGGTTCAGCCGCCCTTCTGGCCTGGGCCGATGAAATGCGCGAGGTCCGCACGATCTGCCATTGCGGCAAGAAGGCCACGATGGTGGTGCGCAAAGGCCCTGACGGGAAGGCTTTGAAGGACGGCGATCAGGTGGTGATCGGCGGCAACGAAACCTACGTCTCGCTTTGCCGCCGTCACTGGCGCGAAGCTGTGGAAGACTGACGCGCGATCAGCACTCCGGCAAGGGCGATCAGCCCCATGCCACCGATGGCCAACCAGGTAAGCTGTTCGCCCCAAAGCGCAAATCCCCAGGCCGCCGATGCCGGCAGGATCACATATTCAAACACCGACACGCGCGAAGCATCTGCGATCTGGTAGGCCTTGATGATCATCGCGACCCCCAGAAGCGACCCCGCAGCCTGCACGAAAGTCCACCACAGGAAGGTAGCCGTCGGCCAGACCGGCCCACGCTGCAAAAATCCCTCGGCCCCGGCCGGCACGGCAAGTGGAGCAAGGGTCAGAACTGCCATCCCGATCAGGCCCAGCACCCCAAGCATGCCGAAGAAGCCGGCGACCATCGTCTCGGCCGTCTCTCCGGCGCACCATTCGCGGGTTGCGATGTTGCCCATCGCGTAAAGCGCCCCGGCGATGACCGGCAAAAGTGCTGCAAAGGATGCGCCCGACATCGCTTCGGGGCCAAGCACCATGACGACCCCGGCAAAACCGACGGCGACAGCCAGCGTCTGAAGGCCCCTGATCGGCTGTCCATAACCGAACCGCTGGATCAGAAGCACGAAGATCGGCGCGGTGAAAAGGCCTGCCGCCACCTGCGCCACCGGCAGAAAGGCCAGCGCCCCGAAATAGATCAGCATCGCCAAACCATGGATGGCCGACCGGGCAAAGACTGCCTTGAATCGACGCGGGCGCAGGCGCAGGCCAAGCGGCACCGCCAACAGGGCCAGAAGCACCACCGCCATCGCCGTGCGGGTGGCATGAAACTGCCACAGCCCCGCATCCTCGGCGATCACGCGCACATAGTTGTCGGTAAAGGCGATCACGCAGGCATAGATCAGGACGGCGCCTGCCGCTGCCAACGTTCGGTTCGGACGTTCGGTCATGTCTGCTTGCCTGTCATGGAGACTTGATGCCCTTGCAAGATGGCCTGTGCCTGCCTGAAGGCGACGCATTGCCGGAAGAACCGGTCGCGGATTGGCAAGGATGCGGCATGGCACAGCTTGGGTGATTGTGAAGATGATCCGCAAGGGCTAGACTGCCCGGCAAAACAGGCAGAGATCCCGCAGCCGATGACGGCGCTGAAAAAGTATCAACGGCTGGAATGCTCGGGCCTGTGGCGCGAGACACCGCAGGACCAGCGCCGTGAGGTGGAGGTGCGCTTTGGCGAAGCGACCTTGATCCTGATCGACCCGAAAAGCGGAACGGCGCTGAGCCACTGGTCGCTGCCTGCGATCGAACGGCTGAACATGGGTGAGGAGCCGCCAGTGTTTGCCCCGGGGGCGGACTCGGGCGAGAGCCTTGAGTTGACGGATCCCGACATGGTGGCCGCACTTGATGCGGTGCGTGCGGCGGTAAAGGCCGCGGTTGCGCGGCCGGGCCGCTTGCGTGGCTTGTTTCTTGGCGGCATGACCCTTGTGGTTCTGGCAGGTGGGGCGTTCTGGTTGCCTGGCGCGCTTGTCACGCATACCGCATCGGTTGTGCCTGCGGCGCAGCGGGCGGAAATCGGCCAGCGCGCCCTGGACGATCTGGCACGCGTGACAGGTGCGCCATGTGACAACCAACTGGGCCTGGAGGCGCTTGCCCGTCTGGCCGAAAGGGTTTTCGGCCCGGTCGACACTCCCATTCTTTATGTTATGCCCGAGGGCGTGGACTCGCCGCTTCACCTGCCGGGCGATGTGATCGTGCTGCCACGGCGCCTGTTGGAGCAGGCCAACGGGCCGGAAGCCGCTGCCGGGGCTGCCCTTGTAGAGCGGCTGCGAGCCCGGGCGCGCGACCCGATCATCCCGCTTCTGGAACATGCCGGCCTTCGCGCAACCTTCCAGCTTCTGACAACCGCGGGTCTGCCCGACGAGGCGCTGCGCGGCTACGGCGAGGCAAGCTTGCGCGCCGCCCCGATGGCAATGGCCGATTCCACCTTGATTGCAGCTTTCGAGTCCGCCCAGATTCCGGCCACGCCCTTTGCAATGGCGGTGGACCCGGAAGGCAAGCTGATGGCAGGACTTGCGGCGGGCGACCCTTACAAGGGTCTGTCCCCCACCCCATTGATACCCGATGAATCCTGGGTGGCCCTGCAAGGACTGTGCGACGGCTGACATTGGCTTGCCCGCAAGGCACCGGGCCTGACAGATCCGCGCCACGGCGACCCTTGGAAGCAGGTCAGGGTCCGGTTACAGAGGCCCCAGAGAATCCGGCGCTGCGCAAGGCGCGTTGTGCAGCTGCCGCGGCTGCCGCGCTGTCGAATGGCCCCGCAAATATCTGCTCCATGGGCCTGATTGCGCCCTCGGCCCGCCGCCGCGCAACGGGATACCCGATGGCCTCGACCCGCGCCGCAGCTCTGTCGGCATTGGCCTTGCGGGAATATCTTCCGACCACAACCAGATAGCCGCCTGACCCTGCCTTTGCCGTTTCCGAGCCGGGAACGCCGCCACCTTCGACAGTATTGCCGCAGATCGCCAACCCGGTTCGGGTGACCCGCGGCACCCATATCGTCGCTTCCGCCTCACCCGCCCGCAGGAACAGACAGCCCTTGCTGTCCATATACTGCTGCCCGCGAAAATCGGCCGGCGGAAGTTCGGCTGGAACGACCCGATCCTGCGCCTGCCCCGCAGAAGCAAGAAGCAGCAGCCCCAAGCTCACCAAAGACGTGATCCAGCCCTGCTTTGCCGCCCGCATCGCCCTTCTACCCTATTTCGTGCCGAACATCCGGTCCCCGGCATCGCCAAGGCCCGGCACGATATAGCCATGATCGTTCAGGTGGCTATCCACTGCCGCGGTCACGATCGGCACATCGGGATGTGCATCTTTCATGCGGGCAATGCCTTCGGGTGCCGCCAAGAGGCACAGAAAGCGGATCTGCCTTGCCCCAGCCTTCTTCAGCAACGAAACAGCTGCGGCGCTGGAATTTCCGGTGGCAAGCATCGGATCAACCACGATGCTGATCCTGTCCTCCATATGGTCTGGAAGCTTGCAGTAATATTGCACGGGTTGCAGCGTTTCAGGGTCACGGTAAAGGCCGACAAAGCCCACCCGCGCCGCCGGGATCAGCTCCAGGATCCCGTCCAGCAACCCGTTGCCCGCCCGCAAGATGCTGATCAGCGCCAGCTTCTTGCCCTCGATCACCGGGGCGTCCATTTCTTCCAGCGGCGTTTCGATCCGGCGCGTGGTCATCGGCAGTTCGCGGGTAACCTCATAGGCCAGCAAAAGGCTGATCTCACGCAGAAGCCTGCGGAAACTGGCAGTCGAGGTGTCCTTGTCACGCATCAGGCTCAGCTTGTGCTGGACCAGCGGGTGCGACACGACGGTCAGGTGATCCAGCATTGCTCAGGCCTCCAGCAGTTTCGCGATTCTGGTTCTGGTATCGGCATCACAGAAGGCCGCGTCAAGCGACTGACGGGCGATGCGCCGGAATTGCCCTTCATCCCAGTCAAAGGCGCGGTGCAGTTCTTCGTATTCCCGCGCCATCGTGGTGTGAAAGAACGGCGGATCGTCGGTCGAGACGGTGACCTTCACCCCCCGACGATCCAGTTCGGCAATCGGGTGATCGCGGAAGGTCGGGTAAAGGCCAAGCGCCACGTTCGACCCCGGACAAACCTCCAGCACCGTGCCGCGCTCTGCCAGTTCGTCCACCAGCGCCAGATCTTCGATGGCGCGGACACCGTGGCCAATCCGCTCCACTTCCAGATCGTGCAGCGCCGCCCGCACGCTTTCCGGCCCGCCCCATTCCCCGGCATGGGCGGTCAGACGCAAGCCCGCCTCCCGGGCGCAGTCGAACGACCAGCGGAAGTCCTTGGGCTGACCAACCTTCTCATCTCCCGCGATCCCGAAACCCACGATCCAGCTTCCAGCCGTATCGGCCGCACAAAGTGCCGTTTCTCGTGCTTTGTCCGGCCCAAAGTGTCGTATGCAGGTAATTATACCGCGTAATGTGATACCCATTTGCCTTTCTGCCTGATCCGCAGCCTCGCGGATGGCATGCAGATATTCGCGCCACGCCCCCATGTCGCGCCCACCGCAGAAGTCGGGCGACAGAAAGGTCTCGGTATAGACGACCCCGGATGCAGCCGAGGCTTCAAGCACCGCAAGGGTCAGGCGATGGTAGTCCTCCGGCGTCTGCAAAGCCGAGGTTGCCGCCTCATAGACCTTCAGGAAATCCCAGAAATCCAGGTACTTGTAGTGGCCGCGTTCATCGAAGATCCCGGCTATGTCCAGATGCTTCTCCTGCGCCAACCTTCGGATGAAGGCGGGCGGTGCCGCCCCCTCCAGATGCAGATGCAACTCGACCTTCGGCAATCCAATCACGCAACACTCCTGACTTGCTCTTTTGACAAATACTCCACAGGGGTCCGGGGGTTGTGAAACCCCCGGCGACTGGTCACAGAAAACTCCGCCCTGGTCCCTGTGACGCCACCCCCAGATGCGCAGCCACCGAGGCCCCCACATCCACGAACCCCCGCAAGCCCACGTCGCGCCGACCGGCCCCCCAGCCAACCACCGGCACCCTCTCGCGTGTATGTTCCGTGCCACGAAAGGTCGGATCGTTGCCATGATCCGCGGTGAAGATCGCAAGATCGCCGGGCCGCAACGTGGCAAGGAACCGGGGGATAGCAGCGTCGAACCATTCCAGCGCGCGGGCATATCCAGCCACGTCGCGGGGATGGCCATAAAGGCTGTCGAATTCCACGAAGTTCGCAAAGGTCAAGGAACCGGGCTCTGCTTCGGCTCCCAGCCCCAGCAGGTGTTCGAAAAGGTCAGCATCGCTTTTGCCTTTGTGCAGCTTGCTGATCCCACGCATGGAAAAGATGTCGCCGATCTTGCCCACCGCATGCGTCATCCGGCCTGCGTCTTGCGCCCAATCGAGCAAGGTCGGCGCGGGTGGCGCTATGGCGAAATCCTTGCGGTTCGCGGTGCGCCTGAAATCATCGCAGGTTCCGGTGAAAGGCCGCGCGATGACCCGGCCAACTTTCCTTGCATGCAAGCTGGGCGCCAGATCGGCGCAAAGTTTCAGCAGACGTTCCAGCCCGAACGCCTCTTCATGCGCAGCAATCTGAAAGACGCTGTCGGCGCTGGTGTAACAGATCGGCCAGCCGGTCCGCAGGTGTTCTTCGCAATGGTCGGCGATGATCGGCACGCCCGAGGCGTGGCAGTTGCCAAGGATGCCGTCTGTCCCGGCAAGACGGCAGACTTCGGCCACCAGATCAGGTGGAAATGCGGGCGTGGTGGTCGGGAAATAGGTCCAGTCCCATGGCACCGGCACACCCGCGAGTTCCCAATGCCCCGATGGCGTATCCTTGCCCCGGCTGATTTCCGTGGCGGCTCCCCAAAGGCCCTCTGGCACCGCATCGAGCCCCGGCACGTCGGCCCCCGAGGCCAGCCGGATCGCCGCCCCCAGCCCCAGCCGGTCAAGGTTCGGCAGCTTCAGAAACCCGGACCGCCCAGCATCGGCCTGCCCCATGGCACAGGCTTGGGCGATATGGGCCAGCGTGTTGGCACCTTCGTCGCCAAAGTCCGCAGCGTCGGGCGCACCGCCGCAGCCTACCGAATCCAACACGATCAGAAACGCGCGGGGCATCAGGCGATCCTTTTCTGGATCAGGGCAGGTTCTTCGGGCATGTCGTCAGCAATCACATAGGCCGCCTGAACCGCCCTGACCGCCGCCCGCGCCGCGTCTTCCGTGGCGGCGTGGACCATGGCCAGCGGCACCCCTGCCCCCGCCTCTTCACTAATTCCGGCAAGGTCGGACAGGCCGACAGACGGGTTCACCCGGTCACCCTCGCGCAGGCGCCCGCCCCCCAGATGCACGACCGCGAGGCCCAATGCCTCGCCGTCAATCCGGGCAACGAAACCATCCGCCAGCGCCGGCACTTCCAGCACCACCGGGGCCGACGGCAGCCGGTCCGGCCAGCGTTCCACAAAATCGGCAGGCCCGCCCTGCGCTGCGACCATCCGGCCGAAAATCTCGGCAGCGGCACCTGATTGCAGGGCTTCGGCAATGCGACCTTCACCGTCCGCGGGGTCCGCCGCCAGCCCGGCCAAGGCCAGAGCCTCACCGCCCAAGGCCACCGTCAGATCCCAAAGTGCCGTGTTGACGGAGGTGCCGGTCAGCGTCTCCATCACCTCGATCACCTCAAGCGCGTTGCCCGCTGCGGTGGCCAAGGGTTGCGACATGTCGGTGATCAGCGCGCTGGTCATGCAGCCCGCCCCTTGCGCCGTCGCCACCAGCGCGCGGGCCAGGGCCTCGGCCCGTTCGGGCGTTTTCATGAAGGCACCGGACCCGCATTTCACATCCAGCACCAAGGCCTCCAGCCCCGCAGCCAGCTTCTTTGACAGGATCGAGGCGGTGATCAGGTCGATACTCTCCACCGTCCCCGACACATCGCGGATCGCGTAAAGCCGCCGGTCAGCGGGGGCGAGGTCGGCGCTGGCGGCAACGATGGCGCATTTCACCTCGGCCATCTGCTTGCGCAGCGCATCTTCCGTCAGCCCGGTGCGAAAGCCCGGGATCGCCTCCAGCTTGTCCAGCGTGCCGCCGGTATGGCCAAGGCCGCGCCCCGAGACCATCGGCACATAGGCCCCGCAGGCCACCAGCGCGGGTGCCAGCAAAAGCGAGGTGCAATCCCCGATCCCGCCCGTGGAATGCTTGTCCGCCACCGGGCCGGGCAAGTCCCACGCCATCACCTTGCCGCTGTCTCGCATCCCACGCGTCAGGGCGACGCGGCCTTCCTCGTTCAGCCCCTTCAAAAGCACCGCCATTGCAAAGGCCCCGGCCTGCGCATCGGTCACCGCGCCCGAGGCAAGGCCTGCTGCAAACCAGCGCAACTCATCGCGTGAAGGCTGCCCCCCGTCGCGGACCCGGGCGATTATGCTTCGCGCGTCGGTCATGTCCGGTCCATATGCGCGGCGGTAAAGACGCCGGGCAGAAGGTCGGCCACGGTCATGACCTTTTGCTTGCCATCAATGGTGCATAGGGTGACGCGCACATCCTGTGCTGCAAATTCCGCGATCTTCTGGCGGCAGCCACCGCAGGGGGGCACAGGGTCAGGACTGTCGGCAATCACCAGAACCTCGGCGATTGCCGTATCCCCCGCCGCGATCATCGCTGCAATCGCACCGGCTTCGGCGCAGGTGCCTTCGGGGTAGGCCACGTTTTCCACGTTGCACCCCACATGCACCGTTCCAATGGTGGACCGCAGGGCCGCCCCCACCTTGAACCGCGAGTAGGGCGCATAGGCCCGTTCTCTGACCGCCGTCGCCGCCTGCAAAAGCGCCATGCCACTCTCCCTGACCATTTGGTCAGAGTGTGGGCCGTGCGCGGCGTTTCTGCAAGCGGATCAAAGCACCCGGGTCGGCGGATTGCCGGGCAGCGTCACTTCCAGAAGCTCAAGGTCAGGCGTGGCGTCGCTGTAGCGGGTGGCCATCCCCGGCGGGATCACAAAAGCATCGCCGGGCGACAGGCGGTAAGGGTCTTTGCCTTCGCCTTCCAGCGTCATGCCACCAGACATCACGAAGCTGAACAGGATATCGCCGTCATGCACCGTCCATGGCGCGGGGCCAGTGGGTCGCGCCACCATGACCGAGGCAACCCCGCGCGTGTTCGCGTTGATCGATGTATCCCGCGCCTTGAACCCCGGAATGCGGAACGGGTGGAACAGCCCCTGCGCGCCGATATCATGCACGAAGCGCTGGCCGTCCCATTCCCGGTCGGGGCGGAAATGCGGGGTGGGCAGCGTCATCTCATGGTCGATCTCGGTCACATGTTCGGCCGGAACGCCGATTTCCACCACCTGCACGCCTTCGGAATGCAGCACCTTGTGGCGGATGCCGGGTGGCTGGATGAAACAGTCGCCCGCATGGATGCGGCGCACATCGCCTTGATCTTCATAAAGAACATCCACCCAACCGGCGACGCAGAAGATCAGCTGGAACCCGACCTTGTGGAAATGCACCATGTCCGGCACCGGGCCATCCGGCACGCGGATATGGCTTGCGATCATCGCGCCACCAAGGCGGGTGGGGATCAGATCCCGATACTCCATCCCGGCGCGACCGATCACCCAAGGGGCCTGATCGGCAAGGCGGCGGACGACGAAGGCATGTTCGGTCTTTGGCAGGACAAGGGGCGGGTTCAGTTCGTCAATCTCGACCCGGGTGCCGTTGGGGGCGGTCAGAACGCGCTGGCCATCGGCAAAGCCTTCGGGGTCTTCGGTCAGGATACGGATCGTGCCTGGGGCCTCTTTCGCGCCCTTCTCGATCCGCAGCCGCAGGCCGTGGCCGGACAGCACCGCCACCTCGGGGTTATCCGCTGGATAGATCATGTCCAGCCTCATCTTCAGTGTCCTGGTAAAGAACGGCAGATCGTCGCGCAGCTCGTTCGTCGGCAGACGCAGTTCGGCGCGTGTTTCAATCTGTGTTTCTGGCCGTGTTTCTGGCATGGCATTCCCCGTGCTATGTCGGCATGGTGATCGGCACCGCAACGATTTGCAAGCTGCGCAGGAAACGGCTTCAATCGATGCAGCATTGGCAGGGCAAGAAAACTGGTTTAACCCTAAACCAGTTTTTCGGGAGGGGTAGATGGACGAGGCTCGCAACGACAACGCGCGGCAGGCGGCGCTGGACTATCATGAATTTCCAAAGCCCGGAAAACTGGAAATCCGGGCGACCAAGCCTTTGGCCAACGGTCGCGACCTTGCCCGCGCCTATTCCCCCGGCGTTGCCGAAGCCTGCCTTGAGATCAAGGCCGACCCAACCACCGCCAGCCGCTATACCTCCAAGGGAAACCTTGTGGCCGTGGTGTCAAACGGTACCGCCGTGCTTGGCCTTGGCAACATCGGCGCGCTGGCCTCCAAGCCGGTGATGGAGGGCAAGGCGGTCCTGTTCAAGAAGTTCGCCAGCATCGACTGCTTCGACATCGAGGTGAACGAACCCGATCCCTACAAACTCGCCGACATCGTCTGCGCGCTGGAGCCGACCTTCGGCGCGATCAACCTTGAAGACATCAAGGCGCCCGACTGTTTCATCGTCGAAAAGATCTGCCGTGAGCGGATGAACATTCCGGTTTTCCACGATGACCAACATGGCACGGCCATCGTCGTCGGGGCCGCCGCGACCAATGCGATGATCGTGGCGGGCAAGAAATTTTCCGACATCAAGGTGGTCTCGACCGGTGGTGGGGCAGCGGGGATCGCCTGCCTTGAAATGCTGGTGAAACTGGGCGTCCAACGCCGAAACATCTGGCTTTGTGACCTCGAGGGGCTGGTCTATCAGGGCCGCGAAGCGCAGATGACGCCGCAGAAGGAAGCCTTCGCCCAAGGCACCACTCCCGCCAACCTTGCCGATGTCATTGGCGGCGCGGACCTGTTCCTTGGCCTGTCCGGTCCCGGCGTACTGACGCCCGAGATGGTGGCAACTATGGCGCCAAAGCCAATCATCTTTGCCCTTGCCAACCCGACGCCCGAGATTCTGCCCGATGCCGTCCGCGCAGTGGCACCCGATGCGATCATGGCCACGGGCCGCAGCGATTTTCCCAATCAGGTCAACAACGTCCTCTGCTTCCCCTTCATCTTCCGGGGCGCGCTGGATGTGGGGGCCACCACCATCAACGACGAGATGGAAATCGCCTGCATCGAAGGCATCGCCGCCCTTGCCCGCGCCACCACCTCAGCCGAGGCCGCTGCCGCCTATCGAGGCGAGACGATGGCCTTTGGCCCGGAATACCTGATCCCCAAACCCTTTGACCCCCGTCTGATCGGCGTTGTCGCCAGCGCCGTGGCCAAGGCCGCGATGGAAACCGGCGTCGCCGCGCGTCCCATCGCCGATCTTGACACCTACAAGCGCAAGCTTGACGGGTCGGTGTTCAAATCCGCCCTCCTCATGCGCCCGGTGTTCGAGGCCGCCCGCACCGTCGCCCGCCGCATCGTCTTTGCCGAGGGCGAGGATGAACGCGTCCTGCGCGCCGCCAATGCGATGCTGGAAGAAACCACCGAGGTTCCCATTCTGATCGGTCGCCCCGAGGTGATCGCGGCACGCTGCGAACGCTTTGGCCTGCCGATCCGCCCAGGAACCGACTTTCACATGGTGAACCCGGAAAACGACCACCGCTACCGCGATTATTGGGGTACCTATCACGACCTGATGGCCCGGCGCGGCGTGACGCCGGATACCGCCCGCGCCGTGATGCGCACCAACACCACCGCCATCGCCGCGATCATGGTCCACAGGGGCGAGGCTGACAGCATGATCTGCGGCACGCTGGGGCAATACCTCTGGCACCTCGGCTATGTCCGGCAGATCCTTGCGCGGGGCGGCCTGCATCCGGTGGCCGCGCTGTCGATGATGATCCTTGAGGACGGCCCGCTCTTCATTGCCGACACCCATGTGAACACCGAACCCACGCCCGAACAGATCATGCATACCGTGATCGGGGCCGCCCGCCACGTCCGCCGCTTTGGCCTGACGCCGAAAATCGCGCTTTGCACGCAAAGCCAGTTTGGCAACATGGACAACAGCAACGCCCAACGGATGCGCGCCGCGCTGGAGATGCTGGACGCCCGAGAACCCGACTTCGCCTATGAGGGCGAGATGAATATCGACGCCGCCCTTGATCAGTCGATCCGTGACCGGTTGCTGCCCGGCTCACGCTACGACGGCTCGGCGAATGTGCTGGTCTTTGCCTCGTCCGAGGTGGCATCCGGCGTGCGCAATATCCTGAAGGTCAAGTCTGGTGGGCTTGAGGTCGGGCCTATCCTGATGGGCATGGGCAACAAGGCGCATGTGGTGACGCCTGCGATCACGGCTCGGGGTCTTTTGAACATGTCGGCCATCGCCGGAACGCCAGTGGCACATTACGGTTAGAATCAGCGGGGGTGGTCCACACCGCCGCCCCCGTGCAGTTTGCAAACCGGGGCTGTTTCCAAGCCCCGGCAGGTGTCCATCGTCAACTTTGCAAATACTGACGGCCGCAAAGGGCAAATTCTGCAAATATTCCCTCCGGCGTTTCCGGTAACAGCGTTGCGCGATTGCAGTATCCTGCCGTAACAACGCTGTCAGGGAGACCGGCTGTCGGGGGAGGACGCGATGACTTATGCGCAGATGTACGGGCAATGGCGGGACGATCCCGAAGGCTTCTGGCTTGCCGCCGCCGGTGCGATCGACTGGGTGAAACCGCCCACCCAGGCCCTGAACTCCAGTCGCGCGCCCTTGTATGAATGGTTCACCGACGCCACAGTCAACACCTGCTGGAACGCGGTGGACCGCCATGTCGAAGCAGGTCGCGGCGCGCAAGCCGCGATCATCCATGACAGCCCCGTCACCGGCACCAAGCACGTCATCACCTACGCCGAGTTGCAGGACCGCGTGTCCCGCCTTGCCGGGGCGCTGAAGGCAAGGGGCGTTGCCAAGGGTGACCGGGTGATCATCTACATGCCCATGGTTCCCGAGGCGCTGGAGGCGATGCTGGCCTGCGCCCGGCTTGGCGCGATCCATTCGGTCGTGTTCGGCGGCTTTGCGGCCAGCGAACTTGCCGTGCGGATCGACGACTGCACACCCAAAGCGATCATCGCCGCCTCTTGCGGGATCGAGCCGAACCGCGTCGTTCACTACAAACCCCTGCTTGACGCTGCCATCGACATGGCCAGCCACAAACCCGACTTCTGCGTGATCTTTCAGCGCGAGCAAGAGGTCGCCAAGCTGATCCCGGGCCGCGATCTGTCGTGGCATGAATTCCAGTTTGGCGTCGAAACCGCCGAATGCACCCCCGTCGAGGGCAATCATCCGGCCTATATCCTTTACACCTCCGGCACCACCGGCGCGCCCAAGGGCGTCGTGCGCCCCACCGCCGGGCATCTGGTGGCGCTCAACTGGACCATGCGCGCGATCTACAACTGCGGCATTGGCGATGTGTTCTGGGCGGCGTCCGACGTGGGTTGGGTCGTTGGTCACAGCTACATCTGCTATGCGCCGCTGATCGCCGGCTGCACCACGGTGGTCTATGAAGGCAAACCCGTCGGCACCCCCGACGCCGCCGCCTTCTGGCGCGTGATCTCGGAACATAATGTCCGCAGCTTCTTTACCGCCCCCACCGCCCTGCGGGCGATCAAGCGTGATGACCCCGAAGGCAAGCTGGTCAGCCGCCACCCGATGCCAAACCTGCAAGCCCTTTTCCTTGCCGGTGAACGCGCCGACCCCGACACGATCGAATGGGCGCAACGGCACCTGAACGTGCCGGTCATCGACCACTGGTGGCAGACCGAGACCGGCTATGCCATCGCCGCCAACCCATTGGGCATCGAACAGCTTCCGGTCAAGATCGGTTCCCCCTCGGTCCCCATGCCCGGATTTGACGTGCAGGTTCTGGACGAGGGCGGCCATCCGGTTTCCCCCGGCACTCTGGGTGCCATCGCCATCAAGCTGCCCCTGCCCCCCGGCACCCTGCCAACCTTGTGGAACGCCGAGGACCGCTTCATCAAGAGCTACCTTAGCCATTTCCCCGGCTATTACGAGACGGGCGATGCAGGCTACGTTGATGCGGACGGCTACCTTTACATCATGGCGCGCACCGATGACGTGATCAACGTCGCCGGACACCGGCTGTCCACCGGTGCCATGGAAGAGGTGCTGGCGGGTCACAAGGACGTGGCCGAATGTGCGGTGATCGGGGTGGCCGATGCGCTCAAGGGCCAGTCGCCCTTGGGGTTCTTGTGCCTCAACAAGGGATCGGGTCGCGACCATGCCGATGTGGTGCGCGAATGCGTGGCCCTGATGCGCGAAAAGATCGGCCCTGTCGCCGACTTCAAGCGCGCCGTGGTGGTGGACCGGTTGCCCAAGACCCGGTCCGGCAAGATCCTGCGCGGCACCATGGTCAAGATCGCCGACAACCAGCCATGGAAGATGCCTGCCACGATCGACGACCCTGCCATTCTGGATGAAATCACCGAGGCGCTGCAAAGCCTTGGTCTGGCGCAAAGCTGAATTGGATCAGAACTCACCGGACACTGGACAGAAGGCCCCGTCTGCGGCAATCATTGCATTATGCAAAGGGCTTTCGCATTTCGCATGACGGACCGGCAAGGCTGCGGGGTGGCCTCATGACGTCCGATCCTCGCTCCATTGCCTTGGCTGACCTGCGCAAGGCGATCCTGGCGCTTGCCCCACGGCTGCAAGGCACCGATGACCTGGCAGATCTTTCCCAGTTGCAGGCTGCGACCGACCGTCTTTCCCAAAGGGCAAGGCCTGCCGCCTCGGGCCTGCGCGACTATGACCCACAGCGCTTTCAGCGTCTGCTTGAACTGACCGGTCCAAGGATGGCCGGCACCTTGCTGGCCCATCTTGTTGACGACCTTTCCAACTGCCGCACCATCATGCTGGCCGGGGCAGACCCCGCCGACTGGACCGCTCTGCGTGAAGGCACGCATGTTCTTATCTCGCTTGCGGGTTCGGTCGGGGCGCTTTCGTTGCAAGCTCTGGCCGAAACGCTGAATGCTGCCGCGCACAGACAGGACAGCAGCACCGTGAAGGCGCTTGTGCCTGACCTTCTGGCGGAACTTGAAGCACTTATCGACCTTGTCCGCGCCACCCCTGCACCTGCGAAGATCAGATCATGAGATCACCCGGCAGCGCACGCACCCCGCTTTTGCTGATCGAGGATACGATTTCCTTGCAGATGGTCTATCGCTCGATCCTGTCTTCGGCCGGGTTTCGCGTTTCCGTCGCCGGGTCGGCTGCAGAGGGGCTGGCCCAGTTTCAGGCCCTGAAACCTGCGGTGGTGCTACTGGACCTGATCCTGCCAGATCGGGACGGGCTGGACCTGATGCAGGAATTCCTGACCCAGCAACCCGACACCGCCGTGATCGCCATAACCGCAAACGGTTCGGTCAACCGGGCGGTTGAGGCGATGCGTGCCGGTGCGCATGACTTTCTGGTCAAGCCGTTTGACGAGAACCGCTTTCTCAGCGCGGTCCAGAATGCCCTTGCCGAAAGGTCGGCTCGCCAGACCGAATCCCAGTCGGTAGCCGCGCTCTCGGAACGCCCGGCTTTGGCCGACACTTCTGGCTTCATCGGATCATCCGAAGCGATGCGTCGAATTCATGGCACCATCGCCTCGGTCGCGCGGTCGATGGCCACCGTCTTCATTACCGGCGAAAGCGGCACCGGCAAGGAGTTGTGCGCCCTTGCCGTGCACGCCAATTCTGCCCGCGCCTCTGGCCCCTTCATCGCGCTGAACTGCGGCGCCATCCCGCAAGATCTGCTGGAATCCGAAGTTTTCGGCCATATGAAGGGCAGCTTCACCGGCGCAATCTCGGACAAGCCCGGCGCAGCCACAGCGGCGGATGGCGGGACGCTTTTCCTTGACGAGATCTGCGAGATGGCCCCGGCGCTGCAAACCAAGCTGCTGCGGTTCCTCCAGACCTCGACCGTTCAACCCGTTGGCGCCACCCGGCCCAAGAAGGTCAATGTGCGTATCGTATGCGCCACCAACCGCGATCCACTGGATGCGGTCCGTCGCGGTCATTTTCGTGAAGACCTGTACTACCGGCTGTTTGTCGTTCCGATCCACATGCCGCCCCTGCGCGACCGGGGTGAGGACGTGATCGAAATTGCGGAAGCCGCCCTGCAACGCTTTGCCGAGGAAGAGGGCCGGGCGTTCCACGGTCTTGACCCCACTGTCCGGGCAATGTTGCCGCGTCTGCCATGGCCGGGAAATGTTCGCCAGCTTCTGAACGTCATTCGCAACGTGGTGGTTCTGAACGATGGCGGCTGGGTCACGCAGCAGATGTTGCCACCGGGTGTGGCCAGCGAGCCTGTCGAACGGCAGACCTCTGGCACAGAAGCTGCCGCAGCGCCTGGCGCCGGGCAATTGGAAAGCCTGATCGGCCTGACCCTTGCCGAAGCAGAACGCCAGTTGATCGAGGCAACTCTGGCGCATCACGCAGGGTCCGTCCCGCGCGCGGCGCGGGTTCTGGATGTGTCTCCCTCAACGCTCTATCGCAAGATCGAAGGCTGGAAAGCCCGGACTGGATAACGCCGCAGCCCTTGTCGGCACCCGCTTTCCGCCGCCGCCGCTTTCCCTCAGGTGAACTGCTCGCCGATCAGCCGTTCTTCCAGCCCATGCCCGGGGTCAAACATCAGCCGGTGCGTGACCGAAGGTTCAGACCGAACCTCGACGCTGATCACATCGCGGACCGATGACCGGCTGTCGGCATCCGCCATCACCGGGCGTTTCGCGGCCTCCAGCACTTCGAAGCGCACGACAGCAGCACTGGGCAAAAGCGCCCCCCGCCAACGCCGGGGCCGGAACGCAGACATCGCGGTCAGTGCCAGAACATCAGACCCGATCGGCAGGATCGGCCCATGCGCCGAATAGTTGTAGGCCGTGGAACCGGCAGGTGTCGCCACCAGCGCACCGTCACAAACCAGTTCGTCCAGCCGTTCCCGGCCGTCGATGAAGACCCGCAGTTTCGCCGCCTGCGGCCCCTGCCGCAACAGCGACACCTCGTTGATCGCCAAGGCCTCGGTCACCTTGCCGCGCGTGTTTTCCGCCCGCATCGACAAGGGGTGGATCACAGTTTCCTCTGCCGCGGCCAGCCGTGCCGGCAGGTCTTCGGCCGCATAGGCGTTCATCAGAAAACCGATCGTGCCGCAGTTCATGCCATAGACCGGCAACCCCCGGCCCTGCGCCGCGTGCAGCGTCTGCAACATGAAGCCGTCACCGCCAAGTGCCACGATCACCTCGGCCGTGCGGGCGTCGGCCTGCCCATAGGCTGCCGTCAGCGCAGCATAGGCCGCAATCGCCGCCGGAGCCTTGCTGGCTGTGAACCTGATGCGCACGCTTGTGTTCCCCCGGCAAATCTACTGCCATGCCCAGTCTTGGCCGGGTAAGGTGGCGAACTCAAGCCCTCCTCCCCGTTCGCCTCGGTCCTCGTCCGGCTTCGCCTTGCCCTGCGACCCTTTTGCCGGGGTAAGAATATTTCGCCTGATCTGCGCAGGATGTCGCTTTCTTGCCTTTTCGACAGGCAACCCGTGCTCTAAATAGCCGTCACATCCATCGCCGAGAGGTCCACAGCATGAACGCCCCGCACCGCGACACCGGTTTCTTCACCGAATCCCTCGCCTCTCGCGACCCCGAGCTTTTCAGCTCCATCACCTCGGAACTTGGCCGCCAGCGCCATGAGATCGAGCTGATCGCTTCGGAAAACATCGTCTCTCGCGCGGTGATGGAGGCGCAAGGGTCGGTGATGACCAACAAATACGCCGAAGGGTATCCCGGCAAGCGCTACTATGGTGGCTGCCAGTTCGTCGACGTGGCCGAAAACCTTGCCATCGACCGTGCGTGCCAGCTGTTTGGCTGCACCTTTGCCAACGTCCAGCCGAACTCTGGCTCTCAGGCCAATCAGGGCGTGTTTCAGGCGCTGATCAAGCCCGGCGATACCATTCTGGGCATGAGCCTAGATGCCGGCGGCCACCTGACCCACGGCGCCGCGCCGAACCAGTCCGGCAAGTGGTTCAATGCCATCCAGTATGGTGTCCGAAAGCAGGATCTGACGCTGGACTATGATCAGGTGCAGGCCCTTGCCACCGAACACCAGCCGAAGATGATCATCGCTGGCGGTTCGGCCATCCCCCGGATCATCGACTTCGCCCGCATGCGCGAAATTGCGGATTCGGTCGGCGCCTACCTGCTCGTCGACATGGCGCATTTCGCCGGTCTCGTGGCTGCGGGCCTCTACCCCAGCCCCTTCCCGCATGCTCATGTCGCGACTACCACCACCCACAAGACCCTACGCGGTCCGCGCGGCGGGATGATCCTAACCAACGACGAAGCCATCGCCAAGAAGTGCAACTCGGCAATCTTCCCCGGCATCCAGGGCGGCCCCCTGATGCATGTCATCGCCGCCAAGGCCGTGGCCTTTGGCGAGGCGCTGAGGCCGGAATTCAAGACCTATCAAGCCCAGGTCATCAAGAACGCGCAGGCGCTTGCGGATGAATTGATGAAGGGTGGCCTTGATATCGTCACCGGCGGCACGGATACGCACCTGATGCTGGTTGACCTGCGCCCCAAGGGCGTGAAGGGCAACGCCACCGAAAAGGCGCTGGGTCGCGCGCACATCACCTGCAACAAGAACGGCATCCCCTTCGACACCGAAAAGCCCACCATCACCTCGGGCGTGCGGCTTGGCACTCCGGCAGGCACCACGCGCGGTTTCGGTGAGGCAGAGTTCCGCCAGATCGCCCGCTGGATCATCGAGGTCGTCGATGGCCTTGCAGCAAACGGCGAAGACGGGAACGGCGCGGTGGAAGCCAAGGTGAAGGCCGAGGTTGAAGCCCTGTGCCAGCGCTTCCCGATCTATCCGGATCTCTGAACCCGACGCTTCACTTCACCGGGCCTTCTGTCTGAAGCAGGAGGCCCGGAAACCGGCTGGACAGACGCATTTTTTCGTGGCGGTCGCTACAGATATCCACGCCACGCCAAGAGCGCGATGATCCCGAGGATCAGCACCAGTACCCCGAAGCCCACCGACGCGAGCATCCCGGCAATGGTGTCACGCCGACGCCCGGCGGGATCAACCGTCATCAGATGCCGCACGCAGACGTCATAGGAATCAGCCACCTCGCCCATGTCGATCTGGCCAAGCAGCTTTGGGTTCTTCGACTTTTCCGCCGCTGCGGCCAGAAGTTGCGCTGCGTCACGCTCTTTCTTCGGCAAAAGCCGCCGACCCCGCCGCAGCTTTGCCGAAAGATCGCGACCGCCGACCTTCAGCCGCTCTTCCATCAGCCCTGCCACTCGATCCGCCATTTGCTGGATCGCTACCGCACTCATCCCGAAGTCCTCCAGAATCCGAACAAGACCCTACGATCTATTGCGAAATCGTTCAACTGCTCTGGTCCGATGCCCGCTGCGCGGTTATGAACAGGCATGCTGAACCAGATCCACCACTCCGCCCGCGAAGCCGAGGTTTCACCAACACTTGTCATCGCGCATGGGCTTTACGGGTCGGGCCGGAACTGGGGGGTCATCGCCCGTCGCCTTGCAGACCGGCGCGCGGTCGTGGCAGTCGACATGCGCAACCACGGCGAAAGCCCAAGGGCGGAAAGCCAGTCCTACCCCGACATGGCCGCCGATCTGGCCGAAGTTGTCCAGAGCCTTGCGCCGCCGGTTGATCTTCTGGGCCATTCGATGGGGGGCAAGGCCGCGATGCAACTGGCCCTGACCCAGCCGCACCTGATCCGCCGACTGATCGTCGCCGATATCGCGCCCGTCGCCTATACCCACGACCAGACGCGCCATGTCCATGCAATGGCCGGGCTTGACCTGACACACATCACCACAAGGGCCGAGGCTGACGCCGCACTGGCCAGCGCGGTGGAAGACCCCGCCCTCCGTGCCTTCTTCCTGCAATCGCTTGACCTGCGGACACGTCCGCCCCACTGGCGGCTGAACCTGCCGGTGCTTGAAGCCGAGATGCCGAAGATCGTCGGCTGGCCAGACACCAAAGGCCGCTTTGACGGTCCCACCCTGTTCCTCACCGGCGCCGAAAGCACCTACGTCCGCCCCGAAAACCGCGAAACGATCCGCACCCTTTTTCCCACGGCGCGCTTTGCCAAGATCCCCGGCGCGGGCCACTGGCTTCACGCCGAAAAACCACGCGAGTTCGAAGAGACCGTCCACGTCTTTCTCGAGGCCTGACCCGATCAGCCGATCTCGCGCGCGACCAGCCAACTGACCGGCAGGGCCAGAACCGCACCGGCTGCCGCCGCCGCCACGATCGGCCAAAGTGTTCCAAGACCCATGGTCAGGACAAGAACCACCCCCGATCCGGCAAGGGCAGTACCGATCATGGAAAACAGGATCATCATCAGGCGCATCTGGAAAAACCCTCCGCTTCCGCTCGCAATGTTTGGATTTTAACAGACCCGAGAAGCCGTGCCTTGATCCTTGTCATGCGACGGCGGATTTTCAGAAGAGCTGGCGGTGCAGGCTGGCTTGCAGACTCAGGCCGCCGCCAGCGCATTTCGCAGCGCTGTGACTGTTAGGGCCACAGGGTTGCCCTTCATCGACGATGCCATCACCGATGCCTCGACAATCGCCGCATGCATGTCATGCGTGACCCCAAGCGCCAGCAGATCCGGCAGCCCGGCCCCACGCGCCCAAGCCTGCAACGCCGTGGGTGCCTCGCTTGCAGTGCAGCCCAGCACATCCGCCAGTATCCCGCACACCTCGTCCAGCCTTGCCCGCGCCGCCCCATCCGCCGCCGCCCGGTTCGCCGCCAGCACCGGCCCCAGCAGCGCGCCGCAGATCGCGCCATGCGCGGCCCCGGTCATGCCGCCGATCACCCCGGCAAAGCCATGCACCGCCCCAAGCCCCGCGTTCGACAAGGCAAGCCCCCCGCACAGGCTGGTCCAGGCCAACCTGTCGCGGGCTTCGGCGTCTTCGCCCGCCTCCAGACGCCGCAATGCCGTCAACCCCGGCCCGATCACCGGCCGGGTCAGCGCGTCGGTGTAGGGCGTTGCCTTGATCGAGACGAAGGGTTCAATCACCTGCGTCACCGCATCAAGCCCCGAGGCCAGAGTGACCGGCCAAGGGCAGCCGTCCGTCAGCGCCGGGTCCACAATCGCCAGCCGCGCGATCATCCCATCGTCGCGCAAGGATACCTTGCGGCCATGGTCCGGAAGACCGATCACCGCGTTTTTCGTGACTTCGGCCCCGGTGCCGGATGTCGTGGGCAAGGCGATGAAGGGCAAGGGCGCTGCGGTCAGGGGCAGGGCCTGGCCCACGATCTCAAGATGTTGCATCGGGTCGCCGGGCGCGGGGATCAGCCCGGCCAGCGCCTTGCCCATGTCCAGCGCAGCCCCGCCGCCAAGCGCCACCACCCAATCCGGCCGGTGCGCCCGCGCCAGATGCAGCGCGGCCAGAAGGTCCGGCAGGGTCGGCTCTCCACCACATCCGATTGTCAGGACATCCGGCCCCAGCCCAGCCACAAGCCAGCCCGCCCGCGCCGGGTTCGCGCCATGCACCAACACCCCCCGCGCACCGAATGCCCGGATCAGGCCCGGGGATTTCGCCGCCTCGCCCCGGCCAAACAGGATGCGCGGCGGGGCCGAAATGGCGAAGGGGGTCACAGGCTCATCGTGGCGGCAACCGCCTTGCCCCAGCGGGCGTATTTGGCATCCCGGGTCGCGGCATCCATCTGCGGCTCGAACCGGCGGTCCAGCGCCCAGCCCTTGGCAAATTCTTCCGGTCCACCGGTAACACCAGCCTGCATCCCGGCAAGGAAGGCCGCTCCCAAGGCGGTCGTCTCTGTCACCTTGGGCCGATCGACGGGGGCGCCAATGATGTCGGACAGGAATTGCATCGTCCAGTCGCTTGCCGTCATGCCGCCGTCCACCCGCAACACCCCGTCGGCAGCGGCCCCCCAGTCAGCCCGCATCGCCTCCAAGAGATCGCGGGTCTGGTAGCCCACGCTTTCCAGTGCGGCGCGCGCAAACTCGGCCGGGCCGGAGTTGCGGGTCAGCCCGAACACCGCTCCCCGGCAATCGGGCCGCCAATAGGGCGCGCCTAGGCCGGTAAAGGCGGGAACAAGGATCACGCCCTGTGCTTCTTCGGCGGCATGGGCAAGGGGCTGGGTCTCACCTGCCTCGCGGATGATCTTGAGCCCGTCGCGCAGCCATTGCACCACGGCCCCCGCAATGAAGATCGAGCCTTCCAGCGCATAGGTCGGCTTGCCGTTCAACTGATAGGCGATGGTGGTCAAAAGCCGGTTGGTTGAAGGCACCATGTCCGCCCCGGTGTTCAGCAGCGCAAAGCAGCCGGTCCCATATGTGGATTTCATCATGCCCGGACTGAAGCAGGCCTGCCCGACAGTTGCCGCCTGCTGGTCACCCGCCACGCCAAGGATCGGGATCTCGCGCCCGAAAAGATCGGGCCGTGTGACCCCGAAGGATGCGGCGCAATCGCGGACCTCGGGCAAGAGCGCCATGGGGATTTCCAGAAGCCTGCAGATGTCTTCGTCCCATTCGCCCTTGGCGATGTTGTAGATCAGCGTCCGCGCGGCATTGGTGGCGTCGGTCGCGTGGACCTTGCCGCCGGTCAGGTTCCAGATCAGCCAGCTGTCCACGGTGCCAAAGGCAAGCTCGCCCCGCTGCGCGCGGGCGCGGGCGCCGTCCACATGGTCCAAAAGCCACTTGATCTTGGTACCAGAGAAATACGGGTCCAGCAGCAATCCGGTGCGGGCGGTGATCATCGGCTCATGCCCGGCAGCCTTCAGCGCAGCGCAGGTGTCTGCGGTGCGGCGGTCCTGCCAGACAATCGCGGGGTGGATCGGCTGGCCCGTCTTGCGGTCCCATATCAGGGTTGTCTCGCGCTGGTTGGTGATGCCGATCCCGGCGATGCCGTTGGCCCCGATGCCTGCCTTTTCTATCGCGGCCCGCGCGGTTCCGGCGACGGTGGACCAAAGGTCGGCTGGGTCATGTTCCACCCAACCGGGGCGCGGATAAGACTGCGGAAACTCTTCTTGCGCGGACGCGATGGGACGCAGAACGCCAGACTGGCTCGCGTCAAACAGGATCGCGCGGGAAGAAGTGGTTCCCTGGTCGATGGCAAGGATCTGGGTCATGGGTTCGGGCCTGCGAAGACGTGTCCGGCGAAAGGACAGCGGTGACGGGGTGGGAAAATCTGATCAGCGCAACGCTACCGCTGGAGCGCAAGAATTTTCGAAAATTCTTGCAGATTTCTTCCAGTAGATTTGGCGCGGGCGGCACCGGATGGCACCGCCCGCCCCTTGGTCGCTTACTGCCAGGACTTGATCAGCTCGTCATACGAGATCGTTTCGCCTTGCGGCTTTTCGTTCTCAAGCTTGGCCACCGGGGCTCCGGGAGCGTCAAGCCAGACCTGCGCGTCCTGCGGTTCGTTCATCTTCGGGCCGATGTCGCCCTGAACGCCGGCACGCTCGATCCGCTCCATCACCTTTTCCTGCTCTTCGCACAGCGCATCAAGGGCCGCCTGCGGGGTTTTCGCCCCTGACATGGCGTCACCGATGTTCTGCCACCACAGCTGCGCCAGCTTCGGATAGTCAGGCACGTTGGTGCCGGTGGGCGACCACTGCACCCGTGCGGGCGAGCGGTAGAATTCCACCAGACCGCCAAGCTTCGGCGCACGTTCGGTGAAGGACGGGTGCTGGATGGTGGATTCGCGGATGAAGGTCAGCCCGACGTGGGATTTCTTCACGTCCACAGTCTTGGACACCACGAATTGTGCATAAAGCCATGCGGCCTGCGCGCGGTCCACCGGGGTGGACTTCATCAGCGTCCACGAACCCGCGTCCTGATAGCCGACCTTCATGCCGTCCTGCCAATAGGCGCCGTGCGGCGAGGGGGCCATGCGCCACTTGGGCGTGCCGTCCTCGTTCATCACGGGCAGGCCATCCTTGACCATGTCGGCGGTGAAGGCAGTATACCAGAACATCTGCTGGGCGATCTGGCCTTGGGCCGGAACCGGGCCAGCCTCGCCGAAGGTCATGCCCTGGGCTTCCGGCGGAGTGAACCGCTGCAACCAGTCAATCGCCTTGGTCACGGCGTAGACCGCCGCCGCGTCGTTGGTGGCACCGCCACGCACAACGCAAGACCCGACAGGCTGCGAGTTTTCGTTGACGCGGATACCCCATTCGTCAACCGGCAAGCCGTTCGGCTCACCGACATCGCCCATACCGGCCATCGACATCCACGCATCGGTGTAGCGCCAGCCAAGCGACGGGTCTTTCTTGCCGTAGTCCATGTTGCCCCAGGCCGAGGCCGGGCCACCGGCATAGGTCATGTCGCGTCCGGTAAAGAACTCGGCAATGTCCTCATAGGCTGACCAGTTCAGGGGAACGCCAAGGTCATAGCCATAGGCAGCCTTGAAGTCTTCCTGGGTCTTGGGATCGTTGAACCAGTCATAGCGGAACCAGTAAAGGTTCGCGAACTGCTGGGTGGGAAGCTGGTAAAGCTTGCCATCCGGCGCGGTGGTGAAGGACGTGCCGATGAAGTCGGCGACATCAAGGTTCGGGTTGGTGACGGCGGCGCCTTCGCCAACCATCCAGTCATCAAGGATGCGAACCTGCTGATAGCGCCAGTGGGTGCCGATCAGGTCCGAGTCATTGATATAGGCGTCATAGATGTTTTCGCCCGACTGCATCTGCGTTTGCAGCTTTTCGACCACATCGCCTTCGCCGATCAGGTCATGCGTGATCTTGATCCCGGTCATCGCGGTAAAGGCCGGGGCCAGAACCTTGGCCTCGTATTCATGCGTGGTGATGGTTTCGGAGACGACCTTGATCTCCATCCCCGCATAGGGGGCGGCGGCGTCGATGAACCACTGCATCTCCGCTTCCTGCTCGGCGCGGGACATCGTTGAAAGCTCGCCGATTTCGGCGTCGAGGAAGGCTTTCGCCGCCTCGATATCAGCCCAGGCCGGGGCCTGCATGGCCATCAGCGCAAGCGCCATGGCCGTTCCGGTTTTCCGAAGTCTCATGTGATTCCTCCCAGAATGTGAGACGTTTGTCGTTCCTTCTGCTCCCGGCCAGGTCTCCTCGCCCGCCCGGTGGCCTTTTTTTGCCCTGCCTAGACCCAGCGGAAGACCGCCACGGCATAGACAAGGGAGACGATCAGCGCGCCCCAAAGCGGCGTGCCGAGGAAAAAGAGCCAGCCCAGATTGATGAAGGCCGAGCCCAGAAGCGAAATGAACAGCCGGTCACCGCGCGTGGTCTCGATGCGCAGGATGCCCACGCGCGGGGTTTCGGGAAACCGGATCGCCAGCAGCGTCATGACCATCAGAAGGCTGGCGATGATCCAGAAGAACAGCGCGACCGGAAAGCTCCACGCCATCCAGAAGCCCGGCACAAGCTGGCCGGTCCAGTCCTTCACGCCATCGCCGCTGACCGGCACCGCCCAGACAAGAAGCGCAAGGATCGTGGCCATCAGGGCGGCAAGCCCGGCGTAGATCGTGGTCCAGCGGGTGGTTGTCATCAGACCCTCCCCAGGGCGAAGCCCTTGGCGATGTAGTTGCGGACGAAGTAGATCACCAAGGCACCCGGCACGATGGTCAGCACCCCGGCGGCGGCCAGCACCCCCCAGTCCATGCCCGAGGCTGACACCGTGCGGGTCATCGTGGCGGCGATGGGCTTGGCGAAGGTGGTGGTCAGGGTGCGGCTGAGAAGCAGCTCCACCCACGAGAACATGAAGCAGAAGAAGGCCGCGACGCCGATGCCCGACGCGATCAGCGGCATGAAGATCTTCACGAAGAAGCGCGGGAAGGAATAGCCGTCGATATAGGCCGTTTCGTCAATTTCCTTCGGCACGCCGCGCATGAAGCCTTCAAGGATCCAGACCGCCAGCGGGATGTTGAACAGACAATGCGCAAGCGCCACCGCGATATGCGTGTCGATCAGGTTCATCGCCGAATAAAGCTGGAAGAACGGCAGCGCGAACACCGCCGGGGGTGCCATGCGGTTGGTCAAGAGCCAGAAGAACAGGTGCTTGTCGCCCATGAAGTTGTAGCGGCTGAAGGCATAGGCCGCAGGGAGCGCCACGGTGATGGTGATGACCACGTTCAACGTGACGTAGATCATCGAGTTGACATACCCCATGTACCACGACGGATCGGTCAGGATCACGATGTAGTTGCGGAAGGTCAGGTCCGCCGGGAACAGCGTGAAGGATGAGGTGATCTCGGTATTCGTCTTCAGGCTCATGTTGATCAGCCAGTAGATCGGGATCAGCAGGAACAAGAGATAAAGCGTCATCACGATGGCAGAGCTGCGGATACGCATCAGCGGTTCTCCTCGCGGTCAAGGTTGGTCATGACGGTGTAGAAAACCCATGAGATCAACAGGATGACGCAGTAATACATCAGGCTGAACGCGGCGGCGGGGCCAAGGTCGAACTGGCCGGTCGCCATCTTCGCAAGGTCGATCGACAGGAAGGTGGTCGAATTTCCGGGACCGCCGCCGGTCAGCACGAAAGGTTCCGTATAGATCATGAAACTGTCCATGAAGCGCAGCAGGACAGCGATCAGCAGCACGCCCTTCATCTTTGGCAACTCGATATAGCGAAACACGGACCAGCGGGTCGCCTGATCGATCTTGGCCGCCTGATAATAGGCCTGCGGGATCGACTGAAGACCGGCGTAGCACAGCAGTGCGACAAGCGATGTCCAATGCCAAACGTCCATCACCACAACCGTGATCCAGGCATCAAGCGGGTCGTTGGTGTAGTTGTAGTCAAACCCCATGGCAGCCAGCGTGTGACCCAGAAGGCCAATGTCCACCCGGCCGAAGATCTGCCAGATCGTGCCGACAACGTTGAACGGGATCAGCAAGGGCAGCGCCATCAGCACAAGGCAGAAGCTGGCCCAGAAGCCCTTTTTCGGCATGTTGAGTGCAATGAAGATGCCCAGCGGCACCTGAATTGCCAAAATGATCAACGAAAACAGTATCTGCCGGCCCAGCGCGTCATGCAGGCGGCTGGAGGTGACCATTTCCTCGAACCACTCCAGCCCGGTCCAGAAGAAGGCGTTGTTCCCGAAGGTGTCGTTTACCGAATAGTTCACCACTGTCATCAGCGGCAGGACCGCCGAAAAGGCCACCAGCACCAGCACGGGCAGGATCAGGAACCAGGCCTTGTTGTTCTGGGTCTTTTCCATGGCTCAGGCCCCCCCCCGAGTCTCGGCCGGCGCAACACGCCAGTCGTTTGCGTAGACATTCACCTTGCCCGTCGCGAAGCTGACCCGCGCGCCATCTGCCGGAACGCTCATCCCCTCGGGCAGGATGGCGCTAAATGGTTGGCCCGCCAGTTCGGCGCGCACAATCCGGTGTCGCCCGACATCCTCGACCCTCTTGACCGTCACCGGCAGGCCTTCATCCGAGATCAGCACATATTCCGGCCGGATGCCGATCTGGGTGCGGCCCGTTGTTGGCCCATAGGCCGCACCCAGTGGCACCGAAACGCCTTGCAGGCGCGCCTCGGATCCAGCGATTTCGGCGTCCAGGAGGTTCATCCCCGGCGAGCCGATGAAGTAGCCGACAAAGGTATGCGCCGGGGTCTCGAAGAGTTCTTCGGGCGTTCCCATCTGCACCACGCGACCGTCATGCATGACCACCACCTTGTCGGCGAAAGTCAGCGCTTCGGTCTGGTCATGGGTGACATAGATCATCGTATGCCCAAACTCGCGGTGGAGCGATTTCAGCTGGGTCCGCAATTCCCACTTCATGTGGGGGTCGATCACGGTCAGGGGTTCGTCGAACAGAATGGCGTTCACGTCCTCGCGCACCATGCCGCGACCAAGGCTGATCTTCTGCTTGGCATCGGCCGTCAGCCCGCGCGCCTTGCGGTCCAGCATCGCCTCCATCCCGATCATCGCGGCGATCTGGTCGATGCGCCGCGCGATATAGGCGGGGTCCATGCCCCGGTTGCGCAAGGGAAAGGCAAGGTTCTGCCGCACGGTCATCGTGTCGTAGACCACCGGAAACTGGAACACCTGCGCGATGTTCCGTTCCGTCGTCTCGGCGTCGGTCACGTCACGCTCGCCGAAGAGGACACGGCCTTGCGACGGGCGCACCAGTCCGGAAATGATATTCAGAAGCGTGGTCTTGCCACAGCCCGAGGCACCCAGCAGCGCATAGGCGCCGCCATCTTCCCAGATATGGTCCATTTCCTTCAGGGCGAAATCGTCCTCGCCCTTGGGATTGGGCAGGTAGCTGTGCGCAAGGTTTGAAAGCGTGATCCGGGACATTCAGGCCGCCAATGCATAAGGCGCGGGGGCGGCAAGGCGGCCCGCGGTGTCGAACAGATAGACATGCGCCGGGTCGAGATAGATCGACACCTGCGCCCCGGCGTCCATGGGATGCACGCCGTGGATCAGGCCAACCCAGCGGTCCGGCCCGTGGTTCAGGTGGATAAAGGTTTCCGACCCGGTGATCTCGGTTGCCCCGACGGTGCAGCGAAACTCTACCGCGTCGCCGGAATGGCGGTTCAGCGTGACGTGGTTCGCGCGGAAACCCGCCACGAACTCCCCATCCGGCAGGGCTGCCATCGCGCCGGTGGCAGATGCATGGGCCGCATCGCCAAAAGTCAGGCGCGCGGCCTCTTTCCGGCAGGACACGAAGTTCATCGGCGGATCGGAAAAGACCCGCGCCGTGGTCGCGTCACCCGGCAGCCGGTAGACCGATGGCGTCGGGCCGAACTGGGTGACCCGGCCTTCCCAAAGTGTCGCGGTATTGCCGCCCAGCAGAAGGGCTTCTTCCGGCTCTGTAGTGGCGTAGACAAAGATCGCGCCCGAAGCCTCGAAGATCCGGGGAATCTCGATCCGCAACTCCTCGCGCAGCTTGTAGTCAAGGTTTGCCAGCGGTTCGTCCAGAAGCACCAGCCCCGCGCCCTTGACCAGCGCCCGCGCCAGCGCGCAGCGTTGTTGCTGGCCGCCCGACAGCTCCAGCGGCTTGCGCGACAGCATCGGCGTCAGGCGCAGCATGTCGGCGGTTTCGCGCACCGCACGGTCAATCTCGTCCTTCGGCTTGCCCATCAGTTTCAAAGGCGAGGCGATGTTGTCGTAGACTGTCATTGCCGGGTAGTTGATGAACTGCTGGTAGACCATGGCCACGCGGCGGTCCTGAACCTTGACGCCGGTCACATCGCGGCCTTCCCACAGGATGCGGCCGGCGGATGGCTGATCCAGCCCGGCCATCAGGCGCATCAGGCTGGTCTTGCCCGAAAGGGTCGGGCCAAGCAGGACGTTCATGGTGCCGTTCTTCAGCGTCAGTTCGGTAGGCTGGATATGCACCCTGCCCGCAACCGACCGAGACACCCCTTGCAGTTCAAGCGTCATCCCGCCCCCCCTATTCCGCTGCCGGACGGATCGCCCGCGATCCGGCTTCCGCCATGAAGCGGTCAAGCGCCGCGATCTGATCCGCCGTCATCCGCAGCCCCAGCTTTGACCGCCGCCAGACCACATCTGCCGCCATCGCCGCGTATTCCCGGCTCATCAGCCAGCGCACCTCGGCCTCGGTGAGCGTGGCGCCGAAATCCTGCCCCAGCGCATCGACGGTGCCAGCCTGTCCAAGGATCGTGAAAGCCTCGGTCCCATAGGCGCGGATCATCCGGCCCGCCCAATAGGGCGTCAGGAACGGAAACTGCGCGGCCAGCCTTGCGGTCAGCGCAGCCACATCGCCTTGCGGAAAATCGCCGCCCGGAAGCGCCACGCGCGCCGTCCAGGCGGCAGTCGCCTTCGGGAAGAAGGGCGTCAGCTTGGCCAGAGCGGATTCCGCAAGCCGGCGATAGGTTGTGATCTTGCCGCCAAAGACGTTCAAGAGCGGCGCGCCGTTCTGGTCAAGGCTGAGGACGTAATCCCGCGTCGCCGCTGTGGCGGACTTGGCCCCGTCATTGTAAAGCGGCCGGACGCCGGAATAGGTCCAGACCACATCATCCTTGGTGACCGGCTTGGCGAAATACTGGGACGCGAAGGTCAGAAGATAGTCGCGTTCTTCCTCGGTGCAGACCGCCTCTTTCGGGGCGCCGGCATGAACCTTGTCGGTGGTGCCGATCAGGGTGAAGTCCTGCTCATAGGGGATGGCAAAAATGATCCGCCCGTCGCTACCCTGGAAGAAATAGCAGCGGTCATGGTCATAAAGCCTGCGCGTGACGATATGGCTGCCGCGCACCAGCCGCACCCCTTCGGTCGAGTTGATGCGCGCGACGTTGCGGATCACATCCTCGACCCACGGCCCCCCCGCGTTGACCAGCGCGCGGGCCTGATGCAACTGGCGGCCCTGCGGGCCTTCGGTGGTGATCTGCCACAGATCGCCCTGCCGTTCGGCGCTGATCACCCGCGTCCGGGTCATTATCCGCGCGCCCCGCGCAGCGGCATCGCGGGCGTTCAGAACCACAAGGCGCGAATCTTCCACCCAGCAATCGGAATATTCAAAGGCGCGGCGAAAGCCTGGCTTCAATGGCTTGCCCGCCGGATCGCGGGTCAGGTCAAGGCTGCGGGTCGCGGGCAGGATCTTGCGACCGCCCATCGTGTCATACATGAACAGCCCCAGCCGGATCAGCCACGCCGGACGGCGACCCTTGGCCCAAGGCATCACCCAACGCAGAAGCCGAGAGGTGGGCGTATCGCTTTCAAACCGCATCTCAGGCGACAGCGGCAGCACAAAGCGCATCGGCCAACTGATATGTGGCATGGCGACCAGCAGCGTCTCGCGCTCTTCCAGCGCCTCGCGAACCAGACGAAACTCGAAGTACTCCAGATACCGCAACCCGCCGTGAAAGAGCTTGGTCGAGGCCGACGACGTCCCCTGCGCCAGATCGCCCTGTTCGGCCAAAGTGACCGACAGACCCCGACCCGTGGCGTCACGGGCAATGCCGCAGCCGTTGATGCCACCGCCGATGATGAAAAGGTCGCTGACGACCCCTGACTGCGTATCTTTCAACTGGGTTCCTCCCCCGGCGCCAACCTGTCCCAGTTGCGACGATTCCGTCAATGTCTTTTTTCGTTTTGATGCGCTTTTTCCCAAAGCGAACATTATCGCGCAGTTTCTCAACGACATTTCTGCACACGCTGCCATTCTTTGCTGCAGAAGCAAACAAACGAAACGTTTCACGCTTTAGAAAGGCGCTGACAGACGCTTCGCATCATGGCAGAACAGAAAACCTGAATGAACGAAAAGAAAGGATAGCGGGTGGCGCTCAACTTCCGTCAGACCGAGATTCTGGAGATTGCCCGCGCCGAAGGCCGCGTGGTGGTTGAAGACCTCTCCCACCGTTTCGATGTCACCTTGCAGACCATAAGGCGCGACCTGTCCGATCTTGCCGATGCAGGCCATCTGGACCGGGTGCATGGCGGGGCCGTTCTGCGCACCGGGGTGGCCAACATCGGCTATGAAGCGCGGCGGCGAATGCACGAAGGCGCCAAGGCCGCCATCGCCAAGGCCTGCGCGGCGGCGATCCCCGACAATTGCAGCCTGATCCTGAACCTTGGCACCACGACCGAGGCCGTCGCGCGGGAATTGCTGACCCACCGCAACATCACGGTGATCACCAACAACATGAACGTGGCGAACATCCTTGTCGCCAATCCGGGCTGCGAAATCGTGGTGGCCGGTGGCGCCCTGCGCCGCACCGACGGTGGCCTTGTGGGCGAACTGACCACCCAGTTCTTCGAGCAGTTCAAGGTCGATTACGCGGTGATCGGCGTCTCGGCGCTGGACCGCGACGGCGATCTCTTGGACTTCGACCTTGCCGAAGTGCGGGTGTCCAAGGCCATCGTCCAGCAATCACGCAAGACCTTTCTGGTCTGCGATCACTCCAAGCTGGACCGCTCCGCCCCAGCGCGGCTGGCCTCGTTGTCGGAAATCACCACATTGTTCACCGACCTGCCCCTGCCGCCCGACCTGATGCGGAAATGCGAGGCATGGGGAACCGCCGTGCAAGTGGCCGAGTGATTGCCCTGTGTTTACGCAGCCCGGCTTGATGTCCGGGGCGCGAAGGCATCGTGATGCGGGAACACAATGCGGTCATTGGTGGACTTGAGCGAGGAAAGCTCGAACCTCCTTTTCCAAGTTCTTCAGGACTGGGAGCACCATCTCGCATCATTAGACCTTGAGGGTCTGGGGTGCGGCAATGACCATCACGCGCCATGATTTCAACAAGATAGCCAAAGGCAAGCGCGAGGCTCCGTTCTCGGTGCGCCTGACCTTTGAAGAGCGCGCCAAATTGGAAGCGGCAGCGAATGGCGTGCCGCTAGCTGCCTACATCAAGGCCAGGCTCTTTGATGGCGACCTCCCGCAGGTTCGGCGTCGCAACACCAACCCTGTGGAAGACCATCTAGCATTGGGGCGAGTGCTCGCTGCGCTGGGACGCTCAAAGCGGACAAAGCAAGACCCCAAAGCGATCATGGAAACCATGCAGCAGTGTTGGGCCGGATCGGATAGCGGCCAAGCGTTCGAAACAGCCCTGCGGGAGCGTGGGTATTTCCTCGCGCGCGGTGATCAGCGCGGCTACGTCGCCGTGGACTGGCGCGGCGAGATCTACTCCCTAAGCCGTACCACCGGAGCCAAGGCCAAGGACCTGCAAGCCCGTCTCGGTGACGCGCTCGACCTTCAATCGGTCGAGCAAGCAAAGGCATTTGTCTCGGAGCGTATGACGCCAAAGCTGAAAGCCTGGGCTAAAGAAGCCGAAGCTCTAGCCGAAAAGCAAAACCTCGCAGCACAGTTTCAGCGCGAGCAGATGGTTCAGCGGCATCGGCACGGTCCGCACCTACTTATGTCCCATAGATCATGCTCTTGGTTTATGATCCAAAGAACATTTTACTTCATTATGATCCACAGGACATATTGACAAGGTATGATCCTTAGATCATAATATCGGATAGAAGGATCATCGTCATGAAACAAATTGCACGCACACCGAAGGACATCGGCCACGCCCTGCGCGCCGCGCGTAAGGCAAAGAAGCTCACTCAGGCGGAGCTAGCCAGCCGCTCCGGCATCTGGCAGCGCACCGTCTCCACCATCGAGACCAATGCCAGCGGTGCGAAGCTTGACACGGTCTTCGACCTTCTCGCCGCACTTGACCTCGAAATCCAGATCGTACCGCGCAGCAAGATGAAGCCTGGCGAGCTTGAGGACATCTTCTGATGGGCCGTAAACGGACTTACGCGCCGCTCGATGTCTTCATGAACCGCCGCAAGGTCGGGCAGTTCTTCCGCGAGCCTGACGGGGCATTTGCCTTCGACTATGCGCCTGAGTGGCTGGACTGGAGCAACACCCTGCCAATCTCGCGCTCCCTTCCGCTGCGAAAGGAGCGCTATGTTGGCCCGCCGGTCATAGCCGTCTTCGACAACCTGCTGCCCGACAATGACGATATCCGCAGACGCGTTGCTGAACGCATCGGCGCAGACGGGCTGGATGCTTACAGCCTGCTCGCTCGCATCGGACGGGACTGTGTGGGCGCTTTGCAGTTTTTGCCGGAAGGCGAAGTCCCAGAGGCTTCAGAAGGCCTGAGCGGTGAGCCCCTGAGCGACGATCAGATCGCCGCCATGCTGAAAGACCTCAAACTTACGCCGCTCGGCATCCGGCGAGAGAATGACTTCCGGATTTCGGTCGCCGGTGCGCAGGAAAAGACAGCGTTGCTCTTTCATGATGGGCAATGGATCGAGCCCACAGGCACGACGCCAACAACGCATATTTTCAAGCCTGCCATCGGCAGGCTGCCGAACGGGATGGACTTGACCGACAGTATCGAGAACGAGCATTTCTGCTTGCGGTTGCTGGCTGGTTTCGGCTTGCCGGTTGCCAGCACCGAGATTGCTACCTTCGCAGACACGAAGGTGCTGATCATTGAGCGCTTCGACCGGCTGCGCACTCGCGACGGAAGGCTGATCCGCCTGCCGCAAGAGGATTGCTGCCAGGCACTGTCTGTGCCGCCGACGCGCAAATATCAGAATGAAGGCGGTCCTGGGATCGTCGAAATCTGCGAACTGCTCCAAGGGAGTGACGAGCCGCTCCGCGACCGCGCCAATTTCTTCAAGGCCAATGTGCTGTTCTGGCTGATCGGCGCTACAGATGGTCACGCCAAGAACTTCAGCATAGCACTAACACCAGGCGGGCGTTTTACGATGACCCCGCTCTATGATGTCCTCACCGTGCAGCCAACGCTGGAGGCGGGTCAGCTTCAGATCAAGGACATGAAGATCGCAATGCGGGTGGGCAAAAGCCGCCACTACAAGGTCTCGGAAATTCTGGGGCGTCACTTCATCGAAACAGGTCTGGCCGCAGGATTTTCGCGCGAGCAACTTGGTCAGATTTTCAAGGAAATCGAAGCAGACGCCGAAAAGGCGTTTGCCGAGGCCTTAGCGCAGATGCCTGCGGGCTTCCCCGCCGGACTGGTCGAATCCGTCAAGCGCGGGTTCGACCAGAGGATCGCGCGCCTCCTCGGTCAAGTCGGTCGCTGCCTGATAGCGCGCAAGGTCGAAGAGTAGCGGATCAACGAAAACCAGATCGCGCAGTACCGGCCAATCCATCAGCCACACATCGGGCCAGGTCCTCGGGTCTAGAAGGTTTTCCGATCGTAACTTCTGCCTGTAAAGCCACGCGAGCAGGCACACCATGCGGTCTAGGATCGTCTGGGTCGCCTCTAGGTCCGCCTCGTATTCGCGAAGATAGGCTCGCTGCTCTTTGCGAAACCTAGCCAGCGCTTCCAGGTCGGGTGGCCCCTCGTCCTCGTTCATGCCCGCACCAACTGGACCACCTCGCCCGAGGTGGCGCCTGTAGCGAACCGAGACCAAGCGTTCATCAGATCGCCGAACCGCACTTAGGAGGCCTCACTTCAGCAGCCATCCGGGCTGTGGCATCCAAATCCGGTTCGCACCAAACCTGATAGATGACGGTGAGCTGCAAGGGCCGGTGCCGGTAGCAAATAGCGCTCTCACTGATGCAGACGTGCAGCGGCAGTGGAAATCCGCAGCAAATGCCCCATGCGCGATACCGGCATTCGGGACTCAGAAATTGCCAGCAAAAGAAATTTCTAACGATTTTAGATATACTTAAGCCTGCCATGGCAGTTCTGGCACGAAATATGCTCACAGGAAGGAAAGAGGCCAAACCTGGAAGACCGCCATGACCGATGCTCCGCTTGCTGATGCTGCTTACCTAAACGTCGCTGACCCTGATTTTTCAATCCGCTCTCAACAGGTCAGCGATGCGCGAGCGCGCAATTGGTATGCCCGCACGCCCTATGGCCTTGCAGTGCTGCGCTATGACGAAGTGCAGAAGATGCTGCGCCATCCGAAACTGCGGCAGGGAAGCCATCTTTGGCCGCAGCACAATGGCGTGACGGACGGCAAGTTCGCGACATGGTGGTGCAACATGCTGCTTTGCGTCGAGGGCGACACGCACGGGCGCCTGCGGCGGATGGCGAACCCGGCGTTCAGCCCCAAGCTGATTGCCGATCTGCAGCCCAAGTTTCAGGTGCTGGCAAACCGATTGATTGACGCCTTCATCGACCGTGGGACATGTGACTTCATCGCCGAGTTCACCGAACCCTATGCCACGGGGGTGATCTGCGACCTGCTTGGCTTGCCGTTTGAGAAATGGCGCGAACTGGCCGATATTGCCGCCGACATGGGGCTGGCGCTGGGGGTGACCTTCAAGCAAGACCTTCCGAAGATCGAAACCGCCGTCGCCCGCCTATTCGATTACGCCGAACAGCTGGTGATCGACCGCGAGGCCAACCCGTCCGAAGATTTCATCGGCCTGCTGGTCAAGGCCAACCGCGAAAATCCGGATCAGCTGTCGCGGCAGGAAATGCTGGACATGATCGTGCTGGCCATCTTTGGCGGCATCGACACCACGCGCAACCAGATCGGGCTGGCGATGGACATGTTCGTGCAACACCCCGACCAATGGGCGCTGCTCGGCGACCGGCCCGAACTGGCGAAAGCCGCGGTCGAAGAGGTGATGCGCACCCGCCCGACCACCACCTGGGTCACCCGCGCCGCGACCGAGGATTTCGAATTTCAGGGCCTGAAAATCGCCGAAGGCACCACGCTGCATCTGTGGGGTCAAGCGGCAGCAATGGACCCTGCGGCGATGGAGAATGCCGAAAGTTTTGACATCACCGCCGCGCGCAAACCGCATTTCGGCTTTGGCGGCGGCACGCATCATTGCCTTGGCCACTTCATCGCTCGCGGTGACATGACGGCGGCTTTGGCGCTGATGGCGGCCCGGATGAAGAACCCGCGTTTTGCCGGCGAGGTAGTATGGCTGCCCGATAGCGGCAATACGGGCGCAGTCAGCATGCCGTTGGCTTTCGACAAGGCATGATGCGGTGAAATGTCAATAAAACTGGGGTTTTGAATGAAGGTTCACGTCGATATGTCGATCTGCCTGCTGCATGGACAATGCGTCATTGCGGCCCCGCAGGTGTTTTCCTTCAATGATGACGGCGGTCTGGTCTGGATTGCCGATTGCGACGAAGGCTTGCGCAGTGATGCCGAGGCCGCCGCCGATGCCTGCCCCGAGCAGGCCATAGTGATCGACGGCTGACGGTGGGTCCGCGCGTCCTTGTCATTGGGTCCTCACTGGCCGGGTTGCGCAGCGCCGAGGCGGTGCTGGCGGCACTGCCGGACGCGCGGGTCACGCTGGTAGGCGACGAGCCGCACGCGCCCTACAATCGCCCGCCCTTGTCAAAGGAGGCATTGGCCGGGCTAGTTGCGGGCGACGCAGGGCTGGACAAGCTAACCTTCCGGCACCGGCTGGACGCAGGCGCGGTAACGTGGCGGTTGGGGGCGCGGGCGATCTCTGTCGATGCGGCGAACCGTGCCGTTCGGCTGGGCGATGGCGAGGCGCTGCCCTATGACTGGCTGATCGCCGCGTCGGGCCTGCGGCCCCGACGGCTGGCCTTTCCGGGGGGCGAGGCGCGGCATGTGCTGCGCGGCATTGACGATGCCCGGCAGCTGGCGGCAGCGATACGCCCCGGCGCGCGGATGCTTGTGGTCGGTGCCGGGTTCATCGGTTGTGAACTGGCCGCAACGGCGATGAAGCTGGGCCTTTCCGCAAGCGTGATCGAGCCGGCAGCACAGCCGATGCTGGCGGCTCTGGGGCCAGATGTGGCTGCGGCGATGGCCGGTTTTCATCGGGCGCGAGGGGTGGATCTGCGCTGCGGCCTATCGGTCACCGGGGATGAGAACGGCGCGCTGATCTTGTCGGACGGCAGCCGGATCGACGGGGATCTGACGGTCGAGTCGGTGGGATCGGTGCCGAATGTCGAATGGCTATCCGGCGCCGGGCTGGATCTGACGAATGGTGTCTTGTGTGATGCCACGCTGACCGCACTGGGCAGCGACCGCATCCTTGCCGTGGGCGACGTGGCGCGCTTTCCGAACGCGCTGTTCGACGCCACGCCACGCCGTGTGGAACATTGGTCGATCCCCGGTCTGACCGCCAGACGCGCTGCCGAAACCATCGCGGCGCGAACCGCCGGGGCAGAACCGCCAGCGCGCTTTGCCCCGCTGCCCGGCTTTTGGAGTGATCAGCACGGGCTGCGGCTGCAAAGCTTTGGCGCGCCCGGTCTGGGCGACGAAATTCGGGTGCTGGAAGGCGAGTTGGCCGCCGTTGGCCAATCACCCTGTCTGGTCGAATACCGCCGCGCAGGGCGGCCCGTCGGCATCCTTGGCCTTGGTGCTGCACCCGCTGCACTGGCGCAGCACCGCGCGCGCCTTGATCGCGTCTTGAATGAAGCAGTGGCGGCATGAACCGCACCGAAAGGGAGAGTGTGATGACGGACCTGAAGGACGCTCTGGACCGGCTTGGCGCCGAGGTTGTGCATGTGGGGCAGTTCGACCTTGCCTCGGTCTTCCGCGAGCGCCGCCTGCGCCGGGCACAGTTCGTGCAATGGGCCGAAGACCCGCGCTTTGCCAATGTGATCGCGCATTGGGACATCGCCGACAGTCTGTTCGGCGGCAACCGGTTCTACACCGAAACGGTGGAAATCGACTCTTCATCGATCCGGCGCAACCCCAGCGAGCCGGGCGCGGTAACGATGATCGCGGAATTGTCCGGCGATGCAAAAGAGCTGATGCCGCGCCAGGTGCTGCGCCGCCAGATCGAGCGGGCGGCGAAGATGGGGTTCAAGGTGGATGCCGCCTTTGAATTCGAAGTGATCCTGCTGGACGAAGACGCGCAATCGGTGCGGGCCAAGGGATTTGAAGGCCTGCAGAAATTCGCCCCCGACAACAAATGCTGGTCCGGCACCACGGCCAATGCCGAAGCCGCCTTCATTGCCGCGTTCGAGGCCGAAGTGCTGGGCCACGACATTGCGCTGCACGGCCTTGGCGTCGAATTGGGGCCGGGCTGTCTGGAAGGCACGCTGGCCGCGACCGAAGGGCTGCGCGCGGCGGATGATGCGGCGTTCTTCCGTCTGGCCGCAAGGTCCTTTGCCCGCAAGCACGGCAAGACCGCCAGCTTCATGCCCTATCTGGGTGCGGAATATCCCGGCATCGGCGGCCATTGCTGCCTGTCCTTGCGCGATGCGAAAACCGGCAAGAACCTGTTCTCCAGCCCTGATGGCAAGACCAATGCGCTGGCCGGCCAGTTCATCGCCGGCATGATGGAGATCGTGCCGCAAGCCTTCGCCATGTGTACCAGCACGGTGAACGCCTATCGCCGTCTGGCTCCGGGCAGTTGGGCGCCGAAATCGCTGACTTGGGCGGAGCATCCCTTTACCGTGGCGGTGCGGTCCGCGCCGCATGCGGGGCCGTCGGCGCGGCTGGAATTCCGGGTGCCGCCCGCCGATTGCAACACCTATCTGACGCTGGCGATGATGCTGGGTGCCGGGCTGGACGGGATTGAGCGCAATCTGCCCGCCCCGGCTGCCACCCTGTCCGGTGGGCCGGACCATGTGCCCGAAGGCGCCCAGCGCTTTCCCCGCGACCTTGCCGATGCCGCCGACCGGATGGCCGACAGCGCCACCGTCCGCCGCATCTGGGGCGATGCCTTTACCGACAATTTCGTGGCCGCCTGCCGCGCCGAATACGCCAGCCTCGCCAAAGCGGTCAGCGCCGAAGAGCGCGCCCGCTACCTTGAGGCCTAAGAGACAACAGGGAGAAAAACAGTGCATACCGACACCGACTATCACCGCGATATCGAAGCCCCCGGCCGGGCTGAACTGGTCAATCGCGTGCGTCAGAAGATCGACGCCATGGGGATCGACTATATCTATTACCAATACATCTCGATCACCGGACGGGTGATGGGCAAGGCCGCCCCGGCGCGCCACTGGGAGACGCAGGCCCGCAAGGGGGTGCAGACCTGGATGGGCGGCGTGGCCAACGTAACGCCGGATTTCAAGGGCAATCTGATCGGTTTCGATTCCAACGCGATGGAATGCATCGCGCTGCCGGACCCCGATACGTTTTGCCAATTGCCTTGGGACAAGCGGATCGCCCGTGTCTTTTGCACGCTGTATTACAGCCTTGAAGACTACACCTCTCCCGGCCAGTATTACGAACATGATACGCGCGGAAACCTGAAGCGGTTCGACCAGCAGTTCCGGGCCGATCACAACGGCCTGCACCTGCGGGTTGGGCTGGAACCGGAAATGGTCTGGCTGACGCCCAAGGATGGCGAAGTGCGCCCCTATGACGGCATCACCGAGCCTTTCGCCTATCACATCGGCCAGTTTGAAAACGCCCGCGAGGTCTGGAAACAGGTGTCAGACTATGCGCTGGCCATGGGTCTGGACATGATTCAGGGCGATTGCGAAGACGCCCCCGGCCAGATCGAGCTGAACTACCAGTTCGACGACGCCCTGCCCACCTGTGACCGGATGACGACCTATCGCCAGATCTGCGCCGAAGTGGCCCGCCAGCGGGGCCTGATCGCCTGTTTCATGGCCAAGCCCTTCATGGGCTATGCCGCCAACGGGTGCCATCACAACTGTTCTGTCTGGACCGGCGGATCGCGCGAGATGCAGCAGCTGGTGCCCGGCGACTTGCCGGGGATGGAAGAGCTGTTCCACTATTCCAAAGGCGGCGTGAACGAATTTGAGAACAAGGACGGCGGCTGGTTGCCGACAGAACTGGGCCACCATATTCTGGGTGGCAGCCTGAAACACATTGACGCGCTGACCTGCCTTGGGGCCTCTACCGTCAACAGTTATCGGCGGTTCAACGATTATGGCCTCTGGGCACCGATCGGGGCCAACTGGGGATTGCAGAACCGCAGTTGCACCATCCGCATCTCTTCGCCCGACCGGTTCGAATTCCGGGCAGTAGACAGCATGGTCAACCCGCACCTGTTCTGCGGCGCGCTGCTGAAGGCGATGGATGACGGCATCAAGAATAAGATTGACCCCGGCCCCCCCGAAACGCGCAATGTTACCACGGTTTGGCAAGCTGGCGAGCCGGTAAAGCTGATTCCCTTGAACCTGCATGATGCGCTGGAGGCCCTGAAGAGGGACGAGGTGGTCAAATCAGCGCTTCCCGGACGGCTTTATGAGGTGTTCGATGACTACAAGCGCGATGAATGGACCCGGTTCCTGCGCGAAGTCACCAACTGGGACGTCGAGCGCTATCTGCATTGCGTGCCGTAACAGCCCGCACCGGGCGACAGAAAAGGAGACGACGTGACGCGAACACCCCCCCCCTTCCCGTTCAAGTCGGGCCGGATGGTCGATGTCTTGTCATCCGATGGCAGTTTCGTGTCCATGGATGACGCTCAGGCCGCACGTCTTGGGGGCGCGGATCTGGTGGGTCAGCCTTGGGCGCGGGTCTACACGCTTGAGGCGCGCGAACGTATCGCGGCGCAATTCTCCCTTCTGTCGCCGCTGCCGAGGGTTCTTCCGCTGACCCTGCGGGCGGCAGATGGCACGCTGGTGCCCACCACGGCGGTGGCCGAGCTTTTTGACAATCCCGGGCGCGGGCTTTGCCTGCGCCTGTGCAAATGGCCTGCGGGCAGCGATCTGGATGATGTGGCCACCCTGGCCGAAGCGAACGAGGTTCTGTCGGGCATCGTCGCGGCATCGGCCGATGCCGGGTGGTGCATGGAATGGGCCGATCCGGTGGATCTGTCCGCGCCCGAGCATGAGATCGTCCGTCAGGTGTTCGAGAACGGCCCGCGCTGGCGGTTCTGCAATGACGCCATGGCGCGACTTTATCGCACACCGCCGGGCGCGGATTTCAATGATCGTCCGGTAGCCGAAACCTTTCCCCGCACGCCGGAAAACGAGGATTTCATCCGCCGCCTGATCCGCGCGGATTTCGACATGAACGGGTCGCCGTCGCGCGATCTGCGGTATGACGGGCTGTTCATCGACGTGGAAAACGATGTCCGTGGGCATATTCGCGGCAATCGGTTGTTCCGCATGTGGGGCACGGTCCGCGATGTATCAAAACACATCCGCCGCGAGACCGAACTGCGCGATGAGATTGCCTTTTTGCAGGTGGTGCTGGCCGCCCTTCCCGACCCGGTGCTGGTGCTGGACAGCGAAGGAAGCATGGTCTTTGCCAACATGGCCGCCGAGGCACTGTTCGAAACCCCTTCAGACCGGCTGAGCCTGCGACGCTTTGACGATCTGATCGAAGTGGCAGGATCCTTGGCGGGGCTTTTTGCCGATGCGCGCGTGTCCGCCGTCTCCACCGCCCGAGAGCCTTTTGTCGCGCAAGTGCGGCTTCCCGGCGGCAGGGTGAAGGTCGAAGGAACGGCCCAGACCTTTGGGATGCGGGGCGATACCCTGCTGGCCGTTTGTCTGCGCCATGTGCCGCGCGCGGTGGAACGCGGTGCCCGCCTTTCTGCGATTGTGGGGGGCGGATGAGCATGTCACGCCCCCCACAAGCCCTTGACGGCGCCTCGGCCGCCGAGCGTGACCGGGCGCGGCTTTTGCTGGCAGCGTTTGATGCGTCGCCCGATGGAATCGTGGTGCTGGATCCTGCCGCCCGCGTCGTGCAGATGAACCGCGAAGCTGCAGCGATTGCGGGTCTGTCCGCCAAGGGCGTGATCGGCCGGCCGTTGCCCGAGGCGGCCCCCGACAGCCCGCTGAACTGGACGCCTGTTCTGGAGATGCTGGCCGAGGCGCGCACCGGCGAGGTTATCATCCGGTCCGAAACCATCGGATCAATCTTTGTCACCCTGCGCCGTGTGGCAGAGGTGCCCGGCGCGGTCGTCATCACCCTGCGCGATCTTGCGGTGCTGGATCATGCCCGGCGCATGGCTTCGGGGCAGCGCGATCCGGCCAGCTTCACCTCTACGGTCGAACGGCGCTTGCGGCCCGACTTCTCGCGCCAGCGCCAGCTGTCCCCCTATCTTGACCGGATCATCGCGCGTGGCGAGCGGGCGCTTTTGCAAGGCGCGCGCGTCATCATCACCGGTGAAAGCGGCGTGGGCAAAACCGAAATCGCCCGCCATCTGCACAGTTTCGTGGCCAATGCGACGGATCCATTTGTGGCCGTCAACTGCGCGGCCATTCCCGAAAGCCTCTTTGAGACCGAATTTTTCGGCTATGAGAAGGGCGCCTTCACGGGGGCGTCGACCGATGGCAAGAAGGGCCTGATCGAAGCCGCCGAAGGGGGCACGCTGTTCCTGGACGAGATCGGCGAAATCCCCTTGACCATGCAAGCCAAGCTTCTGAGCTTTCTGGAAGACGGTCTTTTTCTGCGGGTGGGTTCCACCAAGCCGCGCCGGGTGAACATGCGCTTTATCTCGGCCACCAACCGCGACCTGCTGCAAATGTCGGAAGACCGCAGCTTTCGCGAGGATCTGTATTACCGGCTGGCCGTTGTGAACATGCCGATCAAGCCGCTGCGCGAGATGCCGGAACTGCTGGAACATCTGATCGAGCGGTTCCTGACGGCTATCAATCAACGCCGGACAACACCGCTGCAAATCTCCGACAGTCTGATGCAGCGGCTGAAGGCCTATCGCTATCCGGGCAATATTCGCGAGCTGGCCAACCTTCTGCAACAGATCAGCGTTCTGGGCGATCACGAACAGGATTTGCCGCGCCGGCTGCAAAATCCGGTGCAGGTCGCAGATCCGGGCGCGGGCGGGGCGGGTACTCTGCGCGAGCGCATTGCCGCCGTCGAGTCAAACATCATCGCTGCCGCAATCAAGGAGCATGGCAGCAAACGCAAGGCCGCGACGGCCCTCGGCGTCGATATCGGAACGATCGTAAGAAAGACCAAACGAAAAGAGCCCTGAATGGGCCGGGCCTCAACCAACAAAGGAGAACACCATGAAAAGAACATTGACCGCCACCCTTGCCCTGTCCTTGGCCGCAGGCCCCGTCTGGGCCGAAGGCACCGTGAACGTGCTGACCTGGGAGGGGTATACCGACGCATCCTTCATCGCCAAATTCGAAGAAGACAGCGGCTGCAAGGTCAGCGCCACCTATGTGGGCTCGAACGACGATTTTGCACCCAAGTTGATGTCTGGCGGCGGCGTCTATGACCTTATCACCCCATCCATCGACACCACCGCGCTGATGATCGATCTGGGCGTGGTCGAGCCGCTGGACACGGCCGCCCTTGCCGGCTGGAATGACATCTATCCCAAGTTCCTTGCGCTGGAGGGCATCCAGCGGGACGGGGCCTATTACGGGATGCCCTACAGTTGGGGCGCGATTGCCTTCATGTATCGCAAGGATGCCTTCACCACCCCGCCCACCTCGATCGCGGATCTGTGGAACCCCGAGCTGGCTGGCAAGATCTCGCTTTGGGATGACAAAAGCGCGATCTATGTCGCCGCGCGCAAGAATGGCGATATGGATATCTACAACCTGACCGACGCGCAGATCGAAAACGCCAAGGCAGCACTTGTGGAACAAAAGCCGCTGGTTCGGAAATACTGGGCCACTGCCGGAGAGCTGGTTGATCTGTACAAGGCGGGAGAGGTTGTCATCTCGAACACCTGGGCGGGCTATCAGTCCAGTCTGCTGGCGGCCGAGGGCATCGAGGTGGTGGAGTTCATCCCGACCGAAGGCGCCGAGGGCTGGATGGACGCATGGATGGTGGTGAAGGAAACGCCAAACAAGGAATGCGCCTATAAGTTCCTGAACATGCAATTGTCCGAACAGGGGCAATGCGGCGTGGCCAATGTGAACGGCTATTCGGCGGTCAATGCGGCGGCGGCCAAGGCCTGCATGTCGCCCGAACAGTTTGCCGCCCTGCATCAGGATGATCCCGACTATCTGGACAGCCTGTTCATCTGGACCCCGCTTGGCGAACGGTTCGAAGCCTATACCAACGCCTGGAACGCCGTGAAGGCGCAATAGGCCGGCAAGACCGGGCGGCGGCGGCCCGAATGTGGCACGCCGCCGCCATCACGACCGACAATTGGGGAACAGGCCGACATGGCAGCGATCATTGAGCTTCGGGGGCTCTCGAAGCATTATTCGAAAACCATCATCGGCGTCGACGATGTCTCGCTGTCTGTCGAAGATGGCGAGTTTGTCACCCTGCTGGGGCCTTCGGGTTGTGGCAAATCCACGTTGCTGCGGATGATCGGCGGCTTTGAAGAACCGACGCAAGGCACGATCCATCTGGCAGGTCGCGACGTGACATGGGAGCCGCCCTACCGCCGCGAGGTGAATATGGTGTTTCAGGACTACGCCCTGTTTCCGCACATGACCGTGGGCCAGAACATCGCCTATGGCCTGAAGATGGCCGGTGCCGACCGTAAATCCGCGCGCGCCAAGGCCCTTGAGGCGCTGGAGCTTGTGGGGCTGCCCGACAAGGTTGACCAGCGGCCGGACCAGCTTTCTGGGGGGCAGCGCCAGCGCATCGCGCTTGCCCGGGCGATCGTGCGCAGACCCAAAGTGTTGCTTTTGGACGAGCCGCTGTCAGCGCTGGATGCGCGGATGCGCGACCAGATGCGGATCGAGCTGAAACATCTGCACGAAAAGGTTGGCATCACTTTCATTATGGTCACCCATGATCAGGAAGAGGCGCTGACCATGTCAGACCGCATCGTAGTGATGGAGAACGGCCGCGTCGCGCAGGATGGGCAGCCGCAAGATATCTATGATCGCCCGATCTCTCCCTATGTTGCCAACTTTATCGGCACGACGAATTTCCTGCCTGCCACGGTGACCGATGTGCAGGCGGACCGCGCCACCTTTAACTGCGCCGGGGCGCGGCTGGAGGTGCTGACAGACACACCGCCGCAATCGGGCGCACGGGTGACGCTGGGCTTTCGCCCGGAAAAGACCCGCCTGCTGGCCGAGGGCGAGACCGCGCCCAACATGCTTGAGGGCAAGATTTCCGAAGTCATTTATTATGGTCTTGGCTTGCGCACGGCAATCACGCTGCCCGATGGCGGCAGCCTGTTCATCGACACTTTGCTGACCGATACCCTGCGGCGCAGCGCCATTCCCAAGACCGGAGCCCCTGCCCGCGCCGCGGTAGAGCCGTGCAACATCTTTGTCTTTGCCGGCGAGGTGCAGGCATGACCTTGCTGCGCCGTCACCTTGCAGGTGTGCTGGTTCTGGGCATTCCCCTGGCTTGGATCGTGATCTTCATGCTGGTGCCCTATGCGATCATCGGCACCTACAGCTTCTGGACCAAGACCTACCCGACCTTCCAGCCAGACTTCCAGTTCGGCAATTACGCTACCCTGTTCACCGATCCGCAATATCTGCAGGTTCTTCTGCGCACGCTGAAGATCAGCGCGCTGGTGTCGGTGGCATCGCTGGCGCTGGCCTATCCCTTTGCTTATTGGCTGGTGTTCCGCTGCCGCTCGGCCGGGGTGCGGACATGGCTTTATATGGCCGTCATCGCGCCCTTGTGGGTCAGCTATCTGCTGCGCGCCTATATCTGGAAGACCATCCTTGGCACCGAAGGCATCCTGAATTCGTTCCTGATGTGGGCCGGGTTCACCGACGCGCCGTCTGACATCTTTCTGTATAACCAATTCGCGATGATCCTGACGCTGACCTATATCTTCATCCCGTTCATGGTGATGCCGATCTATACCGCGCTGGAGCGTATTCCGCCGAACCTTGCCGAAGCCTCGGCCGATCTAGGCCAGACCCCGTGGCAAACCTTTCGCAAGGTCACACTTCCCCTGTCCACACCCGGCATCGCGGCCGGGTTCACCCTGACGTTCTGCCTGTCGTTCGGCGATTTCATCGCCCCGTTTCTGGTGGGCGGGCCGGACGGCAACCTGATTGCCGGCGTGATCCAGACGCAGTTCGGCTCGGCACTGAACTGGCCGCTGGGGTCTGCCCTGTCCATCGTGATGCTGGTGATCGTGCTGTCGATCGTCTCGCTTTCAGACCGGCTGGAACGGTCGTCCCGGATAGGAGCACATTAGGATGGCCCGCCGATCCTCTCGCAGTCTGATCTCGCGCTATGGAGCCGATACGGCCTTCATGACCTTTGTGGCGCTGTTGATGGCATTTCTCTATGTCCCAATCTGGGTGCTGATCACCTTCAGCTTTTCGTCCTCGCGTTCACTGACCTGGCCCATTCCGGGTTTCACGCTGGACTGGTATCGCAAGCTGTTCGCCAACGCCGATCTGCAGACAGCGGTCTGGAACAGCTTTTACGTTGCCACCTTTGCCACCCTGCTGGCGCTGATGGTGGGCGTGGCGGCCGCCATGGCCCTGCACCGCTATGACTTTCCCGGCAAGACGCTGTTTCGCCGCCTGATCCTGTTGCCGATCACGCTGCCCGGCATTGTGACCGGCATTTCCATGCTGAACATGTTCAGCCTGTTCGGCTTTCCCCTGTCGCTGGAAACCGTGATCTTTGGTCACGCGACGGCGCTTTTGGGGGTGGTGGTGACGCAGGTCTACGCCCGCCTGCAACGCCTGCCGCGATCGCTGGCCGAAGCGTCCGGAGACCTTGGCGCCACGCCGCTGCGGACGTTTCTGTATGTCACGCTGCCCAACCTGCGCTCGGCCATCATCGGGGCCGGGTTGCTGTCTTTCGTGCTGTCCTTCGACGAGATCCCCGTTACCTTCTTCCTGACCGGCCGCGACAATACCCTGCCGATGTATATCTACTCGACCATGCGCCGGGGCGTGACGCCAGAGATCAACGCGGTTGGCACGCTGATCGTGCTGGCATCGCTGGTGCTGATCGTGATCTCAGTTGTGGTGACACGCGACAAACGGAGTTAGGGTCCCCTATGCATTTGTGCATCTATGAGGCGGACCGCCCGACGCCTGAAGATCAGGCGCGGTTTGGCAGCTATGCCGACATGTTCGAACGCTGGCTGGCACCTGCCTTGCCGCAGGCCCGGTTTTCGCGGGTCTTAGTCGCCGGGGGCGAAGCGCCGCCCGACCCCGGCGCTGTGGATGCGGTGCTGATCACCGGTTCGCGGGCTGGCGTGCATGACGGCGACCCCTGGATCGCCGATCTGAAGGCCCATGTCGTCGCCCTCCGCGCCGCGGGCGTTCCGATGGGGGGAATCTGCTTTGGCCATCAACTGCTGGCCGAGGCCTTTGGCGGTCGTGTAAACCGCGCACCGGCAGGCTGGACCATCGGCCGACATCTGCATGCCGTTCAACCCGCCGGTCAGGCGCTCTTTGGTGCCACGCCCTTGGCTGCGCTGTCTTTCCATCAGGATCAGGTGATCGACGCCCCCCCGAGTGCAACAGGCATTCTGTCCTCACCTGCCTCGCCAAATGGCGGCCTTCGCTATGATTTTCCGGCGCTGTCGGTTCAAGTCCACCCCGAGCTTGACTCCGCTTATGTACGCGGCCTGCTGACCGGCACCGCAGTCACGGTCTTCCCGAAGCCCTTGGTCAAGACGTCGCTGGCCACCTTGGGCCTGCCGCTTGATGCTGCGGCGCTGGCCAAGGGTTTTGCCCGATTCTATCTGGCAAGCATGGAAAGCGCCTCTGAGAACCTTAAGGACATCGGCAAGCCAAACGGCTGAGTTCCTGAGAAAGTCGCGGAAGCAACGGATCGCGCAGAACCGCAGGATGCTATCGGATTGAACGCTGCGCGCCCCTTGAGTCGGTGATCCTCGCAGCGGGGTTAGCCGTGAAAGCAGAGCTTTCGATACCACCGGAACCGGCGATGGCCTCTCTGCCGCTTTAGGCAGCAAGAAGACATATGGCGGTTCCAACCAGCTTCACCCCAGTGGCGGGAAGTGGCCACTTTTGCCAATGCTGCTCTGCAGAGTTTGAAAGGATTGACCGGCAGCTTTGGGCCGAAATTGTTGGCTTGCATTGGCGGCGTATCGCACGCCTACGACCGACGAGGCCGACGGTTACCACTGGCGGAAGTCCGTCTCCTTCGGTGGCAGGCGCACGGAGAGTAGCGTCACCGCAAAGGCGAGATCCGTTACCTGTCCTTGTCGTGTTCACGATTGAATGCGTCGGTGGAATTGCTTCTTGGGTAAGCCACACTTGGCACGGACACGTTCAAAAACTCACAGAGCGGCTCCCAACCATCGCCGATCGTATGCACAAGCAGACGGTCCGCCGGAATTTCGCGCTTCACGCGCGCCACATTGGCCTCGTATTGAGCGATGCAATGGTCGCGCTCCAGATTGCCACCAAAAACCCGCCCACTGATCAGGTCAGAGCCCCGCGGTTGTGGGACTGACGGATCCACCGAGATCAGCGGCAGAATAGTTTTTTCGAAGCTGCCCCACCAGCTCTCTGCGCTACGATAGGTCAGCAGAACCTTTGCCTCAGGAAAGGCGTCCACAAGTAAGGGCCAGTACGCGGCGGAAGGCCAGTCAACGCAGGAGCCGTAAGCGCCAAGAAGCTCACCCCAACTAGGAACAGGCTCGGGCCCATCCAGATTTGCGTTCAACTCCCTCCACAGATCGCGATGCGCATCATCGGCCAAAAGTTCCCGCATGTGATGGCAGGGCCCATATCCCAAGAGGTTCAAGGCCTCGCGCATGGAATCTGTGCCTGTTCGCCCGAAGCCGGTTCCAATGACCTTGACCATGATCGTCCTTTCGCAAATGAGGCGCACCAAATGGCATTGAGATCTCGGTACTTTTGCCGGTGAACTTGGCATAAAGGCCAGGATCGGCATCCAGCTCATTTCGATCGTTGTTCGACCTCCGACTAAAGGCGACATTGTTCTGCTACGTCGTCGTCCGAATTCGCGCCAGTTCGCAGCGAACCACCGTTGTGTGCCGTTCTCGTCAGTTTCGCTTCGAAGTGCACAATCCCGCCGCGACTTGGTCGAATGTCACATTAGTGCACGGAGCGGAGCCTTACCGCAGCCTGTCTGAAGGACCGGTCTGGGCCGACCGGCACCTAGCATGCCGGCCGGGGCAGTCGTTTACAGGTCGATCCCCTCCGAGAGAGTTAAGGCGTCCTCAAGATCTACGCCGAGGTAGCGCACGGTGCTGTCCATCTTCGTATGCCCCAGCAGCAGTTGCACGGCGCGCAAGTTCCCTGTCTTCTTGTATATCTGCGCCACCTTGGTTCGGCGCATGGAATGGGTGCCATACGCGCTCGGCTCGAGACCGAGAGACGAGACCCAGCCACGAACGAGCCGCGCATATTGCCGAGTAGACAGGTGCGGGCTGCCGTGGAGCCGGCTTGGCCACAGGAACTGAAGGCCGGTCATCTAGGGATCGCTAATCCACCGTTCGAGGGACAGGCGGGTGGTCTCGGTGATCTCGAACCGGACCGGCTTGCCCGTCTTGGTCTGCACGATCGATGCGCGCTCTTTCACGTGCCCAGCCGCGAAAACGTCAGTGACCCGGATGCTCACCAAGTCGCAGCCCCTGAGCTTGCTGTCGACGGCCCGGTTGAACAGCGCGAGGTCGCGCGCGCTGTCTGCCATCTCGAGGCGAACCCTGATCGACCAGACATGCCGGGGCAGCAGCGGCCGCTTCTGACCGATGATGCGGCCCTTGTTCCAGGCGACGCGGTCAGGACGGAGGGCAGGAAGAAGATCAATGGACATAGGAGTACCTCCTGTCCACCAAGCCCTCCCTTCTTCGGTCATGCCGACAGCAACAGGATACCATGCTAGTGGCGTCGAGTCGTAGCGTCGGGCGGAAAGCAGCCGTTCGCCCTATCGCGATAGAGTGGCCTCTCACCTCAATTGCGGTCATTCGACGTGGTGCCGATCGCTGGTCGCGTTTTCCAAGTCGAAGCTGCTGAACAACAGCCGACCGCTTGCGCCATGTCGGGGTCAATCCAACGGATACATCGGCCGTGGCACGCGATGAAACGGCAAGCGTCGCAGGTCGGGCGAACAGAGGGCGCCACTGTCGCAGACGATCACTTTGGCGGCGATGGGCGTAAATGCCGCGCGAAAGTGTTGCTGCGATTTCAGCGCGACGATCCGCTGCGCCGCGGGGTCAATGCCAAAGGCGCGGAATTGCTGCAGGTCCAGCATCTGGCCGGGGTTGGTCACGACCAGCACATCGACACCGCCCACCCGCAGCACTGCCGTAGGCCCCCAGTCCCCCGGCAGGCCGCCGATCATCGGGCCATCGCCGGTATAGCGCCCGTCCGACAGCAGTACCACGGTTCCGGTCACCCTGATCGGCCCGCCACCGAAGCGGGGATCGGTCTTGCCGCCGAGGGGCAGGGTGACTTCGGCCCCGACCGTCTGTGCGTGAAGAAGGGCGGCAGCCTCGGGGTCCACCATCGGGCCGAAACAGGCCCCGGTCACGCCCGCGTCCAGCAGGGCGGACAAGAGGCCCGGCGCGTCGCCGTAGCTGCCGGCGCCCGGATTGTCGGAATAATCGGCGATCACCAGCGGGCCGGGACTGCTGTGGGCCAGCGCCTCGGCCGCGGCTTCGGCCGGGGTGAGGAAGCGGTTCAACACGTCATGCCGCCGGGCCCAGATGTCATCGGCCAGCGCCTCGGCAAAGGCCAGATGCGGGCCCGCGTCGCCAGTATGAGTGACCAGAACCGTGGGCCCAAGCTCGGGGATATCGGCATTGCCGAAGCCCGCATTGATGCTGACCGCCAGCGCGCCGGGGGTGCCTTCGTGCGCGCGGGCAAGGGCGTGGCGGGCGATCATCGGGCCTTCATCTGTGCGGCCGCTGTTGGCCTCTTCCAGCATCGGGCGGGTCACGCGCAGGGTGCGGGGGGCGATCTCTCCAGTCATCGTTCGGTGCAAAAGATTGGCAGCGCGGCGGGCGGTGTCGCGCATGTCGACATGCGGATAGGTCGAATAGGACATCATGACCTGCGCGAGGGTGCACATCCGGGCTGTGACATTGGCATGCGGGTCCAGCGTGATGCCAATCGGCATATCGGGGCCGACGACGGCACGCAGGCGTTCCAGAAGGAGGCCCTCGCCGTCGGGATGATCCTCGACCACCATCGCGCCATGCAGGCCCAAAAGGATGCCGTCCAGTGGGCCAGCCTTGGCCGCAGCAAGGATACACCCGGCGATTTCGTCAAACGCTGCGCGGGTGACCGGCCCGGCGGGCGAGGCCGCGGCGCTGATGGCGTGGCGGGTCTGCCAGCTTTGCGCGCGCGCCACATCCATGAAGCCCGCAATATCGGTGTTGGCATCCGCGCGCTGCGCAACGGCGGCATCGCCCTGCAGGAACAGCCGCGCCCGGAATGCAGCAAGGTCGGTTGGCCGGATGCTGAACGTGTTGGACTCATGCGCGAATTCGGCAGTCAGAACGGTAAAGGTCATCATGGGTCCTTGGGTCAGCCTTGGGGGTGGTGGCAGGCGATCTGGTGGCCATCGGTTCCTGTCACCAGCGCGGGCCGGTCCGTTTGGCAAAGGGCGGTGGCGGCGGGGCAGCGGGCGGCAAAGGCACAGCCGGGGGGCAGGTTGAAGGGGCTGGGGATCACTCCCCGCAGCATCTGCACCGTCTTGCGCCGGGCGGGGTCTGGCTCGAAGTGGCTGTTCATCAGGGCGCGGGCATAAGGGTGGCGCGGGGTGGCGCGGGCCTGCGGCAGCACCTCGACCACGCGGCCAAGATACATCACCACCACCCGGTCGCAGAAATAGCGCACCAGGCTGAGGTCATGGCTGATGAACAGATAGGTCAGGCCAAGGTCACGCTGCAGCCCTTCCAGAAGACCGATGATCTGGGCCTGGATTGAAACATCCAAGGAGGCGGTGGGTTCGTCCAGCACCAGAAACGCCGGGTTCAGCGCCAGCGCCCGCGCAATGCCGACACGCTGTTTCTGCCCGCCCGAAAGCTGATGCGGATAGCTGGCGGCAAGGCCGGGGTTCAGGCCGACCATGGCCATCAACTCGGCCAGCCTTGCCTTGGGGTCGAGCACTGCGATGCGCTGCACCTGATAGGGCTCCATTACCGCGCGGCCGATGGTGTAGCGCGGGTCGATGGCGGAATAGGGGTCCTGAAACACCATCTGCATGTTGCGGCGCATCGCGCGCAGGGCGGCAGGCGGCAGGCTGCCGATATCGGCCCCGTCGTAGGTGACCGAGCCGGAGGTGGCGGCCAGCAACCGCAGCACAAGCCGCCCCAGCGTGGACTTGCCGCAACCGGACTCGCCGACCACCCCGGTCACGCTGCCGCGCGGGATGTCGAGGGTGACATCATCCACCGCCCGCATGACGCGGCGGGGTTTCAGAAACCCCGAGCCGGAGGCGAAGTCGCGGGTCAGGCCCTTGAGGGACACAAGCGGCGTCATGCGGGCACCCCCTGCAGGTAGCAGGCAACGCTGCCCGCAGTCAGCGTTTGCAGAACCGGAACCTCGGCATGGCAGACATCTATCGCCCGGGCGCAGCGCGGGTGGAACCGGCAACCGGGCGGATAGTTCAGCACGCCAGGCACGGTGCCGGGAATGCCCAGAAGCGTGCCTTCCGGCTGGTCATGCGCGGGGATGCAGGCGATCAGGCTGGCGGTGTAGGGGTGGCGCGGGGCGGCAAAGATGGCTTGCGTGGTGTTCATCTCGGCCACCCGCCCGGCATACAGCACCACGACCCGGTCACAGGCCTGCGCCACGACGCCCATGTCATGGGTGATCAGCAGCAGCGCCAGCCCCCGGTCGCGCACGAGGTCCACTATGATCTGGATGATCTGGGCCTGAATGGTGACATCGAGCGCGGTTGTGGGTTCGTCCGCGATGATCAGGTCGGGGTCGGCGGCCAGCGCCATGGCAATGACGATGCGCTGCTTCATGCCCCCAGAAAGCTGGTGCGGATAGGCGCCGTGCAGGGTTTCGGCGTCAGGGATGCGCAACTGCTGCATGAGGTCGATGCTGCGCGCCTTTGCCGCCGGTTTCGACAGGCCCAGATGCAGGCGTGAGACCTGATCGATCTGCGCGCCGATCCGGACGATAGGGTCCAGCGAGGTCATCGGGTTCTGGCTGATCAGCGCGATCCGCTTGCCGCGCAGGCGGCGAAATGCGGGTTCGGCCAAGATGGTCAGTTCCTGCCCGTCGAACAGGATAGACCCGGTGGTAACCCGCCCGCCGATGCGGCCCAAAAGGCCCATCACCGCCAAGGCCGTCAGCGACTTGCCGGACCCGGATTCGCCGACCAGCCCCAGAATCTCGCCCTTTCGCGCCTCGAACGATATACCATCCAGCGGGGTCACATTGCCGATGGCGACGCCAAGCCCTGTGACTGTCAGAAGGGCCATGTCAGACCTCCCTCAGCCGGTTGCGGATATCGAGCGCGTCGATCAGTGCGTCACCAAAGAGGTTGATCGCGATCACCGTCACCGCGATGGCAGCCCCCGGAAACAGGATGATCCATGGCGCGATGAATATCTGCGCGGTGCCCGACGACATCATCGCCCCCCAGCTTGGGGTGGGGGGCTGCGCGCCAAGGCCGAAAAAGCCCAGCGTCGCCTCGAGGATGATCGCATCACCCGTGGCCAGCATGCCGGCCACGATGACGGGCGTGATCGCATTAGGCAAAAGGTGGCGAAAGATCACATGCGCATGGCCTGCGCCAAGGTTCACCGTCGCCTCTACATAAGTCTCGGACCGCAGCGCCATGACTTGGGCACGGGTCAGCCGGGTAAACTGCGCGAGGTAGGCGATAGCAATCGCGATGATGATGCTTTCGGTGCCGGTGCCGATGATGGCAATCAGCAAAAGCGCGATCAGAATCTCGGGGAAGGACCATGTCAGGTCGACCACCGCCGTCACCACGCGGTCGAAAATGCCGCCGAAATAGCCCGCCATTGCCCCCAGCGTCATGCCGGCAACCACCGAAATTCCGATGGCGGTGATCGCAACCGACAACGACGTGCGCGCGCCGTGGATGATGCGGGACATCAGGTCCCGGCCGAATTCGTCGGTGCCCATCCAATGCGCGGCGTTGGGGGACGTATTGGCGCCCGGCAGATTCTGGATCGCGTAGTCGTAGGGTGCCAGCCACGGCGCAAACAGCGCGCAGAGGATGACCAGCACCAGCACCGCTGCCGATACGGCACCTCGCGGCGTCCGGGCCACGCCCCACAGAAACCGCAACGCGCTCATTTCATGCCCTCGCGGATGCGCGGGTCCATCATGGCCTGCAAGATGTCGCCCAGCAGCGTGCCCAGCATCACCGCGATGGCCAGCATCAGCAGGCAGCCTTGCACCACCGGATAATCCCGCTGGTTCAGCGAGGTGATCAACAGGGACCCAAGCCCGGGTCTTGCAAAGACAAACTCCACCGCCACCGCGCCGCCCAGAATCCAGCCGATCCGCAGGCTGAGGATGGTGACCACCGGCATCATCGCATGGCGAAGGACCGACCCAAGCTCGATCCGCCAGCGCGACACGCCTTTTGCGTGCAGCATCATCACGAAATCGCGCCGGGCGATGTCCATCATCGCAACGCGGGTCACCCGCGCCACCAGTGCCACGCCACCAAGGCCGATGGTCAGCACCGGCAGCACCAGCGCCGAGGCCGTGCGCGCGCCCGACACCGGGAACCAGCCAAGGGTGACGGCAAACAGCATGATCATCAAGAGGCCAAGCCAGAAACTGGGCACGGTGGACCCCAGCAGGATCAGCGTCATCACCCCCCGGTCAAACCATGTATCGCGAAAGATCGCTGCCAGCGCCCCGGCGGTGATCCCGACCACGGTGGAAAACACCAAGGCCAACGACCCCAGCGCCAGCGAATGCGGCAGGTTCATCGCGATCAGGTCGGCGACCGGGCGGCGCAGGATGATCGCATCGCCCAGATCGCCCAGAACCATCTTGCCGAACCATGTGACGTATTGCGTCAGGATCGGTTGATCGAGGCCATACCGCGCCACAAGCGCGGCGCGTTCCGCAGGCGTTGCCCCGACGCGCAGGATACTGTCGATCGGATCGCCGGGCACCAGATGCACCAGCATGAAAATCACCACCGAGATCGCCAGAAACACCGGGATCAGCAGCAGCAGTCGCTTGACGATGAACAGCAGCATCGGGCCCCCGGTGGTTCGAAAATGCCCGGGCGCACCGGATGGCGCGCCCGGATCTGGGGGTTACTTGACCATGATGTCAAGGAAGGTCTGGCTTTGCACACGGGTTGACCGGATCACCTCGGGCACCATCAGCGCGTCGGTGGTAAAGGCATAGGACTGCACCGGCTGATAGATCGGCGCGAAGACGAACTGCGTCAGGACATATTCGTGATAGGCGGTGAAATTCACCACCCGCTCGTCCCAGGTGCGCGAGCCGGTCATCGCCTTGATGCGCAGCTCTTCGGCCACGGCATCGGTCCACATCGACACGTTGGGATAGCCCAGCCGCTCGGCGCTGAAGAACCAGTCGAGGATATCGGCGTTCTCATAGGAATAGCTGCGCACCGCCAGCTGATGCTCGGTCATTTTCTTGTATTCGTCGTTGATGCTGGCCGGGTCCAGAACCGTGATCTCGGCGGTGATGCCGACGGCAGCAAGCTGCGCCTGGATCACCTCGGTGATGCGGCGGAACTCGGTGCCGTTCTGGGTCCAGAGCTTGACCGTCATCGGCGTGCCGTCCTTTGACCGCGTGCCATCAGCGGCGGCAACCCAGCCCGCTTCGTCCAGCAGCGCCTTAGCGCGGTCCGGGTCATAGCTGATGCGCAGTTCGTCCTTGACCTTGCCTTCCAGCAGGGCGGCGGTCAGGAACGTGTCGGCCACAGCGCCGATGCCGCCATAAAGATTTGCGAGGATCTCGGGCTGGTTGACCGCAAGGGCTGCGGCCTGCCGCACCTTGATGTCATCAAACGGTGCGACAGTGGTGTTGATCGGCATGTAGAACAACTCACGCCCCGGCATGGTGACGACGGTCAGACCGGCCTCGGCCTCCATCGTGGTGCGAAAGTCGGCGGGCACCGACAGCAGCATGTCGACGCCGCCGGTTTTCAGTTCCAGAAATGCCGTGCTGTCATCCGCAATTTCGCGGAAGGTCAGGCGGGCGATGTGCGCGGGACCCTTGTTTTCCGACAGGGCAGACCCCGAGGTATAGGCGTCATTGCGCACCAGCACGGTTTCCTGCCCGACCGTAAAGCTTTCCAGCTTGAACGGCCCGGTCCCGACAGCGCCGGTCACACCGTAGCCATCGCCCATCGCGTCATAAGCCTTGGGCGAGGGCACGCCCATGAAGGTGGTGGCCATGTTCGACAGAAGGTTTGGGTCGGGGTTCTTCATCGTGAACTTGACGGTCAGATCATCGATGATCTCGACCGATGCAATCGCCTCGGTCATGAAGGCGTTTTCGGTTCCGGCAAATTTCGGTATCCACCAGGCAATAGTGGCGGCGTTGAAGGGCTCGCCGTCATGGAAGCTCACGCCGGGGCGCAGCTTGAAGACCCATTCCATGCCATCCTCGGTCACCGACCATTCGGTCGCAAGCTGGCCATGAAAGCTTTGGTCGGCGTCCTGCAACATCATCCGGTCATAGATCAGCGTTGTGGCGACGTTCAGTTTGGTGCCCCTGATCGGGTCATAGGTCGGTGCGCCAACCTCGCGGGCCGGAAGCACCATGGTGACGTCCTGCGCCACGGCGGCAAAGCCTGACATGAGAAACGTCGAAGACAGCAGCGCCCCTGCGAGCAGGCGCCTGGCAAAGATTTTCATTTTTGGTATCCCTGTTGAGTGTGACTTTTGACTGTCGTTTTCAAGTATCGTTTGGCGCTTCAATTATCGGACGGAGGCGTATCACTTGGTCTGGCCGGGCCGGTCGGATCGCCGACATACCCGGTGAACCGACTGTAAAGACGTGCAATTTCGTTCATGCGCTGTTCGACGGAATGGCCCAGTTCCAGAAAGACGCCGTTGACCAGAAGATTGGCGAGGCTTGCCATCTGGGCGGCGGATTCCCAGAAAAGGTTGAACTCGGTCGGCACGACGAACATTTCGTCGGCGAGGGTGCGGCCCCAGTCGCAGAAGGGGTCGGTGACCAGCGTCACCGGGATGCCGGCCCGTTTCGCATCCTGCGCCAGCAGTTGCGCCATGCGCGAATAGCGCCGCCCTTCGAAGATCACGAGGCAGGGGGTCTCCTGCCCGCCCGCCAGCAGTTCGGCAAAGTTGCCCCCGGCAAGGTCCAGCAGATGCACCCGGTCGCGGATGTATTGCAGTTGGTTGACGAAGACCTGTGCGATACCCCGTTCGGTCTGGAACCCGACGGCAAACACCGCCGAGGCCGTTGCCAGCCGTTTGACCACGCCCGTCCACTCCGGCGTCCGTGCCAGTTCGTAGACCGCGACCAGCGCCGCCATTTCCAGCTTCAAGCCGCGGGCAAGCTGATCCTCACCGCCGCGCGCCTGTTCTTCGAAGTCGCGCAGACGATCGGCGATCAGCCACGGCCGGTCCCCGATGTCGCGTTGCAGATGGTCCTTGAGGTCGCGAAAGCTTTTGTAGCCCAGCGTCCGGCAGAACCGGCCAACGGTTGGTTCGGACACGCCCACCTTTGCCGCAAGACTGGCCGCTGTCTCAAACGGAACCGTCGTCATCTCGGCCAGCATGTAGGACGCAATGGCGCGGTCGGCCTTTGATGCCCCCGTCAGGCAGTCCGACAGACGATGGCGTAGCGAATCGGGCATCTGGCGGCTTCCTTTCGTATGCAGCAACCCTGACAGTAAACTTTCAGATATCAAAATGATTTTATTTTTCTTGCACATCGTCCCATTTGAGGCGCTTCTGTCAGGAGGGTGGGCCCCTGTGCGACGCAGGTCGAGCGGCCTTCCAGAGCAGGCGCGCGCCGCTAACCCAAGGGACACCAGCATGCAGTACGATTTCTTGGTTGTGGGGGCGGGCCTGTCGGGCACCGCTGCAGCCTGTGAGCTTGCAAGCCACGGCAGCGTACTTTTGGTCGAGGCCGAGGCAAGCCCAGGTTATCATGCCACCGGACGGTCGGCGGCACTGTTCACGCCGCATCAGGGCACACTGCTGGTGCAGGCGATCAACCGTGCCAGTGCTGCATTCTTTGCCAAGCCCCCCGTCGGGTTCACCGATCATCCGCTTCTAGCTCTGCGCGGCGGATTGACCATAGCCGAACCTGGACAGGAGCACCTGCTGCAGGATCTGCTGGCCCTTTCCGCGCCAGGTCGGGACGTGCATCCAATCGACGGCGAGACCGCACTGAAGCTGGCCCCAATCTTGCGTGCCGAACGGATCGGGGCCGCAGTGCATGAGCCGGGAGTCGCCGACATCGACGTAGCCGCGCTACATCAGGGCTATCTGCGCGAACTGAAGCGGCGGGGCGGAAAGCTGATCTGCGGCCAGCGGATCAGCGCGCTGGACCATCAAGGCGGCCTGTGGACCGCGCGTGTGCCGGACGCGCTGTTTCAGGCCCGCGTTATCGTCAACGCCGCCGGGGCATGGGCCGACCATGTGGCCGCCCTCGCCGGGGTGCGGCCCATCGGTCTGGTCCCGAAGCGCCGCACCGCGATTATCGTCGATGGGCTTTCCGGCGTTGATACACGGTCCATGCCAACCGTCGATTTCACCGCGACAGATGCCTATTTCAAACCGGACGGCGACCGGATCATGGCCTCGCTTGGCGATCAGGACCCGGTGGAGGCACAGGATATCCAGCCCGACGAGTGGGAGATTGCCGTGCTGGCCGACTGGCTGCAGCGCGAGACACTACTGAGCGTCAAGCGGATCGGCCACAGCTGGGCGGGCCTGCGCACGTTCGTTTCAGACGACAGCCCCGTCGTCGGATTTGACGATGCCGTGCCGGACTTCTTCTGGCTTGCGGCGCAAGGTGGCTACGGGATCATGATGGCACCGGCACTGGGCAGAGCCGCTGCTGCCTTAGCCCGGCATCACGATCTAACGGTCGAATTGACGACACAGGGCATTGACGCCGCGGACCTGTGTAGATCACGCCAGATGCCGCCGCCGCGGGGATAAGGTACTGCTGTCGTCGTGTCATGAAAGATCGACGTCCTTCGCTTCGGGCAAAGAGCATCCCACCGGCGATCCCGATGATCAGCCCGCCAGCCCGTTGGTTGACGTGGTAGGATGCGACAAAGCTGCAAGAAACGCACGTTCGATTTTCGCGATTTGGGCAGACAAGCCTGGCAGCGTTGGGCGGGGAGCGGTCGTTCACTCTGATCCAAGTCAACGACCGCTTTGGGAGCGAATGTGCTTTTCTCGGTGCCGCTGGTCGTCAGGCCTTTGTGAGGCTGCGGGCCTGAATGGCGGTGATGCAGAGGTCGCGGTAGGGCGCGCAAGACCTATGTTGTGCGGTCGGTGGACGAGGATTACTTCGTCCTCGGTCGTCATGGCGATAAGCCGCCACCCGTCCAGCGCAGAAGTCACCGGCAGCAGGACAGCGGCATCCTCGATCCGCGCTTGCTCCTGGGCGAGGTGGTTGAAGGTCACTTCGTCGGCTTCGGGGAATTGTGCCTCGATCTGGGTCCAGGCGGTGAAGGCTTCGGCAATGGTCTGCATGGTCTCATCCTCTCGATTGCCTTGCGGCGGTTGATCGGACGATATGATGGGGAAGCGGCGGCCCGGTGGTGGGTTAGATGGTGGGACAGCGCTGATCCCCTTTCGGGTTTTCCTGTCTTTTCATATTCTTAGCTGAGGGTCATTGGTGGAGCAGAGGGGGATCGAACCCCTGACCTCGTCATTGCGAACGACGCGCTCTCCCAACTGAGCTACTGCCCCAAAGACCTGAGTGCCGTCAGCACACCCGCGGGTGTGTCGCGCATCGGCTGAAAGTTGTCAAGCGGCCCGAAAGCCTGCCCAAACCGCCGTTTCAGCCCGCCCCGTGCTGGCGCGCAAAGGCGATGATGTCGGCGGCCGGCCGCGCGCCGGCAAGCCGCGCCACCTCGCGACCACCCTTGTAAAGGATCAGCGCGGGGATGCCACGGATCCCCGCCCGGCCCGAGATTTCGGGATGATCTTCGGTGTTCAGCTTCATCAGCCGCACCGCAGGGGCCAGCGCCCTGGCGGCCTTGGCAAACTCTGGGGCCATCATCCGGCACGGGCCGCACCAGGGCGCCCAGTAGTCGACCAGAACCGGCATCCCGTCACCGCGCGTCACCTTGTCATGCGTGGACGCGTCAAGTTCGGCCACCAGACCGTCGACAAGTGTCTTGCCACAAACCCCGCATTTCGGCCCTTCGGCAAGCCGGGCCACCGGCACCCGGTTTGCCTGCCCACAGGTCGGGCAAGTCAGTTTGACGGCTTCAGCAACTGCCATGGCACACCTCATATTCCAATTCATGCGGATATGTGGAGCAGTGCCGCGCGGCACAAGCCCCCCTTGCACCAATCAACTGATGATCAGAGAAAATCTTCCTCTTCGCCCGTGACATCGACACCAAGGGCATCCAGGCCCGCCTCAAGGTTCTCGGCCAGATGAGGCATGCCCATAAGGTAATCAGAGGTGGGGACCGTTGCCTCGGTGGTTGCCGTTGTGACCGCTTCGTCAAAATCCTCGGGCTCGAACGCACCCCGGCCGACCCAGGCAATGGCGGTAAGTTGCGCCTTTTCCTCGACGTTCAACGCGTCGATGAAGGCGTGGAGTTCGCCCTCACCCACCCCCGCCTCGCGCGCAAGGAAGATGACGTGGACAACTTTGGCCGGGCTGATTTCCAACATGTCGCTGTCTCCCACCCTTGCGTGACATTGCGCATGGTCGCGCAGACCGGGCAACAGCGCAAGCCGCGTCTCGGCCCAAGGGACCGCAAAGATGGGCGGGAAACACCGCCGCCGCTGGCCGGACGAAGCGAAAGGCCCGGACAAATGACCGGGCCTTGGTGTTTTCCGGCGTCGACGGCCGGGCGAGGCCTACTCCGCCGCCGCCATGTAGCTTTCCACTGGCGGACAGGTGCAGACAAGATTGCGGTCGCCAAAGACGTTGTCCACCCGGCCAACCGGAGGCCAGTACTTGTCTACCCGGAATGCGCCCGGCGGGAAGCAGCCCTGTTCGCGGCTGTACTTGCGGTCCCAGTCGGTGATCAAGGCAGCCACGGTATGCGGCGCATGCCGAAGGGGGCTGTCCTCGGCCGAAATCTCACCCTTCTCGACGGCTGCAATCTCCTCGCGGATCGCCAGAAGCGCCGTGATGAAGCGGTCAATCTCGGCCTTGGTCTCGGATTCCGTCGGCTCCACCATCAGCGTTCCGGCTACCGGCCAGCTCATCGTAGGCGCGTGGAAACCATTGTCGATCAGTCGCTTGGCGATGTCATCGACCGTCACGCCGGCCTCGGCAAAGGGCCGGGTGTCAAGGATGCACTCATGCGCCACGCGCCCCTTGTTGCCCATGAAGAGGATCGGATAGCTGCCAGCCAGCCGCGCCGCGATGTAGTTGGCGTTCAGGATCGCGACCCGCGTCGCCTGCGTCAACCCCGGCCCGCCCATCATCAGGCAATAGGCCCAAGAGATCAGCAGGATCGAGGCCGACCCATAGGGCGCGGCAGAAACCGCGCCGTCCCCCCCGGTTTCCGGATGCCCCGGCAGATGCGGCGCAAGATGCGCCTTCACGCCGATCGGCCCCATCCCCGGCCCCCCGCCGCCATGCGGGATGGCAAAGGTCTTGTGCAGGTTCAGGTGGCTGACATCGCCGCCAATCTCTCCGGGTTTCACCAGACCGACCAGCGCGTTCATGTTCGCCCCGTCGATATAGACTTGCCCCCCGTGGTCATGGGTGATCTTGCAGATCTCCTTGACCGTTTCTTCGAACACCCCATGGGTGGAGGGGTAGGTGATCATGCAGGCGGCCAGCTTGTCACCCGCAGCCACGGCCTTGGCGCGGAAATCTTCAAGATCCACATCGCCGTTCGGCGCTGATTTCACCACCACCACTTCCATCCCCGCCATCTGCGCACTTGCCGGGTTCGTGCCGTGGGCGCTGGTCGGAATGAGACAGATGTTGCGGTGCATGTCCCCGCGCGATCGGTGATAGGCCTGAATGGTCAGAAGGCCCGCATATTCCCCCTGCGCGCCCGAGTTCGGCTGCATCGACATGGCGTCATAGCCCGTGATCTCGCACAGCTTTTCCGACAGGTCGGTAATCGCCTCGGTGTAGCCTGCCGCCTGATCACGCGGGGCAAAGGGGTGCAATGACCCGAACTCCGGCCAGGTGATCGGCATCATCTCGGCCGCCGCGTTCAGCTTCATCGTGCAGGATCCAAGGGGGATCATCGCCCGATCCAGCGCCAGATCGCGGTCCGACAAGCGGCGCATGTAGCGCATCATCTCGGATTCCGCCCGGTTCATGTGAAAGACCGGATGGGTCAGGTAATCACTGGTCCGCAGCATCGCCTCGGGAAAACCAAGGGTCGCGCGGTGCGGTGGCACGCCGTCGATGCCAAAGGCGCGCAGCACCTTGATCAGCACCCGCTCATCCGTCGTCTCGTCCAGACTGATCCCGACCCGGTCATTGCCGATCTTGCGGAAGTTCAGCCCCTCGGCCCGCGCGGCGGCAAGAATGCCAGCCTGCCCCACGCCCACCTCGACCGTGATCGTGTCGAAGAACGCCTTCGGGCTGACCTTCGCCCCCGCCGCCTTCAGCGCCCGCGCAAGGCGCTGGGTCAGGAAATGCACCCGTTCGGCAATGGCGCGCAGGCCTTCGGGTCCGTGGAAGACCGCGTAGAAGCTGGCCATCACCGCCAGAAGCGCCTGCGCCGTGCAGACGTTCGACGTGGCCTTTTCCCGCCGGATATGCTGCTCGCGCGTTTGCAGGCTAAGGCGGTAGGCCTTGCCCCCCTGCGCATCGATGGAAACGCCCACAATCCGCCCCGGCATCTGCCGCTTGTGCGCGCCCTTGACCGCCATGAAGGCCGCATGCGGCCCGCCATAGCCCATCGGCACGCCAAACCGCTGCGCGCTGCCAACGGCGATATCCGCCCCCATCGCGCCCGGTTCCTTCAGCAGGCACAGCGCCAGAAGGTCCGTCGCCACCACCGCAATTGCCCCCGCCGCGTGCAAGGCGGCAATCTCGGCGGTGAAATCGCGGACATGGCCATAGCTGCCGGGATACTGGAAGACCGCGCCGAAGACCTTCGCAGGGTCAAGGTTCTCCACCACATCCTCGATGATCTCGATACCCAAGGGCAGCGCCCGGGTGCGGATCACGGCGATGGTCTGCGGATGGCAGAACCGGTCCACAAAGAACGCGCGCGCCTTCGACTTCGCCAACCGCTCGGCCATGGTCATCGCCTCGGCTGCTGCCGTCGCCTCGTCCAGTAGGCTGGCGTTGGCCACATCAAGGCCGGTCAGATCGCAGACCATGGTCTGATAGTTCAACAAGGCCTCAAGCCGGCCCTGCGCGATTTCGGGCTGATAGGGGGTATAGGCGGTATACCACGCCGGGTTCTCCAGAATGTTGCGCTGGATAGCGGGGGGCGTGACAGTGCCATAATAGCCCTGCCCGATCAGGCTGGTCATCACCCGGTTCCGGCCGGCGACCTCTTTCATCCGGGCCAGCAATTCATGTTCCGCCAAAGACAGCCAAGTCAAAGGCTTCGCCTGACGGATCGAGGGCGGGACGGTCTGGTCGATCAACTCGTCCAAAGTGCGGACCCCGACGGCGGCCAGCATTTCCTCCATCTCGACCGGAGAGGGGCCGATATGGCGGCGGTTGGCGAAGTCGTAGGGGTTGTAGTCGGTGGGGGTGAAGGTCATGCGATGCATCGGGTCACATCTGACCCGCTCCCTTTTTCATCTGTCCGAAAATATCCTCGGGGGTCCGGGGGCAGACAGCCCCCGGGGTCGGTCACAAGGCAGCGCAATCAGCCGATCAGGTCCAGATACTCATCCTCATCCATGAACTGATCCAGCACGCTCAGGTCGTCGACCTTCATCTTGAAGAACCATGCCGCACCCGTCGGATCCTCGTTCACCAGCGCCGGAGCATCGACCAGCTTTTCGTTCACCGCGACGATCTCGCCATCAATCGGGGCAAGGATGTCGGATGCGGCCTTGACGCTTTCGATCACGCAGACCTCATCGCCCTCGGCCACCATCGTTTCTGTTTCCGGCAGCTCCACGAAAACCACATCACCCAGCTGGGTCGCGGCATGTTCGGTGATGCCGACGACGACAAGGTCACCCTCGACGCGCAGCCATTCATGATCCTTGGTGTATTTCATCGCTATGCCTCAACGCTTGTAGCTGGTTGGATGGAAGGGAAGTTCGGCGACAGTCAGCGGCAGGTGCTTGCCGCGCACCTCGCCCGCAAGTCGGGTACCGGGGGTGGCAAAGGCCAAGGCCACATAGCCCATGGCAATCGGTGCCGTGACCGAAGGCCCGAACCCGCCCGAGGTCACGCGGCCGACAGGGGTGTCGTTCGGGGCGAAAAGCTCCACCCCCTCGCGCATCGGCGCCCGGCCTTCCGGGGCTAGCCCCACGCGCAGACGCTCTGGCCCCTCGGCCAGTTCCCTCAGGATGCGCGTGGCACCGGGGAAACCACCTTCCCGCGCCCCGCCAGCCCGCCGCGATTTCTGGATCGCCCAGGTCAGCGCCGCCTCGATCGGGCTGGTCGTGGTGTCGATGTCATGGCCGTAAAGGCAAAGCCCCGCCTCAAGCCGAAGCGAGTCGCGCGCGCCCAGACCGATCGGCGCCACACCCGGCTCTGCCAGCAGCTTGCGCGCAAAACCCTCTGCTGCGGCCATCGGCAAGGAAATCTCGAAGCCGTCCTCGCCGGTGTAGCCCGACCGCGACACCCAGACATCCCCGAACACCCGGTGATCCATGAACCGCATGGCCGAAACCCCCGGCAACACCGCTTCCAGCGCCGCCTCGGCCCCCGGACCCTGAAGCGCAAGCAATGCCCGTTCGGTCACTTGCTCCACCGTCACCTCAGGCATTCTTGCCGTCATATGGGCGATATCCTCGGCCTTGCAGGCTGCGTTCACCACCACATAAAGATGGTCGCCACGGTTGGTGAACATCAGGTCATCAAGAATGCCGCCGGTGTCGTTGGTCAACAGCCCATAACGCTGCCGACCTTCGGCAAGTCCCAGCACATCTACGGGCATCAGCGCCTCGAATGCCGACGCAAGCTCTGCCATAGAGCCTTTGGGCCGCAGGATCACCTGCCCCATGTGGCTGACATCGAACAACCCCGCCGCCTCTCGGGTGTGCAGGTGTTCCTTCATCACGCCGGGCGCATATTGCACCGGCATCTCATAGCCGGCAAACGGCACCATCTTGCCGCCAAATTCCACATGCAGGTCATGCAGCCCCAGCCGCTGCAACTTGTCGCCCTCAAGGTCGGCCATCGCCGCCCCTCCATTTCTGGCCGGAAGCATACCGGCACCGTCAGACAGGCTGATCCCTGCCCTGCGATGCCCCCTCTGTCCTTGCGCCAGATGGCGCGCCTGAGATCGTTATCCCTTCGGCGTCCCGATGATCCGGGAACTCTCCAGAGTCTGACGTCAGATACGGTCCCTTGCGCCTGAGAGTTTACCGGGGCGGTTGCTCCTTCGGCACCGACGGGTGCTGCGCACCCACCGGATTCTCCCGAACCTGACGCAAGATGGTTAGCCTATCGCCCCACAATCGGGCAAGGGGAAATCGGAATACGACTGTATGCCGTGCAAGGCCAACCCTTCAGGCGCGCCGTTCTCCGGGGCTTGCGATCGACTCTGCCTCTGGCGCAGACGGTGCTGCCGGGCGCAGGCTCGATGCGGGCGCTACGGCAGGCGCAGCAATCGCCCGCATGGCCAGCCAGGCCGCTGCCAGGCCGAAGACCACGCCGCCCAAGGCCTGCCCCACCAGCACGCCCTCGGCGCCCCAGATGCCGCCCAGCCACAGGGCAAGGGGGATCGTCCCCAGCGTATGCCGCCCCCAGTTCACCATGGTTGACCAGAACGGCCGCCCAAGGTTGTTGCAGACCGCATTGCCGACAAAGATCACGCCGTTGAAGAACCACAACAGCGCCAGCGGCCCGCAAAAGAGATAGACGATATCCCGCGTCAGCCCCTCGGCCTGAAACGCATCCGCAATCGGGGCACGCAAAAGAAACAGCAGCGCCGACACTGCCACGATCACCAGCCCGGTAAAGATCAGCCCGTCAAGGAACGCCCGCCGCACCCGGTCCATCCGCCCGGCACCAAAGTTCTGCCCGATGATCGGCCCCATCGCGCCCGACAGCGCGAAGATCACCCCGAACGCCACCGGCGTCAGCCGCCCGGCAATCGCCATCCCCGCCACCGCCGCCTCACCGTAGGAAGACGTCGCCCGCGTGATGAAGGCCTGCCCCACCGGGGTTGCCACCTGCGTCAGGATCGCCGGCACCGCAATCGCCCAGATCGGCCCCATGTCGGCCACCACCTGTCCCGGCGTGGGTCGGTCAAACCCGCCATAGTGCTTCACGATCGGCCGCAGTGCCATCGCCGCAATCACCACCCGCGCCGCCACAGAACCAATGGCCGCCCCGGTCAGCTCCATCCGGAAACCGAAGATCAGGATCGGGTCCAGCACCGCCGTCGCCAAGGCCCCCCAGACCGTCGCCATCATCGCCGCCCGCGCATCGCCATGGCTGCGCAGGATCGCGCCCCCGATCATCCCCACCATCAGCAAGGGCTGCGAGGGGATCACGATGGCCAGAAAATCCACCGCCAGTTCTGCCGTCCGCCCCGTGGCCCCCAAAAGCGCCACCAATGGCCCCAGCATCAGCCAGACCAACGCCGCAAAGACCGACCCGAACACGAACCCAAGGATCAACCCCGTCGTCGCCCGCGCCCGGGCCGAGGCAGGATCCCGCGCCCCCAGCGCCCGCGCGACCAATGCCCCCACAGCAATCGACATCCCGATTCCGAAACTGGTGGTGAAGAACAGGATCGCGCCCGCATAGCCGATCGCCGCCGCCAACTCGGCCTGCCCCAGCATGGCGATGTAAAGCATGTTGATCAGATCGACGACAAACACCGCCATCAGCCCGACCGACGAGGTCAGCGCCATAACCGAGACATGCCGGAAGAGGTTCCCCTCGACGAACTTCGCCTGTTGCTCGGCCATTCCCGCTCTCCGAAGAGAAACCGGCCAAAACCCTTTCTCTTCTCCAAATATCCTCGGGGGGTCTGGGGGGCAGACGGCCCCCCAGCCGTTTCAGCCCGCTGCGACGTTCGGCACCTTGCGCAACAGCGGCATCACATCGGCCATCTCCGGCCCCGCGTCGCGGCCCGTCAAAGCCCGGCGCAAGGGACGGAACAGATCCTTGCCCTTGCGCCCCGTCGCCTCTTTCACCGCCGCCGTCCACTCACCCCAGGTGGCAGTGGTCCACGGCTGCGCTGGCAGAAGCGCCAGCGCGGTCGCTACAAATTCCCGGTCCGCGTAATCGATCACCGGTTCCGCGCCGTCGCGGAACAGGGTCCACCAGCCCTCAAGATCTGCCAGCACGGTAATATTGCCCTTGGCCACCGCCCAGAACGCCTCAGCCTGATCTTCCGGCACGCCCAAAGCGGCAATCCGCGCCTTCACGGCGGCGAAGGGCAGGCCCTGCACATGGTGGCGCGTCAGCGGAAACAGGTCTTCGGCATCAAACTTGGTCGGCGCCGCGCCGAAACTGCCCACGTCGAAGCCCTCGATCAGCTTCTCCATCGACCCCACCAGTTCCACCGGCTTTGATGACCCCAGCCGCGCCATCAAGGACAACAGCGCCATCGGCTCCACCCCCCGCGCCCGCAGGTCGCGCAAGGAAAGAACGCCCAGCCGCTTGGACAATTCCTCGCCCTGCGGCCCGGTCAGAAGCGAATGGTGCGCAAAGACAGGCGGGGTGCCGCCCAGCGCCTTCATGATCTGGATCTGCGTCGCCGTGTTCGTTACATGGTCCGCGCCGCGCACGATATGCGTGACCCCCATGTCGACGTCATCGACCGATGAAGCAAACGTATACAACACCTGCCCGTCTGCCTTGATCAGCACCGGGTCACTGACGGAAGCGGCATCGATCGAGATGTCGCCGATGATCCCATCCTTCCACTCGATCCGCTCCAGATCCAGCTTGAAGCGCCAATAGCCCTGCCGCCCCTCGGCGCGGTATGCGGCCTTCTGCGCCTCGGTCAGCCCCAGCGCCGCGCGATCATAGACCGGGGGCTTTCCCATGTTCAGCTGCTTCTTGCGCTTCAGGTCCAGTTCCACCGGGGTCTCGAAACACTCGTAGAACCGCCCGGCGCCCTTTAGCTGCTCGGCCGCCTCGGCATAGCGCGCCATCCGTTTCGACTGCTGCTCGATCCGGTCATAGCGGATACCCAGCCAATCGAGGTCCGCCTTGAGACCGTCGATATATTCCTGCTTCGACCGTTCCTGATCGGTGTCGTCCAACCGCAGGATGAACTCGCCCCCGGCCTTGCGGGCGATCAGATAATTCATCAGCGCCGTGCGCAGGTTGCCCACATGGATCCAGCCGGTTGGCGAGGGGGCGAAACGGGTGATGACGGTGGCGGGCGTGCTGGGCATGAAACGGGCTCCTTCAAGCGCTTCTCCCTGTCACATGGCCCCGCATTTGTCCAGTTTGCGGCAAAACCCTCTCCGGCGGTTCCGCATGCCTTGGCAACGCCAGCCTGCGGGGCTCGATGCCCCGCAGGCTGGCCGCCCTTTCGGCAGCCATGCGCGGCTTCGCACGCCCCTTCCCCCCGGCATCGCCCGCCCCTATCTTGCAAGCATGACCAACCCAGCCCCCGAAAGCATCGCCCCTTCGCTTGCCCTTCTCGAACAGCTTGCGCATGAGGCGATCTCGACCCTGCCCGCCCCGTTTCGCGAACCGGCAACCCATATCCTGCTGCGGATCGAGGACTTCCCCGCCGATGAGATGGTCGAGGAGCTGGGCCTGAACGACCCGTTCGAACTGACCGGTCTTTACGAAGGCATCCCCCTGACCGAAAAATCCACCGCCGATCAGATGACCCGACCCGATGTGATCTGGCTGTTCCGCCGTCCGATCCTTGATGAATGGGCGGAACGCGGCAATGTCTCGATCGGCGAAATGGTTGCCCATGTCGTGATCCACGAACTTGCGCATCATTTCGGCTGGTCCGACGAAGATATCGCCCACATCGACCCTTGGTGGGAGTGACCGCACAAGCTTTGTGCGCCCCTGCACTCGCCCTGACGCGTCCGTGACCGGACTTGAGGAGAAAGCGCACTATTTTGCAGTTCACCGCAACCGATCGGAGGACGACATGACCACCCTATCCCGCCGCCAGGCCCTTGCCGCCGGCATCGCCATGCCGCTTGCCGCTTCCTTCCTGACCCGACCCGCCCTTGCCAACGCACCGCTGCAAGGGTCGGGCTTTGCGCCGTGGAACCGATTCAAGCTGGGCGGGTTTGAGGTGACAACGCTTCTTGTCGGCACCCGTGCAGGCGACAAGCCGCAGGAAACCTTCGGCATGAACGCCACGCCGGAAGACTTTGCCGCGATTTCTGCCGCGAACTTCATTCCCGCCGACCTGACGCAGAACTTCTTTACGCCGACGCTGGTCAACACCGGCGCTGAACTGGTGCTGTTCGACACCGGACTTTCCGCCGAAGGCACGCTTGCCGCGCTCACCGCCGCTGGAATCACCGCCGATCAGGTGGATGTGGTTGTGCTGACCCACATGCACGGTGACCACATCGGCGGCCTGATGGGCGCTGACGGCGTGACACCGACCTTTGCCAACGCCCGCTACGTCACCGGCAGCGTCGAGCATAACAACTGGTCCACCGCCGCCAACGAGGGCTTCGACAGATCCGTCAAGCCGCTGAACGACAAGATCACCTTCATTGACGATGGCGGCAGCCCGCTTTCCGGCATCACCGCCATGGCCGCCGCCGGTCACACCCCGGGCCACATGATCTACATGGTGGAATCCGAAGGCCAGCGCCTTGCCATCACCGCCGACACCGCCAACCACTACGTCTGGTCGCTCCAGCGCCCGGATTGGGAAGTGCGTTTTGACGCCGACAAGGCCGCCGCGGCCGCAACCCGCAAGCAGGTGTTCGGCATGATCGCCGCCGACCGCATCCCCTTCATCGGCTACCACATGCCCTTCCCGGGCGTGGGTTTTGTCGAGGCACAGGGCGAAGGCTTCCGCTACGTCCCGGCCAGCTACCAGCTGATGCTGAACGGCTGACCCCGGGCCCAAAATCCTTCGAAGGATCTTGCAAGAGTTTTCGAAGACTTTTGCGCCCCAGCCTGCCCCCGGCGCACCGCGTCGGGGGCAGTTCCATTTCCGCCAGAAGGCTCTATGATAGCGGTAACACGAACAGGTGCCGCATGACCCAAGCCCCGATCCTGACCCTTACGCTCAACCCCGCGCTCGACATGGCGACCGAGGTGCATGACATCATCCCCGGCCACAAGCTGCGCTGTTCCGAACCACAGCTTGACCCCGGTGGTGGCGGGCTGAACGTCAGCCGCGCGATCAAGGCGCTGGGGGGGGACAGTCTGGCGCTGGTGGCCATTGGCGGGCTTACCGGTGACCGTCTGGCCGGCCTGATCCGCGCCGAAGGGGTGACGTTCCTCTCCATCCTTGGCCCCGGCGAAACCCGCCAGTCCCTGACCGTCAACGAAGCCTCCACCGGCAAGCAGTTCCGCTTCATGCTGCCCGGTCCCGTCTGGGGCGAGGCCGAACGCGCCCGCGTCTTCACCCTCCTGCGCGCCACCGCGCGCCCCGGAGGCATTTCGGTGATCTCGGGCAGCCAACCGCCCGGTGTGCCGGTCGATTTCCCCGCACAACTCGCCGCTTCGATGCCCGAAAGCCGGGTGGTGCTGGATACCTCCGGCTCCGCCCTGACCGAGGCAGTGCGCCACCCGATCCCCGGATTGGAAGTCCTGCGCATGGACGGCGAAGAGGGTGAGGCGCTGGCCGATCGCCCGCTTCCCACCCGTGAAGATACCGCCGAATTCGCCCAGTCGCTGGTCCGCGCCGGAGTGGCGAAAATCGTGATCGTGGCCCGCGGAGCGGAAGGCAACGTGCTGGCCGACAAGGACAGCCGGCTTTTTGCCAAGGCCGCCAGGGTCAAGGTCAAGTCCACCGTTGGCGCGGGTGACAGCTTTGTCGCCGCCTTCGTCCTTGCCCTGTCACGCGGTCAATCGAACGCCGATGCGCTGGCCCTCGGCTCTGCCGCCGCCTCTGCCGCCGTGATGAGCGACGCCACCCAGCTTTGCCGCCCCGAAGACGTGATGCGCCTTTTGTCGGAATGTGTGGTGTCGGCGGTTTGACCGGGCCGATTTCTTCGAAGAAATCGTGCCGGAGCCTTCAACGGCCCCGGCCTTGCCCATCCGTCGCGCCGCCGCAGATCACAACCCGATCAAGGCGGTCAATCCCGCAATCACCTGCGAAACCCCGCCAGAGTCTCGCCATGATGCCGGACCTTGCCAGCCAGACCCATCCGACCGAACCATTCCCGCATCGGGTCCGTGATCGGACCGAACAGGTTGATTTCGTCAAGGTCAGCCACCGAGCGCAGCGCGGTCATTTCCGGCCAGCCCATCACCAGATCATGATGCCCAAGCCATGCCTCGGCGTCGCGATATCGCACGACCGCGCGGGCATCATTCGTGCCGTCGGGGCAAAAGAAACGGTAGCCCGGAACGCCCGGATGCCCTTCGGCCTCGACGCGGCAGGCAAGGGCGGTCACCGCTGCCAGAAAGGCCGGACGTCCCGACTGAATCCGGTAATGATTGACCACGGTGATCTCGCCATCCTGCATGGCCGTCACGCGCCACTATCATCGCGCCACCGCATCGCGATCGGATAGCGGCGGTCCAGCCAGAAGGCCTTTTGCGTCAGCCGCACCCCCGGCGCGGACTGGAAGCGCTTGTATTCGGCCTGATACAGCAGGTGTTCGACCTTCTTGACCACGGCCCGGTCAAAGCCCAGCGCCACGATCTCGGCCACAGACATTTCCTTTTCCACCAGCCCCTCAAGGATCGCGTCCAGCACCTCATAGGGCGGCAGGCTGTCCTGATCGGTCTGGTTGGCGCGCAACTCGGCTGACGGGGGCTTTTCGATGATCCGCTTCGGGATCACCTCGCCCGGCGGGCCTTTCATCCAGGCCCGGTAGTTGTCGTTCCGCCACTTCGCAGTCAGGAACATCCGCGTCTTGTACATGTCCTTGACCGGGTTATAGCCGCCGTTCATGTCGCCGTAGATCGTGCAGTAGCCAACCGCCATTTCGCTCTTGTTGCCGGTCGTCAACAGCATCTCGCCAAACTTGTTCGACAGCGCCATAAGCAAAAGCCCGCGCAACCGGCTTTGGATGTTTTCCTCGGTCACCCCTGGTTCGGTCCCGGCGAACAGTGGCCCCAGCGCCTCACCCACAGCCACCTGCGCGCCCGAAATCGGCACCGTATCCAGCCGGCAGCCCAGCGCCTTTGCGGCCGCCGACGCATCCTCAAGCGAATGGGCCGAGGTAAACTCGGACGGCAGCATCACGCAGCGCACGTTTTCCGGCCCCAAGGCATCCACCGCCATCGCCGCCACGATGGCACTGTCGATCCCCCCAGACAGCCCCAGAAGCGCCTTCGAAAACCCGGTCTTGCGCATGTAATCGCCCAAGGCCAGCACGCAGGCGCGATAGTCCGCCTCGCCAATCGGGGGGATGTCACTGATCTCGCCCGGGTCCGCCTCCCACCCCTCGGCCCCGCGCCGGAAGGTGACCATCACCAGCGTCTCATCGAACTGCGGCAGTTGCGCTGCCAGCCGGCCACCAGGGTTCAACACCATGGATGACCCGTCAAACACCTGATCATCCTGCCCGCCCACCATGTTCAGGTAGACCAGCGGCAACCCCGTCTCGACCACCCGCGACACCATCAGGTTCAGCCGCAGGTTCGGCTTGCCCCGATGGTAAGGCGAGCCGTTGGGGATCAGCAATATCTCTGCCCCCGTCTCGGCCAGCGTCTCGGCCACGTCAGGGTGCCAGGCATCCTCGCAGATTGGCGTGCCGATCCGCACACCGTTGACCACATATGGCCCATGCACATCCGCCGAGGCGAAGACCCGCTTTTCGTCAAACACCGCGTCATTCGGCAGGTGGTGTTTCAAGACCCGGGCCGAAATCTTGCCGCCCTGCAAGACATAATACCCGTTGTAAAGGCGCCCGCCCATCCGCACCGGACCGCCGATCCCCACCGCCGGGCCATCAGCACAGTCCGCCGCCATCGCCTCAACCGCCGCAATGGCCGCGCTGACGAAGGCAGGTTTCAGGATCAGATCCTGCGTCTGATAGCCGGTCACGAACATTTCGGTCAGCGCCACCATATCGGCCCCGGCGTCGCGCGCCTCAGCCCAGGCTGCGCGGGCCTTGGCCATGTTCCCGGCAATATCCCCCACGGTGGGGTTCAACTGCGCCAGCATCAGACGGAACGTGTCGGTCATCGGGATCCCCCATCACATCGGCTTGTTCTAGCAGACTGACGCCCAAGGGAAAGCCGCCCCACCCATCCGACCATTGCCCATCCGACCATTGCCTATCCAACCATTGCTTGTCACACCCCTGTCGCCCGCTTACCGTTCCAGCCCAGACCAAAGCCACGGGAATCGACCATGCGCCGCCTTGCCGTTCTACTTTGCCTCGCCACGGCTCCCACCCTTGCCCCTCCGGCGCAGGCGCAGGACGGCGAGGTTCTGACCAAGCAGTATGATGACGGGTCCGTCTACGAAGGCACCTTCCTCAATGGTCGCCAGCATGGCACCGGCACTTACCGCCTTCCCTCGGGCTTTGAGTATTCGGGAGAATGGGTTGACGGCGAGATCATCGGTCAAGGAACCGCCCGCTATCCCAACGGGTCCATTTACGAAGGCGCATTCGTCAATGGCCAGCCAGAGGGTCGCGGCAAGATCACCGCCCCCGACGGGCGCACCTACGAGGGCGCCTGGGTGCAGGGCCAGATGACCGGGCAAGGCACCGCGCGATATGCCAATGGCTCGACCTACGAAGGCACCTTCACCCGCGGCACCCATAACGGCAGGGGCAAGCTGACCAATCCTTCAGGCTACACCTACGAAGGCCAGTGGGTGATGGGTGTCAAGGAAGGCACCGGAAAGATCACCTATCCCGACGGCGCGACCTATGACGGCACACTCGTGCAGGGCCAGCGGTCCGGCTCCGGGCGGCTGTCAATGCCGGACGGCCTTGTCTACGAAGGGGATTGGGCTGATGGGCAGATCAACGGGCAAGGCCGACTGACCCAGCCGAACGGCGATGTCTACGAAGGCAACTTCGTCAACGGCCAGCGCGAAGGTCAGGGCCGCCTGACCCACAGTTCCGGCGATGTCTATGACGGAAGCTGGTTGAACGACCGCCGCCATGGCACCGGAACCTTCGTCGCCGCTGACGATTTCAAGTATGAAGGGTCCTGGGTCGAGGGCCGGATGGAAGGGACCGGCTCCATCACCTATCCCGATGGTGCGGTCTATGTCGGCGCGATGCTGGCCGATCAGCCGAACGGCACCGGCGCGATCACTTATCCGGACGGATCAACCTATCAGGGCGCATGGGAGCGCGGGCTGATCAACGGGCAGGGCCGCGCCACCTATGCCGATGGCCGCGTCTACGAGGGTGCCTTCCTGAACGCCCAGCCGCATGGCACCGGCACGATGACCCATCCCGACGGCTACCGCTATGAAGGCGACTGGCTTGATGGCCAGCGCGAAGGCGTGGGGGCGGCTGTCTACCCCGATGGCAGCCTTTACAGGGGCGGCTTCAAGGCCGGGCTGCGGAATGGCGACGGCGAGTTTTCCACCACCGACGGTTTTCGCTATACCGGTCAGTGGGTCGCCGGCCAGATCGAGGGGCAAGGCACCGCGACCTATCCATCGGGCGATACCTATGTGGGGGCGTTCAAGGCGGGCCGGCGCGAGGGGCAGGGCAAGCTGACCTATGCCAGCGGCGACGTGGCCGAAGGTATCTGGCAGAACGGCCTCCTGACCGCCCCGCCCGAGTCACCGGCCGAAGTGGCCCCCGATGCGGCCGCGCCAGTGCCGGAAGGGGGAACAGAGCCCTGATCCCCGGATGACCGGCCCGGATCGGATCGCCGGTCACAGAGGCGCAAAGCCCTGCCGACTTTGCCCGTGCAGGCCCGGGCTCCCGATCCGATGAAGGACCGGGGCGCCCGCGCCGGACCGCTTGTCCGGCACGGGCCTCAGATCAGAAAGTGAAGCCAAGGCTCAGATACGGGCCAGCCAGAGTCACGCTCACGTCTTCCGGGTCGATGTCGTTGTCCACATTGCCAGACAGGCTTAGGAAGCTGGTGCTTTCCACGCCGACACCGAAGGTCATTGACCCGCCGCTGGCCAGATCGCGCGCATAGTCAAGCCCGATGCGCAGATCGACCGATGACACAACCACGTTGTCAGCCGTGTCGTCCGAGGTAAGTTCGGTGGTGTCGCCAAGCATGGCCGAATAGCGCCCCCCGACGATCATTCCGAGGCCGTTGCCGAAGGAATGTGTGACCTGAAGGCCAATGGTCGGACCAACACCGTCAAAGCCATAGCCGGTGCTTCCGTCTTCGTCCGACCAGTCGACGCTGCCCGATCTCAGACCGGCAAAGACATCAAGGTCAAGGCCGCCCAGATCCGTGTTCATGACCGCTTCGACGTCGATCGTGCGCGCGTCGAACTGATCGTCCGGATCATCGAATTCGCCATCGAACTTGAAGACGCGTCCACGCACGCCGAAACTTTCGGAGATGTCGTAGGCGGCCGTGATGCGGAAGGCGTTGGCCGAACCATCTTCATCGAACCAGGCGTTGCCGCCGTCGATTTCGCCGGCACCGTGGTCGGCATAGATGGTCAGGATCGGGATCTCGAGGCCGAAGCTGAGCCCCTCGGCCGAGGCTGAGGTTGCGAGCAGCAGCCCGGAAAGCATCCCCGTCGTGGTGAGCAAGGTTTTCATGGCGATTTTCCTTCTTGATTACGTCGCGGTCAGTCAAAAACATCCGAATAGGATTGTATCAAAGCCATTCCACAATGGAAGGCGTTAGCTGCTAATGACTGTGGATTTCTCCATATTTGTTACCACATGTGGACAAATTGCACCACTGTTCTGCGTGGATCCGGCGTGACCGATAGGCACGGCAGAACATGCACCCGACCGGGTGCGCGCGGCCCACTGGGTTTGTCAGACCGACGGACGGCAGCCAGCAGACCCTTAGCCCTGTCTGCGCTGGCCTGCCGGTCGTTGTGCGGATTGCGCGGATGGTCCGCGTGGTCGACGCAAAACGACTGTCGCCGCATGAAGGGAGGCACCAATCAAACTGGCTTCCACATGCGCAAACGGGATGGGCAGGTCACCCCGGGGCGCCCCTTACACCACCTCGCCCCGGTCCAGCCGTTCCAGCAACTGGCCCGCCCCCTCCAGAACACGCGCACGGTGGGCTTCGTCCATCCCGTCCCAAACCCGGTACATCTGGCCCATCCTTGGGTTCGAGCGGAACCTTTCCCGGTGACGGTTCAGAAAATGCCAGTAAAGCAGGTTGAACGGACAGGCCCCGGCACCCGTCTTTTCCTTCACCTTGTAGGCGCAGCCGCCGCAATGATCCGACATCCGGTCGATGTAGGCCCCCGACGAGACGTAGGGCTTTGACCCCAACACCCCGCCGTCGGCAAACTGGCTCATGCCAATGGTATTGGGTGCCTCGACCCATTCGAAGGCGTCGATATAGACCGAAAGATACCACTCATGCACTGCGGCCGGGGCCACCCCCGCCAACAGCGCAAAGTTCCCGGTCACCATCAGCCGCTGGATATGATGCGCATAGGCAAGATCCCGCGTCTGCCCGACAGCGGCGGCCATACAGGCCATCCGTGTCTCTCCGCCCCAATAGACCGCGGGCAAGTCGCGCCCGTGTCCCAGTTCGTTCCGCTCAAGATACGCCGGGCCTTCCTGCATCCAGATACCCCGCACGAATTCCCGCCAACCAATGACCTGCCGGATGAACCCCTCGGCCGCCGCGATCGGCACCTTTCCGGCCTGCCACGCCGCCTCGGCGGCCCGGCAAACCTCTATCGGCGACAAGAGTCCAAGGTTCAGGTAGGGTGAGATCACCGCATGGCTGAGAAACGCCTCCCCCTCGAGCATCGCGTCCTGCTCCTCGCCAAAGCGCGGCAAACGCTCCGCCACGAACTCGGCCAAGGCCGCCAAGGCCCCCGCCCGGTCTGTCGCCCAGCGAAACGGTCGCAGACGTCCGAAATGACCGAACCGGCTCTCGACCAGCGTCAGCACGTCTTCGACAACCGCATCTGGCACCACATCCCCGGGACGCGGCCGCAAGAGATCCCGCTTTGCAGGTTTCCGGTTGTCATGGTCAAAGTTCCATTGGCCGCCAACCGGCTTGCCGCCGGCCATCAAAAGCCCGGTCTTGCGGCGCATGTCACGGTAGAACCATTCTATCCGCAACTGCTTGCGCCCCTCGGCCCAAGCCGCAAACTCGGCCTCCCGGCAGATGAAACGGTCATCTTCCAGCAGGTTGACGGACAGCGGCAGGTCTTCCAGATCCCGCAGCACTCGCCATTCTCCGGGCCTGGTCGCCAGAACCTCGGACGCGCCAAACGCATCCGCCCGGCGCAAAAGCTCGCCCGAAATCGTCTGGCTGTTCTCGGGGTCGTCGAGCCGCGAATAGGCCACGCGCCAACCCTCGGCCTGCAAAACGGCCGCGAACTTGCGCATCGCGGCAAGGATCAGCGCGATCTTTTGCGGGTGGTGCGCTACCGACTGGCCTTCCCCCATCACCTCGGCCATGACGACCACATCCTGCCGCTTGTCCGCCACCGCCAAGGCAGCGATATCGGGCGTCAACTGGTCGCCCAGAACCAGAACCAGCCTCACCATGGCACCGGCTTGCCCTGCCAGTCGAAGAACCCGCCAGACTGCGCAGGCCCCAGACCATCCAGCACCGCCAGCAGGTTCGCCGCCGCGACCGAAGGCACCACCGTGGGATGCCCTGCCCGCTGCACCGGGGCCAGCCCGGTCTCCACCGTCCCCGGATGCAGGGCCACCAACACGGATTGCGGATGGCTCCGAGCCACCTCGATGCTTGCAGTCCGAAGGATCTGGTTCAGCGCCGCCTTTGCGGCACGGTAGCCATACCAGCCACCAAGCGCATTATCCCCGATCGATCCCACCCGGGCCGACAGGACGGCCAGCTTGGCCACCCGGTCCCGAGGCATCAATCGCACGGCATGCTTGATCACCAGTGCTGGCCCGATCGCGTTGACGGCAAACTGCCGCGCCAGGCCTTCCGCCGTCACCGCTTTCAGCGACTTCTCCGGCCCCGCCCCTTCCAGCACCAGGGCGCCCGTGGCGACAATCACCACGTCGAACGGCCCGACAAGCGCGCCAAGGCTGCGGGCTACGCAGGTCTCATCCGTCACATCCAGACCATCGTCGCGGCGAGACAACGCCACCACCTCGCCGCGTGCGCGCAACTCCGCCACCAGCGCCCCGCCGATTCCGCCCGACGCCCCAAGTACCAAGGACCGCATCATCTCTCCGTCCCATCCCACCCACAGATAGGGCAAGGCCTCTGCCCGACCATGGCCTTGCTCTTTTTCCGAAATACTCCCGCCGGAGGCTCCGACGACCCCAGCTCGCGCACCGTCCACGGCATGCCCAGCCCACAACACGCCCCACGGCAGCGCCGGCCGCGGGGGCTCGATGCCCCCAAGGGCGGCATGACCGTTCAGAAATCCCCTTCCCTTCCCCGATTTCCTTCGTATAGTCTCGGCCCATGACCAAGGGACACCATATCCACTCCACCGCCGGGGCGATCCGCCCTGCATTGCCCCTTGGCGCCCTCCTTCTTAGCCGCCTCTGAGCGTGCCTGCGGGCGCGACCGCTCAGAGGTGACCAGCGCCCAAAAGGATCGCAGCTAGGAAAACAGGACCACATCCATGACCAGAACCGCTCAAGACCGTGTCGTGATCTTCGACACCACGCTCCGCGATGGCGAACAATCGCCCGGCGCCACCATGACCCATGAGGAAAAGCTGGAGATTGCCGGCCTCCTTGACGAAATGGGCGTCGACATCATCGAGGCGGGCTTTCCCATCGCCTCGGAAGGCGACTTTGCCGCCGTGTCCGAGATTGCCAAGCGGGCGAAGAACTCCACGATCTGCGGTCTTGCCCGGGCGAACCAGAAGGACATCGACCGCTGCTGGGAGGCTGTGAAGCACGCCCGGTCGCCGCGCATCCATACCTTCATCGGCACTTCGCCCCTGCACCGCGCGATCCCGAACCTCGACATGGACCAGATGGCGGAACGGATCCATGACACCGTGACCCATGCCCGCAACCTTTGCGACAATGTCCAGTGGTCGCCAATGGACGCAACCCGGACGGAACATGACTACCTCTGCCGCGTGGTGGAAATCGCGATCAAGGCCGGGGCGACCACGATCAACATTCCCGACACGGTCGGCTACACCTACCCGATGGAATCCGCGCAGATCATCCGCATGCTGCTGGAGCGGGTGCCGGGTGCCGACGGCATCATCTTCGCCACCCACTGCCACAACGACCTTGGCATGGCGACCGCCAACGCCCTTGCAGCGGTCGAGGCGGGCGCGCGGCAGATCGAATGCACGATCAACGGCCTTGGCGAACGCGCCGGGAATACCGCGCTCGAGGAAGTCGTGATGGCCATGCGGGTAAGGAATGACATCCTGCCGTTCCAGACCGGCATCGACACCACGAAGATCATGAACCTGTCGCGTAGGGTTTCCCAGGTTTCCGGTTTTCCGGTCCAGTTCAACAAGGCCATCGTCGGCAAGAACGCCTTCCTGCATGAATCCGGCATCCATCAGGATGGCGTCCTCAAGAACGTCCAGACGTTCGAGATCATGCGACCGGAAGACATCGGCCTGACCCAGAAGAACCTGACGATGGGCAAGCATTCCGGTCGGGCGGCCCTGCGTTCCAAGCTCAAGGATCTGGGCTTCGATCTGGCCGACAACCAGCTGAACGATGTTTTCGTGCGGTTCAAGGCCTTGGCCGACCGCAAGAAAGAGGTCTACGATGACGACCTTATCGCGCTGGTGACGGATGAACAGACGAACGACGCCTATGAATTCCTGCAACTGAAAAAGCTGCGGGTGATCTGTGGCACCGAAGGTCCGCAAGAGGCGGACATGATCCTGTCCATCGACGGGGTAGAGCACCACATCGACGCCACCGGTGACGGTCCGGTCGATGCCGCGTTCAACTGCGTCAAGATGCTGTTCCCGCACAAGGCGCGGCTTCAGGTCTATCAGGTGCATGCGGTGACGGAAGGCACGGACGCACAGGCGACCGTGAGCGTCCGGCTGGAGGAAGACGGACGGATCGTGACCGGTTCATCCGCCGATACCGACACCATCGTGGCCAGCACGCGCGCCTATATAAACGCGCTGAACCGGCTGATCGTGCGGCGCCAGAAAACCGCCCCGGGCGAGGATGTGAAGACCGTCAGCTATCACGGCGAATAGGGCCGCTCATCGGTCCCTTGCGGTCCCTTTTCGCTGATCCGGCGATGAGGGACCGCAAGGGACCGAAGAGGCCCCTAAAGGCCGCCGAACCAGCCCCGGACGGCTGCGGCGTGGGCCGCCGTGGCCGGGGTCTGGGACCATTGGGTCAGAATGTCACCCCAGCGCAGGGGGACAAAGGTCACATCGTCACCTTTCACGCGGGCGGCAAAGTCGGCTATTTCGGTGGCGTGGCGGCTGATCGCCTTGGGGTCGACAGGCTTGCCGCTGGCCCAATGCGTGGGCGCTGCATGCAAGTAGACCAGCACCCCGCCCAGCCCCCGTTTGACGGCCTGGGTCTTCAGCCCGTAGGCGTGCTTGACAAGCTGTGCCGCGTCGATGTGCCGATAGGTCAGCTGCCCTGCCGCCAAAGCTTTTCTCAGTCCGGTATAGCGAGCCATGCCCGGCCCCCAGTCGCGCCGATCGAAGGCTTCAGAGAACTCTGCGGCCTTGCCGGGGCGAAAGGGTTCGTACCGTTTCGATTCCACCCCGACCAGCGTGGTGGCCGTCGTGATCTCGGCATCAAGCCAGGGATGGCGGCCGCCCGACCAGGGAAAGCGCATTTCCGCTTCGATGGCGACCGTCTGCACCGGGCCCATCGGAACGCCGGGCAAGGCGGGCAACTGGCGCGGCCGGTTCAGGAACCAGCCAAATGTATTGGCCACCAGCGCTGCCGAAGATTCGGGGCTGGCAAACTTGCCCGAGGCAATCTCCCCCCCCGGGGACCGGCCAAGCGCGGCAAGCACGGCATCGGCGGGAACGCCGGGAAGGAAAACGGGATCGGTCATCCTTTCATCTCTTGCAGCGTATTGCCGCCGTCCACAACCAGCATTGCACCCGTGACGTAAGACGCCTCGGCCGAGGCAAGGAACAGCGCGCAGGCCGCCACCTCGTCGGGGGTGCCGGGGCGGCCTGCGGGGGTGCGCTTGCCCGCGCGGATTTCGCTGGCGCTGGAGCTGTCGGTGGCGATCCAGCCGGGCAGCACCGCGTTGCAGGTGATGCCGTGGGGCCCGTATTCCAACGCGATTGACCGGGTCATGCCGGTGATCGCGGCCTTGGCGGTGGCATAGGCGGAACTGCCGTCGATGGTGACGACCGGGCCGGTGACAGAACTGATGTTGACGATGCGGCCATAGCCGGCGGCGGCCATACCGGGAAGGGCGGCGCGGCAGCAGTGGAAGGTGGTGTTGATGTTCAGCGCCATGTGATGCGCCCAGGCCGCGTCGGTCCACCCGGCAAGAGGCTGGCGGTCGATGTCCTTGCCGGTCTGCACCATGCCCGCATTGTTGATCAGGATGCTGATCGGGCCAAGCCTGTCCGTGACGGCCGCGAAAAGACCAGAAACCTGCGCCGGGTCGGTCAGGTCGGCGATATGGGACATGCAGCCCAGCTCTGCCGCGCGGTCATGGATGCGTGGCGTTGTGGCGGTGACGCAGACCCTTGCCCCGCCCGCAACCAGCCCCCGGGCGATGGCAAAGCCGATTCCCCCCGCCGATCCGGCCCCCGTAACCAGCGCAATACGCCCCGCAAAGCCTGCCATTTCCCACCCCAATTCCTGCACCCGGCCAGATCAGGATCAGCCTAAGGTTCGAGAAGGTCAATTGTCTCGTTTCAGATCACCGAAATCTGGCTGAAAACAGCAGTTTTCTGCAACTCCACGATTGTGTAGGCGGCGCTCCGCGCGCTGTGCTACAAGGTCTTTCGCTCCCCAGCACAGGTCCTTATATGAAGGCGCCCGCCTTCGACCTTGAGTCGCCGGGACAATGCCGCTTGCGCGGCGGCTTACATGTGGGGACCACCTGAATGTCGTTATTTTCCGGCCTTTTTTCGTCTGACATGGCGATCGACCTCGGCACGGCGAATACACTGGTCTACATTCGCGGCAAGGGGATCGTGCTGAACGAACCCTCGGTCGTGGCCTATCACGTGAAGGATGGCAAGAAAGTCGTCCTTGCGGTGGGTGAGGATGCCAAGCTGATGCTGGGCCGGACCCCCGGCACGATCGAGGCGATCCGCCCGATGCGGGATGGCGTTATCGCCGACTTTGAAGCGGCGGAAGAGATGATCAAGCATTTCATCCGCAAGGTTCACAAGCGGTCCACCTTTTCAAAGCCCAAGATCATCGTCTGTGTGCCGCATGGCGCGACCCCGGTGGAAAAGCGGGCGATCCGGCAGTCGGTGCTGTCGGCCGGGGCAAAGCGGGCCGGGCTGATTGCCGAACCCATCGCGGCAGCGATTGGGGCTGGCATGCCGATCACCGAACCCACCGGCAACATGGTCGTGGATATCGGCGGCGGCACCACCGAGGTGGCTGTGCTGTCCTTGGGTGACATCGTTTATGCCCGGTCGGTCCGCGTTGGTGGCGACCGGATGGATGAGGCGATTGTAAGCTACCTGCGCCGCCACCAGAACCTGCTGATCGGGGAATCGACGGCCGAACGCATCAAGACATCCATCGGCACGGCGCGGATGCCCGATGACGGGCGCGGCGCCAGCATGACGATCCGGGGCCGCGACCTTCTGAACGGCGTGCCGAAGGAAACCGAGATCAATCAGGCGCAGGTCGCCGAAGCCCTTGCCGAACCCGTGCAGCAGATCTGCGACGCGGTGATGCAGGCGCTGGAGGCCACCCCGCCGGACCTTGCAGCCGATATTGTTGACCGGGGCGTCATGCTTACGGGTGGGGGCGCGCTGCTGGGCGATCTGGACCTTTCCTTGCGTGAACAGACCGGGCTTTCGATCTCGGTGGCAAACGAGTCACTGAATTGTGTTGCCCTCGGCACCGGGAAAGCGCTGGAATATGAAAAGCAGCTTCGGCATGTGATCGACTACGATACCTGAACCGGGGCGCATGCGCGCCGCTTGGAAAGGCTGACCCGTGGCGAAGACACGCATCGGACCGGAAGAATTTCAACGCCCCTTGCGACGGTTGCTGGTGGCGATTGCCGTGCTTTTGCTGCTTGGCCTGTTCCTCTTGTGGCGGGTCGACAGCCCGCGCGTGGAGCGGTTCCGCGCCGCGCTGATCGATGCCGTGGTGCCAAACCTTGACTGGGCGATGCGTCCGGTCACCGTGGCTGCCGGGATGATTGACGATTTCCAGTCCTACACCCGGATCTACGAACAGAATCAAGAGCTGAAACGTGAGTTGCAGCAGATGAAGGCGTGGAAAGAGGCCGCCTTGCAGCTGGAGCAGAAGAACGCCCGGCTTCTGGACCTGAACAAGGTGCGGCTGGACCCGAAGCTGACCTATGTCACCGGGGTGGTGATGGCCGACAGCGGCAGCCCGTTTCGCCAATCGGTGCTGTTGAACGTGGGCGAACGCGACGGCATTCGCGATGGATGGGCCACGATGGACGGGATCGGGCTGGTGGGCCGGATCTCGGGTGTGGGGGCGCGGACGGCGCGGGTGATCCTTGTCACCGATTCCAACAGCCGGATTCCAGTGACGATCCAGCCTTCCGGGCAAAAAGCGCTGCTCAGCGGCGACAACTCGCCCCTGCCGCCGCTGGATTTCATCGAGGACACCGATGAAGTGCGCCCCGGCGACCGGGTTGTGACCTCTGGCGATGGCGGCGTGTTCCCGGCCGGGCTTCTGGTCGGGCAGGTGGCGCTCGGCACCGACAAGCGGCTGCGCGTGGTGCTTGCTGCCGATTATCAGCGGCTGGAATTCCTGCGCGTGCTGCGCAGCCATGCGCTCGAACCGATCACCGACCCAGGCAACCTTGTGGCCCCGCCCTTGCTGTCGCCCTTGCCCGACACTTCCGCCGAGACCCTCGAATCCGCAGCAGGCGCGCAGCCGACAGGGACCGAGGGCGGCGATGTAGAGGCCAGCGGTTCCGGTCTTGCCGAAGGTGCAGCATCGGAGGCCGGGGATGGGTGATTTCTGGCGGCAGGAGCATTGGATCTTTCGCGGGCTCTTTCTTGGTCTGGCCCTTGTGCTGCTGTTCATGCGGCTGCTGCCTCTGGGCCACGAGCCGGGCGCGCTGCCGGGGCCGGATCTGTTGATCTGCCTGATCATGGCCTGGGTCGTGCGGCGGCCCGATTTCCTGCCGATGCCGCTGATCCTTGCGGTCATGCTGGCCGAAGACCTGATCCTGATGCGCCCGCCGGGGCTTTGGACCGCCATCGTGGTTCTGGCCAGCGAATTCCTGCGGTCGCGCGTGGCGCTGACGCGCGAGTTGAACTTTCTGGTCGAATGGATGCTGATCGCCGGGGTCATGCTGGGGATGATGCTGTCCTACCGTCTGGCACTGGCGGTGGCCGTCGTGCCCCAACCGGCCTTCGGCTTTGCCATCGTCCAGTTTCTGTGGTCGATTGCGCTTTATCCTCTGGTCGTGGCCCTGTCGCGGCTGGTCCTTGACCTTCGCAAGCCCGCGATGGGCGAAGTGGACGATTTCGGGAGGCGGCTGTGAGACGGACGGCACGCGACAGCGAAGAGACATCCCGCGTCCTGAACCGCCGCACCTTGATGCTGGGTGGCGCGATGTCGGCAATGGTCGCCGTCCTTGGTGTGCGCATGCGGTATCTTCAGGTCGATCAGGCCGACGAATTCAGGCTCTTGGCCGAGGAGAACCGGATCAACATCCGCCTGATCCCGCCTGAACGCGGGTTGATCCAGGATCGCAACGGCCAGTTGATCGCGGCCAACGAACAGAACTACCGGGTCGTGATCACGCGGGAAGCGGCAGGGGACGCCGAACTGGTGCTGCGGCGGCTGGCCGGGATCATCCCCATCACCCCCGAGGAGCTGGAACGCACGATCGAAGAGGTCAAGGCGCTGCGGGCCTTTGTCCCTGTCACGGTGGCCGAACGGCTAAGCTGGGAAGATTTCTCCAAGGTCGCGCTGAACGCACCCGCCCTGCCCGGCATCGTGCCAGAGGTGGGTCTGTCGCGGCGCTATCCCCTTGATCACGATTTTGCGCATGTTGTCGGCTATGTCGGCCCGGTCAGCGACAAGGATCTTGAGGCGCTGGAGACGCCGGACCCCTTGCTACGGATTCCGAAGTTCCAGATCGGCAAGATCGGCGTCGAGAAGTGGATGGAAGATACCCTGCGGGGCCGCGCCGGGACCAAGCGGATCGAAGTGAACTCGGCCGGCCGCGTCATGCGCGAACTGGAACGGCAAGAGGGCGACCCCGGAACGGACATCCGGCTGACCATCGATGCCGAGGTGCAGAACTTCGCACAGGCACGTCTGGGCGATGAAAGCGCCGCAGCGGTGGTCATGGATGTGACGAACGGGGATGTAATCTGCATCGCATCGTCGCCGTCCTTTGACCCAAACCTCTTCGTGCGCGGTATCAGCCACACCGACTACAACGCCCTGATGGAAAATGACCACCGCCCGCTTGCCAACAAGACCGTTTCGGGGGCCTATCCCCCCGGCTCGACCTTCAAGATGGTCACCGCGCTGGCGGCACTGGAGGCGGGGGTAGCGACACCCGATACCCGCGTCCGCTGTCCGGGCTACATCGAGTTTGGCGGGCGGCGCTTCCACTGCTGGAAGCGTGGCGGGCATGGGTCCGTCAACCTTGCGCGCAGCCTCAGTGAAAGCTGTGACGTCTACTATTATGACATCGCGCAACGCGTGGGGATCGACAAGATCGCCGAGATGGGGCGCAAGCTGGGTCTGGGGCAGCGCTTTGACATACCCATGTCGGCAATCACCGAAGGCATCATGCCGGACAAGCAGTGGAAACAGGACCGGCACAAGGCGGAATGGCGGATCGGCGATACGATCAATGCCTCGATTGGGCAGGGATATGTACTGACTTCACCCCTGCAACTGGCGGTGATGACCGCGCGGCTGGCCACCGGGCGGGCCGTTTCCCCGCGCCTTGTGCGGACGGTGAATGATCGGGAATTGCCAGTTGTCGAGGCAGCCCCCTTGGGAATCACGGCCGAATTCCTGTCCGCGATCCAGCGCGGGATGTACGAGGTCGTGAACAGCGATCAGGGAACGGCCAAATCCAGCCGCGTTGTCGAACCGACCATGGTGATGGCTGGCAAGACCGGGACAAGCCAGGTTCGCAACATCTCGGCGGCGGAGCGTGAGGCGGGGGTGATCTCGAACGACCAGCTGCCATGGAACCGGCGGGACCACGCCCTGTTTGTCGGCTATGCGCCCTATGACGCGCCGCGTTATGCGATTGCCGTTGTGGTGGAACATGGCGGCGGCGGGTCCACCGCAGCCGCGCCGATTGCACGCGACATCCTGCTCCGCGCGTTGTCCGACGGGCTGCCACCGCTTGACGCCTACCCCGCAAGCCAGCGCGGCCGGATCGAAAGCATGCTCAACGAACTGCCGTTGCGCGACCCGGCAACCGGGGTCACCACTGTCCGGACCCGGGCGTAGGGGGGCTGGATGAGCTTTCTTGAATACCGCCTCAAACAGGCACCGGCGGGGCTGCGCAAGATCCTATTCATCAACTGGCCGCTGGTGGTTCTGGTAACGGCTGTCGCTTCCGTCGGCTTCCTGATGCTCTATTCGATCGCAGGCGGCAACCTTGATACCTGGGCGCGGCCACAGATGGAACGTTTTGCGGCCGGAATGGTCCTGATGTTCATCGTCGCCATGGTGCCAATCTGGTTCTGGCGCAACATGGCGGGGCTGGCCTATCTGGTGGCCTTCATCCTTTTGCTCTTCGTCGAGTTCTTTGGCGAAGTCGGGATGGGCGCGCAGCGCTGGATCGATCTTGGCTTCATCCGGTTGCAGCCGTCAGAGATGATGAAGTTCACCCTCGTGATGATGCTGGCGGCCTATTACGACTGGCTGGATCACAAGAAGGTCTCTCGCCCGCTTTATGTGCTGATCCCGGTGCTGCTGACGGTCGCACCAACGGTGCTGGTGCTGATGCAGCCGAACCTTGGGACATCACTTCTGCTGTTGCTTGCGGGTGCGGCGGTGATGTTCGCGGCCGGGGTAAGCCTGTGGTATTTCGGCGCGGTTCTGGCACTGGGCGTCGGAGTCGTGGTCAGCGTCTTCACCCTGCGCGGCACCGAATGGCAGTTCCTGCATGACTACCAATACCGGCGGATCGACACGTTTCTGGACCCGACGGCAGACCCATTGGGCGCAGGCTACAACATCATTCAGGCCAAGATCGCATTGGGCTCTGGCGGCTGGTCGGGCAAGGGTTTCATGCAAGGCACGCAAAGCCGGCTGAATTTCCTGCCCGAAAAGCATACCGACTTCATCTTCACCACTCTGGCCGAGGAATTCGGCTTCATCGGGGCGTTTTCCCTGCTTGGCCTTTACGCGCTGATCATCGGGTTCTGTCTGGTGGCGGCGTTCCAGAACCGCGACCGGTTTTCAGCCCTGCTGATCGTGGGCGTGGCGGCGAACTTCTTCTTCTACATCGCGGTGAACCTGTCGATGGTGATGGGCATGGCCCCGGTGGTGGGCGTGCCTTTGCCGCTTCTGTCTTACGGGGGGTCGGCGATGCTGGTGCTGCTGGTGGGCTTTGGGCTTGTGCAAAGTGCGCATGTCCACAGGCCGCGATGATCAGACAAGGGTAGAACATGACAACGGTCCTTTTCGCGGCGCCAAGCCTTTGGCCCGAATATCAGGCGGAATTGCCAAAGGCGCTGGCCGAGGCGGGGGTGCAGGCCAAGGTGGTGATCGATGCCGCGCCAGAGGTGGTGGATTACATCGTCTATGCCCCCTCCTCGCCCTTGCAGGATTTCACGGCCTACCACCGCACCAAGGCTGTTCTAAGCCTTTGGGCCGGGGTGGAGCGCGTGGTCGGCAACAAGACCCTGACCCAGCCACTGTGCCGGATGGTCGATCCCGGCCTGACCGAAGGCATGGTGGAATGGGTGGTCGGTCACGCCTTGCGGCATCATCTGGGGATGGACCGGCATATCGTGAATCCCGGCCATGTCTGGGATCCGACCTGCCCGCCCCTGGCGCGCGAACACCCGGTGGCGGTCTTGGGCATGGGGGCGCTCGGGGCGGCCTGCGCGGCCGCGCTTCGGGCGCTCAACTTTCCGGTGACGGGGTGGAGCCGGACCGAAAAGCCCGGCTGCCTGCATGGAGAAGACGGGCTGCGTCAGGCGCTGGCTTCGGCGCAGATCGTGGTTCTGCTGCTGCCAAAGACGCCCGAGACGGAAAACCTGCTGAACGGCGAACGGCTGGCGCTGTTGCCACAAGGGGCGGTGATCCTGAACCCGGGGCGTGGGGCCTTGATCGACGATGGCGCGCTGTTGGCGGCACTGAATGCGGGGCATGTCGGCCATGCCACACTGGACGTGTTCCGGGTGGAGCCCTTGCCAGCCGATCACCCCTTCTGGACCCACCCACGCGTGACAGTGACACCACATATCGCCGCCGACACCCGCGCATATTCGGCCGCACGGGTGATCGCCGAGAACATCCGCCGCGGCGAGACCGGTGAGCCGTTTCTGCATCTGGTCGACCGGGCGCGCGGCTACTGACATCCAGAGGTCGGGAACGGAACAGCCTGAGCCCTGCCCCCGTGCAAGCAATAGCTGAACGGAGGGCAAAATGCGTTATGGGCAAGGTGTTGCCTTGGTTCTGGCGGCGGGCAGCCTTTGGTCGCTGATGGGCCTTGGCTTGCGGCAGATCGAGGATGCCTCGGTCTGGGCTATCCTGTTCTGGCGGTCGCTTGGCATGGTGCCGGTTCTATGGCTTTTCATCCATGTCACCTCTGACGGCCGACCGATTGCGGCGATACGTTCTGTGGGAATTGCCGGCGCGGTGGGGGGCTTCGGCCTTGTCTTCGCCTTTGCCGGCGCGATCTATGCGATCCAGACCACCACCATAGCCAATGCGGTGTTCCTGTTCACCGCCTCGCCCTTTGTCGCGGCAATCTTCGGCTGGATCCTTTTGGGTGAACGGGTGAAGCCATGGACCTGGGCGGCGATCGGGCTGGCGGTCTTTGGCATGTATCTGATGGTGCGCGAAGGGCTGGCGATGGGGGCGCTTGCAGGGAACATCGCGGCGCTACTTTCGGCAGTGGGGTTCGGGGCGTTCTCGGTCGCGCTGCGCTGGGGGAAGGTGAAACAGATGTTGCCGGTGTCGATGCTTGGGGGGGTATTCTCGGCCGGTGTCGCGGCCGGCGTTCTGGCCGCACAGGGCGCACCAATCGTTGTCTCGGGCTGGGATATCGGCATCTCCATGAGCATCGGTGCGCTGATCGTTGCGCTGGGCATGGTGATGTACACGCTGGGCAGCAGGGTCATTCCGGCAGCGGAACTGACGCTCTTGTCGCTGATCGAGGTGCTGCTGGCACCTATGTGGGTCTTTGTGGTCCTTGGCGAGACGGCAAGCCCCGCAACCTTCGTTGGCGGCGGGGTGCTGCTGGCGGCCGTCGCGCTGAATGCGGTGATGGGCGCGCGGTCACAGATGGCGGAAGGGGTTGCGAACCGGGCCCGACCTGTGAATGAATGATCAAATTCACGGGTCGTTACCTGTGGTTTGGGGAGAACGTCAGGATGCGGTCTGATCCGCAAGACACCAGCCGTGGTCCATGCTGGCCACGCAAGCCCGAGTTTGGCGGCGGAGAGGGGTATTTCCCATCCGCCACGCCACCGGGAACATGCGGTTCCTGACACCACATCTGATATTTGAAAGAGGCAACACATGCCCGGCAACATGACGCTTGAAGACCTTAAGTCCGCTGTGAAACGCGGCGACATCGACACCGTTCTGGTGGCCGGCATCGACATGCAGGGCCGCCTGATGGGCAAACGCTTTCACGCGCAGTTCTTCGTCGATGGCGGTTGGGAAGAAACCCACTGCTGCAACTACCTTCTGACCGTGGACATGGAGATGACCACCGTTCAGGGCTACAAATCCTCAAGCTGGCAGACCGGATATGGCGACTATATCCTGAAGCCCGACATGGCGACGCTGCGCCTGATCCCGTGGCTGCCGGGGACGGCGCTGGTTCTGGGTGACACGCTGGATCACCACCACCATGAGGTTCCCCATTCCCCCCGCGCGATGCTGAAACGTCAGGTGGCACGGGCGCGGGCCTTGGGCTTCGAGCCAATGATGGCGACGGAGCTGGAGTTCTACCTGTTTGAAAACAGCTACGAAAACCTTCGCGACGGTGGCCTTGCCGCGCTGAAGCCCGTCAGCGCCTATAACGAGGATTACCACATCTTCCAGACCACCAAGGAAGAAGACGTGATGCGCGCGATCCGCAACGGCCTTTATGGCGCTGGCATCCCGGTGGAAAACTCCAAGGGTGAGGCGGACGCAGGTCAGGAAGAGGTGAACTACCGCTATTCCGACGCGCTGGATGCCGCCGACAACCATGTGATCGTCAAGAACGGCATCAAGGAAATCGCCTGGACCAAGGGCAAGTCGGTGACCTTCATGGCCAAATATGACCATAGGAAGGCCGGGTCTTCCAGCCACATCCACCAAAGCCTTTGGACCAAGGACGGCAAGCCCGTGTTTGCCGACAAGGGCGACACGCACGGCATGTCCCAGACGATGAAGCATTACATGGCCGGGCAGCTTGTCCACGCGCAAGAGTTGACGGCATTCCTTGCGCCATATGTAAACAGCTACAAGCGCTTTACCGTGGGCATGTTCGCCCCGACGAAAGCGGTATGGAGCGCGGACAACCGCACCGCGGGCTTCCGCGTCTGCGGCGTCCATTCCAAGGCCGTGCGCGTCGAATGCCGCATCCCCGGCAGCGACGTGAACCCCTACCTTGCCTGTGCCGCCCTTCTGGCGGCGGGTCTGGCGGGGATCGAGGGCAAGATGGAACTGGAACCGGAAATGTCCGGCGACATGTACAATACCGACGGCATCCGCGAGATTCCGCACAACCTGCGCGATGCCGCGGCGCTCTTGCACGGCTCAAAGATGCTGCGGGCGGCCTTTGGCGACGACGTGGTCGACCACTATCACCACGCCGCCCAGTGGGAGATCGCCGAGACCGACCGCGTCGTCACCGATTTTGAACGCGAGCGACTGCTGGAACGGGCTTGAACGGGCGCGAGACTGTAGGTTGGGGCCTGCGTCCCGACTCTTTTCTGAATGTCGGGGCAGGCCCCGACCTACGAGGACCAAATGAAACCGATCGAACTGATTTCCCCCGTTGATGGCTCTGTCTACGCCACGCGCACCCCTCTGACCCCCGACGCGGCAAAGGCCGCCGTCGCCCGCGCCAAGGCCGCACAGAAGGGCTGGGCCGCCCGCCCGCTGGAAGACCGCATCGCGCTGGTCAAGGCCGGGGTGGCCCGCCTGAACGAGATGAAGGACGTGGTGGTCGAGGAAACCGCCTGGCAGATGGGCCGCCCCACCCGCTTTGGCGGCGAATTCGGCGGCGTGAACGCCCGCACCGAATACATGTCGGACATTGCCGCCACGACCCTTGCCCCGCAGATGGTCGAAGACAGCGACCACTTCCGCCGCTACATTGCGCGTGATCCGGTCGGCGTCGTCTTCATCGTCGCCCCGTGGAACTATCCCTACCTGACCACGATCAACACGCTGGTCCCGGCTCTGATCGCCGGGAATACGGTGATCCTGAAGCATGCCAGCCAGACCATGCTGGTCGGCGAGCGTCTGGCCGAGGCGTTCCATGCCGCTGGCGTGCCAGAGGATGTCTTCCAGAATGTCGTCCTTGATCACGTCACGACCGAAGCGCTGATCGCCGCGCGGTCCTTCGGGTTTGTGAACTTTACCGGTTCCGTCGCGGGCGGACAGGCGATGGAACGCGCCGCCGCCGGCACCTTTACCCCCCTGGGGTTGGAGCTTGGTGGCAAAGACCCCGGCTATGTCCGCGCCGATGCAAACCTTGACGCGGCGGTCGATACGCTGATGGACGGGGCGATGTATAACGCGGGCCAATGCTGCTGTGGGATCGAGCGGATCTATGTCCATGAAGGCCTTTACGACGCCTTCGTCGAAAAAGCCGTGGCATGGGTTAAGACGCTGAAGCTGGGCAACCCTTTTGACCCCGAAAGCACGCTTGGCCCTATGGCCAACAAGCGCTTTGCCAAGGTCGTGCGCGACCAGATCGCCGAGGCGGTTGCCAAGGGGGCCAAGCCCTTGATCGACCCGACCCTCTTTCCGGCAGATGATGGCGGCGCTTATCTTGCACCGCAAGTGCTTGTGAACGTTGACCATTCCATGCGCGTCATGACCGAGGAATCCTTCGGCCCCGTCGTCGGCATCATGAAGGTCAAGGACGATGCCGAAGCGTTGCGGCTGATGAACGATTCGCCCTATGGCCTGACCGCAAGCATCTGGACGCAGGATTACGACACCGCTGAAAAGCTCGGGCAGCAGGTCGAAACCGGCACCGTCTTCATGAACCGCGCCGACTATCTTGACCCGGCGCTCTGCTGGACCGGCTGCAAGGACACCGGTCGCGGCGGCTCGCTTTCCTACCTCGGGTTCCATTCGGTGACCCGGCCGAAATCCTATCATCTGAAGAAGGTCTGACCCCATGGCAACCGCCAGCCACTCTGTTCCCAGCCGCAACTGGTCCTACCCCACCGCCATCAAGTTCGGCGTCGGCCGGATCGCCGAACTGGCCGACCACGCCGCCAGCGCCGGGCTGAAAAAGCCTCTGCTGGTCACCGACAAGGCGCTGGCCAGTCTGCCGATCACCGCCACAGCTCTGGATGTGCTGGACGCTGCGGGCATGGGCCGGGCCGTGTTCTCGGACGTGGACCCGAACCCGAACGAGGCGAACATGACCGCCGGGATCGCGGTCTACCTTGCCGGTGGTCATGACGGGGTGATCTGCTTTGGCGGCGGCTCTGCGCTCGACCTTGGCAAGATGATCGCCCTGATGGCGCATCAGCGCAAAGACCTGAGCGTCTGGGATCTGGAGGATATCGACGACTGGTATACCCGCGCCGATGCAGGCAGGATCGCCCCGATCATCGCGGTGCCGACCACGGCCGGGACCGGCAGCGAAGTTGGCCGGGCGGGCGTGCTGACCAACAGCGAAACCCACAAGAAGAAGATCATCTTCCACCCCAAGCTGATGCCCGCTGTCACCATCTGCGACCCGGCGCTGACCGTGGGGATGCCGAAGTTCATCACCGCAGGCACCGGCATGGACGCGCTGGCGCATTGCCTTGAGGCCTATAGCTCCCCCTTCTACCACCCGATGTCCCAGGGTATCGCGCTGGAAGGCATGCGGCTGGTCTTTGAAAACCTGCCGCGCGTCTATGGCACCCCCGATGACCTTGACGCCCGCGCGCATATGATGTCGGCGGCAGCGATGGGCGCGGTTGCGTTCCAGAAGGGGCTGGGCGCGATCCATTCCCTGTCGCATCCCGTCGGCGCGGTTTACGGCACCCACCACGGCACCACCAACGCCGTCGTCATGCCGATGGTTCTTGATTTCAACCGCCCCGCCATCGAGACGCGGATCGAGGCAGCGGCGGCCTACCTTGGCATCAAGGGCGGCTTTGACGGGTTCCGTGACCGTATCATGCAGCTTCGCAAGATGCTGGCGATCCCGGAAAACCTGACGGCGATGGGGGTGAAGGCATCCGATCTGGACATGCTGACCGACATGGCGCTGGAAGACCCGTCCTGCGGCGGCAACCCGGTGGCGATGACGCGCGACAACACCCGCGCGCTCTATCAGGCCTGCATCTAAGGGCCAGCGCCCGCCACACCCATCAGTGCGGCGGGCGAATCGGAGTAGGTGAATGTTTACCCGGGAACGAACCGAAATCGCAGTGATCGGCGCTGGTGTGGTCGGTTTGACCATCGCGCTTGACCTGCTTGAGGCGGGGCATGAGGTCGTGCTGGTCGACCCCGCCCCCCCCGGCATGGGGGCCAGCTATGGCAATGCGGGAACCATCGCAGGCTATGCCGTAAGCCCGGTCGGCACGCCGGATGTGCTGCGGTCGCTGCCCTCGCTGATGTTCAGCCGGACCTCTCCCCTAGCGATCCGGCACCGGGCCTTGCCCAGCCTGATGCCGTGGCTGGTCCGGTTCTTGCGGCAATCCCTGCCTCGGGCCGCTGACCATAACGCGCAGGCGATTGCGGCGCTGCTGACTGATGCGGGCGAACGCTGGGATGATCTTGCCCTGCGTGTCGCGGGCGCGGGCATCCTGCAACGCCGGGGCTGCCTTTACCTTTACGAAACGCCCGCTGCCTTTGCCAAGGCCGGGGCCGAGATGGCCACGCGTCGAGCGCTGGGGGTTGAGGTTGACCTGATCGGCCCGGACCAGTTGGCCGAACTGGAACCGGGCCTGCCTGCGGGCATGGGCGGAGCAGCCTTTTTTACCGGGGCGACCTTCCTTGATGATCCCGGACGGATGATGGGGCTGATCGCAGCGGCCGTGCTGCCGAAGGCACGGCTCTTGCAGGCGCGGGCCGAAAAGATCACCCGGGGGTTGGACGGCGTGGTCGTCGAAGGGCCGGGGTTACATCTGCACGCGCGCCGGGTGATCATCGCCGCAGGCGCCCATTCCCGCGCCTTGGCCCGGTCCGCGGGGGACCGGATCCCCCTTGATACCGAACGTGGCTATCACGTCGAATGGGACATGGCCGAACCCTTGCTGCAACGCCCAACCAGCCCGACGGCGCGAGGGTTCTACTTCTGCCCGATGGCGGGGCGGTTGCGGGTGGCCGGAACGGTGGAACTGGGCGGGCTGCATTTGCCCCCCTCCCCCCACCGGGTGCAAAAGCTGGTGGATGGCGCGCGGGCGTTCTTTCCGGGCTTGGGCGAGCCGGACCGCAACTGGATGGGGTTCCGCCCGTCGCTTCCTGACAGCCTGCCAGTGATCGGGCCGTCAACCGGCGGGGCAGAGGTGATCCACGCCTTCGGTCACGGCCATCTGGGGGTGACCATGGCCCCCATGACCGCGCGGATCGTGGCAGACCTTGTGGCGGGGCGCGCGCCCGGGATCGACATCACCGCCTATCGACCGGGGCGGTTTTGAAACGAAAGACCCGGCAGCGCTTTTGCACTGCCGGGCATGTTCAAAGCTGGCCGAAGCCAACCCCGAGGATGCTTCAGATGTCAGGCCGGCGTCTGTGGATCAAGAATGGTCACCTCGGTCGGCTCATCATCATCGCTGCCGCCGCAAAGCGCGACGCAGAGGATGATCGGGATCAGAAGCAGCGGCAGGATGCCGACCGAGGACGCGGGCTTTTCAGCAACGACTTCCATTTCTTCTTCAACGACAACCGGACCACCGGCAAAAGCGGTCGAAGCCGAGAAGGCGAGAGAGGTCGCAAGGACCGTTGCAAGGAGTTTGTTCATGATGGTTTCCTTCCAGTCTGAACGTGAGATCGGGTCTCTTGCAGATCCCCGGTCAAGGTTGCGCGGGACAGTATGTATCAGCCCACCGGCTCTGGATCATCATCGCCGCCACAAAGCGCGACACAGAGGATGATCGGGATCAAGAGAAGCGGCAGGATGCCAACCGAAGACGCGGGCTTCTCGGCCGCGACTTCCTGATCATCCTCAACGAGGATCGGACCACCGGCGTAGACGGCGCCAGCAGAAAGCACCAGCGACAAGGCAAGCGATGCTGCGAGTACCGATTTCATCAAAGCCTCCAGAATGCCACGACACGGGGGCCTTCCCATGCCTGCCACCCAGACGCTACTGCTTTCGGCAAAAGCGCTCAAATCCTTTTGATCAGGTGCCGCGAAAGGGAGCGAACTGTTGCACATTGACCGAGGATGTTGCCCGAAAGCCAAGAAACGCCCTTATCCCACGGCCACTTCCCGCAATCGAAGGAAGTTGACCGGCAAAACCCCAGAATTCGCGTCATGAAAAACGTAACCATACCGCAATTCAACGCGGGATTATCCGGATAGGCGGGCGGAATGGGTCTTGCCGACAGGCGCGAAAGTCCGAATCAGCGCAGACCGGTGATCGAGGGCGTTTCATCATCATCGCCGCCACAAAGTGCGATGCAAAGGATGATCGGGATCAACAAGAGCGGCAGGATGCCGACCGAAGACGCGGGCTTTTCCGCCACCACTTCGATTTCCTCTTCAATGAGAACCGGCCCACCGGCATGGGCGGTCGCGGCTGTCAGGACAAACGTGGCAGCAATGGCCGAGGCGATCAGGTTCTTCATCACAATCTCCATTTCCAGAACAGGGGCGCAGAGTTTGACCGCGACCTTCCGCCTGAAACCTTCATGCACGGACGCATCCCAAGTCAACGACTGAACGGCCATCCGAAAGCAAAAAGCCGAACCGGTGTTGCTCCGATTCGGCCTTTTTTTCTCAGAGTGCTGTCGCAAAAAGCGGCCAGCAATCCAACAGATTATTGGGCGTAGGTCTGGTTGTCGTCATCGCCGCCGCAGAGCGCGACGCACAGGATGATCGGGATCAGCAGAAGCGGCAGGATGCCGACCGACGAAGCGGGCTTTTCGGCCACAACTTCGACTTCGTCTTCGATTACAACGGGTCCGCCGGCCATTGCGGCCGATGCGCCGAGGGTCAGCGCCATGACCGAGGCAATGAGTTTCTTCATCATAGTCTCCGAATGTTTGGACGATCCCGTCAGGTTGACAGGGCGTAGCAAACCGTAGCCAGTTAGAATTGCCGCTTCAACCGGCAACAAGGAATTCAGATTGCTTCGTGGCGCTGCGTTGCGGGAATAGCACAAAGTGGCACTTTCCCCACTTCTAGAACTGGCCGGGAACCACCTGATCCGGCGGCCGATGGCCATCTGCGAAGGTCTTGATGTTGATTATCACCTTCTCGCCCATCTCGATTCGGCCCTCCACCGTGGCCGATCCCATATGCGGCAGGCAGACCACATTCGGCAATTCGCGCAGCCGGGGGTTGAGGTCAGTGCCGCGTTCATAGACGTCAAGCCCTGCTCCCGACAGCTCTCCCGCGCGCAGGGCGCGGGTCAGGGCGTTTTCGTCCACCACCTCGCCCCGGCTGGTATTGACGACCACGGCGCTTGGTTTCATGAGCCGCAACCGCCGCGCGTTGAGAAGATGGAAGGTTGAAGGCGTGTGCGGGCAATTGATCGACAGGATGTCCATCCGCGCCAACATCTGATCAAGGCTTTCCCAATAGGTTGCCTCATATTCCGCCTCGACCTCGGGGCGCAGACGCTTGCGGTTGTGGTAATGGACCTGCAACCCAAAGGCGCGCGCGCGCCGTGCCACCGCCTGCCCGATCCGCCCCATGCCAAGGATCCCTAGCCGCCGCCCGCCAAGCCGCCCACCCAACAGCGCCATCGGGGACCAGCCGGTCCAGTTGCCCGATTGCATCACCTGCAGGCCCTCGGGAATACGGCGGGTGACGGCAAGGATCAGTGCCATCACCATGTCGGCGGTATCTTCCGTCACCACACCGGGCGTGTTTGACACGATCACCCCGCGCTGACGGGCAGTTGCCACATCGATATGATCGACCCCGGCACCATAATTGGCGATCAGCTTCAGCTTTTCCCCGGCCTGAGCCAGCAAGGCCGCGTCAATGGTGTCGGTGATCGTCGGCACCAGCACATCCGCCCGCTGCATGGCCGAGGCCAGCTCGTCGCGTGTCATGGGCAGGTCGGGGTCACGCAATTCGACATCGAACAGTTCCTTCATCCGGGTTTCCACGGCTTCGGGCAGGCGTCGCGTTATGACTACTGTCAGACGGGGGGCGGGCATGTTGCTTTCTCCGACGATTCCAGATCGGCCTCGCCGGATCGGGCCACTTCCAAATCCGGCGTCCTTGAGGCAAGGTGATGCCAAGCGGGGCGATGCACAAGCCCCGGGTGACACACAAAGAGACAGCGGGTGCCGGACATGCACCTGATCAGGCAGTCGGGGCGAAGACGGATGATGCGGTTCAGCGGGGTTCTGGCACTTGTGCTGTTGCTGATGGCGCCGGCCATCGGGGCGCAAGAAGTTGACCCGGCTGAAAGCACTCCTGCAAAACCCGCTGAAAAGCAGTGCCAGCCGGATGTGGGCTGTGTGACCAATCTGCCCTTGCCGCGCTATGTGTCGTTGAAGGGCAAAGAGGGCAATGCGCGCCGCGGTCCGGGGCTGACCCACCGGATCGACTGGGTGTTCACCCGGGCAGGCATGCCACTGAAGATCACCGCCGAGTATGAAAACTGGCGCCGGGTCGAAGACCAGGAAGGCGCGGGCGGCTGGGTGCATTATTCGCTGTTGTCGGGCGTGCGGTCGGTGCTGGTCACGCTTGACATGGCCGAATTCCGGGCCACCCCGGCCGACGATGCCCCCGTGGTCGCGCAGGCAGAGGTCGGGGTGATCGGCCGGATCCTGGAATGTAATGCCGACTGGTGCCGGATCGCGCTGGAAGGACAGCGCGGCTGGGTGCAGAAATCGGCAATCTGGGGTGTGAAACCTGATGAAATCGTCGACTGACGGCGTGCGGCGGCAGGTGCGGCTGGCCTTTTCGGCGGGGCTTGCCTCGGTGCTGGTGGCCGGAATTCTGGTGGCCTTGAAGCTGTGGGCGCTTGCAGAAACCGGGGCCTTGTCGATTGCCGCCTCGCTGGCGGACAGCGCGATGGATCTGATGATGTCACTGGGGGCCGCAGTGGCCATCGTCTATGCCGCGCGGCCTGCCGATGATGACCACGCTTTTGGCCATACCTCGGCCGAGGATCTGACGGCTTTGGCGCAATCGGTCTTCATCATGGTGTCGGCCGGGGTGATCGGCTGGGCTGCGGCGGCCCGGTTGCTGGCCCCGGAGCCGCCGGTTCTGGCGGCGGAAGGTCGGGGCATGACGGTGATGGCGGTCTCCATCGTGCTGACCATCGGGCTGGTCTGGTGGCAGGGGCGGGTTGCCCGGGCCACTGGCAACCGGGTGGTAGCGGCCGACCGGCTGCATTATCTGGGCGACTTGTTGCCAAGTCTGGGCGCAATTGCCGCCCTGTGGGTATCAGGCCACTACGGGATCGGGTCGGTCGATGCCGTTGTGGCGCTGGCGGCGTCGGCGGTGATGGCGATTGGCGCGCTGCGGATCGGCAAAGGGGCGTGGGACGCGCTGATGGACCGGGCCGCCGATCCGACGATCCTTGCCGGAATCGCCGAAATTGCGCGCAGCTGGCCCGGGGTCAGGGGTTTTCATGACCTGAAGACTCGCACGGCGGGCAGCCGGGTCTTTGTCCACCTGCACATCGAACTTGACGGCGACCAGACCCTGCGCGAGGCCCACGCCATTGGCGCAAGCCTGCGTCGGGCGATTCTGAAGGCTTATCCTCAGGCTGACGTGATCATCCACAAAGATGTTCATGGCAGCTGACCGCCTCCCATTGCTTGACTTTATTCGCTTGTCGACAGATTATCCAAACGTATAACAGTTGGATCCGATGGAACCCGCAGCCCGCCGCACCTATCGCCGTGAAAGCGAAGAGACCCGCCGTGCCGACCTGATCACCGCCACGCAAGAGCTGGTGGCCGAGGGCGGGCCGGAGGCTGCAACCGTGCGCGCCATCGCCGCGCGGGCCGGGGTGACGGCGGGCCTGATCCGCCACTATTTCCAGTCCAAGGACGAACTGACGCGCGCCGCCTTTGTGTCGCTGATGGACGGGATGACCGCCAAGGGGGCTGACGCGCTGGAGGGCGTGGGCGCTCAGCCTGAAGAACGGCTTGCAGCCTTTGTTTCAGCCTCGCTCCGGCCTCCGGTCATGGATGTGGGGGCAGTGGTGCTTTGGGCAGGCTACATGCACAAGGTGCGCAACGACCCTGCGCTGCGGTTGGCGCATGAAGCCAGCTATCTGGCCTATCGCAATATCCTGCAATCGCTGATTGCCGCCCTGCCCCGCGAAGCGACCGAAGCGCAACAGCGCGCCGAAGCCATTGCCTGCAACGGCCTGATCGACGGGCTGTGGCTGGAAGGCTCGGTCCTGACCCATGCTTTCGCACCCGGGGAAATCGTGACCATCGGCCTGCGGTCGGTCGGGGCGATCCTTGGGGTCGACCTTATCGCCCATTCCGCAATGCTGCCAGATCCGGGAAAGATCCTGCCATGAAATACGCCTCTGTCACTGACCGCCTTGCCGACCTTGGTGGCGCGAAATGGGCGATCCACGCCCGCGCCCGCGCCCTGAAGGCTTCCGGTGCCGAAATCATCGAGTTGACCATCGGTGAGCCCGACGTCCCCACGCCAGAGCGGTATCTGACGGCGGCAGCCAAGGCGATGGCGGCCGGGCGGACCGGCTATTCCAACGGTCGGGGCGAACCTGCGGTCGTGGCCGCCCTTGCCGCGCGCTATACCGAACGACGCGGGCGGGCGATCGGGACGGATCAGATCATGTGCCTGCCCGGCACCCAGACCACGCTTTACGCGATCTTGCGCACGCTGGTCGAAGCCGGGGACGAGGTGCTTCTGGGCGACCCGATGTATGCCACATACGAAGGGCTGATTTCCCAGACCGGCGCTGCGATGGTGCCGGTGCCGCTGCGCCCGGAACACGGCTTTCGGATGCAGGCCGCCGATGTCGCATCGCGGATCACGCCGCGCAGCCGGGTTCTGTTTCTGAACACGCCCCACAACCCGACCGGTGCAGTCCTGCGCGCCGAGGACATCCGCGCCCTTGGCGATCTGGCAAAGGCGCATGACCTGTGGATCGTGTCCGACGAGGTCTATGAGGACATGGTGTTTCCCGGCGTCACCTTCACCTCGCCGCTGGACTTTGCCGATCTGGCCGACCGGGTGGTCGTCGCCTCGTCAATCTCCAAGTCACATGCCTCGCCGGGGTTCCGGTCGGGCTGGTGCGTCGGCCCGGCGGAATTCTGTGACCGTTTGCTGCCACTTTCAGAAACCATGCTTTTCGGGTCGCAACCCTTCATCGCGGACATGACCGCACTTGCAGTTTCCGAACCTTCGCCCGTGGCTGGCGGGATGGCGGAACGGTTCTCGCGCCGGGCCGGGCTGATCGCGCAGGCGCTGGACGGGGTGGCGGGTCTGCGGGTTCACCGGCCCGAAGCGGGGATGTTCGCGCTGGTCGATGTGCGCGCCACCGGCCTTTCAGGCGAGGATTTCGCGGCCGGGCTTCTGGACCGCCAGCAGGTTGCGGTGATGCCGGGGGAAAGTTTCGGTGCCGGCGTGCAGGGCTGGCTCCGGCTTAGCCTCACGCAACCTGACGACCGCATCATCGAGGCATCGGGCCGTATCGCCGCCCATGCCGCCACGCTTTTGGGGAACGCCGCATGACCACCGTTGGTATCCGTCTTGTCGAAGGCCTTGCCGCGCGCGGGGTCGATGTGGTTTTCGGCATCCCCGGCGTCCATACGATCGAGCTTTACCGTGGCCTTGCCGCGGCGGAAGGCAAGATCCGCCACGTCACCCCGCGCCACGAACAGGGCGCAGGCTTCATGGCCGATGGCTATGCCCGCGTATCAGGCAAGCCGGGGGTGGCCTTTGTGATCACCGGCCCGGGGCTGACAAACACGCTGACCGCAATGGCGCAGGCAAAGGCGGATTCGGTTCCGATGCTGGTGATCTCGGGCCTTGGGCGCAGCGATACACTTGGCAAAGGGCTGGGCCGGCTGCACGAACTGCCGGATCAGGGTGCCATGGTCAAAACGCTTTGCCATTCCGAAACCGTGACCGACCCCAAGAAGCTGGGCGAGGTGCTGGACCGCGCCTTTGCCGCGATGACCGGCAGCCGCCCCGGCCCGGCACATATCCAGATTTCGACCAACATGATGGGTCAGCCCTGCCCCGCCCTGCCGCCCCCGGTTGCGGGCGGGGTCGCGATGCCCCTGCCGCTTGGCCGGATGCGCAGCGTGGCGACCTCGCTGAACAATGCCGAACGGGTGGTGATCCTTGCGGGCGGCGGTGTGCGGCGGGCCGAAGACGCGCTTTTGAAACTGGCCGAAGCGCTGGATGCCCCGGTGATCCTGACCGCCAATGCGCGCGGCGCGATGCATGGTCACCGGCTGGTGGTGCCTGCCTCACCCAGCCTCACCTCGGTGCGCAACCTGATCGCGGCGGCGGATCAGGTGCTGGCGATTGGCACGGAACTTGGGCCAACAGACTATGACGTCTACGCGCACGGCGGAGTGCCGGACCTGTCAGGCATGATCCGCATAGACATCTGTCCCGAACAACTGGCCCGCCACCCTGCCCGGCTTCCGCTGCGAGCCGATGCAGGAACGGCGATGACCGCGCTCATGCCGATGGTCATGCGATCCAACCGCGAAGGCGCGCGCCGGGCCGAAGCCACGCGTCAGGCCGCCCGCGCCGAGCTTGCCAGTCTTTCCGGCCTGCTGCCCGCACAGCTGGAAATGGTCGAGGCGATCCGCACCGCCACCCCCGGCGCGATCATCGTGGGGGACAGCACCCAGCCGGTCTATGCCGCAAACCTTTACTATGACCATGACCGCCCCGGCGGCTGGTTCAACGCGGCCACCGGATATGGCGCGCTAGGCTTTGCCCCGGGGGCGGCGGTCGGGGCCTCGATTGCCGCGCCCGGGGTGCCGGTGATCTGCCTGATCGGTGACGGCGGCTTGCAGTTCAGCCCCGGAGAATTGCGCACCGCGCTGGATGAAAAACTGCCGATCACCTATGTCGTGTGGAACAACGCCGGCTTCCGCGAGATTGCCGATGCCATGCGCGAGGCCAAGGTGCCGGTCCTTGGCTGCGACCCCTCGCCCTTGGACATGGACGCATTTGCGGCGGCCTCTGGGCTTGATTTTGTCAGCGTGCCGCAAGATCCCGAACTCCTGGCAGACGCGCTCAGCCATCCGCAGGACGGGCCAAGGCTTCTGGAGGTTCAGGTCCGCTGACGCGCCATCATGGGGGCCAGAAGGAAGATCACCGCCAGCAGGCAAGCGGCAAAGACAAAGGCCATGCGCAGACCGAAACTTCCGGCAATCAGGCCCAGCAGCGGCGGGCCGAAGAAATAGCCGAAATAGCCCAGAAGCGTGGCCCGGGCGACAGCCCTTGCCCGCGCCTTCGGGTCGCTCAGCTGACCGACCAGTGAAAATGCCGTGGGGGCCAGCACGGACGCGCCGATCCCCATGACGATGAACCCGACATAGGCCATCGCCGGCGCTCCGGCCTGACTGGCGATCATCGCTCCAATGGCGGCAATCACCGCGCCGACACGCAATAGCGCGAAGGGATTGACCCGCCCGGCCAGCCACTGCCCGCCAAGCCGGGCAAAGCCCATCGTCAGGGCCAGCGCCGCGGGGCCAAGGGCGCCTTCTTCGGGGCTGCCGCCAAGCGTCTTTTCGATATGCAGCGCCGACCAGTTTTCGGCCGCATTCTCGGTCATGAAAGCAATCAGGACGATCCCGCCACCGATCACCGGCACCAGACCCAGCGGCAGGGCGGTGCCGTCCTTGGGCTTGCGCAAGCCGTCGATCCGGCCGTCACGCTCCAGCGTCGCAAGCGCGCACAGAAGGCCCACCCCCGCCATGGTCCCCATCACCATGGCCGGAGACCACCCAGCACCGCGCATGACCCCGGTCAGGACCGCGCCCCCGGCGTATCCAAAGGAATAGGCCGCGTGGGTCAGGTTCATCAGATGCAGGCCGCGCGCATTTTCCATCGCCGCGACGCGGGCATTCATCAAGACATCGGTCAGCCCTGTCGCCGCCCCGGCGCAGGCCATCGCCAAGGGAAACAGCCAGATGACCGAGGTCTGCCCCGGCAGGGAAAAGCCCAGCGCCATGAGGGCGACGGCCAAGGGCAAGGCCACCCGGCCCACTGCCGCGCCAAAGGCCGGGGCGACCAGCATTGCGCTGATCGCGGCCAGAGGTGTAAGGAACAAGAGCAGGCCCAACTGGCCTTCATCCACCCCCAGCATGGCCTTTAGGTCTGGCAACACGGCCGCGAACGTCCCCCACAGCACGCCCATGGCCGCAAAGGCCGCAATCGCGGGCCGGGCATAGGCAAGGGTGGCAACGGCGGTCATCTTCTGCTCCGACACGGGAACCGCAGACCTAGCCTGACTGAAGCCAAGGGGCCAGCCCAGCCGCGACGCCCTGCACCGGTGAAAGCGACACGGGCCTTGATCCCTGCGCTTGCCCCCTGCACTTTCGGCGTATCGGACAAGGCGGCAGGCGCACCTGTCGCCGCGTATCCACCGTTGCGGCAAGACGCGGGGGAAGTTTCGCCTTCCCTTCCCACCGATTCCCCGCTATAGGCCCCCGGTCGCGCCATGCACCCTTGGAGGATGGCGGATTTATATATGGAGAGAACCTATGGCACGCGAGATCCCGGATCTTCAGGCCGAGGTACGGACGGGGACAGGCAAGGGGGCCGCTCGTCAAGCTCGTCGTGAGGGCTACGTACCCGGTATCGTTTATGGTGACGGTCAGGAACCGACACCGGTAAACGTGAAATACAATTACCTGCTGAAGCGCCTGCGGCAAGGCCGCTTCCTTCAGACCCTGTTCAACCTCAAGGTTGAAGGGCAGCCCGATGTCCACGTGATCTGCCGCGGTGTGCAGCGCGATGTGGTCAAGGACTTGCCGACGCATGTCGACTTCATGCGCGTCCATGACGAAAGCCGGATCGAGCTTTTCGTCCATGTGGACTTCATCAACCACGAAGCCAGCCCCGGCCTCAAGCGCGGTGGCACGCTGACCGTGGTGCGTCCGGAAGTCGAGCTGGAAGTGACCGCGGGCGATATCCCCGATCACATCACGGTTGACCTGACCGGCAAGGTGATCGGCGACGTGATCCACATCGACGACGTGGTTCTGCCCGCTGGCGTCAAGCCGACGATCAACCGCAACTTCGTGATCGCGAACGTGGCCGCTCCGGCTGGCCTTGCCGCGGTCGAGGAAGAAGAAGCCAGCGCCTGAGGCGACTGAGCGGAATGAAAGCGCAGGGGGCCTTTTGGCCCCCTGTTGCATTTCGGGTGCCTGGAGGGCGCAGCTTGGCCATAATCGGCCTTGCCGCCGGTCAGGTTGAGCAATTCCGGCCCAGCGGCTATATCCTGCTGGTCTGGCCTATCCGGCCCATGATGGGGATGCGCGCGTGAAACTGTTCGTTGGCTTGGGCAATCCGGGGCCGAAATATGCGGGCAACCGGCACAACATCGGCTTCATGGCCCTTGACCGGATCGCTGCGGACCATGGCTTTTCGCCATGGCGCAAGGCGCATCACGGGTTGGTTGCCGAAGGACGGCTGGGGGGCGAAAAGGTCGTGCTCCTGAAGCCCGAAACCTTCATGAACCTGTCAGGCCAGTCGGTGCAATCGGCGTTGGCCTTCTGGAAGCTGCCGCTGGCCGATGTGACCGTCTTTCATGATGAACTTGACCTTGCCCCCGGCAAGCTGCGGTTGAAGCAAGGCGGCGGGCATGCCGGGCATAATGGCCTGCGTTCGATCCATGGCCATCTTGGCGAAGGCTACGCCCGGGTGCGGCTGGGGATCGGCCACCCCGGCCACAAGGACGCGGTGGCGCATTACGTTCTGCACGATTTCTCCAAGGCGGATCAGGACTGGCTGGAAGACCTCTTGCGCGGCATTTCCGAAGGCGCGCCAGCGTTGGCGGACGGTGACGGCCAGAAGTTCATGAACGCGGTCTCCTTGCGGACCGCACCGCCAAGGTCTTCAACCACAAAGGAAAAGGCCGAGACCCCGGTGCCAGACGCGGTGGCACCTGCCAGGGAAGACACCCGCAGCCCGATGCAGAAGCTCTTGGACAGGTTCCGCTAAGTGATGGCAAGGCCGCCGCCGCCCTAACCCCGCGACACCAGCCCGGCCAGCGCCCGCGAGACAAGGCCCGATACACCGGGTCTGTCCTGCGCGACAAAGGGCAGGGGGCGACACAGCTCGATTGCCGCCACCCCGATCCGCGCGGTCAGCGCACCGTTGACCACCCCCTCGCCAAAACGGCGTGAGAGTTTTGACAACACTCCCCCACCCGCAACTGACCCGATCAGGTCATCGGTCAGCGCGACGGCCCCGGTGGCGACAAGCGAGGCGAAAACCCGGCGCAACAGCCGCCAGCTGCCGAAACTGCCGGACCGCCCGCCATAGATCTGGGCGATCTGGCGGATCATCCGCAGGTTGGCAAACAGCGCCACCGCCACATCGGCCAGCGCCAGCGGCACAAGGGCCGTGACCGTGGCCACCTGCCGGGCCGCCGCTTCGACCACCAGCCGCGCTTCGGCGTCAAGGGTTCCCAGCAGTTCACGTTCGGCAAGCGACAGAAGGGCGTCGGCGTCCAGCACTTCAGCCTGCCGTTCGGCCAGCCGTGCGCGGCCCCAGGCGGTGTCGGGGCGGGCGGCGTAAAGCCGGGTCAGGGCAGCGGTCACGCGCCGCGCCTCGGGCAGATTGGCGGTGGCCCGGGCCGACGTGGCCCGATCACGCAGCCCGTCGATCTGCGCCAGTCGGGCAAAGGCCGCCCATTCGCGCAAGGCAAGGATCAGCGCCGCCAGCACCGCCACCGCAACCAGGGCGAAGGCCAGCCAGCCAAGGATCAGGTTTCGCGCCAGTAGGCTGGTCACGAAATCCCATGCCGACACCGACAGGGCAAAGGTGAACAGCGCCCCGAAGGCCCAAAGGGCAAAGCGGGTCAGCGCCCCGCCCTTGCGCTGCGACAAGGCCGCCACCGCCTGCATTGCCTGCCCGTTTGGCAGGTCATCCGGCACCGGGGGCGCGGATGCCGGGTCGGGTGCGGCGTCGATCTCTTGCAGGAAGGGTTTCGGCGGGCGGGTCACAGCCGGTCTCCGATCAGGAACTCTACCGCGCGGTCAAGGCGGATATGCGGCGGGCCTTCGCCGGGTTTGAGGTTCAGCCGGGCAGGCGCGAAGGTCATCAGGCTGAAATCGGCATCAAGCCAGCCTTCCGCACCTTCTCGGGCGGGGGACAGAAGGCGCGCGGGGTCGGCGGGCAAGAGGCCCGGATACATGACGGCAGGCTTGCCGCTGGCAAGAAGCGTGCCGCGCACGGCCGGCAAGTCATCACCACCCCGGGTTACCGTTTCTTCGACCGTGGCGCGCAGCGAGGCGAGGGACAGCGCCTCGGTCCGCGCGCCGGAAAAATCGGCGCGGGATCTGGCTTCGGCCAGCATCGCTGTGGTGATGGCAGTCAGGGCGGGGTGCTGTTCGTGGTGCAGATGGTCGGCCTTGGTGGCGGCGAACAGGATCCGTTCCACCCGCCTGCCCCCGAAAAGCGCGGTCAGCCAGCCGTTCCTGCCGGGGCGGAAGCTGCCCAGAACCTCGGCCATGGTGCGGCGCAAGTCCTCCACCGCGCGGGGGCCTTGATGAATCGCGCCAAGCACGTCCATCAGCACGATCTGGCGGTCGATCCGTGCGAAATGGTCGCGGAAGAAGGGCCGGACCACGCTGGTCTTGTAGGCCTCATATCGCCGCTCCATTTCCCGCCAGAGCGAGGCGCGCGGGGTCAGCGCGGGTTTCGGCAAGGGCGCAAAGGTCAGGACAGGAGAGCCGGCAAGATCACCCGGCAGCAGGAACCGGCCAGGAGTCACATCGACGCGGCCCAGATCGCGGGCGGCGGCCAGATAGGCGGTGAAACTGTCCGACAGCGCGCGGATCTTGCCCTCATCCAGCCGCAAGGCACCGTCTTCGCCGCGGGCATGGGCGACGAAATCGGCCGCCTCGGGGCGTTTGGCAAGCCGGGCAAGCGTGGCCTCGGACCACTGGTCATAGCTTTGATCCAGCAGGCCAAGGTCCAACAGCCATTCGCCGGGGTAATCGACGATATCAAGGTGCAGAACGCGCGGCGACCGCCAGCCTGCGAAAAGGCCAGAGGGGCGGATGCGAAACGACAGCCGCAGTTCCGAGATCGCGCGGGTCGAGGCGGGCCAGTGCGGCGCATCCCCGGTCAGGGCGGCCATGTGACCTTCATAGTCAAAGCGCGGCAGCGTCATGTCGGGCTGGGGTTGCAGATAGACAGCCTCGATCCGCCCTTCGGCATGGGCCTTCAGTTGCGGCATCCGCCCGCGCTGCAAGAGGTTTGCGACCAGTGCCGTGATGAAAACGGTCTTGCCCGCGCGCGACAGGCCGGTGACGCCAAGACGAAGCCTGTCTTCGAAGAAGGTTTCCGAGAGCGTGGCCCCGGCCCCCTCGATCCCGCGGGAAATCCCGTCCGTAAGCCCGAAAAGCGCCAAATGCGGAACCCCTTGCTGTCAGGCCCAAGATAGGCAGAGCGCGCGCGGATTGGTAGGGGGTGGGCAGCGCGCTGATCCAAACCGCCATCGTCGACCCACATCGCATTCACAAGCCGTGAAATCCGCGCTAGGCAAGGTCCATGCCACGCTATGCGTTTCAGATCGAATATCACGGCGGCCCCTTCGCGGGCTGGCAACGTCAGGCCGGGGGCCTGGTTTCGGTGCAGGGTGCCATTGAGGCGGCCCTGGCAAAGCTGGAGCCGGGCGAACACAAGATCGCCGCCGCAGGGCGCACCGATGCCGGGGTGCATGCCACGGCACAGGTCGCGCATGTGGACCTTGTGCGGGACTGGGATGCGTTCCGGCTGGCCGCCGCCCTGAACGCGCATCTGCGGCCTGCCCCCGTGGCAATCACCGCCTGCGCGCGGGTTGCGGATGATTTCCACGCGCGGTTTTCAGCTACCGGGCGGCGCTATACCTTCCGCCTTGTCGTCCGCCGCGCGCCGGTGACACTTGACCGGGGGCTGGTCTGGCAGGTGACGGCGCCGCTTGACCTTGGCGCAATGCGGGCAGGCGCGGCGCGGTTGGTCGGGCATCATGACTTCACGACCTTCCGTTCCACCTTCTGTCAGGCCAACAGCCCGGTAAAGACGCTGGACCGGATAGAGATCACGGAACACCCCTATCCCGGCGGCACCGAATACCGCTTTGACCTTGCCGCCCGCAGTTTCCTGCACAATCAGGTGCGGTCGATCGTCGGGACTCTGGAACGGGTTGGTGCGGGGGCGTGGTCACCGGATGATGTGGGCGCTGCACTGGCAGCGCGCAATCGCGCGGCTTGCGGACCTGTCGCCCCGCCGCAGGGGCTGTATCTGGTGGGGGTAAGCTATCCCGTGGACCCGTTTGCCAGCTAGGCGCGGGCGCTTACCCCAGATGCTGCGTGTTCTTCTCCATCAGGTCGCGCAGTTGCGTCCGGGTCTGGGCCCAATAGTCGGAGGTATGCAGGAACCCGCCCCGCGAATTCAGGAATTCCCATGCCGCCGCCCAGGCGTCGCGATAATCCTGCGAGGGGTTGGCGCGGACATGCGCCACGATGTGGCGGGCCAGCGCCTTGGGGAAAAGCGCCTGATGCCCGCGCTTGTCGGCGGCCAGGTGCAGGAATTCCGTCGCCAAGGCTTCGTCGATAGCAATGGGCATCCCGGTCAGTTTGACCACCGCCTTGATCAGCGTTCCCCTGACATTGCCACCCGCCGCCCGGCCAACGTTCGCCGGATAGGCAAGGTGATCGAACCGCAAGCGGCGGGCTGCGGACGGGAACGGCGGCGGGACATCGGGTTTGGCGAAGTGGTCAGGATCGTTCTCATTCATGAAGACCAGCGCAAGGTGCGTCTTGATCAGGTCCACGACAAGGGTCATCCGTTGGCTTCGGTCCAGGGCCTCCGCCCACTCCCAGGCACCTTCCTGGGGTGGGCGTCCGGGTGTGCCCAGCGGGTGGCTGGTCGCGATGTCCGTCAGGAACTTGGCCGCGCTTTCGCTGGCTATCTCTGGCAGAGCCGTTTCCCAGACGACAAACGCCTTCTGCACGGGCTTTGGACCATAGTCTGGATGCGTGAAGTTGGCGGCGATCTCAAAGGCCTGCCAGATCTCATCGGAAAAGCGCGCGCGGAAGGCGTGCCATGTGGGGCGGGGCGGATCAGGCTGACGGCGGGAAAAGGGGAAGTTCATGTGCGCATTGATCCGGAACCCCCCCTGCCCGGCAAGTGGTTTAGCAGGGATCCTTCCCAGCAACGTCAGACGGCTGCGGTCAGTTCAGATCTTTCAGCAGCCGCCCGTGCTTGCGCACTTCGGTCAGGACGGCCCCGAATGTCTCAAGCCCCCGGCCCGACAGCATCGGCATCAGCTTGAGAAAGGCATCCGCCGTGGCGATGGTGTCGCCGATGGCGGTGTGGCGGTCTTCCTCGGGGATGGTGATCCCAAGGCGATGCGACAGCGCGTCAAGGCTGTGAACCTCATGCTGGCCATAGACCACGGCAGAGAGCAGCACGGTATCAAGCACCGGCATATCGAAGGTCAGGCCCAGTTGCCCCTCGACCCGGCGCAGGAATTCCATGTCGAAAGGCGCGTTATGGGCGATCAGCACGGCGCCTTCGGCAAATTTGTGAAAGCGGCGTACCACGTCCGGCACGGGTGGCGCGTCGGCAACCATCGCGTCAGTGATCCCGTGGACCTCGGTCGAAACGGGCGGGATCAGGCGACCGGGGTTGACCAGCGTGTCGAAAACCTCACCCTCCACCCGGCGGCCATTGACGATGCGGACGGCGGCAAGCTGCACGATCTCGTCACCCTGCCGGGGGTTGAGGCCGGTCGTTTCACTGTCAAAGACCACATAGGTCAGCCGGTCCAGCCGGGCGTCTGCCAGCTTGTCGGTGCGAGCGGGCGACAGAAGGTCAAAGTCATAGACCACCTTGCGCGCGATCGGCTTCGGGCGAGCCACGGCACGGCGGGCCTGCCGGATCGGCAGGCAAAGCGCGTTCTGCCCCCCGGCCAGCGCCTCGGGCCAGATCTCGGTCGCATGCGCGGCCAGCACCGCCCGAGCCGGGCGGTCGGGGGCATCGTCGCCAAGCGGCAGACCAAGCCAGCCGTCCAGTTCGCCCACGCCGACGCGAGGGCCTTGCCAGGACAGGCGGATCGCGGCCCCGGTGTCTTCTTCTTCGATGGCCAGATGCAGCGCGCCTTCGGCCCGGTCCGACAGGTGGCGGGCCAGAGCCTCCAGCAGGGTGATGATCTCGAACCCGTTGCAGCGCAGGATCAGATCGGCGGCTTCGGCCGTGACGGTCTGGCCCTGGGTTTCAAGACGCGCGACCAGACCCTCGGCTAGGTCCGAGGCGCGGGTCTGCGGCAGGGCGGCGGTTTCGGCCTGGCCTTCCTCACGCGCGGTGCCAAAGCGGGTGACCGCCCGGGCCAGCCGCGCGACCTCATCTTTCAGCGCCGCCTGCATCGGGGCTGGCAAGGCATCCTCCGGCATCACGCCGACCAGCGTCGAGAGCGCGGCCGAGGGGCGGCGCAGGCTGTCAAGCGCGGCTTCCAGCATCGCCTCGCGCCGGGCATCGGCCGCCATGTCGCCGGTGATGTCTCGCAGCGTCAGCACATAGCCTGAACCGTCATCGCCAAGGATCCGCATCCTTGCCGCCAGGACGCGGGCGTCGGCGGTGGTGGTGCAGAGAAGGTCGGACACCGCGTCCGGGTCACCTGTGGCCAGAAGCCGGTCATAGGCATGGCGCAGGGGCGCAGCGTGAAGGTAGTCGAAGAGTTTTCGGTCAAGCCCGGCTTCCAGCCCCCCGGCGCGACCGGTGCCGATGATGTCGGCAGCGGGGCCGTTGTAGAAGACCAGCGCATGATCGGCAGAACACAGGATCACACCCACCGGCACATCTGACAACAGCGCCTCCAGCCGGGCCTTTTCGGACCCCAGCCGCAAGGTTTCGCGGGCCACGGCTTCGGCAAGGGCGCTGCGGGTTTCCGAAAGGCTTTGCGCGGCGGCCCGGGCGGCAGGCGCAAGATCACCAAGGTAGCGGGCAATGGCGCTGTCCATCTCGGCGGTCACGTCAGAATGGGCGCGGGCGCGCAACGCGCCGGACAGGGTCTCGATCGGTTTGGCGACGTTCAGATCGAACAGATACCAGACCCCGGCCACCAGCCCCAGCGCCGCGAAACCGGCAAGGACGCCGGCCTGCACAAAGCCCTGCAACGCCTCAGGATAGCCAAGCCTTTGATAGCCCAACCAAAGCCCCGCGGCCGTTGCCAGGATCACCGCCGCCGCAAGACCGGCGAAGATGAGGAAGACCCTCAGCCGCAGCGACAGGTGCGTCAACATCGGTCAGGCCCCCGCTGACAACAGGCGCCGGACTTCTTCGCGCAGATCCTTCAATTCGAACGGCTTGGAGATGAAGCCGTCAGCCCCAAGCGCCAGACCCTTCCGGCGTTCGATGGCTGATCCGCGCGCGGTCATCATCAGCACCTTTACATCGGCAAGCGTAGGGTCCATGCGAATGCCCTCGCAGATTTCATAGCCCGAAACCTCGGGCAGCATCACGTCCAGCAGCACCAGATCGGGATGGGTGCTGCGGATGCGCGGCAGCGCGTCGGCCCCCGAGGCCACACGGTCATGATCATAGCCTTCGCGGGTCATCAGATAGTCCAGCGCAACGGCAATGTTGTCTTCATCCTCGACCACAAGGATCCGCGGCCTTCGCTCCATGGCTTATCCCCCCCTGCATGCGGCTTCTTGCAGCCGGTCTTCGTTTGCCGACATCTCCCATTCGGCGCCGTTCAGTTCCCCTTCCGCCGTGAAGGACACCCCCTCGGTCAGCGGCACCCGGCGCCCGGCGGCACAGTCGACAGCCATCAGCCGGCTTTCCACCGGACGCCAGCGCGCGAACTTGTAAAGCGTCACCACTCTCAGGTCCGGAATTTGCGGGTGGGCAAGTGTTCTGCCCTGATCCAGCGCCCAGAAGCGCATCTTGATCGGCTTCAGATAGGTCCAGGGCCGCAGCGGCATGGCCTCTTCTTCAACCTCGACCACCTCGATACCCGGTGGCAGTTCGTCCACCACGCGGCCATACCAGGTGTATTCCAGCACCAGCGTCGCCACGACCAGACCGACGGCCGCGGAAAAAGGCACCGACCATTGCGGCATGCCGGTAAAGCGGCGGCGCAGCGCCCAGGCCAGAAGGCCCAGAGCAGCGGCGGCAATGAGCGCGGCGATCAGTTCAAGGGCCATTCAGGCACGTCCTCAGCTTCTTGCGCCACGGGCGTTGCCCAGGGCGGATTGCATGGTGCGGACGACGACAAAGGCGTCGCGCAAGTGGCTTCGTTCGAAATCGGAAAGTTCGGACGGGGCAATGAAGTTGTCGGGCTTTTCACCCGCCTTCACCCGCCGGGCCTGATGTTCCAGCCGGGTCTGGGCGATCAGGTCATAGGCCTCGATCAGATCACGCGCACCGCTGGGGCTGATCACACCGGCCTCGGCTGCCGCTTCCAGCCGGGCGCGGGTGTTGACGGCCGTCGCTTCACCGATCAGCGCGTAGACGCGGCCAAGGTCGGCCACCGGAACCACGCCATTGTGCTTGAGATCGATGTGGTTCTTGTATTCCCCCGACCGGATCGTCGCAAAGCCGCGCAACAGGCCAAGGGGCGGCGTGTGCTTGAGGCTGTTGCTGATCATATGTGCCACGAAGATCGAGTTCTTTGCGGCCATCTTCAGGACTTCGGTCTGAAGGTCGGCGTAAAGGCTGGCGGTGCCGCCGATCGGGCGCAGGTCGAACATGACGCTGGCCAGCATCTGCGCCATCGGATCGGGCGTGTTCACCCATTTGCGGAAATAGCCGCGCCAGACCTGCACCCGCTGGCACCATTGCGGGTTGGTGGCCATCATGTCACCGGGGCAATAGACATAGCCGCAGGTGTGCAGACCGTCGCTTACGATCTTCGCCAGCTTCGCAAAATACGCCATGTCGGCATCGGTCGCGGCGTCGTCGATCATCAGGCAGTTGTCCTGATCGGAAACGCCGGTCTGTTCCTGCCGCCCCTGACTGCCGCAGGCCAGCCAGAGATACGGCACGGGCGCCGGGCCAAGCTCGGCCTCGGCCATGGCCAGAAGGCGTCGGGTCACGGTGTCGGCAATATCGGTGATCAGCCGGGTGACCACCTCGTGCGCGGTGCCGCCACCGACAAGCTGCACCAGAAGACGCGGGATGCGGGCGGTATTTTCTGCCAGTTCCGCCACGGTCTGCGCAGTCGCCGCATCGCGGACCAGAAGCGCCGACGAGACCGCCTGAAACCGGGTCAGGTCGGTCTGGGTGATCATTCCGACCAGCTTGCCGTCTTCCACCACCGGCAGATGACCGATCCGGTGTTCAAGCATCCGGTTCAGCACGTCTGATCCAAGGCTGTCGGGCGTCAGCACCATCGGATCCCGCGCCATGACCGCGCTGACCGGCGAGGCAGGGTCCAGCCCTTCGGCCAGCACCTTGTTGGTGAAATCGCGCGCGGTGACGATGCCGATCAACCGGTCATCCGTGGTGATGGCAAGGCACGAGATATGCGCGTCGCGCATCATTTCCGCCGCAGCGCGGATGGTGGTTTCGGGGGCAACGGCGATCGGCGCGCGGGCGATCAGGTCGCCGACCTTGCGGGTCGAGATGTCGGCCTCGCGGGTTTCCTGATGGCGGCCGCGGTGGAAGAAACGCTCGAATGCCGGGTAGGTCGCGATCAGTCGGCGGAACTCGGCCTCGGGCAGGGTCAGGATCTCGGCACCTTCGGTGGCGCGCGCGATGGTCACCGCCACACCGTCGCGCATCAGCCCACGTTCACCAAAGCTGTTGCGGGGGCCAAGCAGCGACACAAGACCGCCCGAAGGTTCCAGCACCTCCACCGACCCTTCAAGTATCAGGAAAATGCCGGTCAGCGGCTCGCCGGCCGTATAGATGACGGCCGAGTCATCGTAATGCCTGCGGCTGAAAGAGGCGGCGACACGCGCCATCTCGTCCCGCGGCAGGCTGTCGTAGGGGTGGACCGTCTCCAGGAACGCCAGAAGACCGGTTTCGTCCTGTTCCATGTCGGTCCCGTTCGCCTTCAAAGGGGGTGCGCCCCCGGGTTGCCCCGGAGGCGCGGGAAGCTTTAGTGGGCCTGAGCCTTGCCGGCACCTTTCGGCACGCGGATCGACTCGATCAACTCGACGACATGGGCCGGCGGTGCCTTGGTGACCATCGACACGCCATAGGCGACAGCGAAGTTCACCACGGCTCCGACGGTCCCGATCGACAGCGGCGAGATGCCGAAGAAGTGGTTCGCCGGGGTGTTGGCATAGACTGCGGTACCCGGAACGAAGAACCAGCCGAGGTAGAGGAAGATGTAGACGGCGGTGAAGATCAGACCGGCCAGCATCCCGGCAATCGCCCCGGCGGAGTTTACCCGCTTGGAGAAAATGCCCATCATCAGGACCGGGAAGATCGTCGCAGCAGCCAGACCGAAGGCCAGTGCCACCACCTGCGCGGCAAAGCCGGGCGGGTTGAGACCAAGCCAGGTTGCCACCACGATGGCAAAGCCCATCGAGATACGCGCTGCCAGAAGTTCGCCCTTTTCCGAGATGTTCGGATTGATGGCGCCCTTGATCAGGTCGTGGCTGACGGCCGAGGAAATGGCCAGCAGAAGACCCGCAGCGGTGGACAGAGCCGCTGCAAGACCGCCAGCGGCGACCAGTGCAATGACCCAACCGGGCAGAGCAGCGATCTCAGGGTTCGCAAGAACCATGATGTCGTTGTCGACCTTGGTCACTTCGTTCGCCGAGAAACCAAGTTCGGCAAACGTCTTGTCGCCAAGCGTGGCGGTCCCCAGAACCGTGGTCAAAGCCGTTTCGGCTTCGGTCACGGCAGCTTCAAGCGGTGCCTTGTCCGCATCGGCAGCAGCATCGGCCAGCGCCTTCTTCGCAGCGGCCACGGCCTTGTTGGCATCAGCCAGCGCCTTCGGCTCGTTGAAGTACTGGATCATGCCGTCGCCGTTCTTGTCCTCGAACGCCAGAAGGCCGGTAGCCTTCCAGGTATTGATCCAGGCCAGTTCAGGCTTGCTCTCGATATCAGCGACCGAAAGCGCGGGCATCGAGAAGGCAGAGCCTTCCTTTGCACCCGGCCAGAAGGTCGTGGACAGGTTCAGACGGGCCATCGCACCAACGGCCGGAGCGACCGTGTAGAGAAGCGCGATGAACACCAGCGCCCAGCCAGCCGACGAACGCGCGTCAGCCACTTTCGGCACGGTGAAGAAGCGGATGATGACGTGCGGCAGACCCGCGGTACCGATCATCAGCGACATCGTGAACAGGAACATGTTGAACATGTTCGTGGTGTCGGCGGTGTAGGCGGTGAAGCCCAGCTCCGTAACAACCGAGTCCAGCTTCGCCAGCATGGACACTTCGCCCCCGGTCGGTGCGTAGGAACCGATCAGGCCAAGCTGCGGCAGGAAGCTGCCGGTCAGCGACAGCGAGATGAAGATCGCCGGGATCGTATAGGCGATGATCAGCACGACGTACTGCGCTACCTGGGTGTAGGTGATACCCTTCATGCCGCCAAGCACGGCATAAGCGAACACGACCGTCGCCCCGATATAGAGGCCGGTGTCGGTCGTGACTTCAAGGAAACGCGAGAAGGTCACACCCACGCCGCGCATCTGGCCGATAACATAGGTGACCGAGATCACGATCAGGCACAGCACACCCACCAGACGGGCCGTCTTGGAGTAGAAACGGTCGCCGATGAATTCCGGCACGGTGAATTTGCCGAACTTGCGCAGGTAGGGCGCAAGCAGCATGGCCAGAAGCACATAGCCGCCGGTCCAGCCCATCAGGAAGGCCGACTGCTGGTAACCACCTGCAGGCGCCAGCGCGATGATGCCCGCCATCGAAATGAACGAGGCCGCCGACATCCAGTCCGCGCCCGTCGCCATGCCGTTCATGACCGGGTTCACACCCTGTCCGGCTGCATAGAATTCCGCGGTCGTGCCAGCACGGGCCCAGATCGCGATCCCGATGTAGATGGCAAAGGTAAAGCCAACCACAATCAGGTTAAGGGTAAACTGATCCATTTTTCCTGTTCCCCTTTACTCTTCCACGCCGTGTTCGGCGTCGACCTTGCCCATCATCTTCGCGTAGACGAAGATCAGGACGATGAAGACATAGATCGACCCGTTCTGCGCGAACCAGAAACCAAGATCGGCACCGCCGACCATGATCCCCGACAATGCAGGCCGAAGCAGAATACCAAGCCCGAATGAGCATGCGAACCAGATCGCCAGAGAAATCAGGATGATCCGGACGTTTGCCGCCCAATAGGCATTGGCAGATGATTTGTCCGCCATGAGTGCAACTCCCTTGTTTTCGTTTTCCATCCCCCCGCAAGCGGGGAAACAGCCCCTCCCGTCAGGCCGAGACGCGCCCCACGATGTCCGCCAGCATGGCGCGGATGCCGTCGATGGAACCCATCGCCGGAACCCGTTCCAGAACTGACTGACTTTCATAATGCGCGATCAGCGGTGCCGTCTGGGCGTGATAGGCCGCAAGCCTTTCGCGCACCGTCTCGGCGTTGTCGTCGGCCCGGCGCTTGAACGCCGTGCCGCCGCATTTGTCACAAACACCCGCCGTGGCGGGTTGCTTGAATTCGTCATGGTAGCCTTCACCGCAGGTGCCGCAGGTATAGCGGCCCGATACGCGGGCCACCATCGCTTCGTCGTCAACCTCAAGGCTGACGGCGGCGGTGACGCGCTGGCCTGCCTCGGCCAGAAGCCTGTCCAGCGCGGCGGCCTGCCCGGCGGTGCGGGGAAAGCCGTCAAGGATGATGCCCTTTTGCACATCGGGCTGGGCCATGCGGTCCTTCAGGATGGCAAGCACGATGTCATCACTGACCAGCTGCCCCGCCTCCATCACAGCCCTGGCCTGCTTGCCAGCCTCGGTTCCCGCAGCGACGGCGGCGCGCAGAAGGTCACCGGTCGAAAGCTGGACCAGACCGAAGTCTTCCTCCAGCATCCGGGCCTGCGTGCCTTTGCCGGCCCCGGGGGGGCCAAGCAGGATCAGAACGGGGGGCGAACCAGCCATCCGCGTCAGACCTTGTTCATCCGGTTGGCGATCAGGTCGTCAACCACGGAAGGATCGGCCAGCGTCGAGGTGTCACCCAGCGCGCCAAAGTCGTTCTCGGCAATCTTGCGCAGGATGCGGCGCATGATCTTGCCGGACCGGGTTTTCGGCAGACCGGGCGCCCATTGGATAAGATCCGGCTTGGCAATCGGGCCGATCTCGGTGCGGACCCAAGCCTCAAGCTGCTTGCGCAGGGCATCGGTCGGCTCATGGCCCTTCATCAGGGTGACATAGGCATAGATGCCCTGCCCCTTGATGTCATGCGGGTATCCCACGACGGCGGCTTCCGCGACCGCCTCATGCGCGACCAGCGCACTTTCAACCTCGGCAGTTCCCATCCGGTGACCACTGACGTTGATCACGTCATCCACGCGGCCGGTGATCCAGTAATAGCCGTCCGCATCGCGGCGGCAGCCGTCACCGGTGAAGTAATAGCCTTTGTACTGGCTGAAATACGCCTCTTCGAACCGGGCATGGTCGCCCCAAAGCGTACGCATCTGGCCGGGCCAGCTGTCACTGATGCACAGCACGCCGTCGGTTTCCGTCGCGGTCTGAACCGTGCCGCTGGCAGGGTCCAGCACTTCCAGCTTGACACCGAAGAAGGGCTTGGTGGCCGACCCCGGCTTTTGCGGGATCGCCCCCGGCAACGGCGTCACGATATGCCCACCGGTTTCGGTCTGCCAGAAGGTGTCGACGATCGGGCATTTGCCTTTGCCGACATGGGTATTGTACCAGCTCCACGCCTCGGGGTTGATCGGCTCACCGACCGAACCCAACAGCTTCAGCGACGACAGATCGTGCTTTTCGACCCACTCCGGCCCAAGGCCCATCAGGCTGCGAATGGCCGTTGGCGCGGTGTAGAACTGGTTGACCTTGTGCTTGGCGCAAACCTCCCAGAAGCGGCCCGCGTCAGGGTAGGTCGGCACGCCTTCGAACATCACCGTGGTCGCGCCATTGGCCAAGGGGCCATAGACGATATAGCTGTGGCCGGTCACCCAGCCCACATCCGCCGTACACCAGAACACATCGCCATCATGGTAATCAAAGGTCAGCTGATGCGTCATCGCGGCATAGACCAGATAGCCGCCGGTGGTGTGGACCACGCCCTTCGGCTTGCCCGTCGACCCCGAGGTGTAAAGGATGAACATCGGGTCTTCGGCGCCAACCTCGACATAGGGGCAATAGGGCTTGGCCGCCGCCATTTCCGCCGTCAGGTCAAAGTCGCGGCCTTCGGTCCACGAGGTCTGGTCGCCAGTGCGCTTGACGACCAGCACCTTCACCCGATCATCGACATGCAGCATCGCCTTGTCGGTGTTGTCCTTGAGGCCGGTCTTCTTGCCACCACGCGGCGCCCAGTCCGCGGTGATGACGATCTTCGCCTCGGAATCGTTGACCCGGTTGGCCAGCGCATCCGGGGAAAAGCCCCCAAAGACTATCGAATGGATCGCCCCGATCCGGGTGCAGGCCAGCATCGCATAGGCCGCCTCGGGGATCATCGGCATGTAGAGGACAACGCGGTCGCCCTTCACCACGCCATGCGCCTTCAGCACGTTGGCCAGACGGCAGGTCTGCTCCAGCAGCTGTGCATAGGTGATGTGCTGCGCCGGTTCCTTCGGATCATCGGGTTCCCAGATGATCGCGGTCTGGTTGGCGCGGGTCAGCATGTGACGGTCGATGCAGTTGGCGCTGACGTTCAAAAGCCCGTCCTCGAACCACTTGATCGAGATGTTGCCCGGCGCGAACGAGGTATTCTTGACCCGCGTGTAAGGCTTGATCCAGTCCAGCCGCAATCCCTCCTCGGCCCAGAAGGCCTCAGGGTCACTGACCGAGGCCGCATAGCGCGCCTCATAGGTGGCCGCATCGACATGGGCCTTGGCCACAAAGTCGGCAGGTGCCGGATAAACGGATTTCAGGGCGTGATCAGTCATTGCGGCTCTCCTCCCCGCAAGGCCCGGCCAAGGGCCATGCGGCGCTACGCGTCCCAAGGCGGAACGGCTCTCTCCCTTCTGGAAGGTAACACTTCGTAAATAAAAACGTAAGCCCCTAATTAGTATGCATAATTCTGTAAATTATTTGACTTATTTCTGGTCAATCATGAAAATTCAGAAAATCGGAGCTGCGAATGCTGTTGGATATCAACCGGCTGGCCTTCACGCGGTCGTGAAGATCAGCTTCTGCAATCGTGAAGACGGCCTGCTGCGGCGCATTCGGGCAAGAAACCGCACTCAGGTCGATTCGTCTTCTGATCGGGGTGTGTCGAGCAGCCGGTCCACCGCAGCGATATCGGGCAGATACCGCACTTCGGGCGCACGCACGCCTTGCGCCTCCAACTGCCGGCGCAAAGGGGCGCTCAGGCCCACAAGGTAAAGCTGCCCGCCCCGTCGCTGCGCCCGCCCCGCCAGCATGTGAAAGCTGCGCGCGCCGGAACTGTCGATCAGCGGCACCTCCGTCATATCCAGAACGAAAGCCCGTGGTGCCTCGGCGATGCGTTCAAGAACGCCCCCCATCTGGGCAGCGGCCCCAAAGAAATAAGGGCCACGCAAGGTATAGACCACGCGATCCTCACGCGGGGCTTCCTCATCGGGGGCTTCTTCGGGCCCGTCCTTGGGGAGCCCGTCTTTGGGGGGCCCGTCTTTGGGGGTCGCATCTTCGGGCCGCGTCTTCCTGACTGCCTTTGGCTGCATCTCGACGGATTCCGACATCCGCCGGATGAAGACCAGACCCGCCAGCGCAAAGCCCACGATGATACCTTCGGTGAGGTCGCGAAACACGACCAGAAGGAAGGTCACGCTGACCACCATCGCATCCCCGCGCGAGGATTTGACCAAGGACACGAACTCATGCCGCTCGGCCATTCCCCAGGCGACAACGCCCAGCACGCCCGCCAGCGCGGCCAGCGGGATATAGGCTGCAAGCGGGGCCGCAACCATCATGAAGGCCAGAAGGAACAGCGCATGCAGCATCCCCGACACCGGCCCCCGGCTGCCGGCGCGCACATTGGTTGCCGTTCGCGCAATCGTTCCTGTGACGCAAAAACCGCCAAAGACGGCCGAGCCCATGTTCGCCACCCCCTGCGCCACCAGCTCGGCGTTTGACCGGTGGCGCGTGCCGCTCATCCCGTCGGCCACCACGGCTGAAAGAAGCGATTCAATCGCCCCAAGCAAAGCAAAGGACAGCGCCCAAGGCAGCGCCGCCTGCAACTGCGCAAGGCCGAAGCCGGGCAAAGCCGGGGCGGGAAGCAGGTTTGGCAAGGCCCCGAACCGGCTGCCGATCGTATCCACCGACAGCCCGGCCAGGGCCGCGACCACCGAAGCGACGCTGATGGCGATCAGCATCCCCGGCCAATGCGGCCGCGTCTTGCGCAAACCAAGGATCAGCCCCGCCATCAACGCCGCCACCGCCACCGCCGCCGGACTGAAGGTGCCGCGCGCCGCCCACAAGGCGTGCAGTTTCTCGAAAATCTCGGCCGGTTCGGCCCCGGGCAGGGTCAGACCGAACATCTCGCGGATCTGGCTGGCAAAGATGATCACCGCGATCCCTGCGGTAAATCCCACTGTCACGGGATAGGGAATGTAACGAATGTAGGTGCCAAAGCGCAGCGCACCCGCCGCGACCAGAAAGACGCCTGACAGGAAGGTGGCAAGGATCAGCCCCTCAAGCCCGACGGCCATCACGCAGGCCGAGACCAGCACGATGAACGCCCCCGCCGGCCCCCCCACCTGATAGCGCGACCCGCCAAGGGCCGACACAAGGAACCCTCCGACAATCGCCGTGTAAAGCCCGCGCTCCGGCCCGACCCCGCTGGCGATTGCAATGGCCATGGACAGCGGCAAGGCCACGATTGCCACGGTAAGCCCCGCAAGGGCATCCGCCCGCAGATCATGCAGGCCATAGCCCTCACGCCAGACGGTCAGGATCTTCGGCAGGAATTCGGTCAGGCCATTGTGGCCCCGCGAGGTGTCGGTCATGATACCGTCCAGCAAGGGGTGTCTGGCCAGTAATCGCTGGCATGTCAGTCTGAATGACGCCAGATGACCTTCTGACCAAGCCCGTGTCAATCGCGATCAAGACCCATGTCCCGCCGCCCCGATCCTGTCCAGCCCGCCGATGACGCCGCCCGCACGCTGACGCGTGATCTTCTGTCGCTTGGCCATGCCGCCCTTGCCTGGACCGACCCCGACACCGGAACCCCCGGCATCAGCCGCATCAGCTTTGCCCGTGACCCCGAGGCGGGGCTTCTGACGCTGATCTCCGGCCTTGCCCCACATTTCCGCGCCCTGTCCAGCCACCCCGATTGCGCGCTGATGCTGGGCGAGGTGGGCGAAAAGGGTGATCCTCTGACCCACCCCCGCCTGATGATCCGCGCAAAGGCCGCTTTTGTGGCGCCAGACGACCCAAGCCGTGCTGGTCTGCGTGTCCGCTGGCTGGAACGGAACCCAAAGGCGCTGGTCTATATCGATCTGCCGGACTTTGCCTTTGTTCGGCTGATCCCGAAGTCAGCCCTCCTGAACGGGGGCTTTGCACGGGCCTTCCGTCTTTTGCCCGAAGACCTGATGTAACAAGGGGCGGCCCACACCGGACCGCCCCCCTTTGACTGCATGCTCGCTCCAGATCAGGTCGGCAGATCCATCCGCATGGTGACGACGGCCTTGCCCTTCAGCGCCTCGCCCCATTTCAACTGCGCCTCGTTTGATTGCGCCCCGGTCCCCACCAGCGCATGCGGGAAAGCATAGCGGGTGGCGTTCGATGCCGTGGTGACCGGCCCTTCCGGTGCCACGCTTTCCAGCAGCCGGATCCGCCCGCCAAACGGAATGAACCCACCCGCACTGATATTCCAGGTATCGGCGGCCGTGTTCTGGGTATGGGTCACGATCACCGGGTTCATGATCGCCTGGCTGACCTGATTGAAGCTGTTACCGTCCACCCGCACGTTCCGTGACCGACTGAAATCCAGCGTGGAGATCGACGTATCCACCATCTCCACCCGGTCAATCGTCGCATTGAACACCCGGAAACTGTTCCCGGTCATCGAAAACCCGTTCAGGAAATGGTCTGGCCCGTAGGGCTTGACCACCACCCACCGAAACGCCGACGTCGTACTGGAGGCAATGAACACATTGCCCACGATGTTGAGCCCGCCAAATGAGAACTCGTTGTTGAACTCGGGCGAGGAGTCATGCTCGTTCCCCCATTCGATGAAGCAATTGTCGACGTAATTTCCGGTCACCACGGTCGAGACGTTGGTCTGCGTGAAGATCAGCCCCGCGCGCCGCACCCCGGCGGGCTGGTCATCGCCCTGAAAGAAGTGGTTGGCGTGGATCAGGTGGCCCGTCCCGTTCACCACCGCGAAATGGGCAAAACGCACAACCCGGTTGTTGCGCAGCTTGACGTCATTGGCTTGCACGTTCATCGCAATCGACGTGCGGTCTCCGGCGGGCAGCGACTGCTCGTTCGACAGGAACTGGCACATGTCGACAAACATCCCCTGACACCCCGTCCCCGCCGAAGAAATGCCCCGGTCCAGCGGAAAGTTGAAAGTGCAGGACAGGAAGCGCTTGGTCGCCCCCGCCATTGCCAGAATCACGCCGGAACATTGGCCCAGACAGTTGAACTCGACATCCTCGATCTCGAACCGGGACAACAGGCTGAACCCGCTGAAATCCAGCATGTATTTGAACCGGCGAAAGGTATAGGGCCGGGTGCCGACCGCGCCCCAGAGCGGCTGGCTCAGTTCCACCGTGCCTGCCCCGACGTTTTTCGACCGGACATAGACCTCGCGGCCCACCCCGGTGCCGATAACCAGTGCGCCGACGGGAATATTGGCCACATTCGCCACCCCTGTCAGCGTGGTTGGCGCAGAAATCGCGTAGGTGGCCACCGAAGCAACCTCATCCGTCGCCCAACCCGGCCCCGCCACCGCATTCAGCGACCCGTTGCGGATCACCCGGCGGGTCGAGAAACTTGTCAGCCCGGCAACTGCCGCAACGTCAATCGGCTCGCTCAGGTCCACCCGGCGGCCCGACAGATCAAGCGTCACATGGTCGGTATAGTAGAACAGAGCCTGAAGCGCGCGGCGGAAACCCTCGATCTCGGTGCCAAAAGCCTGGCCATAGGTATCCAGATCGAAATTCCGCGTCAGCGTCAGCTTGCGGTTGGAAGGCATCGACACCGTGCCTTCAAACCGGATGCGGCTGTTGATCGTCACGTCACTCGTCAGCCGGAACACGCCCGACGGCACCAGGATTGCCCGGCCCTGCGCATCGGTATCGGCGGCGAGGAACGCGGCGCTGTCATTGGTCGTGCCATTGCCCAGCGCGCCATAATCGCGCACATCCACCCAATCCATCAGCTTGCGGATGAAGATGTTGGTGACGTCCTCGACCACGATATCGTCGATCCGCACCACCCCGCCATTCGCGCCGGTCAGGTCAAGCCCGACATGGGCATAGACCGGCTCGGTTCCCCATGGCAGGTCCACGCCCTGTCGCGACCCGCGGGCAATGATGGCGCTGACCGTGACCACCTCGCCAAATGTGGTCAGGGCGACCGATGCCCCGCTTTGCGGCACCCCAGCCACATTCACCCCGGCCAGATCGCCTGCCCATGCCGCAATCCGCACCGAAGGCAGGTTACCCGACACCGCCTTCACCCGTGCCGTCACCCGCAGGTAAAGCCCGGCCTCGATCGGCGTCTGCGCATAGGACCGCAGCATTTGCGTGGCTTCGGTCTTCTGCAACTCCAGACAACCCGCGAAATCCTGATCATTCGTGACCAGCGCCGCATTCGCCTGCCCCTCATAAGACCCCGATCCCGGCGTCCCGTCCTCACGCGACCAAAGGTTCAAACCGGCCGAAAACGGCGGCGGCATCAGGACCAGCCCGTCAGTGATTGCCTTGTTCATCTCAGAAATACCCTCGCCTCGCTGCGTGCCATAGCCACGGGCGAAGCGGGAAGGAATGCACCCCAAAGCCCGCGCCGCCTTGGGGCAACTGGGTAGCAAGCAAGGCTTAACCAGACCTCCGCAGACCGTGCGGACCAACACCACATCACGCAACAGAGCCGACCTGAAAACCGGCATGCGCCTGCTCTTTTCGCAAACACTCCCAGGGGGTGTGGGGGCGGGACGCCCCCGCCGCCTTCGCCGGTTGGCCGCAGGCCAGAGGCGAAGCACGATCAAGCGCGCAAGGCGCTCCGCCGGGTAACCTGCGGGATCAATCGCAGGAACGGTTCAGAACCTGCGCGGCCAAACAGACTCGGCCAAACGGGTCTCAGACCCCGATATCGGGCGCCGGAAGAAGTTGGACTGCGTTGATCTGCCACCCCTCCGGCGTCTCGATCATCATGTAATCCAAAAGATGCCCGCGCCCGGCCTGATCAATGATCTTCACGCGCTGCCACAGGTTCCCGGCCACCTCCCGAAGTTCGCCCATCTGCACTTCGGCAGGCCGGTGAACCATCGGATACCCGTTCTTCACCATGGCGCCGAAATTTTCGGCCGTGCCGAAGATGCCCTTGATGTTGGGGCTGGCAAAGGTGAAAGCCCGTGCAAAATCATCGGCTTGAAAGGCATCCAACTGGCTCTGGATCGTCTTTCGGATCGGCTCCTCCTGCGCGGTGGCAGGCAAGGCAAGAAAAGCGGCGGTAAGCAGTCCATATAGACCAATGCGCATTGGCGTGGCTCCCGGTCGTGACGTCCCCGTCCGGAAGGATAGACCGGGGTTGCCCCCGGTCAATGGATCACGCCACCAACTCGCCCCGCAACGCGCGTTCAATCAGCGCGACGGTCTCGTCGATGCCGTAAAGTGCGATAAACCCGCCAAAGCGCGGCCCGTCACTTGCACCCAGCAACACCTCGTAAAGCGCCTTGAACCAGTCGCGCAGCGGCTCGAACCCATGCGCCTTGCCAACGGCAAAGACCATGGACTGCAAGGCCTCGTCGTCCAGCCCCCCGTCCCAGACCCGCAGCCGGGCCACCAGATCCTCCATCGCGGCCCGTTCAACATCGGTCGGCAGCCGGAACACCCGCGTCGGTGCGATCCTGTCGGCAAAATAGCGGACCGCATAGCCGGCGGCGGCGTCCAGGTCCGGATTGGTCTCGGGCGAAGCATCCGGCGCATAGCGCTTGATGAACCCCCAAAGCCCCTTGGCGTCCTTGGCCCCCGACACCGAGGCCAGGTTCAGCAGCATCCCGAAGCTGACCACCATTTTCGACTCGGGCGGCTTGCCGTTGTGGATGTGCCAGACCGGGTTGTTGACCTGCTGCTCGATCGGCTGCTCGGGGAACGCCCGCAACTGCTGGTGATACTCATCCACCGCCCGCGGGATCACATCGAAATGCATCCGTTTTGCCGTCTTGGGCTTTTGATACATGAAGTAGGACAGGCTTTCGGTCGCCGCATAGGTCAGCCATTCGTCGATGGTCAGCCCGTTGCCCTTCGACTTTGAAATCTTCTGCCCCTGATCATCCAAAAACAGCTCATAAGTCATGTGGTGCGGCGCCCGCCCGCCCAGAACCTTGCAGATTCCGTCATAGATCGGCGTGTTGGTCGAATGGTCCTTGCCATACATCTCGAAATCGACATCCAGCGCCGCCCAACGCGCGCCGAAATCCGGCTTCCACTGCAACTTCACATTGCCGCCCGTGACCGGCAGCGTCCATTCACGCCCGGTCTCGTCGTCAAAGGTGATCGTGCCGTCCTTGGCGTTCACCTCTTTCATCGGCACATAAAGAACCCGGCCAGTCTCGGGATGGATCGGCAGGAAGCAGCTGTAGGTCTGCTGCCGCTCCTCGCGCAGACTCGCCAGCATGATCGCCATGATCGCGTCATAGCGTTCAGCACAGAGCCGCAAGGTCGCATCGAACTGGCCGCTCTTGTAGAACTCCGTCGCGCTGATGAACTCATACTCAAACCCGAACGTATCCAGAAACCGCCGCAACATCGCGTTGTTGTGGTGGCCAAAGCTTTCATATTCTCCGTAGGGGTCCGGCACAGAGGTCAACGGCTTCTGCATATGCTGGCGCAGCATCTCTTGCTGCGGCACGTTCTCCGGCACCTTGCGCATCCCGTCCACATCGTCGGAAAAGCAGATCAACCGCGTCGGGATATCCGAAATGATCTCGAACGCCCGCCGGATCATCGTGGTCCGCGCCACTTCGCCAAACGTCCCGATATGCGGCAGCCCCGACGGCCCATAGCCCGTCTCGAACAGCACATGGCCCTTTGCCGGATCCTTGCCGCCATAGCGTTTCAGGACCGCGCGTGCCTCTTCAAAGGGCCAGGCCTTCGAATTCATCGCCGCATCGCGCAGGGACACCATGGTCAACTCTCCCGATCCGCCCGTGACACCATGCCCCAAGCCTGCCGTCCTCTATTGCCCCCCCCGCCCGGCGTCAATAATCTCTGCCCGATCAGATAGGAGCCCTTGATGTCCGACACTTCCCCCATGTCCCCGCAAGACGCCCTCGTCGCGGTGATGGTCGCCTGCTCTGCCGCCGACCAGGACGTCCGCACCGCCGAGCTGGTGGCGATCACCCGCATGGTCAACCACATGCCGATCTTCGCCGCCTACGACGCCGACCGCGTCAGCCGCGTCAGCCGCATTGTCTTTGACCTCTTTGAGGAGGAAGACGGCCTCGACGCCCTCTTCGGCCTCATCCGCGAGGCCCTGCCCGAGCGCCTGTTCGAGACCGCCTATGCGCTGGCCTGCGACGTCGTCACAGCCGACGGTCGCCATTCACAGGTAGAACTCCGGATGCTGGAAGAAGTCCGCGAGGAGCTGAAGGTCGACCGCCTCCACGCCGCCGCCATCGAATGGGGCGCAAGGGTCCGGCATATGGGGGTGTGAGGCGGCACCCGCCCCGGACCTGATCCGGGGCCTCCCTGCCCGCATCCGCCACCGATCACGAAATGGCCAGGGCCATATTGGCCATCACAGCCCGCATCACCGCTGCCAACTCAGGCAACGCGGAGCTACTTACTGCCTGCGATTCGGCCTTATCTCCCGCCCCACCGCGTTTGGCCTTCGAAAGAGCGGCCAACCAGGACAAAAATGCCAGGACAAATCCGGGTATACTGGCGGAACAACCGGCGCACGCTGAACCCTCTCACTTTGCGTCATGTGTAAGGCGAAAACGTGGTCTGCCCCATCCCAATCCACGACGCCCCGCTTCTGGAAACAGCGCAGGATGACGAAATTGCCGGTGGAAGACTACAATCTGGTGAGACACTATCGATCAGTGAATTACAGCTTTATTGCGCCACAAATGCGCCGCGCCTGATACTCTTCAGCCAGATATTTCAGCACTCAGCTATGGTAAGCATGCGCCAAGAATTCCTCTCCAGCCATAAAACGCATGACCCGTCGCAAGCTCTACTAGGGTCAGGACTCGTTCTTGTTTCATAGCCAGAACATGACGGTTGCGGCGAGCGCGACGGCGGAGAGGAAGACCTTCGGGCACCGGTCGTAGCGGGTGGCAACCCGCCGCCAATCCTTGAGCCGCCCGAACATGATCTCGATCCGGTTGCGGCGTTTGTAGCGGCGCTTGTCGTGCTTGATGGGCTTGCCGCGTGACTTCCGGCCAGGGATGCAGGGCTTTATCCCCTTGTCTTTCAACGCTTCTCTGAACCAGTCGGCGTCATAGCCGCGGTCGGCCAGCAGCCAATCCGCCTTTGGCAGACTGTCCAGAAGGGCCGCCGCACCCGTGTAGTCGCTGATCTGGCCTGCCGTCATGAAGAAGCGGATCGGGCGACCCTCGGCATCGGTGACGGCATGCAGCTTTGTGTTCATGCCGCCCTTGGTCCGGCCGATCAGGCGGCCCTTTTGATCGTCAGCACCCCCTTTTTCGACCGCAGGCTGGTCGCCGTGCGGTGTGCCTTCAGATAGGTGGCATCGATCATCACTGTCTTCGGAACGGCCGCCTCTGCCGCCAGACCTTCCATCATCCGGGCGAAGACGCCCTTGTCGCCCCATCGCTTCCAACGGTTGTAGAGGGTCTTCGGCGGGCCATACTCCCGGGGTGCATCGCACCAGCGCAAGCCATTGCGATTGATAAAGATAATGCCACTCAGCACGCGACGGTCATCGACGCGTGGCTTGCCATGGCTCTTGGGAAAGAAGGGTTCCAGACGCGCCATCTGTGCGTCCGTCAGCCAGAAAAGGTTGCTCATTGATCGGTCTCCTTGCGGAGCCTGAATCATGCCGCAAGCGCAAGTTCAATGGGTCCTGACCCTACAGTTATGAATGCGATATTTCAGTGTCGTACCCGTACACTGGCTGATCTTGCCGACCAAAGCGCTGTCTGGGCGGGATTGGTCGGTCCCGCTACCTGATTAAGACCCAACCGGAGGTATTTGAATGAAGTTCGTTATCGCAATATTGGCTCTTGCTTTTGCTCCGTCGATTGTAGCCGCACAGAATTCATCAGGAAACACAGGTGACGTTGCATCGCATTGCGTTGATATTCAGATTGAACAATCTCAATATGATGACACTGAATATTTCAACATCATGAATACATGCAATGGCGATATTTTTGTGATCTATTGCGGTGATGTCGTGGGATCGAACAATGTCTGTGGGGGTGGAAACAATTCCGTTTACTACACCCATTCAAAAGTATTGCGGTCGGGAACTTCGTCAGAGGCTGCCATTCGTGGTAATGGAATGTTTGTCTGGGGCGCCTGCACGGGCCGGATCAGCTTCGGCAATGATGGCCACTTTGAAGACTACCCTGACGGCAGCTACAGGTGCCTTCCGCGCTGATCTTCCCGAACTCTGGTTGGGGCGGACTGGTCGCTACCGTCGTGGCGCTCCGGCGATGTCGGGGCGCTCCGGCGATTTGGTCAGCACATATGGGACGGGTGCCGCCATCCCCCGATCCATCCCCATTTTTGACGCCCCCTCTCCCCGCCGTCGCCATCGAGTGGGGCGCAAGGGTGCGGCATATGGGGGTGTGACGGGACGCTTGGTGTCGGTAAGGGGCCAGCCCATCTCTTCCAGTAGAGCATTCAGTCTGGCACCTTCCGCGAAGGAAGCGATCGGAAGATCTCGACCAGACCATTGACCCGCTCAAGATCCTGACCGAGAGGTTCACCCTTTGAGGGCCTGCCTGCAACGGAGAGATGAAGCCTCATCAGGGCCTCGGGCCAATTTCCCCCTGCCGACCGTGGGCCAGGAGCGGACACCCATGAGGCTATCTTTCGGTGTCTTCGAGCTGAAGAACCTCGCTTGGGTCTTCTTTGGCGCGACGGTATAGCCAATTGCCCATCGTGCGATCAAGCAATGCGTCGCCGCTCACAAATAGGCGGCCTTTCTCTTTTTCGCGTTCGATAGTCGTTCGGTTCAAGAGCACCGAGGCGAGAGAAATGCGGTCTGTTTCGATGAACAGATCGATTTCGAAACCAGGTATCTCTGTGCAGATTTCCGTGGGACATCCGGGCCGCGTGAGCAGCCAGTATGTGTCGTAGGCCAGCCCCGGATCGCTGAAACGGAACTGCATGACGATCTGCCGCTTCGGCAACTCATCAGAGAATACCAACCCGCGCATCTGCCACATCAGTGTGGAGACATCTGTATTAAGTAAGGCGTTGCGAGCCTTGATGTTGCATTGGGCCCACTTGCCAAGCGCATTGAGCGCAGGCTCGAGCTCGATGGCGCGCTGTGTGCGGACATAGTCGATCTGGTCGGTCGCTGGGCCCTCGATGCGTTCGATCAGTCCGTGTGCCTCAAGATCCTTCAATCGCTTGGACAAGAGTGCCGTCGAGATGTTCCCGACACCACGCCGGATCTCGTTGAAGCGGGTCGATCCCCCCCACATTTCACACAGGATGGGGATCGTCCATCGTGGCTCGAGAATATTGCAGGCATGGGTGATCGGGCAGACGATTCCGTAGGGTGCTCCGCTCATGACCGTGTCTCCTTTCGGTGTGAGCCTAGGCGAAGAGCCCATGACCAAGCCAGTTCACATTCTGAAGCGGGGGCGCTTCACTTTCAAATCTACTTTCGCTGAAGCGTTCGGGCATCTTAGGGGAACCGGTGCGAAGCCGTGTGCGACCACGACCAAAAACGAGGAGACGAGCCATGCATCGATTTGTGATAGAACGGGATATTCCTTCTGTAGGGTCTTTTGACTGCAACCAGCTTCGGGAAGCGTCGAAGGCCTCGAACACCGCTCTTTCCGAGCTCGCCCCGAGGGTTCAGTGGGAGCATTCCTACGTCGCGAATGACAAGACGTTCTGCGTCTATCTGGCAGAGGACGAGGCCGCGATCCAAGACCACGCAAAGTTGAGCGGTTTTCCAGCCAATCGGATCACGCGAATATCTTCGATGATAGATCCGACGACAGCAAACTGAATCGGCTCGATCGGCAGCCTTTATGGGCCGACCGGTCGTTCCGTCAGCAAGCGTAGGGTGGGTGCCAATCCACCAATCACACTCGCCCAACCCCTCAAAGAACTCCTTGCCCAAATGTCCCACTGTGGGACACCCCAGAGGAGTCTCTCGCGGCTCCCACCCTCTCCGCCCACCCGACTCCCCAGATGGTTAACACCCGGTCACCTCCACGCGCGTAGAGACGGAAGGAAGACGCAAGAAGGACGGGAAAACGACGGCACTTCCGGCCTGAAATCATCGGGTAAATGCAGCGGTCTCAATGGCTTGCCAGCCGCCCCCGGCCGTTGCCTGCCCCCCGAAAATATCCCGCGCACCCTTTTTCTGACAGCCCCACGGGGGCCTCACCCATAGGCCCCCGCCCAGCGGTTTATCAGTTGCCCCTGAAGCCGCCGCGCCCGCCCGTTCCATGCCTTGGCACCCGCCGGGTCTTCCCGCTGGCCCACCGGCACCGCATCCCGCCGTTCCGGATCGCCGGAAAAGATAGCAAAAACAAGCTCTCTGCCGCCGGGTGGACTGATATGCCCCGCAAGCCCGGATACAAAGTTCAGCGTCCCCGACTTGGCAAGCACCTTGACCGGGTGCTTTTCGATGACCTTGCCCTGGTCGTCCTTCATCCCGACATCGCGCAGGATCGGGCGCAGGCCACGCCCCTCGGCCTGCGCCGCCACCAGGATCCGCGCCATGCCTGCCGTCGTGATCCGCGAGGCCCCGCCCAGACCGGAATGGTCGCGCAGCGCCGCCTCGGCCCCGAACGCCTGCCGCAACCAGTCGTTCATCGCCCCGGCCGAAGCCGCCAGCCCCCCGGCCCCCGATGCGGCAAGCCCCACACATTCCGCCGTCAGATTGGTGGAAAACCGCAGCATGCCGCGCAAAACCTCGGGCAAGGGGGCGCTTTCCACCCGGCCAAGCTCGGTGCCATCGAGTCTTGCCTGCATCCGTTCCGGCGCGGCCAATGTGATGCCCTGCGCCCGGGCCAAGGTGCGAAAGACCTCGGCGACATAGCGGCCCGGATCGCGCACCGGGAGCCAGCGGCTCCCGCCCTTGCCCAGCGCGGAAGTGGCGACAGTCCATTCCTCGATCCGCCCGGGATCATAGGTGAAGACGGGTGTCTCACGCCGGGCAAGGGCCACGCGGACCATATCCACCTTCGGGGCAAAGCGTTCGCCGCGCGCGTCGACGGCAAACTGCCAGTCTTCGCCGCCGCGCTTCCATTCGAAATGGACCCGGTTGAAGTTCAGGTTCAGCCCGCAAATCGCGGCATTATAGCCGACATGCACCGGCTGATCGTCGGCAATCGCCGTCAGGCGGGGCAAGGCGCCGTCCCAGTAAAGGAACCGCCCCGTCGCCCCCTTGATCCCCGACTTGGCAAGCCGTGCCACCAGATCGCCCAGCTGATCGGTCTGCAAGGTCGGATCCCCACCGCCCGCAAGGATCAGATCGCCCTGCACAACCCCGCCCTGAACCGGCCCGCCAGCCAACACCCGCGTTGCAAAGCGATGCCCGGCCCCCAGCCGGTCCAGCGCGTAAAGCGCCGTCACCGCCTTGGCGACGCTGGCGGGCGGCAAGGCCAGATCCGGCTGGCGCGCGGCCAGAACCGCTCCGGTCCTTGCGTCCGCAACCACAAAGCTGACTACCCCACCCAGCTTCGCCGCCTCGACCAGTGACGAAAAATCCCCCGCGGCAGAGGCTGACCGCGACGCCGCAGCCCCTTTGCGGGCCATTGGCCGGGGCGAAGTTTCCATGACCTCGGCCAGCGTCGGCAATGCCACACCGGCCAGAAGCCCACCAAGAACAAAGCGCCGTGTGATCACCGGTCAGCCTCCCGCTGCCAAAGGTAATACCCGATCAATCCGATTCCGACAGCCCGGGAATTGCCACGACTGCTCACAACCCGCTCAGCGACAAACACCCGAGACGTGCCGTTCCTGACAGCGCAAGAAACTGGCCGCAGGACTTGCCCCCTTCAGCCCCGCCCGGATTGCCACCCCCCCTTTGCCCGGATCGCACTGGACGAGGCATTGTTCAGCGGCAGATTGACAAAGGCCCAGACCGGGGGCTGCCGCCCCCGCAATGTCTCCCCCCGGGCGACCCGATGGACCCGGAACGCCCGCGCCGCGACTGACATCCGCGCCGCGACCCCAGACCCCGGACGCGCCAGAACCCCGACCGCCACGCGGCGCAGAATATCGCGCCAACGCCCCCAGCGATGAAACTGCACCAGATTGTCCGCCCCCATGAGCCAGACAAAGGTAACCCCGGGGTAAAGCCGGGTCAGCCGGTCAACCGTATCCGCCGTCGCCCGGGTGCCAAGCGCGGCCTCCAGCGCGGTGATCTTCACCTTCGGGTGCTGCATCACCGCCTTTGCGCGCGCCATCCGCTCGGCCATCGGGGCGGGCTGCCGCGCCTTCAATGGGTTGCCGGGCGACACCAGCCACCAGACCTGATCCAGCCCCATCCGCTTTATCGCCTCACGCGTGATATGGACATGTCCCGCATGTGCCGGATCAAACGACCCGCCGAGAAGCCCGACCACCATGCCCCGGCTTGCCGGAGGAAACCCCTGCCGCATACGCGCCTTCCTTGTCCACGGCGGCCAATTGACCCGAAGACCAGGCTTTAGACAATGCCCCCTCTCCCCGTTGCAGCGCAGCCCCATCGTCGCTACATACGCGCCAACCCCAGATGGAGCGCGACCATGGCCAGCTATCAATACGTCTACCACATGGAGAACGTCTCCAAGACCTACCCCGGCGGCAAGAAGTGCTTTGAGAACATCCACCTCAACTTCCTGCCCGGCGTGAAGATCGGCGTTGTCGGCGTCAACGGCGCGGGCAAGTCCACCCTGCTCAAGATCATTGCGGGCATCGACAAGGACTTCAAAGGCGAAGCCTGGGCCGCCAAAGGCGCCAAGGTCGGCTACCTTGCGCAGGAACCGCACCTTGACCCCAAGCTTACCGCCAAGGAAAACGTGATGCTCGGCGTGGCCGCGCAGACTGCGATCCTCGAACGCTACAACGAACTGGCAATGAACTACTCGGACGAGACCGCCGAGGAGATGGCCACGCTGCAAGACCAGATCGACGCGCAGAATCTTTGGGAACTGGAAGCCACCGTCGGCGTCGCGATGGATGCACTGCGCTGCCCACCGGACGACGCCGATGTCGAAACGCTTTCCGGTGGCGAACGCCGCCGGGTGGCGCTTTGCCGGCTACTCCTTGAAAAGCCCGACATGCTGCTCTTGGACGAACCGACCAACCACCTTGACGCGGAGTCCATCGCCTGGCTGCAAAAGCACCTGATCAACTACAAAGGCACCATCCTGATCGTCACCCACGACCGCTATTTTCTGGATGACATCACCGGCTGGATCCTTGAACTCGACCGCGGCCGCGGCATCCCTTACGAGGGCAACTATTCCGCATGGCTGGACCAGAAGGCCAAGCGCATGGCGCAGGAAGCGCGCGAGGACAAATCGAAGCAGAAGGCGCTGGAAAAGGAACTGGAGTGGATCCGTTCCGGTGCCAAGGCGCGGCAAGCCAAGGGCAAGGCCCGTCTGTCGCGCTATAACGAGATGGCCAACCAGACCGTCACCGAACGCGCCACTCAAGCACAGATCATCATCCCGAACGGCGAACGTCTGGGCAACAAGGTGATCGAGGTTGAAGGCCTGAAAAAGCACATGGGCGACAAGCTTCTGATCGAGAACCTTTCGTTCACCGTCCCCCCCGGTGCCATCGTCGGCGTCATCGGCCCGAACGGTGCCGGCAAGTCCACCCTCTTCCGCATGATCATCGGGCAGGAAGCACCCGATGAAGGCACGATCAAGCTGGGCGAAACCGTGAAACTGGCCTTCGTCGACCAGTCCCGCGACGCGCTCGACCCGAACAAGAACGTCTGGGAAGAAATCTCTGGCGGGGCCGAGGTGATCCACCTTGGCGACATGCAGATGAACAGCCGCGTCTATACCGGGGCCTTCAACTTCAAAGGCACTGACCAGCAAAAGAAGGTCGGCCTTCTGTCGGGAGGTGAGCGCAACCGCGTCCACATGGCCAAGCTGTTGAAATCGGGCGGCAACGTGCTTCTACTTGACGAACCGACCAACGACCTTGACGTCGAAACCCTGCAAGCGCTGGAAGCTGCAATCGAGGATTTCGCGGGCTGCGCCATCATCATCAGCCACGACCGCTTCTTCCTTGACCGGCTCTGCACTCACATCCTTGCCTTTGAAGGCGACGCGCATGTGGAGTGGTTTGAAGGCAACTTTCAGGCCTATGAGGAAGACAAGGTTCGCCGATTGGGACCGGATGCGCTGGAGCCAAAGCGGGTGAAATACAAGCGCTTCGCCCGCTGATCCCGGCCCGGGCGGACGCAATCTCTGGCTAGCCCCCCAGTCCTATGGGGGGCCTTCAGGTCCGGATCCGATGGCAGGAAGCCCGACAAGGGCGCGGGCTCGGGTTCAAACGACCGCAAATCTGACGGACCAGGCCTCTGGCCTGACGCGCATCCGTACATGCTGCGCCCGGGCGATCGGCACCCCGATCCCCATCCGCCCGGCCTTGACGCCGTCACCTAACCCAACATGGCCAGCACCTCATCCGCCAGCCGGACGACCTCGGCTTGGGCAACGCCGCGCATCTCTCCGGCCCCAAGCCCCTGCCCAAGGGTTTCGGCATAGACCACCCTTTGCCCAAGCGTCGCTGCGGCCACGCCGCCCACCTTGGCGGCAGCATCGGCCACCTCGCCGCCCAGTCTTGTGCCAGCCTTGACCCGGTTCAGCACAATCACCGCGCGCCGCCCCTCGCGGCCGATCAGGTCAAAGACCCCGTCCGTCGCCCAAAGGTCCACCATTGACGCGGCCACCGGCACCAGCACCAGATCCGCCTCGCGCAGCGCGGGCCGCAGGTCTGCGTCCACCTTGGGCGGTGTGTCGATGATCACCACATCCGCCAGCTTCTTCAGCTTTTCGCACTCATAGCTGACCCCCCATGCCGAGGCGGTCGAAAACTCCATCCCCGCCTCGCCAAGCCTTTCGCGGCGTGACAGGAACCAGCGGCCAAGACTGCCCTGCGGGTCCGTGTCCAGAAGCGCGACGCGCAAGCCCCTTTGCCGAAATTCGACGGCCAGATTGACGGCGAGGGTCGTCTTGCCCGACCCGCCCTTCTGCTGCGCCACGGTCACGACCTTGCCCATCGCGAATCCTCCATATGCTGCATTGCAGCATATATCCTTTCGCAACAGCGGCACAGCCCGAAACCGGCTTTCGGCTTGACAATGCCGGAACCCCTTGGAAACCCCGGCAGAATATGCAATTCTTTTGTTGCGACGTTATCTTTTCGACCACTGTCTCCGACCATCGGCCACAGCAATCGACTTCAAGCTGACGGGGCCAAGCCGCCGCAATCTCGCGGGCGGCAGACTAGACAGGAGACATCACGATGGCCAAAGGCACCGTGAAATGGTTCAATGAAACCAAAGGCTACGGCTTCATTGCCCCGGAAGGCGGCAAAAAGGACGTTTTCGTTCACATCACCGCGCTGGAACGCGCAGGCCTTCGCAGCCTGAAGGATGGCCAGCCGGTCACTTTCGACATTGAAGCTGGCCGCGACGGTCGCGAATCCGCGACGAACCTCGCGCTCGACTAAGGCGGAACAGCCGGGGGCGGCCTGCCGCCCCCCGGCATCACACTACATCATCGTGATTGCTGACCGGTCACGCAGGACGTGGTCAAAGCCACGGCGAAAGCCGGCCTCTGAAACCGGGTCTGGCAGACATACTGCCGTCCGAATTCCCATCGGATAGGCGGGAATGTCAAATTCCTGGCTGATCAGGATCACCCGCATCCGCGCATCTGCTGCAATCAATGTGGCGATCGCACGCTCTGCCGCGTCAATCCCGCCGAAGGCATCGCAATCCATCACGAAAAGATCGTATCCCATCGGGTCGTCCAGGATCGAGGCAAGTGCCGCATAGACCTCATCCTCGACATCAACCAGACAACCATACATCGCCAGCCGCTGCGCGCTTGGCCCTTCGGGACGGTCCGTAAGCAACACGACCCGCACCGCCAAGGAATGCTGCGCCAGAGAATGCCTGTTGGTCCTTGCGAATGTCTGCACGCGCACTGCCTCCACCACCTCTTCTCTGTCTAGCCCGGCATTAAGGTAAGCATTCGTTAGAAAGAAGGAAACTTACAGGTAATTTTCAGCACCCACGCCACATTCAAGCAAAGGTTGACGGACCCTCCGGCGCACCCCTCGTCAAGGTTGCATGTCGCCTTCAACGGCGTGTTTAGGGTAGTTTCGAGCAACCTGTTAACCTATTCTTCATTGAAATGCAGCCCCAGATCCACCCCTTCGTGGATCGAATCAGCGGCGGAGCCGGGATGAACCAACACGCGAATCTGACCCAATGGGACTTGCGACAAGATCTGGCTGCCGCTTTCCGCTGGACCGTGCGCCTCAACCTGCACGAGGCCGTCGCAAATCATTTTTCCGTCGCGGTCGATCCGGAAGGGACGCGGTTCCTGATCAATCCCAACGGGCGGCACTTTTCGCGGGTCACCGCATCGTCCCTGGTCGAGATTGATGCCAACGACCCGGCCACCCTGTCGCGCCCCGATGCGCCGGACCCGACGGCGTGGGGGTTGCACGGGTCCGTCCATCGCGCCTGCCCACATGCGCGCTGCGTGATGCATATCCATTCGATCCACGCCACCGTACTGGCCAGCCTTGCCGATTCGCGCCTTCCGGCGATCGACCAGAACACGGCAATGTTCCACAACCGCCTGGTGGTAGACGAACATTTCGGCGGCATGGCCTTTGGTGACGAGGGCGCGCGCTGCGCCAACCTTCTGACCGACCCGAAGATCACCACCATGGTGATGGGCAATCACGGCGTTCTGGTGATCGGGGCCACGGTCGCCGAAACCTTCAACCGGCTCTACTACTTCGAACGGGCGGCCGAGACCTATATCCGCGCCTTGCAAACCGGCCGGCCCCTGCGCGTGCTGCCCGAAGAGATTGCCGAAAAGACCGCGCGGGAATGGGAAACCTACCCCGGCTTTGCCGAGGCCCATCTGCGCGAGCTGCGCGCGATCCTTGACAGCGAAGACCCCGGCTACGCCGGCTGAACGCCCCGGCATCAGACAAACCGTCGCGGCACCAGTTCATCCCATTCGCGGGAAAAAAGCTGCACGTCCCCCTCCCATGCTGTCAGGCGGGCAGTCATCCGCAGGTCTGACGCGCTGCCGGTCATCTGTGTCTCGGTCAGGGTGCGAACCCGCCAATTCCCGCGCGACAGGCGTTGTTCCCAAGTGATCGTGGCGCGGGCCGACAAGGGATCATCGGGCGCGATTTCCCAGATTTCCTGCACGGTTTCGCCATGGGTCAGGCCATGTGGTTCAGTGGTATCGCCGGTATCGTCACGGATGATCAGCGTCTGGTGGCCGGTCTTGGGATCGGTCTCGGTCCGGCGCGACCAGCCACCCGGGCGCGTGGTCTGCTGGCGGGGCGCGGGCAGGGGTTCGGGTGGCGGTGGGTGCCAATCTGCCGCCGCCATGGTCAGGACGGGCAGATCAATCGCCCCACCGCTCAGCGTCAGCCCCCCCGCGACGGGCGAGGGCCACAAGAAGGGCCAATAGCTGTTTGACAGCGCCAGCCGCAACCGATGCCCCTGCGGCAGGCGGTGGGCCATGTCATCCAGCACCAGCGTCACCTCCACTGGCTGGCCCGGCGTCATCGGCTGCGGATCAGCGCTTCCGTCCCGATGGCACAGGTTCAACGTCCCATGCGCGATCCGGCTGGAGGTGCCGTCGGGCGCCACATCACACAACCGCGCAACGACAAAGCCAAGCGGCTGATCCGAAGCCAGCACCATCCGCAGCACCTCCCGCCCCACAAGCGCAAGCGGCGCATCCAGAACCGGGCCATCAAGACACAAAGACATTGCATCATCCGCCGCTTGGTCCCCGGCCATCTCGCCATGATCGCCGGTGGGGAAATATTCGCCTGAGGCCGCCCCAAGGATCTGAGGCGACGCAATCAAGGCCGGAAGGGCGGTTTCCGGGCCAAGGCCACCAGCGCCCAGCGGCAAGGTGACCGTCACAGCCGCGCTTTTCGCAGGCAGGCTGATCCATTGGCCGGGGCGGTCCTGGGCTGCGGGGTCAGGCATGGCCCAGTCCTGAAGGTAAAGGCGCAGGTCCGGATCAGCCTCCACCCCGGTGGGGATGCCCTTCAACCAATGGTCCCACCAGCGCAAAGCCTCGGTCAGAAAGCCGATCCGGGGGCGGGGGACTGCCATATGGGGGTATAGATGGACCCAAGGGCCGATGATGCCCTTGACCGGACCCAAGGCATTGCCCGCAAGCGCCCGAACCATGTTCATGTAGCCATCCGCCCAGCCGCCAATCGCAAGGATCGGCACCGTCAGACGCGCCCAGTCTTCACAGACCGACCCATGCCGCCAATAGGCGTCACGCGTCTGATGCCCGGCCCAGCGCGGGGCAAGCCACGGGTTCGCTTCAAGTCGTCGCAGCCAGTCTTCCCGCCAATCCCTGCGCAAGGCAGGGTCAGCGGGGCGTGAGGAATAAGACAGCATCACCGAAGCCCAACCGAAGTTTTCAGCCAGCAGGCAGCCGCCCTTGAAGTGGATGTCATCGGCAAAACGGTCGGTCGTGCCGCAAACCGCAATCACCGCCTTCAGCGCCGGGGGTTGCAGCGCCGCCACCTGAAGCGCGTTGAAGGCCCCCCAGCTTTTGCCCATCATCCCGACCGCGCCGCTGCACCACGGCTGCGCTGCGGCCCAGGCGATGACCGCGCAGGCATCGGCCAGTTCCTCGGCGGTGTATTCGTCGGTCAGGATGCCTTCGCTTTCTCCCGAGCCACGCAGATCGACGCGCAGACAGGCATAGCCATGCGCAGCAATGCAAGGGTGGATTGCCTCGTCCCGCACAGCGGTTCCGTCGCGCTTGCGGTAGGGGATCATCTCCAGAATGGCCGGCACAGGCGCATCCGCACTGGGCCGCCAAAGCCGGGCCGACAGATGCACCCCGTCGGGCATCGCAATGCGCTGATCTTCCTGCTCTGTCACCTGATACGACGCATCCATCCCGCTTTCCCGTCCCCCTTTGCAGACGCCCAACTTGGCGCGCGACCGCCCAATTTGGCAACCCGCCCCGTGCGGATGTGGCGCACCCCGATCAGATCGGCCAGACTTTCCGAACCGAAACAGAGTCGCCCAATGGCCAACCCAACCGACCGGATCGAGGTGCGCAACATCACCTCGCCGCACCATGTCAACCATGTCGACCGTGCAAATCACATGGCGATGCGTGCAGCTTGATCTTGAGGCGCGCGGCACCATCGCCCGCGCTCCGAAAGCCCCGATCAGGCTTTGCCGGTTGCCGGGCTGATCACTCGCAACCGACGCGGTCCAGCTTCAAGAACCTGCGCTTTGCCTTCAAACCGAATTCAATGGCTGTTCCCGTCGCGATTTCTGGGGTTTGAATGGCGCAAATCGAAAGGACCGCCGCAATGGCTCAAAAGCCCAATATCCTTGTCATCATGGTCGATCAATTGAACGGCACGCTGTTTCCCGACGGTCCGGCTGATTTTCTGCACGCCCCGAACCTGAAGCGCCTTGCCGCCCGTTCGGCACGCTTTGCCAATTGCTACACCGCGTCGCCCCTTTGCGCCCCGGCGCGCGCCTCGTTCATGTCGGGCCAACTGCCCAGCCGCACCCGCGTCTACGACAACGCCGCCGAGTTTGCCTCGGACATCCCGACCTACGCCCACCACCTGCGCCGCGCAGGGTATCATACTGCCCTGTCAGGCAAGATGCATTTCGTCGGCCCCGACCAGATGCACGGGTTCGAGGAACGCCTGACCACTGACATCTACCCCGCCGATTTTGGCTGGACGCCGGATTACCGCAAACCGGGCGAAAGGATCGACTGGTGGTATCACAACCTTGGGTCCGTGACCGGGGCCGGAGTGGCCGAGATCACCAACCAGCTGGAATATGACGATGACGTGGCGTTTCAGGCGATCCAGAAGCTTTACGACCTGTCGCGCGGTCAGGATCAGCGGCCATGGTGCCTGACCGTCAGCTTCACCCATCCGCATGACCCCTTCGTCGCCCGGCGCAAGTATTGGGATCTTTACGAAGGCGTGCCAGAGCTGGAACCGCCAACGCCCATTGCCTATGCCGATCAGGATCCCCATTCCCGGCGCCTGATGGATGCCTGCGACTGGCGCGCCTTCGACATCTCGCCCGACCAGATCCGCCGCGCCCGGCAAGGCTACTTCGCCAACATCAGCTATGTGGATGACAAGATCGGCGAGGTTCTCGCCGTGTTGGAGGCCACCCGGCAAGACGCCGAGGTGGTCTTCCTGTCAGACCATGGCGAGATGCTGGGCGATCGGGGCCTGTGGTTCAAGATGAACTTCTTCGAAGGTTCGGCCCGGGTGCCACTGATGCTGGCAGGACGAGAAGTCGCACCCGGGCGGGTGGAAACGCCGGTGTCTTCGATCGACCTTGCCCCGACAATCGCGGCCCTCGCCGGGATCTCGATGGATGAGGTCGCCCCCTGGACGGAAGGCGTGAACCTGCTACCCGTCGCGGCAGGCGCACAGCGCCCGGCTGTGGCGATGGAATACGCCGCCGAAGGCACGATCACCCCAATGGTCGCCCTGCGCGAAGGGGCGTGGAAATATGTACACTGCCCGGCTGACCCGGACCTGCTGTTCGACCTTGCAAACGATCCCGAAGAACGGACCAACCTTGCTCCCGATCCCCGCGCTGCCGAAATCCTTGCGCATTTCCGCGCGCTGACTGACCAACGCTGGGATCTGCCCGCCTATGACGCTGCGGTCCGCGAAAGCCAGGCCCGGCGCTGGGTGGTCTATGAGGCGCTGCGGAACGGGGCCTATTTCCCATGGGATCATCAGCCCCTGCGCGCCGCCTCGGAACGCTACATGCGCAACCATATGGATCTGAACGTGCTGGAAGAAAACAAGCGCTTTCCCAGAGGGGAATAAGCCCGGCGCGTGATCCTGCGGAGCGGGGAAAGCTCGCAAGCCAAACACCAAGCTCAGGGGGCGCCCGCGACGCTGAACAGGGGCGACCGGCAAGAGCCTGCGATGGCAATGCCGCTGGCGGGGGCTCGATGCCCCCGGTAGCGGCGCCGGTGCAGAGTTCAGCGAGCGTCCGCCAGCACCAGATCGGCGCCCTTCCAGCCCATCAGCATCGCGGGGGCATTCGTGTTGCCGGCAATGATCGATGGAAAGGCGCTTGCATCGATCACCCTCAGGGCCGCCACCCCATGCACCCTCAGCCGCGCATCAACCACAGAGGTCGCCGCATCCGGTCCCATCCGGCAGGTGCAGCTTGGGTGGTAGACCGTTCCAGACCGCGCGCGGAAGTCGGCGATGAGGTCTTCGTCTGTCACCACCTTTGGCCCCGGGCGCAGCTCTTCCTTGATCAGCCGGGCCATTGCCGGCTGTGCCGCGATGTAGCGCAGGTATTTCACCGCAGCCAGCATTTCCTCGACATCGTGGTTGGTCGAAAACGCGTTCGCCGTGATCACCGGATGCGTCCCCGGATCCGCCGTGCGCAATCGGATATGCCCGCGGCTGGTCGGGCGGCAGTTTGAAAGCCCGATCGACATCCCCGACCATGGGTCGGGGTTCAGCACCGGCCGTTCGCCATCCCGCGGGATCAGGGTGGAAAACGCCTGCATGTAAAGCTGCATGTTCGGTCGGTCGAGATCCGGCCGCGTGCGAAAGAAGCCGCCCGCATGGTTGATCGACTTGGCCAGCGGGCCGCCCCGGGTCAAGAGATACTGCATCCCGGCGCGCATCTTGCCCCACCAGGGGCGCAACTCGTCATTGTAGGTCGGCACGTTCATCGACCAGGTGTAATTGACCCCCTGATGGTCGCTGAGGTGGTCGCCCACGTTCGGATTGTCCCGCACCACCGGCAGGCCAAGCGATTGCAGCAGCCCCCCCGGCCCGATCCCCGACAGCTGCAGAAGCTGCGGCGAGTTGATGGCCCCCCCGGCAAGGATCACCTCACCCCTTGCCCGCAGCGTCCGCATCACACCGCCCTGCCGGTATTCGACTCCGACCGCCCGGCCATCCTCGACCAGCACTCGGCACACCAATGCCCCGGTGATCACCGCCAGGTTCGCCCGCCGCATCGCCGGGCGCAGAAAGGCCCGCGCGGCCGAGTTCCGCCGACCGCTCTTGATCGTCATCTGGTAGACGCCCGCGCCCTCTTGGCTGGCCCCATTGAAATCCGGCGTCGGGGGAAGCCCGCCCTGATCACAGGCCGCCACGAAATGCTCCACCAAGGGATGCAGCCCGCTTTTGTTGGCCGAAACGAACAAGGGACCGCCCTGCCCGCGCCAGTCATCGCCACCGGCCTCGTTATCCTCCATCGCCTTGTAGGCGCTCAGGCAATCGTCCCAGCTCCAGCCCGGATTGTAGCGCCCCCAGTCGTCGTAATCCGCCTTGTGGCCCCGGATGTAGACCATTGCGTTGATCGAGGATGACCCGCCCAGAACCTTGCCCCTTGGCCAATGGTCCCGTGCGCCGGCCAGCCCCGGATCGGGTTCTGCCCTGTAAAGCCAGTTCACCTTCGGGTCATAGAACAGCTTGCCATAGCCAAGCGGCATCTGGATGTAGAAGCGCCGGTCGCTGCCCCCGGCTTCCAGCACCGTGACCTTGTGGCGGCCATTGGCGGACAACCGATCCGCCAGCACGGATCCGGCGCTGCCAGCACCTACGATGATGTAGTCGGTCTCGTCCATATGGCCCCCGGCAAGGCCGCCCCCGGCCCGGCTTCACCCTAGACGGCGGCAAGGGCCGGAACCGTCCACTTTCCGACACCCTATGTCGCAACCGAACCGCCAGCCCAAGGCGCCTCCCTTTCCCACCGGTGGGGAGGGGTTGGCGGTGGGGGGCAGCCGGTCAGCCCTCCACGGAAAACGTCGGCGCATAGTCCACGGGAAAGTTCATCGACCGGGCGATGAAGCAAACCTCGTGGATGCGGTGATGGATCGCCTCGGCCTCCGCAATGTCAGTCCCCCGCGTAACCCCCACATGCGGCTGCAGGGTCACCTTGACGAACCGCCCCGCCGCGCCGCGCCCGACCTCACCCGCCCCAAGCGGGCTGTCGGAGTAAGAGGTCACCACGATCCCCGCATCGCTGGCATAGTGCAGATACCACAACATGTGACAGGCCGAGAGCGCCGATAGCAGCAGATCCTCGGGGTTCATCTTCGACGGATCGCCCCCCAGCAGCGGATCGTTGGAGCAATGCACCGGGGCTTTCCCCGGCACAGCGATATCCCAGGTCCGGTCATAGGCCTTGTAATGCGCAGTCCCCTCACCCCGGTTGCCGGTCCAGAGGATGCGGGTGGTGTAGTCGTGGGTGGGCATGGGGTCGGTCCTCCAGTTCCCGGCAGGCTACCCCGCTTCAGGTTGCGGGGCCATACTGGAACAAAATGGAAACCAGCGCTTTGCAAGCCGCGCGCGTCATGGCATCAAAAGCCCCCGGATTCGACACAGGAGACGCCCAATGCCCACCGGACATGTCTTCATTGCCACCAGCCTTGACGGCTTCATCGCCCGCAAGGATGGCGGCCTCGACTGGTTGATCCTGCCCGAACATGACGGCGAGGATCACGGCTATGCCGCCTTCATCAAGGACATCGACGCCATCGTCATGGGCCGTGGCAGCTATGAGGCGGTGTCGGGTTTTGATACCTGGCCCTATGACAAGCCCGTGCTTGTCCTTTCCCGCCAGCTGGCCGGGACCACGGCGCCTGAAGCGCTGTCCGGCAAGGTCAGCTTCGCCGACCTTTCCCCCCGCGCCGCGATGGAGCATCTGGGCCGGCAAGGCGCGAAACGCGTCTATGTCGACGGCGGCCAGATCGTGCAGTCCTTCCTGCGCGAGGGGCTGATCGCCGACATGGTCCTGTCAACGATTCCCGTCCTGATCGGCGAGGGGCGAAGCCTCTTTGGTCCGACGGGCGGCGACATTCATTTCGTCCATGACAGGTTCCTCAGCTTCCCCTCGGGCCTAGTGCAGTCGCGCTATCTGCTGCGCCCCTAGCGGCCCTTCCACATGGGATCGCGCTTTTCGGCGAAAGCCTTTGCGCCCTCCAGCTGGTCCTCGCTGGAATAAAGCCGGTCCACCGTGGGCAGCAGCCGCTTGGAAACCCGGTTCAGCGCGTCCTGAAAGCGCATGTTCTCGGCCTCACGCACCACTTCCTTGATCGCTGCGTAAACAAGGGGCGGGCCGCTTTCCAGCAGGCGGGCAAGATCCCAGGCTTTGGCCAGCAACTCTTCGGGCGCGCAGACCTCCTTGATCAGGCCCCAGCGATGCGCTTCCTCGGCGTCGAACCAACGGCCCGTCAGCAGAAGGTCCATCGCCACATGATAGGGGATGCGCTTCGGCAGTTTGATCGACGCCGCATCGGCCACCGTCCCCGACCGGATTTCCGGCAAGGCGAAGGTCGCATTGGTCGAACAGAGAATCAGGTCCGCAGACAAGGCCAGTTCCAGCCCCCCGCCGCAGCAGATGCCCTGCACGGCGGCAATGACCGGCTTGTTGAGGTTCGGCAGCTCCTGCAACCCGCCAAACCCGCCAATGCCATAGTCGCCATCCACCGCATCGCCTTCGGCCGCGGCCTTCAGATCCCAGCCGGGGCAGAAGAACTTCTCGCCCGCCGCGCGCAGGATGCAGACCCGCAGACTGTCGTCGTCCCGGAAATCCCGAAACACCAACCCCATCACCCGGCTGGTCTTCAGGCTGATCGCATTGGCCTTGGGAGCGTCCAGCGTGACCTCCAGGATCGCCCCCTCGCGTCGCGTCTTCACGGGGCCTTCAGTCCGCATTTCCATCATTCCACTCTCCTGACCAAAGCATCCACCGCCACGGCACCCTCAACGCGCACCATGACCGGGTTGATTTCAATTTCTTCCAGGCTCTCATCGGCAAGCATCAGCGCCGCCAGCCGCACCGCGATGTCGGCGACCGCCGACATGTCCGCCCGCGGTCGCCCGCGATAGCCGTCAAGCAACGGCCAGAGCCGCAGGCCCCGCGCCGCCCCCAGCACCTCGGCTTCCGTGACCGGCAGGACGAGCGTGACCGTATCGGCCAGCACCTCGGCCGTCACGCCGCCCATGCCCAAAGTCAGCGTCACGCCATAGACCGGATCGCGCCTGAGGCCGAGCAGAACCTCTGCCACCGCGCCGGTCACCATCTCCTCGACCAGATAGCCCGAGGCCCCCGGCATCTCGGCCTGGCCCTCCAGAGAGGTCACCCCCAGCCGAACTGCCCCGGCTTCGGTCTTGTGCGCAAACCCCAGACCCTTCAGGGCATAGGGCGGCTTCAAACCCGCTACATCCAGCGCAGCCAAAGTCGTCCCCGTCACCGAGCGCGGCACCGCCACCCCCGCCGCCGCGATCCGCGCCTTTCCGTCCGCCTCCGACAGCAGCCGCGTCTCCCGCCCTGGCAAGGCCCGAATGGGCCGCCAGCGCGCAATGCCTGGTGCCGTCTGCGCCGCCTTGACCGCCGCCAGCGCCGTCTCCAGCCCAAGGAGGGCGCAGACCCCCTCCGCCATCATCGCCTGCACCCGACTTTCGCCAAGGTTCTCCGCCATGGAGGCGACAGGCAGAGCGATCTTCCCGGTCGCCTTCTGTGCCGCAATGATCGCGCGGAACGCCGGTTCATAGCCGGAAGGATCGCAGCGGTCCGCCCGGGGGCTATCAATGATGTAGAGCCCCGCGTCATAGGCCTCCAGCATCGCCGAAAAGACTTCGGTCGTCTTCGGCCCATCGCCCCAGATGAAGGTGTGGTAATCCAGGGGGTTCGAGATGGTCGGAATTTCTCCCAGCACCGCGAACAGCCGGTCATGCGTAGACTTCGGTACCGGAGGAAAGTCGATCCCGTAAGGCGCTGCAAGGTCCGCCACCAGCCCCGCCTCGCCACCCGAACAGGACAGCGAGCAGATCCGCGTCCCGATCTGAGGGCCGTGAACATGGAATATTTTCAAGGTCTCGATCAGTTCCGAAGGCGTGTTGACCTCCGCCACCCCGATCTGGCGCAGGAAGGCGCTTGACGCGGCCCCACCACCCGCAAGCGAGGCAGTGTGGCTGGCCGCCGCAATCCGGCTAAGCTCAGTCTTGCCGGACTTGATCGCCACCACACCCTTGCCCATCCTGCGCGCCTTTTCGGCCAAGTCGGCGAACGCCGAGGCATCGTCGATCCCTTCGATATAGAGGCCAACCGCCGTCACCCGGGCATCGTCCAGAAGCGCCCCGGTCAACTCGGCCAACCCGACGACGGCGGCATTGCCCAGACAGGCGACATAGGCCACCGGCAGACCGCGCTGCTGCATGCCCATGTTGATGACGATGTTGGAAGACTGGCTTACCAGCGCCACACCCGTGTCGACCCGGACGCCGCCGTGCTGGTCCGGCCAGAGCAGCGCCCCATCAAGGTAGTTGATGACCCCATAACAGTTCGGCCCAAGGATCGGCATGTCTCCCGCAGCAGATACCAACCGATCCTGCAGTCCTGCTTCGCCCGCCTCGGTCCAGCCCGAGGCAAAGCAGATCGCGCCGCCAGCGCCCATGGCGGCAAGCTCGGAGACCACGTCCAGCGTGGCATGTCGGTTCACCCCGATGAAGGTTGCATCCGGCGGCTCTGGCAAGTCGGCGAGGCTGGCATAGGCCTTCAGTCCGCCGATCTCGGGCTTCGTCGGATGCACCGGCCAGACCGGACCCGCGAACCCCATCTTCCGACACTGTTCTATGACATTCAGCCCCCATCCGGCCCCCAGAACGGCAATGTGGCGCGGACGCAGGAGACGGTCGAGGCGGCTCATGCCCGACCTCTGCCAGTTGCATCGGCCCCCGGGGGCGCTTCGCCCCCCGGACCCCCAGAGGATATTTTCAGACAGATGAAATGGGAAGGGCGACGCCCTGCCCCGGCAGACCGAGGCAGGGTTTCACCTGTCGCGGTCATCGGCGTCCCCGCCTGTACCGCCCGATCACTGTTGCAGGCCAAGGTTAACGAATCCCTTCATCTGTCCTGAAATATCCCACGGGGGTCCGGGGGTGTGAAACCCCCGGTCCGACAGTTCAACCCCCAACCGCCCTCAGCAGTTCTCGGCTGATGATGTGCCGCTGGATCTCGGACGTTCCCTCCCAGATCCGCTCCACCCGGCTGTCGCGCCAGATCCGCTCCAAAGGCAATTCGTCCATCAGCCCCATCCCACCATGGATCTGGATCGCCTCGTCCGCGACCATCGCCAGCACCTCGGTCGCCTTCAGCTTGGCCATGGCCATATCGGCCTCGGTCACCGAACCCTGATCATACTTCCAGGCAGCTTCCCGCGTCAGAAGCTCCGCCGCCTTCAGTTCCATCGCCATATCGGCCAGCTTGAAGCTGACCCCCTGAAACTTGCCAATCTGCTGCCCAAACTGCTTGCGCTCTGCCGCGTAACTGATCGCATGTCCCAGCGCCCGCTCCGCCCGACCAAGGCAGGTGCTTGCAACCTGCAACCGGGTCGCCCCCAGCCAGCTGTTCGCCACCTCAAAGCCCTTATGCACTTCGCCCAGCACATTCGCTGCTGGCACCCGGCAGTCGTCGAACTCCAGCACCGCGTTGGTGTAGCCACGGTGACTGACGTTCCGATACCCCTCGCGCACCGTGAAGCCGGGCGTCCCTTTGTCGACGAAGAAGGCGGTGATCAGCTTCTTCGGTCCGCGCGGGGTGTCTTCCTCCCCGCTCGCCATGAAGACGATGGCAAAGCCCGCAAGGTCGGCGTGGCTGATGAAATGCTTTGTCCCGTTCAGCACCCAGTCGTCGCCATCCGGGCGCGCCGTGGCCTTCATCCCCCGCAGATCGGACCCGGCGCCCGGTTCGGTCATGGCGAGGCAATCCCAGGTCTCTCCGCGGATGCAGGGCATCAGGTAGCGTTCCCGCTGTTCCGCGTTCCCCGCCAGCAGGATGTTCGAGGGCCGCGCCACGCAGGTCCAGTGCAGGGCATAGTTCGCCCGCCCCAGTTCCTTTTCATAAAGGAGCCACGACAGGGTATCGAGGCCAGCCCCACCCACCTCGACCGGCATATTGGCCGCATAAAGCCCCGCCGCCATGGCCTTTTGCTGCAACTCGCGGATCACCTCCAGCGGCAGCACGCCCGAGCGTTCGACCGCTGCCTCATGCGGGTAAAGCTCCGTCTCGACAAAGGCGCGGGTCGTCTCGACGATCATCCGCTGTTCTTCGGTCAGGCCAAAATCCATCGCATCCTCACGGGTCAACGTTGTAGGTCATGCCGTCCACAGCCAGCGCCTGGCCAGAGACCATCCTTGCGGCTGCGGATGCGAGGAAGACGGCCATGTCGGCAACGTCCTCAGCATCCGTAAGCCGCTTCATCGCGGTGCCAGAGGCATAGCCCCGCCGCACATCATCGGGCGACATCCCCTTGGCTGCCGCTTCCACTTCGATCACCCGGTCGATTCTGGGGCCATTGACCGACCCGGGGCAGATCGCGTTCGCCCGGATGCCATGCGGCCCCAGTTCCATCGCGACCGTCTTCATCAGCCCGATCACCCCCCATTTCGCCGCCACGTAAGGCGCGCGGAACGGCGTGCCGTAAAGGCCGCTGGTCGAGGAGATGAAGGTGATCACCCCCGCCCGCGCCGGTTTCATCAGCCGGGCAGCACCCCGCGCCAGCAGCATCGCGCCGTCAAGGTTCACCCCCAGGCACTGGCGCCAGGCTTCCAGCGGCATGTCCTCGATCGCCTCCGTCGGCCCCTTGATCCCAGCATTCGCAATGGCGACGTCAAGCCCGCCCCAATCCTGCGCGACTTCGGCGAACAGCGTCTCCATCCCCGGTTCCGATGCCGCATCGACGACCGAGCCGCGAATGCCCGCCGGCAACACAGCGATCAACCCTTCGTCGACGTCAGTCACCCAGACGCGGTCCCCCGACGCGGCAAAGGCCTGCGCCATGACAAGGCCAATCCCGCCCGCGCCTGCCGTGATCAGAACCCGCCTCATGCCCGCCGCGCACCAATCGCCCGCCCGACACCATCTGGCCGCGCCAGAACGGCGTGCGCCGTCGCAATTGGCATCAACCGTGCCAGCACCTCAGGCGCCGCCGCGCAGGTCTTGCCGGCTTTCATGTCGACGTGCAGGCACATCTGCTCGATCGTCGCGACGACCTCGTCGCCACGGGACAGAGTGATAAAGTGGTGCAGTCGCTTGTCGTCGGCATGAATGACCTGCAGCGCCCCGGTCAGACGGTCGCCCAGCTTTGCCTCGCCCCGGTGCAGGATATGGGTTTCCGCCGTGTAGTAGCTGTGGCCGCCCGCGACATAGTCCATGTCCGCCCCGATCAACCGCAAGAAGGCATCCGCGACTTCCGAGGCGCAGAACAGATAGCGGCTTTCGGTCATGTGGCCGTTGTAGTCGATCCATGAGGGCAGCACCTGCAACTCTGCCATCTTCAGAGGCGTTCCGGTCAACTCGCCTGCGTGGAAAGCCTCTCGGCGCCGCTCGTCATGGTCCCGCAACACCTTGCCCGCGCCCCAATTGCGGTCCTTCAGGGACCGCAGGAACCCCACAAGGTTCTGGTCCCGGATCCGCTCCAATTCGCGGATGGTGTGATGCCCCGACTGCGCGTCCGACTGGTCCGCCACCAGATCCACCAACGCGTCGTTGAATTCCGGTACATCCATCAATTTGGTCCATGGCCATTTCAGCGCCGGTCCGAACTGCGCCATGAAATGCCGCATCCCGGCCTCGCCACCCGCCACGCGGTAGGTCTCGAAAAGGCCCATCTGGCCCCAGCGCAGGCCAAAGCCCATGCGGATCGCGTCGTCGATCTCTTCGGTCGTGGCGACGCCATCGACCAGCATCCACAGGGCCTCGCGCCAGACCGCCTCTAGGAAACGGTTGCCGATGAAGGCGTCGATCTCCTTGCGCAGAACCAGCGGGAACATCCCGATGTCCTTCATGATCTGCACCGTCCGCTCGACCACCTCGGGCGGGTTCGCCGGGCTGCCGGAAATCTCGGACAGGGGCAGCAGATAGACCGGGTTGAACGGATGGGCGACGATGATGTTTTCAGGTGCCGAGCTGGATTTCTGCAGGTCCGACGCCTTGAAGCCGCTGGTCGAGGACCCGATCAGCACCCCGGGGTTCGATTGCTGCAACTGGGCATAGACCTTGTGCTTCAGCTCGATCCGTTCCGAGACACTTTCCTGGACATACTCCGCCCCCTCGACCGCCTCGGCCATTGTGCCGGCAAAACTCAGCCGTCCCTCTGCGGGCATCGGCACGTCCGACAGTGCCGGAAGGGCGGCCCGGGCATTGGCAAGAACTTCATTTATCTTGCGCTCCGCCTCGGGGTCGGGATCGAACACCGCCACGTCCCAGCCGTTCAGCAAGAACCGAGCGGTCCAGCCGCCGCCGATCACCCCACCGCCAATGATTGCCGCCTTGCGCGCCATCACGCTTCCCCTCACGTCTTGCTTTTCATTGTGCCGCCCGCGCCGTTGCAAGGGTAGCATCGGTCAACGGGACGCGCTCACCCGCCCGGATCACCGCAGGGTCATAGGCCTTGCGCGCAAACACCTCGCGCACAAGGTCCGCGAAATCCTCGACCTGCATCGTCGGATATGCCGGATCGAAACTCGACTGGTCCCACTGCTCGCAGAAGGCATCGCAGTCGTCGAAATAGGCGTGACCCTTGAAACGGTCCCGCGCATGGCGATTGCCGCCAGTGTGGTGCGCATAATACAGCCGCTGGAAATCACCGTGCTTTTCCACCACCCATGTGACCTGCTCGCGCACGAAGGGCTTCAGGATCGCTGCGGCGTATTCATCGTGATTGTAGGGCGCGAAGATGTCGCCGATGTCATGCAGCAATGCAGCCACCACCCAGTCTGTATCCGCCCCCGCCCGCCAGGCCCGCGTCGCCGCCTGCAACGAATGACCCAGCCGCGTCACCTGATAACCCGACAGGCTTTCATCCAGCGCCACCAAGGCGCCCAACAAACGATCCGCCGTCCCCGCCGCATACTCCCGCTCATGCACATCCAGCATTGCGTAATCGCTCGCATCGCCTTCCTTCATCGCGGTGAATTTGACCTTGTCCATGTCAGCACCCCACCGGCGCGCGCTTTTCCAGCTTCAGCCGGGCGCGCACTTCCGCCGGGGTGATCACCCGTGCGCCCATGCTTTCCACGATGGTGCAGGCCCGCTCCACCAGTTGCGCGTTGGTTGCCAGAACGCCCTTGTCCAGCCAGAGGTTGTCTTCCAGCCCGACGCGCACATTGCCACCACCCAGCACCGCCGCCGCCACATAAGCCATCTGGTTCCGTCCAAGGCCGAATGCCGACCAGTGCCAGCCCTGCGGCACGTTGTTGACCATCGCCATGTAGGTGTTCAGATCATCCGGCGCGCCCCACGGCACGCCCATACACAGTTGCACCAGCACCGGGTCGGGGATCACACCCTCACGCACCAGTTCCTTGGCAAGCCACAGATGCCCGGTGTCGAACGCCTCGATCTCGATCCGCACCCCCGCCGCCGTCATCCGCCTGGCCATGTCGCGCAGCATGCCCGGCGTGTTGACCATCACATAATCGGCCTCGTTGAAGTTCATCGTGCCGCAGTCGAGCGTGCAGATCTCCGGCCGGCATTCCACCACATGTGCAACCCGCTCTTCGGCCCCCGCCATATCGGACCGCGGGCCAATGCGCCCCATGTCCTCGGTGCCTTCAAAGTAGATGTCGCCGCCCATGCCAGCGGTCAGGTTCAGCACCACGTCTGTATCGCTGTCGCGGATGCGCTCGGTCACCTCGCGGTAATATTCCAGGCGACGAGAGGGCTTGCCCGTCTCGGGGTCGCGCACATGGCAATGCACCACAGCCGCCCCCGCCTTGGCGGCCGCGATGGCGCTATCTGCGATCTGCTTTGGCGACCGAGGCACATGCGAGCTGCGGTCCTGCGTGCCGCCCGATCCGGTCACGGCACAGGTGATGAAGACTTCGCGGTTCATGGTCAGCGGCATGGCACCCTCCCTTGTTGAGACCCAGCATAGCCCGCTTGCGCGCCCACGCTTTGCACTTTACGAAATCTTCATGACGCAAAACGCAATCTTCACTCGCGCGACCAGTCCCCTGACGATCGCTCTTTTCGTTCTTCCACAAGCCTCGATCCTTGAGGTCGCGTCGGCACTCGATCCCCTTCGCAACGCCAACCGCCATCTTGGGCATGAAGCCTACCGCTGGCGCGTCGTCACACCCGATGGCCAACCCGTACCGCTGACCTGCGGTATCGAACTCCCCTCCTCCGGAAATCTCGCAGACGCCAGCGGAGCCGACGCTCTTGTCGTCATTGCGGGCTATCGGCTGGCCGAGGTCGCCACCCGCCCCCTGATCCGCGACCTGCGACGCATCGCCCCGCGCTTTCAGCTGGTAGGAGGTGTCGACGCCGCCCCCTGGGTCATGGCGCGCGCAGGGCTGCTGGACGGCCACCGTGCCACCGTGCATTGGGAAGACCTCGAAGATCTCGCCGCCGCCCATCCCGAAATCGACGTGGTTCCCGACCGCTACGTGATCGACCGCAACCGCGCCACCATCGGCGGTGCCGCGGCCGCATCGGATTTCATGCTGCACCTGATCCACGCCCGCCATGGGGCGGCGCTGGCCCGCCAGGTCGCCGCCAGCTTTCTTGCAACCGTCCGCAAGGGAACCGAGCCTCAGATCGCCCCAACAAGACAGGACCCCGCCCTTGACCCCCGGGTCGCCCGCGCCGTGGCGCAGATGGAGGCAGCATTGGACGCCCCCGCACCTATCCCGATCATCGCGGCAAGCCTCGGCCTGTCCCCCCGCCGCCTTGAAACCCTGTTCCGGCAGAACCTCGGCCTCACACCCGGCGCCTACGCCCTTGGCCTGCGCCTCGCCGCCGCCCGCCGCATGCTGACCGACACCAGACACCCCCTGTCCGAAATCGCGCTCCGCACAGGCTTTTCAAGCCCGGCGACCCTGTCCCGCGCCTTCCGGGCAAGGTTTGGCCAGCCCCCGGGATCACTTCGACCAGCAGGCTTCCTCTCTGCCCAAATATCCCACGGGGGTGCGGGGGTGTGAAACCCCCCCTTACGCCGCGTCCAGCAAGCCCCGGCCTTTCAGCAATGCCTCTACCCCCGGCATCCGGCCCCGGAATTGCAGGTAAAGCGCTTCGGGGTCTTCCGACCCGCCCGCCGACAGGATGAACCGCTCCAACCGCGCCGCCACCTCCGGATCAAACGGATCGCATGTCTCCTCGAATGCGGCAAAGGCATCGGCGTCCATCACCTCCGACCACATGTAGCTGTAGTAGCCGGCCGAATAGCCGTCGCCGCTGAAGACATGCGCGAAATGCGGCGTGGCGTGGCGCATCCGGATGGCGCGCGGCATGCCCAAGGCCTCCAGCACCTCGGCCTGCTTCTGCATCGGGTCCGCAGGTGCCGCCCCGGTGTGAAACTCCAGATCCACCAGCGCCGAGCTTACAAACTCCATCGTCGCAAAGCCCTGATCATAGGTTCCGGCCGCCAGCAGCCGCTCCAGCATGTCACCGGGCATCGGCTCGCCTGTCTCATGATGCCGCGCGTGCGCCTCGAGCACGGCTGGCACCTCCAGCCAATGCTCATACAATTGGCTCGGCAGTTCCACGAAATCCCGCGCCACCGAGGTGCCGGAAATGAAGCCATAGGTCACATCCGACAACATCTGGTGCAGCGCATGGCCGAACTCGTGAAACAGCGTCCGCGCGTCGTCATAGGACAAAAGCGCCGGGTCGCCCTTGGCAAAGTTGCAGACGTTCACCACGATCGGCCGTACATCACCGCCCAACTTGCGCTGCGACCGCATCGCCGAACACCAGGCGCCCGACCGCTTGGACGCCCGCGCGAAGTAATCACCCAGAAACACCGCCACATGATTACCCGCCCGGGTAACCTCCCACCCCCGCACATCCGGGTGATAGAACGGGCGCTCGATCTCGCGGAACTCCAGCCCGAACAATCGGTTGGCACAGTCAAACTGCGCCCCCAGCATTGCGTCCAGTGACAGGTAAGGCTTCAGCGCCGCCTCATCCAGATCATGCTCGGCCTTGCGGCGCTTCTCGCTGTAATAGCGCCAGTCCCATGCTTCCAGCTGTGCGGGAAACCCATCGGCCACCATCATCGCCTCCAGCACCGCCGCATCAGCCTCGGCCTTGCGCTTGGCGGGCTCCCAGACCCGCATCAACAGATCGCGCACTGCGCCCGGCGTCTTTGCCATCTCCGGCTCAAGCTTGAAGGCCGCGAAATCAGCATAGCCCAAAAGCCCCGCCCGCTCCGCCCGCAGCGCCAGAATCTCCGCCGCCACAGCCCGGTTGTCCGTCTCGCCCCCATTGGCCCCACGCGCCACCCAAGCCTCATAGGCCTTCTGCCGAAGCGCACGATCCGGTGAAAACTGCAGGAACGGCACGATCAGGCTGCGGTTCAACGTCACCACCGCACCAAGCCCGAGCTCTGCCCCCGCCGCCCGGGCGGCGTCCTGCACAAAGCCCGGCAGCGCGGCCAGATCGGCCTCGGCCAGTTCCATGAACCAACTGCGCTCGTCCGCCAGAAGGTTCTGCCCGAACGCCGTCCCCAAGACCGCCAGCCGGGATTTCACCGCCGTCAACCGCTCCGCCGCCGCCCCCTCCAGCGCCGCGCCAGACCGGACGAACATCTGCCGGTAAAGCGTCAGCACCCGCATCTGCTCACCCGTCAGCCCCAACCCCTCACGCCCCTGCCAAAGCGCCTCGACCTTGCCCCACAATGCCTTGTTGTTGGTCACTTCACTGGAAAACGCACTCATCTTCGGCGCAAGATCCCGCATCAACGCTTCTCGAGCCTCGGTGCTGTCGGCCCCGGCAAGGTTGTAAAACAACCCCGCCACCCGATCCAGATCCCCTTCCGCCAGTTCCAGCGCTTCGATCACCTCGGAGAATGATCTCCCCGGCCCCTCGGCAATCGCCCGGATGTTCGCCCGCGCCCGCCCAAGGGCCTCATCGAACGCCGGTCCGAAATCCTCATCCCGCACTTGCGCAAAGGGCGGCAAGCCGAACGGCGTTTCCCAAGCCTGAAGCAGAACATTCATGGCAACTCTCCTTTGCCCGAAAACCTAGGCGCGCCCACCTCCAAGGTCCACCCTTCGCCCTTGCTCTTTTTTGGAAATACTCTCTGGGGGATTGGGGGGCGAAGCGCCCCCGACGTCGAAGCCGGTTGCGCGCTTGCGCGCGGAGGCAAGAAAGAGGAATGCGCGGAACGCGCTCAATATGCTTACCGCCGGTCCCGCCCGCGCAACCGCGCCTCCAGCCGCCGCAACACCAGACTGAGGCCGATCGTCATCGTCAGATAGATCAGCGCCGCCACGTTATAGGTTTCGAAATATCGAAAATTTCCCGCCGCCGTGACCTTGGCCAGTTGGGTGATGTCCGTCACCCCCAGCACGCTGACCAATGACGAATCCTTCACCATCGCCACGAAATCATTGCCAAGGGGTGGCAGCACCATCCGGAACGCCTGCGGAAAGACGATATGGCGGAAACGCTGCCAGCCGTTCAGGCCCAAGGCCTTGGCCGCCTCGATCTGGCCCTTGTCCACGGCCTGCAAACCGGCGCGGAAGATTTCGGCCAGAAAGGCCGAATAGGCCAGCATCAGCGCAATCACCGCGCGCCACAAAAGCGGAAAATCCCGCCCCCGCACCTCATCAAGGCCCAAAGGCACCGCCAGCCAGTTCCACCCGGCCACCAGCCCCGGCGCCACCACGAAAGCCACATAAAGCAGCAAGACGATGATCGGGATGCCCCGCATCACCTCGATATAAAGCCGGGCCGCCTGCCGCAGTACGATGAAGCGCGACATCCCCGCCAGCGCCAGCCCAAGGCCGATCAGGCAGGCCCCGAAATAGGCCACCAGCGTCACCAGAACCGTGATCCAGATACCCTTGGACAGCGTGTTCAGTGCAGCGGAATAGACGTCGCTCGCCCAGACCTCATAAAACAGCCAAAGGCCGGTGACCGTCACGATCACCAGCCACCATGGAAAGTCCTTGTCGGGTTCGGGGTTCGGGGTCATCGACAAGGCCCGGACGTCACCGCCCGGGCCATCTGGCCTTACTCGCCCATCTTGTAGTCAAGGAACCATTTGGTGTTCAGCGCATCGATCGTGCCGTCCGCACGCATCGCGGCAATCGCGGCATTCATCGGTGCCACAAGGTCGCTGCCCTTGGGGAAGATGAAGCCGAAATCCTCGGTCCCCAGCTTTTCGCCCACGATCTTCAGACCACCGGCGCTGGCTTCGACATAGCCCGCCCCTGCCGTCCCATCGGTCAGCACCAGATCGACGTCACCGGATTTCAGCGCCTCGACCGTTGCGCCGAAGGTCTCGAACAGCTTGATCCGCGGGTTGGCCTCATTGCCATCCAGCACATCATAGACGCCAACATAGAACGGAGTGGTCCCCGGCTGCGCCGCCATCAACAGATCGGCATCTGCGGCAAAGCTGACGGCATCGCTGAAGCGTTCCTCATCGCCGCGCACCATCATCACCATTTCGCTGGTCATGTAGCTGTCAGAAAAATCCACCTGCTCCCTGCGGTCATCGCGGATGGTGATCCCGGTCATCCCCAGATCGAACTGGCCTTCCGACACCGCCGGGATCATCGCATCCCAGGAGATGTTCTCATATTTCACCGCAATGTTCAGCCGATTGGCGATTTCAGCCATCGCGTCATATTCCCAGCCCACAGCCGCGCCCGAGGCATCAAGGAACTGAAGCGGTGGATAGGCATTTTCGGTCACCACAACCACCTCGCGCCCGGCCAGATCAGGCAAGCTCTGGGCGAAGGCAGGTGCGGCAAGCAGGCCAAGGCCCAAAAGGGCGGCAGCGGTCAGTTTCATAAGTCAGGCTCCCCATGATGATTGTTTTGCGCAACCATGCCGCGCGCCCGACCTAAGCACAAGATGCCCGGTCGACCTTGTACCAAGACCGCCCTGTGCCAAGTCCCTTGACCGCACCAGCCGGATGACCGACCCTCTGGCCAGGAGGGCCTGCCCAATGTCCCATCCCACGCCCCGCGCCATGTCACTTTCGGCAGCCCATATCGCCCGCGTTCACCGAGATGTGCCAGACACTGGCCCGCCGCCGGGGATGGACTTGCACAACGACGCCGACTATGCCGATTGGGTTTCCCGCATGTCGCAAGATGCGCCGCCCGGCCCGCTGCGCCTTTTCGCCTATGGCTCACTGATCTGGAAGCCCGAGATCGACCATACCGCCGAGACGCCCGCCATTGCCCATGGCTGGCACCGAAGCTTCTGCCTCCGGATGATCCGCTTTCGCGCCACGCCAGACTGCCCCGGCCTGATGATGGCGCTTGATCGGGGCGGCAGTTGCAGGGGTGTTCTTTACGACCTGCCAAATGGCGCACTTGCCCCGACGCTTGACCGGCTTTTCCGGCGTGAATTCACGGTCAAGCCGATAAATTCGATGCCCCAGTGGATCACCGTCGGCACCCCGCAAGGCCCGGCAACCGCACTTGCCTTTGCGATGAACCGCGCCTCACCCGCCTATACCGGCCGGATGTCCCCGGGCGATCAGGCAAAAATGCTGTCACGCGCCTGCGGGCATTGGGGCAGCGGGGCGGAATACCTGCTGAACACCGTGACCCACCTTGAAGCGCGCGGCATCCACGACCGCACCTTGTGGACCTTGCAGCGTCTTGTCGCGGCGCAAATCGATGCGCTGCAATAGCGGCCCATGCGTTTGCGATGCCGCGCTTCGATCGGCTGCGCGACGGCTCAGCCCGCTGCTGCCCCCGCCCGCTTGCCGGCACAAATCGCACAATCTTCCCGGCGCTTCACCCCGATCACCCGGGTCTCGGCATAAAGCGCGTCATGGATCAACAGCCGCCCCATGAGGGTTTCGCCTGCCCCTGTCAGGTGCTTCACCGCCTCCATCGCCATCGTCGCCCCGATGACCCCCGGCAAGGGGGCCGCCACCCCCGCCTCAGCACAACTCGGCACCAGCTCCGCCGCAGGCCGCACCGGAAAGACGCAAGCATAGCAAGGCCCACCCTTCGCCGGATCGAAAAGGCTCACCTGCCCCTCCCACTGCGTCAGCGCGCCCGAGATCAGCGGCACCCCGGCTGCCACGCAAACCCGGTTGACCAGATAGCGGGTGTCGAAATCATCCGTTCCATCCAGCACCAGATCATATTCCGCCGCCAGCGCGGCGGCGTTTTCTTCCGACAGTTTGCGATGATAGGGGCGCACCTCGATGAACGGATTAAGCGCCCGCATCGCGATTTCGGCGGAAAAGACCTTGGGCATCCCGATCCGCTGATCGGCATGGATCACCTGCCGTTGCAGGTTCGACCCTTCGACCACATCGGCATCAATCACCCCGATCGTCCCGACCCCGGCTGCTGCCAGATACAACAGCGCCGGCGACCCAAGGCCCCCCGCCCCAACAACCAGTACCTTCGCCGCCTTCAACCGCTTCTGCCCCGCCCCACCGATCTCGCGCAGAAGGATATGGCGGGCGTAACGCTCCAGTTCCGCCTCGCGGAAGGTGCCGGCGACCGGGGCAGCTGCCACCGGGTCCGCCGCTTTCCGGCGCCGCACTGCCCGCAACAGGCTGCGATACCCAAGGCCCAGCGCGGCCAACAGACCAAAGACCAGCCAGCCGCCGAAATCCCCGCCAACCACCCGGGCCAATGGGTTTTCCACCTGCATCGGCATATGCGCGACCATCAGGATCACCCACCAGCCCACCGCAAGCACGAACCACCTGTCGCCCCAGCCGCGCCAGCGGCCCAACGCCCACAGGCCAACAAAGCCCAGAAGCCCGATCATGCCCGCGCCCTCACGCCCGTCCGGTAGAGCCAAAGCCCCCCGTCCCCCGCGCGGTTTCGTCCAGCGCCTCGACCACCGCAAAACCCGCCTGCACCACGGGTGCCACCACAACCTGCGCCACCCGGTCGCCATGCCGGATCGTATACGGCTCAGGCCCCAGATTGATCAGCGATACACCCAGCGGCCCGCGGTAATCGCTGTCGATGGTGCCGGGGGTGTTCGGCAGGGTGATCCCATGCTTTGACGCCAGCCCCGACCGGGGCCGAACCTGCATCTCATACCCGACCGGGATTGCCACCCTGATCCCGGTGGGACAGATCGCCCGCCCCATCGGCGCCAGCACCAGCCCACTTTCCCGCGCCTCGGGCGGAAAGTTCGCACAGAGGTCCGCCCCCGCCGCCCCTGCCGTCTGATAGGCGGGCAACGGCAGCGACCGGTCGGCCCAGCTTTCCCAAACCACACTCACCAGAGGCCGCATCGGATGTCCATTCATCTGTCTCCAAATATCCCCGCCGGAGGCTTCCACCGCCTCAACCCGCCAAGGCGTCGGCAATTCGCAAAGCCAACTGCCGCGCCACAGCGTCCTTGCCCATCCGGGGCCATGTCTCGGCCCCCGCCCCGGTGATCAGGGTGACCGCGTTTTCGGCGCCGCCCATGATGCCGGTGCCGGGCGACACGTCATTCGCGACGATCCAGTCACAGCCCTTGCGCGCTCGCTTGGCGGTAGCATGGGCCACCACATCGGTCGTTTCCGCCGCAAACCCCACCACCAGCCGCGGGCGCTGCGCGCTTTGCGACAGCTGCGCCAGAATGTCCGGGTTCTCGGCAAACTCCAGCGCGGGGCCGATGCCCGCCGCACCCTTCTTCAGCTTCTCGCCCGCCGCATTGGCCACCCGCCAATCCGCCACCGCCGCCGCCATCACCGCCGCATCCGCCGGCAAGGCCGCCGCCACCGCCGCAGCCATTTCCGCTGCGGTCTCGACCGCCACCACCGTCACCCCTGACGGGGCCGGCACGGCGGCAGGTCCGGTCACAAAGGTCACCCGCGCGCCCAGATCGCGCAGCGCCGCACCAATCGCCGCCCCCTGCGCGCCCGAGGATCGGTTGGCGATATAGCGCACCGGATCAATCGGTTCATGCGTCGGACCCGAGGTGACAAGCACATGCCGCCCCGCCAAAGGTCCACTTCCGTCACCCGGCCCCAGCGCCGCACCGATCGCCGCGACAATCGCGGGCGGTTCCGCCATCCGCCCCGGCCCGAATTCGCCGCAGGCCATCTCACCCTCATCCGGGCCGACCACCAGCACGCCGTCACCTCGCAGAGCCGCCAGGTTGCGCCGCGTCGCCGGATGATCCCACATCCGCACATTCATCGCCGGGGCCACCAGCGTCCGCTTGTCCGTCGCCAGAAGCAGGGTCGAGGCCAGATCATCCGCCCGCCCCCCCGCCATCTTGGCCAGAAGGTCCGCCGTCGCCGGGGCCACCACCACCAGATCGGCGGCTCGGCTCAGCTGGATATGGCCCATCTCGGCCTCATCGGTCAGATCGAACAGGTCTTGATAGACCTTCGCCCCCGCCAATGCGCCCACGCTCAGGGGTGTCACGAACTGCGATCCCGCACGGGTCAGCACCGGCACGACCGACCCACCGGCCTTCTGAACCAGCCGGATCAGCTCCAGCGCCTTGTAGGCCGCGATCCCGCCGCCGATGATCAGAAGAATACGCTTGCCTGACAGCATGGTCCGGCCCCCCTTGGTGTGAATTCAAGGTGTAGGGGCCAAGTGACGCAAACTCAACACCCGCCCTGCCTGCGCGACCCCCGGCCTTCCCTTCGCCAGATATCCCCGCCCAAGGCACCGAAGCCGAAGCGCGCCCGCGCGCAGGCGACCGAAAAAAACTTGCGGGCGCCCCTTGGCGCCCGCTCTGCTGGATCTCCACTGGCAAAGAAAGCCTACACCAGAAAGTGACGCACTTCGCGCGACTGGCCCTCAAGGCTCTTGCGCATCTTGGCAAAGGCCGCAGCTTCCAGCTGACGCACCCGCTCCTTGGAAAGCCCCAACTCCTCGCCCAGCGATTCCAGGGTCCGGCCCTCTTCCTTCAGCTTGCGCTCGGCCACGATGTAGCGTTCGCGCGCGTTCAGCGACTGCATCGCATTGACCAGCCAGCCGCGCAGCCGTCCGGTGTCATGTTCGCCTTCCACCGCTTCGGCGGCCTGCACGCCGTCATCTTCCAGCGCATCAATCCATTCGCGCCCGTCCTCATCCGAAGACTGCGTGGCGTTCAGTGAATAGTCGGACCCCGAAAGCCGCCCTTCCATCATCTCGACATCGTGCAGCGGCACACCAACCTCTGCCGCGACCATCTGGCGCAGCTGGTGCTGATCCAGCGTTTCGCCGCGCTGCGACGCCTCACGCTCCAGCTTGGCCTGAACCCGGCGCAGGTTGAAAAACAGCGCCTTCTGGCTGGAGGTGGACCCGGTCCGCACCATCGACCAGTTGCGCATGACGTAATCCTGAATCGACGCCTTGATCCACCAGACCGCATAGGTCGAGAAGCGCACGCCACGATCCGGATCGAACTTGTCAGCGGCCTTCATCAGGCCCAGAGAGGCCTCTTGAATAAGGTCATTCATCGGCGCGCCGTAGCGACGGAACTTTGACGCCATGCTGATCGCCAGCCGCATATAGGCGGTGATCAGCCGGTGCAGCGCCTGTTCGTCGCGCTGGTCACGCCACGCATAGGCCAGCCGCAATTCGGTTTCTGCGTCCAGCAATTCAGCTTTCATCGCTTTGCGCGACATCGTCTGGTCAGTATATCCGTCAAATGCCATGATGACCTCCAGATCGGTTAACTGCAGCGCTTTTGCCTGCCCTTTCCCATAATACGAGGCCTGAGCATGTCCGGATCACTTCACCGCACCGAATTGCCACAACTTACGCTTGTCGTCGGCGGCGCGCGGTCAGGCAAATCCGCCTTCGCCGAGCGGCTGATCTTTTCCACAACCCGCCCCCGGCGCTACATCGCCACCGCCGAGGCGTGGGATGAAGAAATGCGCGCCCGCATTGCCCAGCACCAAGAGGATCGCGGCGCTGACTGGGTGACGGTCGAAGCCCCACTCGACCTGCCCGTGGCACTTGGCTCTGCCAGCAAAGACGAAGTAGTGTTGATCGACTGCGCCACCCTGTGGTTGACCAATCATCTCTTGGCCAACCACGACCTTGCGGCTGAAACCGAAGACCTCGTCACCGCATTCGCCGCCTGTCCCGCGCCTGTGGTCATCGTCTCGAACGAAACCGGCTGGGGCATCGTTCCCGACAATGCCCTCGTCCGGCGTTTCCGCGATGCACAAGGCCAACTGAACCAGCGCCTCGCCGCCGAAGCGTCGCTTGTCGTCACCGTGATCGCGGGCCTGCCGCTGGCGCTGAAGGGCAGCATCCCGCCGCTGCCAAAGGCCCCGACGTGACCCGGCTCTGGTGGGTTCGCCACGGCCCGACGCATGAAAAGGCCATGACAGGATGGCGCGACGTGCCGGCTGATCTGTCCGACACCGCAGCCATTGCCCGCCTTGACGCCCACCTGCCACGGGCGGCGATCGTTACATCGTCAGACCTGCTTCGCGCCACCGCCACCGCCGAAGTGCTTGCCCAGGGGCGCAGCCGCCTTTCCCCAGACTCATCCTTGCGCGAAATCCATTTTGGCGACTGGGACGGCCGCCATTGGTCTGACATCGCCACGACCGACCCCGACCTGTCCCGCCTGTTCTGGGAACAGCCCGGTTCCCACCGCGCACCCAATGGGGAAAGCTGGGATGACGCCGCCGCCCGCGCCAGCACTGCCACCGACCGGCTTGTCGCCCGCCACCATGGCCAGGACCTGATCATCGTGGCGCATTTCGGCATCATCCTGACCCAGCTTGCCCGCGCAACCGGACAGACGCCCCATCAGGTGCTGGCCCAGACGATCGATCCGCTGTCGGTCACCTGCCTTGCCCATGACGCGGGCCAGTGGCAGGCGCTGTCGATCAATCACCGCCCGTGATCAAGACCCGCACAATTCAGCGTTTCCCTTTGCAGCCCTGCCTAGGTCAGATGCAGCCAGCGGAAAGGAAACACCATGCCCTATGACCTTGTGATCGGCGACCGCGCCTATTCCAGCTGGAGCCTGCGCGGCTGGCTCTTGTTCGACGCCTTTGGCATCCCGGTCAACTGCCACCGCGCCCGGCTTTACAGCGACGAGTTGCCAAAGCTGCTGCAAGGCTACTTCCCGGCCAGAACCGCCCCCACCATGCGCACCCCCGAAGGCTCGGTCGTCCCCGAGACCATCGCCATCGCCGAGGAACTGGCCAGCCGCCACCCCGACGCAGGCCTGTGGCCATCAGACCCCCACGCCCGCGCCACGGCGCGCGTGCTCGCGGCGGAAATGCACGCAGGTTTCACCGCGCTGCGCAGCCATTGCCCGATGAACCTGCGCGTCAGCTATACCGATTGCCAGCCCCCCGAGGCGGTGCTTGCCGACCTTTCCCGACTTGAAACCCTCTGGGCCTGGGCGCGGCAGACCACCGGCTCTGTCACCCCATGGCTGTGCGGTGACTATTGCGCAGCCGATGCTTTCTTCGCCCCCGTCGCCGCCCGCATCGCCGGTTACAACCTGCCGGTCAACCCCGACGCGATGGCCTATGTGAACGCCCATCTTTCCCACCCCGGCTTTCGCCGCTGGCGCGCGATGGGCATGGCCGACGGCCCCGATCAGGATTTCTACCGCCGCGACTACCCCCGGCGCGACTGGCCCGGCCCCACCCCGCTTTCCGCCCTCGCGGTTGACGGGACCAAGATTGACGGGACCAAGGCTGAAAATACCACTTGCCCGTACTCCGGCGCCCCCGTGACCCATTTCCTGGACCTGAATGGTCGCCGCTTCGGCTTTTGCAATGCCTTTTGCCGCGACAAGACCGCCGCCGATCCCGAGGCATGGCCGAAATTCATGGCTCTTTACCAATCGTAAACCATTCAGCCCTACCCGTTAACCAATGTGAACGTGGGGCATGTGAATGTGGGGCGGCGGGCCAGAATGATCAGACAACACACCCCCCGGCCCAGTCTCTGGCCCAGTCGCTGGCCCAGTCGCTGGCTCAGTCGCTGGCTCAGTCGCTGGCCCCATCGCAGGCATCCTGCATGACAGCCCGCGCCTATACCGTCGCCTTCGAGGGGGTAGAGGCCCGGCTGGTCGAGGTGCAATGCGCCCTCTCTCCCGGCTCACCCGCGTTCAACCTTGTGGGCCTGCCCGACAAGGCGGTGTCCGAGGCAAAAGAACGTGTCCGCGCCGCCCTTCAGGCGCTGTCGATTGCCCTTCCCGCCAAGCGGATCACGGTGAACCTGTCGCCTGCCGATCTGCCCAAGGAGGGCTCACACTTCGACCTGCCGATCGCCGTCGCCCTTCTCGCCGCACTCGACATCATTCCCCGCGACGAGGTTGAACGCATCGTCGCCTTGGGCGAACTTTCGCTTGACGGTCGGTTGATCCCAGTCGCTGGCGCCCTGCCCGCCGCCATGGCCGCCGCCGTTGAGGACCGCGCGCTTCTTTGCCCAAAGGCCTGCGGTGCCGAGGCGGCATGGGTCGGCGCGACTCAGGTTCTTGCCGCCGCTTCTCTTGAAGAGGTGCTGCACCACTATACCGGCCGCGCCCCGATCATCCCCGCCGAAGCGGGTGAGGTTACCCGAACCCGGAACCCCCGCGACTTTTGCGAGGTGAAAGGTCAGGAACGCGCCAAGCGCGCATTGGAAATCGCCGCTGCCGGACGGCATCACCTGTTCATGGTCGGCACACCGGGGTCTGGCAAATCCATGCTCGCCGCCCGCTTGCCCAGCATCCTGCCGCCTCTTTCGGCGGTCGAGGCGCTGGAAACATCGATGATCCATTCCCTCGCGGGCCTCCTCACCGAAGGCGGCATCTCCCGTGACCGTCCGTTCCGCGAACCGCACCACACCGCCTCCATGGCCGCCATCGTCGGCGGCGGGCGCGGCGCCAAACCGGGCGAGATCAGTCTTGCCCACAACGGCGTCCTTTTCCTTGACGAATTTCCCGAGTTTCCCCGCACCGTGCTTGATACCCTCCGCCAGCCGATAGAGACGGGAACCGTCATGGTGGCCCGCGCCAATGCACATATCCGCTATCCCTGCCGGTTCCTGCTGATCGCCGCCGCCAACCCCTGCAAATGCGGCTACCTCTCGGATCCATCGCGTGCCTGTGGCCGCGCCCCGATCTGTGGCGAAGACTACCTCGGCCGCATCTCCGGCCCCTTGATGGACCGCTTCGATCTCCGCGTCGAAGTTCCCCCCGTGGCTTTCGCAGATTTGGACCTGCCGGCCTCTGGCGACCCCTCGGCCACCATCGCCGCCCGGGTCGCCACAGCACGAGCCGTCCAGACCCGACGCTTTGCCAACCACCCCGAAGCCCGGGTGAACGCAGACCTGGAAGGCGCCACGCTTGAAACCTTCGCCACCCCCGATGCCGAAGGCAAATCGCTGATCTCTCGCGTAGCCGAACGGATGGGGCTCTCGGCCCGAGGCTACCACCGCGTCCTCAGGGTCGCCCGCACGATCGCCGACCTCGACGGAAGCGATCAGGTCCGCAAACCCCACATCGCCGAAGCGATCAGCTTCCGGCTGTCCTCGGCCACAGGCGGCCTTTGAGGGCGGCGCACACTGTGTTGAAAGCCTGACCTGCTCTTTTCAGAAATACTCTGCAAGGGTGTGGGGGTGCAAAACCCCCACCTGCAACCGTTCAGCACACGCATCATTCGCGGGCTGCGACCCTGCGGCAAGGCTCAGCCCGCGCGCTTGGCCTCGATCACTTCCCAGATCCGCGCGGCGGCGTTCGTTCCGTCAAAACGCTCCAACTCCTGAATCCCGGTGGGCGAGGTCACGTTGATCTCGGTCAGCCAATCGCCGATCACGTCGATCCCAACGAAAACCTGCCCCTTCTCACGCAAGACTGGACCGATGGCGGCGCAGATCTCCAGATCCCGCGCGGTCAGCCCCACCTTCTCGGGACGACCGCCAGCATGCATGTTCGATCGGGTCTCTCCGGCCTGCGGCACCCGGTTGATCGCCCCCACCGGCTCGCCATCAACAAGGATCACCCGCTTGTCGCCTTTCGATACATCCGGCAGAAACTTTTGCACGATCAAAGGCTCACGGTTGATGCCCATGAACAATTCATGCAGCGACGACAGATTGCGATCATTCGGATCCAGCCGGAACACCCCCGCTCCGCCATTGCCATAAAGCGGCTTCAGGATGATGTCGCCATGCCGCGCCTTGAACGCCCGGATCGTGCCAAGGTCGCGCGCAATGGCGGTTGGCGGGGTCAGGGTCGGGAACCGCAGCACCAAAAGTTTTTCGGGGCTGTTGCGCACCCAGAACGGGTCGTTCACCACCAGCGTGCGGGGGTGAATCATCTCCAGCAGATGGGTCGTGGTGATATAGCCCATGTCAAACGGCGGATCCTGTCGCAGCCAGACAACATCCATCTCGCCAAGATCGACTTCGGTCTCTTCGCCATAGCTGACATGATTGCCAACCTCACGCCGCAACTCGACCGGCCAACCCGTCGCTATCACACGACCTTCGACATAGGCCAGACGGTCGGGCGAATAGTAGAACAGCGAATGTCCCCGGGCCTGCGCTTCAACCGCAATACGAAAGGTCGAATCGGCATTGATATTGACCGATCCGATCGGATCCATCTGCAAGGCTACCTTGAGCGGCATGACTCTCTCCACCATGTTCGGACAGAGTGATGACCCAAGGCAGGGAAAGATGCAATTCAACCCGCGAAAGCGTTTTCCACAACTTCGATCCGGCCCTGCCCGTCAACAAGGGCAAGATCAATGCGAACATCGGTCAGAAGGCCATTCGGTTCCCCTGCGAGAAATTCATCCACCGTCGCAAAGATGCGTCCGATCTGGCGCGATGAAATATGCGACGCGGCCATGTCATGACTGCGGCTTTGCTTCACCTCGACAAAGATTACCGCGCCGTCATGCCGACCGATCAGGTCAATTTCGCCAGTGATCCCCCGCCAGTTCTGTGCGCAGATCCGAACGCCCATCGCTTCATAATACCGCGCGACCGAGGCTTCTGCCGCATGACCGGCGTGATAATTCATCCGACCACGCGTGGACCGGCTACGACGCACGGGATCAGAGACAAAGTCGAAGGGCATGGCAGCCTCATTGCAGCTCGGGCGGATCAGTCGCGGTCAAGATCAATCGCAATCCGGTAGACAATCTTGCGCGATACACCCAGAGTTTGCGACACAAACGTTGCTGCATCCTTAACGCTCATCGTGGCCAGCGCAGCACCCAGCGCAGCTGCTATGCTTTCGGCACTGGCCTCGGGTGGCGGGGCGCGGTCGACCAGCACCACGATCTCGCCTTTGACATCCCGGTCCGCGAAATCTGCCGCAAGTTGTCCGACAGTACCGCGCGAAACTTCTTCAAAGCGCTTGGTCAGTTCGCGGCAGACAGCCCCCTGCCGGCCTTCCCCAAGTGTTTCGACCATGTCTGCAAGCAGCTGACGCAGCCGCTTCGGGCTTTCGTAGAAGATCAGCGTTGCCTGAACGCCCGCAAGTTCCGCCAGAAACGACCGGCGCGCGCCTCGGGCTGCAGGCGGGAACCCGGCGAACAGGAACCGGTCCGATGGCAGGCCCGACAGGGTCAGCGCACAGATGGCGGCGCAGGGGCCGGGGGCGGCGGTCATCGGCAGGTCCGCCGCAGCAACCGCCCGCGCCAGTTCAAACCCGGGGTCCGAGATCAGCGGCGTCCCCGCCTCGGAGGCATAGGCAACACTCTTGCCCTCGCCGATCAGTGCCAGCAGGCGGGCAAGCGCACCTTCTCCGCTGTGGTCATGATAGGCAATGACCTGACGGCCTCCAAGCGGCACACCGTGGATTTCCATCAGGTGCCGCAGCGTGCGGGTGTCTTCGGCAACCAGCACATCCGCCCCCGCCAGCACATCCAGCGCCCGCAAGGTGATATCGCGGGCAGCCCCAATCGGTGTGGCGATGAAGTGCAGCCCCGGCGGAATGGCGCGCAGGGCCGGTTTATGGGCCGCATCGGGGGCGTCAGGTGACTGCCTCACAAGTTTACTTCCCTTCCCGAACCAATTACCTTGACCCGTGTTTACCTTGGCCCGTGTTCGGCGTGCCGCTGCAGAGTGAGGAACCTTCATGTTGTCCGCAATTCGCCGGACCCGCAAGTCGCTGGGTCAGTCTTTCCTTGTTCTCTGCGCTGCTTTGCTTTCGGCTTGCGTACCCGGTGGTGGGCCATCGACCGGCCCGGCAACTGGCGCCGGAGGTGCGGTTCAGGTGGCGCTGCTGATCCCCTCCGGTTCCGGTCAGGCGCAGGACGAGCTTTTCGGCCAGAACCTCGAGAATGCCGCGCGCCTTGCCATGGCAGACCTTTCGGGCGTGAAGATCGATCTCAAGGTCTACCGCACCGGCGGCAATCCGGCGCAGGCCAGCGCACAGGCCAAGCAGGCGGTGGATGAGGGCGCGCAGGTGATCCTCGGGCCGTTCTATTCGGAAGAGGCGAACGCCGCAGGCGCAGCCGCCGCAGGCTCCGGGGTGAACGTTCTGGCCTTTTCCAACAATGCCGCGATTGCGGGGGGGAACGTCTTTGTTCTGGGCCAGACCTTCGACAATACCGCCCGGCGGTTGGCAGGTTATGCGGTCCGAAATGGCAAGTCCAAGATCCTGATCGTCCATGACCGCAATGTCGCCGGCAATGTCGGCAAGTCGGCAATCGAACGCGGCGTCGCTGGTGCTGGCGGATCGGTGGTCGGTGTCACGTCCTACGAATTCTCGCAAAACGGGATTGTGCAGGCGGCGCAGGGCATTGTTGCAACCGCGCGGTCTTCCGGTGCCACAGCGCTTTTTCTGACAGCCGACACAGCCGGGGCGCTGCCGCTTCTGAGCCAACTTCTGGTCGATAACGGCATCGACCGGGCCAGCACCCAGTTCATCGGCCTGACCCGTTGGGATATCCCACCCGCCACGCTGGCCCTGCCCGGCGTGCAGGGCGGCTGGTTTGCGATGCCGGACCCGGGGCTTCAGGCACAGTTCCAGTCGCGCTATCAGGCGGCCTATGGGTCGGCTCCGGTTGCGGTTGCCGGGCTTGCCTACGACGGGATTGCCGCGATCGGCGCCTTGGCGCGGACTTCAAAGGGCGCTCCGCTCTCTCGTGAGGCGCTGACCCAGGGCGCCGGATTTGCCGGCGTTTCGGGCATCTTCCGCCTGTTGCCCAATGGCACGAACGAGCGTGGCCTTGCGGTCGCCGCGATCCGCGGCAATCAGGTCGTGGTGATCGACGCGGCACCGCGCAGCTTTGCCGGCTCCGGGTTCTGAGACCATGACCAAGGCGGCAACGGCCGCAGCGGACCCATCGGGTGCGGCACTTTACACGGTGCCGGACGCCACAACCCTGACAGAAGCTGTTCTGGCTGATCTTGGCGATGCAGCAGACGCCCGCGAGGCACGGTCCGTGGTGGTCGGGCATCTGCAAGCGGCCAAGATCACGGCCAATGCCGGTTTTGAGGCGGCCTTCCTTGCCGCCCCCCGATCTGCCCGCGCCTTGGTGACGGCTCAGGCCGCACTGACCGATGTGCTGGTGCAGGTGACACTTTCCGCCGCCCTCAAGCTGCACCCGGTCCCGAACCCGACCGAGGCGGAACGGATCGCCGTTCTGGGCGTCGGCGGCTATGGGCGGGCCGAAATGGCGCCGCAATCGGATGTGGACCTGTTGTTCCTGACCCCGTGGAAGATCACCCCATGGGCCGAAAGCGTCATCGAGACGATGCTTTACATGCTTTGGGATCTGAAACTGAAGGTCGGCCATTCAAGTCGGACGGTCAAGGATTGCGTGCGACTGGGGCGCGAGGATGTAACGATCCGCACCGCCCTTCTGGAGAATCGATTCATCTGCGGCTATGCGCCCCTTGCGACCGATCTTGCCGACAGGCTCTGGTCGGAGCTGTTCAAGAACTCCGGCCCGGAATTCATCGAGGCAAAGCTGGCCGAGCGGGCCGAGCGCCACAGACGGCAAGGCGGCCAGCGCTATGTGCTGGAACCGAACGTCAAAGAAGGCAAGGGGGGCTTGCGCGACCTCCAGACACTTTACTGGATCGGCAAGTATCTGCACCGGGTGCCGTCGGCCGAAGGGCTGGTGGCCGCCGGACTTCTGAGCCGGGACGAATTTGACAGCTTTGCGCAGGCCGAAGATTTCCTGTGGGCCGTGCGCTGCCACCTGCACTATGTCACCGGACGTCCGACCGATACCCTGACCTTTGACTTGCAGGTCGAGGTAGCAGCCCGAATGGGTTACCGCGATGCCGGCGGGCGCCGTGCGGTGGAACATTTCATGCAGCACTATTTCCGGCTGGCCACCCGGGTGGGTGAACTGACCCGCATATTCCTGACCGAACTGGAAGCCCGCCACGCCAAGCGTGAAGCCAGCCTTTTCGGCATCTTCAAGCGCACCAAGCAGGTCAGGGCCGGCTTCAAGCTGGTGCAGGGCCGGATCGACGTGGCCGATCCGAATACCTTTCTGTCAGACAAGCTGAACCTGCTGCGCGTGTTTGAAGAAGCGCTGCGCACCGGCTATCTCCTTCACCCAAATGTCATGCGCCTTCTGGCCGCAAACCTTGACCTTATCGACGAAGACATGCGCGACGACCCCGAGGCGCGGCGCATCTTCCTTGATCTCCTTCTTAAACACGGCAACCCCGAACGCAGCCTGCGCCGGATGAACGAACTTGGCGTCCTTTCAGCCTTCATCCCGGAATTCGAACCCATCGTCGCGATGATGCAGTTCAACCTTTACCACCACTACACGGTGGATGAGCACATCATCCAGACCATCAGCTGCCTTGCCCAGATTGAACGGGGGGAACTGGTCGAAGAGCTTCCCGTCGCCTCGGGCATCCTGAAAGAAGGCGTGAACCGCAAGGTGCTTTATGTGGCGCTCCTCCTGCATGACATCGGCAAGGGGCGGCCCGAGGATCACTCGATCCTTGGCGCGCAGCTGGCGCGGCGCATCGCCCCGCGGCTGGGGCTGGAGCCGGAGGAATGTGAAACCGTCGAATGGCTGGTGCGCTATCATCTTCTGATGTCCGACATGGCGCAAAAACGCGATATCGGCGACCCGCGCACACTGCGTGACTTTGCCAAGGCGGTGAAGACAAGGAAACGCCTGGACCTTCTGACCGTTCTGACCGTCTGCGACATTCGCGGCGTTGGCCCGGGGACATGGAACAACTGGAAGGCCATGCTGCTGCGCCAGCTTTACAAGCAGACAGCCGAGGCGCTTGAGGGTGGGCTGGAAAACGTCAACCGGGAAAACCGCAAGGATGATGCGACCAGCGCCCTGCGCGCCCGATTGAAAGACTGGGACAAGGCGGCGCTGGATCACGAGGTCAGCCGCCATTACGCCCCCTACTGGCAGGGCCTGTCGACCGACACGCATCTGGTCTTTGCCCGCCTTCTGCAAGGCCTTGCCGATGACGAGATCCGCATCGACCTGCACCCCGACCCCGACCGCGACGCCACCCGCGCCTGCTTTGCCTTGGCCGATCACCCGGGCATCTTCAGCCGACTGGCCGGCGCTCTTGCACTGGTCGGTGCCAATGTCGTGGACGCACGGACCTACACGTCGAAGGACGGTTACGCGACCGCCGTCTTCTGGGTGCAGGACATCGAAGGCAAGCCCTATGAGGTATCGCGCCTGCCCCGTCTGCGGGGAATGATCGAAAAGACCCTGCGCGGTGAGGTTGTGGCGCGCGAAGCCCTGAAGGACCGCGACAAACTCAAGAAACGCGACCGCGAATTCCGGTTCCCGACCCACATCACCTTCGACAACGAAGGGTCTGAAATCTACACGATCATCGAGGTTGACACCCGAGACCGTCCGGGCCTGCTTTACGATCTTACCCGGACGCTTGCCGCCAACAACATCTACATCGCAAGTGCCGTCATCGCGACCTACGGGGCGCAGGTGGTAGATACCTTCTATGTCAAGGACATGTTCGGCCTGAAGCTGCACCAGAAGCACAAGCAGGAGGCGCTTGACCGCAAGCTCCGCGCCGCCATCGCCGAAGGCGCGGAACGCGCGCAGGGCGCGCCTGCATGAAACCCGTCCGCATCGTCAAGGGCTTCCTGACCGTCGGCTTCTGGACGCTGGTCAGCCGCTTCGCGGGCCTTGTGCGTGACATCTTCCTTGCGAAGTATCTGGGCGACGGCCCCGTCGCGCAGGCCTTCGTCATCGCCCAATCCCTGCCCAACATGTTCCGCCGTTTCTTTGCCGAGGGGGCCTTCAACTTCGCCTTCATCCCGATGTTCGCCAAGAAGGTCGAGGCGGGTGAGGGCGCCGAGGCCTTCGCCCGTGATGCCTTCTGGGGCATGGCCGCGCTGCTGACGGTCTTCTCCCTTCTCGCCATTCTGGCCATGCCGCTTCTCGTCATCATGATGGCGTCGGGCTTTGTCGGGGATGCGCGCTTCGACATCGCGGTGACGCTGGGCAAGATCGCCTTTCCCTACATCCTGTTCATCTCACTGACCGCCCTGCTGTCGGGCATGCTGAACGCGGCCGGGCGTTTCGTCATCACCTCGGCGGTAACGATCCTGCTGTCGGCCACGATGATCGCGGGCATGATCCTTGCCAACCGCATGGGCTGGGACATGGGCCGTACGCTGGCATGGTCGGTCACCCTGTCGGGCATCCTGCAAATGCTGGTCACCTGGGCCGCCGTCCGACACCTTGGCTACCGGCTGCCGTTCCGTTGGCCGGTCCTGACGCCCGAGTTGAAACGCCTTGCCATCATCGCCGCGCCTGCCGTGCTGGCCGGGGGCGTGGTGCAGATCAACCTGATCGTCGGTCGTCAGGTCGCATCCATGACCGAAGGCGCCGTCGTCTGGCTTTACAACGCCGACCGCATCTACCAGCTGCCGCTTGGCGTCGTGGGCATCGCCATCGGGATCGTTCTTCTGCCAGACCTTTCCCGCCGCCTGCGCGCGGGCGACGACGAAGGCTCGCGCGCCAGCTTCAACCGTGGGACAGAGTTCGCGCTTCTCCTGACCTTGCCTGCCGCGGTGGCGCTGGTGGTCATTTCCTGGCCGATCATCAGTGTCCTCTTCCAGCGCGGTGCCTATGGGGCCGAGGCGACGGCGAACACCGCCCTTGCGCTGGCGGCCTATGGCGTGGGTCTGCCCGCCTTCGTGCTCCACAAGGTGCTGCAACCGCTTTACTACGCGCGCGAAGACACCCGGTCCCCGTTTCGCTTCGCCGTCTGGTCGATGGTGGTGAACGCGGTGCTTGCCATCGGCCTGATGCCGATGATCGGCTTCATGGCCGCCGCCATTGCCACCTCTGTTGCGGCATGGGTGATGGTCTGGCAGCTTTGGCGCGGCTCACGCACCATGGGCGATGCCGCCCGGTTTGATGACCGGTTCCGCTATCGCCTGCCCCGCATGATCGCGGCCTCGGCGTTGATGGGGCTGGTGCTGTGGGGGCTGTCGGTCCTGCTGGCCGTGCCGCTGGCAACCCCCGGCATCCGGACCGTGGCGCTTGGCGGCATGATCCTTGCGGCAATGGTTTTCTACTTCGGCACGGTCATGCTGATCGGCGGGATGAGCTGGGTTGAACTGCGCAGCGCGCTGCGCCGTCAGCGCTGACGGATCATCTCCACCACCCGGCCGAAGCCGCCGGGGCTGACGATGAAGGACAAAAGGAACCCGGCCGCAAAACCGGTGATATCGGCCACCCAGTCCCAGTTGCCCCCGAACAGAACCCCGAAAACCAGCTGGAAAAACAACAGAAAGCCGATCAGGCTGAAGGCGCGGTACTTGTTCGCCCCCTTGCGGGCAAGGTTGGTCCAGAGCAGGAAGGTGAAAGCCCCGATCAACCCGTAAACCGCCGGATAGGCCCCGATCAAGGGCGCGCGCAGATCGGGGATCAAGAGGCCATAGGCCAGCCCCCCGGCGATCGACGCGCCGAAGACCACCACAAGCACCCCCCACCAGCGAAAGATCTCTCCAACCATCTTGCCCAGCGCCAGCAAGATCACCACCGCGAACAAGGCATGGGTAAAGCTGGCATGGATCAAGGGATAGGCGACCAGCCGCAGCAGCTCCGGGTAGGGTTGGCCGATGTTGTCCACCTGATAGCGCAACAGTTCCGGGAACATCGCAAACCGCTCCACCGCCTGAAGCCGCCAGCCGATGCCTCCCGCGCCGCCGATCAGCCCTGCCTCGGCCAGCGCCAGCACCAGTTCCATCGCGATCAGGGGCAGGGCCATCACCCAGACAATCATCGGCAACGGATTGATCGGCGCTGCATTGTGGTCTGGCTGCATCTTGTCCCTCATCCCGCGTCATGGCTCCGGGGCAATTGACGCCCCTGCCCCCTTCGATTACGCGGGTTCGTCAGTGAATTCCAGACGGAGCCTACCATGTCAGTGTCAGAGACTTCGGCGGTCCAAACGCCGAAAGCCTTCAAACCCCGCATCTTCTCGGGCATCCAGCCGTCGGGCGGGCTGACGCTGGGCAACTACCTTGGCGCGCTGAAGCGCTTCGTCGAAAAGCAGGACGAGGGGATCGAGACGATCTACTGCCTTGTCGATCTGCACGCGATTACCGTCTGGCAGGATCCCGAAAAGCTGCGCCAGCAGACCCGTGAGGGTGCCGCCGCCTTCATCGCCGCCGGGATCGACCCCGCGCGGTCGATCCTGTTCAACCAGTCGCAGGTTTCGGCCCATGCCGAACTGGCATGGATCTTCAACTGCGTTGCCCGGCTTGGCTGGATGAACCGGATGACCCAGTTCAAGGACAAGACCGCCGGCAAGAACGCCGAGGCCGCGTCGCTTGGCCTTTACGCCTACCCCTCGCTGATGGCCGCCGACATCATGGCCTATCACGCCACCATGGTCCCGGTGGGCGATGACCAGAAGCAGCACCTTGAATTGACCCGTGACATCGCCATCAAGTTCAACAACGACTACGGCGTGGATTTCTTCCCCGTGGTCGAACCCCTGATCGAAGGCGCCGCCACCCGCGTCATGTCCCTGCGCGACGGCACCAAGAAGATGTCGAAATCCGACCCGTCCGACCAAAGCCGGATCAACCTGACCGATAGCGCCGATGCCATCGCCTCGAAGATCCGCAAGGCCAAGACCGACCCGGAACCCCTGCCGGAAACGGCGGAAGGCCTCAAAGACCGGCCCGAAGCGCGCAACCTGGTGAACATCTACGCAGCCCTTGCCGGTCACAGCGTCGATCAGGTCATCCAGGATTTCGCCGGCGCACAGTTCGGCACCTTCAAGCCCGCGCTGGCCGACCTTGCCGTGGCAAAGCTGTCGCCGATCACGACGGAAATGAACCGCCTGATGGCTGACCCCGGCGAAATCGACCGTATCCTTGGCAAGGGTGCCGACCGCGCCGAAGCTATTGCCCGACCTATTCTGGAACAGACCAAGGACATCGTCGGCATGATCCGGTCGCGTCAGATCTGAAACCCGTCAGCGCTGTCCCGCACCACCGGCGCCCTGCGCTTGCCTTCCCCCTTTGTGCGGGAGGCAGAGGGTGGGGGCCTGCCTGGCAATGCCCAGGCCACGCTGCACCAGTCTTCATTCCATCCACAGGAATAGCCGTCGCACATCGGCGCTGTCACATTCCCGATTCCGGCTGCCCTTATACCTGACGGGGTTCGGAGTTGCGATCTGTCCCCATCGCTCCGGCCCCGGCCAACCTGTCCCCTGAGCGGTCGAGGCTTTCCCGACATACCCCCGTGCGCCCCCCGCACGGGGGTTTTTTTGAGCCTCCCCCGCAATGGCGCGTCGGATCAAGGAAAGGGGTTTCCACCCTGCAATTCCAGCGTATCGAAATCTGTCAAAGCGAACTCTGTCGGCAGGCCATGCACCCCTCGTGACAGCCCCGCAAAGTCCGGATCATGACTTTGTCCACTGTGCGATTTTCAGGCCGGGCGGCTTGCCCGCAAGGGATGCTGTCGATTAGGATTACAGAACTCAAACTTGCCCCCGCAATCCGGGTACCCTTCGGCGGCAGGCGGCGACAGGTTCAGCGGATTGGTCGCGATCAAGCCCGCCGCCGTCGCGGGCGGGACTGACAGGCCGGACGCGGCCCCTGATCGTGCCACGAAACGGTTTTTTGAAAAGGACATCCCATGCAATCCATCACCAAGCTGCCCCCGACTGACGGAATCGAACCCTCGACCGCCGATCTTGACGGCTGGGTCGTGACCGAAGGCAACCCCAGCATGAAGACATGGGTGCTGCATACATCGAAGGACGGGGCGATGGTTTCCGGCATCTGGGAATGCACTGTCGGCAGCTACCACGCCACCTATACCGCCTATGAATACGTCGTGCTGATCAGCGGGCGGATCGTGATCACCCCGGATGGCGGCACCCCGGTTACCGTGAAAGCAGGCGATGCCTTCGTGGTGGAAAAGGACTTCAAGGGCATCTGGAAGATCGAAGAGCCGGTCCGCAAGCACTTTGACTTTGTCGTAAAGGCATGACCCGGCTTGCCATCGTCACCGGGGCTGCGGGCGGCATGGGCCGGGCGATCAGCGACCGGCTTCTGGCGGACGGGCTGCATGTCGTTGGCGTCGATATCGATGGTGCGGCGCTCCTGACGATGGCCGCCAACCGTGACGCCTTCACCCCCGAGGCGGTGGACCTGACCGACGCCAACGCAGTCGCAGACCTGTTTGACCGGGTGACCGCGCGCTTTGGCGGTGTGGACGCGCTGGTCAACAACGCCGGCACCTGCTTCATGTCCGATTTCCCCGACATCCCGGCAGAAGAACTGACCCGGCAGATGGAGATCAACTTTCACTCCGCCTTCCATTGTTGCCAACAGGCAGTAAAGGCCATGGCCGGGCGGCCCGGCGTGCGCAAGATCGTCAATATCTCATCGAACGGGGCCTATAACTTCGATGTGTTCGACCCGCCGCATTACCGGGCGTCCAAGGCCGCAATGGACACGCTGACCAAAGACCTTGCCCGCCGTTATGCGCGCGACAAGATCGCGGTCAATTCCATTGCGCCTGCGATGACCGAAACGCCGCTGTTCAACGTGCTGACCGAAGACGTGCTGGCCCGCGCCATCAGCGCCATGCCGCACGGGGCGGCGATGCAGCCTGACCAGATCGCCGCCTGGGTCGGTTTCCTGATCTCGCCTGCGGGGGACGTGTCGTCGGGCAATGTCATCATCCTCAATCAGGGCCGCGACGTTCGATGACCAAGGCCCGGGAATTCTTGGCGAAAATTCCTGGGGGTCGTCCGGCATGAAGGTCACGATTCACAAGCTGTTCGACTATCTCCTGGAGACAACCGCCAGCGAGCCGCCCGAATGTTTCATCGGCTTTTCGCTGGCCCGGTCCCCACGGCTGAAGGATTTCATCGCCGATCTGGACCCCAACCTGTTGCTTGACTGGAACGGAGCCAGCTTTCTTGGCCTGCCCGCCTTGCGCCAGCGGGTACTGGATCAGGCCGGGTTGACCGTTTCGCCCGATAGCGTCCTGATCACCGCCGGCGCCGCCGAGGCGAATTATCTGCTGTTTCGCCAGCTACTGACAGCCGGGGACGAAATCATCACCGAAGCCCCGGGCTGGCCGCAGGCGGGCGTCATGGCAAAGGCCATCGGCGCCACCTTGCGCGAAGTGGCGCGGGATGAGGTTAGGGGTTGGCACCTTGACCCCGATGCCGTGGCCGCCGCCATCACCCCGCGCACGCGAATGATCTTTCTGACCAATCCCAACAACCCGACCGGTCGGCTGATCCCCGAAGCCGACCTGCGCGCGCTGGCGGCCTTGGCCGACCATCACGGCATCTGGCTGGTGGTGGATGAGGTCTATGCCGGGCTGGAGTGGGACCATCCCCGCCCTCCTTCGATAGCCGGGCTGACGCAGTTCGGGATCACCACGGGATCGGTGTCAAAGGCGCTTGGCCTGCAAGGCCTGCGGACGGGCTGGATCATCTGTCAGGATCCGGGGGTGATCCGCGATGCGATGATCCTGCGCGAGAACGCCTCGGAAATCATGAACACCCTTGGCGAACATATCGCGGAAATTGCCCTGCGCCCCGACCGTCTGACCGCCGCGCTGACCAATGCCCGGACAGAAGGCCGCACGACGCTGGACCAGATGGATGCTTTCGTGACCGCAGAACCACGTCTTGACTGGCACCGGCCAGAGGCCGGGCTGATCGGACTGGCCCAGCTTGACGGGATCGATGGCGAAACCCTTGCCCGCCGTTTGTTGGCCGCCCCATACCGCACCTTCCTGTTGCCCGGATCGGCCTATGGTTGCCCGAACCACATCCGTCTGGGCGTCGGCGGCGGGCCGGAAACCCGGCTGACTGACGGGCTGGCCCGTCTTTCCGCCCTGCTGCGTAGCTGGAAAGACTGACGCAACCATCTGATAATATTTAGGCTATCCGATAACATTGCGCTGTTTTTGCTTAGCGTGGTCCACATCCCCATTCCTTTCCTCATTGCCCTGCTGATCGGGGGCCAACTGTGAAAGGAAACGACATGCTGCCCACTGTCATGACCGCGAAATCCATGATGATCGCAGCCCTTGCTGCTCTGTCAATCGCCGCCCTGCCCTCGGCCCCAGCCCATGCCTGGGGAAAGAAGGAACAGGGCTTTGTTGCCGGTGTCGCCACGGCCATCATCGTTGACGAGCTTTTGAAACAGAACCGCAGGGCGCGTGCGGTGGCCCCGGCACCTGCCCCGGCGCCGGTTTATGTGGAACCCCGCCCGGCCCATGCCTCAATCCATTCCACCCCAGCCGCACGCGCCTTCAACTCCTACTCGGCGTCCGAGAGGAAGGCGATCCAGCGCAACCTGCGCGCATGGGGCTACTATCGCGGCGGGATTGACGGTGCTTTTGGCCCCGGCACCTACAACGCCATTACGGCCTATGCCCGCGACGAAGGGGCATCTGCCAGTCTTTCCAGCACCGGCGGCGCCTTTGCCGTCTATGACGGGCTGATCTTCTGACCCCTTTTTCCCAAATGGTCGGACACATGGACACCCCTCGATCCCCCGGCCCGGCACCCGCCCGGTCCGGGGCGCTTTTTGTCCGGGGCAAGGATTTTCGCGCGCGCGCAAAGGACCGTTCCAAGGATTGCTCCGGCGCTTGCGTCTCAGATAACGTGATGCTGATGGACACGCCCGACGAAACCCTTGCGACTGCCGCCGCTGACGGCGACCGCGCGGCGTTTGCCACGCTGGTCCACCGGCATTACGACCGGATTCACGGGCTGGCATGGCGATTGACCGGTAGCCTGACCGAGGCGGAGGATCTCGCGCAGGACATCTGCGCCGCCCTGCCGTCAAAGCTGCGCAACTGGCGCGGCGAGGCGCGCTTTACCACCTGGCTTTACCGTGTGGTGGTGAACGCCGCCCATGACCAGCGCCGCCGTCGGGCCACCCGGTCGCGGGCGGCGCTTGGCTGGGGCGACTGGGAACTGGCCCGGCAGGATGAGATAGCCGTGCAGGCCGAAGCACAGGACTGGCTGGCGCAGGCAATGACCCGGCTGCCTCCGGAACTGCGCGACACCGTGGCGCTGGTTCTGGGCGAAGAGATGACGCAGGCCGAAGCCGGGCTTGTGCTTGGCCTGTCGGAAGGCACGATTGCCTGGCGGATGAGCGAAGTGAAGAAGCGCCTCAGGGCCATGGCACGGGAGGACGCGAGATGACCGACGATCTTGACGACCTGCGCGCCGCGCTGAAATCCACCCCCGCACCCGAGGCGGCAGCAAAGGCCCGCGCGTTGGCGCTGGCGATGGAAAATTTCGACCGGCTCCAAGGATCGACCGACCCCGACCGTTCCAGTGAGGACCGCCAATCCCCGGCGGCCCCCTTGAACGGAGTGCGTCGCATGCTGAGTTTTCTGACTTCCCGTCCCGCCCTTGCTGCCAGCACCTCGGCCGCAGCCCTTGTGATCGGCATTGCTGTTATCCTGCCGGTCACCGATCTGCGGCTGCCTGTTTCCATGCAGGAACCCGTCCCCGGGCCGGCTCCGAAATCGGCGCCAGCCAAGGATCTGGCCCGCAGCACAGAATCGGAGATATCCACTTCGATCGCAGAGGCGCCACCCGCAGTCGAGGCCGCAATCGAGCCATTGGCAGTTCCGACGGGGCTTTCCGATGAGGCCCTGCCTTCTGCCCCTTCCGCCATTGCCGAAAGCGAACTGGGCCAGCGGATGGAATCTGATGCCCCTGGCGGTGCGGTCGGATACATCGCCCTTGATCCCGCATTCGCGCCCCTGCCCGATGCCCGGCTAACGCAGCCTGATGACAGCGAGGCCTATGCAAACGCCCCGGCAAACCCGGTGAAGGTCACGGCGGAAGAGCCGGTTTCAACCTTCTCGATCGATGTGGATACCGCGTCATGGTCGGTTATCCGGTCAACACTTGGCATGGGCGTTCTGCCCCGCGCCGAACAGGTCCGGGTTGAAGAGATGGTGAACTACTTCCCATACTCCTACCCAGCCCCTGCGGCAGAAGCGGCGTTTTCCTCGACCGTTTCGGTGATGCCAACCCCATGGAACCCCGGCACGCGGCTGGTGACGATAGGTATTCAGGGCGCATTGCCAGCGGTCGAGGATCGCCCGCCGCTGAACCTTGTGTTCCTGATCGACACCTCAGGCTCAATGGAAGGGCCGGACAGGCTTGGTCTTCTGCGGCAATCGCTGACAATGATGCTGGCCGAACTGCGCCCGGATGATCAGATTGCCATCGTGACCTATGCCGGGTCCGCCGGGCAGGTGCTGGCCCCCACCAAGGCCGCCGACCGAGCCGCCATCCTTGCCGCACTCGACAATCTGTCGGCGGGTGGATCGACCGCCGGGGCCGAGGGGCTGGAACTGGCTTACCGCGTGGCCGAAGGCATGAAGGCGGAAGGCGAGGTCAGCCGCATCCTGCTGGCCACGGACGGCGATTTCAACGTGGGCATCAGCGACCCGGACGGGCTGGAAGCCTATGTCGCAAAGCAGCGCAGGACGGGAACCTATCTGTCCGTCCTTGGCTTTGGGCGCGGCAATCTGGATGATGCCACGATGCAGGCGCTGGCGCAGAACGGCAACGGCCAGGCGGCCTATATCGACACGCTGTCCGAGGCCCGCAAGGTGCTGGTGGACCAGTTGACCGGCGCGCTGTTCCCGATTGCCGATGATGTGAAGATTCAGGTGGAATGGAACCCTGCCACGGTCGCAGAATACCGCCTGATCGGCTACGAGACCCGCGCCCTGCGGCGCGAGGATTTCAACAATGACGCGGTGGACGCGGGCGAGATCGGTGCCGGCCGTCAGGTGACCGCGATATATGAGATCACCGCGCCGGGCTCTGATGCCCTGCGGAACGACCCGCTCCGCTATGGCACCGCCGCTACAGCCCCGGTTGCCGGGGCCGAACTGGGCTTTCTGCGCCTGCGCTGGAAGGCGCCGGGCGAAGACGCCTCAACCCTGATCGAGACGCCGATCACAGGGACCGAGGAGGCCACGGCCGAAACCCGCTTCGCTGCCGCCATCGCGGGCTTCGGGCAGTTACTGCAAGGTTCGGTCTACCTGGGCGACTGGGGCTGGGATCAGGCGATCGACCTTGCGCTGTCGGCACGCGGCGACGACCCCTATGGCTACCGGATCGAGGCGGTCAACCTGATGCGTCTGGCGCAGTCGCTGGCCGCGAACTGATCAATCTTCAGGCTGTCCAGATGCATGAAAAAGGCGCGCCCCATTTTGGGACGCGCCATGAGCGGTGACAGGGTATCGTCGACTCAGTTGACGGTTTCGGCCTGCGCTTCAAGCACCGGGGTCGCACCGTTGGCACGGGCAATCTCGATCCGGCGCGGTTTCAGCGCTTCGGGCATCTCGCGCACAAGATCGATGTGCAGCATGCCATGCTCATGTGTCGCACCGGCCACACGCACATGATCGGCCAGCGCAAAGCGGCGCTCGAAGGCACGGGTGGCAATGCCACGGTGCAGGTAGTTGCGGTCAGCCTCATCCGCTGCCTTGCGGGCGGCGATGTGCAGATTGCCATCGCGGACCTCGACGCTCAGTTCATCGGGCGCGAAGCCGGCAACGGCGATCGAGATGCGATAGGCATCCTCGGCGGTCTTTTCGATGTTGTAGGGCGGGTAGGTCGGCTGAGCCACATCATTGGACAATACCCGATCCATCAGATCGGCGACCCGGTCAAAACCGACGGTGGCACGGTAAAGCGGTGCGAAATCAAGGTTGCGCATGTCATCCTCCTGGAAGCGATGTCAAAGGCCTTCCCTTTGGGGGCAAGGCAGGTTTCCCGAGCCCGTCATAGCACCCGGATACCGATGATTTGGGAAAGCCAGCCCCGGCTTTCAAGACCCTCAAGGCTTCACGAACCGCGCACCGGTATCATTGCCAGCGCCAAGAGTGATCCGCTTTTCCCCCGGCTGGGCGGCCTTGGCCTTGCCGACAGCTTCGCTCGTGACCTTGCCCGCGCGCAGCCGAGCCTTCAGGTCGTCGACGATCCCGGGAAGTTCCATCCCGAAGGCAACGCTCCGCCCATCCTCCTTGTAACCGGCAGAGATGATCGACACGATCTTTGCCCGATACCCCGAACGGTCAAGAACTGGCGCGCCTGACGACCCGAAGGTCACATCGCAGTCAACCGCGACCAGTCCGCCTTGCTGCCCCAGCACCCGACACACCCGCTGCCATGACAGCGCCTCTTCGCGCCCCGCGGCATAAGAGACCACGCTGACCTTGTCGCCCACTCCGGGCCGGGCCACGGTAAAAGGGGCCGCCACGCTGGACGGGATCGGCGTGGCCAGTTGCAGCAAGGCCACGTCCAGCAGCAGTTGATCCGGCGGTGCCGCGTTCGGGCTGCGGTAACCTTCGGGCGTCACTGTCCGCAAGACCTCGGCCTCGGCAATCGCCACGCCATCGGCCAGTCCGGCGCGAAAGCGGATACGTCCGGCATCGATCGCCGCCCCGGCAGGACCGAATACACAATGCGCCGCCGTCAAGACCAGATCCGGCGCGATCAGCGCCCCGGTGCAAAACCCGCCACCGTCGATATCCACCCGACCGACCGATTCCCAGCCACGCAACTGATCCCGCGTTTCAAGCCGGTTGAGGCCGGTGTTGTCTTGCGCCGCCACTGGCAGCGCCAGCAAAGGAACGAGGGCAATCCACAGCGCCTTCATGGCTTGACGAACTTGGCCCCATTGCCCTGCCCGCCAGACAGAACACTGACCCCGCCTTGCGGCATGCGTCCGGTACGTTTGCTGTCATCCAGGGCCGCGCGCAGCACTGCAAGCGGCACCGCCAATGGCACCGCCAGCGCCACCTTGCGCCCATCAACTTCGGCCTTGGCCGAGATGACAGATACCACCCGCGCCACACCGTCCGTAATGGCAAACACCGGCGCCCCGGAAGATCCGAAATCGACATTGCACGACAGGATCAGGGTTTCCCGGCGGCCGGCCAGCACCTTGCAGAACTCCTGGATTGAGGGCGCTTCCGCACGGTCCTGCGCATATGAGACGACGCCAACAGAATCCCCCTCAACCGGGGTGGCACCAGTCTCGAACGGGGCCAGAGACGGCAGGCGGATCGGCTGGCTCAGTTCCAGCAAGGCAAGATCCGCGGTCACCCGACCCAGCTTGTCGTTGCCGCCATAACGATAGTCGGGATGGGTAAGGGTGCGGGTCACGCTGCGGTAAGCCACTGCACGTCCGTTGCGCCAACCGGCATGGAACTCAATATCCTCGGGCCGCATCTGCACGCCCGTTGCCTTGTCGTAAAGACAATGCGCGGCGGTCAACACCAGTTGCGGTTCGATCAGCGCACCGGTGCAAAAGCCCCGGTCGCCCAGTATCAGCTTGCCCACCGCGTCCCAGCCGCGCGAATCGTCTGCTGTTTGCAGGCTGACCATTGCGGCATCTTGTGCAAAGGCCGCGCCAGCAAGGGCGACGGCCACAGCCAGAAGGCCGGGGAAGATCTGACGCATGAAGCCTCCCCTCTGCATGACGCTCTGGCTACTGGTCAAGTTTGGCGGATTTTTGTCCCCTCGCGCAAGAGTTGCGTTTGCCTCAGGGCTCCAGCGCCCTGGGCTTCGGCCCACCTGTCGCCCAATCCAGAAGCTCGACCGTATGCACCACCGGCACGCCGGTGCCAGACCCGATCTGCATCATGCAACCGATATTGCCGGCGGCGATGATCTGCGGGGCCTTTGCCTCAAGCGTCTGAACCTTGCGCGCTTTCAGTTGCTGGCTGATTTCGGGCTGCAAAAGGTTGTAGGTGCCTGCTGACCCGCAGCACAGGTGGCTGTCCGCGGGCTCCACCACCTCAAACCCCACACGCTTCAAAAGGTCTTTCGGCGCGGTCTTGATCTGCTGGCCGTGCTGGAGGCTGCAAGCCGCGTGATAGGCGACGCGCAGACCTTTCGCAGCGCCCTGCGGCAGGCCGAGTGTGGTCAGAACCTCGCTGACATCCTTGGCCAGACCGGCCACCGTGGCGGCATCGCCGGCAAGGGCATCGGTGCGGAACATGTGGCCATAATCCTTGACCGTCGTCCCGCAGCCACTGGTATTGATGACAATCGCGTCCAGACCCGGCCCGTTCTTCTCGGCCATCCAGGCCCGGATATTGGCCGCGGCACTGGCGTGGGACAGATCTTCCTTGCCCATGTGGTGCGTCAGCGCCCCGCAGCAACCCGCGCCCCTGGCCACCACCACCTCGCAGCCCAACCGGCGCAGAAGGCGGATCGTCGCGTCGTTGATATCCGTGTTCAGCGCCTTCTGAGCGCAGCCGGTCATCAGCGCCACCCGCATCCTGCGTTCGCCGATCGCCGGAAACACCTGCGCGTCGTCATTGCGGCTGACGGGCGGGATCTGCTTTGGCGCCATCGCCAGCATCGCCTTCAGGCGCTTGTCCGGCACCAGAAAGGCGAAGGGCCTGGCGATCTTGGCCCCCAGAAGTGCCAGCCGGAAGCGCCTGGGGTAAGGAATGATCCGCGCCAGCACCGCGCGCAGCACGCGGTCGGTGAAGGGACGCTTGTAGGTCTTTTCGATATAGGCGCGCGCCTGATCGACCAGATGCATATAATGCACGCCGCTGGGGCAAGTCGTCATACAGGCCAGACAGGACAGGCAGCGGTCGATATGCTTGACCGTCTTCTCATCCGCCGGACGGCCCTTTTCAAGCATGTCCTTGATCAGGTAGATCCGCCCCCGCGGGCTGTCCAGCTCATCGCCCAACACCTGATAGGTCGGGCAAGTTGCCGTGCAGAAGCCGCAATGCACGCAAGACCGCAGGATCTCGTTTGCGCGGGCGATGCCGGGGTCTTTCAACTGCTCGGGCGAAAAGGTCGTCTGCATCAGCCCATCATCCCCCGGTTCAGAATATTGCGCGGATCAAACCGGTCGCGCAGACCGCCAGCAAGCGCCGCCACTTCGGCGGCTTCCGGAGGAAAGACCGGGGTGCCTTCGCCCCGGATCAACGTCGCATGGCCGCGCCCGGCCACGGCGTCGCGCACCGCCTCGGCCCGGCCTTCAGCTACCAGCAACCAGACAAGGCCGCCGCCCCAATCCCAGACCGCCTCACCAGCCTCAGCCGCCACCACATCGGCGGCAGCCGTCGGGACAACCGCCAGCCGCCAGACATCACCCTTCCTGCCGGCAAAGGCCTCCACATCCCGCACCCGACGCCAAAGGTCGGCACTTTCCGCGCCCTCCACCACTGTCACATCCGCCGCCAACAACGCGCGAAGCTGCCCGACACGATAGGTAACCGACCCCGCCATCCCCTCAACCCGGATCAGCGATCGCCCGCCTTCCCGCGCGGCACCCGAGATGTCGAAAGGCGACCCCAGCGCCTTGCGCAGCACCGCCAGCCCAGCGACATCGTCCAGCCCTTCGACCACCAGCGTCGCTTCGGCCTCGGGCAGGGCCTGAACCTTGAAGCTGACCTCGCTCAGCACGCCCAAGGTTCCCTGACTGCCGGCCATCAGCTTGACCAGATCGTAGCCGGTGACATTTTTCATGACCCGCCCGCCGTTCTTCACGACATTGCCGGCCCCATCAACGAACCGCACACCCAGAAGCGCATCCCGGCACGCCCCCACCTGCACCCGGCGCGGGCCGCTGGCGTTGGCCGCCACTACGCCACCGATGGTTGATGCCCCCTCTCGCCCCAGAAGCCCGCGCAGATCCGGCGGTTCAAACGCCAGCCGCTGCCGGTCCCCCGCCAACACCGCCTCGACCTCGGCCAAGGGCGTTCCTGCCCGCACCACCAGCGTCAGCGCGCCCGGCTCGTACAATTCGACCCCTGACAGTCCACCGGTCTCCAGCACCTCACCCAGCGCGCGCCCGATGGTCCGCGTGCCGCCGCCCCGCACCAGCAGAGGACCGGCCGCCCCCAAGATCACGTCCACCAGTTCCGCTTCGGTCTCAGGCCGCATTGTCGCGCCTTTCCTCTCTGCAAAAATATCCTGCGGGGGTCCGGGGGTGCAAAACCCCCGGCGCTTTCAACCCGCGCGCCGCGCCGCGCTTGTCGCCAATGGGAACACCTTCGCCGGGTTCAACAGCCATTTCGGATCGAACACATCCTTGACCCGCATCTGCGCCTCCATATCAGCAGCCGCAAACTGCACCGCCATCAGGTCGCGCTTTTCGATGCCCACGCCATGTTCGCCGGTCAGGCAGCCGCCAACCTCGACACAGAGTTTCAGGATTTCCGCCCCGAAGGCCTCGCATTTCTCCAGATCGCCGGGCTTGTTCGCGTTGAACAGGATCAGCGGATGCATGTTGCCGTCGCCCGCATGAAAGACGTTGCCGACATCCAGCCCGAACTCGGCGCTCATCTCGCCGATCCGCTTCAGGACATGCGGCAGGCTGGAGACCGGGATCGTTCCGTCGAGGCACATGTAATCATTGATCTGGCCCATCGCGCCGAACGCGCTCTTGCGGCCAAGCCAGATGCGCTTTGCCTGGTCTTCGTCCGCCGCCTCTCGGAACTCCACCGGGTCATGCGCCATGGCGATCTGGCGGATGCGGGTCAGTTGTTCGGAAATCTCGGCCTCCGACCCCTCGACCTCGATGATCAGAAGCGCTTCGCAATCGGGATAGCCCGCCTTGGCAAATGCCTCGGTCGCGCGGATGCAGGGGCGGTCCATGAACTCGATCGCCACCGGCAAGAGGCCCGCGCGGATGATGTCGGCGACACAGGCCCCAGCCACTTCGTTGGAGTTGAAACCGACCAACACCGGCCGCGCGCCCTCGGGCTTGGGCAGGATCCGCAGCCATGCCTCGGTCACCACGCCCAACTGGCCTTCCGATCCGCAGACCACACCCAGCAGGTCAAGCCCCGAGGGCTCGGCCCACGGCCCGCCAAGTGTGACCACGGTGCCATCCATCTTGACCAGCGTGACGCCCAGAAGATTGTTCGTCGTCACCCCGTATTTCAGGCAATGCGCCCCGCCCGAGTTCATTGCGATATTCCCCGCAATCGCGCAGGCCAGCTGGCTGGAGGGGTCGGGGGCGTAAAAGAACCCCTCCGCCTCGACCGCGCCGCTGACCGAAAGATTGGTCCGTCCCGATTGCACCCGGATGAAGCGGTTGTCGTAATCCGTCTCCAAAACCGCATTCATCCGCGCCACGCCAAGGATCACAGAATCCGCCGTTGGCAGCGCGCCCCCTGCCAGACTGGTGCCAGAGCCCCTAGGCACAACCGGCACGCCTTCTTCCCAGCAGGAGCGCAGCACCGCACTGACCTCCTCGGTCGTGCGCGGCAGCACGGCAGCAAGTGGCGGGCAGCGATAGGCGGTCAGGGCGTCGCATTCATAGGCGCGCAGTTCGGCCAGATCGTCGATCACGGCATCATCGGGAAGAACATCGCGCAGCCGGGCGACGATCCGCGCCTTGGCAGACAGGATGGCAGCATCGGGCAGCGGCATTTCCATGGTGATCCCTCCCGTTATTGGTAAATAAATATAACCAATTTTCCCGGCTGACAAGCAAAAACCCCGCCCCTACTGTCGGCGGCATGGATTTCCCACTTGGCCCCCTCGCCCCTCTGGATGCCATGGCGCTTGGCGTTTTGTTGACCCTTTGGCTTCTGTCAGGCTGGCTCATCGAGCACCCGCCGCAAGGACATCTGTCGGTGTCGCACCTCATGCAGGACTACCGGCGCGACTGGATGCGCACTTTCGTGACCCGGCAGCCGCGCATTTTCGACGCCACCCTGATCGACAGCCTGCGCCAAAGCACCGCCTTCTTTGCCTCGGCCTCGATGATCGCGATCGGCGGCGGCGTTGCCCTGATCGGCAACGCCCGCACGGTGGAAACGTTGACAGCCGATCTGCCGCTTGCCAGTGGCGGTCAGGAAGTCGCACTGCACATGCTGCCGGTGATCGGCCTGCTGGGCAACGCGCTCCTCAAGTTCATCTGGGCGCACCGGTTGTTCGGCTACTGCTCCATCCTGATGGCCGCTGTCCCGAATGAGCCGACCGATCCCCTTGCCTTCCACCGCGCAGGCCAGGCGGCCGAGATCAACATATCGGCGGCGAAAAGTTTCAATCGTGGCTTGCGGTCGATCTATTTCGCTCTGGCGGCACTTGGCTGGCTGCTTGGCCCCTTGGGTCTTCTGGCGGGGGCGCTTCTGTCGACTTCCGTCCTTCTGCGGCGCGAGTTTGCCTCGGCCTCACGCCGGGTCTTTCTTATGCGCGAGCCATAGCGCCACCTTGCCCGCCACCGCATCTCCCGACAGCCGCGCACCCGCAGCGGTCTGCTTCAGTCCAGCGGCCAAAGCTTCGCCTGCAAACCAGATCCTTTCGCCAATCGGTTCGCCAAGCACCTCGCGCGCATGCGCCTTGCCGGGCCGCGCCGCCGCATAGGCCCCGCGGACATAGCGCTCCGCCCCCCAGTTGGTCATGGTTCCGTGAGTAACAGAGCGACGCAGGTCCGAGCCAAAGACATCCACAAGCCGGTCAGTCACGAAATCCACCGCTGCCGCCGGACCCGCTGCTTCCATTTCCCAGGCGAAATCGCCGCCGACAAAACCGACCATAAGGTCGAGGTCGAAGGGAAAGGCCAGAAAATACAGATCGTGCCGCGCATGGCGTTCGATCAGGAGGTCATCGAATGGCAAGAGCCCAAGCCGGGTGCCTTGGATCTTGACCGGAATCTTGGTCAAAAGCCCCATCGGCAGATCAAAGATCGCTTCCTGGTGGCCCTGCGGCAGATCGGGCGTGAAGGCGATCTCTTCAAAGGCCAGAACGCCGGTCGACACCGTGACAATCACCGCACGCGCCCGGATCGAACCTCTGGCGGTCTCCACCTCCACCCCCGGTCCGTCCCAACGGATGCGCCGCACCGGGGTCAAGAGCTGCACTGGCACATCCGCGCCCCAACGGTGGATCAGCGCGCCGAAACCCTCCTTCGTGAAATAATTGGGATCCAGATCCGCAGCGCTGCGGAAATCCTCGACCGAGATCTCGTCATCATCCGCGCCAAAATCCATCGGGCCGGCAAAGGTGGAATTCGCCCGCAGACAGTGGCAATCGGCGATCAGGCTGGACAGCCGGTCGTCCGGCCCGTCATGCGACTCAAGACAAGCGTTCAGCGCGGCATCCGCTGCCTTGACCCGCTGCATTTCGTCAGCCGTTGCCGGCCGTTTGCCAAACCACAGGTGATCCAGCCCCATGTCATGATGATGCAGGGTCCAGCCCGCCATCTCGGCTTCGGCAAAGAAGGGGTTGCGGTCGGCGGCGTGGATCCAGGCGCAGCCGATGTCGAACGGCACTCCGAAATCCTCGGTCGTGGTCAAGGCCCGGCCGCCGATCCGGGCCATCGCCTCCAGCACCACGAAGTTTACCCCCGCAGCCCGCAGCCGCTTTGCCGCCGCCAACCCGGCGCAGCCCGCGCCCACGATCACCACATCCACGTCCGTCATCCGAAATCCTCCCCGCAATCAAATGCGGTCAGGATGACAACTGAGGCGATTCGGGCCAATGGTCTTGGCGATCCGCCGACACGCGCGTCTTTGCTCTTTTGCGAAATACTCTCCGGGGGTTTGGGGGTGGAAAACCCCCGATCCGCGACAGGCCCCGCAAGCCGGCATACGGCCCGAAGATCCGCAACCAGCCCAAGGCAGGGCTCAGGCCACCCGCGCGCCCTTGCGGCCTTCGATCAGCCAGGCCGCAATCGCCAGCCCGGCGGCAATCAGCAGCCAGACCCATGCGGGCAAGAGCGTTGTCACATTCACATCCGCCGTCAGATAAGCCTCACGCGGGGTGACCCCGATCCAGCCGCGCCCCACTGCCGGGCGTCCTTCGGCCACCGCCCGAATATCGGGAAACCCGTCTTCCAGCCGCGTGACTCCGCCAAGAACCGCCGTCGCCATCGGTGCCAGCACCTCGCCCGAGGCGATCGTTTCCACGAACTCGCGCGGGGCGGCGGGGCCGACAGCGATCACCCGCGTCAGGTCACCCTGTTCCAGCCGGAAAAGCCCCAGTAGCGGCGCTTGCCAGACCACCTCATACCAACCCGGACCGGCCTCGAGCATTTCCAGCACCACCTGCGACCCGTCCGGCCCGGTGATCGTCACCGGCCCCGGCGCTTCTTCGGCCAGAGATCTGCGGGTGATCGTCACCGCTTGGCCGCGCAGGGTGGCGGTCAGGGTTTCTTCCTCCAGTTCCGGCTCTTTCAGCATCCAGTGCGCCAGACGGCGCAGAAGCTCCAATTGCGGCCCGCCGCCTTCATACCCCCGGCCCCAAAGCCACGCGTGGTCCGAGGCAAGCACTGCGATCCGGCCCTGATCCACCCGGTCCAGCACCAGAAGCGGGCGGTCGTCCGGACCGGTCATCAGAAGCTGCCCGCCGGTCTGCACGACCTCGACCAGCCGGAACCAGCGGCCCCAGCCCCCCTCGGGCGCGCCGTCTTCCAGACCTTCGGTGACCGGATGGCGGCGACCAAGGTCGGTCAGCGTCGGACGGTAGCCCTGTTCGACCACCTGTGCCGTAGGCGCGACCGGCAGAATCTCTGACAAGGGCGAGCGGTAAAGACTGTCCACCGCACCGTATTCCGGCCCCGCCGCCACCAGGACCGTGCCACCACCTCGGACGTAGTTCACCACGTTCTCGATATAGGACATCGGCAGGATGCCCCGCATCCGATAGCGGTCAAATACGATCAGGTCGAATTCGTCGATCTTCTCGATGAACAGCTCACGCGTCGGGAAGGCAATAAGCGACAGCTCATCCACCGGCACCCCGTCCTGCTTTTCCGGCGGACGAAGGATGGTGAAATGCACCAGATCCACGCTGGCATCCGACTTCAAGAGGTTGCGCCAGACCCGTTCGCCGGCATGCGGTTCGCCCGATACCAGCAGCACCCGCAACCGGTCACGCACCCCGTTGATCTGGATCGCCGAGGCATTGTTGCGATCAGTCAACTCGCCCGCAACCGGGGCGACGCTGAACTGAAGCACGTTCATTCCGCCATGCGGCAGCTTGACCGGCAGATCCAGATCCTGATTGACCGGCACCCGGAAGGTCGCCGGTTCTTCGGCATCGACAGAGATTGTCAGATCGGCCTCGCCCCCGGCAAGGCCCGGCACCGCGCCAATATCCTCGATCCGCAAGGTCAGGTTGAATTCCTCGCCAATGATGGCGAAGGCGGGCGCGTCCTTGACCACCAGCCGTCGGTCCCAGTCCGCCTCTTGCCCGGTGAGCAGCACCTGCAAGGGAGCGGGCAGGTTTGGCACCAGCCCCGGGTCATGCACTCGACCATCCGTGATCATGATTGCCCCGGCCACCCGGGCGCGGGGTTCTTCGGCCAATGCCTCGGCCAGTGCGGTCAGGGCCAGCGTGCCGGAATCATCGGTCGCGTCGCCAACCCGGTGGATGCGCAGTTCGGTATTGGGCAGGCCCGCGACCTCGGCCTCCACCGCCGCAACCGCGAGGGCCACCTGATCGGCCCGGTTGCCCAGCCCCTGAGACGCGCTTTCATCCACGACCAGAAGCACGATATCCGTCAGGGGCGTGCGTTCCTCTTCCTGCAAGGCCGGATTGGCCAGCGCCGCCAGCAGCGCTGCAAACACAAGCGCGCGCAGCCACCAGCCGCCAAGCCCTCGCCACAGCGCCAGCGCCACCAAAAGCACTGCCGCCGCAAGCAGCGAATAGATCAGCGGCCAACCGACAAGCGGGGCAAAGACGATGGACCCGGTCATTGCCCCAGCCTTTCCAACAGCGCCGGCACATGCACCTGATCGGATTTATAGTTGCCGGTCAGCACATGCATGATCAGGTTGATCCCGAAACGGTATGAGATTTCGCGCTGGCGTTCCCCGGCAAAGCCGCGCCCGACCGGCAGCATCGGCACCCCGAAATCATCCACCGCCCAGCCCGCGGCCCAGTCGTTGCCGCCGATCACGACCGGGGTCACCCCGTCGTTGAGGTTGCGAAACGGCATCCCCTCGGCGGCTTCCGCCTCGGCCAGCGGGGCGGCTTCGACCCAGATGGCCCCACGCGCATGACGGCCGGGATATTCCTGCAAAAGGTAGAAGGTGCGGGTCAAGACATGGTCACCCGGCATCTGTTCCAACGGTGGGATATCAAGGCCCGAGGCGATCATCTGCAAGGTCTGGCCTTCTGGTGTAGCCCCGCCAAAGCTGGCGACATCGGCGTCGCGCGTGTCAAACAGGATCATGCCTCCGGTGCGCAGATACTGGTTCAGCTTGGCATAGGCCTCGGGCGACGGTTGCTTTTGACCGGCCGTGACCGGCCAGTAGAGAAACGGGAAGAACGCAAGTTCATCGCGTTCTATATCTACACCGATCGGCATGTCAGGTTCGATCGAGGTGCGCTGCCACAAACGGTCACCCAGTCCCATCAGCCCGGCCGAGGCCACCTCGTCCACCCGTGCATCCCCGGTCAGCACATGGGCAAGGACCACCGCTGTTGTCGCCCGAAGCGCCAGCCCGTCGTCCGACAAGGGGGCATCCTGAGCATGCGCCCCGCCCGTTGGCATCAGACCGATCGGTAGGGCCACAAGCGCCACCACCGCGGCCCCGCGGCGCAGGCCGGACAACCGTCCCGCCACCCAAAGCGCTGCCAGCACATCGGCCAGCAAAAGCGCCAGCCCACCAGTCAGGAACGCGCCCTTCAGCGCCTGCGCCTCGCGCCCCTCCAGCCCCACGACCGGGACCGAGGCGGGCCATACCGCAGCCGAAAGCCGGGTCTCTGGTGCCATCACGTTCAGCGCCACCCGCCGATCCGCCCCGGCATAAAGCCCCGGCGGCATCGCCAGCGTCGGGCCAGCCGCAATGGCATCTGCCAAGGCCTCGCCGTCGGTGCCGGGAAGGTCACCCGCGTCAGAAAGCTGGCCATAGGCGTCCAGCACAACCTCGGGCGACCAGACCTGACCGGCAAGATCGGCGGCCTCGGGCATCGCAGGGCGGGTGGAAACCGCAAGACGTTCCAGCATCTGCACGAAAAGCCCCGACAAGGGCAGCGACGACCATTCGGCGTTCGCGGTTACATGGACCAGCACCACCTGACCATCGCCCACCACCTTGCGGGTCACCAAGGGGGTGCCGTCATCCAGCGCGGCAATCGTGCGGCTGGCAAGGTCCGGGTCCGGCTGGGCCAATACCTGCGCACGCACCACCACATCGCCAGGTGCCGCCAGCCCGTAGAACGGCGAGCCTTCGACGAACGGCGCCAGCGCCTTCGGCTCACCCCAACTCATCGTGCCGCCGACCGTGCGCCCACCTTCGCGCAGCCGCACCGGCAACAGCGGGTCTTCGGTGAACCGGCTGATATCGCTGGCCGCCAGCCTTGGCCCGGCAAAGCGCAGCAACAGCCCGCCCTCTTCGAGCCAGTCCAGCGTCGCATCGGTTTCCGGCTGGGTCAGCCGGGTCACATCGGCAAGGATCACGACATCGGGGTTTGCCAGCAAGACCTCGGTCAGGCTGCCCTCGATGATCTCGGCCACCGGGTCCAGAGCCTGCCGAAGATAGTGGGTCGGCGACAGCAGCTGAAGCCCTTCCTGATCCGGCCCGGCGGCAATCAGGGCGATCTTGCGGCGCTTCAGGCTATCGTCGGTCAGGCTGACCGAACCGGCCGTCCGCACCGCTTCCAGTTCAAACCGGGTGATCCGGTTGCGCAGTTCCGGCGGCACGTCCAGCACCGCCTCCGCCCGCGCCTCGCCCGTGGCGAAAGGCAAGGCAACCCTTGCCAGTTCGCGCTCGATCCCTGAAGGGTCCGGCCCGCGGGCGATCACTTCGACCGCCACCGCGTCGGCTGCGGGCATCCGGCTGGCCGACACGATCACCGCGCCATCCTGAAACCCGGCGGGATGCAGACCCAGCACCGGGCGTGGGCTTTCGATCACACGGACCGGCCCCTTGGCCTGCAACGCCTGCAAAAGATCCTCACGCCCCGGGTGTGCCAGACCATCCGACAGCCAGACCGTCTCAAACCCGCCATCGGGCAGAACGGCCGCCCAATCCGCAAGACCTGCGGGCGCCCAAGGCAATGGTTGCAAGCCAGCCGCGCGGCCTGCCCAGGCTTCCGAGGTCTGGAACGCCACCGCTTGCGGCGCATCGGTCAGCCGGATGAGCGCAACCGCCCGGCCCTCGGCCCCGGCTTCGGCGACAAGGGCCGTGGCTTTTTCAACCCGGCGCGGCCAGTCGCGGGCGTCAGCCCATGACCCGTCGACCACCACCAGCAACGGCCCTGTTCCGCCCGCCCGTACTTCGGGGTTCAGGATCGGCCCGGCAAAACCGATGATCGCCGCCGCCACCGCCAGCATCCGCAAAAGCAAAAGCCACCACGGGGTCTTGTCCGTCTCGGCTTCCTCGTCCTTCAGGCCCAAAAGAAGCGCCACCCCCGGAAACCGCCGCCGGATCGGTGCTGGTGGCACGGCGCGCAAGAGGAACCACAGGATCGGCAAGACAATCAGCCCAAGCAAAAGCCAGGGAACGGCAAAGCCAACAGGGCCGATCATGAACATCAGCGCCCCCCCTGCAACGCGGCATAGGCCCAAAGGAGCGCCGATTGCGCCGGATGCCCGGTGTGATGCGTGGTGAAATGCCAGCCGACCGCGCGGGCCAGCCCCGCAAGCCGGTCCTTCCGTTCTGCAAGCCGCGCCAGATAACGGTCGCGCAGGTCGCCCGCCCGCTGCGTTTCATGGCGCATCGTGCCGCCCATCGATTCAAAGATCGTGCGCCCGTCAAAGGGAAATTCTTCTTCGGCAGGGTCAAGGATCTGGATCAGGACGCCCTTCACCCCGCGGTCTGACGCGCGGGCCAGACCGGCCTCGACCGTCGTCAGATCACCAAGGAAATCCGACAGGAACACCGCCCGGCCATGGCTGACCATGCCCTCGGTTTCCGGCGCGCCGTATTCGTCGCCGGCTTCCTCGCCCGCTAACCTTGCGGCCAGCCGCAACATCTGCGTACGCCCCGCGCGCGGCGCGGCCATGCCCGCGAGACCCACCCGTTCACCACCGCGCAGCAACAGCACCGCCAGCGCCAGCGCCAGCAGTTTCGCCCGGTCTGATTTCGGCGCGCGCCCCTTGTCGCCGGTAAAGGTCATCGATTTCGCCGGATCGACCCAAAGCGTCACCGATTGCGCCGCCTGCCATTCCCGCTCGCGCACGAAATGGGCATCCGACCGCGCCGACCGCCGCCAATCGACCATCCGGGCGCTATCGCCCTGATGTGCGGGGCGGTATTGCCAGAACTCGTCGCCCAAGCCCGCCCGCCTGCGTCCGTGTTCGCCCAGCATCACTGTGGCCGCCAGCATTTCGGCCTCAGCCAAAAGCGGGGGCAATGTCTGGCCAAGCGCCTCGGCCCTTGCCCGAAGGTCGGCGTTCAAGGATGCCGGGGCTGCACTCACGCGGCGGCCTCAAGACCCAGGACGCGCCCGGTGACCCGGCTGATGATGCCTGACAGTGTCTCGCCGCGCGCCCGTGCCGCGAAAGACAGCGCCATGCGGTGAACCAGCACCGCCTGCGCCAATGCGGCCACATCCGCAACCGAAGGCGCCAAGCGCCCGTCCAGAAGTGCGCGCGCCCGCACCGTCAGCATAAGGGCCTGCGCCGCGCGTGGCCCCGGCCCCCATGACAGGCTGTCGGCCAGATCGCGGCCCTCGGCCTCGCCGGGGCGGCAGGCGCGCACGAGGTCAAGGATCGCCTCGACCACCTGTTCGCCCACCGGCATCCGCCGGATCACCGCTTGCGCATGGATCAACCCGTCGGCGGTAAACACCTGATGCGCCTCGGCTTCCTCGGCCCCGGTGGTGGCAATCAGGATGTCGCGTTCCGTGGCGCGGGTCGGATATTCCACATCGACCTGCACAAGGAACCGGTCCAGCTGCGCCTCAGGCAAAGGATAAGTGCCTTCCTGTTCGATCGGGTTCTGGGTGGCCAGCACATGAAACGGCCGCCCCAAGGGCCGATGCTGGCCCGCAATGGTGACTTCCTTTTCCTGCATCGCCTGCAACAGCGCCGATTGAGTCCGGGGGCTGGCGCGGTTGATCTCATCTGCCATCAGAAGCTGACAGAAGATCGGCCCTTCGACAAAGCGGAAGGCACGGCTGCCGTCGGCTGAGCTTTCCAGCACTTCGGACCCAAGAATATCGGCGGGCATAAGGTCAGGCGTGAACTGGATGCGGTTCGCCTTCAACCCCATCACGGTGCCAAGCGTATCCACCAGCCGGGTCTTGCCAAGGCCCGGCAGCCCGACCAAAAGCGCATGCCCGCCGCAGAGCATGGAGGCAAGGACCAGATCCACCACCTTTTCCTGCCCGATGAAGCGGCGGTTGATCGAGGCCTTCGCCTCGGCCAAGGTCGCGCCCAGCGCCTCGATTTCCGCGACAAGCGCCTTGGTGTCGGCCATGCGAATGCTCCCTTCAGGCTGAGTTGCCGTCATTAGACCGAACTATGCCGCCCGGCACAAATGGCAAAAGGCAAGTTGACACAAATCATCGTGAAACCCCCGCCACCGCCCCTTGTGCCGCCCGAATGCCTTCGAAGGCTTTTGCAAATCTTCTGGAAAAAATCTGCTCCACGCCCCGGCCAGACATCGCGCCCTTTGCTCTCTGGCTCAAAGCCCCTTAAATAGACGCCATGACGCGACCGACCGCCGACACACTCGCCGCCGCCGCCAAGGCCGCCGCCCGCAAGGGTCCGCCGCCAGTGCATCTGTGGAACCCGCCCTTCTGCGGCGATATCGACATGCGGATCGCGCGGGACGGCACATGGTTCTATCTTGGCACCCCGATCGGCCGGGCGCCCTTGGTGAAGCTGTTCTCCGCGATCCTGAAGCGCGAGGGGGACGATTACTTTCTGGTCACCCCCGTCGAAAAGGTCGGCATCACGGTCGACGACGCCCCGCTGATTGCCACCGACTTTGAGGTTTCGGGCGAAGGCGCGGACCAGACCCTTGCCTTTACCACCAAGACCGAGGATGCAGCGACCCTTGGTCCTGACCATCCCTTGCGGGTGGAACGCGACCCGATATCGGGCGAGCCGTCACCCTATATCCTGATCCGAGCCAACCTTTGGGCGCTGATCGACCGGAAATCCTTCTACCGGATGGTTGATCTGGGTTGCCATCACCCGCATGACGGGCAAATGTGGTTCGGGCTGTGGTCCTCGGGGCAGTTCTTCCCGATCATTCCGTCGTCAGAATTGCCCTGAAAGGCCGCCGCATTTCATGCCCCGTTTCGCCGCGAATCTGACGCTTCTCTTTACTGAAGTGCCAATGCTTGACCGCCCCGACTGGGCGGCGCGGTCCGGTTTTGACGGGGTTGAGGTGCTGTTTCCCTATGACCACCCGATGGCCGACTGGGACCGCGCGCTGAACGGCCTGCCGCTTGCGCTGATCAACACGCCGCCCGGCGACTGGGCCTCTGGCGACCGGGGCTTTGCCGCCGTGCCGGGAATGGAGCTGCGCTTTCGGGAAAGCTTCCTGCGCGCGGCCGAATACGCAACGCGGCTTTCGGCCGCGCGGCTGCATGTGATGGCCGGCGTCGCCAAGGGACCACAGGCCGAGTTGTGCTATAGCGAGAACCTGGCCTGGGCCTTGGCCGAAGCGCCGGACCTGGTGCTGACGATCGAGCCTCTGAACCCCGAAGACATGCCGGGTTATTTCCTGAACGATTACGATCAGGCAGCCCGGATTCTGGATGACCTCGACCACCCCAGAATCGGCCTGCAATTTGACCTGTGGCATGCCGCGCGGCTGCATGGGGATGCGGGTATGGTCTGGGCCGACCACCGCCACCGGATCAACCACGTCCAGATCGCGGGCTTCCCCAGCCGCAACGAACCCGGCGGTGGCGGCTTTTCGCTGCCTGACCTTTGCGACGAGATCGACGCGCATTCGCCGGATATCTGGATCGCCGCCGAATACCGCCCCGCCAAGGGAACCGCGCTGGGTCTTGGCTGGCTTGCCGCCCTCAAATCCCGCAGTACGCCTATCGGCGACTAGTCCCAATTCCAGTCATCTGCCCTGAGCGGCCGCAGAACGGCTGCCCTTGTGTCCCCCCGGTCTGAACCGCTAGAATGGTCTCAATCAGGACAGGAAACGCGCCCATGCCGATCGAAGCCCCGGAAACTCAGGTTGTCACCACATGGAAAGTGGCCTGCGACGGGGGCGAAGGCGCGCTTGGTCATCCGCGTGTCTGGCTGACGATCCCGCAGGACACGGGCTTTGTCGAATGTGGGTATTGCGACAAGCGCTATGTCATCGACCGGGACCACGCCGACAACGACCACTGACGCCCAGCGGGTAGACCCCCGGCCCGAACCCTGCCAATAATCCCGGCCATCGCAGGGAGAGAACCATGAGTTTCGGCAAAGGCCACCACCTTCATCTGATCGACGGATCGGCCTATATCTTTCGCGCCTACCACGCACTGCCGCCGCTTACGCGCAAATCCGACGGCCTGCCGGTGGGGGCTGTGGCGGGCTTTTGCAACATCCTGTGGAACGAGCTTTCCCGTGCCACCTCGAACGGCAAGGCGGCCACGCATCTTGCCGTGGTTTTCGACCATTCGTCTCTGACTTTTCGCAACACGCTTTATCCCGACTACAAGGCCAACCGCCCGGACCTGCCCGAAGACCTGCGCCCGCAGTTCCCGCTGACCCGCGAAGCCACCCGCGCCTTCAACGTCGCCTGCCTTGAAACCGAAGGCTATGAGGCTGACGACATCATCGCCACCCTTGCGCGCGAGGCGGTGAAGGCTGGCGGCAGCTGCACCATCATCTCATCGGACAAGGATCTGATGCAGCTTGTCGGCCCCGGCATCGACATGTTCGACCCGATGAAAACCCGCGCCATCGGCCCTGATGAGGTGATGGAGAAATTCGGAGTCCCGCCGGAAAAGGTGATCGACGTGCAATCCCTTGCCGGCGACAGCGTGGACAATATCCCCGGCGCGCCCGGAATCGGGCTGAAGACCGCCGCCCTGTTGATCAACGAATACGGTGATCTTGATACCCTTCTGGCGCGGGCCTCCGAAATCAAGCAGCCCAAGCGCCGTGAGGCGCTGATAGACAACGCCGACAAGATCCGCCTGTCCCGCGATCTGGTGACGCTGAAGGACGACACCCCCCTCGACACCACGCTGGAAGATCTGGAGATTCGCCTGCCAGAGTCGGACAAGGTGATGGATTTTCTGACGAAAATGGAATTCCGCACCTTGACCAAGAGGGTGGCCGACAAACTGGGCATCGCGCCCCCTTCCCTGCCCGAAACCTCGCAGCTTCAGGTCGCCACGGCCGATACCGCGCCGGAACCCGACCGCCTGCCTTTCAACCATGCCGTCTATGAATGCATCCGCGACATGGATGCCCTCAACCGCTGGATCGCCCATATCACCGACATCGGCCATGTGGCGGTAGACACCGAAACCACCAGCCTTGATGAGATGCGCGCCGATCTTGTCGGCATCTCGCTTTGCGTGGACGCGGGCAAAGCCGCCTATATCCCGCTTGGCCACACCACCGGCGGTGGCGACCTTTTTGGAGCCACCGCGCTGGCCGAAGGCCAACTGCCGCTGGAGGCCACGCTTGCCGCTCTGAAACCGGTGCTTGAGGATCCAAGCGTCCTCAAGATCGGCCAGAACATGAAATATGACTGGAAGATCTTCGCCCGCCACGGCATCCGCATCGCCCCGTTCGATGACACGATGCTGATGAGCTACGCCATGCAGGCGGGTCTTAATTCGCATGGTATGGACACCCTCTCGGATCTCTACCTGGGCCACCAGCCGATCCCGATCAAGACCCTTCTCGGGTCAGGCAAATCCCAGATCACCTTCGACAAGGTGACGATCGACGATGCCGTGAAATACGCCGCCGAAGATGCCGACGTGACGCTGCGCCTGTGGCAATTGTTCAAGCCGCAACTCCACCGCACGAAGGTCACCACGGTCTATGAGACGATGGAGCGCCCTCTCGTCCCCGTTCTGGCCGAGATGGAGATGACCGGCATCAAGGTCGACCGCGAAACCCTGCGCGGCATGTCCAACGTCTTTGCGCAAAAGCTGGTGCAGCTGGAGGAGGAAATCCACGGCATCGCTGGGGAAAAGTTCAATGTCGGCTCGCCCAAACAGCTGGGCGAGATCCTGTTCGACCGGTTGCAGATTCCGGGTGGGGAAAAGGGCAAGACCGGCGCCTATGGCACCGGTGCCGATATCCTTGAAGACATCACCACGCTGGAAGATCACCCGCAAGGCGCGCAACTGGCGGCCCGCATCCTTGACTGGCGCCAGATTGCCAAGCTGAAGTCCACCTATACCGATGCGCTGCAAGAGGCGATCAACCCGGAAACAGGGCGCGTCCACACCTCTTATTCCATCGCGGGTGCGAACACGGGGCGGCTGGCGTCAACCGACCCCAACCTGCAAAATATCCCGATCCGCACCGAAGAAGGCCGCCGCATCCGCGAGGCTTTCGTGGCCCCCGAAGGGCGCACCCTTGTCAGCCTCGACTACAGCCAGATCGAACTGCGCATCCTTGCCCATATCGCCGACATCCCCAGCCTGCGGCAGGCGTTTGAAGATGGTATCGACATCCACTCGATGACCGCGTCCGAGATGTTCAACGTCCCCCTTGCGGACATGACCCCAGACATCCGCCGAAAGGCCAAGGCGATCAACTTCGGCGTGATCTACGGCATCTCGGGCTTCGGCCTTGCCCGCAACCTGCGCATCCCCCGGGCCGAGGCGCAGGGTTTCATCGACCGCTACTTCGAACGCTTCCCGGGCATCAAGGAATACATGTCCGAAACGGTCAAATTCGCGCAAGCCAACGGCTATGTGCAGACGCTGTTCGGTCGCAAGATCAACACGCCCGAAATCAACGCCAAAGGCCCCGGCGCAGGCTTTGCCAAACGCGCGGCGATCAACGCCCCGATTCAAGGCACTGCCGCCGACGTGATCCGCCGCGCGATGATCCGGATCCCCTCCGCGATAGGCGGCATCGACGCCAAGATGCTGCTGCAAGTTCACGACGAACTGTTGTTCGAGGTGGCCGAGGATCAGGCCGACCGGCTGGTCCCCATCGCCAAAGAGACGATGGAAACCGCCGCCGATCCGGCCGTGGTCCTGAAGGTCCACCTCGCCGTCGAGGCCGGCGCGGGCAAGAACTGGGCCAAGGCGCACTGACGCTTGCAGGTCGCACAACCCGCAGCCCTTTCTCTTCAGGCAAATATCCCGGGGGGTCTGGGGGGCGGCGCCCCCCTCAGCCTCGGGTCCGCGCCTTCGCGCGGGGCCGAGAGAACAAACCTGCGGCGGCACGCCGCTCCGCTTGAAAACCGCCCATCAGGCGCGATCAATCCGGCACTGATAGCAGTTGTTTCGCGCCGATCGGACATGCAGATAGGCCACACGCGCATCGGAAAACAAGGCAGCTGCCCGCGCAACAATCGCCCCTGTCGCGACCACGCCCCCGGTGCCATAGACAATCCGATCATCCGCCCCATACCCCCGGAGGATGTAGTCCGACGAGCCGAGCGCTTCGGGCAGCGCCGCACCACCTCCTGCCTCACAGGGTGCATCACAAAGGAAGGTCGGCCCCACCTCGGCATAGGGCTGCGGCGCGGGGAAAGGCCGGTGCGCGAGCACCAGCATCCCTGCCCCTTTCGGGATCATCCGCAGACAATGCCGGCAAGGGTTCCCGTCCCCGTCCGCGATCTGGCGCTCCGGCACCTGTCCGTTGGCATCAAGTCCGCCAGCCTGATAGTGCCGGGCCACTTCCGTCGGTATCGCCTGAAATCGCATTTCATCCTCCGTTTACACGGAAGATATTCCGGTCGGAGCACCCCATGCGACCCGAAGCATGCGCAATCACTCTGGCTCCAGCATCCGCCCCAGAACCCGCCCGCCAAGAATGTGCAGATGGTAGTGCGGCACTTCCTGCAACCCATGCGCGCCGGCATTGGTGATGGCGCGGAATCCGTCCGGCCCGCTCAGCCCGAGGATCGCGCAGGTCTTGGCCACGGTGCGGTGAAAATCGACGATCTCTTCCGACGAAGCCTCGGCCGCGAAATGATCCAGCGTCACATAGGCCCCTTTGGGAACCGCCAGCACATGCACTGGTGCCTGCGGATGGATATCGTGGAAGACCAGCGTGTGCGGCGTTTCCATCACGGTCCGGTTCGGGATCTCGCCACGCAGGATGCGCGCAAAGATATTTGTCGGGTCGTAGCTCCAGCTCATGTCTCTCAATCCACGAATAGGTGATCTGTGGCCAGAATGTCCCGCGCCGCTTCAATCGGGATATCCAGAAACTCGGACAGCGGAAAGGCATTGTCCTCTGGACGGGCGGCCTCGCGCAAGCGGTGATATCCGGTCAGGTTCATGTCCCGGAGCCGGTCGCTTTCAAAGCTGACATCATAGCGGATCGTCGGCAGAAGCTGCGCCATCGCTGCCGCCGGGGTCTGCGGGCCAGCCAGACCGACGCGCCTTGCGTGTCCTTCCAGATAGGCGTCACTGAACGCGCAGTCGATCTCCAGCAAACGGACCTTCGCGCGGTCGTTGTAGAAATCCTGGATAAGATCGGTGCTGGCCGGATCGACACACAGAACCAGCCGGTCAGTTTCCCAATAGTCGAACAGCATCCGAACCAGCGCCCGACGGTGCCGCATCCGCTTTTCCAGACCGTTCTGAAGGCCACCCAGATCGGGCATCGGGGTCGCTTCTTCGTTGAACAGGTAGTTCACGGCAGGTAACCCCGTTGCGGTGCGCACCCGGTCCAGCAGCCGCTTTGCGACATGCCATTTCTTGCAGGTGACAAGCATCAACGTCCGACCGCGGCCAAGACTGGCCTCGGTTTCCCAGAACCGTGGCGCAAAGCGGCGCCCGAGCCGACCGCGTCCGGTCAGGAATTCGAACTGCCGCCGCCCTTCACTGCTGGTCTGGAAACTGCGCCCCGTCTCAACATAAAGTGCGCCCAGCCGTTCTTTCAGGTCCAGCGCATCGGGGCTGATCTTGCGGGCGAACAGGAATTCCTGCGCCAGCAACATTTCGCAATGGTCGTCATAAAAGGTGGCCGGCATCCCATAGTCAGTGAACATGAGATAGGTCAGCGTCCGCGACCGGATTTCGCGCTCTGGCACCAGATGGGCCACGATGGTCTGAAAGAAGGTCTCGTCCGGGATCCATGTGGTGCGGAAAAAGCGCAGCACGTCACGACGCTTGGCGATGAAGGCCAGCACCGCCTCGACTGTCTGCCGCCGCAGACACCACCACTGGCTGCCGATCCGGATCCGCAGATCCTGCGGCACCTTTCGCACCAGACCCAACTGCCTTTGCAGCCTCATCGAATGATAGAAAAGCGCCTTTTGGCGCCGTTCGTTGAACCAGTGCCGATAGATCAGCCGCTCTTGCTTGATGCCGGTCTTGATCCAGTCCGACGTCAGAAAGTCGAAGCTCTCGATATAGTCGACCTCTTCACGCTCCAGAAAGTCGCGCACATGTTCGGCCGTCTTGATCGGCATGCAATCACCCGAAAGCATGTAGAAATGCGTCGCTTGCGGGAAATCCGTCTCTGCGGCCTTCAACGCTTCAAGCGTGGCGGCCACCAGGCTCCATTCGCCCCAGCCGCATCTGATCCGACGCCGGGCAAAGGTAACCAATGGGTTCCCCGCCAAAGCCAGCCGGATACGGTCAAAATCCGCCGCTTTCGCCCGTGCATCGAAATGGATGGCAATGCAATCGCCTGCCGCCGTAAGCCGCAGGGCCTGCGCGATCACCCATTCCGGATCCTTGTGGCAAAGAAGAAGATAGGCGATCCGCGTCATCCGGCCTGGCCACTCGCGCATGGGGACATCCAGGACTCCCTAACCCTTGGCAAGCGTTCTTGAAAAGCCTGAATTTGTCTGGTTGAGTGCCACAAGCCGGGATTTGCATCACAGCGTCTGGTTCTGGCGGTTGGAAAGGGTCTTGAGATGGGGTTTCCCGGCACTTGGATGACGGAAAGCGAAAGCGTCGTCTACCGGGTCGTGCCAAAATGTGCCTGCTCGACCATCGGGCAGATCATGTTCTTTTCCGACCATGGCCGGTTTTTCGATGGCGACATTCATGACGCCAGCGAAGGGCTGCACAAATGGGCGATGGAAGCCAGCCAGCCGAAGATCGAAGCGAATGTGCGCGAACACAAGAGCTATGCCTTCACCTGCGTTCGCAATCCGTACACCCGGATCCTGAGTTCGTTCTTCGACAAGATCTGCGGCATCCAGCGCAATGGAAAACGCTACCGGGGTAATCTTGTCCCTCTGCTGGTGCAGAAATACGGGGTTCAGGTCGGCGGAGACGACGGCAAGCAAGAGTTTGACCAGATCGCCAGCTTCCGCCGGTTTCTCTTGTTCGCCCGCGACACCATCCGCTGGAAAAAGCCGATGGAGCCGGACATTCACTGGTCGGCGATGGCCGGGCATATCTCGACGTTCATCGTCAACGGCGGGCGCTACGACCAAATCTTCTTCACCGAAGATTTCAATGCCGGGATGCAGTCGGTTCTGGACAATATCACTGTGCCGCACACCGTCGATCTGGCCACAATCCCCCGGTTCAACGAAAGCGAGGGCCACGGCCCGACACGGGCGCATCCGGTCGAGGATTATTTCGACGATCTGTCGATGCATCTGATGTGGGAAATCTACAAACGCGACTTTCAGCTGTTCCGCTATGACTTCGACAATCCCGCCAACAAGATGCCGAAAGGCCTGGTTGATCTGGACGAGGTTCACGCAAAGTTGGGGGAATGACGGCGGTGGACAACGTGATCGGTGGCTGTCTTTGTGGCGCGCTCCGCTTCACCGCAACGGGACAACCCTATCGGGTCGGCCTTTGCCACTGCCTTGACTGCCGCAAGAGCCACGGCGCGCTGTTCCACGCTTCTGCCATCTACCCCGAAACCGCCGTGACCATCACCGGCGAGGCCCGAAGCTACCGCGATCGCAGCTTTTGCCCGACCTGCGGCTCGCCGGTCTTTGCTCATATGGGCGACGAAATCGGCATCAACCTTGGCGCGCTCGACGAACCCTCGCGCTTTCGCCCGACCTACGAGTTGTGGACGATCCGGCGCGAGGACTGGCTGCCTGACTTCCCCAGGATGCGGCAGCACGACCGGGACCGTGGCGAAGGTCGAACCGAGGGCTGAATTCCTTCAGGAAGTTCTGGCCCCGCTCAGATCGGATCGTCGGCGCCCACGCCCCGGAACCAGCGCACGATAGCGGCGCGTTCCTCCGGTTCCATGTAGCTCAGATTACCCGGCGGCATCGCATGGGTCACCCCTGATTGCAGATAGATCCGCCGCGCCTCCTGCGCAATCTGCCCTTCCGTCTCCAGCACCACGCCCTTTGGCGCCCAGTGCAGCCCCTCCCATCCCGGTTCGGCGGCATGGCACATGCTGCACCGGCCCTGAACGATACCGACCACATCCTCAAACCCATCGGCCGAGGCCAGCCGCAACGCCTCGCCCCGCAGCGCGGCCTCTCCTTCGGCCAGTTTCATCGGGGTGGAAGACAGCCAGGCGATCAGCAGGAAAAGGATTGCCGTCACGCCCCATGTCCAGTGCGGGTTGCCCTTGCGGGCGTGCTTGGTGTTGAACCAGTGCCGGATCGTGACGCCCATCAGGAATACCAGCGACGCAATCACCCAGTTCCATTCCGTTGCAAAGATCAGCGGGTAATGGTTCGACAGCATCAGGAAGATGACCGGCAGCGTCAGATAGTTGTTATGCGTGCTGCGCTGCTTGGCGATCTTGCCATACTTGGGGTCAGGTTTGCGGCCCGCCTTCAGATCGGCCACCACGACCCGCTGGTTCGGCATGATGATGAAGAACACGTTCCCCGACATGATCGAAGCCGTGAACGCCCCCAGATGCAGCAGCGCCGCGCGGCCAGAGAACATCTGCGCATAAAACCAGCTCATCCCCACCAGCAACACGAACAGCGCCAGCATCAGCACATTCTGATCGGCGTTGACGAAGACCTTGCACAGCGTGTTGTAAGCGACCCAGCCGAAGGCCAGCGAAGCCACCGAAATTGCAACCGCCTGCCAGACCGAAAGCTCCATCACCGTGGGATCGATCAGGAACATCTCGGCGCCAAGGTAATAGACCAGCACCAGCATCGCAAAGCCCGACAGCCAGGTGGCGTAGCTTTCCCATTTGAACCAGACCAGATGGTCAGGCATCTCTGCCGGGGCCACGAGATATTTCTGGATATGGTAGAACCCGCCACCATGGACCTGCCATTCCTCGCCATCCGCCCCAGTGGCAAGGTTGCGGTCGCGGTGCAGGCCAAGATCCAGCGCGATGAAATAAAAACTTGATCCGATCCAGGCGATTGCCGTGATCACATGCAGCCAGCGGGCTGCGATTTCGACCCATTCCCACAACACGACCCAGTCATACATCACCGCACCTCCCGGGGTTTTGTCGAAACGCTATACCGGCCCAGACCTTTCTGTTAATCCATAGAAAGACCGCATCACTTTCAAGCCCTGCCGAACAATGGCCTCCAGATGTCTTATGTAAACAACATCCGCATGTTCGTCCGCGTCTATGAATTGGGCAGCATGTCCGCTGCGGCGCGGGATCAGCGCACGTCGCCGGCCGTATCGTCAGCCCGGATTTCGGAGCTGGAGAAACACCTTGGCGTGCGCCTGTTCAGCCGCACCACCCGGAGCCTGCAACCGACCGAAAACGGCCGCATCTTCTATGACGGCGCCCGCCGCGTGCTGGAAGCGATAGACGAGGCCGAAGCCGCGGTGATGGATGTCACGCAAAATCCGCGCGGCACGATCTTCGTGGCCGCCCCGCTTGGCATCGGACGGCGGTTCATTGGCCCGCGCGTGCCGGCCTTCAAGGATCTTTATCCGCAGATCGACGTGCGCCTGCGCCTGTCGGACCGGGGGATCGACGTGGTGGCCGAAGGGATCGACGTGGCCTTTCATCTTGGGCTTCTGGAGGATTCGACGCTCAAGGTCCGCACCATCGCCGATTGCCCTCGATTGTTGTGCGCCGCCCCCGCCTATGTCGAACGTCGCGGGATGCCTGCTGACGGCGCCGCCTTGCTGGCTGACAAGCATGATTGCCTGAACCTGCGCTTTCCCGGCGCGAAGGAGTTTCAGTGGACGCTTGCCACCCCCGAAGGCCCGCGCCGGTTTGAAATTGCCGGCCCGTTTGAAAGCGATGATGGCGATGTGCTGACCGGATGGGCGCTTGACGGGCGCGGCATCGTGCTGAAACCGCTGTTCGAGGTCGCCGATCACCTGCGGTCCGGCGCGCTGGTCCCGGTGGCCACCGCCACGCCCCCGCTGCCGATCCAGCTTTCCACGCTTAGCCAACACCGCAGGCTGAAAGACCCCAAGGTACAGCTTTTCACCGATTTCATGACACAGCAGATCCGCGAAGACCTGCGCCGGGCAACGCAGGGGGCCTAGGCCGGGCAACCCTGCTGATCAGCAAACGCAAAAGGGCGGAGCCGAAGCCCCGCCCTTCCCGTCACCGCAGCGCCCCTTACTGGATGCGCTGGCCGTTCACATAGATCTCGAACCCCGGCTTGGCCTCGATCTTGGAGGTCAGCGTGTCCGGACCCGCGCCGGGCGACATGAAGGCGCCCATCATCATCCGCGCGCCCATTGCATCTTCCTGCGCCAGAATGCCGGTTGCGATCAGCCCGTCGATCAGCGCGTTTGCCCCGGAGATCGACACGTCGGCCTCTCCGATCGGCATCGGCATGCCCATGGAGTTGTCGAAGGTGAAAGCGCCGGTTCCCGCCAGTGCCGCGCCCGCCACCTTCAGCGAAAGCTCGGTGATGTCGAGGTTTTCCGGTGCCGGGATCGGGGGCATGCCGCCCATCTCGTCCGCTGCGATCATTGCAGGAACGTCGATCTTCGTCTTGCCCGAGATATCGACCGCCAGATCCGCCGCATCGCGCGAGAAGACAGCACCGGGGTCGATCATCGCCCAGGCCTCTTCGTTGACGCTGAACTGGCTGAACTTCATGATCAGACCAAAATCACCCGCCACGTCATTTGCGATCACCGGCGCTGTCATGCCGAACATGATCGGACCCGAGGTCACTTGCACCGGCACCGGCATCATGCCCGAGTTCACTTTAACATCCAGACCGGCCCCCTGTGACTGGATCGAGAAGGTGTCCTTGTTGAAAACCGCCGTTCCGTCACCGCCGCCGGCCGTAATTTCCATGCTCATGGGAAAAAAGGCGCTTTCCTGAGTCATCGATCCGACCGAAGTGCCTTGTTTGGTGGAAACGCTGATGGCCAACCCTTCCTGAAGGGCAGCGCCAAAATCTTGTGGCCCGGCCATATCGGCAAGTGACATGCTGGACGGCAAGGCGAGGTCAAACGACACCTCGACATCGGCGGTGTCACTGGCCGTTGTCTGCTTCATTTCCAGACCGGCATCATCAAGCGTGGTGTTATAGGCAAGCGCGCCCGCCTTGATGTCCAGCCCGAAGGTCCGGTTGGTGCCGGGGGTGTCAGAATAGGTGCCGGACAGGTTGGACAGCCCAACGGTTCCAGCGGCCTTGGTTTCAGGCGGGGTGGTGCCATCAAAAGACGGATAGGACGGATAGGTGGTATCATAGACCACATCCAGCTTCGCAGCAGCGAAATCATAGGCCAGGCCGCCATCCGCCTCACGCACGATCATGGTCAGACCGTCATGCACGATGCGGGCCGAACCTTGGGTATCGCCCGTCAGATCGAGGCCGATATCCGCACCCGGCGCGATTGTGACAGAGCCGTCCGTTTCTTCGGTCAGCCGCATGTCCGAAATCCTGATCCCCGCCATTCCGGCTGGAGCGATCGAAACGCCGTTCAGCGTCAGTGCGCCGCCGTCATTGTTTTCCGTGGCGGCGGTCACCTCAAGCCCGATCATCGCGCCGGCGTCCTTCCAGGACTGCCAGACCTGATCAGCCGTCAGCGCGGCATGGGCCGTTCCACCCATCAATAGGACAAATGCAGGCGCTGCAAAGCAAGACGTCATCCGAAACATACGATTCTCCCAAACGAAATTTTACGGCGAAATCAAACCCTGTATTGACCGCAACCGCAAGTAATCGTTTCGCGACCCAAGCCGTCATGACCCCCGGTAAGTCGAATAGCTGAACGGGGAAATCAGCAACGGCACATGGTAATGCTGTCCCGCATCCGGCACGCCAAAGCGGATTGGCACCTGGTCCAGAAACAGCAGCCCATCCCCCGCCTGACCCGTCGCGCGCAGATAGTCCCCTGCGCCGAAGACCAGTTCATAAACGCCAGCAGTCAGATCCGCGCCTTCCAGCATCGGCCCATCGGTCCGCCCGTCCGCATTCGTCACCATCTCCTTGATCCGAAGGTGGCTGTCGCCTGAAATCCGGTACAAGGTGATCTTCACCCCCGCTGCGGGTTTGCCCTTTGCCGTATCCAGCACATGCGTGGAAAGCCGTCCCATCTGAAACCTCCGTTTTCCGGCATCAGACCACGAAACCCCTGCCCCTGCGACCCCGCATTGCCCGCATATGACCTTTCGTGAAATCTTGAAAATATCTACTGCCATTCTCGCCTAATCTCGCCCGACGCCCAAGGAGAAGCCCGTGAACCGCTATCCCCGAGATTTCCGTGGCCATGGCCCCGACGCCCCCGATGCCCGCTGGCCGGGTGGCGCGAAGATCGCCATCTCGCTGGTCCTGAACTATGAGGAAGGCGGCGAGAACAGCATCCTTCACGGCGACGCCCAGTCTGAGGCCTTTCTGTCCGACATCGCTGGCGCCCAACCCTGGCCGGGGATGCGGCACTGGAACATGGAATCGCTATACGACTACGGCGCGCGGGCCGGGTTCTGGCGGCTCCATCGCCTGTTCACCGGGCGCAACCTGCCCGTCACGATCTACGGCGTCGCCACCGCCCTTGCGCGCAACCCCGAACAGGTGGCCGCGATGAAATCCGCCGGCTGGGACATCGCCAGCCACGGGCTGAAATGGGTCGATCACCGCGACATGGCCGAAGATCAGGAACGCGCCCAGATAGCTGAGGCGATCCGCCTGCACACCGAAGTTGTCGGCACCCCGCCGCGTGGCTGGTATACCGGGCGTTGCTCCTTGAACACGGTCCGGCTGACGGCGGAAGCCGGGGCTTTCGACTGGATCTCAGATACCTATGACGACGATCTGCCCTATTGGGCCGAGGTGGGGGGCCGTGACCAGCTGGTGATCCCCTACACCCTTGAAGCCAACGACATGCGCTTTGCCACCGCGCCGGGCTACATCGAAGGCGAACAGTTCTTCACCTACCTGCGAGACACCTTCGACACCCTCTATGCCGAAGGGGCTGACGGTCGGGCCAAGATGTTCTCCATCGGCTTGCACTGCCGCCTGATCGGGCGTCCCGGCAAGATCGCCGGCCTGATCCGCTTTCTTGACCACGTCCAGCGCCATGAAGGCGTCTGGTTCGCCACCCGCAGCGACATCGCCGCGCATTGGGCCGCAACCCACCCGCACGCCCGCATCGAACGCCCCAGCCAGATGACCCGCACCCGCTTTGTCGAACGCTTCGGCAGCATCTTCGAACACTCCCCCTGGATCGCAGACCGCGCCTTTGACCTTGAACTCGGCCCCGCGCATGACTCGGCGGTGGGCCTCCACAACGCGCTTGCCCGCATCTTCCGCAGCGCCACGCCCGCCGAACGCCTTGGCGTGCTGAACGCGCACCCCGATCTTGCCGGCAAACTTGCCGCCGCAAAGCGCCTGACCCCGGAAAGCACCGCCGAACAGGCCAGCGCCGCGCTTGATGCGCTGACCGATGCCGAACGGGCGGAGTTTCAGCGCCTGAACACCGACTACGTCGCCAAGCACGGCTTTCCCTTCATTATCGCCGTCCGCGACAACACCAAGGCAAGCATCCTGAATGCCTTCCAGACCCGCCTTGCGAACAATACCGAACAGGAATTCACGATGGCCTGCGCCCAAGTCGAACGCATCGCCGAACTTCGCCTGAAGGACCAGTTGCCATGACCGAAAAGCCCGCCGGCTACTACCATCCCCCGGGCGGCCTGCCCTCGCAGACCACCCTGATGACCGCCCGCGCCGTTTTTACCCCGGCTTATGCCTTCATCCCCAAGGGTTGCTTTTCCGAAATCGTCACCAGCAATCTGCCCGGCTGGACGAAAACCCGCCTCTGGCTGATCGCCCGGCCCATGTCAGGCTTCTCCGAAACCTTCAGCCAATATGTGATGGAGGTGGCCCCCGGCGGCGGCTCCGACACCCCCGACACTGACACCGGCGCCGAACACTGGCTTTTCTTCACCGACGGACTTGCCACGGTGACGATAGACGGCACCGGCTATGAGATGGAAGCAGGCTCCTACGCCTACATCCCCCCCGCCAGCCGCTGGACCCTGCTTGCCGAGGGCGGCAGCCCCGCGCGTTTCCACTGGCTCCGCAAGCTTTACGAACCCGCCCCGGGCCACCCCGCGCCCGCACATTTCGTCATCAACGAACGCGACGTCCCCGTCCGCTTCATGCCGGGCACCGACAACCGCTGGGGCACCACCCGCTTCGTCGACCCCGATGACATTGCCCATGATGCCCATGTCAACATCGTCACCTTCCAGCCCGGCGGCCGCATCCCGTTTGAAGAAACCCATGTGATGGAACATGGCCTTTACGTCCTTGAAGGCCGCGCCGCCTACAAGCTCAACCAGGACTGGGTCGAGGTCGAGGCCGGTGATTTCATGTGGCTGCGCGCCTTCTGCCCGCAGGCCTGCATCGCCGCAGGCCCCGACCCGTTCCGCTACCTCCTTTACAAGGATGTCAACCGCCACGCCAACCTGCGCCTTATGCGCTGACATTCATCTGTCCGGAAATATCCCACGGGGAGCGCGAGGGGTGTGAAACCCCTCGCTTCCGCCGCCCGCAAGAAAGCCAGCCGATGCAGACCCTGCACGCCGAACCCCTCACCGCCGCCGGCTTTGCCCCCTTCGGCGATGTTCTGGACGCTACCGGTGATTTCCGGCTTATCAACGACGGGCTCTGCCGCCGCCACCACGACCGCGCCCGGCTGGATTTCGGTGACGCCCGCGCTGGCATCTCGATCTTCCACGCCGAACCCCGCGCCCTGCCCTACCGCTTTGACCTGATCGAGCGTCATCCCGAAGGCTCACAAGCCTTCATCCCGATGACGCAAGCTCCGTTCCTTGTCATCGTTGCGCCTGATCCGCAGGCACAACCGCGCGCATTCCTTACAAATGGCGCGCAAGGGATAAACCTGCTGCGTGGCACATGGCACGGTGTGCTGACACCCCTTCATTCCCCCGGCATCTTTGCCGTTGTGGACCGGATCGGCCCTACGCCGAACCTTGAAGAATACCGTTACACCCAACCGTGGACGGTGCTGGCCCCCTGAACGGGGTATTAACCGGATCGCACCCAAGGGGCAGTGCGAAGACGGCGAGAACATAAACGCCCCGAGGGAAAGGTAACCACAATGACCAGCGCATCTCTGGGGACACCAGAGCAACTTCGAGACCCAGATTACTTGCCGCCCCTTGGGCAGGCCGTGCCTTTGGGGATTCAACACGTCCTTGCGATGTTCGTCTCGAACGTCACGCCAGCGATCATCGTCTGTGGCGCAGCGGGGATCGGTTTCGGGTCAGATCAGGGCGCGCTCGGTTTTCCCGACATGACCTACATGATCCAGATGTCCATGCTGTTTGCAGGCATCGCCACGCTTTTGCAAACCGTCGGCATGGGTCCGGTCGGGGCAAGATTGCCGATCGTGCAAGGCACGTCCTTTGCCTTCGTGCCGATCATGATTCCGGCCGTCGCAGGTCTTGGCACCGCCGGGCTTGGCGGGCTGATGACCGGTGTGGTCCTTGGCGGTATCTTCCACTTCTTCCTTGGCTTCATCGTCGGCCGCATCCGCTATGCCCTGCCGCCGCTGGTCACCGGCCTGATCGTGCTGATGATCGGTCTGGCACTGGTCAAGGTCGGTATCCAGTATGCAGCGGGCGGCGTTCCGGCCATGGAGGCAGGCATGCGCGCCATTGCCGATGCCAAGGCCGCCGGCACCCCGGTTGACTGGTCCACGATAAAGTTCGGCAGCTTCAGCCAGTGGCTTCCGGCGCTGGTCGTGATCCTTGTCACGCTGGCGATCAAGTTCTTTACCCGCGGTTTCATGGCTGTTGCCGCCGTGCTGATCGGCATCCTTGCCGGTTACGCGGTCGCGCTTGCCATGGGTCAGGTCAGCTTTATCGCCGTCGAGCGTGCCGGCTACTTCGCCTTGCCAAACCCGTTCATGTGGGGGTTCGAGATCAACTTCGCCATCATCATCGGCATGTGCTTCATGGCAGTGGTGTCGGCGATCGAGACCGTGGGCGATGTTTCGGGAATCGCCAAGGGCGGCGCAGGCCGCGAGGCGACGGACACTGAAATTCAGGGCGCGACCTTCGCTGATGGTGCAGGCACAGCCGTCGCGGGCATCTTTGGCGGGCTGCCGAATACCTCGTTCAGCCAGAATGTCGGCCTGATCGCGATGACCGGAGTGATGAGCCGCCATGTCGTGACCATCGGCGCGCTGTTCCTGATCGTCTGCGGGCTGATCCCCAAGGTGGGTGCGGCCATCAACACCGTCCCGATCAACGTGCTGGGCGGCGGCGTGGTGGTGATGTTCGGCATGGTTTGCGCTGCGGGCGTCAACATGCTGTCCGAGGTAAAGTGGAACCGCCGCAACATGGTGATCTTCGCCACCGCGCTGTCGATCAGCCTTGGCCTGCAACTGGTCCCCGAGGCGCTGCAACACATGGGGCGCACGGCACAGATCCTGCTGACTTCGGGCCTTCTGCCCGCAGCCGCCATCGCGATCATCCTGAACCTCGCCCTGCCGGAAGAACTGGGCGACTGAGAAGATGTCCGCGGGGTGCGTATAGTTCGCGCCCCGCGGGCTTTCGGCTCAGGCCATTGCCCGGGCCATCTCCAGCATCCGGTTGGAAAAGCCCCATTCGTTGTCATACCAGCCAAAGACGCGCAGCAATCCCTGCGGCGTCATGCGCGTTTCAGGGCAGGCCATGACGATGCTCTCGGGACGCGCCCGCAGGTCTGACGACACCAGCGGCAAGTCTGTCGCCCCGATCACCCCACCCGCCGCCTGGAACGCCGCGTTGACCGCCGGGATATTCGCCGGGCGGTCGGTGATGACGCTGAGGTCAACGCAGGACACGCTGGCCACCGGCACCCGAACGGCTGACCCCATGATCCGTCCGGCCACCTCGGGCAGGACCTGATCGAGCAGGCGTTGCGCGCTCGTCGTCGTTGGCACCATCGACAGCGCAGCCGCGCGGCTGCGGGCGAAATCGGCGGCGGGGGCATCCACGGTCGGCTGACTGCCGGTGTAGCAATGGACAGTGGTCATCGACCCGGTGACTACCCCCCATTCCCGATCCAGGAGCTTGACCAGCGGCGCCAGCGCATTGGTGGTGCAACTGGCGTTCGACACGATCCGCTGATCCCGCAGCGCCCCCTCATTGGCCCCCAGCACCACCGTCACCTCGGCCGCAGCCGACGGCCCAGAGATCAGCACCCGCTTTGCCCCGGCGACCAGGCCGCGCTTTGCCATCTCAAGGCTTTCAGCCCGCCCGGTGCATTCCATCACGATATCGACGCCTGACAGATCCAGCGTGGACAGATCCGCCGCCCGGTGCAGCGGGATCACCCTGCCGTCGACCACCAAAGCGCCGCCCTCCAGCGTTGCCTGCCCCGGCCACGGCCCGAAGACCGAGTCGAACTGGAACAGGTAGGCGCACATTTCGGCCGTGGCGATGTCGTTGATCCCGACGATCTCAAGCCCCGGCACCGCTCCCTTGGCCCAGGCCCGCAGCACGGATCGCCCGATCCGCCCGAACCCGTTGACGAACACCCGCATGACCTGCCCCTCCAGCCCTGATCGGTGCAGTCTCAGCACGCGCGGGCCGCCGCTTCAACAGGCGTTTGATCAAAATTTGTACCCAGAACAATTGACCGGGTGCGTCACCGGATACGCCTTCATAGGTTAGACCTGCACCTCGACGCCCATCCCACGTTCTCTTGCCAGACGCACCGCCATCGCGGCGACGGCAAGATCCTGCAATCCGACGCCAGTGCCATCGAACAGGGTCACTTCATCCGACGACCGCCGCCCGGGATGCGCCCCGATCAGAACATCGCCCAGCGGCGTGATCGCGGTCGCGTCCAGAAGTCCGGCCGCGACGGCATGCTGCGCCTCGCCAAGACTGACAGATTGGGCGACCTCGTCGGCAAAGACACAGGCGCGGCCCAACAAGGCGGGCTCCGCCTCTTGCTTGCCGACCGTATCTGTCCCCATGCAGGCCAGATGCGTGCCATCCGCCACATGGGCCGACATCAGGCTGGCCGCAGGGCTGGAGGTTATGGTGATGATCACATCCGCCTCGACCATCCGGCCCAGCGGGACCGCCTCGAAGGGCAGGCCAAGTTCGGCGGCAATCGCGCCAAGCTTTGGCAGCATCTCGGGGTGCAGGTTCCAGGCGATGACCTTTTCGAACCGCCGCACCCGCGCCGCGGCCCGCAACTGGAACCCGGCCTGATGCCCCGCGCCCACGATGCCAAGGATCTTCGCATCGCGCCGTGCCAGCCGGTCGATGGAAATGGCCGAGGCCGCCGCCGTCCGCAGCGCGGTCAGAAGCCCACCGCCCACCATGGCCGTCGGCCGCCCCGTTTCAGGATCGAACAGGAAGACGGTTGACTGGTGATTGATGATCCCCTTCGCTGCGTTGCCGGGGAAATACCCGCCCGCCTTCACGCCCAGTTGCCCGCCCGACCGATCAAGCCCGGACTTGAAGCCATACTGCCGCCCCTCGCCAAGCGCCTCACGCACGACGGGGAAGTTATAGGCCTCCCCCCGGGCCATGGCGGCAAAGGTTGCCTCGACCGCCTGGAAGGCATCTTCGGGCGAGACGAGTTCGGCGATAAGGGCCTCGGGGACGATCAGCATGTGGGTGTTCCTTGCGGTAATGGCGGAGCGGGGGTTTCCCACCCCCGCCAGCCCAGCGGTTTCTCGAACCAGTGGCAAAACCGCTGGGCTACGTGGGATACTATCGCACAGAGGAAGCCTAGTAGGCCTTGCCGCGGGCCGAGACCGGCCAGACGACCTCCACCACGCCATTCCTGACACCGACATACCAGTCATGCACGTTGCAGGTCGGGTCACAATGGCCGGGGACAAGCTTGAGCTTGTCGTTGACCTTCAGAACACCCGCCGGGTCTTCGACAACACCATGTTCATCGCTGCATTTGACGTATTTCACGTCCGTCCGACCAAAGATGACCGGCAGGCCCGAGTCGACCGACTGCGCCTTCAGCCCAGCATCGACGATGGCCTTGTCGGCCTTTGCGTGGGACATGACCGAGGTCAGGATGAAAAGCGCGTTTTCCCATTCGCCCTGATCGATCCGGCGGCCATCCTTGTCGAGGATACGGCCATAGTCGGCATCCATGAAGGCATAGCTGCCGCATTGAAGTTCGTTGTAAACGCCTGAGGTGCTTTCGAAATAATAGCTGCCGGTGCCGCCGCCGCCAACGATGTCGCAGGCGATACCCATCGCGCCCAGCGTATCCACCGCATCCTTCACCTGCGCCACGGCAAGGTCGATCTTGGCCTTGCGGTCGTCATAGCTGTCCATGTGCTGCATCGCGCCCTGATAGGCCTGGATACCGGCGAACTTCAGGCCCGGGGCCGCGTCAATCGCCTTGGCCAGTGCCACCACTTCCGGCGTGGTCTTCACGCCGCAGCGCCCGGCGCCGCAGTCGATTTCCACGAGGCACTCGATGGTCGTGCCATGCTTGACAGCCGCCGCAGACAGGTCAGCCACATTGTCGAGCATATCCACACAGCAGATCGCCCGCGCTCCCAGCTTGGGGATCCGCGCCAGCCGGTCGATCTTGGCCGGGTCGCGGACCTGGTTGGAAACCAGCACATCCTTGATGCCGCCACGGGCAAAGACCTCGGCCTCGCTGACCTTCTGGCAGCAGACGCCGACCGACCCGCCGAGGCGTTCCTGCAAGAGGGCGACATCGACCGACTTGTGCATCTTGCCATGCACTCGGTGGCGCATGCCGTGGGCCTTGGCATAATCGCCCATCTTCTTGATATTGCGTTCCAGCGCGTCGAGGTCGAGAACAAGGCAGGGGGTCTGGATATCCGCCTCGGCCATCCCCGGCAGGGCGGGGATGTCATAGCCGACTTCAAGGCCGTCGAATTTCGGATGCGTGTTCATGTGCTTACCCTTTCATCCAAGGCAGGTTGTCCAGATCGACGTTGCCGCCGGTGATGATGACGCCGACGCGGCGACCGCGGAAGGCGTCCTTGTGTTTCAGGATCGTCGCCAGCGGCACGGCGCAGCTTGGCTCCATCACGATCTTCATCCGTTTCCAGGTCAGCTTCATCGCCTCGATGATTTCGTCCTCGGTGGCGGTGAAGATGTCGGTGACATGGTTCTGCACGAAATGCCAGGTCAGGTCTTTCAGCGGCACCTTCAACCCGTCGGCCACCGTTTCCGGCGCGTCGTCGGCAATGATGTGACCGGCCTTGAAGCTGCGATAGGCGTCGTCGGCGTTCTTTGGCTCGGCGGCGTAGACATCCACCCCCGGCGCGATGTTCGACACGGTCAGGCAGGTGCCGCTGATCATGCCGCCGCCGCCAATGGGGGCGATGATGGCATCCAGCCCTTCGACCTGATCCAGCAGTTCGCGTGAGCATGTCGCCTGCCCGGCAATCACGCGCGGGTCGTTGTAGGGGTGGACGAATTCCCCCCCGGTCCGCGCCTGCACCTCGGCAAAGATCGCTTCACGGCTTGTCGTCGAAGGCTCACATTCGGTGATCGCGCCGCCATAACCGCGCACGGCGTCTTTCTTGGCCTGCGGCGCGGTGCGCGGCATCACGACGTTGCAGGGGATGCCCCGGCGACCAGCGGCATAGCTGAGGCTGAGCGCGTGATTGCCTGATGAATGGGTGCAGACACCCTTTGCCGCCATGGCATCGCCAAGGCCGAAGACCGCATTGCAGGCACCGCGCACCTTGAAGGCACCGGCCTTCTGGAAGTTCTCGCATTTGAAGAACAGCTCGGCCCCAGTCAGGTCATTGAGGTAGCTGGAGGTCAGGACCGGCGTGCGGTGGATATGGGGCGCGATGCGGGCATGGGCGGCCAGCACATCATCAAAAGTCGGGATCAGCATGGGAAAGTCCTTCATTCTGCGGCCATTGCCATGGCCGGAACCGTGCCGCGATAGTAGTCCTGCGCCGCTGCCACGCCCGAGCCGAGGGTGACCCCCCAGCCAAGATCGGCCATGCACATCTCGGCCGTGGCAAGGCCCGACAGCACCATGACTTCGGTCAGCATGCCAAGATGGCCGATGCGGAAGACCTTGCCGGCCACTTCCCCAAGACCCACACCAAAGGCCACGCCGTATTTGCTGGCGGCCAGTTGCACCAAGGCCGTGCCATCACAGCCCGCAGGAACCTTCACCGCCGTCACCGTATCGGAATAAAGCTCGGGCGAGGCGGCATAGGGCGTCATCCCCCATGCGGTGATCGCACGGCGCACGCCTTCGGCAAGGCGGTGGTGGCGGGCGTAGACATTCTCCAGCCCCTCGGATTCAAGCAGGTCGATGGCATGTGCCAGACCCGCAATCAGACCGACCGGCGGGGTATAAGGAAAGCCGCCCTTGGCGTAGCTTGCCAGCATGTCATTGAAATCAAAGAAGGTGCGCGGCAGGGTGGCCGTTTCCATCGCCGCGATGGCCTTTGGCGACACCCCAAGGATCGCAAGGCCCGCGGGCAGCATGAAACCCTTCTGGCTGCCCGCAACCGCGATATCGACGCCCCAGCCCGTGAACTCGAACGGCATCGACCCGATGGAGGACACGCCATCAACAAACAGCATGGCGCCATGCCCCGCCGCGTCCATTGCCCGGCGGATGCCGCCGATATCGGATTTCACGCCGGTCGCAGTTTCGTTATGGGTGGCCAGAACCGCCTTGATGCTGCCTGTCTTGTCAGCTTTCAGCGCGGCCTCGATGGTTGCCAAGGGCGCGCCCTGGCCCCATGGCGTCTCGATGATCTGGACGTTCAACCCGTGGCGCTGGCAAAGGTCGATCCAGCGATGGCTGAACATCCCGAAGCGGGCGGCAAGCACGGTATCACCGGGCGAAAGGGTGTTTGTGACCGCCGCCTCCCAGCCGCCTGTGCCGGTGGCCGGGATCAGGATGACTTCACCATCCGCCATTTTCAGCACCCGCCGCACACCTTCAACCGCAGGCTTGAACAGGCGCGCAAACGCCGGGGACCGGTGGTCAAGCGTCGGCATGTCACAGGCCTTGCGGACGGAGTCGGGAATATTGGTCGGGCCGGGGATGAAGACGGAGTTCTGGAAGGACATCGGGGCTCTCTCCCTTGAGGATGGGTGCAACCTACCCATCCACCGCACCATTCACAATTTTTTCGAAAAGATTTTTCATTTTGTGATTCTTCTGATGTTATTAATCAATAACAGTGGTTTGCTCTTTTTCAGCAGAAGGAACGGGGAACGATGGCTCAGAAACCACGTGGGCGACCGAAGGCGTTCAACGACAAGACCGACCAGAACACCGTGCAGGCTTTGGACCGGGCGCTTTTCCTGCTGGAGCATCTGGCCCAAGGCCCGGGTCGCACGCTTTCCGACCTGGCCGAGGAAACCGGTCAGGCCGTCGCAACTACGTTCCGCGCGCTGCAAACCCTGCAAGGGCATGGCATGGTCGAGGTGGAAGAACCCGGCCAGCTTTGGCACATCGGGGCCGGGGCCTTCCGGATCGGCACCGCCTTCCTGCGCCGGACCAAAGTGGTGGAACGCGCGCGGCAACCGATGGATGCGCTGATGCGCGAGACAGGGGAAACCGCGAACCTTGGGGTCGAGGTGCGGGGCGAGGTGCTGTTTCTGGCGCAGGTCGAAACGCATGAGGCGATCCGCGCCTTCTTTCCGCCCGGCACCAAAGGCCCGATGCATTCCAGCGGAATCGGCAAGGCCTTGCTGGCGTGGTATCCGGAAGACCGGGCGCGCGAAATCATCGCGCGGCAGGGGTTGCAGAAGTTCACCACACTGACGCTGACCTCGGACACCGCGCTATTGCGCGACCTGGCCCGCACACGGGAACGCGGCTTTGCCATCGATGATCAGGAACGCGCCGAGGGCATGCGCTGCATCGCTGCCCCGATCTTCAATTCCCATGCCGAGCCGGTGGCGGGTCTGTCTGTATCCGGCCCCGCTTTCCGGGTGGGTTTGTCTGATGCCAGCCGCCTCGGTGCGCTGGTCCGCGCTGCGGCGGACCTTGTGACCGAGGCGACGGGTGGCGTGCGGCCTTAGGCCAGTTGCGCGGCCTTGGCGTGCAGATGGTCTACAAGTGCCGGATCAAGACCAAGCCGCGCGGCCAGCATTGCCAGATAGCCCTTTTCAGCGGGCGCATTCTCATCCACCACCAGAAGCGAGGCGGCGTAAAGTTCGGTCGCCTCGCGTTCGGTGCGGGCAAGGGCTGCAACGCGGCCCACATCAAGCGGCGCGTCCAGTTCGGCGGCGATCAGCGCAGTGGCCTCGGCCCCAAGCCCAAGGTTGGGCAGTTGCGCGTCGATCCGTGCGCGTTCGTCCGGGGTGACATGGCCATCAGCCTTCGCGGCGGCGATCATCGCTTGCAGGATACGGGTGGCAAGGTCATCGGCGGCGACGGGATCGGCGGGGAGGAACTCGGTTCCTTCGGGTGCAGGCAGGCTGACCGGGCCACCTTCGGCGCCCGCCGCCTTGCCGGCCTTCCAATCCTCATAGGCCTTGTAGGCCAGACCACCGATCAGCGCAGCGCCGCCCACCCGGACACCTGTGCCAAGCAGCCTGCGCCCGCCTCGGGTCAGCAAGACCCCCAGAAGGCCACCGGCAATTGCGCCTTTGCCCAGCGCGGACTGGTTGTTCCATGTGTCTTTCGCCTTGCCGGTCAAGCCTTTGGCACCTTGGCCACCGGTTGCCTGACCAAGGCCGCCCGTCAGGCTGTCCAGCAGGGATTTCGCGTTCAACATCGTTGGCTCCTGTCTTTGTCCGACGACATATGTGCATCGGCGGACAGCGATGCAATGGCCGGGTTCAAGTCTCCCAGCCGCCCCCGCCCGGGGTCCGCATCTCGAAAACAGCACCGGCGGGAAGGTCGCGTTCGTCGTTGCCTTTCAGCGCTTCCGTCCGCCCGTCAGGCCAGTGGACAAGGTTTTCGCCCGTGGCCCCCGGCCCGCCACCTGCCGCACCGAATGGCGCGATCCGGCGGCTGCCACAAAGGGTGGTCACGGTCACCGGCGCAAGGAACCGCAGGCTTCGCACAGCGCCGTTGCCCCCACGCCAGTGACCGCTGCCACCAGAACCATGCCGGATCGAAAACTCCTCCAGCCTTACGGGAAAGCGTTTTTCCAGGATCTCGGGATCAGTCATGCGGGTGTTGGTCATATGGCTTTGCACGGCGTCGCAACCGGCAAAACCGGGGCCAGCCCCAGTGCCGCCGGCAATCGTCTCGTAGTTCTGGAAGGCGTCATTGCCCCAGATGAAGTTGTTCATCGTGCCTTGCGCAGCCGCCACCACCCCAAGCGCGCCATAAAGCGCATTGCAGGCCGACTGGCTGACCTCGGTATTCCCGGCGATCACCGCCGCCGGGGCTTTCGGGTTCAGAAGTGAGCCTTCCGGCACAATGATCGTCAGCGGCGCAAGACAGCCTTCGTTCAAGGGGATGGCCTTTCCGACCAGCGTGCGGAAGACATATAGCACCACCGCCCGCGTCACCGCCTGCGGGGCGTTATAGTTGCCCGAATGTTGCGGGCTGGACCCGGTAAAGTCGATCGTCGCCGCGCGCTTTGCATGGTCCACCATAACACGGACGCGGATCGTCGTGCCGATATCCATCGGATAGCTGAATTCACCATCCTTCAGCCGGTCGATCACCGCGCGGACACATTCTTCGGCGTTTTGCTGAACATGGCCCATGTAGGCGGCCACCACTTCAGCGCCATGGGTGGCCACAACGCGCAGGAGCTCCCGACGTCCGGTCTCATTCGCGGCGATCTGCGCCTTGAGGTCGGCCATGTTCTGATCCGGCGACCGGCAGGGCCAGCGCCCCGAGGCCAGAAGCGCGCGGGTCTCGGTCTCGCGCAAGTGACCTTCAACGACCAGCGGGAACAGGTCGATGACCACACCTTCTTCCTCGATCGTCGTGCTGTCGGGCGGGCCTGACCCGGGCGTCCGCCCGCCAATGTCGGCGTGATGCCCGCGCGAGCCAAGCCAGAAGGCCGCGCGGCCTGCCACGAAAACCGGGGTGATCACCGTCACATCCGGCAGATGCGTGCCACCGTTCCAGGGGGAGTTCAGCATCCATGCGTCCCCCTCCTGCGCAGTCGCCCCAACTGCTGCGATCACCGTCTTGACAGCATGGGACATCGACCCAAGGTGAACCGGCACATGGGGGGCATTGGCCACCAGATCGCCGGACGCATCGAAGATGGCGCAGGAAAAGTCGAAGCGTTCCTTGATGTTGACCGACCATGCGGTGTTGGCCAAGGTCGCCCCCATCTGGTCGGCAACCGACATGAACAGGTTGTTGAACACTTCCAGCAAGACCGGATCGGCCTTTGTCCCCGCCGCCGGCGGCCGGGCAATCGCTTCGGTCCGGGTCAGGATCAGGTTGGCCGATGCATCTACCCGCGCTTGCCAGCCCGGCTCGACGATGGTGGTGCCAGTGGCTTCGGTGATCACGGCAGGCCCGGTGATGCGGGTGGCGCTGCCGCAGGTTTCGCGCTGGTAAAGCGGCACGTCCTGCCAACCCCCGTCCACCCAAAGCCGAAGCGTCGTGAAGGCGGCCCCGGGCTCTGGCCCCGGATCCATTGGTGGCAAACCTGCCCCGCCACCTTCGGCCTCGACGGCGAGCATTTCGAACAGGACCGCGCGTTCGGGCGAGGTGAAGCCGAACCGCGCCTGATGGGCCGCCGCAAAGGCTGCACGCATGTCGGCTTCGGGCGCGAAAGGCACCGGCAAGGACTGATGCGACCCGTCATAGCGCAGATGCGCGGTGCGGCTGACCTTGGGGGCGGCGATGCCCTGCGCGGCAAGGTCTGCCGTGGCGTCGGCGGCAAGCGCGTCAATCCGGGTGCGGGCTTCGCTCACGGCGGACAAGGGGGCGTCAAACTGCGCCTCTCGCAGGCTGCGCAGATCGGCCAGCCCCATGCCAAAGGCCGAAAGCACCCCGGCATGCGGATGCAGGAACACGGTCTGCATCCCCAAGGCATCGGCCACACCGCAGGCATGCTGCCCGCCCGCACCGCCAAAACATTGCAGCGCATAGCCGGTCACATCATGGCCGCGCTGAACGCTTATCTTCTTGATCGCATTGGCCATGTTGTCGATGGCGATCCGCAGGAAGCCTTCGGCCACCACCTCGGGCGGATCAAGCCGCCCGGTGACGGCGGCAATCTCATGCGCCAAGGCCCGAAACTTCGCCCCCACCTCGTCGCTGTCCAGCGGCTGATCGCCCCCGGGGCCAAAGACGGCGGGGAAGTGGTCGGGCGACAAACGGCCCAGCATCACATTGCAATCAGTGATCGTCAGCGGCCCGCTCCGGCGATAGCTGGCCGGGCCAGGGTTCGCGCCAGCACTTTCCGGGCCAACCTGAAACCGCCCGTCACGAAAGGTGCAGACCGACCCGCCGCCCGCCGCGACGGTGTGGATATCCATCATCGGCGCGCGCATGCGAACGCCTGCCACTTCGGTTTCGAACGACCGTTCATATACGCCTGCAAAATGGCTGACATCGGTCGAGGTGCCGCCCATGTCAAAGCCGATCAGCCGGTCAAATCCAGCCGCCTGCGCGGTCTGGACCATGCCGACGATCCCTCCTGCCGGGCCGGACAGGATGGCGTCCTTGCCCTGAAAGCGCCCGGCCTCGGTCAGCCCGCCGTTCGACTGCATGAACAAAAGCCGCCTTGTCGCCCGGCCCATGTCCAAAGCACCTTCAACCTGTGCCACATAGCGGCGAAGGATGGGTGACAGGTAGGCATCGACCACTGTCGTATCGCCGCGCGGCACGATCTTGGCCAGACGGCTGACCTGATGCGAAAGCGAGATCTGCGTGAATCCTGCCTCGGCCGCCAGTTCCCCCACCCGCGCCTCATGCGCGGGGTTCACATGGCCATGCATCAAGGCGATGGCCACTGCGCCGATGCCTTCGGCCCGCGCCGATGCCAGCGCGGCCCGGATCGCGCCTTCATCCAGCGGCCGCACTTCGCGGCCTTCGGCGTCAAGGCGGCCCGGAACCTCGGCCACGCGTTCATAAAGAAGATCGGGGCGGCGGATGTTCAGGTCAAACAGCGCGGGCCGGGACTGGGTGCCGATCCGCAGAAGATCGCCAAAGCCTTCGGTGATCAGCAGAAAGACCCGTTCGCCCTTGCGTTCCAGCAAGGCATTGGTCGCGACCGTGGTTCCCATCTTGACGGCGGCTATCGTCCCGTCCGGGATCGGTTGACCGGGCGCAAGACCAAGGCAATCGCGGATACCCTGCACGGCGGCATCGCCATAACGTTCGGGATTTTCCGACAAGAGCTTTACCGTCACAAGACCGCCATCCGGGGCGCGGCCCACGACATCGGTGAAGGTGCCGCCGCGATCAATCCAGAATTCCCAAGCGCCCATCGTCCTGCCTCGTCCATTCAACGCCCCTTGGTCGCCCGGAGGCGAACCGGATGCAAGCCAATCAACCAACGCAGTTGCCGATTGACCAAATCGCGGCGACAGGCTTTGTTGCCGACATGCCGCTACATTTTGCAGATCAGGAATACGCCGCCCGCAAAGACCTCGCTCGCAGCGCGCTACAGGCGGCGGGGCTGGAGGCATTGCTGATGTTTGCCCCGGAAAGCCACTACTGGATTTCGGGCTATGACACCTTCGGCTTTGCAATGTTTCAGTGCATGGTGCTGACCGCTCGGGGCGATCTGCACCTTTTGACCCGCACGCCCGACCTGAGGCAGGCGCAACTGACCTCGACCCTTGGCGACAGCGAAATCCACATCTGGCAAGACATCGAAGGCGCTTATCCCGCAACGGACCTTGCGCGGCTTCTGGCCGATCTTGGGGTCAGCGGCCCCATCGGCTATGAAAGCGATACGGCGGGGCTGACAGACCGCAACGGCCGGATGCTGCACCGCGCCCTGCCCGGCCTGATCGACGCGTCAGACCTGATCCGCGCACTGCGCAGGGTAAAATCCCCGGCCGAAATTGCCATGCACCGCCGCGCCGCCGCCCTTTCCGACGACGCGCTGGATCAGGCCATCGCGATGGCCCGCCCCGGCGCGTTCGAGGGCGATATCCTTGCCGCCATGCAAGGCGCAGTCTTCAAGGGCGGCGGCGATTATGCCGGAAACGAGTTCATCCTTGGCTCTGGCCCCGGCGCGTTGCTGTGTCGGTATTATTCCGGCCGAAGACATCTGGACGCCGAGGATCAGCTGACCCTTGAATGGTCGGGCGCTTATGCCCGCTATCATGCCGCGATGATGCGCACCGTCCTTGTGGGCCGCGCGACGGACCACCATCGCCGGATGCATGCCGCCGCCGTCGAAGCGCTGGAGGCCTGCGAGGCTGCCATCCGCCCCGGTCAGCCAATGGGCGATGTCTATGACGCCCATGCCCGGGTCTTTGACGCCCACGGCCTGTCGCACGCACGCTTGCGGGCCTGCGGATATGGGATGGGCGCGGTCTATAACCCGATCTGGGTGGATTTCCCGATGTTCTATCAGGGCAATCCCCTGATCATGAAGGCCGGTCAGGTGTTCTTTCTGCACATGATCCTGATGGACAGTGACGCAGGCAAGGCGATGACGCTTGGCCATTCGGTGCTGGTCGGTGAAACCGGGATCGAGCGTTTGTCGCGCCACGGGCTGGGGCTGATCCTGAACGACTAGCTTTCCCTGCCTGCGCTACGGCCGAAAGCCGTCAGAGGTTGGCAATCGGCCGAAATCGGGTTATGGGCGACGCAATGAACATGGAGCCGGGTGCAATTCCCGGCTGGCTCTTCCGGCCGCCGATCCGCCGGACCACCGTCTTGCAGACATTAGAACACACCCTCGATACGGCCCGCCTGTGCCGCATCGGTCTGGAACGGATTGCACATGATTTCGATGAACGCTTACCGCGACCAATGGTTCGGCAATATCAAGCCTGACCTGTTGTCGGGCCTTGTCGTGGCCCTTGCCCTGATCCCCGAGGCGATTGCCTTTTCCATCATCGCGGGCGTCGACCCCAAGGTCGGTCTTTACGCCAGCTTTTCCATTGCCGTGATCACTGCGATTGCAGGCGGGCGGCCCGGAATGATCTCGGCCGCGACCGCGGCGACGGCGGTTCTGATGGTGACACTCGTCAGGGACCACGGGCTGCAATACCTGCTGGCCACCACGGTTCTGGCCGGGTTGTTGCAGATCGGGATGGGAGTGGCGCGGCTGGGCTTTGTCATGCGCTACGTCTCGAAATCGGTGATGACCGGGTTTGTGAACGCTCTGGCGATCCTGATCTTCATGGCGCAACTGCCGGAACTGGACCCGACCAAGGTCACCTCTTTGACCTTCGTGCTGGTCGCGGCGGGCTTGGCGATCATCTATCTTTTCCCCTATGTCACCAAGGCGATCCCGTCGCCTCTGGTTACCATCATCGTCCTGACCGCACTGGTGATGGCCTTTGGCTGGGACGTGCGCACGGTGGGCGACATGGGGGCCTTGCCCGATACCTTGCCGGTGTTCCTGATCCCGGACATCCCGCTGACGCTGGAAACCTTGCAGATCATCTTCCCTTACGCGCTGGCAGTAGCCGTCGTGGGCCTGTTGGAAAGCCTGATGACGCAAAGCCTTGTCGATGACCTGACCGACACCAAAACGGACCGCAATCAGGAATGTATCGGTCAGGGCCTTGCCAACACAGCCACCGGCTTCATCGGCGGCATGGCGGGCTGTGCGATGATCGGGCAAAGCATGATCAACGTGAAATCGGGTGGGCGGGGGCGGCTTTCCTGCGCCTTTGCCGGGGTGATGCTGCTGATCTTCTGCGTGGCGCTGGGTGAGTGGGTCAGCCAGATTCCGATGCCCGCACTGGTGGCGATCATGATCATGGTGTCGATCGGCACGTTTTCATGGTCGTCGATCAAGAACCTGACCACACATCCCCGGTCATCTTCCGTGGTGATGCTGGCGACGGTTGTGGCCGTGGTCTACACGCATAACCTTGCCATCGGGGTGCTTTTGGGCGTTCTCTTGTCGGGCATCTTCTTTGCCGGCAAGATCGCGCAGCTGTTCCGCGTCACCAGCACGATCAGCGCCGACGGGCGGCAGCGCACCTACCGGGTCGAGGGACAATTGTTCTACGGCTCGGTCGAGGATTTCATGGCCGCCTTCGACTTCAAGGAGGCGCTGGACCGCGTGGTAATCGACGTGACGGCGGCGCATATCTGGGACATCTCATCGGTGCAGGCGCTGGACATGGCGGTGCTGAAGTTCCGTCGTGACGGTGCCGAGGTCGAGATTGCAGGGATGAACGAAGCGTCGGAAACCATCGTTGACCAGCTTGCCCTGCATGACAAGCCGGGCGCGCTGGACAAGTTGATGGCGCATTGAGGGGGTCGATTGTGAACACGAAAATTCTCGCACTCGTTGACGGGTCGACCTATGCGACCAGCGTCTGTCATACGGCGGCATGGATCGCGAAACGGCTGGGCGGCGGGGTGGATGTCTTGCACCTGTTGCCCGACATCCACGCCAAGGGAACGGGCGATCTGTCCGGCGCGCTGAAGCTGGGCGCACGGACCGCGCTGATGGAAGAACTGGTCACGCTGGAGGCGCAGCGGGCCAAGCTGGTGACAGTGCAGGGCCACGCCATCCTTGACGATGCCAAGGCGCTGATCGAGGCAGAGGGCATCTCATCCGTCACCCAAAAGCTGCGCTACGGCGATCTGGTGGAAACCCTTGCCGCACTACAGCCCGAGGTGCGGGCGCTGGTTGTTGGCAAGCGGGGCGAAGGCAGCGGCGGGGCGTTTGAACATCTTGGGTCGAACCTTGAACGGATCATCCGCAGCGCCACGGTTCCGGTGTTCGTCGCTGCGCGGGCGTTCAAGCCGATCACCAAGGTCTTGATCGCCTTCGACGCCAGCGACAGCGCCGAGCGCGCAGTGGACCGGATGGCAGCCAGCCCGGTGTTTGATGGCTTGCAGGCAGTGTTGGTCCATGCCGGAACCGACAGCCCGGCGGTCCGCGCAAGGATGGCGGTCGCGCAGGCCCGTTTGGCCGCAGGCGGGTTGCAGGTTACAACCGAGATCGTCGCAGGCGAACCCGAGGTGGCGCTGGATCGCATGATCGCAAGCCAAGGGTTTGACCTTCTGGTCATGGGGGCCTACGGCCACTCCCGGATCCGCAACCTGATCATCGGATCAACAACCACGGCGATGATCAGGGCCTGCAAGATCCCGGTGCTCCTTTACCGCTGACCTGGCAATCCGGGCCGACCCTCTTGCGTGGCGGATCCGTGCGCCATTTCTGCCGCCACCCACTCAGGATGACGGGCATCAAGACCCGAGCCGCACCAGTTGCGCGACACAACCTTCGCACCGAGATGCATCACAAACCGGCGCCAAACGGTGCTTCAAACATGATCAAGGGGAAGTGGCGGACCCGGAGCGATTCGAACGCCCGACCCTCAGATTCGTAGTCTGATGCTCTATCCAGCTGAGCTACGGGTCCGCAATACCGGGCGATGTAGAGAAGCGCGGCAGGGTTTGCAAGGGGCAAATCACCCCTCGCTGTCCGTTGTCGCCTTCGGCAGGTGAATGATGAATTCGGTCCCTTCGACATCGCTGCGGGCAAGGTCCAGCCGCCCGCCATGACCGCGCACCAATTCGGCGGCAATGGCAAGCCCAAGACCTGTGCCGCCCTTTCGCGCCCCACCCTGAAAGGCCGAGAACAGATGCTCGCGTGCCTTGGGCGGCAGGCCGGGGCCGGTGTCACCGACGCTGATCCACCAGTCGTTGTCATCCTCACCCGCCGCAATCTCGATGGTGCCGGGCTGGCCTGTTGGCTCTATCGCCTGCCGGGCATTGCGTACCAGATTGGACAGGACGCGATAGAGCTGCTCGCCATCGGCTCTGATCGTAAGGCCGGCTGGCACGTCGATCAGAACCGTGATGCTGGTTTCTGCCCCCAGCCCTTCACCCTCGGCCACTTCGCCAGCAAGCTGTGCCAGATTGAGCCGGCGCAGTTGCGGCGGCGGTTCCTCGGCCTTGCCGAAGGCCAGTGTCGATTCGCACAAGGACACCGCGCGGCTGATCGAATTGACAAGCTTCGGCGCCGAGCGGGCCACCACTGGATCGGCGCTGCCTTCAATGCGGTCGGCAAAAAGCTGGGCCGTGGTCAGGATATTGCGCAAATCGTGGCTGATCTTGGCCACCGCCCCGCCAAGCTGCGCCAGACGCTCCTTTTGCCGCAGCGCCCCTGTCAATTGCATCTGCATCGACTTCAGCGCCTCTTCGGCCACGCGCAGTTCCTCGACATCTGCGTTCGGTTCGATCACCCGGCGCGCATCCTCGGGGGCTTCGGCATAGGTTTGCATATGCCGCACCACACGACGGATCGGCAGGACAAGCAGGCGTTGCACCGCAAGGAACAGAAGGAAGGCTGTCACCACGGAAATCAGCGCCGACAGCACAAGGATCCTCAGACCGTAATCGACCATCGAATCGCGCAGCGGTTTGGTTTCCATGGTCACTTCGATCAGCGTTCCGGCATCTTGCACCGGGTAGCCGATGACGCGCACGATCCGGTTTTCAGCGTCGAACAGGCAGGCAAAGGCATCGCGGATCAATTCCCACGGGCCGGCCATCCGCAGGTCGAATGTATTGTGGATCTCTCCGGGAACGGGAGAGGACAGGATCAGTTGCCGCACGTCATCGCGGCGCAGGACAACGTTGTAAACCTCGGCGTTGACCAGAAGCTCGGCCTCAAGCTCCGGCATGATCATGTCTTCGGTAGCAAGCTGGGTCAGTGCCGCGATCTGGGCCTGCTTCAACCGCGTCAGCATGTAATCGGCACGGTAGCGGGCGATGGAGGGGACGAAGATCAGGATCTCGGCCAGCATCACAAAGATGACGGTCAGGATCAGGAAGCGCCCGGAAAGGGTGTTTAGGAACTTTCTCCGTCTCACCGTCTCCGACCTCTTCCTTGCCTGTTTTCAGGGGATCAGGCGCTGCACCAGCCGAACAACCCGCTTTAGCACAGGATTATCAAAGAGTTTCGGGGAAAAATAGGCTCCTGCGGCGCGTTTCGATACTTCGCCCAATGTCGGATAAGGGGCGACCATCCCCGCCACGGCCGACATCTTCAGCTTGGAGGAGACGGCAAGCGACCAGAACCCGATCAACTCTCCCGCCTGCGGTCCGACGATCGAGGCCCCGACCGGGCGGCCCTTGACCACCATCACCTTGACCAGACCCTTGGCCTTGCGTTCGGCGATGGCACGGTCGTTGTGGTGGAAATCGGCACGCACGACCGTCAGGGCGGCACCATGGGCGGCGCGCGCTTCGGCTTCGGTCAGGCCGATATGGGCAAGCTCCGGTTCGGTGAAGGTCGCGCGGGGGATGGCACGCGCGTCGGCGCGGGCGGGCAGGCCCAGCACCGCCTGCCGGATCACGATACCCGCATGCCATGCCGCGACATGGGTGAACTGCAAGCCCCCCGCCGCGTCGCCTATCGCAAAGATCCGCCGATTGGTGCTGCGCAGGCGCGCATCAACTGTCACGCCTTTTGCCGTGTGGGCGATGGCCGCCGCTTCAAGGTTCATGCCCGCCAGCGCCACCTTGCGGCCCACGGCCATCAGGATATGCGTGCCGGTGACCTGCGAGCCATCGCCCAGCGTGACCTCTACTGCGCCTTCGCTGCCGGAAAGCCGCACAACGGGCTGGCCCTCGACAAAGCTGATGCCCTCGGCCCGCAAAGCCTCGATCACCAGCCCGGCCAGTTCGGGATCTTCCCGGCCCAGCACCTTGGCCCCTTCGATCACGGTCACCTCGCAGCCCAGCCGCCGGTGCGCCTGCGCCATCTCCATTCCGATAGGGCCACCGCCGATCACGATCAGATGCCCCGGCCTTTCGCGCAGGGCAAAGATCGTCTCATTGGTCAGGTAGGGCGTTGTCTCCACCCCCGGGATCGGCGGCACAAACGGATGCGACCCGGTGGCGATCACAAAGCGGCGGGCGCGGATCAGGGTGCCGCCAGCCTCCACCTCGCGCGGACCGGTGAAGCGGGCGAATGCGCGGATCACGGTGCAGCCCAGACCTTCAAACCGTTCCTGACTGTCCACCGGGGCAATCTGGGCGATGACGGCGGCGACATGTTCCTTGACCGCCGCGAAATCCACCTGCGGTTCACCAGCGCCTATCCCCGGAAACCCCCGCCGCTGCACCTCGGCCGCCTTCGCCGCAGCGATCAGCGCCTTGGAGGGGACGCAGCCTGTGTTCAGGCAATCGCCGCCCATGTCGCCTGCCTCGATCAGCACGACGCGCGCGCCCATCTGCACGGCACCCGCCGCCACTGACAGCCCGCCGGACCCGGCACCGATCACGCAGATATCCGTCTCGATCCGGTCCATGTTACCTTGCCCTCTTGATGATGCGCAGGACCATGGGCAGCGCCGCCAAGGCTGCCAGACCCAGAATCGGCCCCAGCACCGCCGGGGTGAAGATGATGCCAAGATCCGGCGTCTCGCCGCGCGCGAAGACCTCGCCCAGACCGGACCCGACAGAGGTAAAGACCAGCGCGCCGGGAATGATGCCAAGGAAGGTCGATACGGCAAAGCGCGTCAGGCTGGTCCCGACAAAGGCCGGGATCAGGTTGGCCAGAACGAAAGGCACCGCCGGAACGATTCGCATCAGGAACAGGACCGACCATTCGTTCTCCCGCAAGCCGGTCTGCAACCGTGCCGCCACACCGCCAGCCGCCGCGATCCGGGCAGAGACGCTGGCCCCAAAGCCTGACCTCGCAGCCAGAAACACCGCCACAGCCCCGGTTCCCGCCCCGATCACGTTGAAAAGCACCCCGGGGAAAAGGCCAAACAGGAACCCGCCGGTCAGCGTGGCCACTGTCCCCCCAGGAAGGCTGAGCGCGACGATGCCGAAATAGATCGCTATGAAGCCCAGAATGGTCAGGCCATAGTTTGCATCCCGATAGGCGATAAGCGCCTCTCGGTGGCGGGCAAGCGCCTCGAAGCTGATCTGGTCGCGAAGCAGAAAGGCACCAAGCACCGCTGCGGCCAGAATGATCAGGAATGGCAGCTTTCGCAGCCACCCCGGCTTTTTGCCAGCACTCGAAGTGTCTTCGTCCGGCATGATATGGGTTCTTTCTTGCATCGCGTGAACATGACCTGCGACACTGTCGTTTGACAGGGCCATCACGCCGCATTGATCCGCAAGGCAGGCGGCGGCGGTCAACTGAAACATTTGCAGCAGGTGCCGCTCGATTTGTTGCAGGAAAATCGCACGGCCTGCGTTGACTTGGGGCGCGACCGCCCGTAAAGCACGGGCTTCAAGTTCTGAGCCCTCGAATCCGGGCTCGGGTGCCGTCTGATGGAGAGCCGCGATGAAGCGCACATTTCAACCGTCGAACCTGGTTCGCAAGCGCCGCCACGGCTTTCGTGCGCGCATGGCCACCAAGAACGGCCGTCTGGTCCTTGCTGCACGCCGCGCCAAGGGCCGTCACAAGCTGTCCGCCTGATCACGCGCCCTTCGGGGCGACAGGGGTTGCAACATGACACCGCCGGAGAACCAGGGCCAAGGCAGTGATGCCGAGGCACCCACGGGTTCCCCGGCGGTTTCGCTTTGCGTGATGCGCAAGCGTGCCGATTTCCTGAAGGCCGCTTCTGCGCGGCGGCAGGGAACCAGCGGGTTCCTTTTGCAGGCGCGCAACCGCGCCGACGGAACCGACTGCGTGCGCGTCGGCTTTACCGCCTCCAAGAAGATCGGCAATGCAGTTCTGCGCAACCGCGCCAAGCGCCGCCTGCGGGCGCTGGCCCGCGAAGGCTTGCCGGGGGTGGCGTTGCCCGGTTGGGATTACGTTCTGGTTGCCCGTCCAGAGGCGACCGTGACCCGCCCCTACGCCGACCTTTGCGAAGACCTCGCACTGGCCCTGCGCAGCGTCCACCGGGGCAAGGCATGACCCCGCTTGCGCATGTGCTGGCCCTGCCCGTCCGGGCTTACCGGTTGATCCTGTCGCCTTGGGTCGGGCATGGCTGCCGCTTTCAACCCACCTGTTCGGCCTACGCGCTTGAGGCGTTTGACAGGCATGGCGGGCTGAAGGGGGGCTATCTGACCGTGCATCGGCTGTGCCGTTGCCACCCTTGGGGCGGGCATGGCTATGACCCGGTGCCGGGGGCCGACCCTGACCACGACGCAAGGCACTGAACCCCAAGGCGGCGGATTTCCGGCTGGGTTTGGCGTCACTCCAGCGTGGCGATGATGGCGCGCAGGGTTTCGATCCCCTCGCCCTTTTCGGAACTGGTGACCACGATCTCGGGGTAGGCGGCGGGATGCTTGGCCAAGGCGGTCTTGACCTGCTCGATCACCGCCTCACGTTCCGACCGCAGGATCTTGTCCACCTTGGTCAGAACCACCTGAAAGGTGACGGCTGACCGGTCAAGGAGCGCAAGGATCTCGGCATCGACCGCCTTGATCCCATGCCGCGCGTCAACCAGCACGAAGGCCCGGCGCAGGGTCTGTCGCCCGGCAAGGTATTGCTTCAAAAGCGCCTGCCATTTGGCCACGATGGCCACCGGGGCTTCGGCATAGCCATAGCCGGGAAGGTCTACCAGATAGCGGCTTTCGCCCAGCGCGAAATAGTTGATCTCTTGCGTCCGGCCCGGCGTGTTCGAGGCCCGCGCCAGCGTCTTGCGCCCGGTCAGCGCATTGATCAGGCTGGATTTCCCGACATTTGACCGGCCAGCAAAACAGACCTCAAGCCGATCTGCCGGCGGCAGGCCTGACATGGCGACCACGCCTTTGACGAAAGTCACCGGCCCGGCGAACATCAGCCGCCCGGTTTCGCGGGCGTCTTCCTCGGCCTCGGGGGCAAGGGTGAAGGTCATGCTCATATGCGCACCTCGTCACCAAGGGCCACGTCGCCCGATGCGATGACCCGGGCAAAGATGCCAAAGTCGGTATGGCCGTATTCCGCCTCAAGTGCCGCCATGGTGTCAGCATCCTGCACGCCGGTATCGGGGTTTGCCCCGGTGGCCCGGCAGCGGCCGATGGGTTCCACGACCACAAGCCGGGCGGTCCCAACCGTGATTTCACGACCGATCAGGTCAAGCTCGGCCCAGGGTGCCCAGCCATCAACCCAAATGTTGCCGCGCCAGCGATGAACCGACAGATCGCGCCCCATCCGTGCCGACAGGTCGGCAAGCGACGACAGGCTGTTGATCGACACCAAGGGCTGATCCTGATCGGTCAGTGCCTGCCCCGGCACATGGATCACCTGCGCGGGCTCGGGCCGGTTTTCTGGCCAAAGCGGGCGCAGCCAGTCAATCAGGCGGGCGGCATCGGCAGGATCGTCAGGGCGAAAGGTTTCAGTCGGGCAGCGCGGATGCGACAGGGTCACAGCAGAATTCGCCACATCGGACACACAGGAGATCGCCATCAGATCAGCCGACCCCCAGCCGCGCAGAAACTGCAACTTCGGCGCCCATGCCAAAGGCAAGGGCAGACGGGCTGCCGCATGAGCAACGGCCCAGACCCGGTCAAACGGGAAAGCCGTGTCCCTGGTCAGCGCGACCCGGTCAACCAGTTCATACCCGGCAGACTTGATCGGATGCCGGACCAGTTTCGCGACCTGCCCGGTTGCCGGAACCGTCACTTCTTCTTTGCCTTCGACTTGTCGGCCACCGGTGCCGGCTCTTTCTTCTTGAAGCCCGACTTGATGTTGCCGAACAGGTCAGGCTTGTGGCCGTGGCTGCGCATGATCACATATTGCTGCATGAAGGTGATCGTGTTGTTGGTGATCCAGTAGACCACAAGACCGCTGGCAAACCCGCCCAGCATGAACATGAAGATCCACGGCATCCAGGCAAAGATCGAGGCCTGAATCGGGTCGGTGGGCGCGGGGTTCAGCTTCATTTGCAGCCACATGCTGGCACCCAGCAAGATCGGCAGCACGCCGATGAACAAGAGGTGCAACAGCGATCCTGTGACCGGCGCGTCCCATGGCAAGAGTCCGAACAGGTTGAAAAGCGATGACGGATCGGGGGCGGACAGATCGTTGAGCCAGCCCACGAAGGGGGCATGACGCAATTCGATTGTGACGAAGATAACCTTGTAGAGCGCAAAGAAGATCGGGATCTGGATCAGGATCGGCAAGCAGCCTGCGGCGGGGTTCACCTTCTTGTCCTTGTAAAGCTGCATCATCTCGCGTTGCAGCTTCTGACGATCTTCGCCCGCGCGTTCCTTCAGCGCCTCCATCTCGGGCTGAAGCTCTTTCATCCGCGCCATCGAGACATAGGATTTGTAGGCTAGCGGCAGCACGATGATCTTCAAAACAAAGGTCAGCCCGATGATCGCGAGGCCCATGTTGCCGATCAAGGCATTCAGCCAGTGCAGAACGGCAAAGATCGGCTTGGTCAGGAAGAAGAACCAGCCCCAGTCGATTGAATCAAGGAACCCCGGTATACCGCCCTCGCGCTCATATTCGCGGATCGTGGCCCATTCCTTTGCGCCGGCAAAGAAGCGGACGGTGGATGTTGTGCTGGCACCAGCCGCAAGGCTTACAGCGGCCGGGCGCACTTCGGCCTGATAGATCCCCGAGGCGGGGACATATTTCAGCACCGACTTGTACGGTTTGCCCTGTTCGGGAATCAGCGATGTCATCCAGTAGTGGTCGGTAAAGCCGATCCAGCCATCCACGGCCGACTCGGTCACTTCGGCCGGCAGACCTTCGCGCGGATCGACCGCGAGATCGACGATGTCGGAATAGTCCGTCTCCAGAAGTTCGCCGTCGTTGCGCTGCACGGCCCCTTCATGGACCACAAAGATGTTTTGCAGTTGCGGGAGGCCGTGACGGGCGATGATGCCATAGGGCTGCAAGGTAACGGCAGCGGCAGAGCTGTTGTCCACCCGGTCAGTCACGGTAAACATGAAGTCTTCGTCAATCACGATTTCCCGCTGGAAGGTCAGGCCCTTGCCATTTTCCCAGCGAAGCGAAACCGGATTGCCGGGGGCAAGGGTGCCACCCCCTGCGATGGTCCATTCCGTCATGGCATCAGGCACATCGCCCGCTGCAAGGCCAGTGCCGGGCAGCCAGCCAAAGACCGAATAATACGCAAGATTCTCCCCGACAGGTGCAAGAAGGCGCACCGTGTCCGAACCCGGTTCGATCGTCTCGCGGTAGGTTTTCAGCGACAGATCATCAATCCGGCCACCCAGAAGCGAGATCGTCCCTGACAGCTTGGCGGTGTCAATCGCAAGGCGCGGCGCTTCGGGGACGGCGGGTGCGGTATCGGTTGCGGCACCCGCGGCCGGATCGGCGGTCGAGGCCACCGGGACACCCAAGTCAGTCGCAGTCGGGGCTGCCAGGTCAACCGTCGGCTCAGGCGGGGGAAACAGCACAAACCAGACGATCATCACCGCGGCGCTCAACACCATCGCGAGGATTAGGTTCTTGTTGTTCTGCTCTTCCATAGGCCAACCACCATGCCGCTTGTCGGGATCAGCGGTGCTTCAACGACAGGGGCGGGCAAAGGTCAAGGGCTTTCGCCCTTTCATCGCTGGCTCGACCCGTCAAATTCCGTCGGGTCGGCGGGTTTCAAGCAGGCTATCCACGGCCCGGAGGAGGTGTTCGGTCTGGCCTTGTGCCACAAGAAGACCTCATCGTGCCGCACGAGCGCTTGCCGCGATCAAAGACCTGTCATCTTCAGTCCACTGCTGCCGCTTTCGCTGCAACCCAATCCAGTGCCTTCTGATCAACCTGTCGTCGTTCTGACGGATACCCGCTGAAAGCACGATCCATTCGGCAAGATATCCGGTCGGCCTCAACGCGCCTTCACATTGATGCGCAGCGCTTTTGCCAACTGGTCACGATACCCGGACAACCACTGCACCACCTCTTCTGGCGGCAAGGGTCGGGCAATCACATAACCTTGTACATGACCACAGCCAAGCTGTGCCAGCATCGCATGCTCGCCCTGCGTTTCGACCCCTTCTGCAAGCGTTTCAAGACCCAGATCTTCGGCCAGAGACAGGATGGCCGTCACCAGTTTCTGCTTTTGTCGGTCACGGTCTACCGCCCGCACAAAGCTGCGGTCAATCTTCAGGCGGCGCAGCGCAAAGTTGCGGATCGAGGTGATGGACGCATTGCCGGTGCCGAAGTCATCAAGATCGACGCCACAGCCCATGTCGGACAGTCGGGCGATATTGCGGGCGATGATGTCATCCGCCTGAAGGGCCACGACCGTTTCCAGCACTTCGACCGTCAACCGCTCCGGCGCCATGTCTTGCCGATCGAGAGCCCAGCCAACCCGTTCGGGCAGGTGCGGATCGCGCAGATCCTGTGCCGAGAAGTTTACGGCCACTGTCGGCACCCTGAACCCGGCACGATCCCAATCAGCCAGTGCGGCGAGGGATTGGGACAGCATTTCCTGGCCAAGGATTTCCATCAGGTCGGTGCCTTCGATCGCGGGCAGGAACTCCCCCGGTGTCAGACAGCCTCGATCGGGGTGATGCCACCGCGCCAGTGCTTCCATGCCCGACACCGCACCGCTGTCAGTAGAAAGCTGCGGCTGAAAATGCGCACGGATCTGCCCGGCCGCGACGGCCGTTGCAAAGCCCGCACGCAGGCTGTCGCGTGCGGCACGCGCCAGTGCCAGATCAGTGGAATAGGCCCGGATTGCCCCGGGCCGGTGGCGCATCGCCTCATCGACGGCGACCTGGGCTGCCTCCAGTAGCGCCTTTCCGGCCCTGCTTTCCAGTTGCCGCGCAAGGCAGAACCCGATGCAGCAGGTCGCCTGAACCGGGGTGTCACCCAGCAGCATCGGTTGCTGCGCGACAAGTTGCAACCGGCCTGCGATGCGGACAATGGCTTCCAGATCAAGTCGCTGCGTCGGCCCCAGAACCACGACCAGACTGCCATCCTCCAGCGGGAAAAGCATGTCGCCCGGCCGCAACGATCCCCGAATCCGCGCGATGCAGCCAGCCAGGATTTCCGACTGGCGCGCGCGCCCATGCCGGTCACAAAGCCACGACGGATCATCAAATTGCAGCACAAGGCAGCCCGTCTGTTGCGAAGGGTCACGCAAGACCGCATCCAGCCGGTCGATCACCTGATCAGACACCGCCGCCGTTTGTGGTAGTGGCAAGAGTTGTCGCGCCAGAACCACCGCAAGCGGCAGCCCTACCGTCAGCGCCAGAAGCCCAGCCTCGCCGCCGACCCAGAAGGCCAGCAGCACAGCACAAGGAAGAAAAACGGCAAGCTCCTGTCGCCGCAGCAGCACAGCCATATGCCAGGAACCCGACAACATTAGACACCCCGCGACTGATGGGCCAAAAGGCCCGATGGATCGCGGTCAGGCTAGGCGGATGTTCCTGATCAGTTCCTTAACGCACATCCGAAAGTTGCAGAGAATTGTCGCTATCTGCCAGAGCGTTCGTGCCAAGTGCGGCAGCAAGCCCTGCAAAGTCGAACAGTCCGGGATCGGCAAGGTGCGACGGACGAACGTTCATCAGCGCGCGAAACATGATCTGACGGCGGCCGGGGGTGCGCGCCTCCCACTCGTCGAGCAGTTTCTTGACCTGCATCCGTTGCAAGCCCTCCTGACTGCCGCAAAGATCGCAAGGAATGATAGGATACCCCATTCCCCGCGCGAACTTCTCGCAATCCGCCTCGGCCACAAAGGCAAGGGGGCGGGCAAGGTAAAGGTCACCTTCCTCGTTCAACAGGCGCGGCGGCATGCTGGCAAGTCGGCCACCGTGGAAAAGGTTCATGAAGAAGGTCTCAAGGATATCGTCGCGGTGATGACCAAGGATGACGGTCGAGCAGCCTTCTTCCCGTGCGATCCGGTAAAGGTTCCCCCGCCGCAGCCGTGAACAGAGGCTGCAATAGGTTTTCCCCTGCGGAATCTTGTCCATGACGATGGAATAAGTGTCCTGATATTCGATCCGGTGCGGCACACCCATCCGGGTCAGGAAGTCTGGCAGAACGGTCGCCGGAAAGCCGGGCTGGCCCTGATCCAGATTGCAGGCCAGAAGGTCCACCGGCAGAAGCCCGCGCCATTTCAGCTCGTGCAGGATGGCCAGCAGGGTATAGCTGTCCTTGCCCCCCGACAGGCAGACCAGCCAGCGGTCCCCCTCACGCGCCATGCCATAGGTTTCCACGGCCTCGCGTACCTGCTGGACCAGCCGTTTGCGCATCTTGCGAAACTCCAGCCCCTTGGGGGCGCCGTGGAACAGCGGGTGGATATCGTCGGTTTCGTCAAGCATGCGGGCACCGGGGCAAGGGATGCGCCCTTATGCCAGAGGTGTCGGCCAAGGCAAAGCCCCGGGGGCGGTCATCCGAAACCGCTCGGCCCGCGTATCAGTCGAAACGGAGATACAGATGCGCATCCTTGCCCTTTCCGCCCTCGCCCTTCTGGCCGCCTGCACCGGCAAACCGTCGTTCAATGACCCCGCCCTCAGCGACCGCAAGCTGAACCTTGAGGAGTTCTTTGACGGCAATCTGGTCGCGAAGGGTCAGTTTCAGGATATCTTCGGCACCGTCCGCCGCCGGTTTGACGTGACGATCAAGGGCGACTGGGACGGTGAACGGCTGCGGCTGGTCGAGGATTTCGTCTATGAGGACGGATCGACCGAACAGCGCATCTGGACGCTGGTCAAGACCGGCCCCGACAGTTGGCGCGGCACCGCTCCGGGAGTGATTGGCGAGGCGACCGGCACCGAAGACGGTGACCGATTCAACTGGCGCTATACCATCGACCTGCCGATTCCGGCCGCCGATGGCAGCCTTGATACCGTGCGCGTGACCTTTGATGACTGGATGTGGCTGCTGTCGGATGACCGGCTGTTGAACCGCGCCTACATGCGGCGGTTTGGCGTCGATGTGGGCGATGTCACGATCAGCTTTGAAAAGCTGGATTGACCCTAGACATGCTGGGCGCCGTTGACCTCGATCTCGGCGCCAGAGATGTAGCTTGACTGGTCCGAGCACAGAAACCAGATCACATCGGCCACTTCCTTCGGCTGGCCCAGCCGCTGCATCGGCAGCTTTTCCACGATCTTGTCGGTACCGGGTGACAGGATTGTCGTTTCCACCTCTCCCGGCGCGATGGCGTTGACCCGCACGCCCAAAGGGCCGAAGTCATGGGCCATTTCCCGCGTAAGCGCCGCCAAGGCAGCCTTTGACGTGGCATAAGCCGCCCCCGCGAAGGGATGCACCTTGACCCCCGCGATCGAGGTGACATTGACGATCGCCCCCTTGGTTGCCGCCAATTCGTCCTTCAACCCGCGCGCCAGAATGACCGGGGCGAAGAAGTTCACATGGAACACATGCCCCCATGTCCGCAGATCGGTCGTCAAGGTGTTCAGCCTGCCACCCTCAGGCCCTTTCGGGCTGATCCCGGCATTGTTGACCAGCGCATGGATGCGCCCGCCGACCTTGGATTTGATCGTCTCGATGGCGGCAATCGTCTTGTTCGGATCGGCAAGGTCAAGCTGGATATGGTTGTCTTCGCCCCCCGGCCAAGGGCAACGCGGGTCGAACGGCTGGCGCGAACAGGTCAGCACCCGCCAACCTTCCGCCGAGAACCGCTTTACCGTGGCATGGCCGATACCGCGGCTGGCCCCGGTCAGGACGATGGTCTTCTGTTCGGTCATGCGGCCTCACTTGCTGCCGAAACCCTACTCTTCCTGTCGGGAAAGGCAAGGTTGCCTCTTGCATGATCCGCCGCTTGGCAGGGGCGACCAAAAGTCCTATTGGGGGCCAAGTCCCGGAGGCCGCCCATGAAACAGCAGACCCTGACCATGCAAGACGCCCTGAATACCGCCAAGATGCTGTCCGAGGCCCTGCCCTACCTTCAGCGTTTTACTGGCGCGGTGGTGGTGGTGAAATTTGGCGGCAATGCCATGGGCGATGATGACGCTATGGCGGAATTCGCCCGCGATATCGTGCTGATGCGGCAGGTAGGGGTGAACCCGGTGGTCGTTCACGGCGGCGGGCCGATGATCAACGACATGCTGAACAAGCTGGGCATCAAGTCCGAATTCGTGCGCGGCAAGCGGGTGACGGACAAGGCCACCGTCCAGGTGGTCGAGATGATCCTGTCGGGCCTTGTGAACAAGCGCATCGTGCAGGCGATCATGGATGCGGGGGGCCGCGCCGTTGGCATTTCCGGCAAGGATGATGACCTGATGGTCTGTGAGGCAGACGATCCCGAACTGGGCTTTGTCGGCCGCCCGATAGAGATGAACGTGCAGGTTCTGCGTGACCTATACGGCGCGGGGATCATCCCGGTCATCGCCCCGGTCGGCACAGGCATGGCCGATAACGAAACCTTCAACGTGAACGGCGACACCGCGGCCGGGGCCATCGCTGGGGCCTTGCAGGCCGACCGTCTGCTCTTGCTGACCGACGTGCCGGGGGTGAAGGACGCCAATGGCAATGTCATGACCCAGATCACCCCCGAGGAAATCCGGCAGATGACGGCAGACGGCGTCATCTCGGGCGGGATGATCCCGAAGACCGAGACCGCGCTGATGGCGATTGAAAAGGGAACCCGGGCGGTCACGATTCTTGATGGCCGTATCCCCAATGCCTGCCTGCTGGAACTGTTCACCGACCACGGGGCGGGCAGCCAGATCCGGGCCACCGCGCCTCGCGTCAAGCCCCACGCCCGCAGTTGACCCCGGCGCGCCAAAAGCCTTTGAAGGCTTATGCATATCTTTTCGAGAATTTTTCCGCGCTGGAAACCGGGCGCGGCTATCCCTAAGTTGGCAAGGGCGCAGAAAGGTCTGATCCCTTGGAAAACGAGATCTTCATTCGTGTTGCCGTCTTCTTCTGCGTCCTAGCCGCGCTGGCCGCCCTTGAGCGGCTGGCCCCGCGCCGTGCCATGGTGCAGCCACGCGCGCGCCGCTGGTTTACCAACCTTGCGCTGGTGGTGATTGACACGCTGACCGTCCGCGCGCTGGCCTTCGCCCTGCCGATCCTTGCCGTTGCCGCTGCGGTGGATGCCGGACAACTGGGCCTTGGGCTGTTCAACTCTCTGCAATGGCCGCTCTGGCTGGAACTGCTTCTTGCCGTCCTGATCTTTGACTTTGCGATCTGGCTTCAGCATCTGATCACCCACAAGGTGCCACTCTTCTGGCGGTTCCACTGCGTGCACCACGCTGACCGCGATTTCGACGTGACCACCGCCTTGCGGTTTCATCCGGTCGAGATCGCCGCCTCGGCCCTGTTGAAAGTGGGGCTGGTCTATGTGATCGGCCCATCGGCGCTTGCGGTGATTGTCTTCGAGATCCTGCTGAACGCGACCGCGATGTTCAATCACGCCAACCTGCGCCTGCCGCTTGGGTTGGACCGGGTGGTCCGGCTGGTGCTGGTCACCCCGGACATGCACCGCGTTCACCATTCGGTGCATCGCCACGAACATGACAGCAACTACGGCTTTTCATTGTCGGTCTGGGACCGCATCTTTCGCACCTATGTGCCGCAACCTGCGGCAGGACACGATGACATGACCGTGGGGCTGGAATGGCAGGACGACCGACCGATGAAGCTGGGCTGGGCGCTATGGTTGCCGTTCAGACGCTGACGGCGCGGCTGGCGGCGGAATGGCTGGAGGTGCTGGGCGGTTTCGCCATCAATCAGGACGAAGACGGCCTGCCCGCCGGAACCCGCACCCTTCTGCTGATCGGCCCGGCTGAACCCGGCTTCTGGCTGCATCTGACCTCGCAGCCGGAATGGGACGGCACGCCAGACCCGGTTGACCGCTGGTCGCGCCGGGTGATCGGGCGGCTGGCCTGCGACCTTGGGGCCAAGGCGCTGTTTCCCTTTGGCGGGCCTCCGTATCATCCGTTCTACCGATGGGCGCTGCGCAGCGTGCAGGTCTGGGAAAGCCCGGTCCGGCTTCTGGTCCACGCCCGCCAAGGCCTGATGGTCAGCTTTCGCGGCGCATTGGCGTTGAAAGAGCCGGTTGCGGTGCCTGCCCCCGCCTCCCGCCCTTGTGACAACTGCCCTGCGCCCTGCCTGACCGCCTGCCCGGTTGGCGCCCTTTCCGGCACGGGCTACGACCTTCCCGCCTGCCACGGCTTCCTTGACCGGCCCGAGGGGAAGGACTGCATGACCGGCGGCTGTCTGGTTCGCCGCGCTTGCCCGGTATCGCAAAGCTATGCAAGACTGCCTGAACAGTCGGCCTATCACATGAGGCGGTTCCACAAATGAAGCGGTTGATCCTGACGCGGCACGCGAAATCTTCATGGGACGATCCGCTGACCCCGGACCATGACCGCCCCTTGAACGACCGCGGCAAGGCCGCGGCGGCGGATCTGGGGCAATGGCTGGCCAGCCGAGGGCATATTCCGGGCGAGGTCTTGTGTTCCGACGCGCTGCGGACCCGGAAGACCTTTTCCGGAATTGCCCCGGCGCTACCCGGCACACCGGTTCTGGAGTTGAAGCCGGCCCTCTACCATGCCGGGCCGGATGTGATGATGGCGGTGCTGCGCCATGCGTCGGCGGACACGGTGATGATGATCGGCCACAACCCCGGCATCGCGGAATTTGCGGCACGGCTGGTGGCGCATCCGCCGGCGAACGCCGAATTCGCCCGCTATCCGACCGGGGCCACGCTGGTGGCGGAGTTCGATGTGGATGACTGGTCCAAGGTCAGCTACGGAACGGGGGTGACGGTGGATTTCGTCATCCCGCGAGAGATTGTTGCCTGACACTTTCCCACAGTGGGCCTCCTGATCACCCTGAGTTATTTCAAAGGGTTGTCTGTGGGCATCAGGGAAATGTAAAGGTTTGCCTGCATCATTTCAGGCGTGGGAAAGCCCTGCCCGCCCGATCCCGCCCAACGCCTGTCGTCAGGCGACGCGGCGGGCGACGGGCGCGAAGGGGCTGAGCTTCAGCCAAAGCTGCATCGAATGGCTGACGGCTGGATCGCCGTCCAGCTGGACGCGGCCAGCATCCACCTCGGACCCAAGTCGGGTCAGGCCCATCCAGATCGAGGTCATGGTCTTGAGCGAACTGGTGACCAGAAGATCAACCTCAAACCCCGGATCGAAGCTGCAAAGGTCGACGTTGTCGGATTCGACCACCAGCCAGTAGTTGCGCTGGGTTGGCGCAAGTTCGGGGAACAGGAACTGGATCGTGCAGCGGCGCGGCGGCAGGGGTTCAGGGTTGAGGTTGCGGCGCATGTCCCACATCAAGAGCGACGGGTCGAGATTGCGCAGGGATAGCCGGGATTCGACCCAGCGCTGACCCCAGCTGCCGATGCCGAGGACGAGGGGGCGAAGCTCCTCGCCCGCCTCGGTCAGGTGATAGTCGAAAGCGCCGGACGCGGTGGGGGCGGTGCGCACGACGCCAGCAAGTTCCAGTTCCTTCAGGCGTTTGGACAGAAGCGTGGGGGACATGCGCGGCAGGCCGCGGCGCAGGTCGTTGAAGCGGGTGCTGCCACACAGCATTTCGCGCAAGAGGACGACCGTCCAGCGTGAACAGAGGATCTCGGCTGCCATCGAGACCGGGCAGAACTGGCCGTAGCTGGCTGTCTCGGACATGGGCTTCCTCCCTCGTGACAGTTTGGTGCAGGGTAACACCCGGCGGCCCCATCCCCTAGTACAGTTCGTGGACTGGCCGGGGCGGGCCGACAGGGTGAGGATGGGGCATTCAATGCAAGGGAGTGCAGCCATGACTTTGATCCAGGAAATACAGGACACCAAGACCCGCGATGTGGTGGCGATTGCCGAAAGGCTGGCGCCCACCTTTGCGGAAGGGGCGGAACGGGCGGATGAGGAAGACCGGTTTGTCGCCGAGAACTATGCCATCTTGAAGGACGCAGGTCTGATCGAGGCGGGCGTTCCACTCGAACTGGGCGGCGGCGGGGCGGACGTGCGCGAACTGGCCACGATGCTGCGCGTTCTGGGCCGGGCCTGCGGATCGACGGCCCTGGCGTTTTCGATGCACACGCATCAGGTGGCGATTCCGGCATGGCGCTGGCGGCATCAGAAGGTTCAGGCGGTTGAGCCGTTGCTGAAGCGAATAGCGGCAGAGCGGATCGTGCTTCTCTCCAGCGGCGGGTCAGACTGGATCAACGGATCCGGCGTGGCGCGCAAGGTGGAAGGCGGCTACCGGGTATCGGGGCGCAAGATCTTTACCTCGGGCGCGGCGGCGGGGGATGTGTTCATGACCGGCGCCGTCCTGGAGGAGGACGGCGAGCGTCATGTGCTGCATTTCGGCGCACCGATGAAGGCGGCGGAAGTGCGGGTGCTGGACACCTGGCATACGCTGGGCATGCGGGGGACCGGGTCGCATGACGTGATGCTGGACGAATTGTTCGTGCCGGACGCGAGCGTGGCCTTGAAGCGCAAGTCGGGTGAGTGGCACCCGCTCTTTCACACCATATCAACCATTGCCTTCCCGCTGATCTATGCGGCCTATCTTGGGGTTGCTGACAGTGCCTGCCGCATTGCGCTGGATCTGGCGCGGAAGCGGCCGATGACGCATGACATGCGGGCGCTGGCCGGGCGGATGATGACGGAACTTCGCGGGGCAGAGGTGGCGCATGCGTCGATGCTGGCGGCGGTGGAACGCAATGCGCCGTCGGCCGAGACCGTCAACGACGTGATGATCGGCAAGAGCCTTGGGGCGGATCATGCGATCCGGGCGGTGGAACTGGCGATGGAGCTGGCCAGCGGGGCCGGGTTCTACCGCGCCGCCGGGCTGGAGCGCCGGTTCCGCGACATACAGGGCGCGCGCTACCATGCCATGCAGCGGGGCGCACAGGCGCAATACACCGGCGCGATGGCGTTGGGCGAGTCGGTGGCGACGGTGTTTTAAGCCTTCGCTCAGACCTGACTGCGCAGCAAAAGGGTGACACCGGCGGTGATGATCGCCATGCCAAGCAACTGGCGCGCGCCAAGCCGCTGGCCGAACACAAAGCGTGAGACGGCCAGCGCCATCAGCACCTCGACCAGCGCCAGCGTCCGGACGTTTGCGGCGGTGGTCAGCGAAAAGCCGATGAACCAGAACTGCGAGGCGAAGGCGCCAAGGAAACCTGCCAGCAGCGAGGTGCGCCAGACGCCGAAGGAGGCGATCAGCGCACCCCGGTTGAAGACCGCAAGCCAGGCCAGCAGCATTGCGCTTTGCAGGGCAAGGCTGAGGACAAGGATGGTGGAGGCGCGGATCAGGAAGCCACCCTCGACCAGGCTCAGGATACCGCCGCGAAAGCCGATGGCGGCGAGGCCGAACATGAGCCCTGCGATCAGGCCGGTGGCGGCCGGGCCAAGGTCGCGCAGCATCATGCACGTCGTCTCGGGCTTGGTTGACAGAATCACGACGCCAGACGTTGCCACCACGACTGCGACAAGGACCGGCAATGTCAGCGGGTCGCCGATGGTGGCGGCGGCGATCAGGGCGACCATGACGGGTTCGGTCTTGATCCATGCGGTGGTGACGGCGAAGGAGCGCGATTTCATCGTGACCAGCATCAGCGCGGTGGCAGCGATCTGGGCTACGGCGCCAAGCGTGGTGTAGGCGAGGCTTGCGGCATTGACGCCGGGGATGCCTTCGCCCGTGCCAATGCTGGCTAGCCAGAGGAATACCGCCGCGAAGGGCAGGCCAAAGACAAAGCGGACCTGCGTGGCGCCAAGGGTGCCGATCCGGGCGGTCAGGCCGGACTGCGCGGCATTGCGGGCAGTCTGGGCAGCGGCGGCGATCAGCGTCGCCAGAACCCAGAGGCTGCCCGCCACTTACGCCCCCCGCACCGTGTCGATCATCAGTTGCACGTTGTCGGGGTTGGCGTCCGGCGTGATGCCATGGCCAAGGTTGAAGATGTGCGGGCCACCCGAAAACGCCTTCACCACATGCCGCGTCGCCGTGACCAATGCCTGACCGCCGGTGACCATGTGTTCGGGCGCAAGGTTGCCCTGCACGCAACCATCAATCTGCACATTCGCCGCGGCCCATTCCGGGCTGACCGAATTGTCGATTGCCACGCAATCGGCCCCGGTGCGGTGGGCAAAGCCGATGTAGCCCTGCCCCGCCTCTCGCGGGAAGGCGATGATCGGGGTGGCAGGGTGGCGGACCTTCAGCGCGGCGATGATCTTCGCGGTGGGGGCTTCGGCGAAATCGCGGAAGTCTTGACCCTTGAGTGACCCGGCCCAGCTGTCGAAGAGCTTTACCACCTCGGCACCTGCTTCGATCTGGGCAGAAAGGTATTCCACCGTCGCTTCGGTGATCCGGTCGATCAGGGCCTGAAAGGTGGGGCGATCGGTATCTTTCAGCGCATGCGCGGCGGCCTGATCCTTGGAGCCTTTTCCGGCGACCATGTAGGTGGCCACAGTCCATGGCGCGCCGGCAAAACCGATCAGCGTGGTTTCCCTTGGCAGTTCACGCGCAAGGATGCGGACGGTCTCATAGATAGGCGAGAGGGTGTCGTGGATCGCCTCGGTCGGCTTGAGGGCGTTCACCTGGCCCATGGTGGTGGTGGTCTCCATCCGTGGGCCTTCGCCGGTTTCAAACCACAGCTTCGGGCCAAGGGCCTGCGGAAGCAGCAAGATGTCGGCAAACAGGATCGCGGCATCAAATCCGTAACGGCGGATCGGTTGCAACGTCACTTCGGCGGCAAGTTCGGGATTGTAGCAAAGCGACAGGAAATCCCCCGCCTTGGCCCGTGTCGCCCGGTATTCCGGCAGATAGCGGCCCGCCTGGCGCATCATCCAGATCGGCGGGGTGGGAAGCGTTTCACCGCCGAGCGCGCGCAGGATTGTCTTGGTCATGTAAGCCTCATCATCATTTCCCCATGGGTCCGACGGGGGAGTGTGGTTGTCAAGAGTTGTCAGGCTTGATTGACAGCGTTATGGCTTGGGGCATGAGCGATAATCTGCCCTCCCCCGCCCGCCCGCTGAAGATCGGAACCCGTGGTTCGCCGCTTGCGCTGTGGCAGGCGCATGAAGTGCGGCGTTGTCTGCGCGAGGCGTTCAGCCTGCCGGAAGCGGCGTTCGAAATCGTCGTGATCAAGGTCACAGGTGACCAGATTCAGGACAAGGCGCTGCGCGAGATCGGGGGGAAGGGTCTGTTCACCCGCGAGATCGAAGAGGCGCTGCTGGATGGCGGAATCGACATCGCGGTCCATTCGATGAAGGACATGCCGACGGTTCAGCCCGAGGGTCTGATCCTTGACTGCTATCTGCCGCGCGAAGATGTGCGGGATGCTTTCGTATCGCCGGGCGTGCCATCCCTGGCGGACCTGCCGCACGGCGCGGTGGTGGGGTCTTCGTCATTACGGCGCAGGGCGCAACTTGCGCTAAGGCGGCCAGACCTGAAGCTGGTAGAGTTTCGCGGCAACGTGCAGACCCGGATGCGCAAGCTGGAAGACGGAGTGGCACAGGCGACCTTCCTTGCCATGGCGGGCCTGAACAGGCTGGGCATGGCCAGCGTTGCGCGCGGGCCGATCGCGGTGGAGGAAATGCTGCCCGCTGTCGCCCAAGGTGCCATCGGGATCGAACGGCGGGAACGCGATGCGCGGATGGCCGGGCTTCTTGCGGCGATCCATCACCGCGAAACCGGCGAACGACTGGCGGCCGAACGCGCGTTTCTGGCGCGGCTGGACGGGTCTTGCGAAACCCCGATCGCTGGGCTGGCGCTGATCGAGGCGGACACGCTGTGGCTCCGGGGCGAGATCCTGCGGCCTGATGGATCAGCCTCGGTCACGGGTGATTTGCGCGGACCAGTGGCGGATGGGGCCGAACTTGGCCGAACGCTTGCAGCCGAACTTCTGGGCCGGGCCGGGCCGGGATTCTTTGACTAGGTCGGCCATCGAGCCGACTATTGGGCTGACGCTCTTACAAATCCGGGACAGAACGGTTACATCCGAGCGATCCGAGATAGGGCGTTGCGGGTGCCAGAGACCGAACTTGAAGCCAGCGTGAAAGCTGCCTTGGCCGAACCGCCCCAACGGGTGCGGCGGCTGGTCCTGACCGACGGGCGGCGGTTCTGGCTGAAACGCGTGGAGCGGCTCTCCGGGCGGCTGCGGCTGCAAAAGGGCGATCCTGCCCGGGCATTCGAAGCCGAACGGGCCGGGTTGAAGGCCATGGCGGCTGAAGGTCTTCCGGTTGCCGCTGTCGCGCTTGAAGGGCCGGACTGGGTGGTCATGCCGGACGCAGGCCCGGTGTTGCCAGAGGTGGTGGCCAATCGGAACCTTACAACAGCCGAAAGACTCGTTCCCTTCGCGCAGGCCGGACGGGCGCTTGGTCAAATCCATTGGGCCGGGATGGTGCATGGCCGGCCTGCGGTGCGCGACATCTGTTGGGACGGCAAGCAGGCGCGGTTCATTGATCTGGAACGGTTCCGCTACGGGCGTCGCGGCGGCATCCAGCAGGCGGCGGATGTGGTGATCTTGGCGCAAACCGCCTTTACACTGTGGCCCGATGAACCACGCTGGCTGGATGCGGCGCTGGCGTCTTACGCCGTGAACGCGCCGGAACGGGCTATGGCGCAGGTGCAGCGGCTGGCAGGTTGGCTGACCCCGCTTGGCTGGCTGGCATCAGGCCTTGCGCGGGCCAAGCCGCAAAGCCGCGAGTTGCGGGCCGTGGGCCTGACCTTGGCCCGGCTGCGCGCGGGATGACCGGGCAAGCGGGGAGCATTGCGGAAATGAACAAGCTCATGGTCAGTCCTGCGCGCGCAGTGTGCGGGCGGGACGGACCGCAAGCGGGCGAAGCGCAAAGGCAAGACCGGCCAGCAAGGTTGCCAGAATACCGCCAAGAACGATTCCAAGGGCCGAGAGCGGTTCAAAACGGTAGCTGCTGTCCATAACGAAGGTCATCACCGCCCATCCCGCAATTCCCCCCGCCGCGACGGCCACAGCCCCCGCTGCAGCCCCCATCAACGCCGAGCGGAGGGCGAAGCTGGACAGGATCTTGCCCCGCGTCGCGCCAAGCGTCTTCAGGATCGCGGATTCGTAGATCCGGGCGCGTTCACCTGCCGCTGCCGCACCGATCAGCACCATGAAGCCGGTCAGAAGCGTGCCGCCCGCCGCCCATGCGGTTGCGGTGGCGATGGCCGAAAGGGCTTCGGCCACGCGGTCCACCGCCTCGCGGATGCGGATTGCGGTGATGTTCGGCCAGGTCTTGGTCACATCCTTCAAGATCGCGGCCTCAGCCTCGGGGGGGGCATAGACGGTGGCGATATGGGTATGGGGCGCCCCGGAAAGCGCGGCCGGGTTCATCGTCATGATGAAGCCGATCCCGGCGTTGGAGAAATCTACCTCGCGGAACGAGGTGATAGTGCCGGTGATGTCCCGGCCCAGGATGTTGACGGTCAAGGTGTCGCCAAGGGAAAGGCCCATCTCCTCGGCTTCTTCTGCCGCAAAGCTGATCTGGGGCTCGCCTGCGTAATCTTCGGCCCAGAAGGTGCCAGCGGTGATGCGGGTCTTTTCACCAGGGGTCGCGGCGTACGTGATGCCCCGGTCACCCCGCACGACCCAGTGATCCACGACCTCACGCGCGGGACGACCGTTGATCTGGTTGACGACGCCGCGCAGCATCGGGGCGCTTTCCACATCGGTCACCGCCGGGTCCTCCGTGATACGGGCAAGAAACGGCTGGATCTGGTCGGGCTGGATGTCCACGAAGAAGAAGGCGGGCGCGCGGGTTGGCAGGTCAGTGGCGATGGCCGAACGGAGGTTCCAGTCGATCTGACCCACCGCCGCAAGGACCGACAGGCCAAGGCCAAGCGACAGGATCACCGAGGTGGTGTCAGACCGGGGCGCGCCGATGGCGGCAAGGGCCGCTCGAAGGGCCGGACGGCCCCGGGTAGCCGGGGTGCGGGCGATGCGGCGGGCGGCGCGGCGCAGGGCGATAGCCGCAAGTGACAGGATCACAAGCGCGCCAAGGATGCCACCCGCGGCCCCAAGGGCCAGTTCGGGGATGCCGGAAAGCCATGTGGCGCTGGCAATCAGGGTGACCGACAGAACCAGAAGTGCTGCAAGATAGGGCCAACGAGGCCAACCACGCGTGCCAGACCCGCCGCGGTACAGCGCCGCAGGGCGAATGCGTTCGGTGCGGGCCAAGGGCAAGAGCGTGAAGATCAGCGCGGAGAGCGCGCCGTAGAACGCTGCCTCGACCAGCGCCATGGGTGACAGGCGGATGGTGGCGGGGAACGGGAGCGACGCCTCGATCAGCGGGGCGGCAAGGACAGGGATGATCGCCCCGAGGACAACGCCGATTGCGATGCCAAGCCCCGAGAGGAGGGCGGTTTGCCACAGGTAGACGCGGAATATCAGCCCACCTTCGGCCCCAAGGGTTTTCAACGTGGCGATGGTTTCGGTCTTGCCGTCAAGATAACTGCGGATCGCGGCCGATATGCCGACACCGCCCACGGCCAGCCCGGCAAGGCCGACCAGCACCAGAAAGCTTCCGATCCGGTCCACGAAGGATTCGATCCCCGGGGCGGCGTTGCGGCTATCGGTCCAGCGCATGCCCTTGTCGCGGAACTGCGCCTCGGCCCGGGCTTTCAAGGCTTGCATATCCGTGCCGGGGGGAAGGGTAAGCCGGTAGCGGGTTTCATAAAGCGACCCTGCGGTCAAAAGGCCGGAATCCTCCAACGCATCGGTCCGCACCACGGTGCGCGGGCCAAGGGCAAAGCCGGTGGAGGCGTTGTCGGGTTCACGAACCATCGCCGCCGTCAGGCGAAAGTCCTGTGTCCCAAGCCGGAAGGAGTCGCCAAGGCTCAGATCAAGGCGGTCGATCAGAACCGGGTCCATCACCGCGCCGGGCAGGCCGTCTTGCGTGGCCAATGCCTCGGCCACCGGAATGGCTGGGTCTAGCGTCGCGGCACCAATCAGGGGCCAGCCGCCATCAACCGCCTTGACTTGCGTCAGGGCCTGATCGCCCTCGGTCAGGGCCATCGACCGGAAATCATAAACCTCGGAGACGCGGATGGCGATGCTGTCCATCCAGGCGCGTTCGTCGGGGTCGGCCGCGCGGTAGGTGAACCGCATCTCGGCGTCACCTCCAAGGATCACAGCGCCCTGATCGGTCAGCCCCTGCTGGATGCCGCTGCGGAGCGTGCCAACGGCGGCAATGGCTGCGACGCCAAGGGCCAGACAGGCAAGGAAGACACGGAACCCGCGCAACCCGCCGCGCAGTTCCCGGCGGGCGATGGTGAGTGACAGGCTCATTCGGCGGCCTTCGCAAGTTCTTCGGGGGCAAGTCGGCCATCGGCAAGCCGGACAACCCGGTCGCAGCGCGCGGCAAGTTCGGGCGCGTGGGTCACAAGAACAAGCGTCGCGCCGTGCCGGTCACGCAGGCCAAAAAGCATGTCCATGATCGCCTGCCCGTTCACACCGTCAAGGTTGCCGGTAGGTTCATCGGCCAGCAGGATCGCAGGGCGTGGGGCGGCGGCGCGGGCCAATGCCACGCGCTGCTGTTCGCCGCCGGACAATTGCGCGGGGTAGTGATCGACGCGGTGACCAAGGCCAACGCTTGCCAATTCTTCCTGCGCGCGGGCAAAGGCGTCGGCCACCCCAGCCAGTTCCATCGGCAAGGCTACGTTCTCCAGCGCGGTCATTGTCGGAATGAGGTGGAAGGATTGGAACACAACCCCCATATTCCCCCTGCGGAAGCGTGCAAGCGCGTCTTCGTCCATCGTCGTCAGATCCTGGCCCAGTGCCAGAACCTTGCCGCCGGTGGCACGCTCCAACCCGCCCATGAGCATCAGGAGAGAAGATTTGCCAGACCCGGACGGACCGACCAGCCCCACCGTTTCGCCCTTTACGATGTCCAGCGAGATGCCCTTCAGGATCTCGACCGGACCGGCATTGCCGGCAAGGGTCAGGCGCGCATCGCTTAGCGCAAGAACGGGATCGGTCATGCAAATGGTCCTTTGGGTGGTGGCCTTAGGGGGATATGGCGCGCTGCGGCGAATGCGCAATGCTGCAATTGCAGTCTTGTCACTGTCAAGTTCGGTTTTGGCCGAGCCGGTCACGATCGTGGCACTGGGCGACAGTCTGACGGCGGGCTATGGGCTGGCTGATCAGACTGACGGGTTGGTGCCGCAACTGGAGGGCTGGTTGCAGGCCAAGGGTGCGGATGTCGCGCTTCAGAACGCCGGCGTTTCCGGTGATACGACTGCGGGGGGCCTGTCGAGGTTGGCCTGGGCCTTGGGGCCAGAGGTTGATGCGCTGATTGTGACGCTGGGGGGCAATGACCTGTTGCGCGGGCTTGATCCTGCGGGCAGCCGAGCCAATCTGGAAGGCATCCTGAAAGAGGCGACAGCCCGGGGCCTGCCCGTTCTGCTGGTGGCAATGGCCGCGCCAACCAATTTCGGACCGGAATACAAGGCGGCCTTTGACGCGATGTATGTGGAACTTGCAGCGCAGTACAATGCCGTCCTTGCGGAAGATTTCTTTGCGGGCCTGCGAACGGCCGGCGCAGACCCTGCGGACCCGGCGTCTTTGGCCGCCTTCATGCAGACTGACGGCATCCACCCCAACCCGGAGGGTGTGCGCCTGATCGTCGAGGGGCTGGGACCGAAGGTGGAAGAACTGATCGCGCGGGTCGGCAGCTAGCATAGCGAATTCTTCGAATGAATCGCGCCGGAGCCTTTCAGAACCCCGGCGCAGAGCCTTCGAAAACTCCGGTCCCCGTGACCGTGCCGTCAGTGACCCAGGATCTGGCTGAGGAACAGTTTGGTCCGGTCAGATTTCGGGTTCGAGAAGAACTCTTTCGGTTCGTTCTGCTCGACGATCTGGCCCTGATCCATGAAGATCACCCGGTTCGCAACGGCTTGGGCAAAGCCCATCTCGTGGGTCACGCAGATCATGGTCATGCCTTCTTCGGCAAGCTGGATCATCGTATCCAGCACTTCCTTGATCATTTCGGGGTCAAGCGCCGAGGTCGGCTCGTCAAACAGCATGATCCGGGGGCGCATGCAAAGGCTGCGCGCGATGGCGACGCGCTGTTGCTGGCCGCCCGAAAGCTGACCGGGATATTTGTGGGCCTGTTCCGGGATCTTCACCTTTTCAAGGAAATACATCGCGGTTTCTTCCGCCTCACGCTTGGGAACCTTGCGGACCCAGATCGGCGCGAGCGTCAGATTTTCAAGGATGGTCAGGTGTGGAAACAGGTTGAAGTGCTGGAACACCATGCCAACCTCTGACCGGACCTTGTCGATGTTCTTCAGGTCGTTGGTCAGCTCGGTGCCATCAACGATGATATGCCCCTGCTGGTGTTCCTCCAGCCGGTTGATGCAGCGGATCAGGGTGGACTTGCCAGACCCGGACGGGCCGCAGATCACGATCCTTTCGCCGCGCTGCACCGTCATGTTGATGTCGCGCAGAACGTGGAACTGACCATACCACTTGTTCATGCCAGTGATCTGGATGGCGATCTCGTCCGAGATCTGCATTTTGGAAGCTTCTGCCATGATTTATCCTTACCGGTGGTCGGTCTTGAGCTTCTTTTCCAGATACATGGAGTATCGGGACATCCCGAAGCAGATGACGAAGAAGATGGCGCCGACAAAGATGTAGGGCTCCCAGTAGATGCCCTTCCAGTTGATGTCGGCACGGACGATCTGGGTGACGCCTTTCAGCGGGTCCATGAGGCCGACAAAGGCCACCAGCGTGGTATCCTTGAACAGGCCGATGAAGGTGGAGACGATCGAGGGGATCGAAATCTTCAGCGCTTGCGGCAGGATGATCAGCCGCTGCGCGCGCCAATAGTCAAGGCCAAGCGCATCGGCGGCCTCATATTGGCCGCGCGGCAGGGCGGCAAGGCCCCCCCGGATCACCTCGGCCAGATAGGCGGCGGCGAAGAATGTCACCAGGATGATGACCCGCAGGATGATGTCGAAATTCGTCCCCGGCGGCAGGAAGTATTGCAGCAGAAGCGATGCGGTGAACAGAAGGGTGATCAGCGGCACGCCCCGGATGAACTCGATGAAGCCGACAGACAGCGACTTCACGATCAGCATGTCGGATTGACGTCCCAGCGCCAGCAGAATGCCGATCGGCAGGGAAAAGCTGATCCCGGTGACCCCGATCACGATGGCCAGAAGGAAGCCCCCGAACTGGTCGGAATTGATCGACCGAAGGCTGAACGGCAGCATGGATTGCAGCGAGTTGACCACCGGCACATCAAGATAAAGCCACCAAAGAACCGCCGCGACCACGCCCGCCCCCGCAGCCGGAGCGAGACCGATGAAGGGCGAGCCAAAGCGGAAAACCCCGTAAAGGATCGCAAAACCGGCCATTGCCACCAGCGGACCCCAGACCGACCCGCCCCAGAGCAGCCAGAAGCAAAGCGCCGGATAGGCGACGGTGAACCACAGTGTAAGACCGGGCCGCACCTGCGCAAGCGCCAGCAGCCCGACAACCAGTGCCACGGACAGCGCAAAGGCCAGAGCCGGTGCCTCGGCCAGCCAGAGCGTCCCCACAAGGAAAACGAGAACCACGCCAAGGATGAGCGTCAGGTTCCGCGTCTGCCCCGAGAACAGCACCGGCGAAAGGGCTGCGAACAGCAGGCCGAAAGCAAGGATCGGACGCCACCATTCCGTCGGCGGGTAGAAGCCGAAGATGAAGGCCCCCCACCATTGCCGGATCATCGCCCAGCAGGCGCCTGTCGCCCCTTCCCCAGCGCTTGCCGCAACAATGTCACGACACTCGCCCAGGGAAGACGCGGTCCAGACCGAGTTCAGCCACCATGGCAGCGATGCGGTAATAACCCACCAGATGATGCCAACCCCAAGAACGGTCAGCGCGATGTTGAGCGGGGTCGAGAACAGGTTCTCTCGCCCCCATTTGATTGCCCCGCGTTCGGTGACGGGCGGCGGCATGGGGGGCAGCATGTCGGTTCGGGCAAAGTGCTGATCCATCTTAGCGCGCCTTCAGCTGGACGGAGGAATTATACATGTTCATCACCGCCGAGATGATCAGACTGATCGAAAGATAGATCAGCATCATCAAGAGCATGCACTCAAGTTCCCGCCCGGTCTGGTTCAGCGTGATGCCGCCCAGCGTGCCGCGCAGGTCAAGGTAGCTGACCGCGATGCCAAGCGAGGTGTTCTTGGTCAGGTTCAGGAACTGCGAGATCAGCGGCGGGATGATCACCCGCAGCGCTTGTGGCAGGATGATCAGGTTCATCGTGCGGCCCGGCCGCAGCCCGAGTGCAAAGGCCGCCTCGGACTGGCCGCGACTGATGGCCTGGATCCCGGCGCGAACGATTTCGGCAATGAAGGCGGCAGTGTAAAGCGTCAGCGCAAGCAGCAGGGCCGTGAAGCTGTGGGCCACAAGGATGCCGCCCTGAAAGTTGAAGCCCCTCAGTTCCGGCACCTCAAGATGGAACCCCATCGCGATCAGCAGCGCGATCGTGGGGGCGAACAGCACCAGCAGCGATTTCCACCAGGTCACCGGGCGTACGCCGGTGTCCTCTTGTGTTGCGCGGGCGCTGACAAGGATGCGGCGGTTGACGAAGACCGAAGCGGCAATGACCAGGACAAGGGCAAGGAAGGTCAGGTTCAGCGTCATGAAGCCAAGGTCGGCCGACCCAAGGCCCCGCTCAAACAGTGGCGACGGGATATTCGTGCCGCGGTTGGTGATGGCCAGACTGTCCCACAGGATCATCGAGGCGGCGGGCGCCTCTCCGGCTGCGGCCATTTCGTCGGTGATGCGAAAGGCGTTGGGTGCGGGGGTCGTCTCGGACAGCAGAACATAGGACAGCAAGATCCACAGCAGCAGCGGAACGTTACGAAACATCTCGACGTAGACCGTCATCAGCCGGCTAACGAGCCAGTTCTTCGACAGCCGCAGCACCCCGATCAGCACACCAAGGATCGTGGCAAGGATACAACCGAAGAAGGCCACGACAAGCGTGTTCATCAGCCCGACCAGCAGGGCGCGGAAATGCGTGCTGTCGTTGGTGTAGGGGACAAGTTGCTGGCCGATGTCGTAACCGGCACGTTGCCACAGAAACGCAAAGTTGAACTGCTTGCCGCGCGCTTCAAGGTTCTGAACTGTATTGTTCAACAACCACGCCACAGCCAGAGCAAACAGCACCAGCACCACGATCTGAATCGTGTAGGACCGGTAGCGCGTATCGTAGATAAGCATCGAAAGCCGAAAGCTGTCTTTCGGCACGTCCGCGGCCATTGCCATGGCTTCCCCCTGTTTGCCGGACAGACGGCCCCGGGTTGGCCCGGTGGCGGCGGGGTCTATGCCCCTGGACTGTCAGGTTATCGTGTGAACGTCAAAATCGGGGGGCGCCGTTGTGGCGCCCCCCCGGGATCACTTCCTCAACGGAAGGGCGGTGCGTATTGCAGGCCACCCTGCGTCCACAGCGCGTTCAGGCCGCGGGCGAGGTTGATCGAGGTGCCTTCGCCGATATTGCGCGAGAAGATCTCGCCATAGTTGCCAACAGCGGCAATGGCATTCTTGAAGGCTTCGTTGTCGAGGCCGATCTTCGCACCCATGTCGCCCGAAATGCCGAGCAGACGCTTGACTTCTTCATCCGCAGTCGACGTCGCGACTTCACTGACGTTGGCCGAAGTCACGCCTTTTTCTTCAGCGACCAAAAGCGCGTAGTAGGTCCAGCGGACCACATCGCCCCAAGCCGAATCGCCATGGCGGACAACCGGGCCAAGCGGCTCCTTCGAGATGATCTCGGGAAGGATCACATGGTTGTCGGCATCCGGCATGGTCGCGCGGCTGGCGGCCAGACCCGAAGCATCCGTGGTGTAGGTGTCGCAGGCACCGGCCAGATACTGGCGCTGTGCTTCGCTGTCGTCGGCCACGGTGACCGGCTGGTAGTTGATGTTGTTCTGCTTGAAGAAGTCAGCCAGGTTCAGTTCGGTCGTGGTGCCGGTCTGGATGCAGACAGTGGCGCCATCAAGTTCCTTGGCGGACGAAACGCCGAGGTCTTTCTTAACCATGAAGCCCTGACCGTCGTAGTAGTTGACGGCCACGAAATCGAGCGCGAGTTCGCTGTCGCGTGAGAAGGTCCAGGTCGAGTTGCGGACCAGAAGGTCAACTTCGCCGGACTGAAGTGCGGTGAACCGGGTTTCACCGGTGGTCGGGACGAACTTCACCTTGGTCGCGTCACCCAGGACCGCGGCCGCGACGGCACGGCACAGGTCAACGTCAAAGCCGGCCCAGGTGCCGCTTGCATCCGGCGCGCCGAAGCCCGTCAGACCGGTGTTCGAACCGCAGATCAGCTCCCCGCGCGCCTTTACGTCGTCAAGCGTTCCGGCCATTGCCAGACCCGAGACGAGCGTTGTGGCAGCAAGCGTGCCGAAGAATACGGATTTTTTCATTACTACCTCTTCCTGAGTAAGCGGCCCTTCGCGGACCGCGTTTTTTGGAGCCCCGTGTCACTCACGGCGGCGCAACTGTTGGAGGTTTACCTCTCCCAGTGTTGGACAGTTTCGACTAAAGCGGTTTGAAAGGTCAAGCCAGTCTGGTCACAAACAGGAAAATCGCTTGTTTTCGGCAGCTTGGGCAGGATGATCGTCTTTTAGGCACCCTTCTGCACAGAGTTTGGGCAAACTTGTTACCCACACAATGCATAGAATCGGTTTGCCTGAACAAATGCGGCGTGTTTCAGGGCGGTGATTTCGGCCGCTTCTTCGTCTGCGCCCCAGGCTTCGATCTGCCAGTTCTCGTCAACGCGGCTCAACTCCCAGGCCTGCTCCACAGTCAGCCGCCCGCGGGTGACGGCAAGCGCCAGAACCAGAGAGCCGGACATGGCCACAAGGTCGTGAAAGGCGGAAAGCTGGAAGGGCGACATCGCCTGCACCGCGCCGTGAAGCGTGGCGAGGCTGGCTTCGGGCTGGCGAATGTGCATGACACCCGCAGTGGCAATCAGTGGTGCCTGAAGTTCGCGTGCAGCCCAATCCAGCAACGGATCCCATGCGGCAGCCTGACGGTCGATGAGCTTTGCGGGGCCAGTGGCACGGTAGCAGAGCAGATCAGACCCGCCATATTCCGCCAGCATGGCAACGACTTCGGCGAACTGCGGGGCGACCTTGTCGATGGCCGAATTCGCAGTGCGCGTGAAGGGCATGGTCGCGGGGTTCACCTTGCCCTCTTGCGCCTGCCACTCGGCGGCGACGGCTTGGGCCAAAGCCTTGGTCGGCAGGATAAGCGGCGCCTTACGGGGCGTGCGCAGCGGGCGGGCATCAAGGTGGACGGCAAAGCCCCCCGCCTCGGGGTGAACCGTCGCATCCGTCCAGAAACGTCGTGCAGACCAGACGCTCATCAGCCCAGCCTCACCGTATCGCCTCGAAGGGGTCGGCGGGAACGTCGGTTTCCTTCCAGTCAAGCAGCTTCCACGTCCGGGCCATGTGTTCGGGCAAAGGTGCGGTAAAGGTCATCTGCTTCTTGGTGATCGGGTGTTCGATCGTCAGGCTGCGGGCGTGCAGATGCAGCTTTCTGGACAGATCACCCCCCACGGCTGCCCCCCAGCCATCGCCAAGGTTATCCTGTTCGGATCCGCCATACTTTCCGTCCCCCAGGATCGGATGACCGATTTCCGCCATATGGGCGCGAAGCTGGTGTGTACGCCCCGTCACCGGTTCCAGCGCCATCCATGACAGGCGGGCACCAAGGAACCAAAGGGTGAAATAATCGGTCTGCGCCCGCTTTGCCTCGGGGTGGTCGGCCATCTTTGCGGGGTGAACGCAAAGCATCTTTTCACCTTCGCCGCCCCGACCCCGGCCCGGCGCCTTCATCAGGCCGAACTTGATAGAGCCTTGCCGGGGGTGCGGAACGCCAGCGACAACGGCCCAGTAGATCTTGCGCGCGGCGCGGTGGCGCAGCGCTTCGGACAGCGCGCGGGCGATGCGGTCCGTGCGGGCCAGCATCAGCAGGCCAGAGGTATCCTTGTCCAGCCGGTGAACAAGTTTTGGCTTGTCCTTGTAGCCGAACTTCAGCGCTTCGGTCAGGCCATCGACATGGCGGTCACCCTGACCCGACCCACCTTGCGACGGCAGACCCGGCGGTTTGTTCAGGATGATGATGTGCTCATCCTTCCACAGCACTGCCGACTGGATCATCTTTTCATCGGCGGCCGAGATCCCGCTGGGCCGCGGCCCGGCGGGGGCCGCCGCATCCGGCAGGGGCGGCACACGGACCAGCATGCCCGGTGCCACACGGTCAGACGCCTTGACCCGCGCGCTGTCCACGCGAACCTGCCCGGTGCGGCACAGCTTTTCCACGGCACCTTGGGTGACATGCGGAAAGCGGCGGCGCAACCACTTGTCGAGACGCTGTTCGCCCTCATCTTCAGTCACGGTCAAAAGCTGGACGGTCATGCGAAGCCTCGGGTCAGGGCCACGCCAAGCGCGACAGCGGCAAGAGAAAGCAGGACAGACCCCAGCACATAGCCAGCAGCGGGCAGGGTCTGCCCAGCCTCGATCAGCTTGAGCGTATCAAGCGAGAAGGCGGAAAACGTGGTGAAGCCGCCAAGAACGCCGGTCATCAGAAACAACTGCCAGCCTTCACGCGCGCCAAGCCAGACGAACAGCACGCCAATGGCAAAGCTGCCCAGCACGTTGACGGCGACCGTGCCAAGGGGCGCGCCGATCGCGGCAACCATCAGGTAGCGCAGCACGGAACCAAGGGCGCCACCAAGCGCGACAAGGGGAAGGGTCAGGGACATGCCCGTCCTTTGCGGCGGAAGGGGCGGATTGTCAATGCACAGGCACGATCTGGCCGTGTCGGGCCACATTCCCTCGAAGGAATTTTCAGACCTTTTCCAAAAGAGTTGCGCGCCTGATCAGCCGTCCCAGTCAGCCGTTTCGGTCAGCCGCCTTGGCGTTTGGCGCGGAGTTTGGCGAAGTAGTCGACCCGCTTCTTCAACTCGCGTTCAAACCCGCGTTCGGGGGGCAGATACCAGACCGGGCGCTTCATGCTTTCGGGGAAATAATCCTGCCCCGAAAAGCCATCTTCGGCGTCATGGTCATAGGCATAGCCCGCCCCAAACCCAAGGTCTTTCATCATCCGCGTCGGCGCGTTGAGGATATGCTTCGGGGGCGGGTGGCTGCCGGTTTCGCGCGCAGCCGCCCGCGCGGCCTTGTAGGCGACATAGACCGCGTTCGATTTCGGCGCGAGCGCGAGGTAAACCACCGCCTGTGCCAGCGCCAATTCACCCTCGGGGCTGCCCAGCCGTTCATAGGTCTGCCAGCTTTGCAGACAAACCTCTTGCGCTTGCGGTTCTGCCAACCCGATATCCTCGACGGCCATCCGGGTCAGGCGGCGGGCCAGAAAACGCGGGTCTTCGCCGCCTTCCAGCATCCGTGAAAACCAGTAAAGCGCTGCATCAGGGTCGCTGCCCCGGATGGATTTGTGAAGCGCCGAGATCAGGTTGTAATGCTCATCGCCCGACTTGTCGTATTTCGCGGCCCGTCGCATCAGGCGCTGGGAAAGCTGATCCCGGTCAAGCGGCGCGCCTGTTTTCCATGCAGTAACCTGTTCAATCAGATTGAGCAGCGCCCGCCCGTCACCATCGGCCATCTCCAGCAACGCCTCACGCGCTTCGCCCTTCAGCGGCAGCGCGCGGCCAAGGTCTTTCTCTGCCCGCTGGGCAAGACGTTCCAGATCGGCAAGGTCCAACCGTTCCAGCACGATCACCTGCGCGCGCGACAGAAGCGCGGCGTTCAATTCAAAACTGGGGTTTTCGGTGGTGGCGCCGACCAGAAGGATCGTTCCATCCTCCATATAGGGCAGGAACCCGTCTTGCTGGGCCTTGTTGAAACGGTGGATCTCATCCACGAACAGAAGCGTCCCTTGCCCGTTCTGCCGTCGGATCTTCGCCGCCTCGAACACCTTGCGCAGTTCTGGCACACCTGTGAAGATTGCGCTGATCTGGACGAAGGCAAGGTCTGTTTCAGCCGCCAGAAGCCTTGCGATGGTGGTCTTGCCGACACCGGGCGGCCCCCAGAGGACAAGCGATGACAAGGACCGCGCCGCAAGCATCGCACCAAGCGGGCCATCGGGCGACAGCACCCTTTCCTGACCGATGACCTCAGACAGGGTGCGGGGTCGCAACCGGTCGGCCAGCGGGCGCGGCGCGTCGGGCCGTGGAGAGGGAGCGCTGTCGAAAAGGTCGGCCATGCAGCGATCTTAGGGCTAGGGGTTGGAAACGGAAAGCGGCAAGCGCGTCAGCCTGGTCGCCCCGCGCCCGATAAACGGCGCTTGGCGGATGGTGGGATCCTCCGGCATGGAAGACCCCCTGCGAACCCCACCGCATGCACATCAATGCAGCTTCGTTGCCATGCTGATGGTCACACAGACAGAACGCGTGCCACCGGCATCCATGACCGGGCCGGACGGGACGCAGTCAAGCCCGACCCGACGGGCAAGGCGGGGCGAATGTTCCGGGATGATCCCCAACAGGGTTGTTGCCCCAAGGTTGCGGGCAGAGATGACCATCTCGTGGATCAGTTGCATCTGCACCCGCAGCCGGTCCGACGCCGGAACATCGTTCGACACGAAAACGCGACTGGATTCCCAGATGTTGGGATCAACCGGCGCCTCGAAGTTCAAGAGATCGCGTGGGATCGTCTCCAGAAGGCCCCGCTGCGCATCGCGGATCATGTAGGTATAGATGCCGCAGCGGTGGGTTGTGGGGGTCAGCCGGACACCTGCCATCACCTCGCCATCGCGATGCACACAAACCCAGCGGCTTGCCGGGGTGTCATACTGGTCGAACTCCATCCCGTTGGCTTCGGGCAAATCCCATTTGGCGTTCTGGATGAACGTCCGATGGCGCGCCCGGAACATGTTGGCAAAAAGTTCGCCGTGATTGTGCAGGTTGTCGTAAGACAACGTCGTGGCTTGCATTTCCCTCTCTCCTTCTTCTGGTTCGTCAAACCTGTCGAAAGGGACGGCACGGATCACAGCAGCCGGTATTCCCGCGCCTTGCGGATGGCCTCCGACGTGGTGCGGGCCTCCAGCCGGACGCGCGCCGACTGAAGCCGCGCCTTGAAGGCGCTTTCCGTAATGCCAAGCTTTTCCGCCGCCGCAGCGTGCCTGTCCCCATTGGCAAGGCATTGCAGCGCCTCGATCTGCGCTTTCGTCAGTTCGGAGGGCGGCTTTGCCTCGATATGCAGTTCGATGGTCAACTCTCGCAAGTGACCAAGTTCTTCATCGTCAAACTCCCGGTCCGATCGGCTGATGCCGACGATAGAGCGTGACGTAATTGGGCCGTATGACGATACGGCCCCGAAATTCAGGCCATGGCCGGCGGCTTTCTTCATGACACCAAACGGATCTGGAAGCGGGATGGCGCTCCACCTTGTGGTGCCTTCGACACCGACACCCCAGAACACAAGGGGATCGCGCAGATAATAGGAATGGCTGTTGTAGTGATCCACCCATGCGGGAGGGTAAGAGCTTTTGTAAACCAGTGGAGTCGCAAAACGAATGTGCAGCCCGACCGTGTACCCCATGGGGGCAAGTTGATCGAGCTGTTCAAGCAGCACGGCAATGGCTTTGCGTTCGGACATTTGGGACCACTTTAAAACTCGCACGATTCTACTGGAGATTGATCTTGGTCCTCGCGAGTGCAAGTGCAAGCTCAATTCTGGAATATGCGACGGAATATGCGGATTTCAGGAGGTTAGACGCAAAAAGGCCCGCCAGAGGGGCGAGCCTTCAAGGTTGTCGTCACCAGATCGGCTCAGCCCTCGGCAGCCTCGGTCCGGGCATGGTCGGCCGCGCCTTTGGCCGAAGTGTCACGGTCAACAAACTCGATGATCGCCATCGGCGCCATGTCACCATAGCGGAAACCGGCCTTCAGGACGCGGACGTAACCGCCCTGACGGTCCTTGTAGCGCGGGCCGAGAATCTCGAACAGACGCGCAGTGTGCATGTCCTGCTTCAGCTGGGCATGGGCCTGACGACGGGCGTGCAGGTCGCCACGCTTGGCCAGCGTGATCAGCTTTTCGATGATCGGGCGCAGTTCCTTGGCCTTGGGCAGAGTGGTCTTGATCTGTTCGTGTTCGATCAGCGAACCGGCCATGTTTGCGAACATCGCCTTGCGGTGTTCGTGGGTCCGGTTCAGCTTGCGGTAGCCGCTAGAGTGACGCATTGGAATCTCCTATCGCGTGTTTTGCTTTGTCCGGCGGGGCCTACTTCTGGTCCCGCTCACCTTGGGCTTTCGCCAGTCGTTCCCCGCATCGGCGGGCATTTGGTAGGGTGGGCCGCAGCCCACCCCGGTTCTTAAAACTGGTCTTCGAAGCGCTTCGCCAGATCTTCGATGTTCTCCGGCGGCCAATCTTCCACGTCCATGCCAAGGTGCAGGCCCATGCCCGACAGCACTTCCTTGATTTCATTCAAGGACTTGCGGCCGAAGTTCGGGGTGCGCAGCATCTCGGCTTCGGTCTTCTGGATCAGATCGCCGATGTAGACGATGTTGTCGTTCTTCAGGCAGTTTGCCGAACGGACCGACAGTTCCAGTTCATCAACCTTCTTCAGCAGAAGCGGGTTGAATTCGAGACCCGAATCCACTTCACCCAGCTTGGCCGATTCCGGCTCGTCGAAGTTGACGAAGATCGAAAGCTGGTCTTGCAGAATGCGCGCGGCATAGGCCACGGCGTCATCCGGCGTCAGGCTGCCGTCGGTTTCGACTTTCATCGTCAGCTTGTCATAGTCCAGCACCTGACCTTCACGGGTCGGCTGCACTTCGTAGCTGACTTTCTTGACCGGCGAATAGATCGCATCGATCGGGATCAGGCCGATCGGCGCATCTTCCGGGCGGTTCTTGTCGGCCGCGACATAGCCCTTGCCGGTCGAAACCGTCAATTCCATGAACACATCCGCGCCGTCGTCCAGATGGCAGATCACGTGATCCTTGTTCAGGATCTCGATCCCGTTGGATTCCGAGATGTCGCCAGCGGTCACGACGCCCGGACCCTTGGCCGAGATCGACAGACGCTTCGGCCCTTCGACTTCCATCTTGATGCTGACGCCCTTGAGGTTCAGCACGATGTCGGTCACGTCTTCACGAACGCCCGCCACCGACGAAAATTCGTGCAGGACGTTGTCGATCTGCACGCTGGTGATGGCGGCGCCTTGCAGGCTGCTCATCAGCACCCGGCGCAGCGCGTTGCCGAGGGTGAGGCCAAAGCCCCGCTCCAGCGGTTCGGCGATAACCGTCGCGGTGCGGGCGGCATCTGCCCCCGCCTTCACGACAAGCTGCGTCGGCTTGATGAGTTCCTGCCAGTTCTTATGGATCATGCTGAAGCCCCTATTCTTGTCCACTGCCGATGTCCGAAGCAGAAGGACGCCCGAGGATCGTAAACAACGAAAGCCGGGCCGCGGAGGATGCCCCCACGCGGCCCGGCCAAAACAAATTTCTTAGACGCGGCGGCGCTTCGGCGGGCGGCAGCCGTTGTGCGCAAGCGGGGTGACATCACGGATCGAAGTGATATTCAGCCCGGCAGCAGCCAACGCGCGCAGCGCCGATTCACGGCCCGAACCCGGACCCTGCACTTCAACCTCAACGGTCTTCATGCCATGTTCCTGGGCCTTGCGGGCTGCGTCTTCTGCGGCCATCTGCGCCGCGTAAGGCGTGGATTTCCGCGAGCCCTTGAAACCCATGGTGCCCGAAGACGACCAGGAAATCGCGTTGCCCTGGACGTCAGAGATCAGGATCTTGGTGTTGTTGAAGGAAGAGTTCACATGAACCACGCCAGCGGCGATGTTCTTGCGTTCTTTTTTCTTCGTACGGGAAGCCTTGGTATCGCGTGCCATATCCGGCCCCCCTTATTTCTTCTTGCCGGCAATGGCCTTTGCGGGGCCTTTGCGGGTGCGAGCGTTGGTGTGGGTGCGCTGGCCGCGGACCGGCAGGCCCTTGCGGTGACGCAGGCCGCGGTAGCAGCCCAGATCCATCAGACGCTTGATGTTCATGGTGGTTTCGCGGCGCAGGTCACCTTCGACGGTGACGTTCGCATCGATGTATTCGCGGATCGCCAGAACTTCGCTGTCATTCAGCTGGTTCACGCGACGGGCGCGGTCAATCTTGAGCGCTTCGCAGATCGATTCAGCTGTGCTCGGACCAATACCGGTGATGTAGGTGAGCGCGATCGGAACCCGTTTCGCGGTGGGAATGTTGACGCCAGCAATACGTGCCAAACGTGTCGTCCTTCTAGGTTGCGGTTCCGTAGTGCCAGAACCTTTTTTCACAACTCCACCAAGGGGCTCGCGCCCTCGGTGGTCCGAACTTCCAATAAGGAAGGCCCGCAAGGCGATTCCACCGCGGGACGCCGTGCATTAGGGGCTTTTCCCCGGGCCGTCAAGGCCGCCGGGAAGATTTCTCAGGCTTTGTCAAGAACCGATGCGATCGCATCGGCAACGGTTTCCACCTCTGCCAGCCCGTCAACGGCGGAAAGCTGCCCCTTGGCGTAGTAATAGCCGATCAGCGGGGAAGTCTTCTTGTAATATTCCATCAGCCGGGTTTTCAGCGTCTCCGCGTTGTCATCGGCGCGGCGCTTGAGGTTCGTGCTGCCGCAGGCGTCACAGGTGCCGGCGATCTTTGTCGGATGGGTCTGATCATGATAGACCGCGCCGCAGTTGCCGCAGGTGAAGCGCCCAGTGATCCGCGCGACAAGGGCCGCGTCATCCACCTGCATCTCGATCACCGCATCAAGCCCCTGCCCCGTGCGGGCCAGCAGATTACCAAGCGCATCGGCTTGCTTCAGCGTGCGGGGGAAGCCGTCGAAGATGAACCCGCCCTTGGCACCATCGTGCATCTTGGCCTCGATCAGGCCGATGACGATTTCGTCCGTCACCAGCTCACCGCGGGCCATGATGCCTTCAACCTTGCGACCAAGCTCGGTCCCTTTGGCGATGGCTTCCTTGAGCATGTCGCCGGTGGAAAGCTGCACCATGCCGCGCGCTTCTTCCAGACGTTTGGCCTGCGTGCCCTTGCCCGCCCCCGGCGGACCCAGAAGGATGATGTTCACCATTCGATCAGCGCCGCGACGGAGCCTTGGGCGCGCTGGTCTTGCCATTGGCAGGACGCTTGCGACCACGCAGCTGCGACTTTTCGATCAGCGCCTCATACTGGTGCGCCAGAAGATGCGACTGAACCTGCTGGATCGTGTCCATCGTCACCGACACCACGATCAGAACCGAGGTGCCGCCAAAGTAGAACGGAATCCCCACTCGGCTGATCAGAATCTCGGGCAACAGACAGACCGCTGCCAGATAGGCCGAACCCAGCACCAGCACGCGGTTGACCACATATTCCAGATACTCCTCAGTCTTCTTGCCGGGGCGGATCCCGGGGATCGAGGCGTTCTGGTTCTTCAGGTTTTCCGCCACGTCATCAATCTTGAAGCTGACGTTGAACGTGTAGAAATAGGCAAAGAACACGATCATCGCGGCAAGGAACAGCAGATAGAGCGGCTGGCCATGGCCAAAGTTCGCCGCCAACCAGGACAGTACCGGGTTGGTCCCGCCACCTGAAAAGGTGCTGATCGTGGTCGGCAGCAGCAGGATCGACGATGCGAAGATCGCCGGAATGACGCCAGCCGGGTTGACCTTGATCGGCAGGTGCGAAGACCCGCCCTCATAGACCTTCATGCCGACCTGACGGCGCGGATAGAGGATCGAGATCTTGCGCAGCGCGCGTTCCATGAAGACGACAAAGGTGATGACGGCAATGACCATGACAATCACACCAAGAATCACCGGGGTCGACAGCGCGCCGGACCGCCCTTGCGCAAAGAACTGCGCGATGGCGGCCGGAATCTCGGCCACGATCCCTACGAAGATGATCAGCGAAATACCGTTGCCGATGCCGCGTGCGGTGATCTGTTCACCAAGCCACATCAGGAACATCGTCCCGCCAACCAGAGTGATGACGCAGGACGCAATGAAGAACAGGCCGGGGTTATGGGCCAACCCGCCCCCCTGGATCGACATGGCAATGCCATAGCCCTGCATTATGGCCAGCGCTACCGTGCCATAGCGGGTATACTGGTTCAGCTTCTTGCGGCCCTGCTCACCCTCTTTGCGCAGCTGCTGCCAGGGGGCATACATCGTGGCCAGAAGCTGCACGATGATCGAGGCGCTGATATACGGCATGATCCCCAGCGCAAAGATCCCCATCCGGCTGATCGCACCACCGGTGAACAGGTTCAGCATGCCACCGATGCCCTGCGTCGCCTCGGCCATGAAATCGCGCAGCGCCTGACCGTCAATCCCGGGAACCGGGATGTAGGTGCCAAGCCGGTAGACGATCAGCAGGCCGATTGTGAAGAAGATGCGTTGGCGCAGGTCGGTTGCCTTTCCCAGCGCACTCCAGCTGAGGTTGGCCGCCATTTGCTCTGCAGCAGATGCCATATCAGGTCTCTTTCAAGCCAAGCGCCGCCATACCGTTCTCCGGTTGGCGGCGCGGGAAAACTGGAAATTGATGTAAGCGACCTTAGAGCCGCTCACAATCCCTTATTCAGCCGCAGCCGCGACTGGTGCCGTAAGCGTGACGGTGCCGCCTGCCTTTTCCACCGCTTCGACCGCCGAGGCCGAAGCGCCGGTGACCTTGAGCGTGATCTTGGTGGTGATTTCGCCCTTGGCCAACACGCGGATACCGTCGCGCTTGTTCGAGGTCAGGCCAGCCGCTACCAGAGCGTCTTCGGTGATCTCGACCTTGGCGTCCAATTTGCCGGCGGCAATGAACTTCTCGATCAGGCCAAGGTTCACAACGGCATATTCCATGCGGTTCGGCTTGGTGAAGCCGCGCTTTGGCAGGCGGCGGTACAGTGGCATCTGGCCGCCTTCGTAACCACCGATCGCCACGCCCGAACGCGACTTCTGGCCCTTGATACCACGGCCAGCGGTCTTGCCCTTGCCCGAACCGGGGCCACGCGCAACGCGCTTTTGTTTCTTGGCAGCGCCGGGATTGTCGGCGAGTTCATGCAGTTTCATGTCGCAATCTCCTTTGCCGGAACGTCCCTACCTGCGACGGATGGGGACAACGCGGCGTTTCTTGTTGATTCTCGTGACCATGAAGGTCACCGGGGGCCGATACACGACCCTTTGCTCGATGGCAAGGCTAAGGGCGAGGGCTAGTCCGCTGCCGGTGCCGGGTAGCTGCCCGAGGCGTCATGCTTTTCCTGCCCGGTCAAGGCGGGCGTGAAGACACAGATGATCCGCAAATCCGTTTCGGCACGCAGAAGATGCGCCTCGTGGTGGTCCAGCACATAGACGGTGCCGGGGCCAAGCGGCCAGACTTGGCCCGTGGCGACATTGGTCACAGCACCCTTGCCTTCGATGACGTAATTCGTCTCGACGTGGTTCTTGTATTCCAGAAGCTGTTCGGTCCCGGCTTTGCAAAGCGTGTCATGCAGTGAATAGCCCAACCCGTCGGCAGCCAGCAGGATACGACGGCTTTCGAATGCCTCGCCCTTCACATGGGCGGATGTGTTCAGGACAGAGGCAAGAGTGCGGACAATCATGGAAGCGATCCTGTAATTCTGAAAGCTGACGCCGAAAGAGGCACCAATCAAGTGACCCTAGCGCTGGCGGGGCCATGGATCAACAAGACGGAGCAACCGGGAAGGTTGATCCAGGATGCTGTCAGACGTCTGCCCGCAAGTGCGCGTGAGGCAGAAAGCAAAACGCCCCCGCGCTTCAGCAGGGGCGTTTGATGCTGGAGTGTCGGGGCAGGCCCCGACCTACGCTTATCCGCGTTCTTCGATGATCTGGACCAGATGGCTGATCTTGTTGACCATGCCGCGGACGGAAGGGGTATCTTCCAACTCGCGGGTGCGGTTCATCTTGTTCAGTCCAAGACCCTTGAGGGTCGCGGTCTGCTTGGCCGGGCGGCGGGCGGCCGAGGCCACCTGCTTCACGACGATGGTTTTCTTGTCAGCCATGCTCAGGCCTCCACGGTTTCGGCTTCGGGCTTCCGAAGGATTTCGGCAACCTTCTTGCCACGACGCGATGCCACGTTGCGGGGCGAGGATTCGTGCTTCAGCCCATCAATGGTGGCGCGGATCATGTTGTAGGGATTCGAGGTGCCGATCGACTTGGCAACGATGTCCTGAATTCCCAACATCTCGAACACGGCGCGCATCGGGCCGCCGGCGATGATGCCGGTACCTGCAACAGCCGTCCGCATCACGACCTTGCCGGCGCCGTGGCGACCTTCCATGTCGTGGTGCAACGTGCGGCTATCTTTCAGCGGCACACGGATCAGGCTGCGCTTGGCCTGCTCAGTGGCCTTGCGGATCGCTTCCGGCACTTCCTTGGCCTTGCCCTTGCCGAAGCCGACGCGACCACGCTGGTCACCGACAACGACGAGTGCGGCAAAGCCGAAGCGCTTGCCACCCTTGACGGTTTTCGAGACGCGGTTGATCGCGACCAGACGGTCGGCGAATTCCGGGTTTTCTTCCGGGCGGTTGTCACGGCGCTGGCCGTCCCGGCGGTTATCACGTTCTGCCATAAGGCATTCCTTCACTGGTGGCGCAGTGGCGCCGTTGTCGCCAATCCTGGTGGGCGCAGCTGATGCCGCCAGCCCCCGGATCATCGGGGCGGCGCAACCTTGGCAGGTAGCGCCGCCCGCTGGTTTTAGAACTTCAGGCCACCTTCACGGGCAGCATCGGCCAAGGCCTTGATCTTGCCGTGAAACAGAAACCCACCACGGTCGAAGTAGCATTCCTCGACCCCGGCCTTCTTTGCCCGCTCGGCAATCGCCGCGCCAACCTTGGCGGACGCTTCGACGTTGTTCTTGCCGACGAGACCCAGCTCTTTCTCCAGTGTGGAGGCAGAGGCGACGGTCACGCCCTTCACATCGTCGATCAGCTGAACGCTGATGTTCTTCGACGAACGATGCACCGAAAGGCGCAGACGACCGTGCGAAGTTGCCTTGATCTTGTTCCGTACGCGCAGGCGGCGCTTGAGGAACAGCTCTCTCTTGTTGCTTGCCATTTCTCTCGCCCTTACTTCTTCTTGCCTTCCTTGCGGAACACGAACTCACCCTTGTAGCGGATGCCTTTGCCCTTGTAGGGCTCTGGCGCGCGCCATTCGCGGATGTTCGCGGCCACCTGGCCAACCTGCTGCTGGTCAATGCCTTCCACGACGATCTCGGTCTGCTTCGGGACCGTGACGGTCACGCCCTGCGGCACTTCGAAATTCACTTCGTGAGAGTAGCCCAGCGACAGTTTCAGAGTATTTCCAGCCATGGCGGCACGATAGCCGACGCCCTGGATTTCCATTTCCTGCTTGAAGCCGGTGGAAACACCAGTGACCAGGTTGTCGACCATCGAACGGGTCATGCCCCACTGCTGGCGCGCACGCTTGGACAACCCGCGCGGGGCGACCTTGATCGTTTCGCCTTCGATGGTCAGGGTGACATCATCGCCAGCCGTGAAGCTGCGGGTGCCTTTCGGCCCCTTGACTTCGATGGTCTGACCGCTGACCGAGGCAGAGGTGCCTTTGACCAGCGTGATGGGTTTCTTGCCGATACGAGACATTCCACCCTCCCTTAGAATACGGTGCAAAGCACTTCGCCGCCAACATTGGCAGCGCGTGCATTTGCATCCGACATGACACCTTTCGGCGTGGAGACGATGGAGACACCCAGACCGTTGCGGACCGAGGGGATCTCTTTCACGCCCATATACACCCGACGGCCGGGCTTGGACACGCGCTTGAGTTCGCGGATCACAGGCTCACCTTCATAGTATTTCAGGCTGATGGTGAATTCGCCCTGACCGTTCGAGGTGTCAGCCTTTTCCCAACCACGGATGTAGCCTTCGGACTGAAGCACTTCGAGCACATTGGCACGCAGCGTCGAGGCGGGGGTAACCACCGTGGACTTGCCGCGCATCTGGGCGTTGCGGATACGCGTCAGCATATCGCCAAGAGGATCGTTCATCGACATTTCCGGTCCTCCTTACCAGCTGGACTTGACCATGCCCGGGATCTGGCCAAACGAGGCGAGATCACGCAGCATGATGCGGCTGAGTTTGAGCTTGCGATAGAACGCATGCGGGCGGCCGGTCAGCTGGCAGCGGTTGTGCAGCCGGACGGCGGACGAGTTGCGGGGCATTTCGGCCAGTTTGATCGTCGCCTTGAAGCGCTCTTCAACCGGCTTCGCCTGATCGTTGATCACCGCCTTCAGCGCGGCGCGCTTGGAAGCATGCTGCTTCACAAGTTTGGCGCGCTTTACTTCGCGGTTCACCATGGATTTCTTTGCCATATCTTTGTTCCTCGCGCTTACGACGTGAAGGGCATGTTGAAAAGCTTCAACAGCGCCTTGGCTTCTGCGTCGGTCTTCGCGTTGGTGCAGATGATGATGTCCATTCCCAGAACTTCGTCGACCTTGTCGAAGTTGATTTCCGGGAACACGATGTGCTCTTTCAGGCCCATGGCATAGTTGCCGCGACCATCGAAGCTCGAACCCTTGACGCCGCGGAAGTCGCGGACGCGGGGCAGAGCCACGTTGATCAGGCGGTCCAGGAATTCGTACATCCGGTCGCCACGCAGCGTGACCTTGCAGCCCAGCGGCATTTCCTCACGGACGCGGAAGCCGGCGATCGACTTCTTGGCCTTGGTGATGACAGCCTTCTGACCGGCGATCTGGGACAGTTCCTCGGCGGCCTGCTTGACCTTCTTGGTGTCCTTGACCGCCTCGCCGACGCCCATGTTCAGGACGATCTTGTCCAGACGCGGGATCTGCATGTCGTTCTTGTACGAGAACTCTTCCTTCATCGCCGCGCGGATCTTGGTCGCATATTCGGCCTTCAGGCGCGGAGTGTATTGTGCAGCGTCCAACATCAGATCGCCTCCCCGGTGGTCTTGGCGAAACGCACCTTCTTGTCACCTTCCATGCGGAAGCCGACACGGGTGGCCTTGCCGTTCTTGTCCACGATGGCAAGGTTCGACAGGTCGATCGGCATCGCCTTCGGCTGACGGCCGCCCTGCGACGCTTGGCTCTGCTTGGTGTGGCGGATCGCGACGTTCACGCCGTCGACGATGGCCTTGTTCGCATCGGGGTTTACAGACGAAATCTCGCCCTTCTTGCCCTTGTCCTTGCCGGTGAGCACGACGACCGTGTCACCTTTCTTGAGTTTCGCAGCCATCAGAGCACCTCCGGAGCCAGCGAGATGATCTTCATGAAGTTCTTGGCACGCAGCTCACGCACGACCGGCCCGAATATACGGGTACCGACCGGTTCGCCCTGGTTGTTCAGGATGACGGCGGCGTTACGGTCGAAACGGATGGTGGTGCCGTCTTCACGGCGAACTTCCTTGGCGGTGCGAACGACAACGGCCTTGCGGACGTCACCCTTCTTCACGCGGCCTTTCGGAATTGCTTCCTTGACCGACACCACGATGATGTCGCCCACGGAAGCATAACGGCGGTGCGAACCGCCAAGAACCTTGATGCACTGAACCCGGCGAGCGCCGGAGTTGTCAGCCACATCCAGATTCGTCTGCATCTGGATCATTTGAAAGTCTCCCGACCTTCAGGGACTAGCCCTGGGGTTTCGTAAAGGGGGCAGAGGTTACGCGGTTGCGTCGACCACCACCGTCCAGCGTTTCGTTTTCGAAATCGGCGCGCATTCTTCGATGCGCACGGTGTCGCCGACCTTGAACTTGTTGTCCGCGTCGTGAGCGCGGTATTTCTTCGACTTACGCACGGTCTTCTGCAGCAGCGGGTGCTTGAAGCGGCGTTCGACGGATACGGTGATCGTCTGCTCGTTCTTGTCCGAGGTGACGGTGCCGGTCAGGATGCGTTTTGGCATAGCGGTTCCCCTTACTTCGCAGCTTCGGCGGCTTTTTGGCCGAGAACGGTCTTGATACGCGCCACATCGCGGCGAACGGCACGCATGCGGGCGGTGTTCTCAAGCTGGTTGGTCGCCTGCTGGAAGCGCAGGTTGAACGATTCCTTCTTGAGCTGGATCAGGCTGTCGCGCAGCTGGTCCGGCGTCTTGGTCTTCAGTTCTTCGGCTTTCATGCCGCTTTCCTTTTCACAATCGCCAGACGGCCCCTGTTGCAAGGGTCACCGATAACCTGACGGTTCAATGACAAACCGACGAATCCGGGAACCCGGAATCGCTGGATGGGGCCGTATAGGGGAAGGTGGGGTGCGGGGCAAGGGGGAAGTTGGGGGGCACCAGTAGAAGAAACCATTATCCCCAGTTTCCATTTGCTTCCACGATCAACAGACCGCACACTGCCTTAATGAGTGATGATTCAGCCACCTGTGAAGTGAAAGTTAGGGGTCAGTGGGTAGCACAGACCATCCACGAGGCACTCAAGCTGCACCGCGACCGAGAACTGAGGTGCTCAGAGTGTCATGGTAGAGTTAGGGCACACCACCAAGCTGTTGATGGCAGTATGAAGGCTCACTTCGAGCACCGTCAGCGACACGAAGGTTGCTCGCGCAGTTGGTGCTATAACGGTGTGAATTCGCTGCATCCAAAAGCGCTTTCGTAACCAGACAACCCCTTGTTCCTGAGCGGCAGTGTAGCGTGCCCTACACAGCACCAGGTATCTCGCCAGTCACGCCCACCCATAGTTGAAGCCGACCGAGATCCGCTCTTCCTCGGACATGTTCATCGGCACCTCGTGGCGGAGCCAGCTTTCCCAGAGAAGAACCTCGCCCATAGCGGAACTACCCTCTCTGCCCTACCAGCCGCCGCCGCTTGCAACCAGCATCTGCACAGCAACGACGACGACAAGGCCCAGTATGGCACCGATTATGAGGCCCGCGACCAAGGGGATGTCGGAATAAAGCGCAACCGCCGCGCCACCCCCAGCCCCCGCGATCATGCCCGCGACCACATAGGCCAGCGCCGACATGATCTGTCGGGCGAACGTGAACAGGATATCCCAGATCGCCTGAAGGACCATGGTGAAGCCGTTCTCGATACGGTTGCCGTTCTTCATCGCCTTGCCTTTCGCAAAGGGGCATCAGCAATTGAACTTAGGAAGCGATCGCCATGGGAACAACCCGCAATGCCTTGCGATCAAGCCCAGCCATAGTTGAAGCTAACCGAGATCCGTTCTTCCTCGGACATGTTCATCGGCACCTCGTGCCTTAGCCAGCTTTCCCACAGGAGAACCTCGCCCACTGCCGGTTTCACATAAACAAACCGCTGCAACTCTTGCGGTGCGGTTTTCAGGGGGACGGGGGCCAGCATCATCATCGGCAGGCGCGGGTCTTCCAGTTTCAGGGCGCTGGTCCCCTCGGGCATCGCGACATAGGTGGTGCCGGAAATCACCGAATGCGGGTGGATGTGGCTGGCATGGGTGCCGCCTTCGGGCAGGATGTTGATCCAGAGCGAATTGCACTTCAGCTTCTTGCCTTGAAGATCAAACCCCAGCTCCTTGCAGAAGGCGGCGACGTGCTTGTCCAGCGCCTTTTCCAGATCCCCGAAGATCGGCATCCGCCAGGGCAGGTCGTCCAGCGAAGCATAGGAGGTGTAGCCGGGATAGCCGTTCGCCTCGCACCACTCCTGCCCGGCCTCGTCATCCTCGGCCACCATGTCGCAGGTCTGGTGCAGTTCGGCGTAGTCGACCTTTTTCTTTGCCAACTCGTTCAGCGTGGCGCGGTAAAGGCGGGTGACAAAAAGCGAGGTGATTTCGGCCATCGTTACGATCCTTGGGTAGCCCCCTCCCCTCCCCACGAGGGGGAGGCGGGGCGCAGGGTGGCTGATCTATGGAAAAAGCCCCCGCCGTTTCCAGCGGGGGCCGATATCGTAGGTCGGGCTTCAGACCGACTCCCTTACCAGTCTTCCTTCGCGACGATGCGCGTGGTGACCGGGAGTTTCATCGCGCCAAGACGCAGGGCCTCGCGTGCGATTTCTTCGTTCACGCCGTCGATCTCGAACATGATCCGGCCAGGCTTGACCTTGGCCGCCCAGTAATCGGTCGAGCCTTTGCCCTTACCCATACGAACTTCGACGGGCTTTGCCGACACCGGAACGTCCGGGAAAATCCGGATCCAGACCCGGCCCTGACGCTTCATGTGACGGGTGATCGCGCGGCGGGCCGCTTCGATCTGCCGCGCGGTGACACGCTCTGGCTCGGTCGCTTTCAGTGCGAAAGAGCCGAAGTTCAGAAGGAACCCGCCCTTGGCTTCGCCATGGATGCGGCCTTTGTGCATCTTGCGGAATTTGGTGCGCTTTGGTTGCAGCATCTTCGTTACTCCTTACGCGCGTTCACGGTCGCGGCGCGGGGGGCGCGGGGCTGCGCCTTCCTGTGCCTCGGCGTGGCGGCGGTCATGCGCTTGCGGATCATGCTCAAGGATTTCGCCTTTGAAGATCCAGACCTTCACCCCGATGATCCCGTAAGGGGTCGTGGCTTCGGACAGGGCATAGTCGATGTCGGCGCGCAGGGTGTGCAGCGGCACGCGGCCTTCACGGTACCATTCGGTCCGGGCGATTTCGGCACCGCCAAGACGGCCAGCGACGTTCACGCGGATCCCAAGCGCACCGATGCGCATGGCATTCTGCACGCCACGTTTCATGGCCCGACGGAAGGACACGCGGCGTTCCATCTGCTGGGCGATCGACTCGGCCACCAGCTGTGCGTCAAGTTCCGGTTTCCGCACTTCAACAATGTTGAGGTGCAGTTCGGACTTGGTGAACACGGTCAGCTTCTTGCGAAGCGTCTCGATGTCTGCGCCCTTCTTGCCGATGATCACGCCCGGACGTGCGGTGTGAATGGTCACACGGCACTTCTTGTGCGGACGCTCGATGATGACCTTCGAGATCCCGGCCTGCTTCAGTTCCTTGTGGATGAACTCGCGCATGCGGAGGTCTTCCAGGAGGAGGTTGCCGTAGTCTTTGGATTCAGCGAACCAGCGGCTGTCCCAGGTGCGGTTGACCTGGAGACGCATGCCGATCGGATTGACCTTCTGACCCATTATGCAGACTCCCCGGCTTGACGGACCTTGATGGTGATCTCGGAAAACGGCTTCATGATCTTGCCGAACCGGCCACGAGCCCGCGGGCGACCGCGCTTCATGACCAGGTTCTTGCCGACCCAGGCTTCCGCCACGATCAGGCTGTCCACGTCGAGGTTGTGGTTGTTTTCCGCATTGGCAATCGCCGACTGCAGGCACTTCTTCACGTCGCCCGCGATGCGGCGCTTGGAGAAGGTGAGGTCGGCCAAAGCCTTGTCCACCTTCTTGCCCCGGATCAGACCGGCGACGAGGTTCAGTTTCTGCGGCGAGGTGCGAAGCATACGGGCAATCGCCATTGCTTCGTTGTCCGCCACGCGGCGCGGATTGTTGTCCTTACCCATGGCTTACTTCCTCTTCGCTTTCTTGTCGGCGGCGTGACCGTAATAGGTCCGCGTCGGCGAATATTCACCGAACTTCTGGCCGATCATTTCCTCGGTCACGTTGACCGGGATGTGCTTCTTGCCGTTGTAGACCGCAAAGGTCAGACCAACGAACTGCGGCAGGATGGTAGACCGGCGCGACCAGATCTTGATCACTTCGGATTTGCCACCGGCCTTGGCCTTTTCGGCCTTCTTCAGGACGTAGCCGTCGACGAACGGGCCCTTCCAGATGGAACGTGCCATGGATTAGCGCCCTTTCTTCTTGGCGTGACGCGAACGGACGATCAGGGCATCCGACGCCTTCGGCTTGCGGGTCCGGTTGCCCTTGGTGCCTTTGCCCCACGGAGTAACCGGGTGACGGCCGCCCGAGGTGCGGCCTTCGCCGCCGCCGTGTGGGTGGTCGATCGGGTTCATTGCGACGCCGCGCACCGTCGGGCGGATGCCCTTGTGGCGCATACGCCCAGCTTTCCCGAAGTTCTGGTTCGAATTGTCGGGGTTCGACACGGCACCGATGGTGGCCATGCATTCCTGACGGACCATGCGAAGCTCGCCCGAGGACAGGCGGATCTGCGCGTAGGAACCGTCACGGCCGACGAACTGGGCATAGGTGCCGGCCGCGCGGGCCATCTGGCCACCCTTGCCGGGCTTCAGTTCGACGTTGTGAACGATGGTACCGATCGGCATGCCCGAGAAGGGCATCGCATTGCCGGGCTTCACGTCGGTCTTGGCGCCGGCGATGACAGAGTCACCAACGGCAAGGCGCTGCGGCGCCAGAATATAAGCCAGTTCACCGTCCTGGTACTTGACCAGTGCGATAAAGGCGGTGCGGTTCGGGTCATATTCGATCCGCTCGACAACCGCCGGAACGTCGTACTTGCGACGTTTGAAATCAACCACGCGGTACAGGCGCTTGGCCCCACCGCCCTTGTGCCACATCGTGACGCGTCCGGTATTGTTCCGGCCACCGGTACGGTTCAAACCCTCGGTAAGGGCTTTGACCGGACGGCCTTTCCACAGCTCCGAACGGTCGATCAGAACCAGCCCACGCTGGCCTGGCGTCGTCGGTTTATACGACTTGAGTGCCATGCTCTCTGTCTTCCGTTTGCTATCAGGGTCTTTCGACCCGGGGTGAAGGGCTCCGAAGATCCCCGTTTGGTTAAATGCAGCGGCCCCGGTTTACCCGGGGCCGCCAGATTCGTGGCGCTGATATCAGAGGCCGGTGGTGACGTCGATAGTGTTACCGTCTTCCAGCATCACATAGGCCTTCTTCTTGTCCGAACGCTCGCCTGCGCGACCGCGGAACTTCTTGGCCTTGCCCTTGGTGATGGAGGTATTCACCGCCTTCACCTTGACACCAAAGATCGCCTCGACGGCTTCCTTGATTTCGGGCTTGGTCGCATCCATTGCAACCTGAAACACAACCGCGCCAGCCTCAGAGGCCATGGTGGCCTTTTCGGTGATGATCGGCTTCTTGATCAGGTCGTAGTGCTCCGGCTTGAGGGCCGCAGCAGTTTTGGGAGCCTTGCTCATTTCAAACGTGCCTCCAGGGCTTCGATACCGGCCTTGGTGATGACCAGGGTATCGCGCTTCAGGATGTCATAGACGTTGGCGCCAATCGTCGGCAGCACATCCATGCCTTCCAGGTTACGGGCGGCCAGCGCGAAGTTCGCGTCAACCGTCGCTCCGTCGATGACCAGCACGCGCTTCCAACCCAGCTCCGACTTCATCTTGGCAAGCGCACCGGTCTTGGCGTCGGCCAGCGTGGCCGCGTCAAGGATCACCAGTTCACCGGCCTTTGCCTTGGCCGACAGCGCATGGCGCAGGCCGAGGGCGCGGAACTTCTTGGGCAGGTCATGGGCGTGGCTGCGCGGGGTCGGACCCTTCACAACACCACCATGACGGAAGATCGGTGCCTTCTTGGAACCGTGACGAGCGCCGCCGGTGCCTTTCTGGCGATAGATCTTCTTGGTCGAGTACGAAACCTCGGCCCGGGTCAGCGTCGAGTGGGTGCCAGCCTGGGACTTCGCCCGCTGCCAGCGCACCACGCGGTGCAGGATGTCGGCGCGCGGCTCAAGGCCGAACAGCGCTTCGTCCAGATCGATGGAGCCGGCCTTGCCGCCGTCCAGTTTGATCACGTCGAGTTTCATGCTTCACCCCCTTCGGCAGCCACTTCGGCAACCGGAGCAGCAGCGGCGGCAGCACGGATCGCGGCGGGACGCGGGGCGTCCTTGGCTTCCGGCTTCTTGACCGCGTCCTTGATCGTGACCCAGCCACCCTTCGATCCCGGGACAGCGCCCTTGATCATGATCAGGCCACGGTCGGCATCGGTGCGAACAACCTGCAGGTTCTGCGTGGTCACGCGCACGGCACCAAGATGGCCAGCCATCTTTTTGCCCTTGAACACCTTGCCAGGATCCTGACACTGGCCGGTCGAGCCGTGCGAACGGTGCGAAACCGACACACCATGCGACGCCCGAAGGCCGCCGAAGTTGTGCCGCTTCATTGCACCGGCAAAGCCTTTACCGATCGAGGTGCCTGCGACATCCACGAACTGGCCTGCAAGGTAGTGGTCAGCGGTAATTTCCGCGCCCACTTCGATGAGGCAATCCGGGGTCACACGGAACTCCGCGATCTTGCGCTTGGGGGCCACGTTCGCACGGGCGAAGTGACCGCGCTGCGCGGCGGTGGTCCGTTTGGCCTTGGCCACGCCAGCGCCAAGCTGGACGGCGGTGTAGCCATCCTTGTCAGCGGTGCGTTGGGCGACGACCTGAAGGCTGTCCAGCTGCAGAACCGTGACCGGAACCTGCTTGCCGTCCTCCAGGAACAGCCGGGTCATGCCCAGCTTCTTTGCAATAACGCCAGAGCGCATGTTTTTCGCTCCTTACACTTTGATTTCGACGTCAACGCCGGCAGCAAGGTCGAGCTTCATCAGCGCGTCCACAGTCTGCGGGGTCGGATCGACGATGTCGAGGAGACGCTTGTGCGTGCGGATTTCCCACTGGTCGCGCGACTTCTTGTCGATGTGCGGACCACGGAGAACCGTGAACTTCTCGATCTTGTTCGGCAGCGGGATCGGGCCGCGCACTTGCGCGCCGGTCCGCTTGGCCGTGTTGACGATTTCCTGCGTGCTGGCATCCAGCACACGGTAATCGAAGGCCTTGAGGCGGATGCGGATGGTCTGACCTTGCATCTTCTTATCCTTCTAGAACATTGGGGTGGGTCCGAAGACCCACCCAAGAGGTTCTGTTTCCTTGGTTACGCGATGATTTTCGAGACGACGCCTGCACCGACGGTGCGGCCGCCTTCGCGG
>NZ_JAUCZH010000008.1 GCF_030373185.1 Tabrizicola sp.
CGCAATGACCGTCACAAGACCCAGACGCTTGACGAGCGTCGTCACAGAGCCGATGGGCGTGGTGATCTTCCCGACCGCGGCGACGGTGCAAGACGCTGCCGGCTATGAGGCGGAAGAAGATGCAGGCGATCAGGCCGTCGTCGCCCCCCGTCGCATTGCGGCGTTGCGCTGACATCGCAAAGGGTGTGCCGCCTGAAGAAGGCGACCTGACTGTCAGCCGCGAAAGACGCTCATGATCTCGGCCAGCGGTTTCTTCCGCTTGGCCACCGCCGGAACCGTGGCCGTTTCGGCAGGATAGCCAACGGGCAGGATCATCACCGGCTTTTCGTGATCCGGCCTGCCGCAGAGCGGTCCAAGGAATTTCATCGGGTTCGGTGTGTGTTCAAGGCAGACCAGCCCTGCATGATGGATTGCGGTGATCAGAACACCTGTCGCGATGCCAACGCTTTCAGGGACGTAGTAATTCTTGTAGCGCGCTCCGTCCTTTGTCAGCCCGTAGCGTTGGGCGAAGACCACGATCAGCCATGGCGCATCGGTCAGATGGGGCTTGGAGACTCCGGTACCGATCGGCTCCAGCGCGGCCAGCCATTCATCGCCCGCACCGCCCTGGTAGAAGCTGCGCTCCTCCTCCTCGGCGCCGTCACGGATGCGGGCCTTCATCACAGGGTCGGAGATGGCGACAAAATGCCAAGGCTGGTGGTTCGCGCCTGAAGGGGCGGTGCCAGCGGCGGCAATGCAGGCGGCTATCACCGCTTCGGCCACCGGGCGGGGGGAATAGTCCCGCACGGAATGGCGCTTTTTCATGTAGGCCAGAAAGCGTTCCGCTTCGGCCAGGGATGCAGCTTCGTCCGGTTGGACCCGGTCTGGCAGGGGCAACGCCTGATAGCTGACCTCGCCTTTCGTGTACATTACCCGCCCCCGATCAATACCCCTGCGGCAAAGACCAAAGCACCGCCCAGCACAACCTGCAAGGCGGCACGCAGGAATGGCGTTTCCATGTAACGGTTCTGGATCCAGGCAATCGCCCAAAGCTCGACGAAGACCACGGCAATCGCAATGGTGGTCGCTGTCCAGAAATCAGGGATCAGGTAGGGCAGCGCATGGCCCATGCCCCCAACCGTGGTCATCACGCCCGAGGCGATGCCGCGCTTCAGGGGTGACCCGCGCCCGGACAGCACGCCATCGTCATGCGCGGCTTCGGTAAAGCCCATCGAGATGCCAGCCCCGACCGATGCCGCGCTGCCAACCAGAAAGGTCGTCCAGGTGTCTTGCGTGGCGAAGGCCACCGCAAAGATCGGCGCGAGGGTGGAGACGGACCCGTCCATCAGCCCGGCAAGACCCGGCTGCACCCATGTCAGGATGAACCTCCGCTTGGCGGTCTGATCTTCGGCCGCGCGGGCGTCGGGGGCAAGGTGGGTTTCGGAAAGGGCATCGGCGTGGCGTTCGTGGCTGGCTTCGGCTGCGGCCAGATCACCCAGCAGGCGCCGCGTTGCGGCGTCCTGCGTGCGCGCGGCGGCGCGGGTGTAGAAATCCTGAGCGGCCTGTTCCATCGCCCGGGCTTCGCCCCGGATGGTATCCAGCGACAGGGTCTTGGCCAGCCAGACCGGGCGGCGGGCATAGAAGCCCGCCACATGCTCCCGGCGGATCAGCGGGATCACCTCGCCAAAGCGGCTGCGATGCAGGTCAATCAGCCGCTGGCGATGGCGGTCTTCTTCCGCCGCCATCCCGTCAAACACGGCGGCAGATGCCGGATAGTCGGCCCGCAGCCGTTCACCGTAGCTGCGATATATCTGGGCATCGTCTTCTTCGGACGAAATGGCGAGAGCAAGGATTTCCTGTTCGGTCAGGTCGGCGAACCGACGGCGGGAAGCAAGGGAGGACAGCATCGGGACCACGTTATCTGGAATCATTCTAATCTACGGGCGATTTTGCCGAGTGCAATGCCATAAAGTGAACCAAAGAGTTCATTTTCGCTTGAAAATTTGAACCGAAAAGTTCAGAAATGATTCTGAACCGGAGAGTTCAAAAAATGGAGATCGGGATGAAACGCCTTGCCTTTGCCCTCGCCGCTATTGCCAGCTTTTCCACCCCTGCTGCGGCCCAGACCCTGACCGTTCTTCTGCCGGTGATCCGCTTTCCCGACACGGTAGTCGTGTCCCCCTCGACGAAAGGCTGCGCCCCTGCACCGGCAACAGCGGTCTGCAAATTGCACGAATGATGCCCCGCACCGGGCCGCTTGCCGCGCCAAAGGGCGATGGTCTATGGTTGCCCCGTGGGGGACAGATGACCATTGTTGCGGATCAGGTTGTCCGGCGCGGCCGGAAGTTCGACCAGGTGCTGGATGGTGCCAGCAAGATCTTCATGCGAGACGGGTTCGAGCGCGCCTCGGTTGACGACATCGCGCGTGAGGCGGCGGTGTCCAAGGCCACGATCTACGCCTATTTCCCCGACAAGCAGTTGCTGTTTCTGGAGGTTGCCCGCCGCGAATGTCACCGCCAGACCGAAGCGGCAGAGGCCTCGATTGATAACAATGTGCCAGTGCGGGTGGCGCTGACCATTGCGGCGGAACGGATCATCCGGTTCCTGATGTCCGATTTCGGCCAGCGGATGTTTCGCATCGTGGTGGGAGAAGGCGAACGGTTCCCGGGCCTCGGGCGCGACTTCTACGAATACGGCCCCGGCCTGATCCATGGGCGGCTGGTGCATCACCTTGGTTGCTTCGTCGAAAGCGGCGCGTTGGCGATCGAGGATCTGGATCTTGCCGCAAACCAGTTCGCGCAGCTTTGCAAGACAGAGGTCCATGAGAACCTGATCTTCAACCTTGGCCAGACGATCCCGCCAGACCGGGTGCAACGCATCGTTCAGGGCGCGGTTGACATGTTCATGGCCCGCTACGGGGTAACGGGCTAACCGTTTTCGCGAAGGACTGCACCGGCCAGATACAATGAGCCGCAGATCAACACCCGTGCGTCGGGTGAGGTCGTGGCAATGGCTGCCAGTGCTTCGGCAACAGAGGGTGCCGTTACCGCATTGATCCCGGCAGACCGGGCTGCGTCCCGGGTGGCCTCGGCGGGAAGCGTGTTCTTTTCGCCCGGGATCGAGACGGCATGCAACTGCGTCACATGGGGCGCCAGTGGGGTCATGTAACCCGTCACGTCCTTTGTGTTGAGCATGCCGCAGATCAAGTGGGTTTCGCGGGCGGGCATCCGGGCCAGCGTCGCGGCCACGGCTTCGCCGCCTGCGGGATTGTGGCCACCGTCCAGCCAAAGCTCTGCCTTCGGCGCGGCTTCGGTAAGCGGGCCATGCCGGAGGCGCTGCATCCTTGCGGGCCAGACCGCGCGGATAACGGAAGCCTCACAGGCTGATTCGCCTCGGCCAAGGGCGCGCAAGGCCGCGATGGCGGCACCGGCGTTCTGAATCTGGTGCGGGCCGGGAAGGTTGGGCAAGGGCAGGTCGAGCAGGCCATCCTCGTCTTGATAGACCAACCGTCCCCGGTCTTCAAAGGCATGCCAATGCTGGCCATGCACCAAAAGCGGCGCCCCCATCCGGGCGGCCTTTGCCTCGATGACGGCAAGCCCTTCATCGGTCTGGGGGCCGACGATCACCGGCACCCCACGCTTGATGATCCCGGCTTTTTCGCCAGCGATGGCAGTCACGGTGTCGCCAAGGAAGGCCTGATGGTCAAGGCTGACGGGCGTGATGATCGTCAGGCGAGGGTGGTCAACCACATTGGTCGCATCCAGACGCCCGCCAAGACCAACCTCCAGCAAGGTCCAGTCTGCCGGGCTACGGGCAAAGGCAAGGAAGGCGGCGCAGGTGGTGATCTCGAAAAACGTGATCTCATCCGGCCCGTTCGCGGTGACGCATTCATCCAGAAGCGCTGTCAGCGCCGGTTCGGAGATCAGCTCACCAGCCAGACGGATGCGTTCGTGAAACCGGGCAAGATGCGGCGAGGTATAGGCATGAACCTTGTCACCCCCCGCTTCCAGTCCGGCGCGGATCATGGCCTGGGTGCTGCCCTTGCCGTTGGTCCCGGCAAGATGGATCACGGGTGGAATGCTGCGTTCGGGGTTGCCCAGCACGGCCAGCAGGCGTTCGACGCGCGCCAGGGTCAGGTCGATGACCTTGGGATGCAGCGTCATCATCCGTTCAAGGATGACGTCGGATGTCGCGGTCACGCCTTTGCTTCCCCGGCTTCGCTGGATGCAGCTTCGACCGGTGCCGGCAGGTCGCCCTTGATCGCCGGAGGAAGCGCCATCAAGAGGCGGATCAGGGTGACAAGCTCATCCTTCATCGCCTTGCGATGCACCACGCGGTCCAGCATCCCGTGATCCAGCAGGTATTCGGCCCGCTGGAACCCTTCGGGCAGCTTTTCGCGGATCGTCTGTTCGATCACCCGCGCCCCGGCAAAGCCGATCTGCGCGTTCGGCTCGGCAATCTGGACATCGCCCAGCATGGCATAGCTTGCGGTCACGCCGCCGGTCGTGGGGTGGGTCAGAACCACGATATAGGGCAGCCCCGCCTCTTTCAGCATCTGCACCGCAACCGTCGATCGCGGCATCTGCATCAGGGACAGCATCCCCTCCTGCATCCGTGCGCCGCCGCTTGCGGAAAACAGCACCAGGGGCCGCTTGAGCTTTACCGCCCGTTCAGCGGCGGCAATGATCGCATTGCCGACATACATGCCCATCGACCCGGCCATGAAGGCAAAATCCTGCGCGGCAGCAACGATTGGCGTGCGGTTGATCTCGCCTTCCGCCACCAGCATCGCATCACGTTCGCCGCTGGCCTTCTGCGCCGCTTTCACCCGGTCGGGGTATTTCTTCTGATCGCGGAAATGCAGCGGGTCGATCACCGGGTCCGGCACCTTCACCTCGGTAAAGATCCCGCCATCAAACAAGGCCTCGAACCGTTCGCGCGGACTGATCGCCATATGGTGATCGCAGTTCGAACAGACGTTCAGGTTTCCTGACAATTCGCGGTGAAACAGCATGGTCCCGCATTCCGGGCATTTCGTCCACAGGTTCTCCGGCACCTCGCGGCGGGAAAACAGCGAGTTGATCTTGGGGCGGACGTAGTTGGTGATCCAGTTCATGCGGCGTTGGCCCTGCCTTTTCGGTCAGCCTCCGAGATAAGCCGACGGGGGGGGAAATGCAATCAGCGCGGTGTCGCTGGCAGCAGGGATGCGTTCAGCCCGGTCAAGCCGACATCCTGTCAGCCCGCTGGCCGTATCCGCGCCGCTTCGGCCACAATGGTGTTCCCCCGATCTTGCTCTTTTCAGAAATACTCCACGGGGGTGCGGGGGTGTGAAACCCCCGCTGCTTCGGCTTGGGTGCGGGGGTGTGAAACCCCCGATTGCAACAGCTACAGCTTGCGCCGCGCCCGCAAGGCGGCGCCGATGGTGCCATCGTCCAGATAGTCCAACTCGCCCCCGATCGGAACGCCTTGCGCCAGTGTGGTAATCTGCACCCCGGTGGGGGCAAGGGCGTCGGCGATGTAATGTGCGGTGGTCTGGCCATCGACGGTCGCATTCAGCGCAAGGATCACCTCCCGCGTGGCTTCGTCTGCGACGCGGGCCACCAGCCGGGGGATGCCAAGCTCATCCGGCCCCACCGCGTCCAGCGCCGACAGGGTGCCGCCCAGTACATGATAGCGCCCCTTGAAGACCTGCCCCCGTTCCATGGCCCAAAGGTCGGCCACATCTTCAACCACGCAGATCTCGCCCGTGGCGCGGCGCGGGTCGGCACAGATCGCGCAGATGTCAGAGGTGCCGATATTGCCGCAGGTCTGGCAGTCCTTGGCGGTCAGGGCCACCTCGGCCAATGCCTGCGCCAAGGGTGCCATCAGTTGCCCGCGCTTTTTCAGCAGCACCAGGACCGCGCGGCGCGCAGATCTTGGCCCAAGGCCGGGCAGCCGGGCCATCAGGTCGATCAGCCCTTCGATGCCGGTGTCATCAGCCATGAAGACGCGCCATCAGAACGGGAGCTTCATGCCAGCCGGGACACCCATGGCTTCGGCGAGCCGGGTCATTTCCTGATCGCTGCGCGCCCGCGCCTTCAACTGCGCATCATTGATCGCGGCAAGGATCAGATCCTCGACCACTTCCTTTTCCGACGCGACCAGGATTGACGGGTCGATGTCCAGGCCCGTCACCTCGCCCTTGGCAGTTGCCCGTGCCTTGACCAGCCCGGCGCCCGCCTCGCCGACGACGACGGTGCGCGCCAGTTCTTCCTGCAATTCGGCGATCTTGCCCTGCATTTCGGTCGCGGCCTTCATCATCTTGGCCATATCGCCAAGCCCGCCCAATCCGCCCAAACCCTTCAGCATGTCGCTCTCCATCCGTTTTCGTTGAGATACGGGGCCAAGTGGCCTCGCGCAAGGTCAGGGCGTTCCGCGAAACAGCATTCGGCGCATGGCAAAGCCCTCGGCGCGAAAGAAAGCGTGGGCGTCGTGGTTGGCTTCCCATGTGTCCAGCAGGATTTCGTCAACCTTCAGCTCACGCGCCAAGTCGCGCGCCGCCTGCAAGAGCGCCCGACCATGGCCCTGACGCCGCGCCTCGGGGGCAATGGCGATATGGTCAACCAGCAGACGGCGGATGGCCGGAGAAAAGACCGAGGCTTCGCGGGCCTGCACCATGCAAAGCGCATAGCCAAAAGGCGGATCACCGGTCAGGAAGGCCGTGCAATCGGGGTCGGCAAGCCGGTCAGTGAAATAGGCGACAAGCGCGTCCGGGTCGGGGCGGGGATGGAAGGTGTCGGGGTAGTGCGCGGCGTGCCAGCCCTGCACATGGGCGTTCAGCCGGGCAAGACTGGCCGCATCTTCAACCGTGGCGCGGCGCAGCGGTGTCATTCCTCGAACGGGTTCCAGTCCTCATCCGCCTCGGGTTCGGCCACGGGCAGTGCGGCTTCGGCGGCTTGGGCGACCAAAGCCTCGGGGTTGCGGACCTCGGTGATGCGGGCCTTGGGAAAGGCCGTCAGAATCGCCTGAACCAGCGGGTTTTCCGCCGCTTCGGCGTGGAGTTCGGCCAGTTCGGCCGTCCTTTGCTCGGAAATCGTGGCACCGCCACCAGACGAGACAACCGAGACCCCCCAGCGTGCGCCCGTCCAGCCCTGCAACCGCTGGCCAAGCCGCGAGGCAAGGTCGGCCCGAGCGCCCGGTGCTGGTTCAAACTCGATCCGCCCGGGCGCATAGCGGACAAGGCGAAGGTCGGTCTCCACCTCGTTCAAGAGCAGCATGTCGCGCTTTTGCCGGATCAGGTCCACGACCGATGCGAAGCTGGCGTAAACCTGCAACTGGCCTTCGGCCAATGCCGGGGCAGCGGCGGTCATCGTTGGCCCGCGCATCGGCGCGGCTGGCGCGCGCAAGGCGGCGTGAGTGGTGCCATGCAGGGGCGCCCCACCTGCCGGCGCCCCGCCAGGAACCCTGCCGCCGCCGGCAGGCGGGCGCGGGCTGTCGGACAGTTTGCGGACCAGCGTTTCCGGGTCTGGCAGATCCGCGACATGGGTCAGGCGGATCACCGCCATTTCGGCGGCCATCATTGCGTTCGGGGCCAAAGCCACCTCTTCCACGGCCTTTAGCAGCATCTGCCACATCCGCGTCATGGCCCGCATCGGCAACCGGCTGGCCATATCAAGCCCCCGGGTCTGTTCGTCGGGCGGTGTGGTCGGGTCTTCCGCCGCGGCCGGGTTGATCTTGATGACGGAAATCCAATGCGTAATTTCCGCCAGATCGCGCAGAACGGCCATCGGGTCGGCACCGTCAGCATATTGCGACGAAAGCTCCGAAAGGGCGGTGGCGGCGTCGCCCTTCATGATCAGATCGAACAGATCCAGCGTCCGGCCCCGGTCGGCCAGCCCCAGCATGGCGCGGACCTGTTCGCCCGTCGTCTCGCCAGCGCCATGGGCGATGGCCTGATCCATCAGGCTCATCGCGTCGCGGACCGACCCTTCGGCGGCGCGCGTGATCAGCGCCAATGCGTCTTGAGCAAGCGTGGCCCCTTCCAGCCCGGCCACCCGGTCAAGGTGGGCCATCATCACCTCGGGTTCGATCCGTTTCAGGTCGAACCGCTGGCAACGGCTAAGGACAGTGACCGGAACCTTGCGAATCTCGGTGGTGGCAAAGATGAACTTCACATGCGCGGGCGGTTCTTCCAGCGTCTTCAACAGCGCGTTGAAAGCGGCGGTAGACAGCATGTGGACTTCGTCGATGATATAGACCTTGAACCGCGCGCTTGCCGCCCGATAGTGAACGGAATCAATGATTTCACGGATGTCGCCCACGCCGGTCCGGCTGGCTGCGTCCATTTCCAGCACATCGACATGGCGACCTTCGGCAATGGCGATGCATGGCTCACACACCCCGCAAGGTTCGGTTGTCGGCCCGCTGCTGCCGTCCGGGCCGACACAGTTCAACCCCTTGGCGATGATCCGCGCCGTGGTGGTCTTGCCCACCCCGCGCACCCCGGTCATCACGAAGGCATGGGCAATCCGGTCCGCCGCGAAGGCGTTCTTCAAAGTGCGCACCATCGCCTCTTGCCCGATCAGATCGGCAAAGGTCTGGGGGCGGTATTTGCGGGCGAGAACCTGATAGGCGGGCTGATCGGACATGCTGCTCCCCTGTTGGGGCAACCTTAGACCGCAGTGCAAATGGGGACAAGAGAAGCGTAAAAGGTGAGAGGCTGGACAACGACCCAAGCGGGGCTCGTTACGGCTGCTTCCTTCCGGACCTGACCGGGTTGGCGAGGCGCCTGCCCGCGCCAACCTCTCATCCGTGGATATAGGCGAAAGGGTTGGTGCCTGCAAGTCTTGGCGCGGCTGCGTCAATGCGGCAAGGCGGATGCGCGAAACCCTTGGTCTGGCAGGCCTTTGTGGATTACGCTACCGCAAAAGGGGAGGGGGGCATGTCACGACTCATCCGTATCGACTGGCCGGACCACGGCACGCCGGACCTGCCGCCAGCCTTGAGCCTGACAGAATGTGAAACGCGGCTGCGCGCCTTGCGCGGCGTGGCGGCCGCGCAGGGCTACGACGTGATTGTCGTCTATGGGGATCGGGAACATGCCGCCAACCTGCATTGGCTGACCGGGTTCGATCCCCGCTTTGAAGAGGCCGTGCTGGTGGTGACGCCGGGCGACGCCTTGCTTCTGGCCGGGAACGAATGCCTGGCCTACACCGCCGTGTCGCCCTTGGTGCAGGCGGGGGTGGTGCGGGTGGGCCATTGTGCCAGCCTTTCGCTGCCAAGCCAGCCGCGCGGCGGGCGGCGGTTGTCGGAATGGCTTGCAGACATGCTGGCGCTGGATGACCGGGTGGGGACCATCGGCTGGAAATGGTTCGAGGCCGATGAGGTGGACGACCCGGCCACCGCGCTCGATATCCCGGTTTTCCTTGCCGATCCCCTGCGCAAGCTGGCGGCACGGGTGGAAAACGCGACCGATCTGATGATGCATCCCGCCCATGGCCTGCGGTCCCGGGTCGACGCGGCCGAGATCGCGCGGCTGGAGTTTGCCAACCACATGGCGGCGGCGGCGCTGAAACGGATGCTGTTTGGCCTGCGCGAAGGGATCACGGATTTTCAGGCCTATGAGGCCGCGCGGGTGGGGGGCTTGCCGCTGGGGTGCCACCCGACCTTTGCCATTGGTGCTGCTCCGGGCCTGTGCGGGCCGTCGGGGCGGCATCTGGCGCTGGGCCACCCTGCGGGCTTCAACATCTGCCATTGGGGCGCGAATACCTGCCGGGCCGGGTGGCTGGCGCGGTCGGCGGCCGATCTGCCGATTGCCGCGCGCGACTATGTCGAGGCTTTCGTCGAACCCTATGTGACCGCGATGTCCGAATGGTGTTCGATGATGCGGCCCGGCGTGGCTGGCGGCTATGTCTGGCGGCACATGATGACGGCGCTGCCAGCGGATACCTTCGGCGTGACGCTGAACCCGGGGCATCTGGTCGGGCTGGATGAGTGGGTCTCATCCCCGATCCGCGAGGGGTCGACCGATGCGCTGGCCAGCGGCATGGCGATGCAGATGGACGTGATTCCGGCGCATCCGGTTTATGGGTCCACCCGGATGGAAGACGGCTATGTCATCGCCGACGAAACCTTACGTGCGGCTTTGGCGCGGGAATTTCCAAATGTCGCCCGCCGCTGCGAGGCCCGCGCGCATTTCATGCGCGAGGTGATCGGCATGGACCTTCCGGACAGCCTGCTGCCCTTGGCCGATACCTGCGGGATCGTGGCACCGTTCCTGTTCGATCCGGCGCAAGTCGTGGTCTGCTAGATCAGCCCCGCCATCCGCGCCCCGGTCAAAAGATCGGGGGCCAGATGATGCGCCCAACGGCCCTGGCTTGGCACCACGTCCGGCACCTGCACCACGGTGCAACCAGCGCGATGCGCCGCCTCGGCCCCGGTTTCGCTGTCTTCGAACACAAGGCAGCGTTCGGGCGCAAAGCCGAAAAGTGAGGCGGCAAGCAGATAGGGGTCGGGCGCAGGCTTCGGCGCGGTCACGTCGTCCAGCGTGACGACATGGGTGAATGCCTCGGCGATCCCGGCGATGGCCAGCTTGCGATGCGCGCCAACCCGGCCTGTCGAAGTCACGATGGCGAGCGGTTGGCGCAGGGCGGCCAGCAGGTCCGCCGCACCGGGCTTCAGGTCCAGCCCGCGGTCGACCCCGGCGGCAAAGCCTTCGCGCCAGTGGCGGTGAACGCCGTCAAGGTCGGCATCGGGCAGGGCGGCGCGGATCAGTCGGCCCGCAGTCGGTTCGTCCTTGCCGACAAGGCCATGCATGAACGCCTCGTCCACCGGATGCCCATGCGCGGCAAAGGCCGCCATGCCGGTGGCCAGCGCGATGGTTTCCGTGTCGATCAGGGTTCCGTCAAGATCGAAGAATAGGGCGTCGTACATCCGGGCCTCCACTTGCTGGGGCGATATAGCCCATCACAGGTGTAGCCGGTAGTGGGAGAAGCCGTCCCCGCCCTCGGCAAGGAGGGTCGGGCGAAGCGGGGCGATATCGGCCAGATGCGCGGCAGAACCGCTGCCAGCCGCAATACGCACCGATGTGCCGGGCATCGGCAGGAAGTGCCAGTGCCGCCGTGGGGGGCAGCCAACAACGCGCCGGCTCTTGATGTGTTCGGCAACAACGGTCTGGATCCGGGCTCCGTCGGAAAGGACGATCCGGGGCGCCGGCCCCGCGACACCGGCGCAGGCTCGGCTGGCGCGATGATTGTTCGACACCAGCAACAGCGTTTGCCCCGGGTCAAGCGGTTGTCCATCAAGTCGAAGCCCCACAATCCGGTGGGCATTGGGATTTGCCAGCCGGCCATCCGGGCTGAACCGCGCCGGCTGACTGAGGTCGATGGCATAGGACAGGCGCGGAATGACGTCGAAAGTAAATGATGGAACCGACAGATCATGCAGGATGGCATCCGTCTCTCCGGGCATGATCTGCCGGAACAGGGCAGCGGATTGTTCCAGCCAGTCGGCAAGGTCTGCCCCGGTCAGGGCCAGGGTGACCAGCGTGTTCGGGAAGACGTAGATATCCGACAGGTTGCGCATCCGGACCGGTCCGGCTGGGATATCGGTAAAGTTCGACGGCCCGCCCCGTCCACCCGCCTTGAACGGCGCAGCCGAGGCCAGAAGCGGCAGATCGGCCCATTCTGATCCCCTCAGCGCTTGCCGGGCGTATTCAGCCTTTGCCTCAGCGACAAGGGCGATGGCGGCGCTGGGCGCAGAGGTTGCGAAATGGGTGGTCAGGGGAACCCTGCTTTCCCCCAGCACCTGCCGTGACCATGCCAGCGCCGCGCGGTGATCCGAGGCGATGACGTGACGCAGCGCACGCGCCGTCGCAAGTCCTGCGACGGCCTGCGTGCCAAGCCGGGCTTCGCCTGCGGCAACCGTCCAGCGGCGCTTTCCATGCAGCGTCCGCACGAGGCGCAGGTCGATGATTCCGATATGGCTGCCTGAATGGCCCGGCATTACCGCGGGCTTGCCAGCCAGTAGCCCATTCACCGGATCGACGCCGGGCCGGGCTTCGATACCCGGGCCGGGAAAGGCCAAATGGCAGTGACCGGCAATCACCGCGTCAATCTCGGGCAAGGCGGCAAGTGCGGTGGCCGCATTTTCCATCCCGTCTTCGGCTTCTGCCGCGCCGATTCCGGAATGCGCCAGCGCCACGATCACGTCAGCCCCCCGGGCGCGCAGCCGGGGCAGCCATGCCTTTGCCGCGTCGATGATGTCACGCATGCGGATCTGGCCGTCCAGGTGGTCACGGTCCCAGACCTCGATCTGGGGCGGGGCAAAGCCGATAACACCGATACGCAACACATGGCTGCGCCCGTCCCTGTCAAGAACCGTGCGTTTCAGAACGGCAAACGGAGGGACAAAGGTCTTGTCGCGAGAGGGGCTTTTGCCAAGTCGGGTAGCAATATTTGCCGACACGACCGGAAAGCGTGCTTGCGACAGGGCGGTGGTCAGAAACTTGAGCCCGTAATTGAATTCGTGGTTTCCAAGGGTGACTGCATCATAGCCAAGTGTATTGAATGCGGTAATGACCGGATGCGCCCGACGGCGCCGATTTGCACTTGCAACATAATCCGCAAGAGGATTTCCTTGGAGGAAATCGCCATTGTCGAACAGAAGGCTGTTCGGCACTTCGGCACGCGCTTGGGCTATCTGGCATGATATGTCGCTGAGGCTGCGGCCGGAAACCGGCCGGTTCGCGCAATAGTCATATGGCAACAGGCAGGCATGCAGATCACTGGTCGCAATAAGCCGCAGACGAATTTCCGGCGCGGCGGCACGTTCTGGCGAATTGTCTGCAGGCGGCACTGAAATGGATTCCCGGGCTACCTCCAAAGAGGACAAGGGCAAGCCATATGCGGCGGACTGAACTGACACTTCCTACACGGGCCTTTCCAACGACCGGACTTAAGTTGATTGACCGGTCGCCAACAAAAAACGGATCAATGAAGTAACAAGGCAATGACAATGGGAATATACCGCATAAGTTGTGTCAACGTTAGGGCAAATTGAAGAAATTCAAGCCATGGTTGCGTGAATGTCCCATTCGGGCAACGACAGGTCTGGTAGATTTCGGATCATTTTCTTCAGCCATGGGAAATACTTGTTGCGCCATCAGGACTGGCATTGCGCAGTCGGAAATGGCATGCGCAGTCAGGGTGGCGCAGTCAGGCTGGCGCAGTCAGGCTGGCGCAGTCAGGCTGGCACGACTCAAGCGGGAGAAGGGGCGCGCGAATGCGGATCGCCGAAACGGTAACTTTTGGCGGATCGGGCATGGATCGGGGGGCCGGTCTTCGCAAGGATCCCGTGGCGCTGCAAGCGGCCCTTCGCGATGGCCTGGTGCTGCCGGTCTGGCGGGGCAAGCCGTTGGTGACCGGGGATCGACCGGGCTGGCTTGTGTCGGGCCATCCGGCCTTGGCCCATGCCACGGCCCCGGTCTTTCTGGGCCTCGATGACGGACAACCCCGCTTTGCGGCCGATATCTCGGACTGGGCGCCGGAAGCCGGGGCCGAGGCGGTTCAGGCAGGGTTCCTTGATCCCTCGGTGCAGCACCATCCCGCTCTGGGCGATTCCTACAGCTTTGTCGAACTGCGCGGGGTCATGACAGCGCTTACGCCGAGAGACGCCGAACTGGTGGCGACGGCCAAGGCGCTTTTGCAATGGCACCGTAGCCATCGGTTCTGTGCGGCGTGCGGTGCGGCCTCTGACATGGTGCAAGGCGGCTGGCAACGCAGTTGCCCGGCTTGTGGAGCGCAGCATTTCCCTCGCACGGACCCGGTTGTCATCATGTTGGTGACGTATGGCAATTCGGTGCTGCTTGGCCGGAGCCCCGGCTGGCCCGAAGGCATGTTTTCGTTGCTGGCGGGGTTTGTCGAGCCGGGCGAGTCGATGGAAGCCGCGGTGCGCCGCGAGGTTCAGGAAGAAACCGGCGTGCGCTGCGGGCCGGTCAGCTATCTGGCAAGCCAACCCTGGCCGTTTCCGGCCTCGCTGATGATCGGCGCGCGGACCGAGGCACTGGGGACAGCGCTGACCATCGACCCTGAAGAAATCGAACAGGCGCGCTGGGTGACCCGGGAAGAACTGATTTCGGCCTTCGCCGGGTTGCATCCTGAAATCAAGCCTGCCCGGAACGGGGCAATTGCACATTTCATCTTGCGAAACTGGCTTGCCGACCGGCTTGATTGACACGAACTTGGATTTCCCTGACGGCCTACCCCCTGAACCCGAACGCAACCCTACGGAGCAGCGATGAAACTGACGGCAAAGACCGATGTCGAGGCACCACTGGGGTTTGTCTACGCCAGCCTGACCGACCATCCCGCATGGGAACGTGAGGCCGTGCAGCGCGGGGCGGTAATCGAGCGCCCGTCAGACATGCCGCTCTCCGGAGTCGGAGCAGGCTGGCGCGTCCAGATGCCGTTTCGGGGAAAGGTCCGCAAGTTCCTTGTTCGGATCGACGATGTGGCCCCTGATCAACGGATCGTCTTCGGGCTTCAGGGGCAGGCAGTCGATGGCAGCTCGTTGCTTGAGGTGTCGGCGCTGTCACCGCGCCGCACCCGATTGCGCATTGTGCTGGAGATCAAGCCCAAAACACTTGCAGCGCGACTGTTCCTGAACACCCTGCGGCTGGCCCGGGGGCGGGTGCAGGCGCGGTTTGATCTGCGCGCGGGCCAGTTGGGCGCGCGTCTTCAGGACAGCTATCAGCGCAGCAAGGCCCAGTCGGCGCCCGCCTGATGGGGCTCAGCCACGTTCGCGGTCCGCCGGATAGACGCCAAGGATGCGCACTTCCGAGGTGAAGTAGCGCAGTTCTTCCAGCGCCAGGGCGACGTTCGCGTCTTCCGGGTGGCCCTCGATATCAGCATAGAACTCGGTCGCGGTGAAGGATCCGCCCACCATGTAGCTTTCCAGCTTGGTCATGTTGACGCTGTTGGTGGCAAACCCGCCCATCGCCTTGTAAAGCGCCGCCGGAATGTTGCGGACCCGGAAGGTGAAGGTGGTGATCATCTTGCCGGTTCCACGGCGGCTATGATCCGGGGTGCGCGACATCACCAGAAAGCGGGTCGTGTTGTTGGCGTGATCCTCGATGTGCCGTGCCAGCACTTCCAGCCCGTAGATCGATGCCGCAAGCTCGCTGGCCAGCGCTGCCCTGGTCCTGTCGCCAGCTTCCGCCACCTCTCGCGCGGCGCGGGCATTGTCGGATGACACCTTGCCACGAATCCCGTGCGCTTTCAGGAAGCCGGCGCATTGCGGCAGGATCACCACATGGCCATGGGCTTCCTTGACATCGCCAACGGTTGCGCCCGGGACGCCCAGAAGGTTGACATGCACGCGCACGAAAGCCTCGTCCACGATGTGCAGCCCGGATTTCGGCAACAGCGAATGCACGTCGGCCACCCGGCCATAGGTGGAGTTTTCCACCGCCAGCATGCCAAGATCGACCTCGCCGCGCGCCACCTTGTCCACGACTTCCTCGAAAGTCGTGCTGGGAACGGCTTCCATTTCGGGGCGCGACTGTTGGCAAGCCTGATGCGAATAGGCCCCGAGTTCCCCTTGAAAAGCGATGCGTCCGGTCATTTCTGGCGTCTCCATCCCGAAAACCCGCAATGAGGGGCGTTTCGTCGCGCGTCTACACCTTGAAACCGGATGGTGGAAGCGGATACATACCGCGCGGAACCTGACGGCGGGAGTGGACCATGTTCGACACGATGACGATGACCAAGGCAGTAGGCGCGGTATGCGGTTCGCTGCTGGTGTTCCTGCTGGCGGGGTGGGCTGCAAGCTCGCTCTACACGGTCGGCCATGGTGGCCACGGTGGCGAAGAGCTGGCGCAGGCCTACACGATTGACACTGGTGAGGCTGAAGGCGCGACCGAGGTGGCCGAGGAAGGCCCGGACTTCGCAACGCTTCTGGCATCTGCCGATGCATCAGCCGGCGAAGGCGTTTTCCGCAAGTGCAGCGCTTGTCACAAGATGGATGGCACCGATGGCGTCGGGCCGCACCTGAACGGCATTGTTGACCGCGCCAAGGCATCGGTTGCGGGTTACAGCTACTCGGAAGTGCTGGCGGGCATGGCTTCGGACGCCTGGACGGCCGAGAACATCGCTGCATTCGTCGAAAACCCGAAGAAATACGCGCCGGGAACCAAGATGGCCTTTGCCGGCCTGCCCAAGGCAGAAGACCGCGCGAACCTTGTGGCCTATCTGGCCTCGGTTCCCTGAGCCTGCCCATACGGGATGTTTGCAAAGCCGCCCATTCGGGCGGCTTTGTCATTTCAGCGGCATTCACGGAAATGCGCAGGCCAATCGCAGCTTGTTGCCTCGACAAAGCGTGATTTAGCATAAATGTATGTAGGAACGTGATGTCAGGGAGGTCTGTCGATGCGGATGGAACAGCGCGGCTTGTCGGGCAAAGCGGTGGATGCTGGCAAAGCGGTGGTATCGGGCAAAGCGGTCGCAAGGCGCATTGGTCTTGGCCCGGCCCTTGCAACCGGAACGCTGATCCTGGCGCTGGCCGCGCAAACCCTTGCCGTCCGGGCCGAGACGGTCATCGTCTCGCACGGGATATCTACCTTCGGTGATCTTCAGCTTCCGGCCGACTTTGCACATCTGCCCTATGTGAACCCGGAGGCCCCCAAGGGCGGCGAACTAAGCCAGTGGGCCGGCGGCACCTTTGATTCGCTGAACCCTTTTTCCGCCAAGGGGCTGGCGGCCACCGGGGCCAGCATCATGCTGGAATCGATCCTGACCGGGACGGCGGATGAAATCGGGGCTAGTTACTGCCTTTTGTGTTCCTCGATGGAATATCCCGAAGATCGGTCCTGGGTGATCTTCAATCTGCGGCCTGAAGTGACGTTTTCAGACGGCACCCCCCTGACGGCGGAAGATGTGCTGTTTTCCTTCGACACCTTCCGCACCAAGGGTTTGACCGACTTCCGCACCGTCTTCAACGAACAGATCGAAGATGCCGAAGTGCTGGACCCGCACCGCATCAGGTTCACCTTCAAGCCCGGCGTGCCGACGCGCGACCTGCCCGACAGCGTCGGCGGCCTGCCGATCTTCTCGAAAGCCCATTACGAGGCGAACAATCTGGACATGGAGGAAACCTCGACCATCCCCTACCTCGGGTCGGGCCCCTACAAGTTCGACCGGATGGATATCGGCCGCAGCATCGTCTACCGCCGCAATCCTGACTATTGGGGGGCGAACCTGCCGATCAACATCGGACAGAACAACTTCGACACGTTGCGGTTTGAATATTTCGCCGATGGCAACGCCGCGTTTGAAGGTTTCAAGGCCGGAGTTTACCGCTTTCGGATCGAGAATTCCTCGAAATCCTGGGCCGAGCAATATACCTTCCCTTCAGTTGCAGCCGGGCATGTTGTGAAGAAATCCCTGCCCAGCGGTGCAAAGGCCAGCGGTCAGGGGTTTGTCTTCAACCTGCGGCGACCGAACTGGCAGGATCCAAGGGTGCGGCAGGCGATCGGCCTGATGTTCAACTATGAATGGTCGAACCAGACGCTGTTTTACGGGCTTTATGCCCGGATCAACTCGGTCTGGGAAAACACTTGGATGGCGGCGGAAGGCGTGCCTTCGCCGGAAGAAGTGGCGATCCTGCAACCGGTCGTCGATGCTGGTCTGCTGCCTGCCGAACTTCTGACCGAACCCGCCGTGATGGCCCCCACCAGCGGCGAGCGCCAGCTTGACCGTGCCAACCTGCGCAAGGCAAGCGCCCTGTTGGACGAGGCCGGCTGGGAGGTCGGCAGCGATGGCAAACGCCGCAATGCCGCCGGCCAGCTTCTGACGCTGGAGTTTCTGAACGCCAACCCGCAGTTTGACCGGATCATCACGCCCTTCGTGGAAAACCTGATCGCGCTGGGCATTGACGCCAAGCTGGAAAACATCGATCCCGCGCAATACGAGGCCCGGACCCGCAACCCGCAGTATGATTTCGACATCGTGACCGACGGCTTGAGTTCGACCTATTTCTCAGGGTCCGAGTTGAAGCAGTATTACGGGTCCGCCACGGCGGATGTGTCGGTGTTCAACGTGGCGGGGCTGAAGAACCAGGGCGTGGACAAGCTGATCGAGGTGGTGATGGCCGCCACCACGAAGGACGAGCTGACCGTTGCCACCAAGGCGCTGGACCGTGCCTTGCGGGCAGAAGGCTTCTGGATTCCGCAGTGGTTCAAGGATGAACATTGGGTGGCCTACTATGACCTATATGAACACCCCGAAACCATCCCGCCCTATACGCTTGGCCAGACTTCGCTCTGGTGGTACAACGCCGACAAGGCCGAGGCTCTGCGGGCCGCTGGCGTCCTGAAATAACAAGAAAATCGGGCAGGAACCTTGGGCGCCTATATCCTCCGCCGGCTGCTACTGGTGATCCCCACGCTGTTCGGCGTGATGCTGATCAACTTTGCGCTGACCCAGTTCGTGCCAGGCGGACCGATCGACCAGATTCAGGCCCGGCTGGAAGGCGAGGGTGACGCGATTCAGGCGCTGGGCGGCACTGGCGATGCCGTCACCGGTGGCCAGCAGGATCAGGGCTATGTCGGCGCGCGCGGTCTGCCGCCGGAATTTCTGGCCAAGCTGGAAGTGCAGTTCGGCTTTTCCCGCTTTGTCTGCGAAGACGGCTTTACCGGCACCCCGTCGCTTGACGCCCCCGAATGCGTGAAAGAGCCGATCCCGGCCACGGAACGCTTCCTGATCATGATGGGCAACTACCTGACCCTGGACTTCGGAGAGAGCTATTTCCGGTCGATCTCGGTCGTTGATCTGGTGCTGGAAAAGATGCCGGTGTCGATCACGCTGGGCCTGTGGTCGACGGTGATCGCCTATCTCATCTCGATCCCCCTGGGCATCCGCAAGGCAGTGCGCGACGGGTCGGGGTTTGACACCTGGACCAGCGGCATCATCATCGCGGCCTATGCCATTCCGGGGTTTCTGTTTGCCATCCTGTTGATGGTGGTCTTTGCCGGCGGCAGCTATTTCCAGTGGTTCCCCTTGCGCGGACTGACCAGCGAGGGGTGGGAAAACTTCCCCTGGTATCAGAAGATCACCGACTACCTTTGGCACATCGTGTTGCCGGTCACGGCGCAGCTGATTTCCGCCTTTGCCACCCTGACGCTGCTGACCAAGAACAGCTTTCTCGACGAGATCAAGAAGCAGTATGTCATGACCGCGCGGGCCAAGGGTCTGTCAGAGGCGCGGGTTCTTTATGGCCATGTCTTCCGCAACGCGATGCTTATCGTGATCGCGGGCTTTCCGGGGCTGTTTCTGGGCGTCTTCTTCGGGTCAAGCCTGATCATCGAATTCATCTTCTCGCTCGACGGGCTTGGCCAGCTTGGCTACCGGTCTGCGGTGGAACGCGATTATCCGGTGATCTTCGGCACGCTTTTCGCCTTTGGCCTGATCGGGCTGATCGTCGGCATCCTGTCGGACATGATGTATGTGCTGGTTGACCCGCGCATCGATTTCGAAAGGCGCGGCTGATGGCGCTTTCGCCCCTGAACCAGCGCCGCTGGCGGAACTTCAAGGCGAACCGGCGGGCCTATTGGTCCTTGTGGATCTTCATCGTCCTTTACGGCCTGTCGCTTTGCGCCGAGTTCATTGCCAATGACCGGCCGGTGCTTGTGCGGCACAACGGCGAATACTTCACCCCCGTCTTCAGTTTCTATCCCGAGATCGCCTTTGGCGGCGACCTGCGGACCGAGGCGAACTATTCCACGGTCGAGGTGCAATGCCTGATCGTGGCCGCAGGGTCGGAAGCCTGCTGGGATGATCCCGAAGGCATCCTGGTCGAAGCGACGGCGACAGGAACGGTCGTGGGTCAGCCGGTCGAGGCGGGTTGGATCCTCTGGCCGCCGATCCGCTACAGCTACAATACCATCGTTAACACTGGCGGCGTGGCCCCCGGCAAACCTTCGGCGCAGAACTGGCTTGGCACCGATGATACGTCACGCGATGTGGCGGCGCGGGTGATCTACGGGTTCCGCCTTTCAATCACCTTTGCGCTGATCGTCACGGTGGCAACTTCGATCATCGGCATCATCGCCGGGGCAATTCAGGGGTATTTCGGCGGGCTGACCGACCTGATCTTCCAGCGCGTGATCGAGCTTTGGACATCTGTCCCGACGCTCTATGTCATCATCATCGTCACAGCGGTCTGGTCGAAAAGTTTCTGGCTGATGGTCAGCCTGATGGTTCTATTCGGCTGGACCGGGCTTGTCGGCGTGGTCAGGGCCGAATTCCTGCGGGCGCGGAATTTTGAATATGTCCGGGCGGCGCGGGCCTTGGGCGTTCCGGACTGGCAGATCATGTTCCGCCATGTGCTGCCGAACGCGATGGTCGCCACGCTGACCATGCTGCCCTTCATCATCACTGGCACCATCGGCGCGCTGGCCACGCTGGATTACCTTGGCTTCGGTCTGCCGTCCTCGGCGCCGTCGCTTGGCCAGTTGTCGCGGCAGGCGCAGCAGAACCTTCAGGCCCCGTGGCTTGGCTTCACCGCCTTCTTCACCTTTGCCGTCATGTTAAGCCTTCTGGTCTTCATCTTCGAAGGCGTGCGCGATGCCTTTGACCCCAGAAAGACCTTCCGATGAGCGTGTTGGAGGTCAAGGATCTGAAGGTCAGCTTCCGGCAGGACGGGCGGCTGATCGAGGCGGTCAGGGGCGTGTCGTTCAGTGTCTCGAAGGGTGAAACGGTCGCCCTGGTCGGCGAAAGCGGGTCGGGGAAATCGGTGACGGCGCTGTCCACCGTAGGCCTTCTGGGCGACACGGCCGAGGTTTCGGGGTCGGTCACCTATGCCGGACGGCAGATGGTCGGCGTATCGGAACGCGAATTGCGCCGCGTGCGCGGCAACGACATCAGTTTCATCTTTCAGGAACCGATGACCAGTCTGAACCCCCTGCACACCATCGAAAAGCAGATGGCGGAAAGTCTGGCGCTGCATCAGGCGCTGACCGGGGCGGCGGCGCGGGCGCGGGTGCTGGAACTGTTGAACAAGGTCGGCATCCGTGACGCCGAAAGCCGCCTTGGCGCTTATCCGCATCAGCTTTCGGGCGGGCAGCGCCAGCGGGTGATGATCGCGATGGCCCTTGCGAACGGACCGGAACTTCTGGTGGCGGATGAACCGACCACCGCGCTGGATGTCACGATCCAGGCACAGATCCTTGACCTTCTGGCCGATCTGAAACGGTCCGAGGGGCTGAGCCTTTTGTTCATCACCCATGACCTTGGTATCGTGCGGCGGATCGCTGACCGGGTCTGTGTGATGCAGGGCGGCGAGATCGTCGAACAGGGGCCGACCGCCGAAATCTTTGCCAACCCGCGCCACCCCTACACCCAAAAGCTGCTGGCGGCGGAACAGAAGGGCGGCCCGGACCCGGTTCCCGCCAGCGCGCCTGAAATCGTGCGGACGGAAAACCTGCGGATCTGGTTTCCGATCCAGAAGGGGTTTCTGCGCAAGACCGTGGGCCATGTGAAAGCGGTCAATGACGCGAACCTGACGGTCCGGGCGGGTGAGACGCTGGGTATCGTGGGCGAAAGCGGGTCCGGCAAGACAACGCTGGCGCTGGCGATCCTGCGTCTGATCCCCAGCACCGGGACGGTCGCCTTTCTGGGCCGCGATGTCCGGGGTGGCAACGGTGCCGCCTTGCGCGGCCTGCGGCGCGAAATGCAGGTGGTGTTTCAAGACCCCTACGGCAGCCTGTCGCCACGCCTGACCGTTGAACAGATCATCGCCGAAGGGCTGGGCGTCCACGGTGTAGACCCCGGGCGCAACCGGGCCGACATGGTGGCCGAGATCATGCGCGAGGTCGGGCTGGACCCCGCGATGATGGGCCGCTATCCGCACGAATTCTCGGGGGGCCAGCGCCAGCGTATCGCGATTGCCCGCGCCATGATCCTGCGGCCGAAACTTGTGGTTCTGGATGAGCCGACCAGTGCGCTCGACATGACCGTGCAGGTCCAGATCGTGGAACTGCTGCGCGACCTTCAGCGCAAATCGGGGCTGGCTTATATCTTCATCAGCCACGATCTGCGGGTGATCCGCGCCATGGCTCACAAGGTCATGGTGATGCAGGCCGGCGAAGTCGTTGAATCCGGCGATTGCGCCGCGGTGTTTACCAACCCTCAATCCGACTATACCAAGGCCCTGATGGCGGCGGCCTTCGGACCTTGATGTGAAACTTCTATTCGTCCACCAGAACTTTCCCGGCCAGTTCCTGCACCTCGCGCCCGAGATGCAGCGCCTTGGCCATGATGTTCGCGCCATTACCGATGCGGCGAACAAGCACGAAAGCCCGGTCCCGACGCTGCGCTACAGCTTCAAGGCCGAACCGGTGGATCCCAAGGCCACCCGTCTGGGCCGCAACTATACAACGACAAGTGACCGTGGGGTGGTCGTTGCCCGTTTTGCCCAGAGAATGCGGGCTGCCGGCTATGTGCCGGATGTGATCGTCGGCCATTCCGGCTGGGGTGAGACGTTGTTTCTCAAAGAGGTATGGCCGGAAGCGAAACTTCTGGTCTACGCCGAGTTCTACTATCGCGGCACCGGCGCAGACGCGGGCTTTGACGCCGAGTTTCAGGCGTCGGGTCTTGATCAGGTGATGATTGCCCAAGGGCGGGCGGCCTTCATGGCTCAGGCGCTGGCGCACGCGGACCGGGGTATTTCGCCAACCGAATGGCAGGCCAGCACGCACCCGCCGGCCTTGCGCAAACAGATCGAGGTGATCTTTGACGGGGTGAACTGCGACCGGCTGGCCCCGAACCCTGCCGCGCGCTTTGCCTTGCCGAATGGCCGGGTGCTGGCCGTGGGCGATGAGGTTCTGACCTTCGTCAACCGCAATCTGGAGCCCTATCGCGGCTATCACATCTTCATGCGCGCCCTGCCGCAGGTGCTTGCGGAGCGACCCGATGCACAGGTGGTAATCGTTGGTGGCAACGAGGTCAGCTATGGCCGCGCCCCCGCACAGGGCGGTAGCTGGAAAGACCTTGTCCTGGATGAGGTAAAGGACCGGCTGGATCTGTCACGCGTCCATTTCCTTGGCAGGATACCCTATGACGATCTGGTCAACCTGATCCATGTCAGCCGGGTGCATGCCTATCTGACCTATCCCTTTGTCCTGAGTTGGTCGATGGTTGAAACCCTTGCCGCAGGCACTTTGGTCGTGGGGTCGCGCACGGCGCCCGTTGCCGAGGTGATCCAAGATGGCATTACCGGGCGGCTGGTGGATTTCTTCGATGTCCCGGGCTGGTCGGCTGCACTGACCGACGCGCTTGCCCGGCCCGAGGTCTATCTGGGCATGCGCAAGGCCGCGCGCGAAATGGTGCGGGCGCGCTACGATCTGCGATCAGTGTGCCTGCCAAGGCAGATCGACCTGTTGACCCGTCTGGCGCGGAACTGACCGGAACGGGTCAGGCACGGGTTCCCGCAAGAATTCGCTCTCACACCGCCGAGGAGTGTCGCGCCTGTGCGCTGTCATGGGCATCAAAGGCCCGCGCGATCATCCGCGTCAGGGGCCGGGCGCGTTCCGGGATGAACAGGCCCTCGCTTGTCCCCTTCAACATGTCGCCAAATTCGGCCACGGCTTTTTGAAACAACGCCTCGACGCGCTGCGGGCTGGCGTCGAAACTGGCCAGAAGTTCGGCCCGCGATACGGCAAAATCACACATCAGCGCCTCGATTATCCGGGCGCGCAGGGTATCTTCGCCCGTGAACCGATGGCCGCGGTGGGTAGAGAAACGCCCCGCCCGGATCGCCTTGGCATGGTCTGCGGTGCCGGACACGTTTTGCGCATATCCTTGCGGAAAGCGCGAGATCGAAGACGCGCCCAGCCCGATCAGCACGGGCGAGGTGTCATCGGTATATCCCTGAAAATTCCGTTTCAACCGACCTTCGCGGCGGGCGCGGGCAAGGCCGTCTTCGGGCTTGGCGAAGTGGTCGATCCCGATATCCTCATACCCGTCCCAGATGAAGAGTTGCCGGGCGGTTTCAAACAGCCCCAGCCGTTCCTCGGGCGTGGGCATGGCGTCTGACGGGATCATCTGCTGGCGGCGGCTCATCCACGGGACATGCGCGTAGCCGTAAAGCGCCACCCGGTCAGGCGACAGGGTCAGAAGCTTCTGCACCGAATCCGCGATGCGCGGCCCGGTCTGATGCGGCAAGCCGTAAAGGATGTCGGCGTTCAGGCTGGCCACTCCGCGCGCGCGGATGCGTTCGGCGACATCGCGCGTCAGGGCATAGCTTTGTTCTCGGCCTATGGTCTTCTGGATCAGCGGGTCAAAGTCCTGCACCCCGATAGAGGCCCGGTTCATACCAATACTTGCCAATGCGTCAAGCCGGGGGTCGTCAATCTCGTTCGGGTCGATCTCGACCGAAAATTCGCCGTTCCTGGCCATCGGGGCGACATCGAAGACAGCCTGTGCCAGGGCAAGCATCTGGTCGGGGGACAAGAGTGTCGGCGTCCCGCCACCCCAATGCAGCCGACCAAGGCGCACCCCCCGGGGGAGGTGATCCTTCAGGATCGCAAGTTCCGCCTTCAGCGTCTCGACATAGGCGATGACAGGCGCGTCAGAGGTGGTGCCTTGCGTACGGCAGGCACAGAACCAGCACAGCCTGCGGCAGAACGGCACATGCAGGTAAAGCGAGATCTCGCTGCTTTCCGGAATCTCGGTGATCCAGTGGGCAAAATGCCTGACGCCAACGTCCGTGCCGAAGTGCGGCGCGGTCGGGTAGGATGTGTACCGTGGTACACGCGCGTCAAATAGCCCAAGCCGGGCGAGTTGCGGGTCATGTGTCATGCAGGTAAGCTATGGTGACGGAGCGGGTTGCTCTTTGACCCAGATCAAGCGCGGGGCCATGGTATGCAGGATCATTCAGTCCACGTCCAATGTTCGGAATGCCCGATCCGTCATCGTGCAGTATGCGCGCGCTGCGAGACTGACGAATTGTCGCAGTTGGAGCAGATCAAGTATTATCGCAGCTTTCAGGCTGGTCAGACCGTCATCTGGTCGGGCGACCGGATGGAGTTCGTCGGATCGGTGGTCAGCGGCATTGCGACGCTTACACAGACGATGGAAGATGGACGGCGGCAGATGGTGGGGCTCTTGCTGCCATCGGATTTCGTTGGTCGCCCCGGCCGCCCGGTCGCAGCGTTTGACGTTACGGCGACCACTGATCTGGTCATGTGCTGCTTTCGCAAGAAGCCGTTTGAAGACCTGATGACATCCACACCCCATATCGCGCAGCGGCTTCTGGAAATGACGCTGGACGAGTTGGACGCGGCGCGAGAGTGGATGCTTTTGCTGGGTCGCAAGACGGCACGGGAAAAGATCGCCTCGCTGATCTCCATCATCGCGCGCCGTGAGGCTTCTCTGCACATGAAGCGGGCCAAGGATATGCTGTCGGTGGACCTGCCCCTGACGCGTGAGGAAATGGCTGACTATCTGGGGCTGACGCTGGAAACCGTCAGCCGCCAGATTTCAGCGCTGAAGAAGGATGGCGTGATCTCGCTGGAAGGGAACCGCCATGTCAGCATACCCGACATCGACCGGTTGCTTGAAGAAGCCGGGGATGACAGCGACGGCGGGATGCTGGTGTGAAGCGGGCCGCGTATCAAGTCGTAGCGGGCTTGATACGCGGCGCCTTTGGTCAATGCGCCAGGAACACCGGCACTTCGGCCTTTTCGAGCATGTCGCGGGTTGCCCCGCCCAGAATGGCCTCGCGGAAGCGGGAATGGCCGTAGGCACCCATCACCAGAAGGTCCGCATTCACCTCGCGCAGGTGGCGCACCAGCACGTCAGAAACGCGCGGCAGGGTGCGGGCCAGAACCGTGACCTCGGCGTGAATGCCGTGGCGGACAAGAAGCTGGCACAAAAGCCCGCCCGGGTCAGACCGTTCCGGCCCATGGGTCGGCGGGTCGATCACAAGGATCGTCACGTTTTCGGCGCGCTTCAGGAACGACATCGCCCGGCGGGCAGCCACCAGCGCCTCGCGGCTTTGGTTCCACGCCACCACGACGCGGCGGGGGTCGGCAGAGGCCATGCCCTTTTCCGGCACCACAAGGACCGGGGCCATGCCCTCAAACAGGGCGGCCTCGATCACGGCCTCGTCTTCGACGCCGCGATTGTCGCCATAAGGCAGCGGCAGAACCACCAGATCTGCATAGCGCGCGCGACCTGCCACCACATCGGTCAAGGCACCAAGCTGGGTCACGGCCGAATCTGTGGCCACACGCAGGCCGGGGGGCTGGGCGGCAAGCGCTGCGTTCATCGCCTTGTCCACAGCGCGAGCATCTTCCTCGGCGCGTTCGAGGGCCGCTGCGATCATCACCGCGCCCGATCCGACATAGGAATAGCCGATCTGCGTCCGGTCAACTCCAAGCGACAGGGCATCCAGATGCGCATCAGATGCGGTGGCAATCTGGGCGGCGGCGGACACCGCCGGCATGAGCCCTTGGGATGAAGTTGCAACCGTCAGAAGGGATTTGTAGGCCATGGTGGTCTCCCATTTTCAATGACATCACACTGAGACGGAAGCAAACGCTTCGCCTTGACCAAGGTCAACCCGTTGGCAGAATGCGATTGACCCAGATCAAGGCGCCAAGATGCGCTGCACTACAGAAGTCAAACAGTCAAAGCGCCCGGAACTGCCTTGAGTAATTTTCAGGCAAAGCCGGCCAGACAGGACGAAGGGACGCAATATGTGGGATTACCTCAAACTGATAGGGCTAGGCCTTGTCGCGGTCTTGGCCGCGATAGCGGCGAACTATGCTCATGACCTGGCCTATCAGGTCAACGCACTCACGGTGATGCTGGCCGCTGGCATCGCTTTTCTGTGGGTGTTGCGGTCGGCGGGCGATCCCCGACCGAACCTGCAACATGAATATTTTGACAGTGTGATCCGGGCGGGGGCAATTGCGACCGCCTTCTGGGGCGCTGTCGGATTTCTGGTCGGCGTGGTCATTGCCTCGCAGCTGGCCTTCCCGCAGCTCAACTTCGAATGGGCGCAGGGCTACCTGAACTTTGGCCGGTTGCGCCCACTGCACACCAGCGCGGTGATCTTCGCCTTTGGCGGCAACGCGCTGATCATGTCGTCGTTCTACATCGTGCAGCGCACCAGCGCGGCGCGCCTGTTTGGCGGCTCGCTTGGCTGGTTCGTCTTCTGGGGCTGGCAACTGGTGATCGTGCTGGCCGCGACCGGCTATGTGCTGGGCGCGACGCAGGGCAAGGAATATGCCGAACCCGTCTGGTACGTCGACATCCTGATCACGGTGGTCTGGGTCGCGTTCCTGATCGTGTTCATGGGGACGCTCTTCAAGCGGAAAGAGCCCCACATCTATGTGGCCAACTGGTTCCTTCTGTCGATGATCCTGACCGTGGCGATGCTGCATCTGGTGAACAACGCCGCGATACCGGTATCGATCTTCGGGTCGGCGCAGGTTCAGCTTTATGCCGGTGTGCAGGACGCGATGGTGCAGTGGTGGTATGGCCACAACGCCGTCGGCTTCTTCCTGACTGCGGGCTTCCTGGGCATGATGTACTACTTCGTCCCCAAGCAGGCTGAACGCCCGGTCTACAGCTACAAGCTGTCGATCATCCACTTCTGGGCGCTGATCTTCCTGTATATCTGGGCCGGTCCGCACCACCTGCACTATACCGCGCTGCCTGACTGGGCCTCGACTCTCGGGATGGTGTTCTCGGTGATCCTGTGGATGCCCTCCTGGGGTGGTATGATCAACGGTCTGATGACGCTGTCGGGTGCCTGGGACAAGCTGCGCACCGATCCGATCATCCGGATGATGGTGGTGTCGATCGGCTTCTATGGCATGTCGACCTTTGAAGGCCCGATGATGTCGATCAAGGCCGTCAACAGTCTGTCGCACTACACCGACTGGACCATCGGTCACGTCCATTCCGGCGCCTTGGGCTGGAACGGGATGATCACCTTCGGCGTGCTTTACTACCTCGTGCCGCGGCTGTGGAACCGTGAGCGGCTTTACAGCCTGTCGCTGGTTTCCTGGCACTTCTGGCTCGCGACGATCGGGATCGTTCTTTACGCCTCGTCGATGTGGGTCACGGGCATCATGGAAGGTCTGATGTGGCGTGAAGTGGATGCGAACGGGTTCCTCGTGAACGCCTTCGCCGACACGGTGAAAGCAAAGTTCCCGATGTATGTGGTGCGGGCGTTGGGCGGGGGTCTGTTCCTGATTGGCGCGCTTGTCATGTGCTACAACTTGTGGATGACGGTGCGTGCGCAGCCCCAGCGGGCAACGCAGCACTCGGCAGTCCCGGCTGAATAAGGAGACGGGACCATGGGTATCCTAGACAAACACAAGGTCATCGAGACCAACGCGACACTTCTGATGATCCTCAGCCTTCTGGTTGTGACCATCGGGGGGATCGTGCAGATCGTGCCGCTCTTCTATCTGGAGAACACGATTGAAAAGGTGGAAGGGGTTCGCCCCTACACCCCCCTCGAACTGGCGGGCCGCGACATCTACATTCGTGAGGGTTGCTATGGCTGCCACAGCCAGATGATCCGCCCGATGCGCGATGAGGTGGAACGTTATGGTCATTACTCACTGGCGGCGGAATCGATGTATGATCGGCCGTTCCAGTGGGGGTCCAAGCGCACCGGGCCGGATCTGGCCCGCGTCGGTGGCCGCTATTCCGACGAATGGCATCAGGACCACTTCTACGACGCCAAGTCGGTTGTGCCGGAATCGGTGATGCCGCCCTATGGGTTCCTTGCGGGCAACGTGATCGACGGTCGCTATATTCAGGACGTGGTCGCAACCAACCGGATGGCAGGTGTTCCCTACACCGACGAGATGGTGGAAAGCGCGCTTGCCGACTTCAAGGCGCAGGTTGACCCTCTGGGTGACTTTGACGGCCTTGAAGAGCGTTACGGCGAGGCGGCCTTTGGCACCCCGGTCAATGTGCGCAACTTCGATGGGCGGCCAGAACTGACCGAGATGGACGCGCTGATCGCCTACATGCAGGTGCTTGGCACGATGGTCGACTTCTCGACCTACACGCCCGTTGCGAACCGGTAAGGAGCGAAAAATGGAAACCTATTCCTTTCTGCGCGCCATGGCTGACAGCTGGTTCCTTCTGGCCATGACGGTGGGCTTTCTTGCCCTTTGCGTCTGGGCCTTCCGGCCCGGCAGCCGCGCCATGCATCAAGATGTCGCAAACTCGATCTTCCGCAACGATGACCGTCCTGCGGATCCCAACCCTGCCAAGAAGGAGGCCTAGGCCATGTGCGCCAAGCCAGTGAAGAAAGAGCCGCGGCAGGTAGAGACGACCGGCCACCAGTGGGACGGCATCGAAGAGTTGAACAACCCCCTGCCGCGCTGGTGGGTCTGGGTGTTCTACGCGACGATTGTCTGGGGCATCGGCTATTCCGTGGCCTACCCGGCATGGCCGCTGATCAAGGAGGCGACGCCAGGCCTTCTGGGCGCTTCGACCCGGGCCGATGTCGCGGCGGAAATCGCCCGCGTCGATGCGGCCAATGCCGGGATCAAGGCAAAGCTGATCGCTGCCGATCTGAACGCTATCAGCACCGACCCCGAACTTGCGGCTTATGCCGAACGCGCCGGGGCCGCAGTGTTCCTCACCAACTGCACGACCTGCCACGGGTCGGGCGCTGCCGGCTTTGAGGGCAAGGGTTACCCCAACCTTCTGGACGATGACTGGCTGTGGGGCGGGACGATGGAGGATATCCATTACACCGTCGCCCACGGCATCCGAAACACCACCGATCCAGATGCCCACTATTCTGAAATGCCCAAGTTCGGCGTGGATGAACTTCTGGACGAAACCCAGATCGGTCAGGTCGTGGAATATGTCCTGGCCCTGTCGGGCCAAGAGCATGACGCGGCGCTGGCTGCGCAAGGCACAGAGCTTTATGTCGACAACTGCTCGGGTTGTCACATGGAAGACGGGTCGGGCGATCGGTCGCAGGGCGCTCCGAACCTTTCGGATGCAATCTGGCTTTATGGCGGAACGCGCGAGGCGGTCACCCATTCGGTCTTCTATGCCCGCTATGGCGTGATGCCGAACTGGAGCCCGCGCCTGACCGAGGACGAGATCCGGGCTGTGGCCTTCTATGTCCATGGACGCGGCGGCGGCGAATAAGCGGCGCTGACAGCGCAAAGCCATTGCGCCGGGCGGCTATCCTGCCGCCCGGCGCAACCGCAAGACCCCGGAGCCCAGTCGTGAGCCAGCAAGACGCCGATCCCCCCAGCCTTTACGCCGCCCGCGAGCCGATCTTTCCGCGCCGGGTGAAAGGCACGTTCCGCACGCTGAAGTGGTGGCTTCTGGCGGTGATGCTGGGCATCTACTACATCACACCGTGGATTCGCTGGGATCGGGGGCCATCGCTGCCGGATCAGGCCGTGCTGCTGGATCTTGGCAACCGGCGCTTCTTCTTCTTCATGATCGAGATATGGCCGCACGAATTCTATTTCGTCGCGGGGCTGCTGATCATGGCCGGGCTGGGGCTTTTCCTGTTTACCAGCGCCGCCGGCCGGGTCTGGTGCGGCTATGCCTGCCCGCAGACTGTCTGGACGGACCTGTTCATTCTGGTCGAACGCTGGATCGAGGGTGACCGCAACGCGCGTATCCGCCTGCACCGGCAGAAATGGGACGGCGAAAAGGTCCGCAAGCGGGCGGTCAAATGGACCGTCTGGTTCCTGATCGGGCTGGCCACGGGCGGGGCCTGGGTCTTTTACTTCACCGACGCGCCGACCCTGATGCGCGATCTGGTCACCGGGCAGGCGCATCCGGTTGCCTATCTGACCATGCTGATCCTGACGCTGACGACCTTTGCCTTCGGCGGTTTCGCGCGGGAACAGATCTGCATCTACGCCTGCCCATGGCCGCGGATTCAGGCCGCGATGATGGATGAAGACACCATCACCATCGGCTATCGTGATTGGCGGGGTGAACCGCGCGGCAAGCAGACCGTCGAAGGCAATGGCGACTGCATTGATTGCATGGCCTGCGTCAACGTCTGCCCGATGGGGATCGACATCCGCGATGGCCAGCAACTTGCCTGCATCACTTGCGGCCTCTGTATCGACGCCTGCAACGACGTGATGGACAAGATCGGCAAGCCGCGTGACCTGATCGGCTATCTGGCCTTGACCGATGAAGTTCGGGAACGCGCGGGCCAGCCGCCGAAAAGCGTCCGGGCGCATGTGTTTCGGGTGCGGACCGTGCTTTACACGGTGCTTTGGGCCGGGGTTGGTGTCGCTCTTGTCGTCGCGCTGTTCCTGCGCTCGCCGATTGACGTCAACGTGACGCCGGTCAGGAACCCGACCTTCGTGACGCTGTCGGATGGCAGCATCCGCAACGCCTATGACCTGCGCCTGCGCAACATGCATGGCGAAGACGCACGGTTCACCATTGCGGTCACATCGGATGTCTTCGTGGTCCTGTCGCTGGAAGGGGCCGAGGGCCTGACCGTGATGGTTCCTGCCAATGAAACGATGTCGCAGCGTGTCTATCTGACGGCGGCACCCGGTACGCGGGCAGCGGTGGAAGACCGGACCGACGTGCGGATCTGGGTCGAGGAACAAGGCACGACGAACCGGATCCATCATGATACGATCTTCAACGGAAAGGGTAGCTGACATGGCCGAACTGACGGGAAAACACGTCCTCGCTATCACGGTCAGCGCCTTCACGGTGATCATTGCGGTCAACCTGTTGCTTGCGTTCAAGGCCGTCAGCACCTTCCCGGGGCTGGAGGTGCAGAATTCCTACGTTGCAAGTCAGGGCTTCAACGACCGCAAGGCCGCGCAAGAGGCCTTGGGCTGGCAACTGGCTCCCAGCTACGCGGGGGGACGGATCGACCTTGCCTTCACCGACCGCGCCGGTGTTCCGGTGCGGGTCACCGAACTTGAGGTGCTGATCGGGCGTACCACCTCCACGATGGATGATGCCCGGCCGGTCTTTGTGGCGATGGGCGATGTCTATTCCGCCGAACTTGGCCTTGCGCGTGGCAAGTGGATGGTCAAGGTCACCGCCCGTTCCATCGATGGCACGCTGTTTGAACAGCGTTCCGAACTGTTCGTTCAGGGCTGACGCGATGACCGTGGTCGAGGATTTCGGGCGCGCGCCGGTCTCGGCCTGTCCAGCCTGCGCGGTGGTGCCGTCGGCTGAACGCATTGCCGCGCTGCGGGCCGAACGTGACGGCCAACGGGATGGGCGGATCATGCTGTCCTTGCCGCTGGCCCATTGCGCGGCCTGCATCTCGACCGTGGAAGGGGCGCTGGCGGCGGTGCCAGGGGTGCGCTCTGCGCGGGTCAACCTGACGCTGAAGCGGGTCAGCATCGATGCCGCCCATGACGTCACTGCCGCAAACCTGATCGCCGTGCTGGCGCGCGAGGGTCAGGAAGCGCATGAGCTTGACCCCGGCCTTCTGTCCTCGACCGAGACGGACCGTCAGGGCCGCGACCTTCTCATGCGGCTGGGGGTTGCGTTCTTTTCGATGATGAACGTGATGCTTTTGTCCGTGGCCGTCTGGTCCGGTGCAGAAGACGCGACGCGCGACCTGTTCCACTGGATTTCCGGTGCCATCGCCCTGCCAACGGTGATCTTCGCCGGGCAGCCGTTCTTCAAATCCGCCTGGGCCAGCTTGCGGGTCGGCCGGTTGGGGATGGATGTGCCGATCTCGCTGGCGCTGATCCTTGCCTCGTCGATCTCGGTCTATGAAACGTGGATGTCGGGACACCACGCCTATTTCGATGCGGCTGTCATGCTGGCCTTCTTCCTGCTGCTTGGCCGCTATCTGGACCACCGCACCCGCGCCGTGGCCCGATCAGCGGCGGAAGAGTTGGCCGCGCTGGAAGTGCCGCGCGCCATCGTGCTGGAAGACGGCGTTGAAGTGGAACGCGCGATTTCGGCCATCAAGGCGGGCGATATCGTGCTGGTGCGCCCCGGCGCGCGGATGCCGGTGGACGGTGTGGTCATTCATGGCGCGTCGGAAGTGGACCGCAGCCTCTTGACCGGGGAAAGCCTGCCAGTTGCGGCGGGCGAAGGCACGCTTGTCAGCGCGGGCGAGGTCAACCTGACCGGCCCCCTGACCCTGCGGGTGACAGCGGCGGGCAAGGACAGCTCGCTTCACCGGATGGCTGATCTGGTGGCCGTGGCCGAAGGGGCCAAGACCCGCTACACCAGCCTTGCCGACCGGGCAGCCGGGGCCTATTCGCCGCTGGTGCATCTGTTGTCCTTCAGCGCCTTTGGCTACTGGATGTGGGCCACGGGCGGCGATCTGCGTTACGCGATCAACATCTCTGCCGCGGTGCTGATCATCACCTGCCCCTGTGCGCTGGGTCTTGCGGTGCCGGCGGTGATCACATCGGCCAGCGGCAAGCTCTTTCGCAAGGGGCTTCTGATCAAGGACGGCACCGCCCTTGAACGGCTGGCCGAGGTTGACGCGGTGATCTTTGACAAGACCGGCACGCTGACCTTGGGGATGCCGGAACCCGTGGCCCTGACCGACCATCCGGCCGAGGTGCTGGCGGTTGCCGCGGCACTGGCGGCAGGGTCGTCGCATCCCCTGGCCCGCGCTCTTGCGGCGGGTGCTTTGGCAGATGGTGTGGTTCCGGCTTTGGTGCAGGATATCCGCGAAGTGCCGGGGCATGGCATCGAAGGCGTCTGGAACGGCGCGCCCGTCCGGCTGGGCCGGGCCGATTGGTGCGGGGCCGAGGCCGTGCCGCAGACCGCCACTTATCTGCGCCTTGAAGGCAGCACCCATGCCTTCGCCTTCACCGATCGCCCGCGCCCCGGTGCCGCCGAGGCAGTGGCCGCCCTTCAGGCCGCCGGGATGCGGGTGGAACTCTTGTCCGGCGACAGCGAAGCCCCGGTGCGGGAACTGGCCGCACGGCTTGGCATTGCCCACTGGCAAGCTGGCGTGTTGCCCGAGCAAAAAGCCGCCCGCGTCGCCGCCTTGTCGGCCGAGGGCCGACATGTGCTGATGGTCGGCGACGGGCTGAATGATACCGCGGCGCTGGCGGCGGCGCATGTGTCGATCTCACCCGCCACGGCGCTGGATGCGGCGCGGGTGGCGTCTGACATCGTGCTTTTGGGGCAGGATATGGCGCCGATTGCCGATGCTGTGCGCATTGGTCGCCAATCAACCAAGCGGATGGTGGAAAACTTCTTGATCTCGGGCGGTTACAACGTGGTGGCCGTGCCGTTGGCGCTGGTTGGCATGGCCACGCCACTCGCGGCGGCCTTGGCGATGTCGCTGTCTTCGATTACCGTATCCCTGAACGCGATGCGGTTGAGGTAGATGGAAATTCTGGCAATCCTGATTCCGGTCTCGCTGCTTTTGGGCGGGATCGGGCTTGCGGCCTTCTTCTGGGCGATGAAGACCAAGCAGTTCGATGATCCGGACGGCGATGCGCAGCGGATTCTGACGAAGGACTGGGACGACAGGCCGAAGCCCTGACCCGAGGGTTTTCTGATGGGGCCGCCTGCAAGGCGCAGGCGGCACGAGAAAGGTCGCCTGCGCAGCCCGGGGGCTGCTTGGCTCCGGATTTTTTTGAGTATTTGGGAAAAGGGCAAGCCTCAGGCGATGGTCACGGTTGCCGATTGCAGCCCGTCGATTTCAACCTTGCAGGTATCACCGCGTTTGAGGGGGCCGACCCCGGCCGGGGTGCCGGTAAAGATCAGATCCCCCGGAGACAGGCTGACAAGTTGCGACAGCGCCGCGATGATCGCGGCGGGGGACCAGATCATGTCGGACAGCCGCGCTTCCTGACGAAGCGCACCGTTCACCGTGCAACGCAAACTGGCGTCCGGCATCGGGCCGGGGCGGATGGCCCCCAGCACGGCGGATTTGTCAAAGCCCTTGGCCATGTCCCACGGCCGGCGCGCGGCCTTTGCCTCGGCCTGAAGGTCGCGGCGGGTCAGGTCATTGCCTGCCGCATGGCCCCAGATCATCGCCGGGGCGTCGGCCTCGGTCACCATTGCGCCGGACTTGCCGATGGCAATCACCAGTTCGGCCTCGTGGTGCAGGTTGGCGGTTGCGGTCGGATAGGGGATGCGGCTGCCGCTTTCCACCACCGCGTCGGCGGGTTTGGTGAAGAAGAACGGCGGCTCGGTCCCCGGTTCGCCGCCCATTTCGCGGGTGTGTTCGTCATAGTTGCGGCCAACGCAGAAGATCCTGCGGACCGGGAAGCGCTCGGGCCTGCCGGTCACGGGCAGGGTGACGGTCGGGAAGGCCGGAAAGACCAGAGCAACCATCTTAGCCCCCCACGGTTTCGCAGGTGACAGCGCGGGCGCGCAGACGGCGGCAGGCAAGTTCGGCCTGATCTTCAGTCAGCCCCATGAAGCTGGCCCGCCACTTGCCGCCTGACTGGCTGGTCTTGCGCAGGCCTTCGTTCAGCGTCGCGCTTTCGGCAAGCGCGGTCTTCAGAAGCGCCCGCTCGGCGTCATAGCGCGAGGTGTATTCCCCGACATTGACCCCGAAATGCCGCCCGCCAGAGGTGGACATGACCACCACGACTTCCTGACCGGTACCGGCTTCAGCCCCGGCATCGGCGGTTTCGATGCTGTCGAAGATCGGGGCTTTTCGCGAGGGCTGCGGGGCGACGACGGTGGCGGCTGCGAATCCGGTATCCGGGGGCAGGATCGCGGTGGCACCTGCAACCGTTTCCACGGCCGTGATGTCGCCAAGGAGGCTCGCCGTCGTCAAGGTGTCTTCGGTCGAGGCGCTGATGCCGGGGTCGGTGACCACAAGTTCCGCTGTGGCAACGACGATTTCTTCCGCTGCGGCTTCCGGGTCGATCTGCGGTGAAGCGTCAAGCACCGGAGCGGCCGCCGCGACTGCCAGCGACGTTTCCGGCAGCACTTCTCCGACCAGCGTTTCCGGGCGCGGCTTCGGTTTCATGCCGACAAGGGCAGGATCGACCGTGGCAACCACCAAGGTTTCGGACGCCGGAGCCTCTGGTTGCACGGCTGCGGCTGCCAGCGCGATGGCCTGACCGTCAAGCGATCCGTCGGCCGCAGGGGCCGGGTCCGGCTGATCGACCACCGGGGCCGCTGCGGCAACAAGCGTTTCGACCGGCACTTCGATCTGTGGCACCTCTGTCGGCGCCTCACCGGCAGCAATTGCCTCGGCCTGAAAGTCAAGCGTGCCTTGCGGTGCCGGTTTTGCCGTGACTTCCGCCAGGGCGCCTGCAATGCCTTCGGCCATTGCGATGGCGACTGTATCCGGTACCTCGGGCAGAACGGGGCGCGCTCTTGGGCGCGGCGAGGATTTCACTTCGCCCGAAACGCGCACTGTCTTGGCAGCACCGCCTTCGACATCCAGCTCGTCGATATCGGGCTTGGCCGAAGCGATCAGCGCGTCATTGGGCAGGGCGGCCGGTGCTTTGGGCGGCTGTTCCTTGACGCGGTTCTTGGCCGCGCCGAAGCCGATATCCATCAGCTCGCGCATCTTGGCATTGCGCTGTACCGTCGATGTGCCGCCAAAGACCGTTGCGATGATCCGCTTCTTGCCGCGCACTGCCGATGCGGTCAGGTTGAACCCGGCGGCAGAAGTGTAGCCAGTCTTGATCCCGTCCGCGCCTTCATAGGCATCAAGGAAGCGAGAGTTCGTATTGGTCACCGTCGCCACCCCCGCATCCGCCGTGCGGCGGGAGAAGATGTTGTAATACTGGGGGAAATCGTAAAACAGATGGCGGCCCAGAATGTTCATGTCGCGCGCGGTGGACAGATGGCCGTCCGCTGTCAGCCCATGGGCGTTGCGAAACGTGGTGCTGCTCATGCCAAGCTGTTTCGCCGTCCGGGTCATCCGCTTGGCAAAGGCCAAATGGTCGCCGCTGATCTGGTCGCCAATGGCCGCCGCCGCGTCATTGGCCGACTTTACCGCTGCCGCGCGGATCAGATAGCGCAGCGCTATCTTTTGCCCTTGCTTCAACCCCAGGCGTGATGGTGGTTGCGAGGCTGCATACTTCGACACGGTCACCCTGCTATCGAGTGAAAGACGCCCGGCCTCGATTTCCTGAAAGGCGATGTAAAGCGTCATCATCTTGGTCAGGGACGCCGGATGCAAACGCGCATTGGCGTTGTGTTCAAACAGGATTTCGCCCGTTCGCGCGTCCATCACGATGGCCGCATAGGGTGCTGCATGTGCCGGGCTGGTCACCACAAGGGTGAGAGCCACGAATATCATGAAAATTGTGCGAATAATGCGCCCGATAAGCGATGCCACGTCGCCTGTCCCTTTTGCCTGTGCGGCCCGAATTTCCGGTGCCAAGTTCTGCCTCGACCGGAAGGCTAGCACAGAGTGTTCAATCCGAAAACCGAAAAAATCCAATGGCTTTGGGCAAGTAATTCATGTTGCCAGAAGAAAGCCGCGGTAATCGAAGGCGGGCAGCCATATCTTGCGCAAGCCGGGCTATGCGCTGCTATCTGTGGGGGGCGGGCTTCAAACGTGCCACAAGGTCCGGCAAGGCGCCAAGACTGTTCAGCGCGTGAAACCTGGTGTGATGCGTCGGAGGGTCGGCGGCTTCCAGCGCCCAAGTCAGCCCGTGAGGCACATGCACGCCCCATGACCCTGCCTCGATCGCCGGGATCACGTCGGATTTCAGCGAGTTGCCCACCATCATCGCCTGATCCGGTCCGGTGCCGTGCCGGGCAAAGATCGTGCGATAGGCGGCAGGGGTCTTGTCAGACACGATTTCCACCGCGTCGAACAGGTCACCAAGGCCCGACTGCGCCAGTTTGCGTTCCTGATCCAGAAGGTCGCCCTTGGTGATCAGGACCACGCGATAGTCCGCCGCCAGCGCGGTGACGGTGGCCCGCGCCTGCGGCAGAAGATCGATCGGATGTTCCAGCATCTCGCGACCCGCTGCGATAAGTTCGCTGATGACACTGGCGGGGACACGCCCGCCCGTCACCTCGATTGCGGTTTCGATCATCGACAGGGTGAAGCCCTTCACGCCAAAGCCGTAATGCCCCAGATTGCGTCGCTCGGCTGCCTCAAGCCGTTCGGCCAGATGGTCCGCCCCAGCATGGTCTGCCAGAAGCCGTATGAAACGGTCCTGTGTAAGGCGAAAGAAGGCCTCGTTCTGCCAAAGGGTGTCGTCAGCATCGAAGCCGATGGTCGTCAGCATGTTCCGTCCCTTGATCGTCGCCAAAGCGCCCACCGGAAAGCCTTGTGAACGCCGCCCCTTTTCGCCAGCCTAGAAAAGGCTATAATTTGACTGTCCGGTGCAACCCCCGAATCCGTCTGGAGCTGATCTGTCGTGTCTTCACGCCCGCTGACCATGTCTGACAAGACCGATGGCCCGGGCCAGGATACATCGATTCTGACCAAGACCAAGGCCAAGACCCAGCGTCCGCCGCTCTACAAGGTCATGCTGCTGAACGATGACTACACCCCGATGGAATTCGTCGTGCATGTGCTGGAACGGTTCTTCGGGCTGAACCATGCCCAGGCTTTCGACATCATGTTGACGGTCCACAAGAAGGGGCTGGCCGTTGTCGGCGTCTTTTCCTTTGAGGTGGCCGAAACGAAAGTGGCGCAAGTGATGGATTTCGCGCGCCGCCACCAGCATCCGCTGCAATGCACGATGGAAAAGGAATGACCTTCCATTGCCCAGCGGAAAGGGCATAGGGGGCTGCGGCCCCCGCCCATGCGATCCGCTCGCCTCACCCTTGCGCTGGACACTGGCGCACTGACCCTTCCGCCAGAGGGGCGCATTGCTGTCTATCGCCCGCGTATCGGCGATGACCTGTCTGTCTTGCCGCGTGACCGGGTGACGGTGATCACCGGCTTCAAGCCGGATCATGACCATTTCGCCGGGGTTTACGCCGTCACGCCAGCCCCGCCTTATGCGGTGGCCATCGTCTGCCTGCCCCGTGCGCGTGAAGCGGCGCGGGCGTTGATTGCCCAGGCCGCAGCCGAGGTTGCGCCAGGTGGCGTCATCGTGGTCGACGGGCAGAAGACCGACGGGATCGACACCGCGCTGAAGGATCTGCGCGGTCGGGTGGATCTGTCGGAAAGCCTGTCAAAGGCGCATGGCAAGCTGGCAAGTTTCGCCGCCGGGCTGGACCTGTCGGATTGGGCGGCCCGGCCCCGCCAGATCGAGGGCGGGTTCCAAACCCTGCCCGGCGTCTTTTCGGCCGATGGGCCAGACCGTGGGTCGGTCTTGCTGGCGGCAGCGTTGCCGGCCAAGTTCGGCGGCAAGGTTGCCGATCTGGGGGCGGGCTGGGGCTATCTGGCCCGGGCAATCCTGACCCATGCAGGCGTCAAGCGGCTGGATCTGGTCGAGGCAGAGGCGGATGCCCTTGCCTGCGCGCGGGTCAATATCACCGACGAACGGGCGCGGTTCCACTGGGCCGATGCCACGACCTTCCGCCCCGAGACGCTTCTGGATGCCGTGGTGATGAACCCGCCCTTCCATTTCGGGCGCGCGGCTGATCCGGGCCTGGGGGCTGCCTTCATCCAGTCCGCCCGGCGAATGCTGGCACCAAGCGGATCGCTGTGGCTGGTTGCAAACCGTCATCTGCCCTATGACGCCGCGCTTTCGGCGGCCTTTCTGGAACACCGCGAGGTTGCCGGTGACAGCGCCTTTCGGGTGATCCATGCCATCAAGCCCATCCGGGCCAAACCCTGACAGACGACGGAGCCGCCCAATGTCCTTTTCCGTTTCCGGCAAGACTGCCATCGTTACAGGTGCCGCCGCTGGCATCGGTCTGGCCATCGCCCGGCATCTTGTGGACAAGGGCGCGAACGTGATGTTCGCCGACATAGACGAAACCCGTCTGGAGGCGGAGGTGGGCGAAGAAGCGCGCGCCGAAGGGCCGGTCCGCATGTTTGGCGGCGACCTGACCGAAAAGCTGACGATTGCCAACCTGATCTCGGCCACCATCGACGCTTTTGACCGGGTCGACATTCTGGTCAACGCCAACCGCCGGATGGTGACCTCTGACCTTCTGTCCCCCGAGGCTGACGGGGTCGAGGAGCTTTGGCGGCAGAATGTGCTGACGGCCCTGCGCATGTCGCAGATCACGGCCAAGCGGATGATCCAGCATGCCGCGCGCAGCGAGACCGAGGCTGGGACGACAGTTGGCACCATCATCAACATCTCGTCAATCACTGCACAGACCACCCGGCCGGAACTGCTGGCCTATTCGATGGCAGCGGCGGCGATGGATCAGATGACCCGGTCGCTTGCTGTCGGTCTGGCGTCCAAGGGCATCCGGGTCAACGCCATTGCCTTCGGTTCGGTGATGAGCGCAAGCCTTCAGGCCGCGTTGAAGGAAAACCCCGGCTTTCGCGACGAAATCGCCGATGCCACACCCCTGAACCGCATTGCCGCGCCCGCCGAAATGGCCGAAACGGTGCAATTTCTGGCGTCGGACGCATCGGGCTTCATCACCGGGCAGGTGCTGACCGTGGACGGCGGCCGCAGCATCCTTGATGCGGTGCCAGCGCCAGCCCATTGATCATTCGGGATATTGTGCCTTGCACTGGGCGATGACAGCTTCGGCCTTGCGGGCAAGTTCCTTGCGCTTGATCTTCAGGCTGTCCAGTTTGCGCGCTTCGGCGGCAAGGTCGATTGCCTTCGGTCGATCCACGATCACAGCCCGCTCTTTCAGGCACAGCCGCGGCTTGACCGGTGGCGCATCGGGCAATTGCGGTTGTGGGCAATACCCCCAATAGTCTTCGTAAATCGTTGTCTTTTCAAACGCATAGCCGCGTTCAAGATTGCCCTCGACCTCAACGATCAACCGGTCAACGACACGCAGGTCGCGGGTATTGTAGGAAATGCACTGTTCCTGCGGCGTGCCACAGGCCGCCAGCAGGGCAAGCGCGGTAATGGTAAGGCGTTTCATCATGCGATCCTCAGGCTCTTGGAAAGCGGCGCCAAGGGGTGCTAGGCATGGCGCTGTCAGCAGATGGAGACAACAGGATGACCGATCCCTTTGACAGTCGCAAGGCACGCGCGGCGGCGTGGTTCCATACCTTGCGCGACCGGATCGTTGCGGCTTTCGAGGATCTGGAGGATCGGTTCGCTGACGGCCAGCCCGGCCGATTCGAGGTGACTCCCACGACTCGTGCAGATGGTGGCGGCGGCATCATGAGCGTGATGCGCGGCGGCAAGGTGTTCGAAAAGGTCGGTGTCAACTGGTCGGAAGTTCACGGCAGCCTTGGCGAAAAGGCGCAGCGCGCGATGGCCGCGCGCGGGGTTCCCGGCATGGCCGAAGACCCCCGGTTCTGGGCCAGCGGGATTTCCCTTGTCGCCCATATGGTCAACCCGCATGCCCCGGCGGTGCATATGAACACCCGGATGTTCTGGACCCCGGGCGCGTCATGGTTCGGTGGCGGGTCCGACCTGAACCCTGCGATCGAATATGCCGAGGATACCGCGGATTTCCATGCCGAGATGCAGCGCGCCTGTGACGCGCATGCGCCGGACTACTACCCGCGTTTCAAGGCTTGGGCCGATGAATACTTCTTCGTACCGCACCGGGGCCGGGCGCGTGGGGTTGGCGGCATCTTCTTTGATGACCTCAATACCGGCGACTGGGAAGCTGACTTCGCCTTTACCAAGGCCGTGGGCGAAGCGTTCCTGCCCGCCTTCCTGCCGGTGACCGAACGCCGCCTTGCCACCCCCTGGTCCGAGGCCGACAAGGACGTGCAACTGATCCACCGCGGACTCTATGCCGAGTATAATCTGGTTTATGACCGCGGCACCAAGTTCGGGCTGGAAACCGGGCATGACGCGAACGCGGTGCTGATGAGCCTGCCTCCGGTGGCCAAGTGGACCTGAACCGCGCGTCAGAAGGGAATGGCAAGATGGCCGACATCACCGTGAAGGCCGCCTATGGGTCGGTCGTCGAGGACGAGGGCTTTCTTTTCATCGGCTTTGCCGAGGGCGAGGAAGAAGAAGAAGGCTATATCCTCTTTCGTCAGCCCATCGGGGGTGGTCCGGTCTGGTTTGAGGTCAATGACGAAACCTTTGCGGCTGAAGAAGCAGTCCTAATGGCCAGGAAAGGACCAAAAGGCCTTGAAATCACCCTTCGGCCGGAACTTGCTGCGACCTTCGGCTTTGCGACCAGTATTGCGGTGAAGATCGGGCCGGGCTGCGAAGACGCCGACGAGGCGCTTGCGGCACTTGCTGCGATGCTTGGTCCACGCTGGACTGAGTGACGCCTGCTGGCGATTGCGCCTTGTCATAAGTTTCGTGTCACTGTTACCTGACTGTTACACAACGTCACCAAGAAGAAGGCCGCGAGAGCCTTTGGGGCGACGACTTTCTGCGCCATTGATCCACCTGGGAGAATTCCAATGCTGAAAAGAAACATCCTCTGCTTGACCACAAGCCTGACCATGATCGTGTCGGCCGGTGCCGCCTTCGCCGAAGGCCACATGGCCGAGCTTGAAGCCGCGGCGAAGGCGGAAGGCATGCTGTCCACCATCGCCCTGCCGCATGACTGGTGCGGCTATGGCGAAGTGATCGCTGGCTTCAAGGCCAAGTATCCGGAAATCTCGGTCAATGAACTGAACCCCGACGCGGGTTCGGCTGACGAGATCGAGGCCGTGAAGGCCAACAAGGACAACAAGGGTCCACAAGCGCCTGACGTGCTGGACGTGGGCCTGGCCTTTGGTCCGCAAGCCAAGGCCGAAGGTCTGACGCAACCCTACAAGGTTGCGACCTGGGACGAGATTCCGGACGGGATCAAGGATGCCGATGGCCATTGGTATGGCGACTATTACGGCGTGATGTCTTTCATCGTGAACAAGGACATGGTCGACAATGTGCCGCAGGACTGGGCTGACCTGCTGAAGCCGGAATACGCGGGCATGGTGGCACTTGCGGGTGATCCGCGCGCGTCGAACCAGGCGATCCTGGGTGTTCTGGCGGCTGGCATGTCGACCGGCGCCGCCCCCGGTGAAGCTGCCGGCAAGGCCGGGCTGGAGTTCTTCAAGGCCCTTAACGATGCGGGCAACTTCGTGCCGGTCATCGGCAAGGCCGGCACGCTGGCGCAAGGTACGACCCCCATCATGATCATGTGGGACTACAACGCCCTTGCCGCCCGCGACACGCTGGCCGGCAACCCGCCGGTTGAGGTCGTGGTGCCGAAGTCGGGCGTTCTGGCCGGTGTCTATGTCCAGGCGATCAGCGCCTATGCGCCGCAGCCGAACGCCGCGAAGCTGTGGATGGAATACCTTTACAGCGACGAAGGTCAGCTCGGCTGGCTGAAGGGCTACTGCCACCCCGCGCGCTTCAATGCGATGGCCGCTGCTGGCAAGATCCCGGCCGACCTTCTGGAAGCTCTGCCCCCGGCAGAATCCTATGAGGCCGCCTACTTCCCGACGCTTGAAGAAGTGGACGCGAACAAGGCCGCTGTGACCGCTGGCTGGGATGCCGTTGTCGGCGCCAACGTCGAGTGATCTGAACGCCTGCTCCGGACACGATCCCGGGGCAGGCAAACCATTCAGGCGGCCGTCAGAGCCGCCAATCTTCCGGGGGATGCATGGCGAAGGATACTGTCCGGCGCGCAAGGCGAAGGCTGCCGCTTGAGTGGCTTGGCATTCTGCCATTCGCGATCTTTGCCGTCCTGTTCCTGATCTTGCCGACAATGCGCATCGTGATCGGTGCATTCCAGACCGCCGATGGCAGTTTCACCTTCCAGAACATGCTGGATCTGAACACGCCCTCGATCGTGAACGCCTACTGGACCTCGATCAAGCTTAGCCTGATAACCGCAGGGTTGGGGTGTGCCATCGGATTTGCCATGGCAGCGGCGGTGGTGTTTGGCGGGTTGCCCAAGGGTGTCCGGTCGCCGCTCCTGACCTTCTCGGGCGTGGCGTCGAACTTTGCGGGTGTGCCGCTGGCCTTTGCCTTCATTGCCACGCTTGGTCCGGCCGGGTTGATCACCATCTGGCTGCGGACAGAGTTTGGCATCAACCTTCGGGGCATGGGGTTCAACCTTCTGTCCTTCTGGGGGCTGGTGATCACCTATCTCTTTTTCCAGATCCCCTTGATGATTCTGATCATCATTCCGGCCCTTGACGGGCTGAAGCGCGAATGGCGCGAGGCGGCGGCGGTCCTGGGGGCCACGGGCGCGCAATACTGGCGGATGGTGGCGCTGCCGATCCTGTTTCCATCGCTGCTCGGCACCTTCGCGCTTTTGTTCGCCAACGCCTTCGGGGCGGTGGCCACAGCCTTTGCCCTGACCGGACCTCAGTTGAACATCGTGCCGATCAAGCTCTTTGCGCAGATCCGGGGTGATGTGCTGGGCAACCCGAACCTTGGCTTTGCGCTTGCCTTCGGGATGATCGTGATCACCGTCATCGCCAACACGATCTACATCGTCTTGCGCGTCCGGTCGGAGAGGTGGCTGAAATGACCCGCTTCTTCGCATGGTTCGCGCTGATCTTCGGCTGCCTCTACTTCCTTTTGCCGCTGGTCGGGATGACCGAGTTCAGCCTCAAGATGCGGCGTGGCGAATATTCCTTCGATGCCTACCGCCGCGTGTTCGAGGATCAGCGGTTCTGGGATACCTTCGGCTATTCCCTTGCCCTGTCCGCCGCGACAATTGTCGTCGGCGTGCTTTTGGTGGTGCCGACGGCCTATTGGGTGCGGCTGAAGCTGCCGCAGGCCCGTCCCTTCGTGGAATTTGTCACGCTCTTGCCTCTGGTCATTCCGGCCATCGTTCTCGTCTTCGGCTATATCCGGCTTTACAACACCTCCAGTGTGCTGCCGCTGACCGGGTCGGCCTTCGGGACCGATTTCCTGCTGACCATGGGCTATACCACGTTGGCGCTGCCCTATATGTATCGCAGCGTTGATACGGGCCTGCGCACCATTGACGTGGCCACCCTGACCGAGGCGGCGCAATCGCTGGGCGCAGGGTGGATCACCATCCTTGCCCGGATCATCCTGCCCAATGTCATGGTTGCCGTGCTGTCAGGGGCCTTCCTGACGCTGGCGATCGTGCTGGGCGAATTCACCATGGCTGCGCTGTTGAACCGCCCGGCTTTCGGCCCCTTCATGCAGCTTCTGGGCGCCAACCGCGCCTACGAGCCGCCCGCCCTTGCGGTCATTGCCTTTGCGATCACATGGGGCTGCATGGGCCTGATGCAGCTGGTCACCCGGCTGTCGAAACACGAAAGGGCCAAGGCCTGATGAGCTTCCTTACGATCTCGCATCTGGAAAAGGCCTTCGGGTCCAATCTGGTGGTAAAGGACTTCAATCTGGAGGTCGCGAAAGGTGAGTTCATCTCGCTGCTCGGGCCGTCCGGCTGCGGCAAGACCACGGTCCTGCGCATGGTGGCAGGGTTCGAGACGCCGACCTCGGGCAGTATCACGATTGGCGGGCAAGAGGTGACGGGCCTGAAGGCCAACGCCCGCAACATCGGGATGATGTTTCAGGCCTATGCGCTGTTTCCGAACCTGACGGTGGCCGACAACGTGGCCTTCGGTCTGAAGGTGAAGGGCGTGCCGCGCGCAGAACGTGAGTCTCGGGTTTCCGAGATGCTGAACCTGATCGGCCTGGCCGAAATGGCCGGGCGCTTTCCGTTCCAGCTTTCCGGCGGGCAGCAACAGCGGGTGGCTCTGGCGCGCGCCTTGGCCCCTAGCCCGCGGGTTCTCTTGCTGGATGAACCGCTGTCGGCGCTGGATGCCAAGGTTCGGGTGTCCTTGCGCAATGAAATTCGGGAAATCCAGCAACGGCTGGGCATCACGACGATTTTCGTGACCCACGATCAGGAAGAAGCGATGAGCATCTCTGACCGGATCGTGGTGATGAATGCCGGGATCGCCGATCAGGTCGGATCACCGTTCGAGATCTACAACCGGCCGACCACCCGCTTTGTCGCGAACTTCGTCGGCACGCTGAACACCTTTGCCGTGAAAGTTGAAGATTCGGCTGCCGGCAAGGTCCGTCTGGGTGGCGCGCTTCTCACGCTGCCGCCGGGCCTTTCGGCCGGTATGGGCGCCGAAATGGCCATCGCGCTGCGGCCCGAGGCTTTGCGGCTTGGCCGCGAGCCGGGCTATGAGACAGTGATCAAGGGCTGGATTGAAGAGGTTCATTTCATGGGCTCCATCATCCGGCTGCGCGCGCGGGTGGCCGGAGAGCTTGTGGTGATGGATACGTTCAACCGCGCCGACCAGCCGCCCCCGGTACCAGGAACAGAAGTGGAGATCAGCCTTTCCGGCAAGGATGCCATTATCCTGAACGGATGACGCGGGGCCAAGATCCTTTAAAGGATTTTGCAAATCCTTTCGAAAAGATTTGAACCTTTCCCTCTGGCGTAGTTCTTGCTGAGCTGCGTGAAATGGGGGCTGCAATGGCATTGACTGACGATCTGGTGGCGGTTGTGGGGGCCGCTCATGTGCTGGCCGGGGCAGACAGTGCCGGCTATGCGCGCGACTGGATGGGCAAGTATCACGGCGCGCCGCTGGCGGTGGTGCGCCCTGCGTCCACGGCCGAAGTGTCCGCCTGCGTCAAGGTGGCGGCAGCGCATGGGGTGCCGGTGGTGCCGATCTCCGGCAATACCGGGCTGGTCGGCGGGACGATGACGACGGGCGGCGTGATGGTCAGCCTTGAACGCATGAACCGGATCCGCGCGGTGAAACGTGACGCGCGGCTGGTGGTGGCTGATGCCGGGGTGGTCCTGACCCGCCTTCATGACGCGGCCGAGGCCGAGGGGCTTTACTTCCCGCTGTGGTTCGGCGCGCGGGGGTCGGCGATGCTGGGGGGGGTCTTGTCCACCAACGCCGGCGGGTCGAACGTGCTGCGCTATGGCTCAACCCGCGCCTTGTGTCTGGGGCTGGAGGTGGTGCTGGCCGATGGTCGGGTGCTGGACCTGATGAGCGAGTTGCACAAGGACAACTCGGGCTATGATCTGAAAAACCTTTTCATCGGGGCGGAGGGGACTCTGGGAATCATCACGGCGGCTGTGATGAAGCTGGTGCCAGCGCCTCGCGCCCATGCCACGGCGACGGTGGCGGCGCGGTCCTTGCCGGATGCGCTGGTCTTGCTGAACCGCATGCAAGAGGCGACCGGGGGTCGGGTGGAAGCGTTCGAGTTCATGCCCCGCACCTATTCGGAGCGGCTTAAGACAGCCCGGCCCGATCTGGGGCTGCCCTTTGACGAAATCCCCGAGGTCACCATCCTGATCGAAGCCGCAACCACCGTCCCGAACGAAGCCACCCCCGATGCGGCGGGCGAGGTGCCTTTGGTCGGCCTGCTGGAATCCGTGCTGGCCGAGATGCTGGAGGCGGGGCTGATCACCGACGCCGTCCTTGCGCGCAGCGAACAGCAGCGCCGCGCCATGTGGGCGCGGCGTGAGGCTGCGGCCGAAATCACCCTTGGCCTGACGCCTGCCGTGGATACCGATGTTTGCCTGCCGCTGGACAAGGTTGAAGGCTTCCTGGCCGAAACCCTACGTCGGCTGGACGCTGTGGACCCGGGGCTCAAAAGCCTGACGGTGGCGCATCTGGGCGACGGCAATCTGCATTTTACCGCGTTTCCCACGCGCGACGATGCCGACTTGAAAGACAAGGTGATGGAGACAGTCGAGGATGTTGTCCAGGATCTTGGCGGCAGCTTTTCGGCGGAACATGGGGTGGGGCTTTCCAAGCTGAACTCCATGGCGCGGCGCAAGAACCCGGTGGCTCTGGATGTCATGCGCGCGATCAAGGCGGCGCTTGACCCGGCCGGGCGGATGAACCCGGGCAAGGTCATTCCCTGACCCTGCCGGGCCAGCTTGCGCCTGACGAGACGGCAGGATAGCCATCTGCCCATGCTGTCGATCCGCCTTGTCCTGAGCGATCCTGCCTTGCGTGCTGCGGGGCTGGTCATTGTCCTGCAAGGCGCCATCGTTTGCAGCTTTGGCCCCTATTTCTCGACCCTTGCGGTCAATGCCTTCGGCTTTGGGGACCGGGGTTTTGCGGTCTTGCTCGCGCTGTCATCGCTGGTGTCGGTGACGGCTTCGGTGGCGGGCGGTATTCGCGCGGACCAGACGGCGAACCGCCGACAGGTGACGCTGGCGGCGGTAGTGGCGCTGGCCGTCGGGATGGGGCTGATGACGCTGGTGCCGGGGCCATGGATCTTTGCCATTGCGGCGGCGCTCTTGTTTCCGATGGGGTCCGTCACATTCGGGCAGGTCTTTGCGCTGGCCCGGATGGCAGCAACCCGTCATCCCGTGGCGGAACGTGATGGCATCATGGCCGTGATCCGGGCGCTGTTCGGGCTGCCGTTCGTGGTGGTGCTGCCGCTTTGGGCCGTGGTCTTTGCGAAAGGGGCCGAGGTCACTTGGATCTTCCCGGTCGGGCTTGTCATGGCCGGGGGCATGTTGCTGGTGGTGCTGCGCCACTGGCCGAAAGATGGCGCGACCGCTTGGGAGGACAGGCCGAGCGGGCTGAGCTTTCGGGCCGCGCTGGCCGAAATGGGCCGTCCACGGCTTGCAGGGCGGGTGCTGGCACTGGGTGCGGTGAACGCTGCGGCCACAGTCTATATTGCCATTGTCGCTTTGGTCATGGTGGCCGATGTCGGGCGCGGCACGGCTGATGTGGCGCTTTATGTCGGGCTGGTGGCCGGGCTGGAGGTGCCGTTCATGCTGATGTTGCCAACGCTGACGCGTGGCATGGACCGGACGCTTCTGATCCTTGCCGGTGCGAGCCTTTACGCGGTGCATGTGGCGCTGTTGCCGGTGCTGGCGGGAAGCTGGGCGGTCTGGCTGCTTGTCTGGCCGGCGGCAATCGGCGGGGCGGTAACGCTTACCGTGCCAATCGCCTATCTTCAGGATCTTCTGGCGGATCGGCCCGGTGCCGGGTCCAGCCTGATGGCGGTGCAGCGGCTGGCGGGCGATGTGATTGCCGCGCTTTGCTTCGCGCTTGGCACCTTGCTTGCGGGCTATGGCCTGGTGGCCGCGTTCGGGGTTGGAGTTTCCCTCGTCGGGGCGGTGGCGCTATGGTCAGCAGATCGCCAGCGATAATGGAATTATCCTGTTGAAGATTGCCTTGTATGGAATATTAGTTCCACAACGACGCTGAGTCTTTCGGCCTGAAGTCAGACCCGGAAGACCCAGGCGCAGAACAGAACGGCCACTGGCCAAGACCATTGAACACGCGGGGATCAAGCCCGAGCTAAGGAGAAAGATGACAATCCGTTTTGGACTTCTGGGCGCAGGGCGCATCGGAAAGGTGCATGCGAAAGCGGTCACGGGCAATCCGGCCGCCGTGTTGGTGGCGGTGTCCGATGCAATGCCCGCCGCCGCGCAGGCGATTGCGGATCAATACGGCTGCGAAGTGCGCACGATCGACGCCATCGCCGCCGCCAAGGACATCGACGCGGTGGTGATCTGCACGCCGACCGACACCCATGCCGACCTGATCGAACAGTTCGTGAAGGCCGGAAAGGCCGTTTTCTGCGAAAAGCCGATCGATCTTTCTCTGGCACGGGTGAAATCCTGCCTTGAGGTCGTCAGGGCGCACAAAGGCACATTGATGGTCGGCTTCAACCGGCGCTTTGACCCGCATTTTGCCGCCGTGAGGGCCGAGATCGACAAGGGGACCGTTGGCGCGGTGGAGATGGTGGTGATCACCAGCCGTGATCCCGGCGCGCCGCCGGTGGATTACATCGCGCGGTCGGGCGGTATCTTCCGCGACATGACGATCCATGATTTTGACATGGCCCGCTTCCTGCTGGGTGAGGAAGTGGCCGAAGTTTCGGCCATGGCCGCCGTGTTGGTCGATCCGGCAATCGGCAAGGCTGGCGACAGCGACAGCGTCCAGGTGATGCTCAAGACGGCAACCGGCAAGATGGCAGTCATCTCGAACTCGCGCCGGGCGACCTATGGTTATGACCAGCGGATCGAGGTGCATGGCTCCAAAGGGGCCGTCAGCGCTGAAAACCAGCGCGCTGTCAGCATCGAAGTGGCGACAGGGGCAGGGTATACCCGGCCGCCGCTGCATGATTTCTTCATGACGCGCTACACGGAAGCCTATGCAGCCGAAATCGCGGCATTCATCGATGCGATGGACGGAAAGGCCACGGCAAGCCCATCGGGCGAAGATGGCCTGCTGGCGCTTGCGCTTGCCGAAGCGGCACTGAAATCGGTCGCAGAAGGCCGTACGGTGAAAGTCAGCGAAATCCTGTAAGGGGCATCTGCAGTCCGCCGGCGGGTGTGACGAATCGAGAATGCTGCGCAGCGAAGCCCAACGGATTGCTGCGCAGCATTATTGATTCTTGCGGCCATGCTGCGCAGAAATCCTGAGCCGGGACGATGCAAAAAGCCTGAAAATATTGGCGGCCTTCTCAGGTCTGAGGCTGCCGAGTATCAGGATTGCTGCAAGAAATTCTGCGCAGCAAAGTATATAAAACAATAGCTTGAAGGTTCGTCCGTGGTGCTTGGCCGCAGCGCCGGATCCGAACCTGCTGGGGCTGCTTCTTCAGGGTCACCGTCAGGGCAGGCTCAATTCGTCAAGAGTTGGTAGCTAGTGCTTTCCCGCCCGGCGTTCCGGACCGTGACGTAGAAATGGCCATCGCGCACGGGCGTCCAGTGGCAATGAAACCTGTCTGACCGGCCGATATCAAGGCAGACAAGGGTGCCGTTTGCGTCAGATACGGCCAGATCAAGGGTTTCGTCGCCACCGCCAATGACGGCGATCTCGGCATCGAGGCTTCCTTGGAACGGAATCTCCCAAAGATCGGTACCTCCGGCTGGCAGTCGCGAAAGCCATGACGCCGCGGTGCCGATCCGCGCGCCGGGGCCTTCCGCCATCGCCTCCTCGATCAGTCCAAGCAGGATCTCGTCATCGCCGGCAAGGTTGGAGGCCGTGCCAAACATCGCCTCGACCGAAGCGGGAGGGCTTCCGTCATCTTTGGATGACTCGCCAAAAAGCATCACCTTTGCTGCGGGTCGTGGCGCGCCCGTTGCGAGGGGGGGCGGGGCCTTGGGATCTGTCGGGACAGGCAACTTGCTTCCGGCCAGAAATCCCTGCCCAAGGCCATCAAGCGTCAGCGTCGCGGGGTCAAGAGCGGCAGGTTCCTGCACCACGACCTCAACAGAGGCGGCAAGTCTCGCTGCGGCAAGGACCGTCAGCGCGTCACCTTCCCGGATGCCAAGAGTGTGAAGATCCCGGGCAAGGACAATGGTCGCGGCACCACCCGGCGCGGCATTTCCGGCAGGAGAACCGCTATTGCTGTAGGATTGGTCCTCGGCGAAGGCAGGAAGGCAAAGGGCAGCAAAGGTGGTGGCCGCAAGGGCGCGGGAAAGGGATTGGGCGCAGGACATGGATTGCGGTTTCATGACTTGGTCCAATGGCCTCGCCCCGGGCGAGGCGTGTTCAGATTTACCGCATTTCGGCACAGTCTGGAAAATGAAAGCGCGGCACGACACATTCCGACGCCCCCTCAATTTCCGAACAGGCGATAGTCAGCGGCGGCCTGTCCGTCATTCTTCAGACGGAGGGCAAAAAAGCCGTTGCGGGCCGGCGTCAGGCGACACAATGCCGGCCTTGACGAAGGTGGCACGGCGCAAAGGATATTGTCGGCATCATCTGTCAGGGTCAGGCTCAACTTGCTGCGACCATCGCTGATCAGCGCCAGTTCTGTACCGACTTCGCCAAAAAGAGCGATACGCCAGGTCGCGGACTGCCCGGGTGCCAGATTGCCCGAGGTGGTGACCGCAGTTTCAAGCCTTGCGCGCGGCAATTGCGCGTCAAGATCGTAGACCAGATCTTGAAGCAAGGGATCATCGGCCGCAAGGTTCCGGGCAATGGCAAGGGCCACGTCACTTGCCGGGTCGGGGAAGTCGGCCGGAAGTTGCGGGTTCATCGGGTCCGGGTCGGCCCGTTCCCAGGCATTTGCAGGACGCAAGGTCACGCTGCGGGCAAGGCGAATTGCGACGACCAGCGCCAGAACCTCTCCATTTTCAAGAGCATGCAGGTAGGCCCGCTGGGCGGTAGCAAGCCGTGACGCGGCGCCGAAGGTGTTGGCCGGATTGGCAGACAGGTTCGGCTCCTCGGCCCGGACGGGTGAGAAGTTCAGGGCAACGGACAGCGCAAGGCTCAGGGCGGTGGCAAGGCGGTGCATGGGGGTCCGATACCTCGATTGCACCAACTGTGACAAAGGCTACCGGCCGGGACAAGTGAGGAAACCTTCCCGCGGTGGCCGTTTCGCGTTAGCACGGGCGCAAATGGAGTCGGTGATGCGCGAGATCCTTGGTCGTCTGGTGAGTTTTGACACGGTAAGCTCGAAGCCGAACATCGACCTTATGGTCCATGTGAAAGGGATGCTGGAAGCAGCCGGGATCGCGGTCCAGCTGATCCCCGATGCCAGCGGCGGCAAGGCCAATCTTTACGCCACCACCGGGCCGTCGGGGGTTGGGGGTGTCATGCTGTCCGGCCATACCGATGTGGTCCCGGTCGAGGGGCAGGCGTGGTCTCGTCCCCCGTTCCAGTTGACCGAAGGTGAGGGGCGGCTTTACGGGCGCGGCACCACGGACATGAAAGGCTTTGTTGCCTGTGCGGTCGCGGCGATGCTGGATGCCGCGCGGCGGCCCTTGCGCGTGCCGCTGCATCTGGCGCTGTCATATGACGAAGAGATCGGCTGCATGGGGGTGCGCAGTCTGATCGACATGCTGAAGGCGGCCCCGGTGCGGCCCCGTTTCTGCATTGTGGGGGAACCCACGGGGATGCAGGTGGCAACCGGACACAAGGGCAAGGTCGCGCTTCGTGCCACCTGCACGGGCCGCGAGGGGCATTCGGCACTGGCACCCCTTGCCCTGAACGCGCTGCATCTGGCGGCGGATTTCCTGGGTGCCGTGCGCGGGTTGCAGGCCGAACTCGCGGTGACGGGACTGCGCGATGGTGATTATGACGTGCCGTATACCACGCTGCATGTCGGCAAGATGTCGGGCGGGGTGCAGGTCAATATCGTTCCAAATCGAGCGGTTCTGGATTTCGAGATCCGCTCGCTTGCGGGCGAGGATGTGCCTTCCCTGATCTGGCGGCTGGAAGCGGCGGCCGAAGCGATCGTCGCCCCCCTGCGGGCCGAATTTCCCGAAGCCGCGATTAGCGTGGAACGGCTGTGGGATTACCCCGGCCTCGGCACGCCTTCGGATGCCGGGGTGGTCAATTTCGTCAAGGGGCTGACCGGGGCGAACGGGACGATCAAGGTCGCTTTCGGCACGGAAGGGGGCCTCTTTGATCAGCGGCTGGGGATTCCCACGGTGATCTGTGGCCCGGGATCGATGGCGCAGGGCCACAAGCCCGACGAGTTCGTGACGATTGAACAGCTGGAGCGGTGCGAGGCGATGCTGGTGGCTTTGATCGGGCGGTTGGAGGTGGGGTTCTAGGCTGGCGTTTGCCTTTGGTGGGGCGGGGGACAGTCGGGGCAGGCCCCGACCTACCGGGTCAGCGATTTCAGGCGGTCAGCCTCATCCGCGCCGATGCGGTAATGGCCGGTCATCGGGTAGGCGAACAGGATGTCTTCCTCGTGCGCGCCGACACCGATGTTGTGCAGCACAAGCGGGATGCCGTCTTCGGTCCGGCGATCGGACAGGATGCCGATATGGGACAGGTTGCCGGGCAGGGTCCAGGTGATGATGTCACCCGGCAGATAGGGCGTGGGGCCGTCGGTCAGCGGCAGGTCGGCGCCGATGCGGGTCAGAAGGGTCCGAAGGTTCGGCACGCGGCGGTGGTCGATGTTGCGGTCGGGCCGGGTCAGGCCCCAAAGCGGCGGATAGGCGGCGAAATGCCCGGCCATGTCGCGGTGGACCGCAAGTTGCAGGTCGATCCCCCATGCATCACGCAGCGCCCGGATCACCACATCGGTGCAGACGCCCCGATCACGCGGCAGGTCGCCACCGGGGAAGGCAAGGGCTGCGTAGGCCGGGTCATAGGTGACGGTGACGCCGATCTGGGTGCGGGCAGCCTCGGTCAGGCGTGACGGCTCCACCCCGGAAATCGCCGGGCCGGCCAGAAGCACCACAAGAAGGGCAAGGCTGCGCATGTCGAAAAGGATGCGCCTTTCGCAGCAGTCTGGCGAGGGGGGAATTCCGGCCCCTTGTCCGGGGTGGCACCTTTCCGCCGGGGTTGGTAATAGCTTCGTGATGGCGATCACCCTTACCTCACTGGCCGACCTTGCGGCGCATGGCTTCGATGACATCATCGACGTGCGCGCCCCTGCGGAATATGCCGAGGACCATTTGCCGGGGGCGATTTCCCTGCCGGTCCTGAATGACGAAGAACGTGCGCGGGTCGGGACGATCTACAAACAGGTGTCCCCCTTCACGGCCCGCAAGCTGGGTGCTGCGCTGGTGTCGCGCAATGCGGCGGCGCATCTGGAAGGCGTGCTGGCAGACCGGCCGGGGGGCTGGCGTCCCTTGGTCTATTGCTGGCGGGGTGGGCAACGGTCGGGCTCGTTCGCGACGATCCTTGGCCAGATCGGCTGGCGCGTGGAAACGCTGGTGGGCGGTTACAAGGCTTGGCGCGGGTTGGTCGTGGAGGCGGTCTACAACACGCCGGTCAAGGCACCTGTCGTGGTGCTGGATGGCAATACCGGGTCTGCCAAGACCGAGATCCTGAACCTGCTGCCGGGCTTTGGTGTGCAGGTGATCGATCTTGAAGGTCTGGCGCGACATCGCGGGTCACTGTTCGGGTCGGTGGGTGCGCAGCCGTCGCAAAAGGCGTTCGAGGGTGCGCTGGCGCAGGCTCTGGCTGGGCTCGACCCATCACGTCCGGTGGTGGTGGAAGCGGAAAGCTCCAAGATCGGTGAGCGGCGGTTGCCGCCGGAAATCTGGAAGGCGATGATCGCAGCCCCCCGGGTGGCGATTGCCGCCCCCCGCGCCGCGCGGGCCGAGTATCTGGCGCGTGCCTATGGCGATCTGACGGCGGATGCCGGGCGGTTGGTTGCCACTGTGGACATGTTGCGCCCCATGCACCCGGCCGAGGTGATTGCCGAATGGCAGGCGCTGGCCGGGGCGGGGGCGTTTGTTGCGCTGGCCGACAGCCTGATGGAACGGCATTACGACCCGCGCTATGGCAAGCACCGGGCGCGGATGGCGGTGAAGGTCGCCGAGGTGCAGGCCGACGATCTGGCACCCGACGCGCTGCCGGGGATCGCGGCGCGCGTGGCCGAAGCGGTGCGCGGGCTGGCTGGATTATAGCCGGAATATTACGGAAATTCCGGGACGATTCCTGAGCAGAAACAGCGGACCTGTCGTCAGAGCTGGGCGGTCAGGTCGTGACGGTCAGATGCGGTGCGCCCGTTGTGACCGTACCGATGATGGCGGCATCGTGGCCCGCAGCCTGAAGCTGCGTCAAAAGGTGCGTGGCCTTGTCGGCTGGCACCGCGGCAAGCAAACCGCCTGCCGTCTGCGGATCGGCAAGCAGCAGACAGCGCGGGTCTTGCGGCGCGGTCATCCGCCAACTGATTGCCGCAAGGTTCGCCGGGTGCAAGGACGATCCGTGGCCCGCCTTGGCCAGATCCAGCGCGCCCCGCATCAGGGGAATATCGTCCAGCCGGATCGTGGCTGCGGTGGCCGAGGCGTCCAGCATTTCCAGCAGGTGTCCGGCAAGGCCGAACCCGGTGACATCGGTCATGGCATGGGCCTCGGCGGCAAGGATTGCAGCGGCGCTGCCTTGGGCGCGGGTCATCTGCGCGATGCATTCGGTCCAGACCTCGCCCAGCATCAAGGACGGAAGTCGGGCCATGGCCATTTCAGCGGCAAGAATGGTGCCGGACCCGATGCGTTTGGTCAGGATCAGCGCGTCCCCCGGCCTTGCGCCGCCCTTCGCAATCGGACGCGCGGCGGTTCCGGTGACGGTAAAGCCAATCGTCAGTTCGGCCCCTTCGGTGGAATGGCCACCGACGATATCCGCCCCCGCCGCGCGGAAGGTGGCGGCAGCGGTTTGCATGATCTCGGCCAGCATCCGGGCCTGAAGGTCGGGTCCAAGCCGGGGCAGCGTGACCTGCGCCAGCGCCACCTGTGGGGCAGCCCCCATCGCCCAGACATCGCCAAGTGCGTGCAGGGCTGCAATGCGGGCCATCAGGCGCGGATCATGGGTAAAGGTGCGCAGGTGGTCGGTCGTCAGCACCTGCACGCCGTCGGGGGTGGACAGGATCGCGGCATCGTCACCGGGGCCAGAGCGGACCTCGACCCGCATCGGTACGGGCAAGGTCGCAAGCGCGGTGGCCAGCACCCCCGGCCCAAGTTTCGCACCACATCCACCGCAAAGCGGGCGCTGGTCAACGAAGGCGGCAAGGCCCTCGGTGACGGGGGTCGGCAGGTTTGGTGTGGGCATTGCGGGATAGTCGGTGAAACGGTCCATGAAGGCGCGGTCGATCCGGTCCTTCAGCCGCCACAGGCGCGGGCCGGTGAAGGACAGCCGCCATTTCTCGGCCGTGGCAGATTTCCCGCCCAGCGAGATCAGCTTCAGATAGTCGGTTTGCGGGCGGAAGGCGCGCAGCGGCTGGCCTGCAAGGGTGGCGCGCAGGTTGTGCAAAAGCACCGGTGCGGCGCGGACGGCGAAGACCCCGGCCTTTGGGCGCGGATCGCCGGTGATGGTGGCACAGTCGCCGCTGGCGAAGATCCGGGGGTCAGAACTGCGCAACGTGGCATCTGTGGTCAGAAAGCCCTGATCCAGCACAAGCCCCGTATCGGCCAGCCAAGGCTGCGGGCGCGCACCGGTGGCAGTCAGGGTGAAGTCGGAACCGATTGCCTCGCCCGTGGAAAGGGTCACGCTGTCCGCGCCCACTTCGGTGACCTCTGCGCCCGGGCGCAGCGTGACGCCAAGGCTGGCAAGCTGCCGCAGAACAGTGCGGCGGGCGGCTGCCGAAAGCGCGGGCAAGGGGCTGTCCCCCCGGTCAATCAATGTGACTTGCGCCTTGCTGCCCTGGGCCTGCAACCGGTGCGCGGTCGCCAGCGCCAGCTCCACCCCGCCAAGACCTGCGCCAAGGATCGTGACGCGGGGATAGGCCAGCCGACGGGCCACAAACGCCTCCCAGGCGGCGGCATAGGCCCCCAGTGGCTTTGCGGCAACGGCATGGTCTGCTGCGCCGGGCAAGCCGGGCAGGTCCGAGGTGATGCCGATGTCGATGGCAGCAAGATCATAGGGCAGGGGCGGCTGGCCGGAAAGCCGGATGAGTCGCGCTTCGCGGTCGATGCCGGTGGCACGGTCAAGGATCAGCCGCGCGCCGGCAAAGCGGGCAAGGCGGACAAGGTCGATCATCAACTCGTCGCGCCGGTAATGTCCGGCGATCAGGCCGGGCAGCATGCCGGTATAGGGTGCCACGGGATCGGGGTTGATGAGCGTGACGCGGGTGCCGGGCAACGGGTCCATCGCCCACATGCGAAGGACCAGAGCATGGGAATGGCCACCCCCCAGAAGGACAAGGTCGCGGATCGGGGGCTGGGTTGCCGGGGTCATCTTTGGGGCTTTTCCTGAAACGGCCATGCCGCCGCTTTTGGGGCGGTTCCGCTGTGACCGCAAGAGAAGGGTTCGGGCCGTGGCGCTATCGTGATGATGCGGCGCCGCGTTCCGCGGCAATCCTTTCGGGTCGCCTGCGCGGGCAAAGCCCGCTTGGTTCCGCGGTACTTGTGGTGAGGGTTCAGGCCGCATCCAGCACGGGGCGGAGAAGGTGCATCGGATGGGCGCGCAGCGTGAGGCGCAGGGCGAGGTAATCCTCGACCACCGCTTCGCCCAGCGTCATTTCGCGGAAGATGACTTCAGGCTCGCGGATCGCTTCGCCCTCCATGTCGGTTGCGAACAGCGGCAGGGCGGGACCAGGGGCAAGGCCCTCGGCAGCCCAGAGCGCGTCGCGGCGGGAAAGGCCAAGGGCGGCGAAGGCGTCTGCTTCGGCAAGGCGGGCCAGCACTTCGGGGCCGACCCCGGCGCGGCGCCACACGTCTTCGACCGTGTGATACCCGTTGCCGCGGGCGGTGGTGATCCAGCGTGCCTCATCTTCGGCCATGCCCTTGATCTGGCGAAAGCCAAGGCGGAGCGTCAGTTCGGGCGGGGCTTTCGGGTCGGCGTCGCCTTGGCTGTGCCATTCCATCCGGTTGTCCCAATCACTGTTCTGGATGCAGGGCGGCAGCACGGTGACGCCATGTTCGCGCGCATCCCGCACGATCTGGGCCGGGGCGTAAAAGCCCATGGGCTGCGCGTTCAGCAGGGCGCAGGCGAAGATGCCGGGGTGGTGGCGCTTGATCCATGCGCTGGCGTAGACGAGGAGTGCGAAACTGGCGGCGTGGCTTTCGGGAAAGCCGTAGCTGCCGAAGCCTTCGATCTGGGCAAAGCAGCGCTTGGCAAAGTCGACATCATAGCCGCGCGCCAGCATGCCCCCGATGAAGCGGTCATGAAATTCGCTGACCGACCCGTGCTTCTTGAAGGTGGCCAGCGAGCGGCGCAACCGGTCTGCCTCTTCGGGGGTGAACCCCGCGCCGACGATGGCGATCTGCATCGCCTGTTCCTGAAACAGCGGTACGCCAAGGGTTTTCGACAGCACCTTGCCCAGCGCGTCAGACGGGAAGCTGACCTGCTCCTGCCCGTTTCGGCGGCGCAGGAACGGATGCACCATGTCCCCCTGAATCGGTCCCGGGCGAATGATCGCGACCTGAATCACGAGGTCATAAAAGCAGCGCGGGCGCATCCGGGGCAGGAAGTTCATCTGGGCGCGGCTTTCCACCTGAAACACTCCCAGACTGTCGGCCCGGCAGAGCATCCGGTAGGTCTCGGGGTCTTCCGGCGGCAGGGTGGCCAGCGTGAAGTGCTGCTGGTGGTGCTGGGCCAGAAGGTTGAAGGCCTTGCGGATGCACGACAGCATCCCCAGCGCCAGAATGTCGATCTTGAGGATCTTCAGCGTGTCGATGTCATCCTTGTCCCATGGGATGACGGTGCGGTCTTCCATCGTGGCGTTTTCCACGGGGCAAAGTTCGTCCAACCGGCCTTCGGTGATGATGAAGCCGCCGACGTGTTGCGACAGGTGGCGGGGGAAGCCCTGAATCTCGTCGATCAGCCGCAGGGTCTGGCGCAGGCGGCGGTCTTTCGGGTCAAGCCCGATTTCGGCCAGCCTTGCATCCGTCACCGCGCCCGGTCCGCCCCAGCCCCAGATCTGGCTGGACATGGCGGCAAGCGTGTCTTCCGACAGGCCCATCGCGCGGCCAACCTCGCGCACGGCACGCTTGCCACGGTAGTGGATCACGGTCGCGCACAGCCCCGCGCGGTGGCGGCCGTATTTTTCGTAGATGTGCTGGATCACCTCTTCGCGCCGTTCGTGTTCGAAATCGACGTCGATGTCGGGCGGTTCGTTGCGCGCCTCGGAGATGAAGCGTTCAAAGACCATGGTGCCGATTTCGGGAGAAACCGAGGTCACCCCCAGCGCGTAGCAGACCACCGAATTCGCCGCCGAGCCGCGCCCCTGACACAGGATCCCGCGCGACCGGGCAAAGGCCACGATGTCGTGGACGGTCAGGAAATAGGGCTCGTAGCGCAGCTTGGCGATCAGGCCAAGCTCATGCGCCATCTGGGTGCGCACCTTTTCAGGTGGGCCTTCCGGATATCGCCAGTTCAGCCCTGCCTCGGCCAGCCGGGCAAGGCGCTGGCTGGCCGTTTCGCCATCGGCGTTCTCGGACGGGTAGTCATAGCTGAGCTCGTCCAGCGAAAAGGCGGCGCGGGTGGCGATTTCCCCGGCGCGGGCGACGGCGGGTTCGAAGCCTGCGAAGATCCGCAGCATTTCCGCCCCCGACCGCAGGCGGCCTTCGTTGTTTGGCAAGGCCCTGCGGCCCAGCTTGTCGACCGGCACGCCAAGCCGGATTGAGGTCAGCACATCGGCAAGGCGGCGGCGCGATCCGTGGTGCAGGAAGGGCAGGCCGGTGGCGACAGGGGGCAGGCCCAGCCGCGCGGCCAGACGGGCAAGGCGCTGGAAGCGGTCATGGTCCTGCCCGTCATAGTGCGGGGCCATGGCAAGGCTGACCTGCCCGGGAAAGCGGCGGGCAAGGGCGCGGGCATGGGCCTGCCAGTGGATCATGTCGATCATCGGGCCGGGCGGGGCTTCGGCCAGTGTCAGGCGCTGGTCGGGGGGCAGGACCAGCATCTCCAGTCCTTCGCCCCAGTCCAGAAGGTCGGGCAGGGTCAGCCTGCAATCGCCCTTGGCGGCGCGCAGGCGGCCAAGGCTGAGCAGACGGCACAGCCGCCCCCAGGCTGCCCGGTCGCGTGGCAGGCAGGTGATGGCGAAGCCATCCTCCAGCACGATGCGCGTGGCCGGAATCAGCCGGATGCACGGCCCACCGTCGCGCGCCAGTTCCCGCGCGCGGGTATGCGCCCGCACGATCCCCGCGACCGAGTTCACATCCGCCACGGCCAGCGCGGTCATCCCCATCCGGGCGGCGCGTTCGATCATCTCCTCGGGGTGCGACGCCCCGGTGAGGAAGGTGAAATTCGTCAGCGCAGAGAGTTCGACGAAAGACATGCGGGCAGCGACTCAGGGATTCGGAACAAAGGTAGAACATATTGCCACGCCAGCGCCCGCCCGGCCAGCGGCATCGCGGGTTGAAGCGGCTGTCTGATCGAGCGAGTTCCGCGCGCATCCTTGTCTCGCCTTCTGCGCGCCAAAGGCGCGCAACCGGCTCGGTCAATGCCTCCGGCGGGGATATTTGGACAGAGAGGAAGACCAAAGGCCGCGCTGGATGGGCGGGCAAGGTGGCCGCGGTCAGCGCAGCAGCACCAGCACCTCAAGGCTGGGGTAGCCGTCGGGGATCAGTCCGCGCGCCTTCTGGAACGCCTTGACGGCGGCGATGGTCTTTGGCCCCATCCGGCCGTCGACGCCCCCGGGGTCAAAGCCTGCGCGGCCCAGACGGTCTTGCAGTTCCTTGCGTTCGTCCAGTGTCAGCGCGCGCAAGTCGCGTGGCCAGGTGGCAGCGATGGGTGGGCCACCTTTCAGCAGGTCGGCAAGGTGGCCGATGGCAATGACATAGGCATCGGCGGTGTTGTAGCGTTCGATCACCTGAAAATTCGGGAAGATCAGGAAGGCGGCGCCCCGGTGGCCACCGGGCAGCAGGATAGAGCCGGGGCCATGGTCGGGCAGGTTGCCTCCCGTGGCGGTGCGGATGCCCATCGCCTGCCAGTCGGCGATGGGCTTCACCACCCGTTCGGTCGTCTGGTCATGGTCAAAGCCATCCGGCAGGCGCACCTCCAGCCCCCAGGGCATGCCGGTCTGCCAGCCCCAGTGCCGCAGGTAGTTGGCCGTCGAGGCCAGCGCATCCGCCGGGTCGTCACCCCAAAGATTGCGCCTGCCGTCGCCATCGAAATCGACAGCGAAGCTTTCCCATGATGACGGCATGAATTGCGTATGCCCGCTGGCCCCGGCCCAAGAGCCGGTGAAACGGTCCACATGACCGCCCCCCACGATCTTCAACGCGGCAATCAGTTCCGCCTCGAAGAACGCCGCGCGCCTGCCCTCATAGGCCAGTGTCGCCAGTGACCCCAGCACCGGCAGATCGCCGCGAAAGGTGCCATAGGCGCTTTCAAGGCCCCAGACAGCGGCGAGAATTTCAGCTTCCACCCCGAATTCAGCTTCGATCCGGCTTAAAAGATCGCGGTGGCGCGCCATGGCCTTGATGCCAAGCGCCACCCGGTCTTCTGACACGGCGGTATCAAGGTAATCCCAGATCGTCTTGGTGAATTCGTTCTGGTTGCGGTCGCGTTCCACGACCTTCGGGTTGAATTCCACCCCCCGAAGGGCAGCGTCGAAGGTCGCCGCAGGCACACCCGCCACCAGCGCCCGCGGGCGGAAATCCTGAACCCAAGCCTCAAGCCCCGCTTGCGTTCCCATCTTGGCCTCCGTCGTGACTGCCGCATCGGGCAGGATGGTCTGAGCCGCGGCCGGCTCGTTGATCAGAACCGCCGCGACACAACAAAGAAAGCCCAGCACCCGTTCGCCCAACTCCGCCCATCCTGAAAGACCAATACAAATCAATTCAAACTTGCGCTTGCTCTTTTCGCAAATACTCCACCGGAGGTCCGGAGGGTATGAAACCCTCCGGTCCCGTCATTTCCGCCGCCGCACCACCCGCCGTTTTGCGGCCGCCTGGGCGGGCTTGCGTGGCTGATACTTGCCCGATTTCCGCCCGGCAGGCTTCAACGTGGCACCTTCCACCGACAAAAGCTCCAGGATCAGCCCGCCGGTCACCGGCACCGCTTCGGCCAGCCGCACCATGACCTTCTGGCCGATCCCCAGCGTCAGGCCGGTTTCAGAGCCCGTCAGGGTCTGGCTGCCCTCGTCATAGTGAAAGAACTCGCGGCCCAAGGCCCGGATCGGGATCAGACCATCGGCTCCGGTCTCATCCAGCCGGACGAACAACCCGAACCGCTGCACACCGGAAATCCGTCCGGCAAACTCGGCCCCCACGCGCTCGGCCAGATAGGCCGCCAGATAGCGGTCCGTCGTGTCGCGCTCGGCGGCCATGCTGCGCCGCTCGGCCTCGGAAATCAGCTTGGCGGTTTCTTCCAGGTTCTCGACATCCCAAGCGGAAAGACCATCCGCCCCCCAGCCATGCCCGGCGATCAGCGCCCGGTGGACGATCAGGTCGGAATAGCGCCGGATGGGCGAGGTGAAATGCGCATAGTTCCGCAAGGCCAGCCCGAAATGCCCGAAGTTCTCGGGGTGGTAATAGGCTTGGGTCATCGACCGCAGGGTGGAGAGGTTGATCAATTCGTCAAACTCGGTCCCCTCCGCCTGTGACAGGAGCCGGTTCAGGTGTTGCGTCTTCAGAACCTGTCCCTTGGCAAGGGTCATCCCCGCGCCTTCGGCCACTTCCCGCAAGGCGTCCAGCTTCAGGGGCGAGGGTTCCTCATGCACCCGAAACAAGAGCGGGCGCTTCAGGCGGATCAGTTCCTCGGCAGCGGCCACATTGGCCAGCACCATGAATTCCTCGATCAGCTTGTGGGCGTCCAGCCGGTCCTTGAACGCGACCGACGCGACTTTTCCGGTGTCATCCAGCACGATCTGGCGTTCGGGCAAGTCAAGGTCCAGCGGTTGCCGCGCCTGTCGCGCCCGGGTCAGGGCGGCATAGGCGGCATATAGCGGGCGCAGGACGGGTTCCAGCAGCGGTCCGGTCACGTCATCGGGCGCGCCGTCGATGGCGGCTTGCACCTGCGCATAATGCAAGGACGCGGCAGAGCGCATCAGCCCGCGCACAAACCGGTGGCTGCGCTTGTGGCCTTCGGCATCAATCACCATCCGCACGGCCAGACAGGCCCGGTCCACGCCCTCATGCAAGCTGCACAGATCGCCCGAAAGGATATCGGGCAGCATCGGCACCACACGGTCGGGGAAATAGGTAGAGTTGCCGCGCCGCCGCGCTTCGCGGTCAAGCGCGGAACCGGGTGTGACGTAATGCGCCACATCGGCAATCGCGACCCAAAGGATGAAGCCGCCGGGGTTGCCGGGATCAGGGTCGAGCTCGGCCAGCACGGCGTCATCGCGGTCACGCGCGTCGATGGGGTCGATGGTCAGCAGGGGCAGCCCGCGCAGATCCTCACGCCCCTTCAGGCCGACGGGTTCGGCCCGGTCGGCTTCAAGGATCACGGCGTCGGGGAACTGGTCGGGGATGCCGTGCTGGTGGATGGCGATCAGGCTGGCGGCGCGCGGGCCGGACGGGTCACCCAGCCGGGCCAGCACGCGGGCCTGAGGCAGACCCATCCGGCGGGTGCCTACAGCCTCGGCCTCGACCAGTTCACCCTCCTTGGCCCCCATCGTCATGTCGGACGACACGCGCCATTCCTTGTCGGAACCCTTCTCGATCGGCTGGATGCGCCCACCTTCGGCGTTCACCCGAAAGACGCCCAGCACCTTGGCCGGGTTCGATCCCAGCTTGCGGATCAGCCGTGCCTCATAAACGTAATCGTCCAGATCGACCTTCGCCAGCCGGGCAAGAATACGGTCGCCCGCCCCAAGGGCCGGATCACCCTTCTTGGGAATGATCAGGATACGCGGCGCGTCCTCGATCCCTTCTTCCAAGGGCTTGGCATAAAGATCACCGCCACTGTCGGGCGGCAGAACCTGCAAGATCGACACCGGCGGCAGCGTTCCCGCCTCGCGGAACCGGCGCATGGTCTTTTCGACCACACCCTCGCCCTCAAGCTCGCGCAGAAGCCGCTTCAGCTCGATGCGGCCATCGCCCTTGATGCCAAAAGCCTTGGCAATGTCGCGCTTGGCCGAGAGGCCGGGGTTATCGGTGATCCATTGGCGGATCTGGTCCTTGGAAGGCAGGGTTTTCATGGGCTACGACGTAGCACGACCGGCGCTGCATGACTACCCGACAGCTATTTGCTCTTTTCCCAAATACTCATCTTCGTTCGAGCCGGTTGCGCGCTTGCGCGCAAAAGGCGAGACAAGGGCGTGCGCGAAACGCGCTCGATCTGGCGACCGCTGGTCAGAGGGCGCGGCGCATGTGCCGGTGGGGGATGCCGGCATCCATGAACTCGTCGCCTTCAATCGCGAAGCCCAGCTTTTCATAGAACCCCGTCGCGTGGGATTGCGACCCCAGATAGGCATTGGTCAGCCCCGGCTGGCGGCACAATTCGTCCAGCGCAGCGCGGATCAGGGCGGCCCCAAGGCCGGTGCCACGCTTTTCTGCCAGCACGCAGACCCTGCCGATCTTGCCAGTCGTGCCTTTGACCAGCAGTCGCGCCGTGCCAACCGGGCGGTCGCCGTCACGGGCCACAAGATGAATGGCGGTCTCGTCCAAGCCGTCCACCTCATCCGCCTCGCTGACGCCCTGTTCGTCGATGAACACGGTCCGGCGCAGGCCTTGGCAGGCGGCGATGTCGCGGGTCACTTCGATTCTGGTCATGCGAAATAGTCCCGCAGGATGCGGCCATAGATGGCCTTCAGCGTGTGGATATGCGCAACCTCCACCCGTTCATCGACCTGATGCATGGTCTTGCCGACCAGCCCGAATTCCACCACCGGACAATGATCCTTCACAAAACGTGCGTCCGACGTGCCGCCCGAGGTCGAGGCGACCGGCTTTCGCCCGGTTTCGGCCTGCACAGCGTTTGCCACCAGCGTTGAAAGCTCACCCGGCGGTGTCAGGAAGCTTTCACCCGAGATGCTGATCTTCAGCCCGATGTCTACCCCTGTTGCCTCAGCCACCGCCGCCGCCTCACCACGCAGCCAGTCTGACAGGGTTGCCCCGGAATGCATGTCGTTGAAGCGGATGTTGACCGTCGCCGTCGCCCGTGCCGGGATGACGTTGTTCGCCGGGTTGCCGCAGTCGATCGTGGTGATCGCAAGGGTGGAGGGGTCGAAATGCGGGGTTCCGCGGTCCAGCGCCTCGGCGTCCAGCCGGGCCAGCAGCTTTACCATGGCCGAAAGCGGGTTCTTTGCCCGGTGCGGATAGGCCGAATGGCCCTGCACCCCGGTGGCGGTGATATGGGCGGTCATCGACCCGCGTCGGCCGATCTTCATCATCTCGCCCATCTCGTTCGGGCAGGTCGGCTCTCCAACCAGACAATGCGTCATGCGTTCACCGTTGAAGGCCATCCAGTCAAGGATCGCCACGGTGCCGTCCTTGCCCTCACCTTCCTCATCACCGGTTATGGTGATGATCACCGCACCATCTGGCGGTGCGTCCTGCACGAAATCCACCGCCGCCGCGACAAAGGCCGCAACGCCGGATTTCATGTCGCAGGCGCCCCGGCCAAACATCACGCCATCTTCAACTTCGGCACCGAAAGGGTCGTGCTGCCACGCGGCAACATCCCCGACCGGGACCACATCGGTATGACCATTGAACCCGAAGGCCCGGTTCGCGCCCTGTTGGCCCCACCGTGCATAGAGATTGGCGATGCCATCCCTGTCCACCCGGATACAGTTGAAACCGGCCTCGGTCAGTACTTCGGCCAAAAGGGCGATTGCCCCACCCTCGGCCGGGGTGACAGAGGGGCAGCGGATCAGCCGGGCGGTCAGATCGGCGGGGTCAAGCGGGATCGTGGGCATCAATTGTCCTGGCAGGTCTGCAAACGTCCCCCTTGACCTAGCCGCTTGGGCCAAGGTCTGCAACCGCAAGGGGATGTGCTGGCCGGGCCATCGGTCCGGCGGCGTGGCCCCGAAACGGGGGCCGTATGGCCTGATCGGCAAGTGGTGGCCGGATCAGTCGAAGAACGGCGTCATCTCGGCCACGATGACCGAATTTTCCGCCAGCGCGCGCATCATCAGCGCCTGTTCTTCCGGGTCGATCTCGTCGCCGGCCTTCAGCCGGTCCTCCAATGTGCCGTGGCCCGTCACCTCCAATGGTGCAAGGTCGGCCTCTTTCAGGATCGCCACGGTTTCGCGCACCGCTTCGGCCTCATCAACGCCACTGGCATAGATCACCAGCCCGGCACCGGTGGCCTTGTCCGGCAGGCCGTCGCCGGCCTTGCGGCCAACCTCGACCACAAGGGTATAGACCTTTTGCGTCCGCTTGGGTTTTTCGGGCGCCGTGGTGGGCGGGGTCTCTTCCATGTCAGTCCCGCAGAAGGTCGTTGATGCTGGTCTTCGACCGGGTCTGCGCATCGACCTTCTTCACGATCACCGCGCAGTAAAGGTTGATCCCGCCCTTGGACGGCATCGACCCGGCGACGACGACCGACCCGGCAGGCACTTCGCCATACATGACCTCACCCGTCTCGCGGTCGACGATCTTGGTCGATTTGCCGATGAAGACCCCCATCCCAAGGACCGAGCCTTCGCGGATGATGCAGCCTTCAACCACTTCAGACCGCGCGCCGATGAAGCAATCATCCTCGATGATCGTCGGGCCAGCCTGCATCGGCTCCAAGACGCCGCCAATGCCGACGCCACCTGACAGATGCACGTTCTTGCCGATCTGCGCGCAGGAACCGACGGTGGCCCAGCCATCGACCATCGAGCCTTCATCGACGAAGGCGCCGATGTTCACGAAGGACGGCATCAGGACCACGTTCTTGCCGATGAAGGCCGAGCGGCGGACGATGGAACCGGGGACGGCGCGAAAGCCTGCGGCCTTCCAGTCAGCCGCTGTCCAGCCCTGCCACTTGGACGGCACCTTGTCCCACCAGTTCGACCCGCCGTTGCTGCCGGAAATCTCATACATGTCGGTCAGGCGGAACGATAGAAGCACCGCCTTCTTCGCCCACTGGTTGACATGCCAGTCCGTGCCGCGCTTTTCAGCCACCCGCAGGCTGCCACTGTCCAGCGCCGTCAATGTGGCTTCGATGGCATCGCGCACCTCACCCTTGGTGGCGGGGCTGATGCCGTCGCGGGCCTCCCACGCTGCTTCGATGGCGGCTTCCAGGGCGGCATGGGTGGCGGATGCGGACATGGGGTTTTCCCTTTTCGGTTGGTCACGGCGGCCCCGACCCTATAAGGCTTGGGGCAGACCCATGCAATCCGAGTGACTTGATGAAAGAAGAACTCCGCAGCCACCCGTTCCGCGATTCAATCGAGGATATCGCGGCGGCCAAGCGTATCCCCGATACGCCCCAGACCCGGGCGCCCGCCTACCGGATTGCCTTTACCGACCGCGATTTCATGCTGCGCGAGGAACTGCGCCCGGTGCGGTTGCAGCTTGAACTGCTGAAACCGCAACTGATCATGGATGAACGCGGCATTGAATCCACCGTGGTCATGTTCGGCGGGGCGCGGATCCCGGCCCCGGAACAGCGTGACACAGCAAAGACGCAAGTGCTGGCCGACCTGTCGCATTATTACGAGGAAGCCCGCCGCTTTGCCCGCCTGATCACCGAGCGCAGCCTTGCGACCTATGGCCGGGAAGACGTTGTCGTCACCGGCGGCGGCCCCGGCGTGATGGAGGCCGGCAACCGCGGCGCGCATGAGGCCGGGGGCCAGTCGATCGGGCTGAACATCGTCTTGCCGCATGAGCAGGCACCGAACACCTATGTCACGCCGGACCTGTCGTTCAACTTCCACTACTTTGCCATCCGCAAGATGCATTTCCTGATGCGGGCCAAGGCGATCTGCGTCTTTCCGGGCGGCTTTGGCACAATGGACGAGCTCTTTGAAAGCCTGACACTGATCCAGACCCAGCGGATGAAGCGGGTTCCCTTCCTGCTGTTTGGCCGCGACTGGTGGGAGAAGGTGGTGAACTGGTCGATGCTGGCCGAAGCCGGGGTCATTTCGCCCGAGGATCTGGAGCTTTTCACCATTGTCGAGACGGCGGAAGAAGCGATTGCCGTGATCGACAACTGGAAAGACCCCTGCTGAGGCCTTGCGGCCCGAACGGCAGGCAGATCGGTTTTCGGTCAGGGCTGAAGCCGGGTCTCCTGTTCCCAGCCGGGCAGGAATTCCACCCTGTCACAGCCTGAAAAGCGGGCCAGCCGGTCCAGTTCCGCCTCCAGCCGGGTTTGCCGCTGTCTGGTCAGCCGGACCCCCGGTTCGGGCCAGAACCCCTTGACCCGCAGCGCGCCCGCATCGCGGAAGGCCTTCACGTCGATCCGGCCAATCAGGCGGGCGCCTTCCAGAACCGGAAAGACATAATAACCAAAGATGCGCTTTGGTTCCGGCACGAAAACCTCGATCCGGTAGCGAAAGCCAAACAGGTGTTCTGCCCGGTCGCGGTCGCGCAGGGCGGGGTCGAAGGGCGACAGGATACGCAGGCGGGCGGGAGGTTCCGGCAGGGGCTCAGACAGCGTTTCGGGCCGGGCAAAGGCGCGGCGGGGCTGACCGTTGGCGCCTTCCACCTCAACCTCGATGATCTCGCCTTGGGCAAGGGCGGTGTGGCACCAGTCCCTTGCGGCTTGCGGTTTGATGGCATTCCAATAGGCGGCGATGTCCTTGGCGCTGCCAAAGCCAAGACGGTCAAGGGCTGTCCGGCAGGCCCAGTCGGCAACGTCTTCCGCCGGGATCGGCGCGCGATGGGCGGCGGGGATCACCCGTTCGGTCAGGTCATAGATCTTGGCAAAGCCGTCGCGCCGGGTGACGGCAAGCTGCCCGGTCCGCCACAGCCATTCCAGCGCGGCTTTCGACGGGTGCCAGTCCCACCAGCCGCCCTTGCCCCGCAGCTCTCCCTCGCCGACATCGGCGGTGCCGACAGGGCCATCCTTGGCGATGCGGTCAAGTAGGGTGTCAAACTGCGCCTCATACCCGGCGCGAAACCATTTGCGCCAATTGTCGCGCAGCCGGTCGGCATCCCGGTCAAAGCGGTGCTGCCAGACCCCGTGCAGCCCAATTGGCAGGATTGAGGCGTCATGCGTCCAGTGTTCCCAAAGCATGCGGTCCTTTTCCAGAAGCCGCTTCAGCGCCGCGGGGCGAAACGACTGCCGCCGTGACCACAGGATCATGTCATGCGCCCGGGCGACGGTGTTGATGCTGTCCACCTGCACAAAGCCGATCCGGTCGATCAGGTCATGCAAGGACTGACCGGTGGCGGGGCCGGTCGGGGGCTCGGCCAAGGCGTGACGATGCAGAAACAGGCGACGCGCGCGGGCGTTGGGGATCAGGTCGGGCATCCGAAAGGCGTAGCACCGCTTGTGCTATCGGCAAATGCCGGAAATGCGGCGGGTCGCGTCGGCAAGGCGTTGGAAAAGGCACCGCGACCCCGTAACATCAACACATCATCGGACAAAGTTCCCTGCCTTGCCCGTTGGCTGGCTGCCCGTGTCGGGCGAAGGCCGGAAAGGACCGTATCGATTGCCCCATGAGACGCCACTGATCACCACCCTTGTCATGGGCTTTGGCCTTGCCTTTCTGCTTGGCCTTCTGGCGCAGCGGCTGAAGCTGCCCTTGATCGCCGGATACCTTCTGGCTGGCGTGGTGGTAGGCCCCTTCACCCCGGGCTATGTGGCCGACATGGGCCTTGCTACCGAGCTGGCCGAACTTGGGGTGATCCTGTTGATGTTCGGGGTGGGCCTGCACTTTTCGCCGCGTGATCTGATGGCGGTGAAGGCAATCGCGGTGCCGGGGGCGTTGGGTCAGATCGCGGTAGCCACCGCTTTCGGCACCACGATGGGTTGGCTGATGGGATGGAGCCTTGGGGCCGGGCTGATCTTCGGGCTGGCATTGTCGGTTGCTTCGACCGTGGTCCTGTTGCGCGCACTTCAGGAACGCGAACTGGTGCAGACCGAAAAGGGCCGCGTTGCCGTGGGCTGGCTGATTGTCGAGGATCTGGTGATGGTGCTGGCGCTGGTGCTGGTGCCACCCTTGGCGGGGCTGCTGGGCGGCATCGCCATGCCTGTCGGCGACGAGGCCGAGATCGTGGCCGAGGTTGGCAGCGGCATCGGCATTGGTCCCATCGCGGCGACGGTGCTGGTCACGCTGGTCAAGGCAGCGGCTTTCGTTGCGCTGATGCTGGTGGTGGGGCGGAGGGTGATCCCTTGGGTGCTGCATTTCGTGGCGCACACGAAATCGCGTGAGTTGTTCCGGCTGTCCGTCCTCGCCATCGCGCTGGGGGTTGCTTATGGCGCCACGCACTTCTTCGGCGTGTCCTTCGCGCTTGGGGCGTTTTTCGCCGGGATGGTCATGTCGACATCCACCCTGTCATCGCAGGCCATGCGCGAGACCCTGCCTCTGCGCGATGCCTTTGCCGTTCTGTTCTTCGTGTCGGTCGGGATGCTGTTCAACCCGGCGATCATCTGGACCTCGCCGCTGGCGCTGATCGGGACGGTCCTGATCATCGTCGTGGTGAAATCGGCGGTGGCCTATCAGATCATCAAGGCATTCGGGCATGACCATGAGAAGGGCCTCACCATTGCGGCCAGTCTGGCGCAGATTGGCGAGTTTTCGTTCATCATGATCACGATGGGGGTCAAGCTGGCCATCGTCCCGACCGAGGCGCGTGATCTGGTGGTGGCAGGGGCGATGATCTCGATCTTGCTCAATCCGCTGTTGTTTCATCTGCTGGACAGGCGGGCAGCCCGAAAGGCCGCAGCCGCCGTCCCGCAGCCAGAGCCCGCCGCCGCCATGAAGCCAGCGATCCCGAACACCCCGGAGACGGCGCAAACGGGATAGTGGTCAGGTCTCCAGTTCTGCCGCGATCTGGGCCTTTGACTTCCGCGCCCGTTCCGTCGCGGATTTCAACTGCCCGCAAGCCGCCATGATATCTTCGCCGCGCGGGGTGCGGATCGGGCTGGCGTATCCAGCCTTGTAGATGATGTCGGCAAAGGCATGGATGCGGTTGCCCGAAGACCGCTTGTAGGGCGCGCCGGGCCATTCGTTGAACGGGATCAGGTTCACCTTGGCCGGGATGCCGCGCAGCAGTTCCACCAGCCGGTAAGCGTCTTCCTTGGTGTCGTTCACGCCGTCCAGCATGACATATTCAAAGGTGATCCGCTCACTGTTCGACAAGCCCGGATAGGCCTTCAGTGCCTCCAACAAGGTCGCGATGTTCCAGCGCTTGTTGATCGGAACCAGCTGGTCGCGCACCTCGTCGGTGGTGGCGTGGAAGCTGACTGCCAGCAGGCAGCCGATCTCGGTCGCGGTGCGGGCAATTTCCGGCACCACGCCACTGGTGGAAAGGGTGATCCGGCGCCGCCCAAGGGCGATGCCTTCGTTATCCATCACCACTTTCATCGCGTCACGGACGTTGTCGAAATTGTAAAGCGGCTCGCCCATCCCCATCAGAACGATGTTGGAGATCAGGCGGGTTTCATCCTTCGGCGCCCCCTGCACCGGCCATTCGCCCAGATCGTCGCGGGCCAGCATCACCTGACCGACGATTTCCCCCGCAGTCAGGTTGCGGACCAGTTTCTGCGTGCCGGTGTGGCAGAAGGAACAGGTCAGCGTGCAGCCGACCTGGCTGGAAATGCACAGCGTCCCCCGGTCAGTTTCGGGGATATAGACCACCTCGACCTCATGCCCGCCGGCGATCCGCACCAGGTATTTGCGGGTGCCATCCTCAGAGATTTGCCGGGTGACCACCTCGGGCTGCTCGATCGTGAAGTGATCGGCCAGAAGGGCGCGATAGTCCTTGGCAAGGTTGGTCATCAGCGCGAAATCCCGCACGCCCCAGTGATAGACCCACTGCCAAAGCTGGCCGAGCCGCATCTTGGCCTGCTTTTCCGGCGTTCCTGCCGCGATCAGCGCCGCGCGCAACTGGTCGCGCGTCAGGCCGACGATGTTGGTCCTGGCCGTTTCCGGCAGTTTGCGCGGCAGGGTCAGCACGTCTTGCGTGATCGGAGCAGACATCGGTCAGATCTTTCGGTTCAGGCCTTGCGACAGGCGATCTGGAGGGATGCGAGGCATATAGGTGATTCCCCGGAAAAACAAAAGCGCCCCGCAACGGGGGCGCCTTGGCGGGATGTCGGCAGGTTTACTGGCAGCGCTTTTCGGCGTCTTCCATGGCGGCGGTAAACCCGCGCAGACTGAAGGTGTCCTGCGTCTGGGTGCCACGCCCGGACCGCGCGGTCATCACCGCCGTCGTGCCGCGCTTCATCGCCGCCAGAAGGGCGGCATCATCGGCAGCGCTGCCAGGCCAGGCCCATTCACCATCGGTGAACAGCTGGTAGGGCTGGCCGTCAATGGTCACATCGACCGTCGATCCGCTGGCAAAAGGATAGCCGCCGGTAAAGCTGATCTCGCCAGGGTTGCCGGGGCGGAAGGTGACAAACAACAACACGTCGCCACGCCGGACCGAGACGGGCTGGCCATCGCGGGTGTTCACCATTTCCTTCGGCTTCGAGACGCCCCAGCATTCCTTGGGGCTTTCCTCGGTGAAAACGTTCCAGTCCGTCATCGTGGCGACGCGATTGGTGGATTCCTGTGCAAAGGCCGTGGTGGTGGCGAAGCTGATCGCGACAACCGCAAGCGTGCGACCGAAAAGGGAAGTCATGTCTGACGCAGCCTCCAAGCTGTCTTGTGCCTCTGTGCCGGTTGCCGGGGGCCTTTTCAACCCTTTTGACTGGCGCGGCTCAATTCTACCCGATATCCCACCCTTAGACAAAAACGCCAATCCGCGAAAGCCCTCTGGGCGACAATTCGCGCATATGTGACGGGGACCCCTGATGCCGAACCCTTCTCCCATGGTCGAACTTTGGCGCGGTGGGCTTTTGGAAAGCAGCCACGCGGGCCATGCGGTTATCTGGGGTTCGGGCGGTATGGTCGAGGCATGGGGCGACCCTGCCACGGTGATCTTCCCCCGGTCGTCCTGCAAGATGATTCAGGCGCTGCCGCTGGTAGAGACCGGCGCCGCCGATGCCGTGGGCCTGACCGAGGCGCATCTGGCCCTTGCCTGCGCCAGCCATCAGGGCGAGGCGCGGCACGTGAAAATGGCCGGCGACTGGCTGTCAACAATCGGTCTTGCCGAACCAGACCTGCGCTGCGGCGCGCATGAACCCTATGACAAGACGGAACGCAACCGCCTGATCAAGACGGACGAAAGCCCCTGCCAGTTGCACAACAACTGTTCCGGCAAGCATTGCGGTTTCCTGACTGTGACGCAGCACCTGAAGGCAGGGCCGGAGTATGTGGAGATCGACCACCCGTTGCAGCGCATGATCCGCGACGCGACCGAGGAGGCGACGGGCGAAACCGTTGCCGGCTACGGGATCGACGGCTGTTCTGCCCCGAATTTCGCAGTCAGCCTGTCGGGCCTTGCCCGTGCAATGGCGGCCTTTGCATCGGCCAGCGAAAGCGGCGATGCTCGGTCGCGCGCGATGCATCGGCTGACCCGGGCGATGATGGCCTACCCGGAACTGGTGGCGGGTGAAGGGGAAACCTGCACTGACCTCATGCGCGCGATGGGCGGGCGGGTCGCAATCAAATACGGGGCCGAGTCGGTTTACACGGCCATTCTGCCAGACCAAGGACTTGGCATGGCGATCAAGATCACCGACGGCGGCAAGCGGGCGGTGCTTACAGCCATCACAAGCCTCTTGGTGCGGGCAGGTGTGCTGGACCCCGCTCATCCCGCTGCTCAGGCGCGCCTTCCTGCGGTACAGATTAACTGCCGCGGCCTTGCCGTCGCCGAACTGCACACGTCTCCCGGATTTCCAGACTGATCTGGCCTCTTGATTTGTCCGGTTGATTTGAAGGGCGAAGCGGGTAGACTTCCGTGATGAACGTCGAGGCGCCGATCCCCTTTCCCCAAGTCAGCCGCACCCCGGAAGCGGTCATGTTCGACCGCAGGGAACTGGGGCTGATCCTGCGGGTCTATGGCCAGATGGTCGCCGCAGGGGAATGGCGCGACTATGCCATTTCCAGCCTGCGGGACGTGGCGGTGTTCAGCGTGTTCCGCCGCACCGCCGAACACCCGCTTTACCGGATCGAGAAACGCCCGAAACTTCGGTCGCGGCAGGGTCTTTATGCTGTCGTCGGGATGGATGGCCGCGTCCTGCGCCGGGGGCAGGATCTGGATCAGGTCTTGAAGGTGCTTGAACGGCGGTTGATTGGCCCAGTTTGATTGGCCCGTGCTGGCCTTGGCGGCTGTTCCAACGCGCCCTATTCCACCCGCTGCCGCGCCAGCACAAGCCCGCCGCCGCCCGCTGAAATCCGGCTGATCGCTTCCCGGATACCCTCATAGGCGACAGACATCGTGTGACCGTTGGCGTGGATCAGCACATCGTCATTGACCACCATGGCGACATGGCCCTTCCAGAAGATCAGATCGCCCCGCTTCAGCCCTTGACCCGGGGCCAGCCCGCGCCCCATCGACATCTGCATGTCACTGTCGCCCGGACACTCGCGCCCGGTCGCGTGCAAGGCCACCTGCACCAAGCCCGAACAATCCATCCCGAAACGGGAATTTCCGCCCCAAAGATAGGGCGTGCCAAGCAGGCTTTCAGCCACCGTCACCGGGTCGGGGGCGTGTTGATCAAGGGGCCGCAGGTGGCACAGTGGCACATAACCGTAGGGTGTGTTCGCCCATGCGCCCCATGAGCCGGTTACGGCAAGGCGCGACCCAATGCTGATCCCCGCCGTCTCTTTTGCCTGCACAGATGGATCAGAGTAGAAATGCGTCGAGGGGGCAACCACCCAATGCGTCGGCTCTGGCCCCGGGCCGACCGCATCTTCCGCCAGCCAGCCGCAATAGCCGTCGCGGTCAGACCGCAGGAAGACGTGGCCCTTGTCGCGGTCGATCAGAGTGACCGCCGCGCCAAGCAAGAGTTGCCGGTCGCGCGCGCCGCCCGGTTTGTCCAGGAGATCGGCAATGGGTCGCACGACCTGCGCGGCCTCGCCCTTTGTCAGAGGTGCCGACACTTCGCCTTGCAGGCTGATATGGGCGATGCGGCCGGAAAACGGGGTGGTCCTGCGGTCCATCATTTGCCCCCCATGCCCAGCATTGCGGGAAGCGCGCCCAGAACCGCCCGCGCGCCCTGGCCCGCGCCGCCTTTCGGGCGGGCGGGCTGGTCGCTGGGGGTATGGCCGTAGATGTCGAAATGGATATAGCGCGGGCCATCGACAAAGCGCCGCAAGAACAGCGCCGCCGTGATAGACCCGGCAAAACCAAAGCCCGGCGCGTTGTCCAGATCAGCGATGCCCGGCTCGATCACGGTTTCATAGGCATCGTGGAACGGCATCCGCCAGACCGGATCAAAGCCCGCGGCAGCCCCCGCTTCCAGCGCCCCCGCCAGGCTTGGGTCATCGGTGTAGAAGGGCGCAAGATCCGGGCCAACGGCCACGCGCGCAGCACCGGTCAGCGTGGCCATCGAGATGACCAGATCGCTGTCTTCCTCACAGGCAAGGGCAAGGGCATCGGCCAGCACAAGGCGGCCTTCGGCGTCGGTGTCGTTCACCTCGACCGTCAGACCCTTGCGGCTGGTCAGGATGTCTTTCGGCTTCAAGGCATTGCCGGAAACCACGTTCTCCACCGCCGGAATCAGGACGCGCAGCCGCAACGGCACGTTCAGCGCCATGATCATCTGCGCAAGGCCAAGGACCGTCGCCGCCCCGCCCATGTCCTTTTTCATCAGGTTCATCCCGGAAGACGGCTTCAGGTTCAGCCCCCCGGTATCGAAACAGACCCCCTTGCCGACCAGCGTCAGCGCCGGACCATCCATTCCCCAGCGCAGGTCCAAAAGCCGGGGCGCGCGGGGCGAGGCGCGGCCAACGGCGTGGATCATCGGAAAGTTCTGCTGTACCAGATCGTCGCCCCGGATCGCGCGGGCCTTGGCGCCGAAACGCGCGGCCAGAGTCATGAAGGTGGTCTCCATCTCGTCTGGACCCATGTCTTGCGCGGGGGTGTTGATCAGATCACGGGTCAGAGCCTCGCCTTCCGCCATGGCGATCAACCGGGCCGGGTCGAGGCCTTCCGGGCAGACCAGCCGCGGGGTCCGGGCCGGTTTGCGCGCCGGGCGATAGCGGTCAAAGCGGTAGCCCGCCAAAAGCCAGCCCAAGGCGGCCTCGGTCAGTTCCGCTTCGGTCAGCGTGCCGTTCAACGCCCAGTCACCCGCAGGCAGGCCAGCCACCGCCTTGGCCAAGCCAAAGCGAAGACGTCGGCGGGCCTGATCGGTGCCGTAACCCACGACGGCTGCCCCGATCCCGCCACCCGTGCCGGGCAAAAGTCGCATCTCACCCAGACCAGCCTCGAATCCGGTGTCGGTCAGCCACCCGGCCCAAGGTGCGCCGGGGCCGGCAAGGAAGCTGGAAAGGTCTTCGGTCCGGACAACATGCAGCTGTCTGGTCTGGGCAGAGGACATGGCGAAGGCGAAGCGCGGGACACTGGTCATGGAGAAACGGTCACTCATGTTACGGGCGGTTCAGTCTTGCCTATTGGATGCGAAATTGCGAAGCGCGCAAGCTTGGCTTGTCCGGGCGCAACGGTTTGTTCAACAAAATCCCGGCATTGCGACCATTGGCAGCCACACCCGTCCTTGCACCGCAGCCAAGGGCCACAGGTGGCAGGCGTGACGGCTGCCCCGGGCGCAGGCTGAAACGGCGCGTTCCTCTGATTCGGCCCATGTTTTCGCTGGTCCAGGTTCGGCCCAAAGTCGGCAAGCCTCAACCCGACAGGTCGGCCACCCCCTGATCCGGCGACAAGGACCGTTCCGCGACCCGCAAAAGCCGGGACCAGACGGCTGAAAAGGCGGTCCCGTCGGCCCGTTCCAGGCAAGCGCGCGCATCGCCTGCGACAGTTGCCAGACTGACCAGCCCGATATCTGCTGCCATCCGCCGCAGGTGGCCAAGCTGTCGCGCAAGATCGCGCAAGTCCTGCGCCCTGACCTTTTCGGCAAGGCCAGCCATTGTCAGCGCCAGTTCCCCCAGCGCCCGTGTCACCATCTGTTCCGCCACCGGAGCGCCAAGGTTGCGATATATCTCTGTAATCGCCTCCACGTCCTGACGCACCACTTCTCGCGGCTTGAGAGCCGTCACTTCAGCCATCAGATCACCCGATCATCCAACACATTCCCGACCTCATGCTGAAGCGTCATGCTGAAGAATTGGTTGCCGGATGCCAGCCGGGCCGAGAAATTGCCTCTCGAATTTTCCACGAATGCCGCATAGGCAGGGGAGGAATGACCCGGGATCATGCCAATGGCCGACATACGCCCCTTGCCCACCTACCTGATCCAGCGCTTCCACGGCTGGCACGCCACCACTTATCAGGACAATCGCGCCTGGTATCGTCGGCTGGCAGAAAGCGGTCAGCACCCCCGCGCGATGGTGATTTCCTGCTGTGACAGCCGGGTGCATGTCACCTCGATCTTCGGCGCGGATGAAGGGGAATTCTTCATTCACCGCAACATCGCCAACCTGGTGCCGCCCTATAACCCGGATGGCGAATATCACGGCACCTCGGCGGCGGTGGAATATGCGGTGGCCTCGCTTGGGGTGGCGCATATCGTGGTGCTGGGCCATTCGAACTGCGGCGGGGTCAAGGGTTGCCACGACATGTGCCGGGGCCATGCTCCTGAACTGGAAGAAAAATCCAGCTTCGTCGGGCGGTGGATGGATATCCTGCGGCCGGGCTATCAGAAGGTTTCCAGCCTGCCGGAAGGTGAAATCCTGCGCGCGCTGGAAAAGCAGGCAGTTCTGACCAGTCTTGAAAACCTGCTGACCTTCCCCTTTGTCCGCGCCGCCGTCGAAGATGACCGCCTGACCTTGCACGGCCTTTGGACCGACACCGGAGAGGGCGGGCTGGAGCAATATGATCCCGCGCGTGAGGGGTTCGTGGCAGTCTGATCCCGTCGCCGCAAAGTGACACGAGGTTGCCCGGCCGGAAAGGTCCGGGTCCAGAGATAGCGCGGGATGCCTGCCCACCGCGGGAAAGCACAAATGTCCCGCGTGCAGAGCGACATTCACCCGGTCGCCGGTCAGCGAAAGGGGCGACCTGGCTCCGCAAGACCTGCTCTGGCACAGGACTAGCCGCCAAGTGACGACTTGCCCGGGCCGGCTGAAAGTGTGGTGTTGCGCTTGCTCGACCACGCTGCGACAACGCCCTTCGTCCTTGGGAGGCGATCATGCGCATCGGCATCGCGGCACTTGTTTCCGGCTATCTGCTCAGCCAGTTCTACCGCGCCTTTCTCGCGGTTCTCGCGCCGGTTCTGCAAACCGACCTTGGCGCCACGGCGGCCGAGCTTGCCGCGGCTTCGGGGTGGTGGTTTCTGGCTTTTGCAGCAATGCAGCTGCCGATCGGCGCCGCGCTTGACCGGCACGGGCCGCGCCGGACGGCTGGCGTTCTTATGGCGGTCGGTGCGGGGGGGGCGGTGCTGTTCGCGCTTGCCTCGGCGCCTTGGCATCTGAATGTGGCGATGGCGTTGATCGGCGTTGGCTGCGCGCCGGTTCTGATGGCGGGATACTTCATCTTTGCGCGCAGCTTTCCACCGGCGTCGTTCGGCCTTCTTGCCGGGATGATGATCGGGGTGGGTGCGCTGGGTAATGTTGCGTCCTCGCTGCCCCTGTCGGCGGCGGTCGAGGCGTTTGGCTGGCGCGCCGCGGTGGCCGGACTGGCCGGGTTCTCCGCGCTGGTGGCCTTGGCCATTCTGGTTCTGGTGCGCGATCCGCCAAGTCTTGCGCATCAGGAGAAGGGGTCGCTGCTGGATCTGTTGCGGATGCCTGCGATCTGGCCGATCCTGGCGATGATGGCGGTCTGCTACACACCGATTGCCGGGCTGCGCGGTTTGTGGGTCGGCCCCTATTTCAACGATGTGCATGGCTATGATCCGTTGCAGATCGGCGAGGTCGGGTTGTGGATCGGGCTGGCGATGGTGGCGGGCAATTTTGCCTATGGCCCGCTGGACCGATTGGTAGGCAGCCGGAAATGGGTGATCTTTGTCGGCAACGCGCTGACCGTGGCCTGTCTGGCCGGGCTTTGGGTCTTTGCCGATGCACCGCCCGTGGTGGCTGCGGGGCTGCTTGTGGCGGCGGGGCTGTTCGGTGCCAGCTTTCCGATGGTCATGGCGCATGGCCGCGCCCTGATCCCGGCGCATCTGATGGGACGGGGCGTCACGCTTCTGAATCTTTTCGGGATCGCACCGATTGGGCTGGCGCAGATCGCCACGGGGCGCATCCATGCGGCCGCCCCGACAGACCCGGCCAGCGCGCCCTATGAAGCGGTTTTCCTGTTCTTCGCCGTCACCACGGCCATCGGGCTGTTGATCTACCTGTGGTCGCGCGACCGCACCGACTGACCGCGTTTTCGAATCCGCTTCCCCCCGACCCCGCCATGCGCTAACAGCCCCCCGTCCCCGCGTGGGGGACACATCAAGGAGAGACCCCGATGGGCTACAAGGTCGTCGTCGCGGGTGCCACGGGTAACGTGGGCCGCGAAATGCTGAACATCCTCGCCGAGCGCGAGTTCCCGGTCGATGAAATCACTGCGCTGGCATCGCGCAAATCGCTGGGAACCGAAGTCAGCTTTGGCGACAAGACCTTGAAATGCAAGGATCTGGACACGTTCGACTTTACCGGCTGGGATATTGCCCTGTTCGCTATCGGCTCGGACGCGACCAAGATCTATGCTCCCCGCGCCGCTGTGGCGGGTTGCGTGGTCATCGATAACTCATCGCTTTACCGCTATGACTCCGACGTGCCGCTGATCGTGCCGGAAGTGAACGCCGACGCCATCTTTGGCTATGCCAAGAAGAACATCATCGCGAACCCGAACTGTTCCACCGCGCAGATGGTCGTGGCGCTGAAGCCGCTGCATGACCGCGCGACGATCAAGCGGGTGGTCGTCTCCACCTACCAGTCGGTTTCCGGTGCCGGCAAGGAAGGGATGGACGAGCTTTGGGACCAGACCAAGGCCGTCTACAACCCGGTGCAGGAAGTGCCGCCGAAGAAATTCCAAAAGCAGATCGCCTTCAACGTGATCCCGCAGATCGACGTTTTCCTGGATAGTGGCGAGACCAAGGAAGAATGGAAGATGGTGGCGGAAACGAAAAAGATCCTTGATCCGAAGATCAAGGTCACGGCCACCTGCGTGCGGGTGCCGGTCTTCGTTGGCCATTCCGAAGCCATCAACATCGAGTTTGAAGACTTCCTTGACTGGCAGGAAGCCCAGGACATCCTGCGCGAAGCGCCGGGGATCATGCTGATCGACAAGCGCGAGCCGGGTGGCTACATCACGCCGATCGAATGCGTGGGCGAGTATGCGACCTATGTCAGCCGCGTGCGGCAGGACAGCACCATCGACAACGGTCTGACGCTTTGGTGCGTGTCGGATAACCTTCGCAAAGGTGCCGCGCTGAACGCGGTGCAGATTGCCGAACTTCTGGGCTCCAGGGTCTTGAAAAAGGGTTGAGGCCTCAGCAGGCGGCGAATCACGCCGCCTGCGCAGCCATCGGACGTTCGCGAATCGGCAGGTGAACGATCGCCGAGAATGCCCCGACGCCGACGCCGATCCACCAGACCAGCGTATAGTCACCGTTCAGGTCATAGAACTTGCCTCCCAGCCAGACGCCCAGAAAGCTTCCGATCTGGTGACTGAGGAAGACAAAGCCGTAGAGCGTTCCCATGTAGCGCACCCCGTAAATCTGCGCGACAAGACCACTGGTCAGCGGGACGGTGGCCAGCCACATCGCCCCCATCGCGGCGGAATAGACCAGAACGGTCGTTGGCGTCATCGGCATCAGGATAAAGATGGCCGAGGCGACAGTGCGCCCGGTGTAGATCGCGGCCAGAAGATACTTCTTCGGGAAATGCCCGCCCAGCCAGCCAGACAGGACCGAGCCGCCGATATTGGCGATGCCGATGACGGCGATGGCCGCCGCCCCAAGGGCGGAGGTGGTGCCAATGCCCATGCCTGCAAGCATGCCTCCGGGGTCTATCGGGCCGCACACCTCGGTTATGAAGGCGGGGAAGTGGGCGGTGATGAAGCCAAGCTGATAGCCGCACGAAAAGAAGCCAATGAAGATCAACGCATAGGTCGGGTCGCGGAAGGCGCGGGACACAACGGTCAACATCGGCTCGTCTGGCACAGCACCCGCGCGCGGCTTTTCCGGGGCGCGCAGGACGGGCAGCACCAAGAGGGTGCAAAGGATGACGGCGGCGAAGATCACGAAGACGGTCTGCCAGCTGTAGATTTGCAGCAACGCTTCGGCTGCGGGCGGGCCGAAGACCTGCCCAGCCGATCCAATGGCAGACCCTATCCCAAGCGTCAGGCTGCGCTTTTCAGGGCTGGCAGCGCGGCCGATCAGAGGCAGGATCACGCCGAACCCGGTGCCAGCGATGCCAAAGCCGACAAGGATTGCCAGCGCCTGATGCTGGCCGGGGGTAATGGCATAGGCCGACAGAACCAGACCCAGCGCGTAGAGCATGGCGCCGATGATGATCGTCTTGCGGTCACCGAAGCGTTCACCGAAGGCCGAGAACATTGGCTGGCCGATGCCCCAGGCCAGGTTCTGAATTGCGATGGCCATGGAAAAATCGGCGCGGGGCCAGCCGAATTCCGTCGCGACCGGGATCTGGAAGACGCCATAGCTGGCGCGGATCGCGAAAGAGAGCATCAGGATGGTGCAGCCGGCAATCAAGACCGGGGTGAAGATCGGGGTCTTGGTCATGGCATGCCCTTTTGGTCAGGCGCGGAAATTGCGCCGGGGGACGGGCGACGTCAAATGGAGAATTGTGATGGATACAGGGCGCGTGCAGTTGCCCAGATTCCGGGCGCTCCGTGGCGGAAGTGCCGCAAATGCCCGGATTATGGGCGACCCAAAGGGGGGATATGCGCTGTGGCCCTGTTGTGAAGGGGAAAGGGCGGATATGCGCGGCTGACGGTGGAGTTGGAGGGCGTGATGCAGGACTGGTGGCGCGGTGCGGTGACGTATCAGGTCTATCCCCGGTCGTTTCAGGACGATAGTGGCGATGGCATTGGCGATCTGCCGGGGATCACCCGGCGGCTCCCGTATCTGGCCGACCTTGGGGTCGAGGCGGTCTGGCTTTCGCCCTTCTTTCGCAGCCCGATGAAGGACATGGGCTATGACGTCAGCGATTATTGCGACGTGGACCCGGTGTTTGGCACGTTGGACGATTTCGATGCAGTTGTGGCGCGGGCGCATGGGCTGGGGTTGAAGGTGATCATCGATCAGGTGCTCAGCCATACGTCCGACCAGCATCCAGCGTTTGCCGAAAGCCGCGCCAGCCGGGATAACCCCAAGGCGGACTGGTATGTCTGGGCGGACCCAAGACCTGACGGCTCGCCCCCGTCGAACTGGCTTTCGGTGTTTGGCGGGTCTGCATGGGCGTGGGACGCGCGCAGGAAGCAGTATTACCTGCACAACTTCCTGACCAGCCAGCCCGACCTGAACTACCACAACCCCGAAGTGCAGGACTGGGCGCTGGGCAACCTGCGCTTCTGGCTTGACCGGGGGGTGGACGGGTTCCGCTTTGATACCGTCAACTACTTCTTCCACGACCTCCAGTTCCGCGACAACCCCGCCGACTACCGCGTGAAGACCGAAGCCGAGGGCAACCCCTACGGCATGCAGTATCACCTCTTTGACAAGAACCAGCCCGAAAACCTTGACTGGATGGAGCGTATCCGGGTGGTTCTGGATGAATACGGCGCGGCTTCGGTGGGCGAAATGGGCGAAAGCCACCATGCGATCCGGATGATGGGGGAATACACCGCGCCGGGGCGGCTGCATCAATGCTATTCGTTCGAGCTGATGGGCTATGACTATTCAGCCGAGTTCTTCCGCAGCCGGGTGGAGGGGTTCTTTTCCGGCGCGCCGGATGGTTGGCCGATGTGGGCGTTTTCCAATCATGACGTCGTGCGCCATGTATCGCGCTGGGCAAAGAACGGCGCGTCGCAAGAGGATCTGGCCAAGCAGGCGGGGTCGCTACTGCTGGCCTTTGAGGGATCGATCTGCCTTTGGCAGGGCGAGGAACTGGGCCAGACCGATACCGAACTGGCCTTCGAGGACCTGACCGATCCGCAAGGCATCGCCTTCTGGCCAGAGCCCGTGGGGCGCGACAACACGCGGACGCCGATGGTCTGGGACGGGTCGGATTTCGCGGGCTTCTCGACGGCGCGGCCATGGCTGCCGGTCAAGCCTGAACAGGCCGCGCGGCATGTCGAAGGGCAGGCGGGGGCGCAAGGATCGGTGCTGGAGCACTACCGGGCGATGCTGGCATTTCGGAAATCAGGCGTGCTGCGAACCGGCCGGACGCGGTTTCTTGATCTGGGCGAGCCTGTTCTGGCCTTTCAGCGCGGCGAAGGGGACGGGGCGCTGCTGTGCCTGTTCAATCTGTCACCGATCGCCCGGGTTCTGACGCTGGACGGCGTGGGGCCGCCTGTCGGCCCGTCACAACATGCGGTGCTGGAGGATGGCCGGCTGCGGCTTGGCCCGAACGCGGTGGCCTTCCTGCCGGTTACCGGCGCGTTGCGCGTGACCGACTGACCGGGCAACCCCCAAGATTTTTCGGCGAAAAACCCTGGGGCTGCCTTTGTCAGAGGTCTGCCCAATGGACCCCGGCCGCCGGGATGCTGACCCCAGCCCATTCCACCGGCACCGCGTTGTAGTTGAACATGAAGCGACGCGTTGCAGTATCGCGGCGGCGCAGGCCTTCGGGCAGCGCCTCGGTCTCGATCCCCTCATCGGCGCAGGCGCGCGCAAGGATGCGGGCCAAGGCAGCGTCATCCGGCCAGCCCGCCAGATAGTGCAGCTTGCCCGATGACATCAGCGCCGGCCAACCATCCTCGGCCACTTCCGTCACAGTCGCCGTGCCTTCCAGCTTTTCGCGCCAGTTGACCAGCGCCCCACCTTGCACCAGTGGCACCGGCACATCCGGCGGCAGGCTTTCCACGCGGATCACGCGGGCATCAAGGCCGGGCAGGTTGGGCGGCAGCGGCACCGGGATCGAGAAATCGGCCGTCTTGGAATTGGTGCGCGGGCCAAGGATCGCCGTCCCCTTATGCGCGGCAAGTGCAGCTTTCAGCGGGTCGGACAGGGTGAACAGCCCCGGCGCAAGCACAAGCTTGTAGCCCGAAAGGTCGGCGGTGTCGGGCGGCAGGATATCGACATTCAGGCCCAGACGGCGCAGGCCCTTGTAGAAATGGAACACCAGCCAGAAATAGCTGAAGCTGCGGCCCTGTGGCTGAATTTCCCATGCCCAGTCAGAGGCATAGTCGAAGACCAGCGCCAACTTGGCCGGGGCGGTTTCCACGTCCGGCATCTCGGCCAGCTCTTCGGCAACCTGCCCGGCCTCACCAAAGGCCTGAGCCGGGGCAGAGTCGGGGCGCAACAGCCCTGCGTGCATCTGTTCCTGGGCGAAAGGGGCTTGCCTCCAGCGGAAATAGCACACCGCCTCGGCACCATGGGCAAAGGCCTCCCACGCCCAGAGCCGGGCCATGCCGGGCAAGGGGTCGGGGTTGTAGGGCGCCCAGTTCACCGGGCCGGGCTGCTGTTCCATGATCCACCAGCGCCCGCGCCCCACAGCGCGGTAAAGGTCATGGTGAAAGGCCTGAAAGTCCGGGTCACCCTGCCGGACAAAACGGCGCTTGTGTTCGGCATCCGCTGGGATGCGGTCCGACAGGAAGCCCAGAGGATAACTGTCCCAAGACGCGATATCAAGGTCGGTGCCGGTGGCGAAATGGTCAAATTCCGTGACCGCACCCATGTAATTATGCGCGATGGGGGCGGGGGAATGGCGGCGGATGATCTCGGTTTGCAGGCGGTTGAAACTGACCACTTCGTCGCTTGCGAAACGGCGAAAATCCATTACATGCGATGGGTTCGGTTCGGTCACGGTCAGGTTCGGCAGGCCGATGTCATCAAAATCCGTATATTCCATCGACCAGAACACATTGCCCCAAGCCCGGTTCAGCGCGTCGGGCGATTGGTAACGTTGCGCCAGCCAGTCGCGGAAGGCCTCGGTCGCGGCCTTGGAATAGGAAAGAGTGGTGGCGTGGCAGGCGTATTCGTTGTCGGTCTGCCATGCTGCGACATGGGGGCTCTTGCCGTAACGCTCGGCCATAGTGGAAACAATCTTGGCACACTCCCCACGATAGCCACGATGAGAGAAACAGTAGTGCCGACGTGACCCAAAGCCGCGGGGTTTGCCGTCCTTGTCCAGTGCCAGCATGTCGGGGTGGCGGTCCAGCATCCAGCGCGGCGGTGTCGCTGTTGGGGTACCCAGGACAACTTTCAGCCCATGGTCGCCCAGCGTGGCAATCGCGCGGTCAAGCCAGGCCCAGTCATAGGTGCCGGGGGTGGGTTCCATCCGGCTCCACGCAAATTCGCCGATGCGGACCCATGTCAGGCCTAGCGCGGCCATGCGGGCGGCGTCTTCGGCCCATTGCGCCTCGGGCCAGTGTTCCGGGTAATAGCAAACCCCAAGCGTGCGCTTCATAGGATGACCTGATGTTCTTTCTGACCGGTCGCGATGCCCCGGGCCATGAATGTCTTGCCCGCATCGGGATAGGTGGCGCGGGCGGCGGGATCCATGCCTTGCAGGGCGGTGGTGCAGTAAAGCGTATCACCGCCAAAGGCCGGGCAGGTGGTATGTGGCGCGTCAAAGCTGACAGCGCGCAGGAACTGGCCGTCAGGCGCATAGGCCGCCACGCGTGCAGCACCCCATTGGGCCAGCCACATCACGCCCGACGCATCAATCACCGCGCCATCGGGGTTGAGGCCTTGCTCCGAAAGATCAAGGTAAACCTCGGGCTGCCCTTTCGGCCAACCGTCTGCGTCAAGCGCCACACGCATCACCTTCTGGGTCACGGTATCGGTGAAGCAGGCGGTTTTGCCATCAGGCGCAAAAGCGATCGCGTTTGAAATGGCGATGGGGGAAAAAAGCCTGCGAACCTCGCCCCGGTAGAACCGATAGATCGCGCCCTTGGCTGGTAGCCCCCCGCCATGCGCCTTGCCCAACGTGCCGATCCAGAAGCCCCCCTGCGGATCGGCGCGGCCATCGTTTGACCGGGTGTCGGGGTTGTCCGCCTCAAGCCCGGCCACAAGCAAGCGCGCACCAGATTCAAGGTCAAAGCGGTAAAGCCCGGTTTCCGACGCGATCAACAGCTCATCCAGGCTGATCCAGCCAGCGGCTGACACCATTTCATCAAATGCCCATTCCCTCGGGCCTGCGTCGCTGCGCGCCAACATGCGGCGACCGGTGATGTCGAACCAGATCAGGTGCTGGCGCAAGGGGTGCCAAAGCGGGCCTTCGCCCAGCGGACAAGGGCGGTCATCAAAGATCATGAGAAGGCTGCATCATGTGCCGCAACGATTGTCGTAGCGCGGGCAGTGATTTCGGCCGGGGTGGTGCCAGGGGTGTAAAGGGCTGTGCCGATGCCAAAGCCCGAAGCCCCGGCGCGGACCCATTCGGCAAAGTTCGACGCTCCAGCTCCGCCGACAGCGTAGACGGGCAGGGTTTTCGGCAAGACTGCACGGATCGCCTTCAACCCGTCGGGACCAATCAGCGAGGCGGGAAAGATCTTCAGCCCGGTCGCGCCGGCATGGATGGCGGCGAAACATTCGGTCGGTGTCATCACGCCCGGCCAACTTGCCATGCCGCGCGCCCGGGTGGCGGCGATGACGGCAGGGTCGCAGTTGGGCGAGACGATCAGCGTTCCGCCCGAGGCCTGCACCTGCGCCACGTCCTCCACCGTCAGCACGGTTCCGGCACCAATCTCGGCCGCCGGGCCAAGGGCTGCGGCCATTGCGGCGATCGACCGGAACGGATCGGGCGAGTTCAGCGGCACCTCGATCCGGGTGATCCCGGCGGCGACAAGGGCCTTTGCCACAGGCACCGCCTCATCCGGGGTGATGCCGCGCAGGATGGCGATCAGGTTTCGGTGGGCGGTGTTCGGGGTCATCTGGCGGCCTCGGTTTGCAGGGCAAGACTGGACAGCCCGGCAAGGGTGCAATCGGTTACAGAAAGGTGCTGGGCGTCAATCCCCTGGGCTTTCAACGCGCGGGCATAGGCGGCAGAAAGCTTCGCCGCGCCAACAAGCGTGACCCGTTGGCCCAGCCAGTAGGGCCGGGCGGCCGCCAGTTCTGTGCCGATCAGAAGGCCCGAAAGCCGCGCGCGGGCAGCAGGGGGGGCAAGGCCCGCGATCAACCCTTCAGCCCGCAGCGCAAAGAGCCGCGCGCCAAGGCGTTCGGGGCGGGAAAGCGCGTCTGACACGGCGACAACAAAAGCGGTGTCGTCCCATCCGTCGCCTTGCAACCCGTGGCGCAGCACGGAAGCCTCGGACAAAAGCGCGAACATCTCGCCGGTCATGAAGGTCTGGAAACTGACGACCTCGCCCGCAGAAATCTGCGCCCATTTGGAATGGGTGCCGGGCAGGCACAGGATGCCGTCATAGCCCGGCATCAGGGACAAGGCCCCGGCGATCTGGGTTTCCTCGCCGCGCATAACGTCAGCGGGTTGGGTCTGTTTCAGGCCGGGGGCGATGTGGACCGACAGGCGCGGGTCGTTGGTCGGCGCGGTAACCTGAGCGGCGGGGTCAAGCGGAGTGCAGGGAACGCTGCGATAGGGCGCCTCGCACCAGCCCTGACGGCTGCCGACCATGCCACAGGCGAAGACGGGCGCGGGGCCATTTTCCAGCCACGGCCCGATCAGCCGCAAGAGCGCCGGCTCAAACCCGTCACGCGCCAGTTTTCCCATGCCCTCTTGCGATGTCGCCTCGGCCAGTACCTTGCCGCTTGCATCCATGGCCCATGCCCGCAGGTTCGATGTCCCCCAATCCACCGCGATCCAGTCAGGGGTGATCTGCGCTTTGGTCATGACGCGATGAAACCCCCGTCCAGAACCAGCGTCTGCGAGGTCATCATCCGTGATGCGCCCGAAGCGAGGTAAAGCACCGCGCCCGAAACGTCGGTGGGTTCGATCGGGTCTGGCAGGCATTGCTTGGCCAGATGGTTGGCAAGGCTTTCCGGCGTCACCCAAAGTTCCCGCTGCCGGTCGGTCAGAACCCAACCGGGGGCAATGGCGTTGACGCGGATGCGGTCGGGGCCAAATTCGCGCGCAAGGGTGCGGGTCAGGCCGACGATCCCGGCGTTGGCGGTGATATAGGCGGCATAGCCCACATCTGCCATCATGAAGCTGATCGAGGAAAAGTTGATGATGCTGCCGCCACCTGCTGCCTGCATGCCGGGAATGACCGACTGGCAGGCAAAGAAGTAGGAGCGCAGGTTTACCGCCATCGACCAATCCCAGAAGGCCTGATCGGTCTCAAGCGTCTTGTGCCGGGTGTCATTGGCGGCGTTGTTCACCAGGACGGTGATCGGCCCATGCGCCTTTGCCGCTGTCGAAAGCGTTTGCCGCAATTGATCCGTGTCGGCGATGTCGCAAGGCAGGAAAAGCGGGCGTTGGCCGGTGGCGGCTTCCATCGCGTCGCAGAACGGTGTGGCGTCGGAACGCTGGCAGAAGGCGACCTGCGCACCCTGACGCAGCAAAGATTCCGTCAGCGCCGCCCCGATGCCGGACCCACCGCCGGTGATGAAGACGGATTTGCCCTTCAGGTCGGGAAAAGTGGGGTCAGTCATAGTTTCCTTCCTTCGACCACCCACATGGTCGCGGGCCAGACCACCGGCAACAATATGCCGCGCGTCATGAGCGCGCGCCCGGTCAGCGTCAAGGGTCCAGCCTTCAGCGTGTTTGGCCCGCGCGACTGGCGCGGCGCATCCTCGGGGTTGATCAGCGTGACAGAGTAGCGCGCCTCGGGGTCAAGCCCGGTCAGTCGCAGCGGGCGCGGCAGGATCTGGCGGCTGGTTTCGGCCTGGCCCGCAAAGACCACAAAGCGGCTACCGTCGGCGGCAAGCTGAAGTTCGGTCGTTACTGCCGGATCATCGGCATCAAGCCGCAGGATCGTGCCGGAAAGCATCCAGCCGCGATTGTCTTTCCACCAGCGGGTGATGCGGGCAAGGGTCAGGGCCTCGTCCTCGGTCAGCTCGCGCAGGTCCATCTCAAAGCCCATATGGCGCTGGGCGGCGACCCATGCGCGGAACGCCATCGGCAGGACGCGGCCCGAAGTGTGGCAATGGCGCGGGCCGACATGGCTGCCGGTGACAGCGGCGGGCAGGAACAGCGCGGCGTCATGCTGCATCCGCAGACGTTCCAGCGCGTCATTGGAATCCGACAGCCAGACGCGGTGGGTATGGGCAAGGATGCCCGCGTCGATCCGCCCGCCGCCGCTGGCACAGGTCTCGATCTCGACCGATGGATGTGCGGCGCGGAGTCGGGAAAGCAGGTCGTAGATTCCGTGGGTCTGGGCGGTATCGACGACCGGCAACAGGCGGTTGTGGTCCCATTTCACATAGTCGATGGGGTATTCGGTCAGGATGGCTGAAACCTGCTGAAAAAGGTTCTCACGCACCTCGGGCAGGGCGAGGTTCAGCACCATCTGGAAGCGCCCGGTTGTCTGATCGGCCGGCCCCAGCATCCAGTCAGGGTGGGCGCGGTAAAGGTCGCTGTCGGGGTTGACCATTTCCGGCTCGAACCACAGCCCGAAGGTCATTCCAACCGAGTGGATATGGGCGATGAGGGGGTGCAGCCCGTCCGGCCATTTGGCGCGGTCGATGGTCCAGTCGCCAAGGCTGGTGGTGTCATCGTCACGCTTGCCGAACCAGCCGTCATCAAGGACAAAGCGTTCCGCACCCAAGGCTGCGGCGCGGGTGGCGATTTCGGCCAGGGTTTCAAGCTTGTGGTCGAAATAGACCGCTTCCCAGCAGTTGTAATGCACCGGGCGCGGGCGGGCAGGTTCGGGCCACTGCACCACCCGGTCGCGGATATCGGTCTGGAAGGCTGCACCAATGCCGTTCAGCCCGGTGGTGGAACAAACGGCCAGCAGCTCTGCCGTCTCGAACCGGGTGGCGGGGGTGGTCTCGGCGCCAATGGGCGCACCGAACTGCACCTGACGGCGACCATCGGGCAATTCCTCGGCCACCATGCGATGCCCGCCGGACCACGCGTAATGCAGCGCCAGAGCCTGACCTTGGGTGTTGGTGCAACCGTCCCCGGCAAGGATCAGATAGGGCGGGTGTTCATGGCCGGACCTGCCGGTCCGCGCCTCTCGCAGACGGATGCCGGGGGTCCAGGGGGTGCGGATCAGGTGAAATTCACCGATCCATTTGCCATGGACGTCAATCATGTCGCCCGATTGCGGGGCAGGTAGAACCGGGGCGGCAAGCCAATGGACGCGGACCTTGCGATCAGCGTCCAGCGTGGTCTTGAGCCTGATGGTGCCATTGGCCTCGGCGGCAAGGTGGTGGGAAAGCGTCAGGCCATCGGCGCGGCTGATCAGCGTCAGGCGGCCGGGCGTCACCTCGGCCCGGTCAAAGCTGAAGGCGGGGTTCAGCGGTGTGCCGTCCGCCTCGGCCAGAAGATGCCCCGGCTGGCCCTGAAACGCCCGCCCCGGTTCAGGCGACAGCGACAGCGCGGGCAAACGGTCAAGCATCCCGCCAGTCAGATCGTTCGACTGCGCGGCGGCAAGCTGGGCCAGATCTTCCGTTTCGGGCAGGCGAGGCCCCCACCAGATCACCTCGGGAATACCGCCAGAGGTGGCAAGCGCTACGGTCTGGTCGCCTGCATCAATGCGCCATTGCATGCTATTTCACTGCCCCAAGGGTCAGCCCCGCGATGAAATGCTTCTGCATCAGGAAGAACATCAGGACCGGAGGCAGGGCCGCAAGGATCGACCCGGCGCTGACCAGATGCCACGCCGCCACCCATTGGCCGTTCAGCGACGACAGGCCTGCGGTGATCGGCTGGGTTTCCGGGCTGGTGGTCAGCACGGTGGCCCAGAAGAAATCGTTCCAGATGAACGTGAAGATCAGCACCGACAGCGCCGCAATGGCCGGGCGCATCAGCGGCAGCACGATGAACCAGAAGATCCGCCATTCGGCCACACCTTCCACCCGCGCCGCCTCGATCAGTTCGAACGGCAGCGCCTTGATGAAATTGCGCATGAAGAGGGTGCAGAAGCCGGTCTGGAAGGCGATGTGAAACAGTGCCAGCCCATACCATGTGTTATACATCCCAAGGTTCAGCGTCATGTCGCGGACCGGAACCATCAGGATCTGGAACGGCACGAAGTTGCCCGCGACAAACAGGAAGAACAGCAGCAGGTTGGCCTTGAACTTGTAGACCGCCAGCGCAAAGCCGGTCATCAGCGACAGCGAGACCGCCCCGATCACCGTGGGGATCGTCACGATGAAGCTGTTCAGGATGTATTGGCCCATCGGCGTATTGCGAAATACGTTCGAATAGTTCTCGAAGGCAAGGTAGGATGGGATCCCGAAATAGTTGCCCTGTGCAAGGTCACTTGCCGGCCGGACCGAGGTGATCGCCACTCCGATCAGCGGGAACAGCCAGAGGATCAGGGCCAGCGGGAGCGCCAGCTTATAAAGCCATTGCGCAGCGGGCGAGGATTGCTGGATCGGTCTTGGGAACATCGCGCAGCGCCCCTCCTTAACGTTCAGTTTCGTCGCGCCACATCTTCCAGATGAAGCCCGAGATGAAGATCATCATGATCGCGAACAGCACAACGGCGATGGCCGCGCCATAGCCCATCCGGTAGCCGTATTCCGACAGCGCCTGCTCATACATGTAATAAGACAGCACGCGGGAAGACCCGAACGGGCCGCCGTTGGTCATGATCGACACAAGGTCAAAGCTGCGCAACGCACCGATTACGGTGACCACGACGGCGATGAAGGTGGCCGGGCGCAGCTGTGGCAGGATGACATAGTAAAGCATCTTCCAGCCCTTCGCCCCGTCCAGACGCGCCGCCTCGACCTGATCGGGGGCAACGTTGTTCAGGCCGGTCAGATACAGGATCATCACATAGGCAATCTGCGGCCACAGTCCGGCAGCGATGATGCCATAGGTCACAAGATCAGGGTCAGCCAGAACGGCCACGCCCTTGCCGGTGAAAAACTCGATGACCTTGTAAAGCAGACCGAAATTCGGTGCGTAAAACCACGAGAAGATCAGGCCGACGACGACCTGAGAGATCACGAAGGGGAAGAAGAACAGGGATTTGTAAAGGCGGATGCCGCCGACGGTCTGGTTCAGGAAAATGGCGATCAACAGGCCCGCAGGCACGGCCAGAAGGTAAAGCACCAGCCAGATCACGTTGTTCCAGAACGATTTGACCATGTTCGGGTCAGACGACATTTCGGCATAATTTGCGGTGCCGATCCATGTCGCTTCGCCCAGGCCGTCCCAGTCGTAAAAACTGATCCACATCGACTGAAAGATCGGGATGATCACATAGACCGCGAACATCAAAAGCCCCGGGGCAAGGAACAGCCAAGGGGCAAGACGGCGCTGGTTCGCTTTCCAGTAGCTTGGCGCTTTTGCAGACATGGGAGGCCTCTCGGATAGGGCGCTTGCGGGAGAGGAGGCCCCGAAGCGGCCCATGGGCCGACTTCGGGGCGCAGTCTGACGGGCGCCCCGGTGAAGGGCGCCCGACGGGAGAGCTTACTTGTAGACCTGACCGCGAACCTGTTCGAGCCGGGCAAGGATGTTGTCCAGCTGCTCGGGCTGCACCAGGAACTGCTGGATGCCTTCCATGCCGGCCTTTGCCATTTCCGCTGGGGCGTCACGGTCGAAGAACTGCGCCAGCGCATAGGCGCTCGACAGCATTTCAAAGCCCGCCGAAATGAACGGATCGTCGGCGGCAACGGACGAGTTCTTGTTGGTCGGCAGCTGGCCGATAGCCGCATTCAGCTTGGTCTGCGCGTCTGCACTGGCGACGAAAGCCAGGAACTTCTTCGCATCCTCGACGTTCTTTGCGCCAGCCGGAATGTGGATCGTATCGGTCGGAGCATCTTCGGCACGCGGAATTCCGGGGGTGATTTCCGGGAACGCCATGAAGCCGAGGTTGTCGTTCGTCATGCCGCCTTCCTTGAAGACGCCCACGGCAAAGTTGCCCATGACATAGTTGGCAGCCTTGCCCTGCACCAAGAGCGCGGCGGCATCCTGCCAGTCGATCGCCGCGTGGTTCGCGGTGACGTAGGGCTGGATCTTGCCAAGCTCGACAAAGACCTGACGGGTCTTGTCGTCGGTCCATGCAACCTTGCCGTTGGCAAGATCCATGTGCCACTCATAGCCGTTGGTGCGCAGGCTCATGTAGTCGAAGATGCCAGCCCCGGGCCACAGCGCCTTGGTGCCGGTGGTCAGGCAGTCGATGCCGGCTGCACTGAACTTTTCGCAGTTCGAGATGAAGGTCGCCCAATCAACGCCTTCCGGTCCGGGAACATCGACACCAGCGGCAGCGTAGGCGTCCTTGTTGAAATAGATGCCCCACTGGTAATAGGTGTAGGGGATGCCCCATTTCTTGCCGTCGATGGTCATCGACGCGGCGGCAGAGCCAAGGGCGTCATTCAGCCCGTTCTCTTCCCAGACATCGGTCACGTCCATGAACTGACCGGCGTTGACGAAGGGGGCCATCCGGTTTCCGGCATACCAGTTGGCCAGATCCGGCGCATCGGTCGTCAGGAAGTTGCGGATCGCAGTCTTGTAGCCTTCGTGGTCGAAGTTGTTCAGCTGCACATCGATATCGGGGTTAGCGGCCTCGAAGTCAGCGATCAGAGCTTCCATCGCCGCAAGGGGAATGGGGTCATAGTCGGCATTATACTTCAGGACGCGCTTGTCCTGCGCGAAAGCCGACGTGGACATGAGCAGCGCCGCCACAAGGGCCAGCGCGCCTGCTTGCTTATGGACCATGGTTTCCTCCCGTTTGGTTCCATTATTTGAAACTTAGTCTTGAATATTGAAAACTATGTCGGCTATCGTTATCCCTGTCAACAACCACGTTGCAGGAGGGGGGCCATGGGCGCCGAGGGACATGCGGATGGCACGGTCGGCAAGGCGCTGGATGTGCTGGACATGGTGGCACGCCATGGCCGCCCGGTGCGCTTTTCCGATCTTCTGGCACAGGCCGATTATCCCAAGGCCACGCTCTACCGGCTTTTGCAGACGCTGACGCATCAGGGCATGCTGACGCTGGACCCCGATCAAGGCACCTACGCGCTGGGTGTGCGGCTGGTCCGGCTGGCACATGCGGCTTGGGCGCAGTCTTCACTTGCCCCGATCGCGCGGCCCTATCTTGATGAATTGGCTGAAAAAACCGGCGAGACGATCCACCTTGCCCAGATGGACCTTGGCCAGGTGCTTTACGTCGACAAACGCAATGCCGCGAAGCCGGTCGAGATGTTCGCCCAGGCCGGCAAGGTGGGCCCGGCCTATTGCACCGGGGTCGGCAAGGCCATGATGGCGTGGCTGTCGCCCGAGGCTCTTGAACAGGTCATCGCCCGGCAGAGTTTCCTGCGTCACACCGATCAGACCCTCGACACGCCCGAAAAGCTGGTGGCCGAGCTTCAGGCGATTCGCGCCCGGGGGCATGCCTTCGACCGCGAAGAGCATGAACAGGGAATCATCTGCTGTGCGGTGCCGATCCTTTCCCGGTCAGGCCGGGTACTGGGCGCGTTGTCTGTGACCTCGACCACAGCGCGCACGACGCTGGAGGCGCTGGAGGGGCAGGCCGGACTGATCAAGGACATCGCGGCGAAGATCGCCGCCGAAGCGGAAAGCTGGCGCTTTCCGGAACAGAATTAGGGGGAGGAAACCGACAATGACAGGCGTGACGCTGGACAAGGTGACAAAAAGATACGGCGACGTGCAGGTGATCCACGGGGTCGATCTGCGCGTCGAGGATGGCGAGTTCTGCGTCTTCGTCGGGCCATCAGGCTGCGGGAAATCCACGCTTCTGCGCATGGTCGCGGGGCTGGAAGAAACGTCCGGCGGCAAGATCCAGATCGGCAGCCGCGATGTGACCAAGGCTGACCCCAGCGAACGCGGGGTGGCGATGGTGTTCCAGACTTACGCGCTTTATCCCCATATGACGGTAGCGGAAAACATGGGCTTTGGCCTGAAGATGACCGGCCACCCGAAGGCCGAGATCGCGTCCAAGGTCAAGGAAGCCAGCCGGATCCTGAAGCTGGACGACTATCTTGCGCGCAAACCCAAGGCCCTGTCCGGCGGGCAACGCCAGCGCGTCGCCATTGGCCGCGCCATCGTGCGCGGGCCGGAAGTGTTCTTGTTCGACGAACCACTGTCAAACCTCGATGCTGAACTGCGGGTGGAAATGCGGGTGGAAATCGCCCGCCTGCACCGCGAAATCGGCGCGACGATGATCTATGTGACCCACGATCAGGTCGAGGCGATGACCCTTGCCGACAAGATCGTGGTACTGCGTGCGGGAAGGGTCGAACAGGTGGGGCGGCCACTCGATCTTTACAATGACCCAGACAACAAGTTCGTCGCCGGCTTCATCGGCAGCCCGGCGATGAACTTTGTCTCTGGCACGGTCGAGGCCTCGGGCGTCGTGGTTGCGACGGGGCTGGGCCAACCCCTTGCCACCGAGGCCGCCTTGCCGGGCAAAGGGGCTGAAGTGTCCGTTGGCCTGCGGCCCCAGCATCTGAAGATCGAGCCTGCTGGCAGCACACACCGGGTCGAACTGACCGAGGCTCTGGGCGGGGTGTCCTACGTCCACCTGACCGCACCATCGGGGGAAAAGCTGATCGTGGAACGCCATGACCAGATCAGCCTTGAACCGGGCGCGATGGTGGGCCTTGGCTTTGACGGCAAGGACGCGATGGTCTTTGACCACACAGGCCAGCGGCTGCGCTGACCTCTGCGGCTCAGGAAAGGAGCGCTTGCGTGCAAGCCTCTTTCTCGTCCTCTGCGCGCGAAGGGCGCGCAACCGGCTCGCGCAGCGGGGGTTTCACACCCCCGCGCCCCGGTGGGATATTTGAGCAGAGAGGAAGCCAAGCAAGCGCAAGGGGCTTCCTCTCTGCTCAAGTATCCCGGGGAGTTCGAGGGGCGGCGCCCCTCGTCAGCCTTGTCCACGCGCCTTCTGGCGCGGGGGCAAGAGAACAGGGCTTCGCGCCGTAAGGCGCTCCGTTTTGTGGGGTCAGTGACCGGCCAGAAACTTTTCCGCGTCCAGTGCCGCCATGCAGCCCATTCCGGCGCTGGTGACAGCCTGGCGGTAGACATGATCGGTCAGATCGCCCGCGGCAAAGACGCCGGGAATCGCTGTGCGGGTCGTGCCAGGTTCCACCACAACATAGCCCCCATTGTGCAGGGGAAGCTGATCCTTCACCAGCTCGCTTGCCGGGGCATGGCCGATTGCCACGAAGAAGCCGGCGCAGGGGATGTCGGTCGTCTCGCCGGTCAGGACATTGCGGGCGCGGACGGCGGTGACGCCAAGCGGGGTCTCGTCGCCCAGCACCTCGGTCACCTCATGGTTCCAGACCACTTCGATCTTTGGGTTCTTGAACAGCCGGTCCTGCATGATCTTTTCCGCCCGAAGGAAATCGCGGCGATGGATCAAGGTGACCTTGGTGGCGAAGTTGGTCAGAAACAGCGCCTCTTCCACCGCAGTATTGCCGCCGCCGATCACCACAACCTCTTTGCCGCGGTAAAAGAACCCGTCGCAGGTGGCGCAGGCGGAAACGCCAAATCCCTTGAATTTTTCCTCGCTCGGCAGCCCCAGCCACTTGGCCTGCGCGCCGGTGGCAAGGATCACCGCATCGGCCGTATAGGTTGTGCCGCTGTCGGCGGTGGCGGTGAAAGGGCGCTTGGAAAGGTCCAGACCCGTGATGTAGTCGCTGATGATCTCGGCACCCATGGCGCGCGCGTGGTCTTCCATCCGCACCATCAGGTCGGGGCCCTGGACGTGGCTGTCGCCGGGCCAGTTTTCCACCTCGGTCGTGATGGTCAGTTGGCCGCCGGGTTGCAAGCCCTGAACCAGAATGGGGTCAAGCATGGCGCGGGCGGAATAGACGGCGGCGGTATAACCCGCCGGGCCGGAACCGATGATCAGAACCCGAGTGTGCCGCGTGTCGCCCATTGTCGCCCCCATTGCTTCGGCCCTCGATATAGTCGGCTGTGGCCGGGGCGGAAAGCCCCCGCATGGCGGGCATGCAGCCGTGTCAACGCATGCTGAAATACGTTTTCTTGCGCGATGTTGAAATATTATTGCGCAAGCCTGCCGTGCAACGTAAGTAAGTCGGACAACGGAGGCAGGCATGGCCGGACATAAGCTCGACCCAATCGACCGTCAGATTCTGGCCGAACTTCAGGCCGATGGCCGCATGACCAATGTGGAGCTTGCCAGCCGGGTCGGCATTTCCGCGCCCCCTTGCCTGCGCCGGGTGCGCGGGCTGGAGGAGGCGGGCTTCATTCGTGGCTATCACGCTGACATTGATGCCCGTGAACTGGGCTTCGAGGTACAGGTCTTTGCGATGGTGCGGCTGAACAGTCAGGCCGAAGCCGATCTTTCGACCTTCGAGGCGCGTTGCCGGGCGTGGCCTCTGGTCCGGGAATGTCACATGCTGAACGGCGAGATCGACTTTATCCTGAAATGCGTGGCGCCGGATCTGTCCAGCTTCCAAAGCTTCCTGACCGAGCAGTTGCTCAAGGCCGATCATGTGGCGAATGTGAAGACCAGCCTTGTCATCCGTTGCGCCAAGGATGAACCCGGCCTGCCGTTTGATGTGCTGGAAGCGCGGCTGGCTAGAAACGCCTAGGCCGGATCAGCGCGCGGCGTCTGCAAGCGGGCGGGTCGCAGCCTTCAGTCGCATCGCAAAGCCCTTCTGGCCCGGCGTCATCTGGCTGCGGCCGACGGAGTGGCGAAGAGTGGCACGAACGTCAACCTGCGTATCAGCCGATTCGGCAACCGCGTCCAGCACGGAAACGATCCAGCGGCGCTTGGTTCTCAGCTCGATGATCATTGGCTTCCCCGTCCATGACTACATCCCTTGGTTGAAGGGTGCAGGTCGATTGCGGCGGTGGTGGGGAGAATCTGTGCCGCAAACGGTGCATTTTCATGCCCAATTTGGCCGCATTATAACCTTATTGTCGAAATGAGCCGCCCATAGTCCACCTCGCCGACATGCGTGGTGCGGCGAAAGGAATAGAACCGCGCGGCATCGCGGTAGGTGCAATGGCCGGTCCATTCCGCGTGGCCTATACCGGCGGTGCGAAGGCGATAAAGCCCGTAGCCTGGCAGGTCGAACAGCATCCTGTCGCCGGTGCCGTTGGCGAAAAACCTAGGGCTGTCAGGGTCTTCATCCCGGAAGCGGTCCAGAAATTCCGGCCCGACCTCATAGGCGGCCTGACTGATGGTCGGCCCGATCACGGCCACGGTGTCGTGACGACGGGCGCCCAGTGCCTCCATCGCGTCAAGCGTCGCCTCCAGCACGCCGTCCACCGCACCGCGCCAGCCGGCATGGGCAGCACCGATCACCCGGGCTTTGGGGTCGTGAAACAGGACCGGCTGGCAATCGGCCGTCAGCACCGACAGAAGCAGGCCAGGGGTCGCCGTCACAATTGCATCGGCCTCGGGGCGGTGGGTCAACTGGCCGGACACGGGAATCGCTTTGGCGGAGTGAACCTGATGCACCGTGACCAGAGCCTCTGGTGCCACGCCCATGGCTTCTGCCACGCGGGCGCGGTTGATCGCCACGATCTCGGCCTGATCCGAAGATCCGGTGCCGCAGTTGAGCCCGGTAAAGATGCCGGAAGAGGCCCCCCCCTTGCGGGTGAAGAACCCGTGGCGGCAGGTGATGGCGTCCGAGGTGATGATCTCCAGCAGCGCGTGCATCAGGCTTCAAATCCCGGTGGCAGGGGTGCTGCGGCGCGGGTCAGCGCCAGCACTTTGAACAACGAACCCATTTCTTCGGGGTGGGTCAAGCGGCGATGCGCGGCAAGGTGGCTTTCCAGCGCATCGCCTGTCATGCTGCGCGCCAGTTGTTCCGCCCGTGCCGCAATCCCCAGCCGTTCCAGAACCGCGCCCTGGGCGTCAAAGACATATGCGGGGGCAAGGGCGGCGAGCGGTTCGAAATCGACATGGGCGGTCAGGTCCGCCTCGCCTGGATGGGCAAGGGGGTTGTCAAAGGCATGGTCGTGCAGGGCTTGCAGCGTGTCACCTTGCGACCGCCAGCCGCCATAGTCGATCAAGAGGCCAAGGCCACCATGCCGGGCAATCCGCGCGGCAATCGCGGCAACCGCATGGCGTGCGGGCGCGCAGTCTTCGACCACGCTGCCTGTCGGGGCGGTCTGAAAGGCGGGGGTGTCCGGCACCTTGGCCAAGGGGTCCGAGAGGCCAAAGGCCAGCCGCCCTTCGGCCAGTCCGACCAGCCGTTCGCGCCAGCCATCGGGGCCGAGTTGAAACTGGCGGATCGGCAGCGCGTCCAGAAACTCGTTGGCGATCAGGAACAGCGGCGCCTCGGGCAGGTCTTCCACGCGGTCCAGCCAAAGGGGCGTCACGCCGCTTGGCGCAAGGGCGCGGGCCTGCAAGGCGCGCAACCGGGGTGAGGCTTCAACCAGCACCACCCGTGCCACCGCCTGAAACCCCGGCACGGCCCGCGTGGCCCGCAGGATATCGGCCATCAGCGTGCCACGGCCCGGCCCGGCCTCGGCCAAGGTGAACGCCCCGGGCGCCCCCTGATCGATCCAGGCTTGGGCAAGGGCCAGACCGAACAGTTCCCCGAACATCTGGCTGATTTCCGGCGCGGTGATGAAATCCCCGGCCGCTCCGAAGGGCTCGCGTGTGGTGTAATAGCCATGGACGGGATGCAGCAGGCATTCGGCCATGTAATCGGCAATGCTGATCGGCCCCCCGTCGCGGATACGCTGCATCAAAAGGCGCGCCAGCGGGGTCATCCTGCCCCCGATCAGCGCGCCCGGGCGCGAAGAGCAAACCACAGCCCCGCCGCGATCATCGGCAGGGATAGAAGTTGCCCCATCGTCAGCCCGTATCCGCCAAGCTGAAGCGCGAACCCGACAGGGTTGCCCGCGCTGACAAACTGCGCGTCGGGTTGGCGGACAAACTCCACGACGAAGCGCGCCACGCCATAACCCAGCAGGAACACCCCCATCAGCGCGCCGGGCCGCTTGAACCAGCCCTGCCGGAAAGCCAGCCACAGAAGTACCGCAGCCAGCAGGAACCCTTCAAGCGCGGCCTGATAAAGCTGGCTTGGATGGCGGGCGCAAAGGCCGACGACACCTTCACAGGTCTGCGCTGCCTCTCCCGGGAAGATCACGCCCCATGGCAGGGTGGTCGGGCGGCCCCAAAGCTCGGCGTTGATGAAGTTGGCCAGACGGCCCAGCATCAGCGCGGGCGGAACCGCCACCGCCATCAGGTCACCCACCGACAGCATCGGGATCTTTTCCCGCCGGCAGAACCAGACGCCTGCAACGACGACTCCGGTAAACCCGCCATGAAAGGCCATGCCGCCTTCCCAGACCTGCGGGATCTTCCACGGCTCGGCCAGATAGGTGCCAGGATCGTAGAAGACCACATAGCCAAGCCGCCCGCCAAGGATCACGCCAAAGACGACCCAGGTCAGCAGCCGTTCAACTTGCTCGGTGGTCATCGGCGCGGGTCCGGACCACAGGCCCGGCGTCCGCACCGCCCTTGAAACCAAACCCCAGCCGATCAGGATACCCGCGATATAGGCCAGCGCATACCAACGCAGCGCCAGCGTCAGGCCGAATATCTCCACCTCGAAGATCGTGGGGGACAGGTTTGGGAAGGGGATCATGACAGGCTTTCCACTGGGATGCCCGCTTGTCGCGGCGCGGTTGGGTGATGTCAACCGGCGGCGATCCGTCGCCGTTTCACACGCTTGTGTCGGGCGCGGTGCGGACCATATATGGGGAACACCGCTGAAGGAGAGGCCCATGCAGTCCCGCAACAAGTTCCTTGATGACATGAGCCAGCTCATGACCAACGCGATGGGCGTGGCACAAGGCGCCAAGACCGAGGCGGAAACCGCCTTCCGCAGCATGGTTGACCGCTGGATGGCCGACCGTGATTTTGTCACGCGTGAGGAATTCGACGCTGCGCGAGCCATGGCGCAAAAGGCGCGCGAAGAAAACGCGGCCCTGGAAGCGCGGATCGTCGCACTGGAGGCGGCGCTGGCCAAGAAGAAGGGCTAAGCTTGGGCGGCTTTGCGAAGCGTTCCTGTTCTGGGGCAAACCGTCAGGCCCGGACCAGCCGGAACGCAGCCGAAGCGCCCCAGCCCGCCAAGGCCGCCAGAACCAGCGAGATCAGCCCGTAGATCAGCGGCCGTTCATGCGCGAGGTTGAAGATGAATCTCTCCAACCCCTCTTTGCGCACGCCAATCAGCCGTTCCTGATGCGCCACCACCTGTTTGCCGCGCAACAGGAACAGCCGCACCTTGTATTCGCCCTCGGTCAGGTTCGCGGGCAGCACCACATCGGTGCGAAAGAGCGTGTCTTCCGTCAGTTCGACCTTGCCTTCCAGAACCCGGTAGCGGTCCTCATCGGTGCGGACGCGCAGCAAGGCGCGGACGAAATCTTCGGAATTCTCGGCCTCGGCGGTGATTCCGATCGCACGGATCACCCGTTCAATGGTGATCCCATGGCGCAGGTTTTCGGTATCGGACAGAATATGGCCCAGCGGGCCGGTCGTGGCCACGGCATAGAAACTGGGGGCGGAATCGACCAAGACCGCGGCATTGTTGACCCAGATACCCGCGACGCGCGCCTTGCGGCGCACCGTGACCGGAGTGGACGGACCTTCGACCGTGATGATCACCTCCAGCCGCCCGCCTCCGGGTGGCGGGGTGTCGCGTTTCACCGCCCCATAGATCAGGATCTCTGACCCGTCGAAATCGGCGGTGATCGACACCCGGTTCTGGCTAAGCCCCGAGACGATGGTCTCTTGCGCCAGGGCGGGGGCAGTCAGGGTGAACAACAGGGCCAGCGCGCGGAAGATCATGGCATCACCCCCGGCGCGACCGAGTAAAGCTCGCCAGGTCGCACCAGCAGGTCTACCGCGATCCGTACCGCCACGGCCAGCACCAGCAAGGATAGAAGGATGCGCAGCTGTTCTGCCTTTAGCCTGACGCCGACCCGGGTGCCGATCTGCGCACCGACCACGCCGCCAAGGATCAGGATCAGCGCCAGCATCATGTCGACGGTCTGGCTGGTGACGGCATGCATGACGGTGGTGAAGGCGGTGACGAAGATGATCTGGAACAGCGAGGTGCCGATCACGACCTTGGTCGGCATCCCGAGGAGGTAGATCATCGCAGGAACCATGATGAACCCGCCGCCCACGCCCATGATGGCCGCCAGAAAGCCCACCAGCGCGCCGACCAGAATCGGGGGGATGACGCTGATGTAAAGCCCGCTGGCTCGGAACTTCATCTTCAGCGGCAAGCCATGCACCCAGGAATGGACATGCGCCCGCCGGATCGGCGCGCCGGGCTTGCGCGCGCGCAGGAGGCTGCGCAGGCTTTCCTGCAACATCATCGCGCCGATCAGGCCAAGGAACAGGACATAGGACAACTGGACAAACAGATCGACTTGCCCGGCATTGGTCATCAGCCGGAACACCCAGACCCCGATGGCAGACCCGACAATGCCCCCGGCCAGAAGGACCCCCCCCATGTGGAAATCCACCCCCTTGCGCTTCAGCTGCGCCAGAACGCCGGAAATCGAGGAGGCCACAACCTGATTGGCCCCGGTGGCCACGGCAACGGCAGGCGGTACGCCGATGAAGAACAGCAAGGGCGTGATCAGAAAGCCGCCACCCACACCGAACATGCCGGACAGGAACCCCACTATCCCACCCAACCCCAGAACGAGGAAGGCATTGACCGAAATCTCGGCGATGGGGAGGTAAAGCTGCATCGAAACGGCCCAATCGGGGGCGAAAGCGGCGGGTTCATCAAAGGCTTGCGCGCCTTTGACGGTGAAGTCAAACCCCGATGCGCCTTATCGGAGGCTGCGCAGGAATTCCCTCAGGATGCGTTCCAGTTTTGCCGCACCCAAGGGGGCCATGGCCTTGGTATGTTCGTGGCTGATCTTCTCGTCCGACATTCCGGCGGCCATGTTGGTGATGGTTGAAATGGCGGCGACCTTCAGGCCAAGGAAGCGGGCAAGGATGACTTCCGGCACGGTGGACATGCCCACCGCATCGCCGCCAAGGGTCTTGAGCATGCGAATCTCGGCAGGTGTCTCGAAGGAGGGGCCGGAATACCAGCAGTAGACCCCTTCGGGCAAAGGCAGGCCCTCCCGCGTGGCGGCAGCCTTCAATGCTGCGCGCAAGGCGGGGTCATGGGCGTCGGTCATCGGCACGAAACGCGCGTCGGTCTTTTCGCCGATCAAAGGGTTCAGGCCACTGTAATTGATGTGATCGCCAAGCAGCATCAGATCGCCGGGCCGGATGTCCGGGCGCAGCGACCCGGCGGCGTTGGTCAGGACAAGATCGGTTGCCCCCAGCGCCTTCAGCACCTGCAAGGGCAGGAGCATCGCCCGCGGGTTGCCGTTTTCGTAGTAATGTTCCCGTGCGCCTAGGACTGCGACACGCACGCCCTCCAGCAGGCCGATGTGCAGCTGCGGATTATGGCCCGACACGCCGATATGCGGAAAGCCGGGCAGATCGGCATAAGGGATCGCCTCGCCCTGGACCTGATGCGCGATATGGCCAAGGCCGGAGCCAAGGATAAGGCCAAGGCGCACCGGGGCATCGCCCGCACGGGCGCGGATCAGGGTGGCAAGGGTTGCGGCATCGGTCATGAGGATCTCGGTCTGGCTGTGGAAAGAGCGGGGGTTTCACACCCCCGCACCCCCGTGGGATATTTTTGCAGAGAGGAAGCTGCAAGTGAAGGTCAGCGTTCCTTCACATAGGGTTCACCCCCGGCGCGGGGCGGGATTGCCTTGCCGACAAAGCCTGCCAGCACCAGCACGGTAAGCAAGTAGGGCAGGGCGTCAAGGAAGGGGACCGGCACCTTGACCTGGATCACCGCCGTCACCACGTCCGGTCGCAGCGCCAGCGCCTGAAAGAAGCCGAACAGCAGGCAGGCCCAAAGCGCCGCCACCGGGCGCCATTTGGCAAAGATCAGGGCGGCCAGCGCGATATAGCCGCGCCCGGCCGTCATGTCCTTGCCAAAGCCTGCTTGCAGCGCCGTGGCCATATAGGCCCCGGCCAGCCCGCACAGGACGCCGGTGATCGCCACGGCAGCAAAGCGCAGGCCGACAACCGACACGCCTGCCGTATCGACTGCCGCCGGGTTTTCGCCCACCGCGCGCAGCCGCAGGCCAAAGCGGGTGCGGTTCAAGACCCACCATGACAGCGGCACCAGCGCCACGGCGGCATAGACCAGAAGGGAGTGGCCCGAGATCACCTCGTAATAAAGCGGGCCGATGATCGGCACATCGCGTAAGCTTTCGGCGAAAGGCAGGGTGACCGGGTTGAACCGCGCATCGCCCGACAGGGGCGGGGTGCGTCCGCCTTGGCCAAACAGACGCTGCGCCACCAGCACCGTCATCCCCGCCGCAAGGAAATTCAGCGCCACGCCGGAGATCAGCTGGTTGCCCCGGAAGGTGATCGAGGCAAGTCCGTGGATCCCGGCAAAGATCAGCGACGCGCCGATCCCGGCCAAGAGGCCAAGCCAGACCGATCCCGACAGGAACGCAACCGCGCCCGAGGCCATTGCGGCGGCAAGCATCTTGCCCTCAAGCCCGATGTCAAAGATGCCGGACCGTTCGGAAAACAGCCCCGCAAGGCAGGCCAGCAAAAGCGGCGTTGCCAGCCGCAGCGTCGAATCGAGGATTTGCAGAAGCGTGTTGTAATCCATCACGCAGCCCCCAGCTTCTGGCTGCGAAACAGACCGAAGGCTCGCGTCAACAGCATCCGCACCATCATGTCCAACGCCCCCGTGAACAAGATCACCAGACCCTGCACCACAATCCGCATTTCAATCGGGATCGAGGTCCAGAGGCCAAGTTCAGCCCCGCCCTGATAGAGAAACCCGAACAGAAGCGCCGCCAGCACCACCCCGATCGGGTGGTTCCGGCCCATGAGCGCCACCGCGATGCCGATGAACCCCGCCCCTTCCGACGAGTTTTGCAGCAAGCGTTCGGCTTCGCCCATCACGTTGTTGATGCTCATCATTCCCGCAAGCCCGCCAGAGATCAGCATGGCGATCATGATGATGAAAACCGGATTGATCCCCGCATAGCGGGCTGCGGGTTCGGATTTGCCGAAGGCGCGGATCTGGTAGCCAAGCCTTGTGCGCCACAGGATCGCCCAGACGACGACAGCCATGGCCAGTGCGATGAACAGCGTTACATTGGCCGGCACCGCTTTCTGGAAGATCAGGTTGATCAGCGGAATCTCGTTCAGCGACGGCAGCTTGGCACCGACCGGAAAGCGGGCGGAGGCCGGGTCCATTTGCCCGGCGGGGCGCAGCACGTCGACCAGAAGATAGACCAGAAGGGCCGCCGCAATGTAGTTGAACATGATCGTGGTGATCACGATATGGCTGCCGCGCTTGGCCTGAAGATAGGCCGGAATCGCCGCCCAGGCTGCGCCGAAGACGGCGGCGCCCATCGTGGCGGCAGCCAGCGCCAAGGTCCAGTGCGGCCAGTCCAGCGACAGGCAGACCAGCGCCACGCCAAGCGCGCCCAACTGCGCCTGCCCCTCGCCGCCGATGTTGAACAGGCCCGCATGAAAGGCCACCGTCACCGCAAGCCCGGTGAAGATGAAACTGGTGGTATAATAAAGCGTGTAGCCCCAGCCGTAGGCAGACCCAAGCGCGCCATCGACCATCACATTGAACGCTTCAGTCGGGCTTTGTCCGATGGCCATCAAGACCAGCGCTGCAATGATCCCGGCCAGTAGCAGCGACACCAGTGGAACAAGGGCCACATCGGCCCAGCGGGGAAGTCGGTCCATCATGCGGCCTCGTCCTTGGCGGCCATCCCGGCCATCATCATCCCCAATTCCCGCTCATCGGTCTTTTCGGGGTCGCGGAAACCCATCAGCTTGCCGTCGAACATGACCGCGATACGGTCGGAAAGGCTCATGATTTCATCCAGTTCGACCGAGACCAGCAGGATCGCCTTGCCCGCGTCGCGCAAGGCCACGATCTGCTTGTGGATAAACTCGATCGCGCCAATGTCGACGCCCCGGGTTGGCTGGCCGATCAGGAGAAGTTCCGGGTTCTGCTCCATCTCGCGGGCAACGACGATCTTCTGCTGGTTGCCGCCCGAGAAGCTTTTCGCCGGAAGCCAGCAATCAGGCGGCCGAACGTCGTATTTCTCCATCTTCTTGCGGGTGTCATCGCGCAAGGCGTCGTTGTCCATGAACAGGCTGTTCTTCTGGTATTCCGGTTCGTTGAAATAGCCAAAGGCCACGTTTTCCCAGGCAGAGAAATCAAGGATCAGGCCGTGGTGGTGCCGGTCTTCCGGCACATGGGCGATACCTGCCGACCGTCGGCTTTGCCCATCGGCACCCTTGCCGGACAGGGGCAGGTCCGCCCCGTTCAGAGTGATCTTCCCCGTGGCGCGGATCATGCCGCCCAAGGCCTCCAGCAGTTGGGTCTGGCCGTTGCCGGACACCCCTGCGATGCCCAGGATTTCGCCCGCGCGGATCTCGAAGCTGACGCCTTTCAGCCGTTCGACCTTGTGCTCGTCGCGGACCCGCAGGTCTTCGACCTTCAGGACAACGGCACCTGGGTTTGCCGGGCCTTTCTCGACCTCCAGCAGAACCTTGCGGCCGACCATCAGTTCGGCCAGTTGTTCGGGGCTGGTCTCGCTGGTCTTCACCGTGGCCACCATGGTGCCGCGCCGCATGACGCTTACGTTATCCGTCGCCTCCATGATCTCGCGCAGCTTGTGGGTGATCAGGATGATCGTCTTGCCCTGATCCTTCAGCCCGCGAAGGATGCGGAACAGATGGTCCGCCTCGGCTGGGGTTAGCACACCGGTGGGCTCATCAAGGATCAGGATATCGGCCTGGCGGTAAAGCGCCTTCAGGATTTCGACCCGCTGCTGGTGGCCAACTGAAAGATCTTCGATCAGGGCGTCGGGGTCCACGTCCAGTTCATAGTCGCGGCTGAGGCCTTCAAGCACTTTGCGCGCTTTGGCCAATGAGGTGTTCAAAAGGGGTCCGTCCTCGGCCCCAAGGATCACGTTTTCCAGCACAGTGAAATTCTGCACCAGCTTGAAATGCTGGAACACCATGCCGATCCCGGCGCGGATCGCACTTTGGCTGTCGGGGATCGCGGTCAGCTTGCCGCCGACGAAGATCTGCCCGGCGTCGGCTTTGTAAAAGCCATAGAGGATCGACATCAGGGTCGATTTGCCCGCGCCGTTTTCGCCGATGATCCCGTGGATCGTGCCGCGCGGCACGGCGATGTTGATATCCTTGTTCGCCTGCACCGGACCGAAGGCCTTGGAAATGCCCTTCAGTTCGATGGCGAGTGTGCTGTCCGCCATGTCGCCCCCCTGACGCCCCACCGCTGTACCCTGACCGCCGCGTGTTCCCGCAGCCTGTGGCCCGCCTGCAAATATGCCGCGCCAAGGGATTGGCGCGGCACCTTTTCGTTACGCGTCAGCGGCTCAGAATTCGGCCGCCGGGCAGGTGTTGTCGGACATGTAGTCATGCACGACCAACTCACCCGACTTGATTTTTTCGGCGGCAGCATCGACAGCGGCCTGCATTTCGGCAGTCACCAGCGCGGCGTTGTTTTCATCCATCGCGTAGCCCACGCCTTCGGACTTCAGGTCCAGCACGTTGAAACCGGTGGACATTTCGGTGCCTTCCGAGAATGCGTTGTAGACGGCCACGTCCACCCGCTTCAGCATCGAGGTCAGAACCTTGCCGGGGTGCATGCCGTTCTGGTTGCTGTCGACGCCGATCGACAGGATGCCCTCATCCGCCGCCGCTTGCAGCACGCCCACGCCGGTGCCGCCCGCCGCTGCGTAGATCACGTCCGCGCCTTGCGCCTTCTGGCCTTTGGCCAGTTCTGCCCCCTTGACCGGGTCGTTCCACGCCGCCGGCGTGGTGCCGGTCATGTTCAGAACGACCTTGGCATCCGGGTTTGCTGCAACGACGCCTTGCGCATAGCCGCAGCCGAAGCGGCGGATCAGCGGGATGTCCATGCCGCCGATGAAGCCGACGGTACCGGTCTTCGAGGCAAGCCCGGCCATCATGCCGACAAGGTAGGAGCCTTCATGCTCGGTGAACACGATCGATTTCACGTTCGGCTGATCGACGACCATGTCGATGATCGCGAACTTGGTATCCGGGAAATCCGGGGCGACGGTGTTCAGCACGTCACCGAAGGCAAAGCCGGTCATGACAACCGGGTTCGCGCCGGATTCAGCCAGACGGCGGAGCGCCTGCTCGCGCTGGGCTTCCGACTGCATCTCCAGTTCCTTGTAGGTGCCGCCGGTTTCCTTGGCCCATTTCTCGGCGCCGTTGAAGGCGGCCTCGTTGAAGGATTTGTCGAACTTGCCACCCAGATCGAAGATGATCGCAGGCTCCGCCAGCGCAGCGCCAGCGGTCAGGGCCATGGCAGTGGCGCCCATAAGGGATTTCATGAAGGTCATCGGATGCTCCCGGTCGGTTGTTGTTATCCGTCATGCCAGCTTGCACCGCGAAGCGCCCCGGACAGGGGCGAGAGTCGGCACTGGCACTCAAATTGAAGTTGGGGGCAGTCCTTCCGGGCGGTCAAGGGATATTCGCCGCAGAAGCCACGAAATTCTGACCGTCCGGTCAGGTTGAGGGCGGTGCTGCCCCATCCGCCAGCACCCGCCGCATCACCAGAGCATCGATCGGATGTCCCCCGGGCGACCGGTAATAGCCGCGCCTGCGCCCGGATTCCGTGAAACCTGCCTTGGAATAGACCGCACGGGCAGGGGCATTGTCTTCCGCCACTTCCAGAAACGCGACTTCCGCCCCGCGCAGCCGCGCCTGATAAAGAAAGCGTGACACAAGCCGCTGTCCCAGCCCGCGCCCGCGCGCTTCGGGCGCAACGGCAACCGTCAGCAACTCGGCTTCACCCGCGACCGCCCGGCCAAGGAGGAAGCCCGCGTCGCCTTCGAGCAGCAGGAAGGCCAAGGGATCGACCAGCCAGCCTGAAAACTCCTCGGCGCTCCACGGGCGGGGCGTGGTGAAGGCGCGGGCATGCAGGGCGGCGAGTGCCTCAGGCGTCACAGCCAGCCCCCGGATTTCTCTTCTCCAAATATCCCGGGGGAGGCGCACGGAACGGGCGACGGGGGCAGCGCCCCGTCTGGCGCAGCGGGTATCCCGAGGCATCAGGCATCCAGAATCACCGGTGGCGGATCGGAGGGCGGCGCCGCGTCGGCCCCGCGCAGGTAGAACGGGGCGGGTTGCGGTTGGGGCTGGCTGGCCCGAGTTGCCCCGATCCGGGCAATCGCCTCGGCCAGAGGCATTGCGGGCGGCATGGCAGCCGGCCCCGCAGCCGATCCGGTAACTTGACCCACCAGCGCCACCTCGGCCAGTGGCAAAAGCCGGGCCGGACCAGCGCCTTTGTCGGTGAACGCCTGTACATAGGCCTCACCCCGGCGGGCATCTTCGACAACCGTTACAGGGCGAGGCAGCCCGTGGGCCAGCGCCTCCAGCCGGGTCACGCCGACCGCAGGGAGGCCAAGGCCAAGCGCCAGCCCTCGGGCGGCGGCCACCGCGATCCGCACGCCGGTGAAATTTCCCGGCCCGGTCCCCACGGCCAAGGCCTTCAGGTCTGCCCAGCCAATCCCGCCTTCGGCCAGCACGTCTTCCAAGAGGGGCATCAACCGTTCGGCCTGACCCTTGTCCATTGCTTCGTGGCGCAGGATCACCCGGTCCGGCAACAGCAAAGCGGCCGCGCAATGCGCGGCCGATGTGTCAAAAGCCAGAAGCGGCAGCATGGCCTCAGTCCGCCCTGTCAGGCCGCAACCGGACGCACTTCCAGCACTTCCGGGATGTAATGCCGCAGAAGGTTCTCGATCCCCATCTTCAGCGTCAGGGTCGAGGACGGGCAACCCGCGCAGGCGCCCTGCATGTGCAGGTAGACGACGCCGCGGTCAAAGCCGTGGAAGGTAATGTCGCCGCCATCCTGAGCCACTGCCGGGCGGACGCGGGTATCCAGCAATTCCTTGATCTGGCGCACGATATCGCCATCCTCGCCGGTATGCTCGGCATGGCCACCGCCTGCCGTCGCATCGCCTTCCATCACCGCCGCGCCGGACTGGTAGTGTTCCATGATCGCGCCAAGGATGGTCGGCTTGATGTGCTGCCACTCCACCGCTTCGGCCTTGGTGACGGTCACGAAATCGGTGCCGAAGAATACACCCGTCACACCGTCAGCAGCAAAGATCCGCCGCGCCAGCGGGGATTTTGCCGCCGCGTCCGCATTCGGGAAATCGGCGGTGCCAAGTTCCAGCACCGTCTGGCCGGGAAGGAACTTCAGCGTGGCCGGGTTCGGGGTGGATTCGGTCTGGATGAACATGAGCTATCTCCGACTGTTCCTATCGGATATGCGCCTGCACCTGGCGTGTGTCAAGATGTGCAACCCCTGCTGTCGGTAGCAGGCTGGGCGGCTCACCACTTGCGCAGGGCGCTTTTGGTTGAACCACCCCCCGGTGCCACCCATGTCAGAAAGGCAATGAATGAGGTGAAAAATGCTTTACGTCGATATTCCCACCGCGCCGGAGTTTCAGAGACTTGTCGCCGCACGGGGCGAGGCTTCGGTTTCGTTCTACCTGCGCACCACGCCCGAAACCCAGAATATCGGCACCGCCAGAATCGAGCTTGGCAACCTTCTGAAGCAGGCCGTCGCCCAGCTTGAGGCGGTCGGAACCGAAAAGCGCACCATCTGGCCGATCGAGGAACAGGTGGGCGATCTTCTGGACGACGATGATTTCTGGAAATTTCAGGCCAATTCGTTGGCCGTTTTCGTCACCCCTGATGCCTTGCGGTCTTTCCGGCTGCCCAACCACCTGACCGACATGGTGCAGGTTTCCGACCGTTTCCACATCAAGCCGCTGTTGCGTGCCGTTTCGGTGCAGCAGCACGCTTTCGTGCTGGCGTTGGCGGAAAACGAGGTGCGTCTGATCGAGGTTTTCGCAGACCTTCCCGCGCAAGAGGTGAAGGTGGCGGACATGCCGAAGGATGCGGCCTCGGCCGCTGGTACCGCCAATGTGAACTCGCGCAGCTATGCCCAGCGCAAGGGTGGTGCCGAAGGGCAGAACGTCCTTCTCCGCGCCTTTTGCCGAAAGGTGGACGCGGCGCTGCGACCGGTTCTATCGGGCCGGTCCGAGCCGCTGATCCTTGCCGCAGCTGACCCGCTGTTGGGGATGTTCCGGTCGGTGTCCAGTCATGACCATCTTGCCGCCAAAGGCATCAAGACCAGCCCGGTGCGCAAATCCGCCGCCGATCTGGCGCAAGATGCCCGTCCGATCCTTGATGCGCTGCATGGCCAGACCCTCGCCCAGTTCCACGACCTTTTCGCCGCCCGCGAAAGCGAAGGCCGCGCGTCCACCCAAGTGGCCCGCGCCGCTCGCGCCGCCACTTTCGGCGCGGTGGACACCCTTCTGGTCGATATTGATCAGGTCGTCCCCGGCAGGGTGGATGAGACCACCGGCGTAGCGACCTTCGACAAGGAAGAAAGCGCCGTCAGCTACGGTGTGGTTGACGAAATCGCCGGGCGGGTGCTGGCCTCGGGTGGCCGGGTTCTGGCCGTCCGGCGTGAGGATATCCCGCAAGGCGCCTCGCTTGCGGCTATCCTGCGTTGGGCGGTCTGAAATGTGGTGCTCGTGGCCGGGCTCAGCCCCGGTCAGACCCCCAATAGGCATACATCTGCTCCAGCGCATTCAACGGGCGCAGCGGTTGCACCAACGGCAGCAGACCCTCTGCGGTGAAATAGGCTGGCGAAGCCGGTAGCACCTTTGCGCCGTGGATCGGGAAATGGTGAACCGTCATGGTCAGGCCCTTTCTTGAACGCCCCCCCTACCGTTCAAGATGGGCCTTGTCGGAAGATACGCCAGCTACATTCCCGCATTACGGCAATGCAGGTGCCGCATGGCCAGCCACCGGCTACCAGATCAGGACTGCCGCCGCATATAGCACGACCACCCCGATCACGCAGGCCACGGCCAGCGACCCAAGGTCTTTGGCGTCCTTGGCCCAAGGCGACCAGCCGGGAGAGAGATGGTCAACCAACACCTCGATCGCCGTATTCAGCGCCTCGACGGCGATCAGCACCAACCCCAGCGCCAGCAGACCAACGATCTCCGCCCCTGACGCCCCCAGCGCCACGAAAACCACCGTCAGCCCGCCAATCAGCGCCACTTCCTGCCGCAGGGCCGCTTCGCGCCACAGGCGGCGCAGCCCGGCCAGCGAATAGGTCGCCGCTGCGAAGAAATGAGCGATCCCGGTCGTGCGGGCTGGTTTCCGGGGCTCCAAGGCTCAACTCGCCTTCGTGCGGCAGTCGGCGGCCAGATCAAGCGCCTCATTCTCGGCACCGGTCACCACGTCAAGCATGTCGATCACCGTCGAGAACATGTTGTCATGAGTCACTTCGTTCTCCAGCCGGTTGGCCATGCAGGCCCTGTCCAAACCCAGTGTGGCACGGAAGCGGTCTGACATCCAGACCACCATCGGCACGTGAGTCTGTGCCTTTGGGGCCATGAACCAAGGGGTGCCATGCAGGTAGATGCCGCCTTCGCCCAGACTTTCGCCATGGTCGGACATGTAATACATCGCCGGGATAACCCGGTCTTCCGCCGCCAGAACGTCGATCACCTGCGCAAGGAAATGATCGGTGTAGGCGATGGTATTGTCATAGGCGTTCACGATCTCATCGGTTGAACAGTCCGTCAGTTCCGGCGTCTTGCAGGCGGGCGAGAAGATTTCACGCTCTGCCGGATAGCGCAGCCAATAGCTTGGCCCGTGGCTGCCGATCTGGTGCAGCACGATCACGGTGTTTTCGGCGATCGTTGCGGCCTTTTCCTGCAAGGGCTTGAGAAACACCCCGTCAATGCATTCCGGCTGGCAGAACTCGGCCCCGTCTTCTGCGGTCATGAACCGCACCGGCACCCGGGCGGCCACATCCTTGTCGCCAGTGTTGTTGTCCCACCATTCCACCTTGAACCCGGCATGGACCAGCACATCCAGCAGGTTTTCATGGCTCAGCCCGCCCTCGTAGGAATAGTCGTCCCGCGTCAGCGGCGAAAACATGCATGGCAGCGAGGTTGCCGTGGCCGTGCCGCAACTGGTGGCGTTCCGGAAATACAGGATGTCACGCGTGGCCAGTTCCGGGTTCGTCCCGCGCGCATAGCCGCCAAGCGACCAGTTCGCCGCCCGCGCGGTTTCACCCGCCACGATCACCATCAGCACCGGCTTTTCCACCGCCGCCAGAAAGCGGCCGGGGCGGGCGTCGGTTCCGGTCGGCTGCACCACGATTTGCGATGATTTCAGCATCATCCTGGCATAGCGCAGCGCGCCGCCGAGCGGGGCAAGGGGCTGGACGGCCCCCATCAGTTCCTTGTCAGCCCGCAGCACCGTGGCGTAGCTTTTCATGTTGGTGAACAACAGTCCGACCATCAGCGCCGCCGCCCCCGCAGTCACCAGCGTCCAAGCGCCAAGCGCCCGCCAGACCGTCCGCCGCCGCACCTTGACCCACAGCACCAGCCCCGCCGGAACCAGCCCGTAAACTGCGACATGGGCAATGAATTGCGGCGTGATCAGGTGCTTTGATTCCGCCATCGTCGTTGTCACCGCGTTCTGGATCATCTCGCGGTCGATCACCACGCCCATCCGGTCCATGTAGAAAGACGAGACCGCCGCAATCACGATCAACGCCGCCAGCACCGGCTTTTGCCCACGCCGTATCGCGATGAGCGCGACCACCAGAAGCATGAGGCACCAGACCGCGCCGGCAAAGACCCAGGCGGCGACGGGCTGACCGGCGAAGATGCGAAAAAGATGCCCCCAGAACGTCGTATTGCACAAAGCCAGCAGATACGTGGCAACCAGCGCGTTCAGAAGCAAAGGGCCAATCTCCGGGCGGTCGCCCGAAAGGCGGCCCGAAATCGGGTCAGGCATTGATGGCATTTGAAAAAGGTTCCTTCAGGATACCCCCAGCTAGGCTTTCAGCAGTCTGATCCGCAATATTCAGCCGCTTATTGCCCGTAAGCACCCGCTTATAGCCAGTCGGTCACCCCCGGTTTTGCAGGCCCTGTCTGGCGGTCGATCAGGTGATCGCCTCAAGCCGTTCCTTCGCCATGTCGCCTGGAACGATGGTAATCGGGATCGGCAGGTTGCCAGAGTTCCGGCTCATCGCGTTGACAAGTGGGCCGGGGCCGGACTTCTCGGTTCCGGCGCCAAGGACAAGGACGCCGATCTCAGGATCATCCTTCACCTGTGCCAGAATTTCATTCACCGGGTCGCCCTCGCGGATTACCAGTTCCGGGTTCACGCCCTGCTTGTCCCGCATCCATTTGGCGAAAACCTCGAAATGCGCCTCGATCCGTTCGCGGGCCTCGGCGCGCATCAGGTCTGCGACGCCCATCCAGTGCTGGTATTCCTCGGGCGGGATGATTGACAGGATCGTCACCCCCGCCCCGGTATGGGCTGCCCGAAGTGCTGCAAAGCGCATCGCGTTCAGGCATTCGCGGCTGTCGTCCAGCACGACCAGAAACTTGCGCATGTCTCTCCCCTTTTGGCCGACGGATCATTGCCCGGCAGGGCATGGGATGGCAAGCCTAGGCTTGTGCCGCCAAGGCCAGAACCTTTGGATGGCGGCGCCAAAGGGTGAAGGTCCGCACCCCGTTCAACACCATGAGCCCCGCCCAAAGCCCGTGATTGCCGCCCAACGGCACCAGAACCGCCAAGGCCACCGCATAGACGGCCACCGACAGCAGCATCGCCCGCAGCATGTCGCCCGTCAGCATCGCACCGATGAAGATACCGTCATAGATCCACGCCGCCACACCGATAAGGGGGGCCGCCACAAGCCACGGCAGATAGGCCCGCGCGGCCTCGCGCACTTCGGGCGAGGTGGTCATCAGGTCGATGATCGCAGGCCCGGTCAGCGCAAAGACCAGCGCCAGCCCTGCCGCCCCGCCGATCCCCCATTGCATGCAGACGCGCGCGGCGGCCCGGGTCTGGCCCCTGGCCTTGGCCCCGATGGCCTGCCCCACCAGCGCCTCGGCGGCAAAGGCAAAGCCGTCCAGCGCGAAGGCGGTGATTTCCAGAAACTGCATCAGCACCTGATTGGCGGCCAGGGTCACATCACCGAACCGCGCGCCCAGAAAGACGAAGCTGGTAAAGGAAAGCTGCAAAAGCACGGTGCGGCCCATGATGTCGCGGCTGGCGGTGAACATCCGGCGGATCGCCAGCCGGTTTCCCAACCGCTCCAGCCCGGAGCGCAAAGCAGGGCCGAAAGCATCGCGCGCCAGCCACAGGGCCAGCAAAAGCCCGGTCCATTCCGCGATCAGCGTGGCATAGGCCACCCCCGGCACGCCCCAGCCAAGGCCAAGGACGAACCAGACATCCAGCCCGATGTTCAGCCCGTTCTGCCACAGTTGCAGGATCAGCACGCCCCGCGTCCGTTCCAGCCCGACCAGCCACCCGGTCAGCGCATAAAGTGCGACGGTCGCAGGGGCGCCCCAGATGCGGATCGCCAGATAGTCAGCGGCCAGCCCTTCAACCTGCGGGCTGGCCGGGGCCAGCCAGAACGCCCCGGCAAAAAGCCCAACCTGAGCCGCGACCAGCGCCAGCCCGGCCACCCCGCCAATGATCAGCGCGCGAAACAGCACCGCCGATCGCTCGGCCATGTCGCCCGCACCTTGTGCCTGCGCGGCAAGGCCCGAGGTGGACATGCGCAAGAACCCGAAGGCCCAGTAAAGCGTGGCAAGGATCACCGCGCCGATCCCTACCGCTCCAAGGCTGGCCGGATCACCCAGCTGGCCGATGACAGCGGTGTCCACAGCCCCAAGCAAAGGCACCGTGGCATTGGCAAGCACGATCGGCCCCGCGATGCGCAGAACCCGGCCATGGGTAATGTCTGTCATCCCTCGACGCCGTTTTCCGGCATCAGGAAATGTCCGGTCGCTTGCGCGAACAGACGGCTGCGGTTGTCTTGCCACGCCTCGACATGCACCGATGCATAGCGCCGCCCCGACCGATTGACCCGCGCCCGGGCATAGGCATCCCGCGGCAGCCCGGCGCGCAGATAATCTACCGTGAAGTCAATGGTCTTGGGCAGCCGCAACGGCCCCTCCGGCAGGGCGCCTTCTGCTTCCACCCCGTCCCACAGCGCGCTCCACGACAGCTCGATGATCGCCGCCACCTCGAGGAAGGCCGCAGTTGCCCCGCCATGCAGCGCGGGCAACACCGGGTTGCCGATCAGGCTGTCATGATAGGGCAGAATGGCCGTCAGCTCGTCTCCCCTGCGGTCAAACCGGATGCCCAGAAAGCCGATATAGGGAACAGCATTGACCAGGGACCGGAGCAGCCCCTCGCGCCGCTCCTTGATGACGTGAACAGGTTCCGGCCGCTTCATCCTGCCCTCCTGTCCACAGTGAAGGCCCCGGTTGCCATGGCGACCGGGCGGCTCTCGTCATCATCCATCGCCACCGCGCGGACAAAGGCCACGCTGCGGGTGACATGGTGACATTCTGCCCGGGCGCGGATCGTCTGGCCGGGGGTGGCCGGGCGCATGTAGTCGATGCGCAAATCCAGCGTGGCGGTGGAAATCCCGGCTTCGGGGTGGCTCATCACCGCCGCCCCTGCCGCCGTGTCCATCAAGGCGCTGACCGCCCCGCCATGGATCACCCCCGTCGCCGGATCACCGATGAACCGCACGTCATAGGGCATGGAGATCACCGCCACGCCCGCGCTGATGTCGTCCAGTTGCATCCCCAGCGCCTGACTGTGCGGCAGGGCGGTGATGAACTGGCGGGCGGTGGTCAGGGTGTCGGGCATGTGGCCTCCGGGATCATTGGCATCAAATCTCTGGACCGGACGAAGCGCAAGGCCCCGCAACCGTTGCGCGAACCCGGCACCCCGCGCTAGGCTTCCGCCCGGGAGGACTGCGCATGACCGAGACCCGGCTCAGCTTCAAGGAAATGTGCGTCAAATTCGACGTGACCCCGCGCACCTTGCGCTACTACGAATACATCGAACTTATCGCCCCCGAAAAGGAAGGCCGCGCCCGGTTCTACGGCCCGCGTGAAGTGGCGCGGATGAAGCTGATCTTGCGCGGGCGGCGCTTTGGCTTCAGCCTTGAAGAGATCCGCCAGTGGCTGCTGATCTACGGCAAGAAGGGCGAACGCCCGCAGTTGGAAGACTGGCTGCGGCTGGCCGACCGGCAGCTGCAGGAACTGGACCGCCAGCGCGCGGAACTGGAAGCAAGCATCGCCGACTTGCGCGCCTTGCGGGAAACGGCGGCCGGTGAACTGGAAAAGCTCCCCGAAGCCTGATCTTCCCCGGCGTCGGTTCCGGGCCACAGCGTTGACTTCACGTCAGCCAGGGTCATGACGTGACGTTACGCTGACGTTAACGTCAACTGCTCTGGTATTGTTACCCTGCGCTGCGCAACTCTGTGTCAGATGCACCCCTGACGAGTTGACCATGACCAAGCGACCCCGAACTGAACTACAGTCCGACCTGACGCCGATCAGTGACATGTGCGCCGCCTTCGACGTGACCCCGCGCACCCTGCGCTTTTACGAGGCGAAAGAGCTTCTCAGCCCGGTTCGCGTCGGGACAAGGCGGCTGTTCACCCGCCGTGACCGCGCGCGGCTGACGCTGATCCTGCGCGGCAAGCGGTTCGGCTTCAGTCTGGAGGAAATCCGTCAGACGCTCGACCTTTACGACCGCACCGGGTCAGACGCCGCGCAACGCCAGCGCGCCTGCGAGATCGCGCGTGAGCGCCTGGCGATCATGGAGGCGCAGCGCGCCGAACTGGACGTGGCGATAGCCGAACTGAAGACAGAGCTTGCCGCCAGCGAAGCGCGATTTCCTGTAACGCATCGCGCCGCCGAGTGACCAGTAGCACTGAAGGGAAGGATTGATCAGATGCCCAGCTATATCGCCCCCGTGAAAGACATGCAGTTCCTGTTGCACGATGTCCTCAAGGTCAGCGCGGCGGATATTCCCGGCTACGGCGATCTTGACCGGGGCTTTACCGGTGCCGTGCTGGAAGAGGCGGGCAAGGTTGCCTCGGACATCCTGACCCCGCTCAACGCGGTGGGCGACCGCGAAGGCTGTGTACTGGAAAACGGCGTCGTGCGTACGCCTGCCGGGTTCAAGGCAGCCTTTGACACCTTGCGGGCAGGGGGCTGGATGGCCCTTGACGCGCCCGAGGATTTTGGCGGTCAGGGTCTGCCTTACCTGATGCATACGGTGGTCAACGAAACCTTCGTTTCGGCCAACATGGCGTTCAACATGTATCAAGGCCTGACCCATGGCGCGGTGTCAGCCATCCTTGCGCATGGCACCGAAGACCAGAAGGCGCGCTGGTTGCCAAAGATGGTGTCCTGCGAATGGACCGGCACGATGAACCTGACCGAACCGCATTGCGGCACTGATCTGGGGATGATGCGCACCAAGGCCGACCCGCAGGCGGACGGCAGCTACAAGATCACCGGGCAGAAGATCTTCATCTCGGCCGGGGATCATGATCTGGCGGAAAACATCGTGCATCTGGTGCTGGCCAAGGCCCCCGGGGGCGGTGAAGGGACGAAGGGCATTTCGCTGTTCATCGTGCCGAAAGTGCTGGTGAACGATGATGGCAGCCTTGGCGCGCCGAACGCGCTGTCTTGCGGCAAGATCGAAGACAAGATGGGCATCCACGGCAACGCCACCTGCGTCATGAACTATGACGGGGCGACGGGCTGGCTTCTGGGCGATCTGCACAAGGGCATGCGGGCGATGTTCACCATGATGAACGAGGCACGGCTGGGCGTGGGCCTGCAAGGCTATGCGGTGGCCGAAGCCGCCTATCAGAACGCTCTGGCCTATGCCAAGGATCGGCTACAAGGCCGCGACGTGACCGGGGCGAAAAACCCCGACGGCCCGGCCGACCCCCTGATCGTCCACCCCGATATCCGCCGCAACCTGATGGAGCAGAAAAGTTTCGTCGAGGGCGCACGCGCCTTCACCTTCTGGGGCGCCACGCTGATTGACCGTCATGTGCGGATGGAGGATGCGGCGGCCGATGGTCTGGTGGGGCTCATGACTCCGGTTCTGAAGGGCTTTCTGACAGACAAGGGCTTCGAGATGGCGGTGCAGGCCCAGCAGGTCTTTGGCGGGCATGGCTATATCGAGGAATGGGGCATGTCGCAGTTTGCCCGCGATGCCCGGATCGCGATGATCTACGAAGGTGCCAACGGCGTGCAGGCGCTGGACCTTGTGGGCCGCAAGCTGGCGAGTGATGGCGGCAAGCATGTGGTGGCGTTCTTTGACATGGTGAAGGCCGAAGTGAAGGCGCATGAGGGGGATCCGCGGATGGCGGGCTTTGCCGAACCCCTGAAGGCCGCGTCGAAACAGCTTCAGGCGGCGGGGATGTATTTCATGGCCAATGGCATGAAGAACCCCAATGCAGCGCTGGCCGGGTCTTATGACTTCATGCACCTGATGGGCCATGTCTGCCTTGGCCTGATGTGGACGCGGATGGCAAAGGCTGCCCATGTGGCCCTTGACGAAGGCGCCGCCGACCGGTCCTTCTATGAGACGAAGATCGCCACGGGGCGGTTCTACATGGCCCGCCAGCTGCCCGCCTGTGGCATGCATCTTGCGCGGATCGAAACCGGTGCCGATCCGGTTATGGCACTCGCGGTTGAGGCGTTCTGACGCCGCGGCCCGGGCCAAAGGGGGATGAATGGCCAGACGCTTTCGCTTGACCCGACGCTTTCCTGCCGCGATGACCGAAGAAGGCTATCGCGCGCTGCGCAAGTTTACCGACAGCACCGGGCTGGAACAGGGCGAGGCGCTGTCCTTTCTGTTCGAGAACCTCACCGCCATTGCCGACGCTGATGAACTCGCCGCGCGGCTGCGGCTTTTCAAGGCCGAACTGGCCGAACGCAAGACCTGAACCACCGGCCCTGAGGAGGGGCCAAGCCAATGACCCAACCCATGAAACTTTATTGCTTCGGTGAATCCGGCAACGCTTATAAATGCGCGCTTGCGCTGAACATGACCGATCAGGACTGGGAACCGGTCTTTGTCGATTTCTTCAACGGCGAGACGCGCACCCCCGAATTCCGCGCCATCAATGAGATGGGCGAGGTGCCGGTGCTGGTCGATGGCGATACCACGCTGACGCAATCGGGGGTGATCCTTGACTATCTGTCGTCGAAAAGCGGCAAGATGGGCGGTCGGTCGGCTGCCGAACGGCGCGAGGTCTTGCGCTGGATGTTCTGGGACAACCACCGCCTGTCCGGCATGATCGGCCCGCGCCGGTTCATCGCCAACTTCCTGCCCGAAGACAAGCGGCCCGAAGGCACGATCCCCTATCTGCAAGGCCGTTTGAAGGCCGCCTACACCATTCTGAATGACCACCTTGCCGGGCGGAACTGGCTGGTGGGTGACGCCCCGACGATGGCTGATCTGTCGTGCTGCGGCTATCTTTACTACCCCGAGCCCTTCGGCTTTGACCGGGCCGACTGGCCCCACATCGACGCATGGCTTGACCGGATCGCCGCGTTGCCCGGCTGGAAGCACCCCTATGAGCTGATGCAACGCGCCCTGCCCGCCGCCACCGCCTGAGGAGACCCCCGATGTCCGACGCCTTCATCTATGACGCCGTGCGTTCCCCCCGTGGCAAGGGGCGGCCTGACGGGGCGCTGCAAGAACTGACCTCGGTCGCGCTGTCGGCCAAGGTCTTGAACGCGGTCAAGGAAAGGAACGGGCTGGAAGGCCACGCGGTCGAGGATGTGATCTGGGGCAACGTCACGCAGGTCGGGGAACAGGGTGGCTGCCTTGCGCGGTCTGCCGTCCTTGCGTCTGACCTTGACGAAACCATCCCCGGCCTTGCGATTAACCGCTTCTGTGCCAGCGGCATGGAGGCGGTGAACCTTGCCGCCAATCAGGTGAAGGGCGGCGCGGGCCACGCCTACATCGCCGGCGGGGTAGAGATGATGGGCCGTGTCGCCATGGGCTCGGACGGGGCGGCGATTGCCGTTGATCCCGGACTTGCGATGAAGACCTATTTCGTGCCGCAAGGCATTTCGGCCGATATCATCGCGACCGAGTTCGGCTTCAGCCGCGATCAGGCCGATGCACTGGCGGTGGAATCCCAGCGTCGCGCAGTCCAGGCCTGGGCCGAAGGGCGTTTTGCCAAATCGGTCATCACCATCCGCGACCAGAACGGCCTGACGATCCTTGACCGGGATGAATACATCCGCCCCGGCACCGACATGCAGACCCTTGGCGCGCTGAAGCCCGCCTTCAAGGACATGGGCGAGGTAATGCCCGGCTTTGACAAGGTGGCGATGCTGAAATATCCGCATCTGGAGCGGATCAACCACATCCACCACGCGGGCAATTCCTCTGGCATCGTCGATGGCGCGGCGGCGGTCCTGATCGGAGACGAGGCGTTCGGCCGCGCGAATGGGCTGAAGCCCCGCGCACGGATCCGCGCCACGGCCAAGATCGGCACCGACCCCACGATCATGCTGACCGGCCCGGTTCCCGCGACGCAGAAGATTCTGCGCGATTCTGGCCTGACCATCGCCGATATCGACCTGTTCGAGGTGAACGAGGCCTTCGCATCCGTTGTCCTGCGCTTTCAGCAAGCCTTCGACGTGGACCCCGCGCTGGTCAACGTCAATGGCGGGTCGATCGCGATGGGTCACCCGCTTGGCGCGACCGGGGCGATCATCATCGGCACCCTTCTCGATGAATTGGAACGGACCGACAAGGCGATCGGCCTTGCAACGCTTTGCATTGCCAGCGGGATGGGGGCGGCTACCATCATCGAGCGGGTCTGAGGCGATGCAGCGGCGCGTTTCAGCCAGCAACCCGCAGAAAAGGCTTCTTTGCCATGATCTCGCCATCTGTGTGTGCAGATTCGGTCTTATCGGCCGTATTCTGGGTGATTCTTCCAGGGTGACGGCTTCCCTTAACCGCGTTGATGGGCGTCGCCGTGCATTACTCCAAGATCTCCCAGCATATGCGCCGTCGGGCCAACTGGTTGCTGACCGGCTGCCTCGACGAATTGGTTGCGGATTATGTCTTTCCCGTGCCGGTCGAACTGCTCTCGACGCGGGTCATCGTCCGCACACCGGAAGAAGGTCGGGCGATGCTCGATCTGTGGCACCGAACGCTTCGGGATCGGGGCGTGGTTGGCCTGCAATCCAAAGTCGTCGCATTGGACGTGCCAAGGGGCGGGCGTTTCCGGATCTGGGTGGACTATCACGAGGTCATCCCCGGACAGGAGGCCAGCCTGTTTTCGTCGGTCCTGTATTATTGCAGCACGACCGCGACCGGCTTTCAGATCGAGATGGTCAGCTATCCCCGCCTCTCGACACCCGAGTTGAACCCGCAGTTCGCGGCGCTCGCCTTGTCTGCCTGACGCCGGTTCCTTCCCGGCGGGGGCATTGCCCGCAGCCGGAGGCATGCCATGCCAGTCATTGACCCCGCAAAGGTGCCGGTAAAGACCGGGTCCATCTATCCGTCACCCTATGCCGAGATGATGGCCAGACGGTCCTCGCTGCGGCTGGGCGATGCGGGGGGGCTGACGCAGTTTGGCGTCAACCTCGTGACGCTGGAACCCGGAGCGATGTCTTCGCTGCGCCATTGGCATCTGAACGAAGACGAATTCGTCATGGTGACGGAAGGCGAATGTGTGCTGGTCGAGGACGCCGGCGAAACCGTGCTGCGGGCGGGCGATTGCGCCGCCTTTCCGGCAAACACCCCGAACGGCCACCACTTCATCAATCGAACTGACCGGGTGGCGCGCTTTCTTGTCGTGGGATCCAAGGCCCCGCATGAGGTCGCAACCTATTCCGACGTTGATCTTCGGGTCGAGGTGTCGGCTGGCCGCGCCCGCTTCACTTACAAGGACGGCACCGACTGGACGGGGCCGCGCTGATGCCCAAGGTCGCTCTTCCCGACTGGCAGGACGAGAAGGGCCATGTTCACCCGGTTACCGGCCCGCACCCGGGCAACTACCGCTATCGGCTGTTGTCCGATCCTGGCGGGCTGACCCGGTTCGGTGCCTTTGTCGAGGAATTGCCGCCCGGGTCATCTTCGGGCCACCGCCACTGGCACGAGGCCGAGGATGAGATGATCCTGATGCTGTCGGGCGAGGTGGTCCTGGTCGAGGACATCGAGACAACGCTTCATCCCGGCGATGCCGCGGCTTGGCCTGCGGGGCAAGCGGTCGGGCATCGGCTGGACAACCGGTCCGCCACGCCGGCGCGATATCTGGTGATCGGCACCCGCGCGCAGATCGACCGGATCCATTATGTCGACCATGACCTGATTACCGAAAAGGATGGCCCCGCGCGCCGCTATCTGCGCCGTGACGGATCGGCCTGCCCTGCATCACTCCAAGGGCCAACCCCATGACCAGGCTTTCGCAAGTTCCGGTATCGCACCGTTCACCCAAAGGCCGGTCCCCGGCCGCCGAGTTCACGTTGGGGGCCATGAAACGGTTCCAAATTGCATCCAAGGGTTGTATTCTTCCCGCACTTCGGGTTCCCGATCCCGCCACGATCCGGACTGCATCTGTCCTGTACCAGCGTCCGGGAAGGCAGTTCAGGTCCATTTTGGACGAGGATTCAATGCTTGCGACTGAAATACTTCAGACATTTCTTGATGACATCGGTGCCGCGGTCATGGCGGAACGGTTCGAGGAATACAGTGACGCGGTGCGGTTGCCGCTGAACATCCTTACCTCATCGGCCAATCTCTACGTTGTAACGAACAGGGATCTGCAGGACGGCTTTGACGATTTCACCGACATGATCCAGAGCCGTGGCATCACAAGACTGATCCGCGTTGTCATGGACGCCTGGTTTGAAAGCCCTGACCAGATCGTCGGCATTTACGAGACCAATCTGATGAAGGGCGAAGAACACGCTTTGCCGCGCTTCTATTCAAAGATGTGGCTCGGCCGGTTTGATGGCGTCTGGCAGACCACAAAGATCCACAACACAATCAACGATTCACGCTGGCCGATCCTGATGACGAACATCCAGCCTGTCCAATGACCCCCGAAGGAGCTTCTGCAATGACCGACTTCACCATGACCGCCGACGCAGACGGTGTCGCGACAATCACCTGGGACGTGAAGCAGAAGTCCATGAATGTCATGTCGACCGAGGCCTTTGCGCTGTTGTCGGACCTGATCGACGCGGCGTTGGCTGATGTGGCGGTCAAGGGCATCATCCTGACCTCGGCCAAGAAGGATTTCGCCGGGGGGATGGATCTCAATGTCATCGCCCGGATGCGGGCGGGGGGGGCGCAGGCGATCTTTGATGGCGTGATGCAGATGCACCATGTGCTGCGCAAGATCGAGCGCGCGGGGATGGACCCGAAGACACTGAAAGGCGGCAAGCCGATTGTAGCGGCCTTGCCCGGCACCGCGCTGGGCATCGGGCTCGAACTGCCGCTGTCTTGCCACCGCATCATCGCCGCCGATAACCCCAAGGCGAAGATCGGCCTGCCCGAGATCATGGTCGGCATCTTCCCCGGCGCGGGCGGCACGACGCGGCTGTCGCGCAAGCTGGGCGCGATGATGGCGGCGCCCTTCCTTCTGGAAGGCAAGCTGGTCGATCCGAAAGCCGCCAAGGCCGCTGGCCTGATTGACGAGGTCGTCGCCCCCGAAGACCTGCTGTCCCGGGCAAAGGAATGGGTGCTGTCGGCCACCGACGCCGATCTGGTGAAGCCGTGGGATGCCAAGGGCTACAAGATGCCCGGCGGCGCGCCCTATCATCCGGCGGGCTTCATGACCTTTGTCGGTGCCAGTGCCATGGTCCACGGCAAGACGATGGGCGTCTATCCGGCGGCCAAGGCCCTGCTTGCCGCCGTTTATGAAGGCGCGCTGGTGCCATTTGATACCGCGCTGAAGATCGAGGCGCGGCACTTCACCTCTGTCCTGATGAACCCGTCCTCCGCCGCGATGATCCGCAGCCTGTTCATCAACAAGGAAGCGTTGGAGAAGGGCGCGAACCGCCCGGATGCGCCCGACCAGTCGGTGAAGAAACTTGGCGTGATCGGGGCGGGCATGATGGGCGCGGGGATCGCCTATGTGGCGGCCAATGCCGGGATCGAGGTCGTATTGATCGACGCGGCGCAGGACGCGGCGGATCGGGGGAAGGCCCACTCTGAAACCCTGCTCGACAAGGGGATGAAGCGCGGCAAGGTGACGGCGGACAAGAAGGCCGAGGTTCTGGCCCGGATCACCGCCACCACCGACTATGCGGCGCTGCACGGTGCCGACCTGATCGTGGAAGCCGTGTTCGAGGATCCGAAGATCAAGGCCGAGGTCACCCGCAAGGTCGAAGCGGTCACCGGCGCGGACTGCATCTATGCCACCAACACCTCGACCCTGCCGATCTCGGGTCTTGCCGGGGCATCGTCCCGCCCGGAGCAGTTCATCGGGATCCACTTCTTCAGCCCGGTCGACAAGATGATGCTGGTCGAAATCATCAAGGGCGAAAAGACCGGGGCGGTTGCGGTGGCCAAGGCGCTGGATTTCGTTCGCCAGATCCGCAAGACGCCCATCGTCGTCAACGATGCGCGGTTCTTCTATGCCAACCGCTGCATCATCCCCTACATCAACGAAGGCATCCGCATGGTGGCCGAAGGGGTGGAACCGGCGCTGGTGGAAAACGCGGCCAAGCTTGTGGGCATGCCGCTTGGGCCGCTGCAACTGGTCGATGAAACCTCGATCGACCTTGGGGTGAAGATCGCCAAGGCCACAAAGGCCGCGATGGGTAGGGATTACCCGGATGAGGCGGTTGACAAGGTCCTGTTCTGGATGGCCGATGACGGCCGTCTGGGTAAAAAGGCCAATGCGGGCTTCTATGCCTATTCCGAAAAGGGCGAACGACTGGGCCTTTGGGACGGCTTGGCGGCGAAATACCCACTCGACAAGATGCAGCCCAGCCTTGCCGACGTGCAGCACCGCCTGCTTTTCGCGCAGGTGCTGGAGGCGGTCCGGGCGCTGGAAGAAGGCGTTCTGACCGACATCCGCGAAGGCGATGTGGGCGCGATCCTGGGCTGGGGCTTTGCGCCATGGTCGGGCGGTCCGTTCAGCTGGCTTGACATGCTGGGCGCGGCGCGGGCGGTGGAAATCTGCCGTGGTCTCACAGCTCAGTTCGGCCCGCGCTTTCATGCCCCGGCCCTCCTGCGCGAGATGGCCGAGAAGGGAGAAACCTTCTACGCCCGGTTCGCAGGCGAAAAGGCCGCAGCCTGATGCCCGGGCTGATCCTCTGCCAGAGGAAAGACCTTGCCTGAATTTGCCCCTCTCCCCTTATGGGGGAGGGTATGATCCCGACGCTTCCGGCTTGGCCGGACGGGCTTCGGGATCCTGGCCGGCCTCAGGGGTTCACGAGGTTCGGCGGCACCTTCCCGTCGGCGAAGGCCATCAGGTTTGCCACTGCCATCAGTCCCATGTCCTCGCGCACCTCAAGGCAGGCGGTGCCAAGATGCGGCAAGAGGGTGACATTTTCCATTGCGACCAGCGCGGCCGGAACCTTGGGTTCGAACTCGTAGACGTCCAGACCGGCCCCGGCGATCCGGCCTTGTTGCAGGGTGTCGATCAGCGCGGCTTCGTCCACCACATCGCCCCGGCTGATGTTCACGAAGATGCCCGAGGGTTTCATCATCGCCAGTGTCGCCTCGTTGATCAGATGATGCGTCGCCTTCCCTCCGGGAACCGCGACCACCACGAAATCTGCCGCCATCGCCTCTGACATCTCCACCTGACGGGCGGGCAGGCCCGGGTCCGAGACCGGCGAGCGGTTGTAGAACACCACCTCCATGTCAAAGCCATGGTGGCACCGCTTGGCAATCGCCTTGCCGATCCGGCCCATGCCGATGATCCCAAGACGTTTGCCGGTCACATGGGTGCCAAGCATCTGCACCGGCCCCCAGCCTTCCCACTGGCCGGCGCGCAGCAGGCGTTCGCCTTCGCCAAGCCGGCGCGCGGTCATCAGGATGAGGGAAAGGGCAATGTCGGCGGTGGCATCCGTGACCGCACCGGGGGTGTTGGTCACGGCGATGCCGGCGGCGCGGGCCGCATCGACGTCGATATGGTTGTAGCCCACGCCGAAGTTGGCAAGGATCTTCGCGCGCGGCTGCGGGACATCGTCGAAGACGTCGGGCTGGAAGCGGTCGCCCAGGGTGGGCAGGACCGCGTCATAGTCACGCAGCGCAATGCGCAGTTCCTGCGCGGACATCGGATCGGTCCGATCCCGCAAGGTGACGTCAAAGCGCGTGCGGGCGGTTTCCAGCACGCGGTCAGGCAGGCGTCGGGTGATGAGCAGCGTCTTCATCAGAAAAGTTTCCCCCCAAGTGGAACATCCTGTCTCGGGCCGATCAGCACGACCTGGCCATCTTCATCCGGCACGCCCAGAACCAGCACTTCGGACATCACCGGGCCGATCTGGCGGGGCGGAAAATTCACCACTGCCAGCACCTGCCGTCCGACCAGCCCTTCCGGCGTATAGTGCCTTGTCAGCTGCGCCGACGACCGCTTTTCGCCAATTCCGGGACCGAAATCGACCCAAAGCCTGATCGCGGGCTTCCGCGCCTCGGGGAAGGGTTCGGCGCGGGTGATCAGCCCGACGCGGATGTCGACCTTTTCGAAATCTGCGTAGGTGATGGTCATTTGCCCAAATCTCGCCCACGGTTGGCGGCGGCCTTGACCGCGCGCCTCAGCAAGGCCGGAAAGCCGGTGTCCGCGTCCATCAGAACTGCCAGCGCGGCGGCCGTGGTGCCACCAGGCGAGGTGACGTTGATCCGAAGTTGGGCGGCAGTTTCAGGGCTTTTGTACGCCAGTTCCCCCGCCCCGCAGACAGTGGCACGCGCCAGTTGCATGGCGATTGGGTGGGGCAGGCCCTCGGCCTCGCCAGCGGCGGCCATCGCTTCGATCAGGTGAAACACATAGGCCGGACCGGAACCGGAAACAGCAGTCACCGCGTCGATCTGGTGTTCGTCGTCAAGGTCGACAACCTGACCGACGGCAGCCATCAACTCTCGCGCCAGGCCCAGATCTTCCTCGGACACAAAGGCGTTGCCACAGATGGCGGTGATGCCACGGCCAACCATTGCCGGGGTGTTTGGCATGGTCCGCACGATGGGCGTCTTGTCCCCAAGCGCCGCCTCGAAAGTGGCAATTGTGGTGCCTGCCGCGATGGAGATGAACAGCGTAGTCCCGTTCCCCAGCGCCTGAAGTGCCGGCAGTGCGGCCCCCATCATCTGCGGCTTTACCGCGAGTATCGCGACAGCGGGTGTCTGTGGCAGCCCTTCATTCAGATGCACGCCGGTCTGGATCAACCAGTCCGTCGGGTTGGGTTCTATCACCCAGACCGCTTCCACAGGAACCCCGGCGGCCAACCAGCCAGAAAGCAGCGCAGTCCCCATCTTGCCGCAACCAAGAAGCACCAGCCCATCCTGGGCTACCCGATCCAATGCCATGTAATCCCCCATTTTCCGGGGGACAGGTTAGGCGCGGCCGTAAGCCTCGGCAATGGCGACTTTCATCGCCTCGGCCGGAGTCTGGTCACCCCATGCCACCATCTGGAAGGCCGGGTAGAAGCGTTCCGAGGCCATCACCGCCGAGGCAATCAGCCGGTCGATCTGTTCCGGCCCGACCATCTGACCGCCCGCCAGCAACAGGCCATAGCGCCAGACCATCAGTTTCTGTTCCGCCCACCAGGTGAAGGCGCCGGTCCAGACCATGTCATTGCAGCGGTTCAGCACGTCGTAAAGTCCGGAAATCTTGTCTTCCGGCGGCTCCATCTCGAAGGTGCAGATCAGCCGGAGGGTTTCGTCCTGCGGGCTCCACGCCAAGGTCAGGGAATAGGTCCGCCACTGGCCTTCGACCGCCATTGCGATCTGGTCTTCTGTAACACGGTCGAATTCCCAGGCGTGGTGTTCGGCCAGCGTCTCGACGAGGTCGATCGGGTGAAGATCGTCCATCGTTGCGTAGTCCTCGGAAAGCGACATTGCCCGGCCTCATTATAAGGCTTCCGGAGGGCCGAAACCCACTAGAAGCTGGGTGTCTGGCAAGGGTCTGCGTTTGCCTGACGCCTCCCTTACTAGATATGGTGTGTGCAAAGCGGAAGCCTGTAAAGCGATTTCTTCATCAATAAGCTGTGGACAACCGCTTTTTCGGTGTGGCCCGCCTCAAGATGCGGCAGGGCTGCGGGGCCAGGGCCGCAGGTCTGTCGACCGGCGATGCCGGGACATGATGCCAGCGCTTGGCATATGGCCTGAAGGCCACCGCCCTGCAACCGCTACATCCGCAAGGCGGCACGGGCGGCGCAGAACGCCGTCCCGGGGGGCAGGGCAAACCAGCGAGCAAAGCAGAAAGGTTCGCGCGGCAGGCCGCCGTCAATCGAAGTCCGACGCCGAGTGGCGTTCGGGAAGCTGTTCGTGGGCTTCGCCCCAACTGCGGTTGACCTTGCGACCCCGGATGACCGCAGGCCGCGCGTCGATCTTCTGCGCCCAGGCGAGGACATGGGTGTAGCTGGTCACATCCAGAAATTCGGCGGCGTCATAGGCGCGGCCCAGAACCAGATTGCCATACCAGGCATAGATCGCCATGTCGGCCAACGAATAGTCCCCCGACATCCAGTCATGTTCCGCCAGATGCCGGTCCAGCACGTCAAGCTGCCGCTTGGTTTCCATCGCATAGCGGTTGATGGGGTATTCCATCTTCGATGGCGCGTAGGCGTAGAAATGGCCAAAGCCGCCGCCCACAAAGGGGGCGCTGCCCATCTGCCAGAACAGCCACGAAAACATCTCGGTCCGGGCGCGGGGGTCTTTCGGGATGAAGGCGCCGCCAAACTTTTCGGCCAGATAAAGCATGATCGACGCGGACTCGAACACCCGCTGCGGCGGGGTTACGGAATGATCCATCAGCGCCGGGATCTTGGAATTCGGGTTCACCTCGACGAAGCCCGACCCGAACTGGTCGCCCTTGCCAATGTCGATCAGCCAGGCATCGTATTCGGCGTCATGGCCGGCTTCCAGCAGCTCCTCCAGCAGGATCGTGACCTTCACCCCGTTCGGCGTGGCCAGCGAGTAAAGCTGCAAGGGATGCGCCCCGACCGGCAGCGCCTTGTCATGCGTCGCCCCGGCGGTAGGGCGGTTGATATTGGCGAACTGGCCGCCGTTTGCCTGATCCCAGGTCCAGACCTTCGGGGGGACGTAGTCGTTCGACATCGCGCGCGCCTTTCATGCAAAGGGGCGGCACCGCCGCCCCTGTTTCGTGATGATATAGCGCAGTCTGGGTCAGATCGACAGACACACGTACTTGAGTTCCATGTAATCATCCAGTCCGTGGCGGCTGCCTTCACGACCAAGGCCGGATTGCTTGACCCCGCCGAACGGTGCCATCTCGTTGGAGATCAGGCCGGTGTTGACCCCCACCATCCCGTATTCCAGCGCCTCTTGCACGCGGGTGATGCGGCCAATGTCACGGGCGTAGAAATAGCTGGCAAGGCCAAAGATCGTGTCGTTGGCGCGGGCAATCACTTCTTCCTCGGTGTCGAACTTGAACAGCGGGGCGAGAGGGCCGAAGGTTTCCTCCTGCGTGACCTTCATCGTCGAGGTGACACCCGTCACCACCGTTGGTTCAAAGAACGTGCCGCCCAGTTCGTGCCGCTTGCCGCCGGTGACAACCTTGCCGCCGCCCGCCAGAACGTCGGCGATGTGTTCTTCAACCTTCTCGACCGCGCTTTCGTTGATCAGGGGGCCAGTGGTGATGCCCGCCTTCAGCCCGTCGCCGATGGACAGCTTCTTCACCGCCGCCGCCAGCTTTTCGGCGAAAGCATCATAGACCCCGGCCTGCACATAGATCCGGTTGGCGCAGACGCAGGTCTGACCGTTGTTGCGGAACTTGGAGATCATCGCGCCATCGACGGCGGCATCCAGATCGGCGTCATCGAACACGATGAACGGGGCATTGCCGCCAAGCTCCATCGAGCATTTCAGGATCTGGTCGGCGGCCTGTTTCAGAAGGATGCGGCCAACTTCCGTTGATCCGGTGAAGGTCAGCTTGCGGATCAGAGGGTTCTCGCAGAATTCCTTGCCGATGTCCGACGACCGCTTCGAGGTGATGACCGAAAACAGTCCGCCCGGAACCCCGGCCCGTTCCGCCAACACCGCCAGCGCCAGTGCCGACAGGGGCGTTTCCGCCGCAGGTCGGGCGACAAAACCACAGCCAGCCGCCAGCGCGGGGGCTACCTTCCGCGCGATCATCGCGTTCGGAAAGTTCCACGGCGTGATCGAGGCGGCCACCCCGATGGGCTGCTTCAGCACATGGATGCGCTTGTCACGCTGGTGGCCGGGGATAATGTCGCCGTAGGTGCGCTTGGCTTCCTCGCCATAGAACTCGATGTAGGAGGAGCCATAGGCGATTTCGCCCTTCGCTTCGGCCAGTGGCTTGCCCATTTCGGCGGTCAGGATCGTTGCAAGGTCATCCTGATTTGCCATGCACAGGTCAAACCACTTGCGCATCACCTGCGCGCGTTCCTTTGCCGTGCGTCCCGCCCATTCGCGGTGGGCAGCGTGCGCAGCCTTGATCGCGCGGTCCGTCTCGGCCCGGCCAAGGTTCGGCAGGTGGCAGATCACATCGCCGCGCGCCGGATTGGTGACGGGGAAGCTGGACCCGTCATCGGCGTCCACCCAATCACCGGCGACATAGGCCTTGGTCGCCAGAAGCGAGGGATCTTTCAGCAAGGATGCAAGGTCGGTCACGGAATCGAGCATGGGGGCCTCCATTAGCGTTGCGCAAAGAGGTGCCACTTTGGGGGGGGCTTGTCCAGTTGTCCGGGCCGTATCGGGCCAGAGTTTGATCAAAACAGCCAGCGTCTGGACTGGTGCCGGCGGCAGGGGCGGGACAAATCTTTTCGAAAAGATCTGCAAATTCCTTGCAAGGAATTTGATGTGTCCCGATCAGGGCGGTCAGCCGTTGGCGTGCATCCGTTCGATATAGGCGCGCATTTCTTCAGCCTCGTGCCGTGCGTCGCGCAGGCCTTCCATTGCGGCTTTCAGTTCCGCCTCGGTCTGGCTGAGCTGGTTTGTCAGTTCCGCCTCGCGTTGGTCCATGTAGGCAAGTGCCTGATCGCGCAGTTCTTCGGCCTCATGCAGCGACTGGGCAAGTCGGTCCATTTCCGCCATGTCGCCGCCTGCCACCCGGGTAAAGCGGTGCAAGAGCCAATGGGTGAACCAGCCCATCGCAAAGGCGACAAGCAGGATGATGGCCGTGGCGATGACAAATTCGGTGCGGTTCATGGGGTGTCCTGAGCCTTCAGTCCGGCAGGGCGCGGCAAGGCGCGGATGGTCTTCTCGGTTGGCGCGACCGAAGGGCTGGTGTCGGCCGAGAAATCGGGGGCGCCGTCATTCCCGCCCTCATTCCCGCCCTCATTCCCGCCCTCATTCCCGGCGTCGGTTGACGGGTTCGAGGTGGTGGTCCCGGCGGGTTCAGCCTCTGTTTCGGCTTGCGCCCCGCCTGCACCTGCACTGGCCGTGAAGCCGGAGCCCGGCTCTTGCCGAACTGCCGGATCCAATCCGGCGTCGGCAGCCAGCGGGGCGCCTTGCAGGACAAATTCGATCCGGCGATTGGCCTCGCGTCCTTCTTCGGTGGCATTGTCGGCAATCGGGGTTGCCTCGCCAAAGCCAACGGCGGTCATGCCCGAAACATCAACCCGGCGCCCCTGAAGCGCCAGCAGAACGGCTTCGGCCCGCGCCTGGCTCAGCGCCTGATTGCCGCCTTCAGAGCCTTGGCTGTCGGTATGGCCTCCGATTTCAAGCGCCATCGGCGGGCAGGCCACAAGGATGCCGGCAAGCTCATCCAGAACCGGGCGCGCAGTCGTCGCAATCTCGGCCGAGGCGGGGGTGAAGGTGATTTTCGTGCGCCCGATCACAGCGTTGACGTCCGCCGCGCATTCTTCGGGCGTGGGCAGAGAGGCGATTGGGTCCAGCGCCTCGTCATAGCGGACGTTGACGCGGAACGTCTGGCCCTGGCCCAGCTTGCCCGACAGGATCTGGGTGATCCGCCCCCGTGTTTCCTGCGACCCGGTAACGCCTGTCACCTCGACCGTGTCAGCGCGGACCAGCAGGGTGCCATGATTCAACTCGGCCAGCGCTTCCAGGCCGGCCAGAACGCGGATCGGCCAGCCATCGGGCAGCGTATCGTCAAGCCGGGTAGCAGTCAGCACCTCGGCCCCCTCGAAGGTTGCGCGGGCAAAGGCATCAACGGCGCTGCGCTGGACCTCGTCCGTCAGGCGCCCGCGCTGAACCAAGGCGCCATCTTCCGACAGGCTGGCGGTGAATTCTGCCGGGCCTTGGGTGGAGGTTTCCTTCTTTTCCAGCGTCGAGGTCAGGGAAAAGGCATCCGGCAGACCGGTTTCCAATTCGCCCACCACCTTGTCAAAGGTGGCCTGTGTCACATCGCTGCCCGCAAGCAAGGTGATATCGGCGTCCGAAAAGGTGACAGATGCGGATCCCAGTTCGGCTACCGCCTTGATCGCGCGAACCACGGCCTCGGACCAGCGGGGGGTCGGCGTGCCGAGGCCAACAGTGCAAAGCTGCCCGCCGGTCAGCCCGGCTGCGGAGGCGGCGGCAAGGATCTGGCTGCGGGCGCGGTCACTGTCGGCCGAACAGCTGTCAAAGCGCGCGCCCTCGGCGTCGACGATGAAGCGCAGGGTGAACGGCGTGATCACCGGGCGCGGGGCCGAAATGTCCAGCACCAGCCGCACACCAGCCGGGGCCAGCGTGCGCAAGTCGCCCTCCAGACGGCGCTTCTGAGCCGCACTGTCGGAGATCGCCGTCACCTGCACCAGATCGGCGGCGACCGAGATTTTCGACCGTTCAAGACGCTTCAGCGCCTCCAGCCCGAAGGCCAGCGCCGCCCCCCAGGTTTCCGGGGCGGGGTAATCGGCGGATTCCAGCAGGTTGGTCAGATCAACCCCGGGGGTCAACGCAGCGGCGGCTTCGGCAAGGACATCTTCACTCATCGCGCCTTCGCCGGGGGTCTGGGGCATGAGGCCGATCAACTGGATGCCGTCTTCCGTGCGCAACATCTGGACCGAAAAGTCCGGCGCCTCGATCGCCGAGGCGGGAGCGACGTCCAGCCCGTCACGGATGCGAGAGCTGTCGACCAGCGAGCCAACCATGTTGACGGCGCGAAACCGCGCGGCCTCGTTCGGGGCGGTGCCGGACAGATGCACCTGCAAGCCGTCTGGCTGCACGCTGATCCAGTCGATCTTCGCCCCGGTCAGATGCGACGTGACAACCTTCCCGGTCCGTGCCTCGATCACCAAGACGGCGGCATAGGCCACACCCGCCATCAAGAGCGCGGCAAGCAGAAAGGCCAGCAGCGCAAGGGTGGTCTGGGACAACTGGCGAAGGCGTTGGGGCAAGGTGGCAGACTTCCGGGGCAAGACTCAGGTCGGGCAGTTCACCCGATGCTTCCTAGGGCTTCGGGCGGGCAGGTTCAACCAAGCCAGGCCGCGACGGCAAGAAACGGCACAGGGATCAGCCCGGTGTCGCGGTTTGACCGGAATACCACAAGGCATGAGGCGGGGTCATCAAGATCAAGCCGCCGCATCTGCCAGGCAATGTGCCAGCCCATTGCCCAGATGCCTGCCAGCGCGGTGACCATCGCCAGCACCCGGCCCGATGGTGCATGGGCCAGCACCACGGCCGCGCCCATCAACAGGATGGTCAGCACGAAAAAGCCCCACAGCCATTTGCGGCTGTTGTCGCCAAACAGCCGCGCAGTGGATTTGACGCCGATCAGCGCGTCATCCTCGCGGTCCTGATGGGCATAGATCGTGTCGTAATACAGCGTCCAGGCGATCCCTCCGGCATAAAGCAGCAGTGCTGCGGGTGGCACTTGCCCGGCATGGGCCGCCCAGGCCAGCAGCGCGCCCCAGTTGAAGGCCAGCCCCAGAAACACCTGCGGCCACCAGGTAAAGCGCTTGGCAAACGGATAGACCGCCACCAGCGCCAGCGAGGCAACACCAAGGGCAATCGCTAGGCCGTTGTAGGTGAACAGGATTGCCGCCGCGACCAGCGCCTGCGCCACCATCCAGACAAGCGCCTGCCGCACGGAAACCTGACCCGAGGGCAGGGGCCGGCTTTGGGTGCGCGCAACGGCGGCGTCGATCTTTCGGTCGGTGATGTCGTTCCAGGTGCAACCTGCTCCGCGCATGAGGAAAGCCCCCACCCCACAGGACAGCACAAGCCACAGATCCCAGGGCCGGAACGCCCCGTCAGCCCCGCCCGCCAGTGCAATGGCCCAAAGGCAGGGGATCAAGAGCAGCCAGGTTCCAATTGGCCGGTCGGCGCGTGACAGCCGCAGGTAAGGCCGCGCAGGGCCGGGGGCGAAACGGTCCACCCAATTGCCCTTTGGCGCATCGGCAACGCTGCCTTTGGCGGGCATGTCGGCCTCTGGCATTTGCGGCAGTTGAGACATAGGGTCACGCTCATGTCAGAGGCAAAGATCAGGCTTTATGTAGACCACCCGTTGTCTCAGGGGCAAGCCGTACCCCTGTCGCAGGATCAGGCGCATTATCTGGTGGGGGTCATGCGCCTTGCTCCCGGCGCGCCAATCCTTGTGTTCAACGGGCAGGATGGCGAATGGCGCGCGACCTTGACCACCGCAGCCAAGCGCGGCGCCATTGCCACTTGCCAGACGCAGACCCGGCCCTTGCAGATGCCGCCCGACCTGTGGCTTCTGTTCGCGCCGATCAAGAAGGCCCGCACCGATTTCATCGTGGAAAAGGCGGTCGAACTGGGCGCGCGCCGCATCTTGCCGGTGCAGACTCGCCACACCAATTCCGAACGCATCCGGCAAGACCGACTGCAAGCCCACGCGCTTGAGGCGGCCGAGCAATGCGGCGCGACCTATGTTCCAGAGGTGGCCGATCTGCAACCGCTGGACCGCTTGCTGGCCAATTGGCCTGACGGACGCCGCCTGTTCTGGTGTGACGAGAAGGCACTGGCCCAGCCCGCGACGCTGACGGGTGATCCCGGCCCGGCGGCCATCCTGATCGGCCCCGAGGGTGGATTTTCCGCCGACGAAGCCAAGCGGCTGCGTGGCCTACCGGGGGTGACCCCCCTTGGCCTTGGCCCGCGCATCCTGCGGGCCGATACGGCGGCGGTGGCTGCGATTACCCTGTGGCAAGCCCGGTTCGGGGACTGGAAATGAGCTTCATCCGCCCTGAAGTCGCTGTAACCCTGCACCGCTGGCGTGAGGTGTTTGCCGCCGCCGCTCTGGCGGCGCTGGGCGGCTGGGTTGGCCTTTGGGGCGGGTATTTCTTTTTGGCTCTGGGGCTTGTCCTCTTGGGTCTTGGCCTTGGCTGGCTGGTTCTTGGCCTGCGCCGGATGCGGTTTCAGCAAGGCGGTGAAGCCCCGGGCATGGTCCGCGTGACCGAGGCGCAGATTGCCTATCTTGGCCCCCGTGTCGGTGGCTTTGTCGGCCTGCCCGAGCTGGCCGAAATCCGGCTTCTGACCCTACGCGGGCGGCGGATCTGGAAGCTGCGGCAGGCCGATGGCGAGACGCTGCATATCCCGGTCGAGGCGGCAGGGGCCGAGGCACTTTTTGACGCCTTTGCTGCCCTTCCCGGCATGGACACCGCCGCCCTTGTTTCGGCGTTGGCGGCTGAGGGTGCGACGGATAGCCGGGTCGTGGCGCTGAACGCGGTAGACCGGTTGATCTGGGCGCGCAGCGGCGTTGGGGTGGTTGTCAGATAGTCTCTGCCCACGTACTGACAGGCCCGGAATGTTTCACGAAAAGTTTTGTAGACCGCGCGCCCTCCCTCGACCCCTTGACTTGGCCTCTGGCAGTTGACACCCATGGCACCGGTCCAGACGTTTGGGGCCGCCCTTCCAGCCAGCCCCGGAGCGCTGCCATGTCCATTCCTCAATCCGGCGGCGGGCCGATCGAAGATTTTGCGCAACTTGCGGAATACATGGAATCGGGCAGCAAGCCGCAGGATGAATGGCGCATTGGTGCCGAGCATGAAAAATTCGGCTGGCTGACCGACACCCGCCAGCCCTTGCCCTATGCCGGGGCGCGGTCGATTTCGGCCATCTTTGACGGGCTGATCGCCCGGCATGGCTGGACCCCGGTGCGCGAGGGGGGAAACATCATCGGCCTGACCCGCGATGGCGCGAATGTCAGCCTTGAACCGGGCGGGCAGTTTGAACTGTCCGGCGCGCCCTTGGTGTCAACGCTGGAGGTCGCGGCGGAATTGCAGACCCACCTTGATGAGGTGCGCGGCATCGCAGAGCCCCTAGGCATCCGCTTCATGGGAATCGGGGCCGCGCCGGAATGGCGGCATGAAGACATGCCGGTCATGCCGAAAGGCCGCTACCGGCTGATGACCGATTACATGGGCCGCGTCGGCACCCATGGCACGCAGATGATGTATCGCACCTCGACCGTGCAAGTGAACCTCGACTACGCGTCCGAGGCGGACATGGTCAAGAAGCTGCGTGTGGCGCTGGCGCTTCAGCCGGTCGCGACGGCGCTGTTCGCCTCGTCGCCCTTCTTCGACGGCAAACCGAACGGCCACCGCAGCTGGCGCAGCCGGATCTGGCGGGGGCTGGACGATACCCGCACGGGCATGCTGCCCTTTGCCTTTGACGACGGCATGGGCTTTCAGCGCTATGTCGACTGGGTTCTGGATGTGCCGATGTATTTCGTCTACCGCGACGGGAAATACATCAACGCGCTGGGCCAGTCGTTCCGCGATTTTCTTGCTGGCAAGCTGCCCGCCCTGCCGGGGGAAAAGCCCACGCTTTCCGATTGGGCCGATCACATGACCACCGTCTTCCCCGAAGCGCGGGTCAAGAAATACATCGAAATGCGCGGCGCTGACTGTGGCGATCAGGCGCATATCGCGGCCCTTCCGGCCTTCTGGGTTGGCCTTATGTATGATCAGACCGCGCTTGATGCAGCGTGGGATCTGGTCAAGGGCCTGAACGCTGTAACGCGTGAGGGGCTGCGGGTCGCGGCCTCGGTCTCGGCGCTTCAGGGCGAGGCGGACGGGGTCAAGCTGATCGACCTTGCCCGTGCCGCCGTCGGGCTAAGTCACGCGGGCCTTGTGGCGCGGGGCTATGGTGAAGAGGTCCAGCTTCAGCCCTTGGTCGAAAGCCTGAAGACCGGCCGGGTGCAGGCCGACAAATGGCTTCAGCTTTACGAAGGCGAATGGGGCGGCAGCCTTGCCCCGCTTTATGAGGCGGCATCGCTTTAGGATTGGCCTGCAAGGTGGGGCAGTTGCCCGTTCGGCCCTTGCTGGGCGGGCATTCCTCTCAGGCGGTCGGTTTCTTCTGGCCGATCTTCGGTTCGGTTCCAGCCTTGATCCGCTTCAGGTTCTCGGCGTGGCGGATGTAGACGAGGATCGTCAGCAGCACGGTCAGCACCAGCATCCGGCCCTGACCGAAGTAGACCAGCCAGCCCGAGGCGCTTGCCGCCGCCATCAGGGCCGCGATGGACGAGGTGCGGCTGACCAGCGCCACCAAAAGCCAGGTTGCGCAGACGGCAAGACCCACCTGCCAATCCAGCGCCAGCAGCGTGCCAAGGAAGGTCGCCACCCCCTTGCCGCCCCGAAAGCCAAGCCAGACCGGAAAGAGATGGCCGACAAAGGCCGCCAGTCCCGCCAGTTGCGCCGCATCCTCGGCCAGTACTGCGCGGGCGATCAGCACCGCGATCCCGCCCTTGGCCGCATCAAGCACCAGCGTGGCCAGCGCCGCGCCCTTGTTGCCGGTCCGCAAGACGTTGGTCGCACCGATGTTGCCCGACCCGATCTTGCGCAGATCACCCAGACCAAGCGCACGAGTGATCACGATCCCGAAGGGAACAGAGCCAAGCAGATAGGCCAGCACCGCCGTCAGGATCAACAGGCTGGGGTCGGTGACAATTACCGGCATGGGCTATTCTTCCGCACGAAAGACCTGCGTCCCGCCGACGAAGGTTGCCAGCACCTTACCCTCCATCCGCGCGCCGTCAAACGGGGTGTTCTTCGACTTGGAGCGCAACTTGAAACGGTCCATAAGGAAGGGTGCGTCGGGGTCAAACAGCACCAGATCGGCCGGCGCGCCGACCGAAAGCCGGCCTTGTGGCAGGCCAAGGCGGGTGGCCGGGTTCAGCGCCATGGCGCGAAACAGCGCGGGCAGGGTGATGTGGCCGGCATGGTAAAGCCGCATCGCGGCGGGCAGGAACGTCTCCAGCGCAACCGCACCGGGGGCGGCTTCCTCGAAGGGCAGGCGCTTGGATTCCTCATCCGCCGGGGTGTGCATTGAACTGATGATGTCGATCGACCCATCCGCGACAGCGGCGACAATGGCCAACCGGTCCACCTCGGACCGCAGCGGCGGGGTGAACTTGAAGAAGGTGCGATAGTCGCCTACGTCGAATTCGTTCAGCGTCAGGTGGTGGATCGAGGTGCCTGCTGTCACATCCAGCCCCGCCGCCTTGGCGCGGGCCAGTGCGGGCAGGGATTTGGCAGTGGTGATCTGGTCGGCGTGGTAGGCCACGCCCGTCATCTCGACCAGCGCCAGATCACGTTCCAGCCCCATCCGTTCGGCCATCGGTGACACGGCGGGAATACCGCGCAGGCTGGCGAATTTGCCCGAAGTGGCCGAAGCACCCGCCGAAAGACCGGGATCCTGCGGATGGCCCACCACCAGAGCGCCAAGCGACCGGGCATAGCTCATCGCGCGGGTCAGGGCCTTGGCCTCCATCGAGACCTTGAAGACATCGGTAAACGCCACGGCCCCCGCGTCGCGCAGAAAGCCGATTTCCACCATCTCGCGGCCGTCGCGGCCTTTGGTCAGCGCGGCCATATGGCGGATGCGGACCGGGCTTTCGGCCGCCCGGCGGGTGACGAATTCCAGCGTCTCGGGCGTGTCGATGGCGGGATGGGTGTCTGGCCGGGCGATGACTGTGGTCACTCCGCCCGCCGCCGCCGCCAGCCCCGCCGAGCGGAAACTTTCGCGGTGCCGTTCGCCCGGTTCGCCGATCTTGACGCCGATATCCACGATACCGGGGGCCAGGCATTTGCCGTTGCAATCGATAACCGTCGCTCCCTTCGGCGCAGAGCCGTCACGCGACAGGATCAGCCCGCCCTTCACTGTCAGGCTGCCGGGCTCATCGGTTCCCGCCTCGGGGTCGATCAGGCGCGCGTTCTGGAAATGCAGGATCATGCGGTGTCCATCTGGATGCTGCGAAGAAGACGATAGACGTGATCCCCGTCGGCGATATTGTCAAAACCAACGCGGGTCGTGGATCGGTCGCCATCCGAATCCTTCTGATCGCGCACATGAAACCAGACCGTGTCGGACCGCCTGCCCTTATCAAGCCCCATCGCCGTGCCGGGCAGTATCGGATAGCTTTCGATGCTCTGGGTCCACCAGGCTTTCGCGATATATGCACAGCGGCTGCTGAGTGCGTAGCGGATGCGCTGGTGCGCCTGTGTAGCGGCGATCCACAGGCCGAACACAAGGAACGCGCCCACCCCCATGAAGGGCAGCGAGAACAGTGTCAGGAACAGGCCAAGGCCCGTGTCCGCCCAGCTTTTCGCGCCGAAAAACATCGTCAGTCCGGTGATAAAGACTCCGGTGCCGATCACAAGGAAAGGCATGCCAAACAGCGTAAGCCCGATGAGTTTGGCCCGCTCATGCACACCCGGCCGGGGCGCGCCTTCCCAAAGCAGTGTCTCACCGGGCTGGAAGTAATCTTCCCATGCGTCAGCCATGCCGCCCCCCTTTGGGTGTCGCCAGCAGCCGGGCTGCTGTGGCGGCGGGGTCGGCCTGATACTTGATCAGATGCTTGTCGCCACCAAGGGTGACGACCTGCACCGCGCCAAGAAACGGGCGGGCGCCCTGCAACTGCGCCAACGGGATCGCGCGGCCAGCGGGACCAAGCAGGCGGCGGTTGGTCAGGCGCCAGACTTCAGCCAAAGCCTCGGAGGCGACATAGGCCGCCCGGATGCCGATTGCCAGAACGGCCGCCACCGGGCCGACAACGGGGTAGGGATTGCCCTGCCACAAAAGGACCAGCCCGGCGAGCGCGCCAAGGACGACGGCCATGATGAGATGCGCCCGCCAATAGACCGCGCGGTCGGGGCGGAACTCATGCATAACCTTTTCGCCGTCCAGAAGTGGGGCGGCGTGGCTCATCACGCTGTCAGGCTCGATCCGGGCCATGGTCAGGCGATCCACACGATGACGGTGGTGAAGACGGCAAGGAAAACGAGGACGGCCGCCGCCACCATCCCGGTCTGGCGCATTTCTTGCTTGGTCGGTTTGCGGTCGGGGTCAGGGTTCATGCCATCATCCCCACGATCTTGCGCCCGCGCTCCGCCCGCAGGTTGCGGGCCAGCAGGTCCATGCAGGCCATCCGCACTGCCACCCCCATTTCGACCTGATCCTGAATCACGGAACGGTTGATGTCATCTGCCAGTTCGCCGTCGATCTCTACCCCCCGGTTCATCGGGCCGGGGTGCATGACGATGGCATCGGGCGCGGCATAGGCCAGCTTTTCCGCATCCAGCCCGTAGCGGTGGTAATATTCGCGTTCCGATGGGATGAAGCCGCCGTCCATCCGTTCCTTTTGCAGCCGCAGCATCATCACCACATCCGCGCCCTTCAACCCTTCGCGCATGTCGTCAAACAGCTCGCAGCCGAAGTCTTCAACGCCGGACGGCATCAGGGTCGGCGGGGCGATCAGCCGCAAGCGGTTTTCCATCTTGCCCAGCAGGATCAGGTTTGACCGGGCCACCCGGCTGTGCGCGATGTCGCCGCAGATGGCAATCGTCAGACGTTGCAGCCTCCCCTTGGCGCGGCGGATGGTCAGCGCGTCCAAAAGGGCCTGCGTCGGGTGTTCGTGGCGTCCGTCGCCCGCGTTCAGGACCGCGCAATCCACCTTTTGCGCCAAAAGGTTCACCGCCCCGGAAGACCCGTGCCGCACGACCAGAAGATCGGGGTGCATCGCGTTCAGCGTCATTGCCGTGTCGATCAGGGTTTCGCCCTTCTTCACCGACGAATTGGCCACCGACATGTTCATCACATCCGCGCCCAGCCGTTTGCCGGCAAGCTCAAAGCTGGACTGCGTGCGGGTCGAGGCCTCGAAGAACAGATTTATCTGCGTCATCCCGGCCAGGACGTCGGATTGCTTGACCGTGCGGCGGTTCATCTCGACATAGCGGTCGGCAAGATCAAGGACCGTGGTGATCTCCAGCGGGCCAAGCTGTTCGATCCCAAGAAGATGGCGGGCGCGGAAGGCCATGGGCGGATCCCCTTCGATTTGGTTCTCTATGTCAAACCCGGGGCAAGGGGGCAAGCGTCAGGGTGGTGTCTTGGGGTTCACTCTGGCCCCCGGCGCTGCAACCGCCTACCTTTCGCGCATGGGAATCGCTGCGAACATCACCGACGATTGGCACGCGTCACTTGCCGCCCTTGCCTGGCAGGTCGAGGCGGGCGCGGATGAGGCTTGCGGTGACGCGCCCGTCAACCGCTATGACCTTGCAGCCGAAGCCCCGCGCGCGGCGGTTCCGGCGCGGGTTGCTGGGGGGCAGTCCACCCTGCCTGCCAATCCCGCCGCAGCTTTGGCCATTGGTCCGGCGACCGATCCGGTCGCTGTGGCCCGCTCGTTGGCGGCAACGGCGCAGACGCTTGTGGAATTGCACAAGGCGGTAGCGGGGTTCGATCTGTGCGAGTTGAAACGCGGCGCCCGGAATACGGTCTTTTCCGACGGCAATCCGGCAGCGCGGGTGCTGGTTCTGGGTGAGGCGCCGGGCCGTGAAGAAGACCTTGAAGGACGTCCCTTCGTCGGTCAGGCCGGGCAGCTTCTGGACCGGATGTTTGCCGCGATCGGTCTGTCGCGGACCTCGGCCGATCCGGCCACGGGGCTTTACATCACCAATGTCATGCCATGGCGGCCCCCGGCCAACCGTGACCCGGACGCTTCGGAAATCGCCATGATGCGCCCCTTTGTCGAACGCCACATCGCGCTGGCCGACCCAGAGGTGATCGTGGTCATGGGCAACACGCCGCTGGAGGCGATGACCGGCAGTCGCGGCATTCTGCGGGCGCGGGGGAACTGGTCGCAGGCCTTGGGCAAGCCGCTCCTGCCGATGACGCATCCGGCATATCTCTTGCGCAACCCGGCCGCCAAGCGCGAGGCATGGGCCGACCTTCTGGCCTTGCAGGCAAGGCTTCGCGGATGATGTTGCCGGTTGAAACCCTGACCCTTCTGGCCTTCATCCCCGCCGGGCTGGCACTGAACCTGACGCCGGGGGCGGACATGATGTTCTGCCTTGGGCAAGGGCTGAAAGGGGGGCGTCGCGCGGCGATGGCGGCGAATTTCGGTATTGCGGCGGGCGGTATGGTGCATGTCACCCTTGCCGCCCTTGGCCTTGGCGCGCTGGTCGCCGCGCATCCGGCAGCGTTTGAGCTGATCCGCTGGCTTGGGGTCGGGTATCTTCTGTGGCTTGCCCAGTCGGCGCTGCGGTCGCCCTTGCCCGTGGTCGGGGTCGATGTCGTGCCGCTTCCGGCCTTGCGCGTCTTTGGTCAGGCGCTGATGGTCAACCTCTTGAACCCCAAGGTGATCCTGTTCATCCTTGCCTTCCTGCCGCAATTCGTGAACCCCGCCCGCCCGATCCTGCCGCAGTTCCTGACGCTGGGGGTGGTCTTTGCCATTGGTGGGCTGATCGTGAACGGTGCCGTCGGCCTGTTTGCAGGCTCCATCGGCCAGCGACTTGCGCGGTCTGCCGGGTTTGCCCGCTGGCTTGGCCGGATCAGCGCGGGGATATTCGGCATGCTGGCCCTGCGGCTGGCGCTGCTGCAACGCAATTGACCCCCGAAAGAGGCCCCAGCAATGTCCCGGATCGACGAAAGCCTGCCCTTCCACCCTGTCCGCATTGCGGTGCTGACGGTCAGTGACACCCGCACCCCCGAGACCGACCGTTCCGGTGACACGCTGGTCGAACGGCTGACCGGGGCAGGGCATCTCTTGATGGCCCGCGGGATCGTTCAGGATGACCGCGCCACCATTGCCGCCCGGCTGCGCGCCTGGATCGCCGATCCGGAGGTGGACGCAATCCTGACCACCGGCGGCACCGGCCTGACCGGGCGCGATGTGACAGTCGAGGCGCATCGGGACGTCTATGAGAAAGAGATCGAGGCATTCGGCACGGTCTTCACCATCGTCAGCATGCAAAAGATCGGCACCAGTGCCGTTCAAAGCCGGGCCTGTGGCGGGGTGGCGGGGGGAACCTACCTTTTCGCGCTGCCCGGCAGCCCCGGTGCCTGTCGCGATGCCTGGGATGATATCCTGCAGTTCCAGTTCGACAGCCGACACCGGCCCTGCAACTTTGTCGAGATCATGCCGCGTCTGGAAGAACATTTGCGACGGAAATAAGGGCGGGCGGCGTAACATCTGCGTGGTCCGGGTGCCGCATGGCTGGAAGATTCCGCTGTTCGCGCTAGGCTCCATTGTCCGGACAAGGGGTGGTCATGCGATTTCTAGCGCGAAGTCTGACGGGTTTGCTGCTTTTTGCGGTGACGCTGGCCCTTCTGGGGCTGGCGGCGATGACGGTGGGCAATGCCCTGCGCCAAAGCCAGGAGCCGGGCGGCCCGGGCCGTCCGGCGCAGGAACGGGTGGTCGCGGCCAATGTGGTGACGCTGACGCCCCAGACGATCACCCCGCAGTTGACCGCCTTTGGCAAGGTCGAGGCGCGCCGGTCACTGGACCTGCGCACCAAGGCATCCGGGACGGTGATCTGGGTGGCTGACAGCTTCCGCAACGGGCTTGCTGTCACGGAAGGTGAGGTGCTGGTGCGCCTTGACCCGGCCCCGGCAACCGAGGCGCTGTCCCTCGCCGAGGCCGGCTTGACCGAAGCCCGGGCCAATGCTGCCGAGGCGGTGGCGGCGGTGACGCTTGCCGAAGATGATCTGGCGGCAGCCGAGGCTCAGGCCAGTCTCAGGCGGCAGGCGTTGACCCGGCAGCAGGATATCGCGGCGCGGGGGGCAGGGTCGTCGCAGGCGGTTGAAACGGCTGAACTGGCGGCCTCGGCGGCGGATCAGGCGGTCTTGTCGCGCCGGCAGGCGCTGGCCTCGGCGCGGGCGCGGGTGGATCAGACGGCGGTCGCGGTGACACGGGCCGACATTGCGCTGGGCGAAGCGGCGCGCGCGCTGGCGGAAACCGAATTGCGCGCCGGTATTTCGGGCCGCGTCGAAGGCGTGTCGCTGGTGGCGGGTGCCGTGGTCAGCGGGAATGAGGTCTTGGGTCGGGTGGTCGACCCGTCCGCGCTCGACGTGGCGGTGCGCCTGTCCACGGCGCAGTTCGGGCTCTTGCTTGATCCGGCGGGCAGTCTGCGGGGCGGGGTGGTGACCATCTTGCTGAACGGCATTGGTGCCGGGCCGCTTACGGGCCGTCTGGACCGTGTGGGCGCAACTGTAGGCGAAGGGCAGACGGGCCGTCTGGTCTATGTCGCGCTGGACGAAGGACCGGGCATGGAAGCCCGGGTGCAGCCGGGTGATTTCGTCACCGTCCGCATCGAGGAGGCCCCGCTGGCCGATGCGGCACTGCTGCCTGCCACGGCGGTCGGGCGCAATGGAACGGTGCTGGCGCTTGGGCCGGATGACCGGCTTGAGGAAACCCCGGTTGATGTGCTGCGGCGGCAGGGTGATGACGTGATCCTGCGCGTCGGCAGCCTTGCCGGGCGCGAGATCGTTCTGGAACGATCAGTCTTTCTGGGCGAAGGCATCCGCATCCGCCCGATCCGCCCCGGCGCTGATGCGACCGAAGATGACGCGACTGAAGACGAGGTCAACCTGACCCCCGAACGCCGCGCCGCGCTGATCGCGCTGGTCGAGGCCAGCGACAGCATGCCGGATGAAATGAAGGCCCGCCTGCTGCAACAGCTTCAGGCCGATACCGTCCCCGCCGAGGTGATCAACCGGCTTGAGCGGCGGATGGACGGCTGAGATGGGCCTGATAACCTACTTCGCCCGCCACCGCACCATCGCAAACCTGCTTTTGGTCATTCTGGTGGTCGCCGGGGTCATAGCGGCCAGTAACATGCGGGCGCAATATTTCCCCGACGTGATCCTGAATGAGGTCAATGTTACTGTCACCTGGGACGGGGCCGGGGCCGAGGATGTTGACCGCGCCATTGTGCAGGTGCTGGAGCCGGTTTTCCTGACCATCGACGGGGTGGCAGAGGTCAGCTCACGCGCCAGTGAGGGCCGCGCGAACATAACGCTTGAATTTGAACCCAACGTCGCCCTCACCGCCGCCGAGGATGAGGTGCAGTCCGCCGTCGATGCGGTCAACACGCTGCCCGATGGCGCGGATGACCCGGTTGTCGCTTCGGCTGCATGGCGCGACCGGGTGACGGATGTGCTGATCAGCGGGCCGGTCGGGGTGGACCAGCTTGCTCGCTTTGCCGACGAATTCACCGGCCGTTTGTTTGCCGCCGGAATCACCCGTGCCACGATCAGCGGCCTTGCCGCCCCCGAAACCGTGGTCGAGGTCTCCTCGAACCGCTTGATGCAGCATGACATCACCATGTCCGAGGTGGCATCGGCCATCGGCGCGGCCGTCACGGATGCCCCGGCGGGTGAGTTGGGCGAAGGCGCGCGGCTGCGGACCGGAAGCCAGCGCCGGACCGTGGCCGAGATTGCCGCGATTCCGCTGCGATCCCTGCCCGACGGCAGCACGCTGACCGTGGGCGATATCGCCACGATCCGCGCCAACTCGGTCAACTCGGTGCGTGCGGCCTTTGTGGGCGACAACCCGGCAATGACGATCCGGGTGGACCGGGTCGATGACGGAGACGCGATCCGCATGCAGGCCACCGTGGCCGAAGTGGCCGCCGAGATGCAGACCGGCCTGCCTCCGGGGGTGACGGTCGATCTGGTCCGCACCCGGGCAGAGCAGATCAGCGACCGGCTGGTTCTTCTGATCGACAACGGGCTGACCGGGCTGGCACTGGTGCTGGCCCTCTTGTTCCTGTTCTTGAACGCACGCATCGCCTTTTGGGTCGCTGCGGGGATTCCGGTGGCGATGATCGCCTCACTTGCCGGGATGTGGGCGTTGGGCCTGACGCTGAACATGATGTCGCTGTTTGCCCTGATCATCATGCTGGGGATCGTGGTTGATGATGCTATCGTCGTCGGTGAACACGCCGATTTCCGGGTGCGCAAGCTGGGCGAAACGCCTGCGGTCGCGGCGGAAAACGCCGCGCGCTGGATGGCGGCACCGGTCTTTGCGTCATCCATCACCACGATCATCGCGTTCCTTGGGCTGCTGGCGGTGGGCGGGCGGTTTGGTGACCTGATCCTTGCCATTCCGATCACCGTGGTGATCGTGCTGATCGCATCCCTGATCGAGTGTTTCCTGATCCTGCCGAACCACCTGAAACATGCGCTGCGCCCGTCCGGCCAGGAAAACTGGTATGACTGGCCCTCGACCCAAGTGAACCGGGGGATGGTCTGGCTGGGTGCAAATGTTGTCCGCCCGGTGACCCACTTCGTGATCGTCGCGCGCTATCCGGTGCTGGCGGCGGCGGTTCTGGCGCTGGCAGTGCAGGCGGCGATGTTCCTGCGCGGCGATGTGCAGTTTCGCTTTTTCGCGCCGCCGGAACAGGCCTCGGTCAGCGGCAGTTTCGCCATGCTGCCGGGTGCGGCGCGCGAGGATACCCTTGCCATGTTGCGCGAATTGCAGCGCGCTGCTGATGTTGTGACAGCGCGGTTCGAGGCCGAACATGGTCGGAACCCTGCCACCTTCATGTTGGCCGAGATCGGCGGCGGTGCGGGCCGCAGCCTTTCGGGGGCCGATACCAAGGGGCCGGACCAGTTGGGTTCGATCTCGATGGAACTGATCAGCCCGGACCTGCGGCCCTATCCGACCTCGGCCTTCATCGCGGCCCTGAACGAAGAGGTCGTGCCGCATCCGCTGCTGGAAGAGCTCAGCTTCCGCAACGCCTTTTTCGGGCCGGGCGGCGCGTCGCTGTCGGTTGATCTTTACGGTGGCGAAGCGGAAACCCTGAAAGCCGCAGCCGAGGCGTTGAAGGCCGCCCTTGCCGTCTACCCCGAGGTTTCGGGGCTTGAAGATACCCTGTCTTACGACAAGGAAGAACTGATCCTGACCCTGACCCCACAGGGCGAAAGCCTTGGCTTTGACACCGCAACTCTGGCCCGCGCGCTACGCGAACGGCTGGGCGGAATCGAGGCGGCCACCTACCCCGACGGGCCGCGACAGGCCTCGATCCGGGTGGAACTGCCGGACGATGAGCTGACGGCGGATTTTCTGAACCGCAGCCTGATCCGCGCGGCGGCGGGGGTTTATGTGCCGCTGTCCGATATCGTGGCGGTCGAAAGCCGGTCCGGCTTTTCCACGGTGCGGCGGGAAAACGGCTTGCGGCTGGTGTCTGTCACCGGCGACCTTGCCGAAGATGACCCCGCCCGCGCAACCGAGGTTCAGCGCGCCTTGAAGGAAGACATCCTGCCCCGCATCGCGCAGGATTTCGGGCTTGGCTGGCAGTTGTCCGGTCAGGCGGCGAACGAGCGGGAATTCATGGGCGGCGCCGCCGTCGCACTCGTTCTGTGCCTGTTGGGGATCTATCTGGCGCTGGCGTGGATCTTTGCCCACTGGACCCGGCCTTTGGTGGTTATGGCCGTCATTCCCTTTGGTCTGGTCGGCGCGATCTTCGGGCATTGGTTCTGGGGCATGCCGCTGTCGATGTTCTCGATTGTCGGGTTGATCGGGATGGTGGGGATCATCATCAACGATTCCATCGTGCTGGTCAGCACGATCGACCAGTATTCCGAACGCCGTGGCCTGCGCCCGGCCATCATCGACGGGGTGGTTGACCGGTTCCGCCCGGTGCTGCTGACCACGCTGACGACGGTGCTTGGCCTGACCCCGCTGCTGTATGAACGGTCTTCGCAAGCGGAATTCCTGAAGCCCACGGTTATCACGCTGGTCTTTGGCCTTGCCTTCGGGATGGTGCTGGTCCTGATCGTGGTGCCTGCACTGATGGCCGCGCAGGCAGACATCGCGCGGACCTTCCGGACCCTGAAGCGCGCCTTGCGTGCCGGGCCGCGAGGCTTGCGTATGGCCATGATCCCGGCGGTTGCCGGCATGGCGGCACTGGCCGTGGCTTTGCCGTTCTGGTCGGCGCTGACTGGTGGGCTGCCGGGTTGGATCCTGGCAATTTCGCCTGGCCTGGCCGAGGTAAACCCGGGGGTCGCAGCCGTAGGCCTGTTCCTTCTGGGGGCGCTGGTGCTGTGGCTTGCCGCAGTGATCGCGTCTCTGGTGGGGGTGCGGCCAAGGCGCGGCTGATCCCCCTCGGCGGCGGTCACGAAGGGCAGCAGCCTTGGAGGGGCAGCAGCCTTGGGGGGCATGAAGCTGGTGCCGGATCAGCGCCCGCCTTGCTGGGTTCCGACGCCCAATACTCGCACCCAATGTACTCGCACCCAATCCTCGCGCCAGTTTTCAGCGCCTGGCGTTCAGGGCGAGGGGCAGCCCCGAACCTCAACAGCACTGCCTTTCGACAGGACCGTCATGGTTACTTCTGATCGGTCAAGCGCAAAGGGGACACCATCAGGAGCCACCATTTCGGTCATCGAAACCAGATCACCGCCTTCGCGCTGGGTTATGGCCTCGGCCACCCAGACGGCGGGATCCGATGTCTCGAAAGCCACGACTTCGGGTGTGCCGGGGTCTGGCAGGCGCAAACGGGCAGTCAGCCGCAATCCGTCGGCAATCGGGTCAATGGTGCAGGTGACCCGCGTCACCCCGGCTTCACCCGCCGTCTCTGCCCGCTGGGCCAGAGCGTTGGAAATACTGTCATCCGGCGCGCCGGGTGTCGTCAGTTCGGAAGCAAGCGTCAGGCTGGCCGGAAGACAAATGTCGTCGCAGACGCCAAGCTCCACCTGCACCGCAAGCAGGACAGGACGCGCCGGGTCGATCGCCGTCACCTCCAGCGGCAGCACCAGCCGATTGTGGTAGCCGATCGTTTGCAGACCGTTGACCTCGAAGACCGACGGTCTTGGCCAGTGGATGCGCACGGACTTCACGTTGCTTGAGGCCGACCAGTCGAACCTGGGGGGAATCCCCGCGTCGCCCGGGCTGCGCCAGTAGGTCTTCCAGCCGGGCGCAAGGCTTAGATCCATCGCGGCCATATGGGCGCCGCTGTCCATCTGCCAGCCGGGCCGCAGGGTTGCGCCAAGGACGTCATCTTGCGTTGTTGCGCCGACCGGAACGGCCGCCAGCGCAAGAATGAGGGCGAGGGGAGTGTGGAAACCAGACATGCCCCCAACATAGGCAGGGATGCGCGGCAGGGAAATCACTTTGCGGCGACATGCCGTGAGCGTGACATTCTGGCCCAAGGGGCTTGAGAGAGGCGGTTCCTCAGCCCATGTTGGACAGCAGGCATGGAGGACCGAGACAAGATGGACCTGGCCGGACAGATTCTGATCGCGATGCCGGGGATGGCGGACCCGCGCTTTGACCGCAGCGTCATCCTGATCTGCGCCCATTCCGCTGAGGGGGCAATGGGGTTGATCATCAACAAGCCCTTGGAAGACATGAGTTTTTCGGGGCTTCTGGAGCATCTGAACATCCCGCGCGCCCCGGACGGCCGCGACATCCGCGTCCATCTTGGCGGGCCGGTGGAGCGGGGGCGGGGGTTTGTGCTGCACTCGGCCGACTGGCGCCGGACGCGGCCCGATGGCGCGACAATGGCGGTGCCGGGCGGCTATGGGATGACCGCGACGCTGGATATTCTGGAGGCGCTCGCCAAGGGCGGGGGGCCGGCTAACGCCTTGCTGGCGCTGGGTTATTCCGGCTGGGGGCCGGGGCAGCTGGAGGCCGAGATCGCGCGCAACGACTGGCTGACCTGCGATGCAGCCGATGGGCTGGTGTTCGGGGCGGATGACCGGGCGAAATGGTCGGCGGCGCTGCGGGGGATGGGGATTGATCCTTTGACCTTGAGCGCGGCGGCGGGGCGGGCGTAGCGGCCGCAAGGGATTCCGTTCGCTGTGTTAGATCAAGGGGTTGGCGGGAGGTTTGGGGTCTTTTTCCCGTCTTCTTTCTGTCTTCCTTCCGTCTCTACGCGCGGGGAGAGGGGAGGGCGTTAACCATTGGGGGCGAATCGGGGGTTGAGCGCTCGCCGAACGTCATGCTGACGGTTTGGAGAACCGATCTGCGACTCCCTTTATTGCGGCTATCAAACCGGTCCCACGATACTCGAACTCGTTTCCGACAAAATTCTTCATGTGCTCTCGAAGCAACTCCATCTTGAGTTTAGTTTCACGGTCAAAGATATCATCATCAGAAAGTTCGCCAGCAACGGATGCGGCCGCAATTGAAACTTCTTTTGCAATAATGCTCAACTTGGCAAACTCGAGTCTTTGCCGGTTAATCCTGATGATCTCAAACACAAGTCGCCCAACAATGTAACCACATGCTTCAACAAGTGCCAAGGCAACAATCACAAAGGGAAGCCTAGTAAGGAAGATCGTCCAGATATCAATATCAGGCGTTGTTTTGTAAAGTTGTGTCAAATCAACGGCATTTGAGAAAAGCTTAAGCAGGATGATCGCCAAGATCGCCGCGAACGGTGCCCCAATGCCGAGATACCATTTAATGCTCCGGTTCCCTTCCTTCACAAATCCCGCAATTTCGCTTGGAAAAAGCCGGACCTCGCGTATGAGAGCATCCCGCTTTGTGGTCTCACGTTCGACTTCGGAAACGACATTGGACAATCGTTCATTTGCATCTGAAACCGACTTCTGAAGTTGCGCTTCTTGCTCCTTCTGCCTTGTCATCCGTTCGGTACCGGACGATATCGACTTTTGAAGTTGATCTAGTTCAGCCCTTGCGCGACCAACTGCGCCCTCAAGTTCGACTCGTTCTGCTGTTAGTTTTTCAAACTCTTCGGTTGATTCCGCTAGTTTAGTCTCACGTGCAGTTTGCTCTGCTGCCTTCTTTTCGTATTCTTTGACGGCCCATTCTAGGGTCAGGACCCATTGAACTTGCGCTTGCGGCATGATTCAGGCTCCGCAAGGAGACCGATCAATGAGCAACCTTTTCTGGCTGACGGACGCACAGATGGCGCGTCTGGAACCCTTCTTTCCCAAGAGCCATGGCAAGCCACGCGTCGATGACCGTCGCGTGCTGAGTGGCATTATCTTTATCAATCGCAATGGCTTGCGCTGGTGCGATGCACCCCGGGAGTATGGCCCGCCGAAGACCCTCTACAACCGTTGGAAGCGATGGGGCGACAAGGGCGTCTTCGCCCGGATGATGGAAGGTCTGGCGGCAGAGGCGGCCGTTCCGAAGACAGTGATGATCGATGCCACCTATCTGAAGGCACACCGCACGGCGACCAGCCTGCGGTCGAAAAAGGGGGTGCTGACGATCAAAAGGGCCGCCTGATCGGCCGGACCAAGGGCGGCATGAACACAAAGCTGCATGCCGTCACCGATGCCGAGGGTCGCCCGATCCGCTTCTTCATGACGGCAGGCCAGATCAGCGACTACACGGGTGCGGCGGCCCTTCTGGACAGTCTGCCAAAGGCGGATTGGCTGCTGGCCGACCGCGGCTATGACGCCGACTGGTTCAGAGAAGCGTTGAAAGACAAGGGGATAAAGCCCTGCATCCCTGGCCGGAAGTCACGCGGCAAGCCCATCAAGCACGACAAGCGCCGCTACAAACGCCGCAACCGGATCGAGATCATGTTCGGGCGGCTCAAGGATTGGCGGCGGGTTGCCACCCGCTACGACCGGTGCCCGAAGGTCTTCCTCTCCGCCGTCGCGCTCGCCGCAACCGTCATGTTCTGGCTATGAAACAAGAACGAGTCCTGACCCTAAGAAATATCTATATAACAGATATTCAACCGGAGAATGTCAGTGTGACTCTGGGGCCGCCAAATCAAGATCGATCAGCGCCCGACGCATTGCACAAATGCAGGCTCGTGCGTTGGCGCTCTTGGCTTGGAATCAGATGTGGTCAACCTTCGCCGGGAAGCGGACATTCGCTTGGAGGCATCGGGTTGGCAGCTCTGGCCGGTTCTGGCGCTTGGGGCATGCAGACCCCGGTCATTGCGGCGTGGATGCCGGAAAGTGTCGCCTTGCCCTGCGGGACTTCGCCGCTACGTTCTTGACCATGCGCGGTGTCTTGGCCCTTTGTCTTCTTGGCTTCCCTCTCCAGGCACAGGAGGTGGACCTGGAGCTTGTGCTTCTGGCGGATGCCTCCGGATCGATCACCCAGTCCGAGATCATTTTCCAAAGGCAAGGCTATGCGGCGGCGATCACTGATCCGGCGGTTCTGGCGGCGATCCGTAGCAACCTGACCGGGACGATTGCGGTGATCTATGTCGAATGGGCGGCCAATCAGGTGGCGGTGGTCGACTGGACGGTGATCGACGGAGAGCCTGCGGCCCGTGCCTTTGCCGAAGCTTTGCTGGGGCCGCCACGGCTGGCAACCGGGCGCAATGCGATTGGCGATGCATTGCTGGAAGGCAAGCGGCTGATCGAAACGAACCGGATCACCGGTCTGCGCCGGGTGATCGACTTTTCCAGCGACAGTCTGGGCAATTTCAGCGGCGTCGGCATCGCCGCCGCCCGGGCCGAGGTGCTGGCCGCCGGGATCACCATCAACGGCCTGCCGATCCTTGATGACGGCGAGGGCGACCCGCTGGCCGACCTGTACCAGGCCGAGATCATCGGCGGCCCCGGGGCTTTTGTGCTGCCCGCCTACGGGCGTGAAGGCTTTGTGACGGCGGTGCGCCGCAAGCTGATTCTGGAAATCGCGGGCAAGCTTCCCGACCCCGGTGAAGGGCTTGCGGTGGTGGTAGCCGGCGATGTTTCCCCGCCGACAAAGCCCTGACCTTGCGGCCAGTGCAGAAGGCTGCGCGCGCCCAGCCGGATTGTCGCGAAAGGCGCGGTCAGAAATCCGTGGGCGCGCCACCTTCCTGTTTGCGCTTGGCCACGAAGCGGCGCAGCTCTTCCTGATGGTCGCCGTTCATGGCCGGGGCCTCGAACTCCGCGATGATCTGTTTGTAGATCCGGTGCGCGCGTTCCTGCGTCCAGACCCCGCCGTCGATCTGCCATGCCTCATAGTTGCGCCAGTCCGAACAGATCGGCGCGTAGAAGGCCTGCTGATAGCGGTCCTGGGTGTGCTGGACGCCAAAGTAATGCCCGTTCGGCCCCACCTCCTTGATCGTGTCGAAGGCAAGGTCGTCTTCGGTGGTGGCGAAGGTGGCTTCTTCGAAATAGCGCTGGATCATCTGCAGGACTTCGCAATCCATGATGAACTTTTCCGGGCTGGCGATCAGCCCGCCTTCAAGCCAGCCTGCCGCGTGATAGACCATGTTGGTCCCCGACTGGACAGCCGACCAAAGCGAGTTCGAGGTTTCCCACATCGCCTGTCCATCCGGCACGTTGGCCGCACAGACGCCGCTGGCGCGCATCGGCACGCCGTAAAACCGCACCAGTTGCCCGGTCATCTGCGTGGCGCGCATGTATTCGGGTGTCCCGAAGGCAGGTGCGCCGGATTTCATGTCGACGTTTGAGGTGAAGGTGCCGATTGCCACCGGGCAGCCGGGGTTGATGTATTGCAGCAGCACGACCGCCGCCAGCGCCTCGGCGATCGACAGGGCGACCGCGCCCGACATCGTCACCGGGGCCATCGCCCCAGCCAGCGTGAAGGGCGTCACCACGACCGGTTGCCCGCGTCGCGCCATTCGCATGGCACCGTCCAGCATCGGAAAGTCATGCTTCAGGGGCGAAACCGAGTTGATGTTGGTATACATCCGCGGCTTGGCCTGAAACTCTTCTTCCGTCAGCCCACCCGCGATGCGGACCATTTCCATCACGTCTTCGACCCGCTCTACGCCCAGCGAATAGGCGTGGACGACCTTGTCGGTCAGGGTCAGCTTTTCATACAGGCAGTCGAGGTGGCGGACCGAAGGGTGGATGTCGATCGGTTCGACCGGATAGCCGCCCGCCACATGGATGCAGTTGAAATACTGCGTCAGCTTCATGAATTCCCTGAACGTCTCGAAGTCGCCTGACCGTTTGCCCCGCTCCATATCCCAGGCGTTTGGCGGCGATGAGACGTTGACGAAGACCATGTGCTTGCCGCCCATGATGATTTCGCGGTCCGGGTTGCGCGGGGTGATGGTGAAGGTTGACGGCGCGCGGGCCACCATTTCCATCACGAAATCCTCGTCCATGCGGACGTTGGTGCCGTTCACGATGCAACCGGCCTGTTTCAGGATTGCCGCCGCCTCGGGGTTCAGAAACTCGATCCCGATGTCACGCAGGATGCGCATTGCGGTCTTGTGGACGCGCTGCACACCGTCGGCGTCCAGGGGTTCTGTGGGCCGGTCGGGGTTGACCGGAATGCGCCAGGGCATCTGGTCGATCACCGCCGTGCCGGCACGAACCTGCATGCCCGCCCGCCCGCCAGCGCGCTTTCTTCGGGTTGGCTCTTCGGTCATCGTCGCTCTCCGTTGTGCTTGAAGCGAAGATGACGGATGCAGTCGGAAAATGGACACCGTAGCAGCGACGCAAAAGCGTCGTTTTCATGCCATCGGCCTTATACTCAGCTGCGCAGACCGACCAGCCAGCCGGGAATGGCCCCGATATCGGCCAGAACCACATCGGCATGCGGGGCCAGATCGGCGGCTTTGGCAACCCCGGTCAGCACCGCGATGGTCCGCATCCCGGCGGCCCTTCCCGCCTCCAGATCGTGCCGGCTGTCGCCCACCATTGCGACCCGCGCCGGGTCAAGGCCAAGTGTTGCGGCAAAGGCAAGGCACATGCCGGGGCCGGGCTTTGCGCCATGGCCGGAATCATAGCCCGCGATGAAGTCGAAGCAATCGGTGATCCCGTGTGCGGCCAGATGCTGGCGCGCGGGGGCTTCGCTGTCATTGGTGGCAACACCAAGCTTGAGACCCGCAGCCCGAAAGCCGGACAGAAGCGGTCGAAGCGGCACCGCCTCGGACATCGGTGCAGCACCCGCGGTTTCATCAATCCGGGCCGTCAGGGCTGCGACCGACTGCCCCGGAAGATGGGGTGCCAGAGCTGCCGCGATGTCGGCGGCTGTGGCGGCGATCACCGGGCTGTCAGGGGCGAAGGCAAGACTTTCGGCGTCAAAGCCGATGGCACGGCCCAGCCGGTCGGCGTGGCCCGGATCTTCCGCGACCGAGGACAGAAACCCCGCCGCCCAGCGACCCCAACTGATGCGGAAGTCGAACAGCGTTCCATCCTTGTCGAAAAGCAGTCCGTCGATCATGTCTTGGCAATCCTTGAGGTTGCGGGCTTGGAGTTTGCCCAGAAAATGGGGGGCTGGGATCCGGGGTTCAAGTCCAGTGGACGGGTGCGCCCCCCGGCAGGGCGGCGCGGGCCGCCAAAGGCGCAGTATAGGGCAGGGCATGCTGGTCACAGAAAGCGATGACCCAGTGATCGTCCATCATCAGGAAATCGAGAATCGCCCCCTGAAAGTCAACATCCCCGGCGCGATCCCGCAGATCTCCGATGCTCGCGCCGGTTGCGTTAAGGAATGTCGGGAACAACTCGTCATCCGCTGCAAGCCAAGCCAAAGCCTGAAGCGCGAGGACATGAGCGGATTCTTGCTGCATTTCTTGGGTTTCCTGCGCTTCTGCCGTCTGATCCTCCCGGCAATATGACGATTGGCAGGAATTCGGAAAGGATTTCTTAACCAACTCGGTAACACACTGTTCAGCATCCCGGTCCTGGGTTGATGAAGGCGAAAGATGAACGGTCGGATCCTCATTGTTGACGACGTGGCGACAAACCGGATCGTTTATCGGGCGCGTCTGTCGGCAGCCTTTTACGAGCCGGTCATGGTCAATGATGGCGCAAGCTGTCTTGCCGTGGCGCAGTCGCATGCGGACCAGCGGCCTGATCTTATCTTGCTGGATCTCAGCCTGCCCGACATGCCGGGTCAGGAAGTGCTGCGCCGTTTGCGGGCCGATCCGCGAAGCCGCGATATCCCGGTGATCGTGCTGACCGCAGCGCAGGATCCGGGCGCGCGGCTGGCGGCCTTTGCGGCGGGCGCGGATGATGTGATCGTCAAACCGGCGGCGGACCGGCTGTTGCTGGCTCGGGTCCGCAACCTGTTGCGGGCGCGCGTCGGGCTGGAATTCGCCGCCGGCGGAGCGTTGCCGGTTACGGGGCTTTCTGAAGCGGCGGTTGCGTTCGAACCTTCTGGAACCGTTGCCGTCGTCTCACCGCAGCAGGATCTGGCCCGGCGGCTCACGCAGGATCTTTCCGAGCATTTGCGGGACCGCCTTGTGGTGCTGTCTCGTACCCAGGCCCTTGCCGAGGCGGCGGCTTCCGCCGGCCCGGATATCTTCATCGTTCAAGATGACGACAGCGATGATGCCGGGGCGCTGCATCTGCTTTCCGAATTGAAAAGTCATCAGGCGACGCATCATGCGGCGGTCTGCGTGCTGTCTCGCAGTTGCAAGGGCGATGCGGCGGCGATGGCCTTTGACCTTGGTGCCGATGATGTGGCGGGGCCGGGGGTGACGGCCACCGAACTTGCGGTGCGCCTGCGCAGCCTGCTGCGCCGCAAGCGCGCGGGTGACCGGCAACGCGCGCGGATGCAGGACAGCCTGCGGCTGGCGCTGGTCGACCCGCTGACCGGCCTTTACAATCGGCGCTATGCGGTGCCGCAACTGACGGCCATTGCCGCCCGCGCCGCAGAAACGGCAACCGATTTCGCGGTGATGGTGGTGGATCTGGACCGCTTCAAGTTGGTCAATGACCAGCATGGCCACGCTGCCGGCGATCAGGTGCTGGTGGAAGTGGCGCGCCGCTTGACGGCGAACATGCGCGATACGGATCTTCTGGCGCGGATCGGGGGCGAGGAATTCCTGGTCGTGTCGCCGGACAGCAGCATGGCAGACGCCCGCCGCGTGGCCGAAAGGTTGTGCCAGGCGGTCGACGAATACCCGGTCCACCTTGCCTCGGGGCAAGCGCTGAGCGTTACGGTGTCGATCGGGGTGGCTGTGTCGAACGGCCTTTCGGGCAGGGCGATGGCGATGGACGCGGTTGTGGAACAGGCGGATCTGGCACTGCTTGAGTCAAAGGTTGCCGGGCGCAATCAGGTGACCTTTCGGTCAAGCGCTGCCTAGCCCCCGTTTGCGGTGCCTTCAGTCTCGCTTGGTGCGGCGCAGGCCTTTCTCTAGCCGGTCGGCAAAGGCCAGCCGGTCGGCGTCTGACATCTGCGCGATCCGCGCCTCGATCAGGCCGCGACCCAGTTCCAGCCGCCCGGCGTTGCGAGCCTCGATGGCGGCAAGGGCCGACTGGACGGCGCCCGGGTCAAACGGGCTGGCGCGCAAGGCGTCAAGAAGGGCGGCGAATTCGGCCTGGGCGGCCTGACGCGTCTCGCGAAAGCCGGGGGCGCGGTCGATCAGGGACTTGCGCAGCGCGCGTCGGTCCTCAAGGCTCAGGGCCTCGCTGAACGGGCCAAAGGACAGATCCCGCGGCATCCCGCGGCTGGGTCCGTCCTTCAGCCAGGCACCGGCAACCATCCCGGCCACGGCAAGGTTCAGGGCGACCGAGATGGCAAGCGCAATCTTCAGCCCGCGCGCCGAAGGGGTCGGCGGCGTGGGAACTGGTGCCGTGGGGGGGGCAGGAGGCGTGGGGTCCGGCCTGGTGTCAGTCATGAGATCAGCCTTCCGTCATCAGAAAATCGGCCGAAGGAAAAAGGTCCAGCACCTCGGCCCCCGCTCCCAGCCCACCCGTCAGCAAGTCGGTTGTCGCCGGGCTGAAATAGCCAACGGCTACCCCCGCCATCGCCGCGCTCAACACACCGGCGACCACCGGCGCGCCACCGAACAGCGCGGCAAGCCGGGCCAGAAGTCCCACCGGAGCCGGTGCCGCCGGTGCCGCAATCCCTTCCGGCCTTGGTTGCAGGGCCATGGCATCCGCCAAAACCCGGTCCATCAAGCCATCCGACGGCCTTGGCGCCCGACTTGCGGCCATGGAGAGCAGCCCGTCCAGATCCTTATCCTGCATGTCCGTCATCCTCATATCCAAGTGCGCCACGCTGGCCTGAAAGAACCGCCGCAAGGGAGCGTTTGCCCCGCGCAGTCAGACTTTCCACGGCTTCGACCCCGATTTCCATTACCGCCGCGATCTCGGGGTTCGACAACCCTTCGATATGGCGCAGCACCACGGCCTGTCGCTGGCGGTCTGGCAGTTCGGCCAAGGCCGCCTCAAGTGCTGCGACCCGGTGGTTGTCCTGCAAGCGCTGGTCGGCGGTCGGGCCTCCGTCTGCCAGATCCGGCGCATCGTCCAGTGCCATCTGCCCCTTGCGCCGCCGCGACCTTTGCCGGTCGATGCAAAGGTTGGTGGCAACGCGGTAGGCCCAGGTCGTCACCTTTGTCTCACCCTGCCGCCACTCGGGCGCCATGCGCCAAAGCCGCAACATGGTTTCCTGTGCCACATCCTCGGCCTCGGCCCGGTCGCCAGCAAGCATCCGTGCCGCATAAGCCAGGACGCGCGGCGTGACCCTTTGGGTCAGCGCCAACGCCGCATGACGGTCTCCATTGGCATAGAGTACCATCAGCGCCTCATCCGAGGGTCCGGCTTCTGCGTCGTAGGCCATGGTCATACTCAGATGGGTCTACCCGTTCCTGTCCCTTCGGCAAAGGGTCAGTCGTTCCAGCCCCACATCGCGCCCTTGCGGTGCTTGCGCTGCTCGCCCATGCGTTTACCCATCCGTTCACCTGCCTCCTGCGCCTCGGCTTTCGAGATGGCGCCGTCGTTGTCAGTGTCGATCCGGGCAAAGCCGCGCTGGCCCGGGCCTGCGTCCATTTCTGCAAGCGACAGGCTGCCGTCGCCGTTGTTGTCACGGTTTTCGATCATGCGGGCGGTGCGTTCGGCCAGGGTCTCGCTGAAGCGGGCCAACTGGCGGGCGGCGAGTTCTTCGGCATCCAGCAACCCGTCGCCGTTTGCGTCGAACGCGGTGAACATCGCGGTGCGGTGTGCTTCAAGTTCGGCTTCGGTCAGTTTGCCGTCAGAATCGGTGTCGATGCCATCGAACATTTCCAGAAGCATGGCGCCCCGACCGTCTGGTCCGCCCGGTCCGCGTTGGCCCATTTCTGCCAAGGCCCCGGTGCCAGTCAATGCCCCCAGAAGTGCAAGGGTCGCGACGGTGACTTTCAGTTTCGTGGCTTTCAGTTTCACAGACATCTTCTTCTCCTTCGCCGGGCCTCATGTCTGGCCCTTGTGAATGGTCAAACGCCGGGGCCACGGCTTTCCGTCGCAGATTTTTGCGACATCGGGACACAGGGTCGGCCTGCCCCCTGTTTTCTGGCCGGATGAAGGTCTATTGTCCCGGCTGGCGAAGAATTAGCCGCTTCGAATGCCATCTGAATGCGTCCAGCCGAAAGCCCAGCCGATGAGCCTTGCCGAACCGACCGAAGCCATCTCCAGCCTGCCCGATGACTTTGCAGAGGACCGTCCGCTGCGCCCGGCGCTGCTGCGCGGCTGGCGGCGGCGTTGCCCGAACTGCGGTGGCGGGCCGATGATGCGCGGCTTTCTGACGGTGCGTGACGCCTGCCCGGTCTGCGGCGAGGCGCTGCATCACCAGCGTGCTGATGATGGCCCGGCCTATATGACGATCCTGATTGTCGGTCATGTACTGGCCCCGGTGCTGCTGTTTGTCTATTCGAACTGGCGGCCGGAGCCATTGCCGATGGCCATTCTGTTCTCGGTCGGGACGGTGGCGCTTTCGTTGTATCTGCTGCCCCGGCTGAAAGGTGGGCTGGTGGCATTTCAGTGGGCCAAGCGGATGCATGGTTTCGGGGCTGCCCCGGATGTCTGAACCGATCCGCCCCGCCGCAACCGTGATCCTGTGGCGCGGGGGTGACGCTGGCCCCGAGGTGTTGATGGGCCAGCGCGGGGCAGGGGCGGTATTCATGCCGTCGAAATTCGTCTTTCCCGGCGGCGCGGTTGACCCCGAAGATCACGCGGCCCCGCTGGAGGGCCACTTGTCCGACCTTTGCGCCCGCCGTCTTGCCACCATGGCAGACCCGGACGCGCCGGCGCCGCAGGTTCTGGTTGCCGCCGCCCTGCGCGAGTTGGAGGAAGAAACCGGCCTTCGCCTTTTGCCCGCCACTTGCCCGGCGCTGCGGTTTGTCTTTCGCGCAATCACGCCCCCCGGGCGCAGCCGCCGCTTTGATGCGCGCTTCCTGCTGGCCGATGCCGCCTGTCTTGCCGGTGATCCGCAGGACTTCGCCGCCGCCTCGGGCGAGCTTGCGCATCTGCGCTGGCTGCCGCTGCCGGACGCGCGCGCGCTTGACCTGCCCTTCATCACCGAAGTCGTGCTGGCCGAAGTTTCGGCGTTAGTGACGGGCGGTGACCAGCCCGGCGTGCCGTTCTTCGACAATTCCGGCACCACCCCGCAATTCCGCCGCATCCTCTGAGACGGTCACAGCCCCCCCCTTGTTCACCGGAAAGATCGGGTGCGGCACGGGGTCTTTGGCGCGAAACAGGAACTGGCGGAAAATCTCCAGATAGTTGCGGTAAAGATAGCTGTCGTTGCGGCGCAGGTAATGGTCCCGGTTGCTGAAATAAAGATCTGGCAGTTGATACCACGCAACGCCGGGATGCATGTGGTGAACAACGTGGAAGTTGTTGTTCAGAAACAGCAATGACAGCGGCCCCCGGCTTTCGATCACCACGGTGCGCGCCCGTGCCGCCTCATGCGCGCGGTGTTCAAGGTAGGTGCGGATCTTCAAAAGGCTCCAGCCCAGATAGGCCGCCACCAGCCAGCCCCAGACCGGCATCGACCCGACCGCCGCCAGCCACCACAGGACCAGCGCCACCCCCGCGAGATGCAGCGCCCAGGCCAGCATGACACGCCGGTCGCCTTTCAGGATCAGCCGCAGATCGCCCGTGACCAGCGCCCAGCAGGAAATCGCCGGGCCAAGCACCATCCGCCCGGCAAGCGTGTTGTTGAACCGCAAGACCGACCGCATCGGTGCCGGCAGCCGCGCCCAGACGGCGGGGTCAAGATAGTTTGACTCCGGGTCGTCATAGGGGTCGGTCAGGGCCGGGTCGAAGTGGTGTTGCAGGTGCAGATCCTTGAAGCGCAGGTAGGGGACAAAGATCGTCAGACCGGGAAAGACCAGCGCCTCGGACAGGGTCTGGTGGTGGAACGGGTGGCCGTGCAAGACCTCATGCGTCAGCGACGAATATTGCCCGATCGCCAGCGCCGCGGCGATGATGGCAAGGGTCGGAGAGATCTGCCACAGCTGGGTGGTGGCCAGCGCCCAAAGGGCATAGGTCGCCGCGAACATGGCCAGAGTTGGCCATTCGATGACTTGGCGGTCGATCCGAAGGTTGGTCTGCAAGATGGTTCCCGATCCTGTAACGTCACCGTGACGCTATCAGCGGGTGCCTTGCGGCGGAATTCAGGATAATGTCAACGAAATCTCTCCCATGTTTTGTATAATGAACGCATGATGGAAAAAATCGACAAACGTGATCGCGCCCCGGTCTTTCGCGCCCGACTGGCCGAAGCCATGGTTGAACGCAAGGTCAGTCAGGCGGCGCTGGCGCGGTTGACGGGGGTGGACCGGTCCACGATCTCGGCGCTGTTGCAGCCGGGAACGCGGTTGCCGAATGCCCAGCTTGCCGCCGATTGCGCGCGGGCGCTTGGCATCAGCGCTGACTGGCTACTGGGCCTGTCGGGCCGCCCCGAACCGATTGCCGACCTCCTCGCCGCCTCGCTTTCGCTGACGGAAGCGCCGCGCGCGCTGATCGACGAACGGATTTTCGGCTGGCATCAGGAAGCGGCGGGCTACAAGATCCGCCATGTCCCGGCGACGCTGCCCGACATGCTGAAGACGCGGGCGGTCGTGGAATGGGAATATGCCCCGCAACTGGGCCGCACAGAAGAGCAGGCGATTGGCGCTTTCGAGGATCGGCTGAAATGGATGCGCGGCGCCGGGTCGGATTATGAGATTGCGTTGCCCCTGCATGAACTGACCGCCTTTGCCACTGGAACCGGCTATTACGAAGGCTTGGCCGCCGATCTGCGATTGCAGCAGTTGCAGCACCTGATGACGCTCTGTGACCAGCTCTACCCGTCGCTGCGGCTGTGCCTGTTTGATGCCCGGCGGCTGTTTTCTGCCCCGATCACCGTCTTCGGCCCGCTTCTGGCGGTGATCTATATGGGTCGGCACTATCTTGCCTTCCGCGATAGCGCGCGGGTGGAAACCATCACCCAGCATTTTGATTTTCTGGTGCGCGAGGCCGAGGTGGGCGCGCGGGACATGGTGGCCCATCTGCAAGGGCTGTGCGACCGGGTGCGGTGACGCGGCGCTTGGCTTTCCCTTAGAACGGGCGGAAGGCTGCCGGGGCGTAGCCGTTGAAATCAAGGATTTCGCGGGCGGCTGCCAGACGGTCGGGTGCCGCCGCGCCCCGGTCCAGCACAAAGCCGAAGCGGCCCGAGGGTGTCCCGATGGCAAGTGTCCGGTAGTCGGTGTCGACCCAGAGGATCCACCAATCCTCTTGCCCCGGCAACGCAAGGCGGCCCGGCCCGACTGGTTGGGCCAACCCCGATACCTTGCGCGCATTGCCGTTCAGGCACAGCACACCATCGACCGCAAGGCCGCCGCTGGCTGGGCGAAACTCTACCGTCCCGCTGCGGCAGGTGCCGGTTGGCGCAAGCTGATAGGTCGCAACCTGTTGCCAGCGTCCCTCGATCCGGGCGGGCATGAAGGCGGCGGCAGACCAGATCGGCGTCCCGGCGCTGCGAAACACGGCATCGCCCTTCGGGACCGCACCGACGCAGGCCGACAAGAGCAACGCAAGGGCAAGGATCACTCGATGCACAAGGTCACCCGCGCGCCATCGTCTTGCAGGATCTCATTGCAGCCCAGAAGCGGGTTGAACGGGGCGCAGGTGCCGGACCGGGCAAGGCAATGGCTTTCGCACTGGCTTTCCCGGCTGCATTGCTTGCCCGCATCCCGGGTCGGAAAGACGCAGGCGCGGAGCGAGCCCTTGCCGGCGGGGGACCAGTATCCGCCCTTCTTCTCGCAGGCCAGTTGCAGTTCCGACTTGGGCGGCGGGGCAATCCCGGCGGCAAGGTCTGCCTGTGGTGCGGCTTGCGTTTCGGCGGCGGCAGGTGCCGGGTCTGCCGGCGTTGGGGTGGCCTCCCCTTGGTCAGGGGCGGGCTCGGCTTCCGACAACTCTGTTGGTGAACCCGCAATCGGGGCTGCGTCCAGCACCGTAACCTCGATCGCGTCGCCGGTGATGGCGTTGGGCGTCACGCCATCGGCCGACCCAGCGCCCGCGCCCGGTGCGGCCAACTGGCACCCAGCAACCAGCACAGGCAGACAAATGGCAATGAAAAACCGGGTCAGGCGTGGCATCAGACACTCCGAAGGTTGGTCAGGAGTGCCTTGATCCGCACCCCGTCGCAAGCCCTGTCAGTAGGGCGCGGGAAAGGCCCGGTGGGTTTCCGCTATCTCGTCCAGCACCTCGGGTGCAAGGCTCAGCGAAACCGCACCGATGTTGGTGGCAAGCTGGTCCAGTGTGGTGGCCCCGATGATCGGGATCGTGTGGAACGGACGCGACAGGCAAAAGGCAATCGCCATCTGGCAGGGGTCAAGCCCATGGCGCCCGGCGATCCCCAGATAGGCCGCCACTGCCGGAAACACCTGCGGCGTGATCCTGCCGCCAAGGTCGGGCGTATGCATCCGCCGGGTGCCATCGGGTATCACGTCGCCCGCGTATTTGCCTGACAGAAGCCCCACGGCAAGCGGCGAAAACGCCAGAAGCGGCATGTCCTCGATCAGGCTGAACTCGGCCCAGTCGGTGTCGAACTGGCGGCAGAGAAGCGAGTATTCGTTCTGCACCGTCGCCATGCGCGGCAGGCCCAGTGTATCGGCCAGATGCAACCAGCGCGCCGCCCCCCAGACGCTTTCGTTGGACAGCCCGATGGCGCGGATCTTGCCTTCGGTGACCAATGCCTGCGCGGTGGTCAGCACATCGGTCATATGCGCGGTCTCATGCGCCTTGTCGGTGCCGGTCGGCGCATAGCGCCACATCTGGCGAAAGTGATAGCTGCCCCGGTTCGGCCAGTGCAGCTGGTAAAGGTCGATGTAATCCGTTCCCATCCGGCGCAACGATCCTTCCACCGCCGCGCGCATGGTGGCGCCGCTGATCGGCTGACCGGGGCGCACCATCTGGCCCTTGCCGGTGATCTTGGTCGCGATCTGCACCCGGTCGCGCCCGCCCCGCGCGGCCAGCCATGAGCCGATGATTTCTTCCGTCCGGCCCATCGTTTCGGCGCGGACGGGGTTGGTCGGATACATTTCGGCCGTGTCCCAGAAGGTCACGCCCCGTTCCAGCGCCATGTCGGCCTGCGCATGACCTTCGGCTTCGCTGTTCTGGGTTCCCCAGGTCATCGTGCCAAGGCAAAGTTCGGAAACCGTCAGGCCGGTCTTACCAAGGGTCAGGGTCTTCATCATGCCTCCGCCGCCATGCGGCAAATCTTTTGTGCTGCTCTGTGGTGCAAGCTAGGCCGGATCGCCGCCGGGGCAAAGGGTCACGCTTGAGAACGTAAAGCGAACGCGCTACTCTTTTCACTATGAGTCTGCCGATCCGGAATGACAGCGCCCGGCACCGGGACGCAGGGCAAACGCTTGTGGGCGATCTTGCCCTGCGGCGGGCGCGGCTGCATGAGTTGTGCGGTCCGGCACGGGTGATGCTGGCGGCGCTGGTCATGGCGAAATCCCGTGGCCCGGTGGTCTGGATCAGGCCCGGCTGGTGGCCCGAACGGCTGAACGCGGCGGGGCTGCAACCCCTGGCCAACCCCGCGCGGCTGCTGCTGGTCCGGGCTGACCGGGATGAGGCAGCCCTTTGGGCCGCGGAAGAGGCGCTGCGGTCCGGTGCTGTGCCGCTGGTCATCGCGGAAACCGCCGCCCCCCCCGGCCTGACCCCAATCCGCCGCCTGCATCTTGCCGCCGAAGCCGGGGCCGAGACCGCGCGGCGCGATGGTGGCACCGCGCCCTTGGGGCTGCTTCTGTTGCCGGGGCAGGGGGGGGCGCCGGGGGTGGAAAGCCGCTGGCATCTGACCCCTGCGCCGAGCCGCAGCCTGCTGTGGTCGGGCGGCGAGATCTGGACCCTGACCCGCCTGCGCGCCCGGCTGGCCCCGCCGGCCCGCTGGCACCTGACGCATGAGCCGCAAGGGACCGAGCGGCTGGAATCGATTGCCGCGCCCGACTAGATGGCAGTCTGCCCGCCGCTCACCCTGCGCTTGCAGAAGAATTTTCGTCGAAAATTCTTCGTCACCCCGCCGCTGGCCCTTTGTCGCGGCATCGGCTAAACCGACGCCGGACTCATGGACCAAAGGGGCGCACATGGCTCGGATTCTCATCACCTCCGCCATTCCCTATATCAACGGGATCAAGCACTTGGGCAACCTCGTGGGCAGCCAGCTGCCCGCTGACCTTTTCGCCCGCTTCAACCGGGCGATGGGGCATGAGGTGATGTTCATCTGCGCCACCGACGAACACGGCACCCCGGCTGAACTTGCCGCCGCCAAGGCTGGCAAGCCGGTTGAGGAATACTGCGCCGAAATGCACGCCGTTCAGGCCGAAATCGCGCGCGGATTTCGCCTCTCCTTCGATCATTTCGGCCGGTCCTCCAGCCAGAGGAACCACCGCCTGACCCAGCATTTCGCGGGCAAGCTGGCCGAGAATGGGTTGATCGAGGAGGTCAGCGAAAAGCAGGTCTATTCGATCGACGATGGCCGCTTCCTGCCTGACCGCTACATCACCGGCACCTGCCCGAATTGCGGCTATGAGGCCGCGCGCGGCGACCAGTGCGAAAACTGCACCAAGCAGCTTGACCCGACCGACCTGATCAACCCGCGTTCATCGATCAGCGGCTCCACCAATCTTGAGGTGCGCGAGACGAAGCACCTTTACCTGCGGCAGCGCAGCTTGCGCGACAAGCTGGAAGCCTGGATCGACAGCAAGCATGACTGGCCAATCCTCACCACCTCGATCGCCAAGAAATGGCTGAACGACGGTGACGGGTTGCAAGATCGCGGCATCACGCGTGATCTGCACTGGGGCATCCCGGTGAAAAAGGGCGACCAGCCGTGGCCGGGGATGGAAGGCAAGGTCTTCTACGTCTGGTTCGACGCCCCCATCGAATACATCGCCGGCACCGCCGAATGGGCCGATGCGAACGGGCTGGACGATGCTGCGTGGGAACGCTGGTGGCGCACCGACAAGGGCGCCCAAGACGTCACCTATTACCAGTTCATGGGCAAGGACAACGTCCCCTTCCACACCCTGTCGTTCCCAGCCACGATCCTTGGGTCGGGTGAGCCGTGGAAGCTGGTGGATTACCTCAAGTCCTTCAATTACCTCAATTATGACGGTGGCCAGTTCTCCACCAGCCAGGGCCGTGGCGTCTTCATGGATCAGGCCCTGTCGATCCTGCCCGCCGACTACTGGCGCTGGTGGCTTCTGTCGCATGCCCCCGAAAGCGCGGACAGCGAGTTTACCTGGGAGAATTTCCAGGTATCGGTGAACAAGGATCTTGCCGATGTGCTGGGCAACCTTGTCTCCCGCGTCACCAAGTTCGCCGTCTCGAAATTCGGCAATGATATCCCTGCCGGCGGCCAGTTCGGCCCGCTTGAAACCGCCCTCATCGCCGATCTTGGCGCAAGGATCACCGACTACACCGCCCATATGCAGGCGATGGAGGTTCGCAAGGCCGCCGCCGAATTGCGCGCCATCTGGGTGATTGGCAACGAATACCTGCAAGCCGCAGCGCCGTGGTCCGTGGTCAAGACCGACCCCGAACAGGCCGAGGCGATCATCCGCCTCGCGCTGAACCTGATCCGCGTCTACGCCATCCTCTCCGCCCCCTTCATCCCCGACGCCGCCGCGACGATGATGAAGGCGATGGGGTCCGATGACTGGGCCTGGCCGCATGACATCTCGGCTGCGATGCGCACGCTGCCGGCAGGCCACGCCTTCACCGTGCCGGAAAACCTGTTCCGCAAGATCACCGATGAAGAGCGTGCCGACTGGCAGGCCCGCTTTTCCGGTGTTCGCGCCTGAAGGTTCTTTCGCGGTCCGTCGGCCGCGTCGGGCCAGCGGTTGGCCCATCGCCGCGCTGCGGAAAAAATCCTTGCGCAGGCGCAGAAACGCCCGGATAGTGCGCGGATGTCCGCCTGTTTGATGGTTTGTAGGGAAGAAATTCCGCCTTTGGCACAATCTATGGAAATCACGCCACGCCCTCCGGTGGTATTGTCTGCGCATCGGACCCGAGTCGCTGCCATATGAGGAGAGCCCGAGATGCCCGAAGTTCTGCCTTCGCGCGCCAGATCCAGACGGACCTATGCCGCGATAGTAATGTTCCTTGTTGTCTATCTGGGTGTGCTGGTGCTGGTCTTTGCCCCACGGGACATGATCGCCGCCCAATCAGGTGCCGCCTTCTACGGCGCCGACAACTGAACCTGTAGCCCCATAAAATCAGAACGGCCCGGGCGAATAGCCCGGGCCGTGTCTTTTGCGTCACCGCAAGCCCGATCAGGCGCGCAGGTCGAAGCGGTCGGCGTCCATGACCTTTACCCATACATCGACAAAGTCGCAGACGAACTTGCCCGCGTTGTCGTCCTGCGCATAGACCTCGGCATAGGCCCGCAGGATCGAGTTGGACCCGAACACCAGATCCGCCCGCGTCGCCGTCCACTTCACGGCGCCGGTCTTGCGGTCGGTGAGTTCGTAAAGGTTTGTCCCCTTCGGCACCCACTTCAGGGCCATGTCCGTCAGCCCGGTGAAGAAGTCGGTCGTCAGCGCGCCAACCTTGTCGGTAAAGACGCCATGCGCCGTCCCGCCGTGGTTGGTGCCGATCACCCGCATCCCGCCCAGAAGGCAGGTCATCTCATGCGCTGTCAGGCCCATCAGCTGCGCGCGGTCAAGGAGGAGTTCCTCGGCGGTGACGGCATAGTCCTTCTTCATCCAGTTGCGGAACCCATCCGCCACCGGCTCCAACACTGAAAAGCTGTCAGCGTCGGTCTCGGCATCCGTCGCGTCGCCACGGCCCGGGTGGAACCGGACCGTCACGTCAAAGCCCGCAGCCTTGGCCGCGTGTTCAACGCCCACGTTCCCGGCCAGCACGATCACATCGGCCAGTGAGGCGCCTGCTGCCTTGGCAATCGGCTCCAGCACCGACAGGACGCGCGCCAGACGGGCGGGCTCGTTACCCTCCCAGTCCTTTTGCGGGGCCAGACGGATGCGCGCGCCATTCGCGCCGCCCCGGTTGTCCGACCCGCGGAAGGTGCGCGCCGAATCCCATGCCGTCGCCACCATGTCGGACACCGAAAGGCCCGATGCCGCGATCTTCGCCTTGACCGCCGCCACGTCCCAGCCGGTCGAACCCGCCGGAACCGGATCCTGCCAGACCAGATCTTCAGACGGCACCCAAGGCCCCAGATACCGGACCTTCGGCCCCATGTCGCGGTGGGTCAGCTTGAACCATGCCCGGGCGAAAGCGTCCGAAAACGCCGCCTGATCCTTGGCGAAGCGTTCCGAGATCTCGCGGTAGACCGGGTCCATCTTCATCGCCATGTCGGCGTCGGTCATCATCGGCATCACGCGGATCGTGGGGTCTTCCACGTCAACCGGCATGTCTTCTTCCTTGATGTTCACCGGCTCCCACTGGAACGCGCCGGCGGGGGATTTCTTCAGCTCCCAGTCGTAGTTCAGAAGAAGGTGGAAATAGCCGCCGTCCCATTTCGTCGGATGCGTGGTCCAGGCACCCTCAAGGCCCGAAGTGATCGTGTCACGACCGATGGAGCGGGTCGAATGGACGTTCCAGCCCAGACCCGCTTCCTCGATCCCGGCGCCTTCCGGTTCGGCCCCGATGAGTGCTGCATTGTTGTTGCCATGCGCCTTGCCGACGGTGTGGCCACCAGCGGTCAGCGCCACGGTTTCTTCGTCATCCATCGCCATCCGGGCGAAGGTTTCACGCACGTCATGCGCGGTCTTCAGCGGGTCGGGCTTGCCGTCAACGCCTTGCGGGTTAACGTAGATCAGCCCCATGACCACGGCGGCCAGCGGGTTTTCAAGGCTGGTCCGGTCTTCCTTGGTCGGATAGCGCTGGTCGGTCAGCCACTCCTTTTCCGACCCCCACCATGTATCCTTTTCGGGGTGCCAGATATCCTCGCGGCCAAAGGCGAAGCCATAGGTCTTCAGGCCCATGGATTCGTAAGCCACGGTTCCGGCCAGAACCATCAGGTCAGCCCAGGACAGGCGGTTGCCGTATTTCTTCTTCAGGGGCCACAACAGACGCCGCGCCTTGTCAAGGTTGGCGTTGTCCGGCCATGAGTTCAGCGGCGCAAAGCGGTGATTGCCTGTGCCGGCGCCGCCACGGCCATCGGCCATCCGGTAGGTGCCGGCCGCGTGCCACGACATGCGGATGAAAAGCCCGCCGTAATGGCCCCAGTCCGCCGGCCACCAATCCTGGCTGTCGGTCATCAGGGCGATCAGGTCACGCTTCACCGCGTCAAAGTCCAGCTTCTTCACCTCTTCGCGGTAGTTGAACCCGGTCAGCGGGTTCACCTTGGTGTCATGCTGGTGCAGGATGTCGAGGTTCAGCGACTTCGGCCACCAATCCATCACCGTGGTCCCGGTTTCGGTGATTGCGCCGTGCATCACCGGGCATTTTCCCGACCGTCCAACGTCATTGCCGTCCATCTTGCTCTCCTCGTATGGCTTGGTGCCAGGCACAGATATGAAGCCGAGAGCCTACCCGAAAGGGTTTGCCGCCGACTCGCCAGGTCTCATCATGCCCGATGGATAGCACTGACATTCGATAAAGGGAATTTTCATTTTCCAATCGTAATGATAAGTATTGCAAATGACTCAGTTGACCATGAAGCACCTGCGCTATTTCGAGGCACTTGCCCGCAATCGCCATTTCGGTCGTGCTGCCGAGGCTTCGTCAATCTCGCAACCGGCGCTGTCGTTGCAGATCAAGGAGCTTGAGACCATCCTCGGCGCCCCGCTTGTGGAACGCGGCCCGCGTCAGATCCGGCTGACCGCGCTGGGCGAGGATTTTGCGCTGCGGGCCAGGGCTGTCTTGCGTTCTGTAGACGAGTTGGCTGCCCTTGCCCGCGCGTCTACCGGGCCGTTGGTCGGCCAGTTGCGGCTTGGGATCATCCCCACGGTTGCGCCCTATTTCCTGCCGCAACTTCTACATCGCCTGTCGCGCGATTTCCCCGGTCTCGACCTGCGCCCGAGAGAGGCGGTTACCCAGCGGCTTCTGCGTGATCTGGCCGAAGGCAGGCTGGACCTTGCGCTTGTGGCATTGCCGGTCTCAGAACCCTCGCTGGTGGAATACCCCCTGTTCGAGGAAGAGTTCCTTCTGGTCCGCCCGATTGCGCAGGCAGATGCCGTGGTGCCTCGGCTGGAGGATCTGTCTGCCCTGCCATTGCTACTGCTGGAAGAGGGGCATTGTTTCCGCGATCAGGCCATCGCGGCCTGCAAGTTGCCCCGCGCACCGGCGGGTGAGATCATGGAAGGCTCGTCGTTGTCCACGTTGGTCCAGATGGTCGGCGCCGGGATCGGGGTGACGTTGATCCCGGAAATGGCGGCCAAGGTAGAGGCGCGTTCGGCACCGGTGGCGGTTCAGCGGCTTGCGGTGCCACGCCCGGGCCGCAGCATCGGTCTTGTCTGGCGGCGGACGAACCCGCTGGCCGACAGGCTTGCCGATCTAGCCTGCGCGCTTGCCGATCACGACCCGATGTCGCAGGCCGATGCGCCCAAGCGCAGTTGACCACGCCAACACTTTGCGGCATTCCCTGCCCATGCTTATGCGGGTTTTGTCAGGTCTGCGGAAGATGGCGCTTCTGGCCCTACTCACGGTCGCCTTGACCGCGACCGGCTTTGCGCATCGCATGCCTGCCGTGACTGATCAGGCTCAGGCCGAGGCGGTAGCCTTCTTGCTGGCCAACGGTGGCGGCATTGCCGATATCTGCGGCAACGGATTTCCCGGCAGCGAAACCAAGACCCCCAGCTGCCTTGCCTGTCAGATTGCCGGAACGGCCGATCTTCCTGCGCCGGCACAGGGGCTGATTGATGCTGACCTTGCCTTCATTGCCCGGGTAGTAGCACCCCGTGAAAGCCGCGCCCTTCTGCGCGTGCTGGACGTGGCGAATACCCCACAGGGTCCGCCGGTCGCCTGACCGGCGGCGCAGACACTCTCGCTGCCTTTCCGTGCCATTCCACAGACCCCCGGTCTGCGGTCATCGCTGCGCATACTCAAAGGCATCCCCATGTTCACCGATACCCAAGCTCAGACTCGCCTTTGTTGCGCCCGGCGTCGGCACGTCGTTGACGGGCCGAACCCCCGCCCTTTCCGGCACCTTGCCGGCAGGGGCCTTTTCCTCACCATGACAAGGAACTCCCTCATGAAACGTATCCTCGCCCTTGTGGCATCGCTTTTCCTTACCGTGCCGGCTTTTGCACATGACTTCACCGCGGGGAATTTGCGGATCATCCACCCCCACATTCCCCAGCCCTTTGCCAGCGCCAAGGCCGCCGGGGGCTTCATGGCCATCGTCAACAATGGCACCGAGCCCGATCGTCTGATTGGCGTGGAAAGTGATATCGCGATGAAATCCGACGTCCACGAAAGCAAGGTCGACGCCAACGGTGTCGGCACCATGGAACACGTCGATTTCATCGAGATTCCGCCGGGCGGCACGGTCAGTCTGGAACATGGCGGCTATCACATCATGTTTATGGGCCTGAAAGGAACCCTGACCGAAGGCGAGACGCACAAGGGTGTCTTGATCTTTGAACGTGCGGGCCGGGTAGAGATCGATTTCAGCATCGATCCGCCGACAGGTCAGGGCAGCACGGGGCAGATGGATCATTCCACGATGGACCATTGATCTACCGATCATAGAAACGGGGGGCGGGATGCACATCGCATGCAGGCCCCCCGTTCATGAATGCGGACCACCTTGTCGATGCGCCCTTGCCTGATCCGGGCAACCCGTCACGGAACCTTCATCAGGCTGCGAAACTTGTGTCATGAACGCCCGCTAATGCTCCCCCAGCAAAACGGGGGTTGTCGGCATGCTTCAGGTTCAGACTGTGACGCGGATGTTCGGGCAAAAGGCCGCTGTCGACGCAGTCAGCTTTACCGTGGACGGCCCCGCCTTCGTCGGCATCATCGGTCGGTCCGGTGCCGGGAAGTCCACTTTTCTGCGCCTGATGAACCGGCTGATCGATGCCACCTCGGGCGAGATCCTTGTCGATGGCCGCAATGTGCTTGCCCTCAAAGGCACCGAGGCCCGCGCCTGGCAAAGCCAGTGCGCGATGATCTTCCAGCAGTTCAATCTGGTGCCACGGATGGATGTGGCCTCGAACGTTCTGCACGGCATCCTGAACCGCCGCTCCACGCTTCAGACCATGTTCAACCTCTGGCCCCGTGCCGACATTCTGCGTGCGCTGGATATCCTTGACCGTCTTGGCATCGTCGAACAGGCCCCGAAGCGGGCCGAGGCGCTGTCGGGTGGTCAGCAGCAGCGCGTCGCCATCGCCCGGGCGCTGATGCAGGATCCCAGGATCATTCTGGCCGATGAGCCCATCGCCTCGCTTGACCCGATGAATGCGCAGGTGGTGATGGACACGCTCAAGCGGATCAACGTCGAAGACGGCCGCATGATCATTGCCAACCTCCACACCCTTGATACCGCGCGCCGCTATTGCGACCGGGTGATCGGGATGCGCGACGGCCGCATCGTTTTTGACGGCACGCCCGATCAGCTTTCCACCTCTGTCGCGCGCGACATCTACGGCGCCGACGAGACCTTCAACGAGGCCGCCACCTCGACCTCGATCCCGACCGACACCGCAGCCGACCGGTCCTATGCGGACCTCATGCTGTCGTGACCCGTCATTGTCTGCCAACCCACGGAGATACCATGCAAAAGCTGCTGACTGCTACCGCACTGACCGCCATCCTTGCCAGCTCTGCCACGGCGCAGGAGCTGACCGGTTTCAACATCGGCATCCTTGGCGGCGAAAACGCCCAGGACCGGATGACCAACCTCGAATGCTTCCGCGCCAAGGTGGAAGCCGAGCTTGGCGTGCCGACCAAGCTTTTCACCCCCGCCGACTATGACGGCGTGATCCAGGGCCTGCTCGGCGGCTCGCTCGACTTCGCCTGGCTGGGTGCCTCGGCCTATGCCAAGACCTACCTCACCAACCCCGAAGCCGTGGACGTGATGCTGACCAAGCAGAACACCGACGGCACCACCGGCTACTATGCCATCGGCTTTGCCAAGGCTGACAGCGGCATCACGTCGATGGACGACGCCAAGGGCAAGACCTTCGCCTTTGCCGATCCGAACTCCACCTCCGGCTACCTTGTCCCCGGTGCCGAACTGCGCGAGGCCTATGGCACGCTGGAAGACTATTTCGCCGAGGTGAAGATGTCCGGTGGCCACGAACAATCCATCGTCGGCGTGGCCAACGGTGACTTCGATGCCGCCGTCGCCTGGGCCGATGGTCTTGGTAACTGGGAAGACGGCTTCTCCTCGGGCGCGTTCCGCAAGGCAGCCGACTCGGGCCTTGTCGACATGACCACGCTGACGGAAATCTGGCGCTCGAAGCTGATCCCCGAAGGCCCGATGGTTGCCCGCAAGACCCTGCCGCAGGACGCCAAGGACAAGATGTTCGCCATGCTCGACACCATGTGGGAAACCGATCCGGAATGCGCCTATGCCGTCGCCGCCGGTGAGGCACAGGACTTCGTTCCGATCAGCCACGAGGATTACCTGGGCATCATCGCCGCCCGCAAGCTGCAAGAAGGCATGTAAGATTTCAATGACGTGCCGCCGGGCCTCAGAGATGAGGCCCGGCGTATTCTTTCGGGGGACACATGGTCGATATCGCTTTCGGACCAGAAAGGGGCAAGCGCCCTGATCTGGCAAACAACCGCGAAGCCTACATGGAAATGGTCCGCCGCAAGCGGATGTATGGCGGGCTCTTGCTTGTCATATTCGTGGCCCTCATGGCCTCGGGCTGGATGCTGGCCGATGACCGCAATGCTGGCGGCTTCTGGCAGGGCCTGCATCAGGTGTTCGAATTCCCCTCGGAAGTCTTCGCCGAGGCTTGGCAGAAAAGCGCCAACCTGCCCGCGCTGTTCTGGAAACACCTTCCGGCGCTGATCGAGACGCTCAACATCGCCGCCGTCGCCACCCTGATCGGCGCGCTTGCCGCCATGGCCTTGTCTCTGCTTGCCACCCGCGGCCTGGCCCGCTGGCCCCGGATGATCCCGGTCTTTCGCCGCACGATGGACGCCCTGCGCGCCGTGCCGGAAATCGTGATCGCACTGGTGCTGATCTACATCCTCGGCGGTGGCCCGGTCCCCGCCGTCATCGCCATCGCGCTTCATACCGGGGGCGCCTTGGGCAAGCTGTTCTCCGAGGTCGCCGAGAATGCCGACCTGAAGCCGGTCGAGGGTCTGGCCTCGGTCGGCGCCAACTGGTCGCAGCGGATGTGGCTGGGGGTGATCCCGCAGGTGGCCCCCAACTGGCTGAGCTATGCGCTCCTCCGGTTCGAAATCAACGTCCGCGCTTCGGCCATTCTGGGCTTCGTCGGCGAAGGCGGTATTGGCCATGATCTGAAGCTGGCGATGCAATGGGGCCAGGGACGATACGATCAGGTGGTGGCGATCTTCCTTCTCCTCTTTCTCGCCATTGTCGCCATCGACCGCGTTTCCGACCACTACCGCCACAAGCTGGTAAAGGGGCATTAAGCCATGACCGCCACACTCGCCCCCACACTGGCCGATACCGTCACCCGCGGCTTTGCCCGCAAGCGCCGCATGGCCTTCGCCATCCCGGCCGCGATCCTTGCCTATCTGGTCTACGCCGCGATCAGCTTTGACGTGGCCAGCCTTGTCCAGCGCGCCCGCTTCGACAATGCCGCGATCCTTCTGTCGGACTTCTGGTCGCACAAGACCCATGTCACCCGCGACAACCGCACAGGCAAGCTGACCGTCGCGATCGAGGGCGAATCGAAAGGCACCTATCCGCCCGGGATGCTGCCCGACTGGGTGAGCGTTTCAGGCAATGTCACGACCATCGACCTTGGGACCGGGCATGTCGTGACCTATGACGACGCCGGCGCCAGGATGGTCGTGCCGGGCTACGGCACCATCGACATTCGCCCGGACGGTGACAAACCCGTCCTGACTGCGCCCGAACCGATCCCCGACTGGATTGCGGTCGCTGAAAACCGGATCGGCGTCACCACCCCGGCAGGCCGCTTCACCTACACCCGTTCCAAGGTTGAGACCTTCCGCTATCAGGCTGGGTGGGAATTGTGGTTCTTCACACTCGACAGCCCGTTCTACGGCAAGGGCTTTGGAGAACTGGTTGCACTCACCACCACCGGGGACCGGATCGATCCGTTGCGCTCCAACCTTGGTTACATGGTCAGCGAGTTCTGGACCAACCGCATGTGGCGGCATGGCGATGTGGTCTGGGCAATCTTCGAGACCATCCTGATGGCCTTCCTTGGCACCATGGCCGCCGCGATCGTCGCGCTGCCCCTGTCCTTCCTTGCAGCGCGCAACTTCATGCCGCTTGGCCCCCTTCGCTTTGCCGCGCGCCGGGTCTTCGACTTCATCCGCGGCGTGGATGGTCTGATCTGGACCATCATCCTTTCGCGTGCCTTCGGCCCTGGGCCGATGACCGGTGCCATTGCCATTGCCATCACCGACACCGGCACCTTCGGCAAGACCTTCTCCGAGGCGCTGGAAAACATCGACGAGAAGCAGGTCGAGGGCGTCCGGTCCACCGGAGCGAACGGCCTTTTGCGCGCCCGCTTCGGGGTCATCCCGCAGATCACGCCGGTCCTCCTTAGTCAGGTGCTTTACTACCTTGAGTCCAACACCCGCAGCGCCACCGTGATCGGGGCCATCGTCGGCGGCGGAATCGGCCTGCTGCTGACGCAGGCGATCATCACGCAGAAGGATTGGGAAGAGGTCGCCTATTACATGGTCCTGATCATCCTGATGGTCATGCTGATGGACAGCCTGTCCGGCTGGCTCCGCAAGAAACTGATCAAGGGAGAATAGTGCGTGGCATAGGACGGCGTCGCCAAGGTTTGTGCGGCGCATCCTGCCCCCCTGCTCCTTTCCGAGATACTCCCCGTGGGTCTGTTGGCAGGATGGTCCCCGGCGTTGAAAGGCGACCGCGCCCAGATCACCTCGCCCAGATCGCCGCGCCCAGATCGCCGCGCCCGGGCGGCCAGACCAGAAGGCAAGTTGACGATGAATGCTCTGAACCAGCCGATTGATGAGCCGAAAACGGATCAGCCCGCCCGACCCGGGACACGCCTGTCACCGCATGGGGCGATCATTCACCCCACTGCCCATGTCGCCGCGTCGCATTTCGAAGCCTGGACCGAGGTGGGCGAGGGCGCCCGCATCCTCAACTCCACCTTTGAGGCCTATGCCTATTGCGACCGTTTTGCCGACATCGCGAACACGACCGTGGGCCGTTTCTCCAACATCGCCGCAATGACCCGTATCGGGCCGACCGACCACCCCTTCACCCATGCGGCCCAGCACCATTTCCTGTACCGGTCCAGCTACTATTGGGATGATGCCAGCGACGACCCCGCTTTTTTCGCGGCCCGCGCCGCCCGCCGCACCGTCCTTGGGGCTGACTGCTGGATCGGTCATGGCGCGATCATCAAGCCTGAAATCACGGTCGGCATCGGGGCCATCGTGGCCGCTGGCGCGGTGGTGACCAAGGACGTATCCCCCTTCATGATCGTGGCAGGTTGTCCGGCGCAACCGATCCGCGCCCGCTTTTCGCAACCGGTCATTGACCGTCTTCTGGCGCTCTCCTGGTGGAACTGGGACCATGCGCGCCTGCGGACGGCCCTTGAGGATTTCCGCAGCCTCAGTGCCGAAGCCTTCCTTGAAAAGCATGGCGCCTAGTCCGGCTTACTGATCCGGCTGCCTAATCCAGATTAACCGTCAACGTGATCCGGTCCCCGGCAAACCATGTCGTCCCATATTCCACCGGTACCCCCCCGCCGTCGAGGTTGACCGCCACGCTGCGCAGCACCGGCGCCCCGGGCTGGACCTGCAAGGCCAGCGCCAGCACCGGGTCCGCCAGCTTGGCGGTCAGCCGCGTTTCGGCCCGGGTGTAGTCTGTCACCCCGCAGGCCCGAAGGGCGGCGGTGACGGAAGCCTCGGCATCGATCGCCGTCAGCAGGCCCGGCACCCGTTCCGCTGGAAAGATTGACTGGAAGGCTCCAAGCGGCTGGCCGTCGGCCAGCGAAACCCCCTCGACGACATGAACCATTGCCCCGTCCGCCAGTCGCAGCGCCTCTGCCTCGCGCGGGGCGGCGGGGCGGGTTTCGGCCCGGGTGATCCGGCGCGACGGGGTCTGGCCCGCCGCAAGAACGTTCTGGTGAAACCGGACCCGCCGCCCCAGCCGGTATTCTGTCGGCCGCGCGGTCACATAGACGCCCGACCCCCGTCGCGAATGCACCACCCCACCCTCGGCCAAGGCCGCAAATGCGTGTCGGACGGTATGCCGGTTCACCCCGAAGCGCGCGGCCAGCGCCGCCTCGGTCGGCAACTTGTCACCCGGACGATAAAGCCCCTCGGCGATCTCTGCCGTCAGTGTCGCTGCGATCGTTGTCCAGAGGGCGGTTTTGGTCAAGCTGTTCCCCGTCATGAAAAATTCACAACTCTCCGATTGGCCAAACCGACCAGAGACGCTATGATTTGTATAGTTGTATAGACGACTAGACAACCCGAAAAGAAGTGTAGACCGATGACCGATGCTTCCCCCATTGCCCGCAAGGACTGGATGGCCGTTCTCGCCAAGGCGGCGCCCGCAAGGCTTGCCGCGCTGATGCCCGACCTGCCGCCCCACACGACTTTGCGCAACCCCGAGACGGGGGCGGTCATGGTCCGGGGGCGGGTCAGCGCGACCGGTGCGCCGTTCAATCTGGGGGAAATGACCGTCACCCGCTGTTCTGTCCGGCTGGAAGACGGCGCGGTCGGGCATGCCTGGGTGCAGGGCCGCGACAAGGCGCACGCCCGGCGCGCGGCGATTGTCGATGCGCTGATGCAGACCGGTGCCGCAGCGGCGATGCGGGCGCATATCATCGCCCCCCTTGCTGGCGAGGCCGCCGCTGCCCGCAGCCAGCGGGCCGAAAGGGCCGCCGCAACCAAGGTCGATTTCTTCACCATGGTCAGGGGGGAAGACCAATGACAGCCACGATCTCCGGCGACACCCTTTCCGGCGGCTTCACCGAAGCCCCGATGCAATCTGCCCGTGCCTTCCGCGAAATCCTGGAGGTGCTGGCCCGGCCCGGCCTGATCCGCACGGTCACCGGGGCCGCGCCGCCGGCACCCCTGTCCATTGCCGCCGGTGTGGCGCTTCTGACGCTGACCGATCCGACCACGCCGCTGCACCTGGCCGGGGCGGCCGATTGCCAGCCGGTGCGCGACTGGGTGGCTTTCCACATCGGCGCCCCGCTGGTTGCGGCCGAAGAGGCGGACTTCGCCCTTGGCACCTGGGACGCGCTGCAACCGGTTGCCCGGTTCAGGATCGGCCAGCCGGATTATCCCGACCGGTCCGCCACGCTGATCGTGGAGCTTGACCGGCTGACGAACCACGGCCCGGCCCTGTCCGGCCCGGGGATTGCGCTGTCGACCTGGCTTTCCCTACCCGAAACCGCAGCCTTCCGGGCCAATCGGGCGCTGTTTCCGCTGGGCTATGACTGCCTCTTCACCTGCGGCGACCGGCTGGCCGGTCTGCCAAGATCCACCCGAGTGGAGAATATCTGATGTATGTCGCCGTCAAGGGTGGCGAACGCGCCATCGACAATGCCCATGCCTGGTTGGCCGAAGAACGCCGGGGTGATCCCGCCGTGCCAGAGCTGACCATTGCGCAGATCCGCGGACAGATGACTCTGGCGGTGAACCGGGTCATGGCCGAAGGCTCGCTTTATGATCCGGACCTTGCCGCCCTTGCCATCAAGCAGGCGCGCGGCGATCTGATCGAGGCGATCTTCCTGATCCGGGCCTACCGGACGACGCTGCCACGTCTTGCGGGATCGAACCCGGTGGATACAGGGGCCATGACAGTCGACCGCCGGATCTCGGCCACGTTCAAGGACTTGCCTGGGGGGCAGGTGCTGGGGTCGACCTTTGACTACACTCACCGCCTCTTGGACTTTGCCCTGATGGCCGAAGGGTCCGAAGTGCCTTCCGGCGCCAGCGCTCCCGCCACTCCTGGCCCGATGCCGCATGTGACCAGCTTTCTGAACCGGGACGGGCTGATCGAAACCGCGCCGCCGTCCGACACCACACCGCCTGACCTGACGCGTGAGCCCCTGGAACTGCCGGCCGACCGGTCGCTGCGCCTTCAGGCGATCACCCGTGGGGATGAGGGGTTCATCCTGTCGATGGCTTATTCCACCCAGCGCGGCTACGGGCGCACCCATGCTTTCGTGGGTGAATTGCGGATCGGCACCGTCGCGGTGGAGGTCGACATCCCCGAGCTTGGTTTCGCTGTGGAGATCGGCGAGGTCGAACTGACCGAATGTGAGACCGTGAACCAGTTCAAGGGCAGCCGGACCGAGCCGCCGCAGTTCACGCGCGGCTATGGGCTGGTCTTCGGCCAAAGCGAACGCAAGTCCATCGCGATGAGCCTTGTCGACCGGTCGCTGCGCTGGAAAGAGCTTGGCGAGGACTTCACCGGCGCCCCGGCGCAGGATGAGGAATTCGTGCTTTACCACTGTGACAACATCCAGGCGACCGGGTTTCTGGAACATATCAAACTACCGCACTACGTTGATTTTCAGGCCGAGCTGGAACTGGTCCGGCGACTGCGGGCCGAGGCGCAGGCAATGCAGGAGGCCGCGGAATGACCGATCAGGCTTACAACTTCGCCTACCTAGACGAACAGACCAAGCGCATGATCCGCCGCGCGATCCTGAAGGGCATTGCGGTGCCGGGTTATCAGGTTCCCTTTGCCAGCCGCGAGATGCCGATGCCTTATGGCTGGGGGACGGGCGGCGTCCAGGTGACGGCCGCCTGCCTTGTGCCGGAAGACCTGCTGAAGGTCATCGACCAGGGCGCTGATGACACCACCAACGCGGTATCGATCCGCAAGTTCTTCCAGCGCACCGCAGGGGTTGCCACCACCGAGGCCACGGCCGAGGCGACCGTGATCCAGACCCGCCACCGCATCCCCGAGGTGCCGCTGACCGAGGGTCAGATCCTTGTCTATCAGGTGCCGATCCCGGAACCCCTGCGCTTTCTGGAACCACGCGAGACCGAGACGCGAAAGATGCACGAGCTGGAGGAATACGGGCTGATGCATGTCAAGCTTTACGAAGACATCGCCCGACATGGCGAGATTGCCACCAGCTATGCCTATCCGGTCAAGGTCGAGGGGCGCTATGTGATGGACCCTTCGCCGATCCCGAAATTCGACAACCCCAAGCTTGGCCAAAGCCCTGCGATCCAGCTGTTCGGCGCGGGGCGTGAGCAGCGCATCTACGCCCTGCCGCCCTATTCGGATGTGGTCAGCCTTGATTTCGACGATCACCCGTTTCAGGCGTCGAAAGCGCCGCATGACTGCGACCTTTGCGGTGCGAAGGACAGCTATCTGGATGAGGTGATCACCGATGACGCGGGTGGGCGGATGTTCGTCTGTTCCGACACCGATTTCTGCGCTGGACGCCGGGCCGAAGGCCATGTCGGACGGCTGGGAGAACCGGTATGACCCTGCACCCGAGAAATCCCGAAATTTCGCATGGAACAGCGACGCCCGATCAGCCCTTGCTCAAGGTCGAGGGCCTGACCAAGCGCTACGGCCCCCGGATCGGCTGCCTTGATGTCAGCTTTGATCTTTACCCCGGCGAGGTGCTGGGAATCGTGGGCGAAAGCGGGTCGGGCAAGTCCACGCTTCTGTCCTGCCTCGCCGGACATCAGCGCGCCGATCTTGGCCGCATCGCCTATGATGGCCGCGATGTGCTCGCGATGTCCGAAACCGAACGCCGCCGCCTTGGCCGCACCGATTGGGCCTATGTCCACCAGAACCCGCGCGACGGGTTGCGGATGGGGGTCAGCGCCGGTGGCAATGTCGGTGAACGGTTGATGGCCGTGGGCGCGCGCCACTACGGTGACATCCGGGGCAAGGCCGCCGACTGGCTGGGCCGGGTGGAGATTGCGGGCGACCGGATCGACGACCGACCGTCAGCCTTTTCCGGCGGCATGCAACAGCGGCTCCAGATCGCGCGGAACCTTGTGACCTCGCCGCGCCTCGTGTTCATGGATGAACCCACGGGCGGGCTTGATGTGTCCGTTCAGGCCCGACTTCTGGACCTTTTGCGTGGGCTGGTGCGTGACCTTGGCCTTTCGGTCATCATCGTGACGCATGACCTTGCCGTGGTCCGGCTGCTGGCCCACCGCCTGATGGTGATGAAATCGGGCCGCGTGGTTGAACAGGGCCTGACCGATCAGGTTCTGGACGATCCGCAGCATGCCTATACGCAACTTCTCGTCTCTTCTGTCTTGCAGGTGTAACCCCATGATCCGGATTGAAAACCTGTCGAAATCCTTCACGATGCACAATCAGGGCAGCGCCACGATCCCGGTCATGGTGGGGGCGCGCCTGACCATTGCCCCCGGCGAATGTGTCGGCCTGACCGGCCAGTCCGGCGCGGGCAAATCCACTCTGATGCGGATGGTCTGGGGCAACTACCTTGCCGCCGGGGGCAGCATCATGGTTGGGGAAACCGACGTCGCCACCGCCCAACCGCGCCAGATCATTGCGCTCCGCCGGGAAACCCTTGGCTATGTCAGCCAGTTCCTCCGCGTCGTCCCGCGCGTGCCGACGCTGGACGTGGTGGCGGAACCACTTCTGGCCCTTGGTACCCCCTTGACCGAAGCCCGCGACCGCGCCGCCACCTTGCTCGCCCGCCTGAACATCCCCGAACGGCTCTGGTCCCTGTCGCCCACCACCTTTTCGGGGGGCGAACAGCAGCGTGTCAACATCGCGCGCGGCTTTGCCCATGCCTACCCGGCGCTTTTGCTGGACGAACCCACCGCCAGTCTTGATGCGGCGAACCGAGAGGTCGTCCTGTCCCTGATCGACGAGGCCAAGGCGCGCGGTGCCGCCATCCTTGGCATCTTCCACGACGAAGGCGCGCGGTCCCGCGTCTGCGACCGTCTGGTCGATGTGACGGGATTCACGCCGCCAAACATCAAAGCCGGGGCTGCCGCATGATCTTCGCCATCGTCGGCCCCTCAGGTGCAGGCAAGGACACGCTGATCGAAGGCGCGCTGCGGCTGCGCCCTGACCTCCGACTGATCCGCCGCGTCATCACCCGGCCAACCGGGGCAGGCGGCGAGGATTTCGAGGGCGTGACCGAGACCGACTTCGCCACCCGGCTGTCGCGTGGCGAATTTGCCCTGCACTGGCAGGCGCACGGCCTGTCCTACGGCATCCCGAAGGCGCAACTTGCAGCCCCCGGCGGCGTGATCTTCAACGGCAGCCGTGCCGCCTTGCCGCAGGCCGTTCAGGTCTTCCCCAACCTTCGCGTGATCCTTGTAACCGCGCCGGACACCATCCTTGCAGCACGCCTAGCCGCCCGAGGACGTGAGAGTGAGGCCGACATCCGCCAACGCCTGACCCGTGTCGCCTTCACCCTGCCCGCAGGGATCACAGCGGAAACGGTGGTCAATGACGGTGCGCTGGAAACCGGCATTGTCCGGCTTCTGGCCACCCTTCAGCCGGTCAGAGCGTAGCGGTGCAGAAGATGAAAAGCGCCCGCAGCATCTTCGCCGAACAGGCACAGATCCTTAATCACGAAGGGGCGGGGCAGCGCGTCGGCGAAATATGCCTGAAGGGCCACCAGCACCGGCAGAGCCTCTGCCTCGGGCAATCGGTCGGTCAGGGTCAGGTGGAACCGAAACTCTTCCATTACATAGGGATAGCCCCACAGGTCCAGCAGCGCCCGCTGGCGCGAGGACAGGCTTTCGGGCCGGCGTCGCGCAATTTCAGCCGGGCCAAGCGGCGCGCGCAGGGGATTGGTCGCTTCGACGACTGCCGCGCCAAGCTCCAGCAGCGCCGCCTCGCAACCGCTTGGGGTCAGGGCCAGAAATCCGTGCAGGTTCTCCAGCACCAACCCGTCGCAGCGGACGGGTGCCAGCCGGGCGGCAAGGGCGGCAACGGCGTTTGCGATTGCGGCTTCATCCACGCCTTCACCGGGCCGGAATGGCGCGCGGATCGTGCCGTGAAAGCCGTATCGGCGCGGATCGGTGGTGATCTCTGCCGCTGGCCGGGGCAGGCCGGGAAGCGCTTGGCCGCCCGACAGCCACGCCTTTGCCCGGTCGGCGAAATCCCCGGGACGTGGGGCGAAATAGACAGCGTAGCGTTTCATCTGGTCCATGGTCGGCGGCCTACAGGGTGCGTGTCACACGGGTGTGACAGGTCCATGGCAGTCAGCCTCTCCTCCGGGCCAGTTTCAAGACAGGATATGGGAAGATGACCGAGACAATCCTAGCCAATGCCACGCTGGTCCTTGAAGGCGAGGTTCTGCGCGGGCAGATCAGGCTGGCGGAAGGCCGCATTGCCGACATCGCCGAAGGCGGCGTGATCCCGCCGGGGGCCATTGATTGCGGCGGCGATCTGGTGATGCCGGGTCTGGTGGAGTTGCACACCGACAACCTCGAACGCCATATCGAGCCGCGCCCCAAGGTCAACTGGCCGCATCAGTCGGCCATCGTGGCGCATGACGCGGAACTGGCCAGCACCGGGATCACCACGGTGTTTGACGCGCTGCGGGTGGGATCCTTGGTGGCGGCGGGCAAGACCAGCTACGGCGAATACGCCCGGGCGCTGGCCGACGAAATTCTGGAACTGCGCCGCGATGGGGCCTTGAAGATCAGCCACTTCCTGCATTTGCGGGCCGAGGTCTGCTCTGAAACGCTGGTGGCCGAGCTTGCCAAGTTCGGCCCCGAGGATCAGATCGGCATCGTCAGCCTGATGGACCATACCCCCGGTCAGCGCCAGTTCCGCGACATCTCGAAGCTCAAGGAATACTACACCGGCAAATATGGCCTGTCCGAGGCCGACTGGTCGGACCATGTGACCACGCAAAAGGCCCTGCGTGACCGGGTGGGTGACGCGCATGAGGCGGCCGTTGTGGCCGAATCCCGCCGTTTTGGGGCCGTTTTGGCCAGCCATGACGACACCACGGCGGATCAGGTGGCCACCAGCGCCAGCCACGGTGTCCACTTTGCCGAGTTTCCGACTACGACAGAGGCGGCGGCGGCCTGCCGCGCGCATGGCATCAAGGTGATGATGGGCGGGCCGAACCTGATCCGCGGTGGCAGCCACTCCGGCAATGTCGCCGCCAAGGAACTGGCCGAGGCGGGGCTGCTGGATATTCTGTCTTCGGATTATGTGCCGTCGTCGCTTTTGTCGGGTGCGCTGTTTCTGGGCGACCTGTGGGGCGATGTCGCGCGTGGGGTGGCGACAGTCACCACCGCGCCGGCCACCGCCACCGGGCTTGCCGACCGGGGCGCGCTGCGGCCCGGGTTGCGCGCCGATGTGATCCGCGTGGCCCGGGTGGGGCGCGCCGCCGCGCTGCGCGGGGTCTGGGTTGGAGGCGGTCGGGTTGGCTGACTTGGCCAAGCCCTTGCGAACGCTGGGGTAATCGGCCTTCCGCCGGGGTTGTCCGGCACCTTATTCCCGTCTTGCACGCGTCTTTCTTCCGTCTCTGCGCACGGGGGAGTGGCGGGGCGTTAACCAGCCTTGGCGAATCAGCTGTGCCGGGAGCCCCCCCACCCCATCCCTATGAGGGGGAGAGGAGGCAATTTGCGACGCGGGGGTGCAAAGCTGACGGGGTGCAAGCACGACCTCTATGTGCGAACTAGTCGCGAGATCTTTTCCATTAAGGCGCCTTTATTCAACATCTCAAATTCCGGTATTCGGATTGTTGGAGAAAGGCCATTGCGCAAAGGAAGGATGTCGCGAAGCGTATCGAAGAATGCTCTCTGGAAATGCCTCCCGCCTACAAAAGGAAACTCTGCTGTAGGTCTGCGGTAGCCTGCCGCGCCTTTTTTCGCAGCTATGGTCCCATACCTTTTGCACAGAGAAATGTATGAGTCCCGCTCATATCCAAAACTAAGCCCGTCAGGATAAAGAGATAGTGCAATTTCTCTTTGAGAAGTAAAGTGTTGCACCTCATCGAATTCAATAAGGCAGTTCAAATCTGGAAGAAATGCATCCGGTCTCAATTTCATTTCCTTTTTGCCTGCAAGGCCTTGAAGATCCCCATTAAGCGCGGAAAAGACATTCTTGATCGGTATGTCATCAGCCCCGAATTTATTTATAAGCCAGGGAAATGTGCGAGGTTCTACTCGCGTGAGTGAACGCAACAAATCAATGAAGATCTTCTCAGATTGCCCCACGACTAAACATCCAACTCCTCCACAAACCGCGCGTTCTCCTGAATATACTGAAACCGCAATTCCGGCTTCTTGCCCATCAGCCGCTCCACGAGGTCAGACGTATCCCCCGGTTCGTCCTCGTCGATGCTCACCCGGATCAGCTTCCGCGTCGCGGGGTTCATCGTGGTGTCTTTCAGATCCTTGGCGTCCATCTCGCCCAGCCCCTTGAAGCGCTGGACGTCGATCTTGCCCTTGCCGCCCAACCCCTTGGCGAGCCAGACCTCTTTCTCGGCATCGTCGGATACATACATCCGGCGCGCGCCTTGGGTCAGGCGGTAAAGCGGCGGGCAGGCGAGGTAGAGGTGGCCCTTGTCGATCAGGGGGCGCATCTGGGTGAAGAAGAAGGTCATCAGGAGCGAAGCGATATGCGCGCCGTCGACGTCGGCGTCGGTCATGATGATGATCTTTTCATAGCGCAGGTCTTCGACGTTGAAGCGGGTTCCCATGGAAACCCCCAGCGCCTCGCAGATATCGCGGATTTCCGAGTTGTCGTTCAGCTTGGAAGACGCCGCACCCAGCACGTTCAGGATCTTGCCCTTGAGCGGCAAAAGCGCCTGCGTTTCACGGGACCGCGCACCTTTGGCGGAACCGCCGGCGCTGTCACCCTCGACGATGAACAATTCGGTGCCTTCGCGGGTTTTTGACGAACAGTCGGTCAATTTGCCGGGCAGGCGCAGCTTCTTGGTGGCGGTCTTGCGCTGGGTTTCCTTTTCCTCACGCCGCTTCAGGCGTTCCTCGGCGCGCAGGACGAGGAAATCGAGGATGGAACCTGCGGATTTCGGATCGGCGGCAAGCCAGGTGTCGAAATGGTCGCGCACGGCGTTTTCGACGTATTTGGCGGCTTCCTCGGTGGCGAGGCGGTCCTTGGTCTGGCCGACGAATTGCGGCTCGCGGATGAAGACCGAGATCAGCGCGCAGCCCCCGGTGAGCATGTCGTCGCGGGTGATGAGGTCGGCCTTGCGGTTCTTGACGCGTTCGCCGTAGGCGCGGATGCCTTTCAGGATCGCGGCCCAGAATCCGGTCTCATGCGTGCCGCCCTCGGGGGTGGGGACGGTGTTGCAGTAGGAATGGATGAAGCCGTCGCGGGCAGGTGTCCAGTTGATCGCCCATTCGACCGAGCCGGGGACGTTGTATTTTTCCGGAAAGCCGACCTTTCCGGCGAAGGGGTGGTCGGCGTAGGTGGTTGTTTTCAAAAGCGTGTCGGACAGATAGTCGGCCAGCCCGCCGGGGAAGTGGAAGGTCGCCTCTTGTGGCGTCTCGCCGTCACTTAGGCTGGACTTCCAACGGATTTCGACGCCGGAGAAGAGGTAGGCCTTGGAGCGGGCCATCTTGAGCAGGCGCGCGGGTTTAAGGGTCTGGCTGCCGAAGATGTCGGGATCGGGACGGAAGGTCACACTGGTGCCGCGTCGGTTCGGGGCGGGGCCGACCTTGACGATCGGGCCTTGCGGGATGCCGCGCGAGAAGGACTGGGTGTAAAGCTCACGGTTGCGGGCGACCTCGACCCGCATCAGGTCGGAAAGCGCGTTTACGACGGAGGAGCCGACACCGTGCAGGCCGCCCGAGGTGGAATAGGCGTCGCCGCCGAATTTGCCGCCGGAGTGGAGTGTGGTCAGGATCACCTCCAGCGCGGATTTGTCGGGGAACTTGGGGTGCGGATCGACCGGGATGCCGCGGCCGTTGTCACGGATGGTGACGGTGTTGTTTTCATGGAGCTCGACTTCGATCCGGGTGGCGTGGCCGGCGACGGCCTCGTCCATCGCGTTGTCGAGGATCTCGGCCACAAGGTGATGCAGGGCGCGTTCGTCGATGCCGCCGATATACATTCCGGGGCGGAGGCGGACGGCTTCCAGCGGCTCAAGCACCTCGATCGAGGAGGCGTCATAGGTTTGCGCGCCGGAGAGGAGGTCGTTGGGCATGGGGGGCTCACGTCTTGGGATGCGCAGGTATTAGATCACCCAAGGGGGGTGGGGCGCAAGATGTGGGGGGTGGAAGGGTTTGGGCCGCGGGCGTAGGATCTGGCGAAATCAGGAGGATCGGCGATGCGGATATTGTTCACGGGCGGGTCGGGCAAGGCGGGAAAGCATGTGTTGGCTTACCTTGCGGCCAAAGGGCACAGGATCTTGAACTTTGACCGGGTGCCTTTGGGGCTGGACGGGGTGCATGATCTGATCGGGGATATCACCGATGCCGGACAGGTCTATTCCGCGATGCGGACCCATGCCGGATATGACGAGATGGACAATGCGGCCGGCGCGCAACTGTTCGATGCGGTGGTGCATTTCGCCGCCGTGCCGCGCCATCTGATGACGCCGGACACCGAGACTTACCGGGTCAACGTGCTTGGCACCTACAATGTGCTTGAGGCGGCCCTGAAGATGGGGATTCGCAAGGTCATCATCGCATCGTCAGAGACGACCTATGGGGTCTGTTTCAGCGATGGGGTGGTGGATCCGAAGGTGCTGCCGCTGGAAGAAGACTATGACATCGATCCGATGGACAGCTACGGCATGTCAAAGAAGGTGAACGAGGTCACTGCCCGCGGCTTCCAGCGCCGTTTCGGGGCGGATGTCTACGCGCTGCGGATCGGAAATGTGATCGAGCCACATGAATATGCAACGCTGTTTCCGCCGCTGGCCACGGATCCGGGCCTGAGGCGGAGGATCACCTTCAGCTACATCGACGCCCGTGATCTGGGGCAGATCGTGGATCTCTGTCTGCAAAAGGACGGCCTTGGGTTTCAGGTCTTCAATGCGGTCAATGACACCAACGCCGTGCCGCAACCAAATTCGGAGTTGTTGCCGCAGTTCTTCCCGAAAGTCCCCTTGAGCAGATCGGTAGGCGCGCATGAAGGGCTTTTGTCCAACCGCAAGATCCGTGAGGTTCTTGGCTTCAAGGAAGAACATGACTGGCGGAAGTATGTGCCTTGAATTGCCGTCGCAACGGGGGGCCGTCTGCCCCCCGCGGCCCGTTCCGGGCCTGCCCCCCGAGGATATTTCAAGAAGAGAAAGCCGCCAGGGTTAATCAGGCGTTTACCCCAATCGGCCCATACTGGCCGTGCGGTACAGGCGGGGACGCCGATGACCGTGAAGGGAAAGACACCCCGCGGCTGGCCTGATCCGGCCGCCCGCGGGGTGTTGAATTCCTCTTGTGGTCGGGGGTGTCCGGCTATGACATTGTAGTGGAAGGCAATGCTGCAAGCCTTTCTCTTCTCCAAATATCCCACGGGGGGTGCGGGGGGTGTGAAACCCCCCGCTCCTGTCAGTCGGGCCTAGGCAGGCTCGGCCACCCGGCCATCCCACATCTTCTTGAACGCCGGCCGCGATTGGCTGGTTTCAAGCCATGTGGAAACCGCTGGAAACTCACCGATCAGGGTCGGGTGGCTTTGAGCGTAGCGCAGGCACTCGGCCACATTGAGGTCGGCCACGGTGAACCGTCTGCCGACCAGATGGCCATGGGCCGCAAGATGCGCTTCAAGCCGGGCCAGCGGGCGGCGGAGTTTCTCGGCGGCAATGGCTATGGCCCCCTGGCCTTCTGGCGTCTGGTCGCCGCCCCCGGTGGTAATCATCAGGATCTCCAGCGCCGGGCTTTCGATGGCTGTGGCGGCCAACAGCGTCCATTGGTCGATCAGTGCGTGTTCGGCAGGGTCTTGCGGGGCGAGCGGGCCGCCATGCTGGCGGGCGATGTGGCTGGTGATCGCAAGGGATTCGGTCAGCGTCAGGTCACCCTCGACGTAGGCCGGGATCTGGCCAAGCGGGTTCACCGCCAGGAACGCGGGCGAAGCGGTGTTGAACGGGGCATCGGGCGCGCTGGCCTGGGGCAGACGATAGGCCTGGATCACCGGGACGTGGGTAAAGGGCAGCCCCAATTCATAAAGCAGCCAGATCGGGCGCGACGCGCGGGACCGGAAGGCGCCATAGAGGGTGATCATCGTCGTGACTCCGTTGGATTGGCTGGCAGCCTATGTCCGGCGTGGCGAAAGGAAAAGAGGCTGGCAGCAGGGATTTCTTGATCGGGATCAAGGCGGAGAACCGCAAGATCTGCTTTAATCAAACAAATGTGGAGAGGGAGAGCGACCCATGGAAGAAAGTCAGCCAATCGAGACGCACGCAGAAGCCGCAGTCGAGGTGCAGACAGGGCCGAAACGGTTTCCGGTTGCGCAGACTCCGCTGCATCAGGCGTTCGAGGCCGGGCGCTACCCCTATGCAAGGCTGATGGGTCGGGCCACTTACGAGGCCGAAAAGGCGCGCTTGCAGGCCGAGCTTCTGAAGGTGCAGATCTGGGCGCAGGAGACGGGGCAGAAATTCGTCATCCTGATGGAAGGGCGCGATGCGGCCGGCAAGGGCGGCACGATCAAGCGGTTCATGGAACATCTGAACCCGCGCTATGCGCGGGTCTGTGCGCTGTCCAAACCCTCGGACGTGGAAAAGGGCCAGTGGTTCTTTCAGCGCTATATCGCGCATCTGCCGACGGCGGGTGAAATGGTGTTTTACGACCGCAGCTGGTACAACCGAGCAGGTGTTGAACGGGTGATGGGCTTTTGCAAGCCGTCGGAATACCTTGAATTCATGCGCCAAGCGCCGGAACTGGAGCGGATGCTGGCCCGCTCTGGCATCCGGCTGCACAAGTACTGGTTCAGCGTCACCCGTGAAGAACAGCGCGCCCGGTTCCTTGCGCGCGAAACGGACCCGCTGAAGATGTGGAAATTGTCGCCGATCGACAAGGCAAGCCTTGATAAATGGGATGACTACACCGAGGCGAAAGAGGCGATGTTCTTTTACACCGACACCGCCGATGCGCCTTGGGTGATCGTGAAGTCGAACGACAAGAAGCGGGCGCGGCTGAACTGCATGAAGCATTTCCTGTCCACGCTCGACTATCCGAACAAGGATCCTGCGGCCATCGGCACGCCCGACCCGTTGATCGTGGGGCGCGCCGCGCAGGTTCTGGGAACGGTGGAGGACATCTATGATGCCGCCACCCATCCGGCGATGCAGCGCGGCTGAACTTTCGGCAATCTGGTGCCGGGGAGGGAGAGGCGCCCCTTGGCGAAGGCGCAAGGTGCAACTACCTTGCGTGCCATGCGTGAACTGATCCTGATCGGCGGCATGATGATGGCGGGCGCTGGCCCGGCCTTGGCGCATCCGCATGTCTTTATCGACACCGGAATCGAGATCATCCTGAACGCCGACAATGCCGCCACCGGGGTGCGGATCAGTTGGACCTATGACGATCTCTATTCGCTCTATGTCGTCGGGGACATGGGGCTGGACCCCGATTGGGATGGCGTTCTGACACCCGAGGAAGAGGCGCGGCTTGCCGGGTTCGACATGAACTGGGATGCGGATTTCCCCGGTGACACCTATGCCTTGCTGAATGATGCCGAACTTGCCCTGTCGCGCCCGCAGGACTGGGGGGCAAGCTATGCCGGGGGCCGGATCACCTCGACCCATTTGCGGCTGTTCGATGCCCCCGTCGCGCTGGCCGACGTGCCATTGATCGTGCAGGTCTATGACCCGGGCTTTTACACCGCCTATACCATCGCCCATGACCCGGTTTTGACCGGGGGAAGCGGTTGTCTTGCGGAAACCTATATCCCCGATCTGGATGCGGCGGATGAGGCGCTGAAGGCGGCCTTGGCCGAATATTCGGCGGACATGGATCTTGAGGCCGACTTTCCCGCCATCGGCAAGAACTACGCCGAGGAGGTCCGCGTTTCATGCGCCAAGCGTTGATCTATGGCGGTCTGGGCGTGGTGGCGCTTTTGGCGGTCTTGTGGCTGGCGGGCGGGCTGGACGCGGTGGCCGGGTGGCTGCAAGCGGCACAGCGTGCGACGCAAGACCGGCTGGCGGCGGCGATCCGCGCCCTGCGGGGCGGTGAGCCGGGGGCGCTGGCGGTGTTCTGGGCGGTATGCTTTGGCTATGGCGTGCTGCATGCGGCGGGGCCGGGGCATGGCAAGCTGTTGATCGGCGGCTATGGCGTGGCGCGGCGGGTGCCATTGGTGCCGCTGGCCGGGCTTGCGCTGGTCTCAAGCCTGGCGCAGGCGGCGGTGGCGGTGGCGCTGGTCTATGCGGTGGTGGCAGTCCTGGGGCTGTCGCGGCTGGCGGTGGAAGGCGCGGCCGAGGCATGGCTGGCCCCGGCAAGTCACGCGATGATCGCTGGGCTGGGCCTGTGGCTGGTCTGGCGCGGCGCGCACGGAGTGCAACGGTTGCGGGTGATGGCCGCGCATGGACGTTCGGGCCATGATCCCCACGATCACGGCCACGCTCACAATCACGACCACGAACATTGCGCGACCTGCGGCCATGCCCATGGCCCGACGCTGGAACAGGTGTCGTCCCTGACCGGCTGGCGTGATGCGGTGGCGATGGTGGCGGGAATTGCCATGCGGCCCTGTTCGGGGGCGCTGTTCGTGCTGATCCTGACCTGGCAGCTTGGCATTGCGTTGGCGGGGGTGATCGGGGCCTTCGTGATGGGGCTTGGCACGGCACTGGTGACGGCAGGGGTGGCGGCCCTTGCGGTCTGGGCGCGCGAAGGGGCTTTGGCAGGGCTTGGCGCAGGCAAGGGTGGTGCGCGGATGGCGCGGGCCTTGCCGGTGATCGAGCTGACGGTCGGCGGAGTTATAGCGGCGGCAGCGTTTGGGCTTTTGGCACAATCGCTGTGACCACGCTGCATTGCGGCGGAAAGCCTGCCTTGTGAAGGCCCTGCGGCGCGGGTAATCCCCAGCCATGACAACCGCAATGACCAAAACCACCCATGTCAGGGAAACCCTTGCTCTGGGCTTGCCCCTTGCGGGGTCAAGCCTTGCGCAAATGGCCCTGCATGTGACCGATACGGTGATGCTGGGCTGGTATGGCGTGTTGCCCTTGGCCGCGGTGGTGCTGGGGGCCTCGTCCTTCTTCATTGTCTTTGTGCTGGGCTCGGGGTTTGCCAAGGCGGTGATGCCGATGGTGGCCGCAGCGCTTGGCCGGGGTGATGAAGCGCAGGTTCGCCGCGACACGCGCATGGGTCTGTGGCTGTCGATCGCTTATGGTGTCGTGGTGCTGCCGATCTTCTGGTGGTCCGGGCCGATCCTCTTGGCACTGGGGCAAGACCCGGAGGTCTCAGCGATTGCGCAGGCCTATATGCGGATCGTGGGCTTTGGCATGGCGGCGGCGCTGTGCGTGACGGTGCTGCAAAGCTACCTGTCGGCCCTTGGCCGGACGCAGGTGGTCTTGTGGGTGACGCTGCTTGCGGTGCTGCTGAACATCGCGGTCAACTGGGCGCTGATCTTCGGGAACTGGGGCTTCCCGGAGCTTGGTGCGCGGGGGGCGGCGGTGGCGACAATCTCGACTCAGGTGCTGTCGCTGGTGGTCCTGGGACTTTACGCGCATTTTCTGCCCGCGTTGCGGCGGTTCCACCTGTTCCAGCGCTTTTGGCGGCCGGACTGGCAGGCGATGCGGCAGGTCTGGCGGCTGGGCGTGCCGATCGGGCTGACCGGCTTGGCCGAGGGCGGGCTGTTTCAGGCCTCGGCGCTGATGATGGGCTGGATCGGCACGGTGGAACTGGCCGCGCATGGCATTGCACTGGAAGTGGCGGCGCTGACCTTCATGCTGCATGTCGGGCTGTCGAGTGCTGCGACGATCCGGGTGGCGCGGTTTGACGGGCAGGGCGCGCGACCTGCTTTGCGAATAGCGGCGAAGGTCTCTGTCCTGATGTCCCTTGGGGTGGCGCTGGCGTCGGTGGTGCTGTTCGTTTCGATCCCTGAGTTGATCATTGCGCTGTTTCTGGACCTGTCGAAGCCGGAAAGTGCTGCGATCATCGCCTATGGTTCGGTTCTGCTGGTTCTTGCAGCGTTGTTTCAACTGGCCGACGGGATGCAGGTCATGGCGCTGGGCCTGTTGCGCGGGGTGCAGGATACCCGGGTGCCGATGTGGCTGGCGGCGGTCAGCTATTGGCTGATCGGCATCCCGTGCAGCTATGTGCTTGCCTTCCCGATGGGCTATGGCGGCGTGGGGCTCTGGCTGGGGCTGGTCGTGGGGCTGGTGGCCGCCGCGGCGAGCCTGATGTGGCGGTTCTGGCGGTTGGTGGGCTGACGGCTAACGCCAGAGATGGGCAAAGCTGGCAAACTGGCCCTGCGCCTTTGCCGTCAGGCGGTTCAGAAGGCCGGGGCGCGGGATCGTGCCGCTGGCAAGCCGGTCAAGAATTACCTCGGGCGGGCAGGGACGGCGGCTGACCGGATCCCAGTAGCGCGGATAACTGATCAGGGCTGCATGGGCGAGCGTGGCAAGGTCTGCCTGCCCGCGCCAGCTTGGTACCGGGCCAAGGTCGCGGGTCAGCCCCCGGCCAGCGTAAAATGGCGCCCCAAGGCAGGTCACGGGAACCCCCCGGATCAGCGCCTCGAACCCCAGAAGCGAGGTCATGGTCCAGACCTCTTGGACTTCGGCCAGCAGGGCCACGGGGTCGGCCTTGGCAACGGTGATATCGGCCAGACCTTCCAGCGCCGTGTCCGGAATGGCACCGGGGCGCAGACCGGCCAGCACATCGGGATGCGGCTTGTAGATCAGGATTGCCCCGGAGTTGGCCTGCCGCACGGCCTGCAAGAGGCCAAGATTGGTCCGCACCAGACCCGCGCCCTTGGTGATCGAGGCGTCATCTTCCACCTGACCAGGGACAAGGATGCGGTGGCCCTTTGGCAGGGCAGGCAGCGGTTGGCCTTGCAGATTGTATTTCGAAAGCCCCCCATCGCGCAGGCGGGCCAACAGCGCCTCGGCCCGCGCGCGGCCTTCAGGGGGAAGGGGGGCGCTGACCAGGGCATCCAGTTGCGATGGACGGCTTGGATCATAGTAGATGCCCCGGTCATCCGCCACGAGCGACAGCGGCGGGATCAGATCTGCTCCCAGCCCGCGTGACCGCAGAAACCCATCCTCGACGCGCAGGCATGGGGATTGCGGTTTGAAATCGGCGGGCTCCTTGCCGGCCCAGACCAGCAGCCCCCGGCCGGTTGCCGTGGCGAGCCGGTCGGCGCGGACCGGATCGTCGCAAAAGCGCAGCGCCTTTGGCGAGCCGAAAAACGCCTGCAACCGACGACGTTTCCACAGCCGCATTCCGGCTGCGACATGGCCGGAGCAATTCTGGCGAAAGGCCCGAACCTCGGCTTCCAACTGGTCGATGACCGTTTCCAGCGGGCAAAGCCGGTCACGACACGGGTCATACCAAAGAGGGGCCATGAGCATCGTCCCGGCGAAAAGCTGTTCGGCGGTCAGGGTGCGGCGGCGGCGCGGCAGGGGCTGTTCGTCCCGGGTCAGCCCCCAGCCGGCATAGAAGGGCTGCCCGAAAACCCGGGGGCGGCGGCCGTGCAGGATTGCCTCGAACCCAAGCTGGGAGGAGACGGTATAGACCTCGGCTGCGGCCGCCAAAAGGTGGTGCGGCGAAACCGGGCTGGTCAAAAGCGTGACACGACCCCCGGCATCGGCAGGGCCGAAGTGGCCGGCGCGCAGATTGGCAGCCGTTTCCGGGTGGGTTCGGATGACGATGCGGGCGTCGGGGTGGTCTTGCAGCGCGGCAGCCAGCATGGCGCGGAACGTGGCTTCGGTCGCACCGGCATGACGGATGGCGGCGTCGCCCCGGGTCTGGTCAACGATCAGGATGAAGCCGGGATCGGGGGCGGTCAGGGCAGGGTCATGATTGTTGTATTTTGAAAGGTGCAGGTGCTTTAATCTGGCGATCGCGCTGTTGGATCGGGTAATAATGTTCGAATCCTGCAAATCCGCCGCAGACAGAATCTGCTCCAGCCGCGAAGGTTGGCTGGAATCGAAATGCACGCCGACGGGATCAATCAGCAGGCCCATGGGCGGTTCACCTTTGGCGCGCCCGGGAAAAAGCGAGCGCAGAAAGGCATCCTCGACCCGGATCAGGGGCAGGTGGCGACGGGCAGCAATGGCTTCGCCCCGCCATGCGGTCGGGCTGCGGCCCCAGACCAGAACCCCGTCACCCGGTCCGGGAAAGCCAAATCGAAGCTCATGACCGGCAAGCGCAAGCATCCGGTGCAGGCGGCGGTTGCGCAGCATGGACAGGTTCTGGTGCCACAGACGCCGGGGAAGTCCCGGGGGTGCAATTCCTTCTGGCAGCGTCTCTGGCCAGATCGCGCCGGGCATGGCGCGGTCAGTTGGCGGTATTGGCGATATTGCTGGCAGCACCCGTCGTTCCGGTGATCGCCCCAAGGGTCTTTTGCCACTGCACGAAGGGGGCTTCGGTGACATAGAGCGTGTCGCCGTCGCGGATCTGGAAATCTCGGGCTTCGAAAAGGCCGGTCGGATCTGTCAGGTCCAGCACATAGACAAGGCGCTGATCGCCGATCAGATCGTTGCGGCCAAGCACAGCCCGGGCGATGGCTTCTGTTTCGTCGCGCAGGATGAACACGCCGGTCGGGTCGGCGGCATTGGTTGAAAGACCTCCCACCGTAGCAATCGCTTCCAGTGCCGAAAGGGATTCAGACTCGAATGGCACAAGGTTCTGTGCGCCCGTCGCGCCAAGGGCAATGAAGCTGCGGCTGTCTTCTTCGATCACGATCCGGTCGCCGGTGCGCAGGGCAATGTCGAGCCGGGGGTTCTCGTAAAGGTCGTTAAGCCAGATCCGTCCGGTATGGGTGCCACGGGTGACCCGCACGATGGCGACATCGGCGTCAATAGCCACGCCGCCCGCATTGGCCAGCATTGTTGCAAGGGTCCGCGTCGGCGCCTCGATGGGATAGACGCCGGGACCGGCTGCTTGCCCGGCTATCGACACGCTGGAGCCGTCGCCGGCAACCCGTGTCACGGTAATCTGCGGATCAGGGGTCTGGTTTTCCAGCTGGCGGGTGATTGCCTGACGCAAACCTTCGGGCGTCTGGCCGGCAGCGCGGATCCGGCCGGCATAGGGAATGTAGATGTAGCCCTGACCATCGACCTGAATTTGGCTGAGTGCCGAAACGCGCTGACCGGTATTTCCCAGCAGCGGGTCATCCTTCACGTTCTCGAACACGGTCACGGCCAGTGTGTCGCCCGCCGAAATCGTGTCTGCCCCGACGATGCCCGCATTCTGGAAGGCTGCGCTGAATCCAAAGCTGGGCTGCACGGACGCGGCGCGCGATACGGCGGGGGTGACCGGGACAATGAAGGCGTCGCCCTTCTTGTCCACCGATCCCGAAAGGATTTCCCGCTTGTTCGGGCCGGATCGCGGCAACCCGCAAGATGCAACCATCGCCAGAGATACCAGCAAGGTCACCGCTTTGACCATGTTCGAGCCTGTGAACTGCACCGCCAACATCCCTGTATTCGCCTTGATTTTTGTTGCCCCGAAGTTAGCCAAGCCAAGGCAGCTTAGCCAGCGCACTTTGAGGAATTCAACCTACGACGCGCAACTGTTGCCTCGGAGCCGCTGTTCCCGACTTCAACGCCTGATAAGGATCTTCTGGCGCAAGCATCATGTCGACGACCTGACGCAGGAGCGCGCGCCGCCCACGCACCGAATAGAACCCCCCCACGACCTGGGAGGTCTCCAGCAGAAAGTGCCGGTAGTCGCGGTAGGCGCGGGTATCGGGACGTTCCGGGGCGGCAAAGAACTGGTCCATCGGTTGCAGGGACACGAATTCGGGCTTGGCGTAGACCGCGGCCCCGAAGCTGCGCAGTGGCAATCCGCGCCAAAGCGCCTGCTGCCCGGCGGTGGAGTTCACGGTGACAGCCGAGCGCGCGTCGTTCAAGAGCTGGGCCAGTTTCCCGCCACGAACGAAATGGACACGGTTTTCAAGGCCATGCTGGGCGGCAAGGCGGCGGATCTCCGAGCGCAGGGGGGTGCGGCCATCCTCCAGCGGGTGGGCCTTCAAGACCAGATGATGATGCTGCGGCGCGCCGATGGCAAAGCCTGCCATCACCAGGGCCAGAAACTCGGTCATGGACGAGAAGCTGGAATGGTCGCGAAAGCTGGCGTCATGTTCCAGTTGCAGGATCGCAAGATGATAGGGAAACCCGCCGCGCCGGATCCGGCTGGTGGCAATGCTGCGTTCCAGCCGGTGCAGCGGCATCAGAAGAAAGCGTTTCAGGTAGAGGACAAATTCCTGCCCGACGGTCAGCGCCCGGTGCGGCCGGAAATTCCGGTAGGCCCGAAGACCAAGCGCCACGCAGCCATGATAAAGCGCGCCCCAGAACATATGCTGGCGCATGTCGCCCCAGGTGCCGGGGGTGTCGGGAAGATCAAGATCCACCGTCGCGAGCGCCGATTGCATTTCGAGGACTGACAGGGACATCAGGCGGGAATGGCCGTTTGCGCCGTCTCGTTCATAGGTGACCCAATAGGGCCGGAGATACCCCTCTTCGAACACATGCACGGTTATGCCGCGCGCCCGTGCGAGTGCGGCGGCCCGGGCATGGATCGGACGGGTGTCGCCATAAAGCACAAGATCGGTAATCTGGTGACGGGTCAGCAAATCATCGCAGGTGTCAGGCCATGTGTCATGATCGCCGTCAAAGGCGATGTAGCCCGGACCGGGCCAGAACAGCCTGTCGCCCAGATTGAAGCCCACGCGCCAGACCTTTGCCCCCGCAGCCCGCAGATGCGTGCCAAGCCGGTGGAACCAAGGCCCGTGCGGGCCTTGCAGCAAAAGGAAGCGGCGGTCTTTGTCTGTCACGCGGTTGATCCCGGCATTTTGTCTTTCTTGCACGGTGATGCCAGAGAACTACAGCGAAATTCGCATGAAAGGGTGAAGAGATCATGGCAGCTTTCCGAGCCGGACTTGCATGGATCGGCAGCGGGGGCTAGGTCGGAACAAAGCGAAAGGGGCTGCCATGTTCACCGGAATTGTCACCGATATGGGCCGGATCGTCGAGACGAAGGTCACCGGCGATCTCAGGGCGCGGATTGCAACGGGTTATGACGTCAATGGCATCGATATTGGGGCAAGCATTGCCTGCGACGGTGTGTGTCTGACGGTCGTGGCGCTGGGGTCTGAGCCGGAAAACTGGTTCGATGTGGAAATCTCGGCCGAAACGGTGTCGAAGACCAACCTTGGAACCTGGGTTCCGGGCAAGCGGGTGAATCTTGAACGGGCGTTGAAGGTCGGGGATGAGCTTGGCGGCCACATCGTTTCGGGCCATGTTGATGGGCTGGCCGAAGTGGTGAAGGTCGCGCCAGAGGGCGGATCAGTCCGCGTGACCTTTCGCGCGCCACGGGCGCTGGCCCGCTTCATCGCGCCGAAAGGCTCGGTGGCGCTGAACGGCACCTCACTGACGGTGAATGAGGTGGAAGGCTGCGATTTCGGGGTGAACTTCATTCCCCATACTCAGGCAATGACGACCTGGGGCGCTGTGAAACTGGGCGACATGGTCAATCTGGAGATCGACACGATGGCGCGCTATGTGGCGCGGCTGCGCGAGTGGGACTGACGCCCGCGCCCGTTGGCTGACGGCCGGGGGTTTCACACCCCCGGACCCCCGCGGAGTATTTGTGAAAAGAGCAGGTCCAATTTTAATCAAATGCCGGGTATTTTGAGAGGGGTTGGGCCTTGATTGCAGGTCTGGTCGCAGGCGCCCCAACGAAAAACGGCGGCCCGTTTGGGGCCGCCGTCAGTTGTGATTTGAGGCTGGCTCAGGCCGCGCGGCCGACCAGAACGCTGTCAACCTGCTTTGCCGCACCGGCCTCATCCACGCCAGAGACGGCGGCGACTTCGCGGGTCAGCCGTTCAAGGGCGGCTTCGTAAAGCTGACGTTCGGAATAGCTTTGCTCGCGCTGATCATCGGTGCGGTGCAGGTCGCGGACGACTTCGGCAATGGACAGAAGGTCGCCAGAGTTGATCTTCTGCTCGTATTCCTGCGCACGACGCGACCACATGGCGCGCTTGACCTTGGCCTTGCCTTTCAGAGTGTCGAGCGCCTTGGTCACCACATCGGGTGCCGACAGGGCGCGCATGCCGATCTCGGTGGCCTTGTGGGTCGGAACCCGGAGTGTCATCTTGTCCTTCTCGAACGAGATGACGAACAGTTCCAGCTGAATTCCGGCAATCTGCTGCTCTTCGATCGAGATGATCTTGCCCACGCCATGCGCAGGGTACACCACGAAATCGTTCGGGCGGAATTCAGGCTTCTTCGATTTGGTCATTCGGCGCGATCCCCAGATGGGAAACCTGTTTTCAAGACAAAGGGACCAAGTCCGGAGCATATTGCCCTGGCCATTGGACCTCAGATGTCACAAAAAATTGGGCTCAGGCGCGAGGCTCCAAGCCGTGTGTCAGGCTTCCATGCTTGTTTGTAAACAAACTATAACACAAAAAGCCGCTGATTCCAACTGGCGCAAAAATCGGCAAACAGCGCTTATGCCGTTGATCCGAAAGCATACTTTCAGAAGGTGTCGATTCGCGACAATTGCCGGGTTGCCGAATCGGCTGATCGTCTCAGCCGCCAGCACCAGGCGTTTCCGAGAAATACTTGTCCAGCTTTCCGGTTTCACCGTCGCGGTCTTCATAGCCGGGCAGCGGGTCTTTCTTGGTAACGATCACCGGCCATTGCACCGCATATTTGCGATTGAAGGTGACCCACTGTTCCATGTCCGGTTCGGTATCCGGGCGGATGGCATCGGCAGGGCATTCGGGTTCGCAGACGCCGCAGTCAATGCATTCATCAGGATGGATGACGAGCATGTTCTCGCCCTCGTAGAAGCAGTCCACCGGACAGACCTCGACGCAGTCGGTGTATTTGCAGGCGATGCAGTTGTCGATGACGACATAGGTCATGGGCTTGCTCTGATCCGGATCGTTTGCGCTTAGCTAGAGCAGGCAGGCGGATCATTCAAGCGGGTCCGGCACATCGGCCGCCGGATCAAGGTCAAGATACAGCATCTGAGCCTCGCTGGCCGGGCCGCGGCGCAAGCCAAGCGCAAGAATCCGGATCACCCGGATGCGGGTGCCTTGCGGGAAAGTCAGGACATCGCCAGCCATGATGTCACGGCCGGGTCGGCTGATCCGGGTGCCGTTCACACGGACGGCACCCGAAGCGATCAGGTCCGAGGCAATGGCGCGCGATTTCATGAAGCGCGCCTGCCAGAGCCATTTGTCGAGCCGAAGGGTCGGCGCGGCAGCGGGGTCAGGTTTGCCGGAAGGCCCGGCCAAGCCTCAGACCTTGCCCTTCAAGGCCAGCAGGGCCGCAAAGGGATTATCGGGGTCAATCGGCTTTTCGGCGCGCGGGGGGCGGGCCTCATATGTCTTCTGGCGGTCGTCGCGCGGGGGCTTGCCCTTGTGGTCACCCTTGGGCCAGTCACCTTTGGGCCTGTCACCTTTTGGACGGTCACCTTTGGGCCGATCACCCTTTGGACGGTCGCCGCGAGGACGATCGCCTTGCGGGCGATCACCCTGCGGTCGGGTTTCGCCTTCGGTCTGCGGTTTCCGGTCTGGCCGGGGGCCGCGCTCGGGGCGTTGGAAGCGCGGCTTGGGCGCCCAGGTGAAGGTGTAGAAAACCTCCATCTCCGGGGCTGCCTCTGACTCGGGTTCCGCTTCGGGTTCCGGGGTCGGGGCCATGATCGAGACCTCTTCCGGAATTGGCACGCCTGCGGCAATCGACGCGGCGGCTTCTTCGGAAATCTCGGGGGCCTTCGGGGCCTCGACAGTCTTTACTTTCACGCGCTCGGACTTTTCGCCCTTGTAGCCCAGACCGGCCATCAGGTCGGCGAACTGGTCCAGCGTCATGCCGGTGATCGACAGCATGTCAGGCGTGGCTTCAAACCCGGCGCGGCTGTCTTTCTGGCGCAGGATATCGGCCAGCCGTTCCAGCATGTCGATTCGGATCGCGCGGGTGCCTGCGGGGTGGTAGCCGGCCAGCGTGTAGTGCTGCTTTGGCACCTCGGCCATGTTGGGGATGGTCACAAGTCCCGGGGGTGGGCTTTCGGGAAATTCCTGCAAGTCATTCCAGAGCGACCACAGCACCAGCCGCAAACGAGTTGGCGCAGGCTTCAGAAGCGCGGGAAGGAAGATGGTGAATTGGCCGAAACGGACGCCATGCTTGCGCAGGGCGGCGCGGGCTTCCTGATCCAACTCCTTGACCTCGGAGGCCACGGCGTCGCGCGGCAGGACGCCCATCGCTTCGGACAGACGGAACGCAAAGCCGCGGGCAAGGCCAGTGAGTGCTTCGTCCCGACCCATGGCCAGCAGGGGTTCGAACTGTGCCGCGACCTTGCGGTCGATGAAGTGTTGCAGGCGCCGGCGGACCTTTTCGATCACATCTGGCCCGGCCTCTTCGTCGACAAACGCCTCAACCCCCGGTTTGGCGGCTTCGGCACCCTTGACCAGCTTGCCCACCGCGTTGGAGCCCCACATGAGGCCGCCCTGTTCGGTAAAATCAAGTTCGGTGTCCGGCGCGTTGTAGAAGCGGTCGGCGCGCAGATGGAATTCGGGCTTCAGCGCCTGAAGCGCCGCCTGCGCGAGTGTCCGCGCGGCATCGGGCGTGGTACTGGCGTCCTGCTTGAAGCGGAACCCTTCCAGCCGGCCGGCGAATTCGCCCTCGACCGTGACTTCGCCCTTGTCGTTCACTTCGGCCACGAGGACCTCCTTCTGTTTCAACCGGCGAAGGAGGACAGATGTCCGCCGGTCGACAAATCGTTGGGTCAGCGCCGCGTGAAGCGCGTCCGACAGGCGGTCTTCTACAGCGCGCGTCTCATCGCGCCAATGGCTTTCGTCTTCAACCCAGTTTTTCCGCTGGGTAACGTAGGTCCAAGTGCGGATATACGCCAATCTGCGCGACAATGTGTCGATATCGCCCTCGGTCTTGTCGATGCGGGCGATGGCCTTTGCCAGCCAGTCGGCCGGAATACGCCCACCACCAAGACCGCGACCGACCAGAAACTCGAAAATCCGGGTCAAAAGCGTGGTGTGTTCAACGCCGCTGGAGGAACGGAAGTCGGGAATCCGGCAGACATCCCACAGAAGTTGCACCCGCTTTGGTTCGGTCAGCCGATCCTGCACCTCGGGCAGCGCCGACAGCGCTTTCAGCGCCAGCACGTCGTCAGCGTCGCGCGCACGGGTAAGCCATTCGTTCGAGGTGGGGTATTCAAGGCTGCGGATCAGCCGGTCGGCGGTGCCGAAATCCAGCGATTCGTTGCGCCAGTGCAGTTTCTTGACCGGGGCAAAGCGGTGCGTCTCGATCGCCTCGACCAGATCTTCGTCGAAAGGCCGTGCCTCCCCCGTCACGCCAAAGGTGCCATCTTCGGTGTGCCGGCCGGCGCGGCCGGCGATCTGGGCCAGTTCCTGCGGGTAAAGCAGGCGCATCCGGCGGCCGTCAAATTTTGCGGTGGCGGAAAAGGCCGCGTGCTTGATATCAAGGTTGAGCCCCATGCCGATGGCATCGGTGGCGACAAGGTAATCCACATCGCCATTCTGGTAGAGCGCGACCTGAGCGTTTCGGGTCCGCGGGGACAACGCGCCCATCACCACCGCGCATCCCCCCTTCTGACGGCGGATCAGCTCAGCGATGGCATAGACATTTTCAACCGAAAACCCGACAATTGCGCTTCGTTCCGGCATCCGGCTTATCTTTTTCGAACCTGAGTAGGTCAGGGTCGAGAATCTGTCGCGCTTGACGAAGGTGGCATTCGGCACCAGCCCCGCAATCGCACCGCGCATGGTGTCGGACCCAAGAAACAGCGTCTCATGCAGGCCGCGGGCCCGCAGCAGCCGGTCCGTGAAGACATGGCCACGGTCGGCATCGGCGCAAAGCTGGATTTCATCCACCGCCACGAAATCGGCGCCGATCTCCAAGGGCATAGCCTCGACGGTGCAGACCCAGTATTGCGTCCTTTCGGGGACAATCCGCTCTTCTCCGGTGACCAGTGCCACGACCGACGGGCCAACCTTGGCGACGATGCGGTCATAGACTTCACGCGCAAGAAGTCGCAGAGGCAAGCCGATGACGCCGGTGCGATGGGCCAGCATCCGTTCGATCGCATGGTGGGTCTTGCCGGTGTTCGTCGGCCCAAGGACCGCCGTCACCCGCCGCTGGGCGTCCATCTGGATTAAAGCTCCTGACCCTCGGCCTCGGATTCAAGGCGGGCCACGGCGGCTTTTACGCCTTCAAGATTGGGATGCAAGGTGAGAGCGGCCTGATAGACCGCCAAGGCGCGATCCAGCTTGCCGGTTTCTTCAAGAATCATCCCCAGACCGGACAAAGCCCCGAAATGCCGCGGGTTCAGCGTCAGAAGCTGTGCAATATCCGCGACACAGGGGCCAAAGTCGCCGCTGTTGTAAAAGGCGGTCGCGCGGGCATTCCAGGCTTCGGCAAACTCGGGCGAATGATCGATGATGGCAGAGAAATGATCAATCGCTGCCCTGTTGTCACCCAAGGCCATGGCATCTCGGCCGCGCTGCAACAGAAGATCCATCGCCGGAGAGCCGGATTTCGACCATTCGATCCAGATTTCCCGCTCGATCCGGCTGGATTCCCCGGCCTCGGCGGTCTTGAGCCGGGCAAAAAGATCGTCAAGTTTCGCGGTGTCCTGTGCCATCGCTGCGACACAAGTCAGGAAAAGCGGCAGAAGTGCCGCAACGATACGATTGAGAATGCTTGCCCGGATATTCATAAGGGAAAGGTAGACGATCCGCAGAAGATTGCCAGAGGGCGCGGGTCACGAAGGAGAGACTTGCATGAGCGAGATGATTGAGGCCGCAGTAAAGGCGCTGAGCGCCAAGGTGGCGGGCAGTTTTGACGGGGTGGCCAAGTTCGTCATCACCGGTGAAGGGGCGATCATGCTGGACGCCTCGGGCGTGCGGGCGGGCGACGAAGAGGCGGATGTGACGCTGACGGCGGATGCCGATGTGTTCCGCGCGATTCTGGATGGCGAGATGAACGCGACCAGCGCCTTCATGACCGGCAAGCTGTCGGTGGATGGCAGCATGGGGATGGCGATGAAACTTGGCTCGGTTCTGGGGTGATCGAGGCCCCTTTTCACGCGGCACTGGCCGATGGCCCCCCGGGGGCGGTGTGCGTCTGGCTTGAACCGGGTGCCATGCGAATCCGCGTGGCGCATTGGAAGGCGGGGGACAAGGGGACAGTCCTGCTTCTTCCCGGCCGTACTGAATGTATCGAGAAATATGGCCGGGCGGCGGGCGATATGGTCGCGCGGGGCTATTCGGTCATCACGATCGACTGGCGCGGACAGGGACTGGCCGACCGGGCCTTGCCGGATCGCAATGTCGGCCATGTCGATGATTTTGCCGAGTATCAGGAAGACCTTGACGCAATGCTGGCCGAGGCGGACCGCGCAGGGCTGCCAAGGCCGTGGTTCCTGATGGCGCATTCCATGGGCGGCTCTATCGGCCTGCGCGCGCTGGCGCGGGGCTTGCCGATCCGGGCGGCCGTCTTTTCCGCGCCGATGTGGGGCATTTCCATGTCGGCATGGCTGCGCCCGGTGGCGCAGATGATCACGGCGCTGGCTGGACCGTTCCGGCAGGCGCATCGCTATGCGCCCACGACCGGGCCGGAAACCTATCTGTTGCAGGTGCTGTTCGAAGGCAATGTGCTGACCACCGACCGCGAGATGTGGGCCTATATGAAAGCGCAGGTCGAGGCGGTGCCGGATCTGGCACTTGGCGGGCCGTCGCTGGCGTGGCTGCGGGCCGCGCTCAAGGAATGTTCGGCGCTGGCGGTGCTGCCCGCACCATCCGTGCCTGCGATCTGCGCGCTTGGGACGGCGGAAAAGGTGGTGGACGTGCCGCCTATCCACCTGCGCATGGCCGGGTGGGGGCGTGGGCAACTGGACCTTTACCCCGGGGCGGAACACGAGATCATGATGGAAGGCCCAGCCGCCCGGCAGCGGTTCTTTGACCGCGCCGCATCCCTTTACGACGCCAACCGGGGTTAATCCTTCCGGTCCAGCTTCCGCTCGATCTCGGTCAGGCGGGCAAGGACGGCTTCTTCGAAGACATGCGCCTCGGCCCGCTGATCTTCAGAGGCGGCCTCCTGCATCGAATTCACGATCAGACCAACGATCAGGTTCATCACCGCGAAGGTGGTCATCAGGATGAACGGCACGAAGAAGGCCCAGGCATGGGGATAAACCTCCATCACCGGGCGGACGATGCCCATCGACCAGCTTTCCAGCGTCATGATCTGGAACAGCGAATAGGCGCTGGACCCAAGTGACCCGAACCAGTCCGGGAACTTCGCGGCGAAAAGCTTGGTCGCGATAACGGCGGCAATGTAATAGATCAACAGGATCAAGAGAAACACCGATCCCATCCCCGGCAGTGCGCGGCCAAGGCCATCAACCACCCGCCGCAAACTGGGCGTGACCGACACGACGCGCAGGACACGCAGGATGCGCAAGGCCCGAAGGACCGAAAACCCGGCCCCCGCAGGCACCAGCGAGATGCCGACAATCACGAAATCAAAGACGTTCCAGCTGGACCGGAAGAAGCGCCAGCCAAGCGCATAAAGCCGCGCCGCAAGTTCAGCCACGAAAATCGCAAGGCAGGTCCGGTCGAGCAGCAGCAAAAGCCCCCCCGCCCGGTCCATCACGAAAGGCGAGGTTTCCAGCCCAAGCGTCACTGCGTTCAGCAGGATCACCGCGATCAGAAACTTCGCGATCTGTGGGCGATCCAGGAAACTGGCGACGGCAGTACGGCTGAACATCATGACCCCGGATCGGTTGCGTAGCCCCGCCGATATGGAGTGTCCGACGACAATGATCCAGCCCCCGGATGCAGAGTATTTTCAGGGACTTCTCTCGCCTGCTTCTCCTTTGGTCTGGCAGGTCTTGCAGACGGTCTGGCTGTTTGCCACGTCCAGCACGAATTCCATGCTGCGGCCAACCGGGCCGGTGAGGATCAGGTTGCTGTCGCCCTCGGCCTGCACAGTGGTCATCCCGGACAGTGTGTCGAAGAAAACCTGTTCTTCGGGCAGCTTGTCGCAGGCCATGCGCGTTGCGCGGATAGCTTCGATCCGAAGCTCGGGAAGGAAGGCCGCGTTCATCGTGGACCAACGGTTGCAGGGTGCCTTCCCGGACATCGTACCATCCGATTCGATCCGCAGGCTTGCGGGTGCGTTGGTCAGGCTGCCGTCAATGGCCAGAAGCTGCCAGTCAATCCCGGTGATCGGGTGTTCAGGGGTCTGCGCGCTGGTCATCATGGGCAAGAGCGCGAGGGCGAGGGGCAGCAGGCAACGCATGGGCAACTCCTTTTCAAGCGAAGATGACCATTGGACGCATCAGAATGCCTCAGGCTTGGCCTCGCGCGCCATATGGTCAAGGACGGCGTTCACGAACTTTGGTTCCTTGCCGTCGGGGAAGAAAGCCTTGGCCACGTCGACATATTCGTTGATCGCGACCTTGGGCGGGGTGGCCATGTCCACCAGTTCAGCCCCTGCGGCGCGGAACAGGGCGCGCAGGACCGGGTCGATCCGGTCGATCGGCCAAGCCGCCACCAGCGCGCGGTCGGTCAACTGGTCGATCTTGGCCTGCCAGTTCACGGCAGCCGCGACCACGGCACGGAAATGGTCGACGTTGCCTTCGGCAAATTCGCCCTCTTCATAGGTCGCACCAAAGCGGTGGGTCTCGAACTCGCGCGTGACGGAGTCAACCGTCTGCCCCGAGCTTTCCATCTGGAAAAGCGCCTGCACCGCATAAAGCCGCGATGCGGATTTCATCTGGCGCTTGTCGTCACGTTTGGCGGTGGTCATGGGCGAAAGCCGATCCCCTTGGATGCTCCGGCCCATTTGCGCGAAAGCGCCACAAGGTGCAAGGCCGCCGCTGCGGCACCACCGCCCTTGTTCTGCCCGGCAGGGTCGGCGCGCACCTCGGCCTGCGGGCGGTTTTCGACCGTCAGGATGCCATTGCCGATGCAGGCACCTTGCAGACCCAAGAGGCTGATCGCGCGGCTGGAGTCATTGCACACGGTGTCATAATGCGTGGTTTCGCCCCGGATCACGCAGCCAAGGGCGACATAGCCGTCATATTCGGCCAGCCGCTCGGCCAGCGCGATGGCCGATGGCACCTCCAAGGCGCCCGGCACCTCGATCAGGTCAACCTCGGCCCCGCAGGCGGCGCCAACAGCCCGCGCCCCGGCGACCAGATTGTCGGCGATGTCCTTGTAGTAAGGGGCCACCACGATCAGCAGCTTGACCGGCCTGTCAAAGCTGGGCAGCGGCAGGGTGTAATGTGTCTCGGCGGTTGCCATGATCAGTCCTTGATTGCGCGGGTGCCGGCGATGGTCAGGTCATACGCCTCCAGCCCGACAAAGCGCGGGGCGGCGGAATTGGTGACCAGCGTGATTGCGGACAGGCCCAGAGCCGACAGGATCTGCGCCCCAAGCCCGTATTGCCGCAAGGTCTGCGGTGAATGTTCGCCGGGTGTCACCATCTTCATCGTCGTGTCACGCAACAGCACGACAACCCCGCGCCCCTCGGCGGCAATCAGGCGCATGGCGGCGGGCAATTCGCCTTCGCCCCCGATGCCCAGCACATCTTCCAGAGGGTTGAGCGCATGCACCCGCACCAGAACCGGGCCGGGGGCTGTCAGATCGCCCTTGGACAGGACAACATGTTCATCGCCATGCGTCTCGTCCGAGAAAACCCGCATCAGCCAGTCGCCGCCATGGGCAGAGGCGACCGAGTTGACTGCCTTTTCGGTGATCAGGTTATCATGCCGGCGACGATAGGCGATCAGGTCGGAAATCGTGCCGATCTTCAGCCCGTGGCGCTGGGCAAAGGAAATCAGGTCGGGCAGGCGGGCCATGGTGCCGTCATCGTTCATGATTTCGCAGATCACGCCTGATGGGTTCAGCCCGGCCAGGCGCGAAACGTCAACCGCCGCTTCCGTATGCCCGGCGCGGACCAGAACGCCGCCTTCACGGGCGCGCAGAGGGAAGATGTGGCCCGGCGTGGCGATGTCGGCGGCACCCTTGGTCGGGTCGATCGCCACTGACACCGTCCGGGCGCGGTCTGCTGCTGAAATGCCGGTCGTCACCCCTTCGCGCGCCTCGATCGACATGGTGAAGGCGGTCTCGTGGCGGCTGGAGTTCTTCGGGCTCATCAGCTGCAAGCCCAGCGCGTCAATCCGGTTTCCCGGCAGGGCAAGGCAGATCAGCCCACGGCCATGGGTGGCCATGAAGTTGATTGCCGAGGGCGTACACATCTGTGCTGGGATCACCAGATCGCCCTCATTCTCGCGGTCTTCATGGTCCACAAGAATGAACATCCGCCCGTTGCGGGCATCTTCGATGATCTCCTCTGTCGAGGAGATGGCGTCCGAGAAATCGGTCATGGGTCGTATCCTGCAAACTCTCGCGGGTTGTCTACCGCGACCGGCTGCCAAAGGCCAGAGGCAGGCGCGTGCAGCGGCGCAGGGTCAGCCTGCGCGGGCGGCAAGAACGGCAAGGCAGGCGGCCTCGGCCAATTGCTGTGCCGCGCCAAGGATGTCGCCGGTCTGCCCGCCGATCCGCTTGTGCGCCGACCGGGCCAGCAGGAGCGTGGCAATTGTCGCAAGGGCGAGCATGGGCAGGGTGGCAAGGCCGGTGAACAGGAAGGCGATGGCCAACGCCAGCGCTGCCCCGGCAAGCGCCATCTGTCCCGGTGGCTGCCCGGTGGTGTGCGAAAGCCCCGCGCCCCGGGCGTTGGGCATCGCGGACATGATCAGCGCCATCGGAGCGCGGCTGACCGCCCCGGCGGCGATCAAGGCCGCCCATGGGCTTTCCAGCGCCAGGATCGTCGCCAGCGCCGACCAGCGCGTCAGCGTGACCAGCATCAGCGCCAGCATGCCGTAGCTGCCGATGCGGCTGTCCTTCATGATTTCCAGCCGCCGCTCTTTCGTCCAGCCGCCAAACAACCCGTCTGCGGTGTCGGATAGCCCGTCTTCATGCAGCGCACCGGTCATCAGCGCCATCAGGCCCAGCGTCCCCGCCGCAGTCACCCCCGGCGTCAGGCCAAGCCACAGCGCCACACTGGCAAACCCGGCGGCAATCGCCCCAAGGGCTGCGCCGACCAAGGGCCAGGCCCAGGCCGAAGCGGCCCCGCTGCTGCGGTGATCCGGCAAGGGCAGGCGCGACAGAAGCGCGAAGGCCGAAAGCACATCCGGCAAAAGCCGCGTTGTGATGTCGCGAAGGGGGGTCAAAGCGGCTTATCCCGGCTGGCGTTCCCGAAGGCTCTGGGGTAGCCCCAACTGCATCAAGGATCAACCGGAGACACGTCGATGCCGTTCCAGACCCTCGCCGAATTTCGCGACCTTCTGGGCCGGTTTCCGGCACCCGACAGCGCCGCGATTGCGGCTGCCGAGGCGCGTAACGGCCAGTTGACCAAACCGCCCGGTGCCTTGGGCCAGCTGGAACGGCTGGCGATCTGGATGGCTGGCTGGCAAGGCACCGACAAGCCACGCGCCGATCACCCTCAGATCGTCATATTCGCCGGGAATCACGGGGTTACGGCGCAAGGCGTTTCGGCCTTTACGGCAGAGGTTACCGCGCAGATGGTGGCGAACTTTGCCCATGGCGGGGCGGCGATCAACCAACTCGCCAAGGCGTTCGGGGCGAAACTTGACGTGCAGGCGCTGGATCTTGACCGCCCGACCGCCGATTTCACCAAAGGCCCGGCGATGACCGAGGCCGAAGTGGTCGTGGCGCTGCGCCGGGGGTTCGAGGCGGTGGATCCCAAGGCACATATCTTTGTTGCCGGGGAAATGGGGATCGGCAACACCACGGTTGCCGCGGCGCTTGCGGCGGCGCTGTTTGGCGGCAGCGGCTGGGCTGGGCGCGGTACCGGGGTCGATGACGCGGGCCTTGCGCGCAAGGAGGCGGCCGTGATGGCGGGCGTCGCCCGTCACAAGGCGATTCTGGGCGACCCCCTGGAGGTTCTGCGCTGTCTTGGCGGACGCGAGATTGCCGCGATGGCCGGCGCGATTGCCGCCGCGCGCATGGCGCGGGTGCCGGTGATCCTTGACGGCTTCATCGCCTGTTCGGCGGCTGCGGTGCTGGCCAAGGCAGCACCCGGCGCACTGGATCACTGTGTCGCAGGCCACCTTAGCACAGAAGGCGCACATGGGCGCTTGCTGGCAGAACTGGGCAAGGAGCCGCTGTTGTCGCTTGGCCTGCGGCTGGGCGAAGGGTCGGGCGCGGCATTGGCAATTGGCGTGCTGCAAGGTGCGGTTGCCTGCCATTCCGGCATGGCCACCTTTGCCGAGGCAGGGGTTTCCGCCGGGGCCTGACGATCAAGCCCAGGTTTTTCCTGACGAAAGATCTTGGGCCGCCCAACAGGACATTCAGGCTTTCGGCATCGTCAGCGACAAAAGCTTGCCGCCCTTCTGATACCGGACTTCGGTTTCGGTGATTGCCTTGATCGTGCCGCCGTCGATCTTGTCGCCGACCCTGACCTTCTTGTAGCTGCCGTTTGATTGCCGGATCAGCGCATAGCGCCGCGAATCGGTGCCATAGGTACCGATCAGGTTCAGCTTCTTCAGGTTTATCGCCTTGGTATAGGTCGCCTGCTTGGCAACACTGGCCTTCGTCGGGATCGAGGGCGCGACCTGCGCCGTCTCTGGTTCGTCCAACTCGTCCAGTTCTTCGGGCTTGAGCTCGGGTGCCGGTGCGGCAGCGGCTGCAACGATGACTTCCGGCTCTGGATCTGCCGCGCGGACAGCGGCGGCCACGGCGGCCTCGACTGCGCGGCTAAGGTCACGCGGGCGGGCGGAGGGGCGCATCGAAATTGCGACGACCGACGGATTCTGCGCTTCAATCGCGGCGGCGGCGGCAAGCTGCGCTTCGGCCTGAGCGGCCAGCGAGGCACCTTGCGCGCCAAGGGCCACAACGGCGGGTTCTGCCGCCGGGCGTGAAGCCGAGGCAACGGCGATCACGCTGGCAGGGCGCGGCAAGGGCCGCAGCGTGGCCACATCGCTTCCGCCGTCCGTGGCAAGGCGGGCGTCGTCGTCGGCCACTGCGGGGTCGGTCGCAGCGGGAACAAGCCCGGCGGGCCGGGCGCGTGGGCGAAATCCGGCAAGCGCCGGATCGGCCGGCGCAGGGAGGATTTCGGCGGCTTCCGGCGTCACTTCGCCGGCTGTCACAAGCGAGGCATCTGCCGCCGTGGGGACATCAGCTGACGCATCGGCAACTGCGCCCGCAGCAGCTTCGTCTGGCAGTTCCTGTGGCAGTTCTTGTGGCGGTGCCGCAGCGGCTGCCAGCGTGGCAGCGGCCTCGCTGCGCGAGGGTGGCAGCAGCGGTGGCTTTCCGGCGATCAGCATTACCCCTTCAGGTGACAGGATGCCGGCCGGGGTCGGCTTCAACATGCCGTTTGCATCAAACTGGTAGACGGTGCCGAAAGGCGGAGGCGGCATCGAGGCTTCGGGCAGTGTGTCAGCGGTGGGGATTGGTGTTGGCAGGGCTAGGGCATCCAGAGCCGGGGGCGGTGTGTCCATGGCCGACAGGAAGATCTCGTCCTGATCCTCAACCAGCGCGGGGGCTGCGGAAAGCTCGGTCGTGACTGTGGTATCCGGTGCAGGTTCTGGACCTGCCTCTGGCGCCGGGACAGCGGCAACCTCGGTCAACGAGGACGGCTCTACCTCGGCCAGAGCCTCGGCTTCGGGCGCGGCTACGGTTTCAACTGCGGTTTCAACTGCGGTTTCGGCCAGCGCGTCTTCCGCGATGGCGTCCTCAGACACTGTGGCCGCGATTTCGGTTGCGGCTTCGCCCGCACTCGGATCAACGGCTTCGGCCAGAGTGTTCGTCGACGGTTCGGGATCTGCCTGGCCAGCGATCTCAGCAGGCAGGCTCTCGGTTGCCAAGGCCGCGGCAGCACCGACAGTGTCGGTCGACGCGGCGGCTTCCGGCAGCGGATCCATCATCCCTTCCGGGTCTTGCATGTCGGCAAGCATTTCGTCGTCGATCCCGGGAACGCTGTCGGCAACGCCGTTGGTGGTGACATCCACAGTCAGTCCGGTATCGTCGTTTCCACGGGCAAGGTAGAAGGACGACCATGCGCCAACCAGGGCAAGGAACAGCAACAGAAGAGCAACCAACACCATGAAGACGATACCCGACCGGTTGCGCGGCGGGGCCGAGGTGCCGAAGGTGCCACCGGGACGGGCAGGTGACTTTACGGTCGTCGGACCACCAACCACCGGACGCGGGATATCGCCGACGGCCAGCTTGGCCTTCGGCTTCACGCGTGTCCCGGGAATTGTCGGCGCCGTCACTGGGCCAGACATGCCCTTTGCGGCGGTTGCGCGCGCTGCGGCTGCACCCAGTTTCGCGCCGGGGCCAGACCCGGCGTCAGATCGGGTGGCACCCTCTACCGGCCGAGACGGGGCGGGCGGCAAGACCACGCCCGCACCCCCGGCTGCACGGCGGCTGGCAAAGGCCACCATGGCCGCAGAAGGCAATGCGGGCGGCAGATCGGCGTCCTCATCATCAAGCACATTCGTCGGCTTTTCAGCGGCGGCAGGCCGGTCATCTTCGCCGTCCGGAAACGCGACGGTATCTGTGACATGTGCAAAGGGGGCTTCGTCCGCGTCGGTTCCGGACGCCGCCGCCACAGGGACGGCCGCAGATGCGGAAGTGTCGGACACCGGGATATCGGCACCGGTCTTGGCAGCGGCAAATTCCCTGGCCAGTTCCGCTTCCAGGGTATCCTGCAAGCTGGCTTCGCTGGCCAATTCGGGCACCTGACCGCCGGGCAGGGTATCGCCCTGCTGGTCAAGGTCCGGGGTCAGGGATTCGGTGGTCAGGGGCTGGTCGGTCAAATCTTCGGCGCCAAGGGCTTCTGGTGCCGTTTCCGATCTTTCGGATGAAGCTGGCTCGAAATCTGGCAGATCGGCGTTCAGTGCCTCTTCCAGCCCGGGCAGCGGGGCGTCATCGGCAAGTGGAGCGGGCGTTGTCGGGGCTGCGGCCTCTGCACCGCCTGTTCCCGCGCTGGCCGCCTGGGTCTCTGTCGTCACTTCTGCTGGCGCAGCGGAGGGCAATTCGCGGTGCAGGATCGTGACCGGATCCCGGTCGCGTTCGACCTTTTCGCCGGAGGCAAGGATGCTGGCAGCAGCGGCAGTCGGGCCGAACCAGGCCTCGCCGACAAAGGTGCCTTCCTCGGGGATTGCCACGAAAGACACCGGGTTCAGCCGGTGAACGATTGCGAACCCTTCCGCCTCTTCGAGTGTTTCGCGGGCAACGACAGCCACCTTGACCGTCGCGCCCTTGCCTGACCAGTCAAACACCAGATCCTCGACGGGATAGGGCGTGCGCCCCTCAAGACCCGCAGCGATCTGCCGGCGCTTTTCGTCGCGGCTTGGACCGGGGGCGTGAACTTCGGTGTAAAGGATCTGGCTGGCCGGCAGGATGATCTTGGTGGCCATCCCCATCGGCGACAGGCCCAATGCCGTCTTGCGCAGGTAATCCAGCGCCTCTTCAAGGTCTGGCGCGTCGAAGGCAACTTCGCCTATCAACAGCCAGCCCTTTGGTGTGCGGTGCAAAAGGGCGACAGTGTCGCGGGTCAGGTCGAGTGCGAATGTTGGTTTCATGACACGGGTCTAGCACGAATTGTGAAAGCACGGGAACGTGGCCCGGACAGATGGCGAACAACTATAGCAGCTTTTTGCCGAAAGAAAGCGAAACGGCCAAGGATGTCCTTGCGAGGCGCGTCACAACCCTGAACACTTGACCCAACCGAAGGAGAAACCCATGCGCGTGCTTTCCGCAGTTTTGCTGTCAGCAGCCCTTGCGCTGCCGCTTCCGGCTATGGCCGAGGATGCCATGCCCCCGATGATCACCGTGACTGGCACCGGAGCCGTCGAGGCTGCGCCTGACATTGCCACGCTGACCATTGGCGTGACCACGCAGGGCGACACCGCAGCCGATGCGCTGGGCGCGAATACGGTGGCACTTGAAGCGGTCATGGCACGGTTGACATCCGCCGGAATAGAGCCGCGCGACATCCAGACCTCCAACCTGTCGCTGAACCCGAACTGGACCGGCTACGAGAACAACAAGCCGACCATTTCGGGCTATGTCGCGAACAACATGCTTACGATTCGTGTCCGCCAGCTTGATGGTCTTGGCACCGTGCTGGATGCCGCAGTCGCGGATGGGGCGAATACGTTGAACGGGCTCAGTTTCGGGCTTGCCGACCCTGACCCGGTGCTGAACGAGGCCCGCAGGGAGGCGGTCGCTGACGCCCGCGCCCGGGCCGAACTTCTTGCCTCGGCGGCGGGGGTGAAACTGGGCCGGATCATCTCGATCAGCGAGGCGGGCTTTGCAAGCGATCCGGTGCCGATGTTCCGCGCCGAAGTCGCAGCCGCACCGGTTCCGGTTGCGGCGGGCGAGCTTGGCATGTCCGCCAATGTGACGATTTTCTACGAGATCGTCGAATAAGCCGGTCCGAAACGGTGGAAAACCATACAGTACCGTCGTTTCGGCCTTATTTTGCCCAAGTTGGCAGGCAAACGTCATGTCAGGACGCAAGTGCAGGAGACGTCAGGGATGAGGCGCGGCCCGGTCGGTATTGTGGTCGTCAGCATTGTCTTGCTGGCGGTTGCGGCGGTAGTGGTTGCCCGCCCCGACCTGAGGGAAAAGGTGCTGCCGCCGTCTGCAATCACTTTCATTGAGGGGTATGGCGGAGTGGTCGGCGTGGCGCCCGCGTCCAGTCGGGCGGTGCGCGCCGAGGACTCCCCGGCGGATTTGCTGGTTGCATCAGAGGAAGGGCTACAGGCCCAAGGTCCGATCGCGGCGCGTCCGGGAAACGAGCCGGTCTTCATCAAGGATGTGATCACCGGCTATTCCACCAGCGTCAGTGCGGCAATTCCGGCCGAGATCACGACGATCAGACCGATTCTCGGCTGTCTTCTGACGCCGCCGCAACCGGGGACATTGGTTGGACACGCAACCGCGGGGCGCAGCAACTTGCCTCTGGCCTTGTCCACCTACAATGACCAGCATCTTGCCGAGGCCGTGCAGGCTTTCGTGGACCAGTATCGTGAGGCCGGTATGCCCAATGCCCCGGCAAGCGACCATCTGGCCTATGAGATCCATGACGTCGCAGTCACGGAAACCTCGGCGCCTGTCTTTCTGGTGCTGGAAAACCGGCTGGGAAACCGGCTTTGGAACATCCACCTTGCCGAAGGCGCCCGGATCGAACGCGTGGTTCTGCTGGGGGGCGATCAGGCCGGGGTTGCGAACCTTGATCCTGTAGTGCCGATCGAGGTGATCCTGAACAGCGGACTTGCCGCCTGCAATATCGCACCTGCCTATGAGATTGACCCACAGGGCGATGCGCAACTGACCGAGATATATGCCCGGGCTGATGCCTATGACATATGGTTCCGCGACAGTTTCGGCGTTCGTGCCGGACAAAGCCGCGCCGGATTTGACATCGGGACCATTTCGCATATCGGTCCGGTTCCGGGGGACGCCGAACCCAAGGCGAAATATTCTCCGATCGGAGGTGCCAAGATCCGGACGACACAGGACAAGTTCTTCGAAATCGCCGGTCAGGTGGCCGAGGGCGCGGATTTTGCTTCTCGGGTCGTGGCGATCGCGACGGCCTTTGCCTTTGGCAATCTGGCAACCCTTGAACAGGGAGTGGACTTCTGATGCTGCGCTTGCTCATCGGAACCGGTGCGCTGCTGATGGTCGTGGGCTTTGGCGCAGCTGGCTGGCAGGTCTGGCAAGGCCGGACCGATGCTACCCCGGACGAGGTGGCCGAAGAAAATCCGGGTGGCCTCCAGCAGGCATGGCTGGTGTCGCCGTCTGGCGGGGTCGTGCCGCGTGAGGATGTCGGCGCCTATCTGGTGCAGGAACGCTTCGTTCCCGGCCGAACTGTGACAATCACCACGACAGCCCCGCTGACCGATCTTCTGTCCGATGGCGAGACACTTCCCGAGACGCCCTACCTGGAAGTTCTCGCCGATATTCGCGCCCCCAAGGCTGCCGACGGTCTGTGCAAGGTTCTTGTGGCGCGCGTGGCGCAGGATTGTGCGATCCTTTCGGCGCGGGTGGTGCCAGGCAGTGTCGATGCCCTGCGTGGGACCGCAGCATTCCGGATTGAACTGGTCTACCGGCTCAGGCCTGAGGCGGCGGATCTGCCGGACCTTGCGGCCAATGTGCTGCAAACCGAATGGTTGAGCCTTGATCTTGACCCGAGTGCGGCCGAAGCGCCCACCGCCGAGGCTGCGCTTGCCGCGATTGTCGATGCGGCAAGCGTAGCTTGTGGCGGAAAGGCTGCGGCGCAAACCTGCCGGATCATGCGTCTTGCGCTGGAATGGCCTGCGGGCAGCGGACCCAATGCAAAGGCTTTGATCGGCTGGCTTGACCCCTTGCCGGTCGGCATGTTCCCCGCGCCGCCGCTCGATCCCGCGCCCAAAGGCTGAGCGCGGGACGTTCGGGCAGCGTCAGGCCGTCGCCTTTGCCAGTGCCTGATCCAGATCGGCGATGATATCCTCGACATTCTCGATCCCGATCGATAGCCGGACCACATCCGGCCCCGCCCCGGCCTTGACCTGAGCTTCTTCGGAAAGCTGGCGGTGGGTGGTCGAGGCAGAATGGATGATCAGGGATCGGGTATCGCCAAGGTTCGCCACATGGCTGAACAGCTTCACATTGTCGATCAGCTTGACACAGGCCTCATACCCGCCCTTGACGCTAAAGGTGAACAGCGCCCCCGGCCCCTTTGGCGTGATCTTCTGGGCAAGGTGATAGTAGGGCGAAGACTTCAGCCCAGGCCATGTCACCGCGCCGACCCGCGGATCTTGTTCCAGCCATTCGGCCACGATCTTGGCGTTCTCGACATGGCGTTGCATCCGAAGGGCCAGCGTCTCGATCCCCATCAGGGTGTAATGCGCGCCTTGTGGGTTCATCGTCATGCCAAGGTCACGCAAGCCGATGGCGATGGAGTGGAAGGTGAAGGCCATGTTGCCAAGGGTCGGGTGGAAGACGAGGCCGTGGTAGGCCGGTTCCGGCTGGGAAAGCGAGGGGAACTTGTCCGACGCCGACCAGTTGAATTTGCCTGAATCGACCACGATCCCGCCGGTCACAGTGCCGTTGCCGGTCAGGTATTTGGTGGCAGAATGGACGACGAGGGTGGCCCCATGCTCGATCGGGCGGCAGAGGTAGGGGCTGGCCGTGGTGTTGTCCACGATCAGCGGGATCCCGGCGTGGTCGGCGACCCGGGCGATGGCGTCAAGGTCGGAAAGCGCGCCGCCGGGGTTGCAGATCGTCTCGCAAAACAGGGCGCGGGTGTCATCGTCGATGGCGGCGGCGATGGCCTTCGGGTCATCGAAATCGACAAACTTTGCCGACCAGCCGAACTTGCGGATCGTGTTGGAGAACTGCTGGATCGTGCCGCCGTAAAGCCGGGTCGAGGCGACGACATTGCGCCCCGGGGCCATGATCGGGAACAGCGCCATGATCTGCGCGGCATGGCCCGACGAACAGCCGATCGCCCCCGCCCCGCCTTCCAGCGCGCAAACCCGGCTCGCCAGCGCCGAAACGGTGGGGTTGGTCAGGCGCGAATAGATGTATCCCACCTCTTGCAGGTTGAAAAGCTTGGCCGCGTGATCCGCGTCACGAAAGACATAGGCCGTGGTCTGGTAGATCGGCACCTGCCGCGCACCCGTCGCGGGGTCGGGCGCGGTGGCGGCGTGGATGGCAAGGGTGTCAAAGCCCATGGGTCTGTCGGTCATGATGTCCTCCCTGAACATGTTTGCGGCTGAGGGTAGGGGAGGATGTGGGGCATGGCAACGGGCAGCACCCCAAGATAGCACATTGGGGCGAAGATAAGGAAATCAATCGTTTGGAGCCACTTTTCGAAAGAACGTTCGTCTTTGGCGCGGGACGTTGGTGGTAAATCCGTTGCGGCCCGATCTTTGCCCATGCTTTGATCGGCGCACGCAACGCCGAGGAGCAGCGCCGATGCCGACCCCCTTCCATCTGGCCTATCACGTCACCGACCTCAACGAAGCGCGGGCTTTCTACGGCGCCGTGCTTGGCTGCCCCGAGGGGCGTTCGACCGAGACCTGGGTCGATTTCGATTTCTTCGGCCACCAGATCAGCCTGCATCTGGGCGAGCCGTTCAAGACAACGAACACCGGCAAGGTGGGAGGCCACATGGTCCCGATGCCGCACCTGGGGCTGGTCCTTTTGCTTGAGGACTGGCGGAGGTTGGCGGACAGGTTGACGGCGGCGGGGGTGGACTTCGTCCTGCCGCCCTCGGTGCGGTTCAAGGGGGAGCCGGGCGAACAATGGACGATGTTCTTCCGCGACCCCTCCGGCAACCCGATCGAGGTCAAGGGGTTTCGGGACATGGAGGCGGTGTTTCGGGGGTGAAGGGCAAAGGCTTGAGGCCCGAGCGGGGAGTTGGCCCGGGTTCCAGCAGACTGCGCGCGCCCTTCACCTTGGGCGGATGCGGGACGGCAGGTTTGCCCTTGGGGCCGGGCCAACGGGGAAGGCAGCATGACCCATGCCTTTCATCGCAAGGCTGGGCGTCGTTGCAGGTCTAAGCCCTGTCGTCCTTCGGGCTGCCCATCACCACGAAGGTCGTGATCGACCGGACCTGCGGCAGGACGCCCAGCACCTCGGTGTGCCAGTGCTTGTAGGCGGCAAGATCGGCGGCCTCCACCCGCAGCAGGTATTCGACGGTGCCGGTGATGTTGTGACACTCCCGCACCTCTGGCGCGCGGGAAATGGCACGTTCAAACGCCTCTTGCGCGGTCTTGGTGTGGGTGCCAAGCCCGACCGTCACATAGGCGACAAAGCCCACGCCCATCCGCCCCGGATCAAGAACGGCGCGGTAGCCCCGGACCACGCCGCTGCGTTCCAGCGCCTGCACCCGGCGCAGGCAGGCCGAGGGCGAAAGCCCGACCCGGTCCGCAAGGGCAAGGTTGGACTGGCGACCATCACGGACAAGTTCGCGCAATATCCGGTGGTCAATATCATCGAGTGCGGTCATTTGTTGCAAGGATAAGTCACAGGGTCACAGCTTTGCAACCATTCACCGCCATAAGCGAAGCAGAGTTGCGCGCATGAGTTATGAAATCCTTCTCGCCCTTCTGGGCTTTGCCTTTGTCACCTCGGTCACGCCGGGGCCGAACAACATGATGCTCTTGGCCTCGGGGGTGAACTTTGGCCTCAAGCGGACGGTGCCGCATATGCTGGGGATCAGCCTTGGCCATGCGCTGATGGTGTTCCTGCTTGGCCTTGGGGTGGCGGGGACAATTCGCGCGTTGCCGCATGCCGGGACGATTCTGAAGGTACTGTCAGTGGCTTACATGCTGTGGCTGGCGTGGAAGATCGCCCATGCCGCCCCGCCAGGGGAAGGCAAAGCCGGGGGCAAGCCCTTCACCTTCCTGCAAGCGGCGGCGTTTCAATGGGTAAACCCCAAGGCATGGGCGATGGCGCTGGGCGCGGTCGCGGCCTATGCACCCTCGGGGTCGGTGGGGGCCGTGGCGATGATCGCGGTGGTCTTTGCATCGGTCAACCTGCCATCCGTCACGCTTTGGGCGGCGGCGGGGCAGGGCATCCGGGGCTGGCTGGAAGGGCCGGGGCGGCTGCAAGCGTTCAACTGGACGATGGCGGTGCTGTTGGTGCTGTCACTGTGGCCCGTGGTAACGATGGAGCTTTGACGGGCTGCGCTTTGGCGACGCGCGCGCCACCGGTTCAGCGGCCCGACAAGTCGACACGGTCGATGCCGGATCAGCGCAGCCAGAAACCTTCGCGCTTCAGGGTGTTGCGGATCATCTGTTCCCGGTGGGGCAGGGCGGCCCGGTCAAACAGCGCCCGGGCCTTCCGGCCCTTGTTCTGGTAGACCAGCACCCGCACCGCTTCCCAGTCGCGCAGCGTCGGGCGAATGGTCTTGTCCTTGGCCACCGCTTCCAGAACCGCCACGGCGTGATCGCTTTCCTTTGCGTAAAGCAGCGGCAGCGCCCGGTAGTGGCAAGTGGCGCTGCCATCCAGCGGCGCAAGCTCTGGCCCCGGGCGTCCTCCGCCGAACGAATGGATCACCAAGGGCAGGGTGATCTGGTCAAGCCATGGGAACAGCTCCTGACAGATCAGTTCGGCGGGCGGGGTGTCGCGGATGGCGGTGGCCCAGGTCAGAAACCGGCTGCCAAAGGCGCGGGGGCTTTCATGAAAGAACCAGCCGGCGTTGAAGTAAAGAAAGCGCTGCCAGTAGTCGTCGGGTTGTGTCAGATCAAGGCTGGCTGCGAAATCCAGACCAAAGCGGTCATGCAGCGCCTTCCATGTCTGGCTTGGGGTTGGCCCGTAAAGTTCAACCTTCGGCCAGGTATTTTCCCGCCGCATCGACGCTGAAGGCTTGGCAAAATCAAATGGCAGGGTCGAGACCGGGCCGGTGATCAACGTATCGGTGTCAAGGAACAGAAACGGCGCGTCGGGCAGGGCGGCAAGTGCCTCTATCTTGTTGCCATGGGGGTAGCTGGTCCCGAAGACCCGGTTTTCAAACGGCAGGATCACCGCGCCAAGGTCCGTCAGCAGCGCCTTTGTCCGATCAGACATCCTGGGATCATCTTGCCACTTCGGGCCGGGCTGAGGTTCACCAATGTAAAGCGTGCCGGAAAACCCGGGGTCGGAATGGCGCAGCGAGGCGGCAAGCAGGATCGCCTCGTATTCAAGGCGTCCGCCCTGACCGATGGCAAGGATGTTGAAGCTCATGCGCGGGGGGTAAAGCGCAGCGACAGGCAGGACATGCCGCCGTCCAGCTTGGCACATTCGGAATTGCCGATCTCGCGCAGGGCAAAGCCTGCGGCAAGGATCGCGTCGCGGGTTTTCGGAAAGCCTGCGGGCATCAGGACCACGTCGTTGAAGCGGATGGTGTTGGCAGCGGCTTCTTCCCCTTCGGCCACAGGGATCACCCGGTAGCCGCCAAAACAGCCTGATGCGGACAGGCGGGTGGTCGAAAGAATCGTATAGCTATCCAGCAGCGAACAATCGGTCTTGAAATGCAGCACCCCGGGTGGGGTGTGGACTTCGCGCACCGAATGGCCCCAGGGGGCGACAAGCCGGGTCAGTTCGGCAATCCCGGCGGCATTGGTGCGGGCCGAGCGGCCGACAAGGATTTCGCGTTCCGTGACCAGAATGTCGCCGCCTTCGATAAAGCTGTCAGCACCACTGATTTCCACGACCTGCCCGTAAAGCGCCCGCAGGTGCGGGGCCATCTCGGCCGCCTCGCCCAGACGCGACGGCGCGCCGGGGCGCATGATGACCGCGCCCTCGGGCAGGCACAGGGCAGTATCTTCCACAAAGACCGAATCCGGAAAAGCCTCCAGCGCCGGGAGTTCGATCACCGTCGCCCCGGTTTCGCGCAAGGTGGCGATATAGGCGGCGTGATGATCCAGCATCAGCGACAGATCCGGCGTGCCGATATCCACCGCGCGCAAGCCCGCAGTGATCGATGCCGCCGGACGGCGGGTGATGGCATGGGAGAAATGGGTCGAAAAGGACATGTGCGGCCCCGCAATTTTGGCCACTGTGTCGCACCACACCAAAACTTGTGCAAGACCCGCGCGGGAGCGTTGGGTGGGGTCAGCAGCCCCATGCCGAATGCAAGGATTGTGTGTGGGCCTATGCCCCGGCGATGTCACCATGCAAAACATGGTGGGCGACCCTGGAATCGAACCAGGCGTGGGTCGCCCCGGGGGAGTTACAGTCCCCTGCCGCACCTTGCAGCTCGTCGCCCGCCGGGGGTGGGTCTACTCAAGGGGGCGGGGGGCGTCAAGGGTCATTGGGTGACGTTTTCGGCTTGCATCGCCGGGCGGTCCTGCCACAGAGTCCGGGCCGGAATTCTGGGGGTAGGCCAATGAAGACGGGTGTGAAAAAGCCTGCCTGGGTGGTGGACAAGGAACGCGGCCACAAGCGGGAGGCGCGCGAGACGTTGTGGCTCTTCGGCCTCCATGCGGTGCGCGACGCGCTGGAGAACCCCAAGCGCGAAAAGCTGCGGCTGGTCCTGACGAAAAATGCGCTCGACAAGCTGGAGATGGCGGTTGCCGCCTCGGGGATGGAGCCGGAAATCGTTGATCCGCGCCGGTTTGACGTGCCGATCGACGAAGGCTCGGTCCATCAGGGGGCAGCGCTGGAAGTACGCAGCCTTGACTGGGGACGGTTGGAAGATGTCTGCATCTCGGGCGAGGGGCTGCCGCTGGTGGTGCTCTTGGACCGGGTGACCGACCCGCATAACGTGGGCGCGATCCTGCGGTCGGCCGAGGTGTTCGGCGCGCGGGCCGTGATTGCGCCCCGCCACCATTCGGCCCCCGAAACCGGCGCGCTGGCCAAGACGGCAAGCGGTGCCTTGGAGCGCCAGCCCTATCTGAAGGTCACAAACCTTGCCGAAGCGATGGAAGCCCTGAAAGACATGGGGTTCACGCTGATCGGTCTGGACGGTGAGGCCGAAGTCACGCTGGAGACGGCGGTGGCCGGTGCGGGCGGGCGGGCGATCGGGCTTGTGCTGGGGGCCGAAGGGCCGGGGTTGCGGGAAAAGACCCGCGAAACCTGTGACGTGCTGGCGCGTATCCCGTTTGCGGGCGGCTTTGGCAGCCTGAACGTGTCGAACGCGGCGGCGGTGTCGCTTTATGCGGCGACGCGCAAGTGATCACGAATCCGCGAAAGGTCTTTTATGGGGCGCTGGCGTTCCTAAATGACACTGTGGAGGCACGGGCCGGAACCCCGTCCTTGACTTCACTGTCCCTCGTTCCGCACTTGGCGCCCCGGGTATCCCCTGCGGGCGCCTTTTTCTTGTGCGGGCGCATTTTTCTTTGGGTGATGCGATGCCAACCGATGCTGAAATCCGCGAGATCCTGACTTCGGTGAAGACCATCGCGCTTGTTGGCTGGTCACCCAAGGCTGACCGGCCAAGTCACCGGGTTGCCGCCTATCTGGCCGGGCGGGGCTATCGGGTCATTCCGGTCAACCCCGGTCAGGCCGGACAGATGGCGCTTGGCGAAGCGGTGCGCTCCACCCTGGCAGAGGTCGGGCCGGTCGACATGGTCGATATCTTCCGCCGCAGCGAAGAAGCCGGCGCTGTGGTCGACGCAGCGATAGCGGCGGGTGCCAAGGTGGTCTGGATGCAGTTGGGCGTCATCGACGAAGCCGCAGCCGCGCGCGCGCGGGCGGCGGGGCTGCAAGTGGTTATGGACCGTTGCCCGGCAATCGAGATTCCACGGCTGGGGCTTTGAGCGGCAAAGTCCTTCGAAGGACTTTGCAAATCTTTTCGAAAAGATTTGCGGCCAGCGCCGTCAGCGTTGCGCCTTTTCCGTCAACCCCGAGGTGCCATCGCGCCGGTCAAGCTCGGCCACAACCTCGGCCAGCGTGACATCGCGAGAGGCAAGCATGACCAGCAGGTGATAAAGTACGTCCGCCGCCTCAGAGGTCAGCCTTGCGCGGTCACCCTTCACCGCCTCGATGATTGCCTCTATCGCCTCTTCACCAAATTTTTCGGCGCATTTTTCCGGCCCCTTGGCCAACAGCTTCGCGGTCCACGAGGTTTCCGGGTCAGCACCCTTGCGGGCGGCGATGGTGGCGGCAAGTCTTTCCAGTGTCATGACAGCCTCACGACAAGCGAACGGGGATGCCAGCTGCGGCCATGTGTGCCTTGGCCTGACCGATGGTATAGGTGCCGAAATGAAAGATCGAGGCAGCAAGGACGGCGCTGGCATGGCCTTCGGTGATGCCTTCGACCAGATGGTCAAGCGTGCCGACCCCGCCCGAGGCGATGACGGGGATATCCACCGCATCGGCAATCGCGCGGGTCAGGGGGATGTTGAAGCCCTGTTTCGTGCCGTCCCGGTCCATGCTGGTCAGAAGTATCTCGCCCGCGCCCTTGGCGGCCACGCTTCGTGCGAAGTCGACCGCGTCGATCCCGGTGGCCCGCCGCCCGCCGTGGGTGAAGATTTCCCAGCGGCCCGGGGCAACCGTCTTGGCGTCGATGGCGACCACGATGCACTGACTGCCGAAACGGTCAGCCGCCTCGGCCACCACATCGGGGCGGGCCACGGCGGCAGAGTTGAAAGACACCTTGTCGGCCCCGGCCAGCAGAAGTTTGCGCACATCTTCTGGCGTGCGGACCCCGCCGCCAACTGTCAGCGGCATGAAGCATTGTTCTGCGGTGCGGGTGACAAGATCAAACATGGTGGCGCGGTTGTCTTCGGTCGCCATGATGTCAAGAAAGCAAAGCTCGTCCGCCCCCGCGGCGTCATAGGCCTTTGCGGCCTCAACCGGGTCGCCCGCGTCGATCAGGCCGACGAAGTTCACGCCCTTGACCACGCGGCCATCGGCCACGTCTAGGCAGGGGATGATGCGGGTCTTCAGCATGGTTCTACCCTAGCGCGCGGGTGGGATCGGCGAAAGGGGGGCCAGCCCCCAAAGCTGCGTGCCGCAGCTTTTCCCCCCTGGGATATTTGGAGAAGGGAAAGCGTTCAGGGTTTCAGTGCCTGCATGGCCGATGCAAGATCAATCGCCCCGTCATAAAGCGCGCGCCCCGAGATTGCCCCGGCGATCACGCCGGTGTCGCGCAGCGCAATCAGGTCTTCCATCCGGGAGACGCCCCCGCTTGCGATGACCGGGATGGACACCGCGCGAGCCAGTGCTTCGGTCGCCTCGATGTTCGGGCCTTGCATCGCGCCGTCGCGGTCAATGTCGGTGTAGATGATGGCGGCAACACCTGCGTCTTCGAATGAGCGGGCAAGGTCTGTGGCCATGATGTCGGTTTCGGTGGCCCAGCCCTTGGTGGCGACGCGGCCCTTGCGGGCGTCGATGCCGACAGCGACCTTGCCCGGGAAGGTCTTGGCAGCCTCGCGCACCAGCGCCGGGTTTTCCACCGCCACGGTGCCAAGGATCACCCGGGCAAGGCCCTTTTCCAGCCATGCGGCGATGGTGGCCATGTCGCGGATGCCGCCGCCAAGCTGGCACGGCACGGTGACGCGGGCCAGGATGGCGTCAACCGCCGCGCCATTCACCGGTTGGCCGGCAAAGGCGCCGTTGAGGTCCACCAGATGCAGCCATTCGCAGCCCGCCGCCTGAAACTTGGCCGCCTGCGCCGCCGGGTCATCACCGAAGACGGTGGCAGCCTCCATCTCGCCGCGCAGCAGGCGCACGCATTGGCCGTCTTTCAGGTCGATCGCGGGATAAAGGATCATCGGCGGCCCCCTTGCTTTGGTTCGCCGGGTCTTTGGCATGGGGCGCGGCGAAAGAAAAGGTCCGCGACGCGACCCGAGGTCACGCGGTATCGCTGGTCTGCGTGGCGCAAGGGATGGGCCACAATTTCCGGAGCAGGAGATCCATATGGACCTGTCTGATCGCCGCAGTCCTTGCTGCCCGCTCGAAAGCATCTGGCAGACTCGCGACTGCGGCACATGGAAGTGGGTGAAGCAGGGCTTGGCGGGCTGGATTGTTCGATAAGGTCAAATAGAGGGCCGCGCGATTGCGAATTTACGGCTTCCATTGCAGGAAATTTGCAATCAGCCGCAGCCCGGCCGCCTGCGATTTTTCCGGGTGGAACTGGGTGCCTATGATGTTGTCGCGCCCGACGATGGCAGTGATCTCGCCGCCGTAGTCGCACCAGGCCAGACGCTGCGACGGGTCCGCGACGCGGAAATGGTAAGAGTGGACGAAATAGGCGTGATCGCCGGTCTTCAGCCCGGCAAGCACCGGGTGGGGGCGCTCGATCACCAGATCGTTCCAACCCATATGCGGCACCTTCATGCCGGGCGTGGCGGGGGTGATGCGTTCGACATCGCCCGCGATCCAGCCGAACCCTTCGGTCAGCCGGTATTCATGGCCACGGCTGGCAAGCATCTGCATGCCGACGCAGATGCCCAGAAAGGGGCGGCCCTTGCGCAGGACTGCATCCTCGATCGCCTCGAACAGCCCGCCATAGCTGCCAAGGGCGGCGCGGCAGGCCGGAAAGGCCCCGTCGCCGGGCAAGACGATGCGGTCAGCGCGGGCCACGTCTTCGGGGCGCGAGGTGACAAGAATATTGCCGCCCTCGCCCTCGGACGCCATGCGCTGAAAGGCCTTCTCGGCGGAATGGAGGTTGCCGCTGTCGTAATCGACCAGAACCGTCAGGCTCACAGCGCGCCCTTTGTCGTAGGCAGGGCGTCACCAAGGCGCGGGTCGGTTTCGACCGCTTCGCGCAGCGCGCGGGCGACGGATTTGAAGGCGGCCTCGGCGATGTGGTGGCTGTTCAGTCCGTGGATCAGATCGACATGCAGCGTGATGCCGCCATGCGTGGCCAGCGCCTGAAAGAATTCGCGCACGAGTTCAGTGTCGAAATTGCCGATCTTGGGCGCCGGGAAGGGCATGTTCCAGACCAGATAGGGCCGGGCCGAAAGATCCAGCGCGCAAGAGACCTGCGTGTCATCCATCGCCAGCCGGAAATGCCCGTAGCGACGGATGCCGCGCTTGTCACCCAGCGCTTTGGCGATGGCCTGACCAAGGGCGATCCCCACATCCTCGACCGTGTGGTGATCGTCGATGTGCAGGTCACCCTTCGCGCGGACGGTCATGTCGATCAGGCTGTGGCGGGCCAGCTGGTCAAGCATGTGGTCAAAGAAGCCGACGCCGGTCTTGCAGTCATGCGTGCCGGTGCCGTCGAGGGTAACGGCGACCGAAATTTCGGTCTCGGCGGTCTTGCGGCTTACCTCGGCACGGCGCATCACGGCTTCTCCCTTGCGATTGCGGCCTTATAGGGCGCGGGGGGCGTCATGGGAAGGCGGATCAGGGCAATTGCAACCGGCGCGCGGCCAGCCAACTGGCCATGGCCATGGCCCCGGCGGTGGCAAGGCACAGCGGCAGGCCGCCGAACTGGTAGCTGAGGCCAGACAGAAGCGTGCCGATCAGCCGCCCGGCGGCATTGGCCATGTAGTAAAATCCGACATCGCGGGTGATCCGTTCCGCCGATCCGAAGGCAAGGATCAGGTAGGAATGGACCGAGGAGTTGACAGCGAAAACAAAGCCGAAGAGCAAAAGCCCGACGACAAGCGTCAGGCTGAGCGCCAGCGAGGGCGCTCCGGCCCAAAGGGCGGCGGCGGCCAGCAGAAAGGGGATCGGCACGAGAAACCCCGCCCAGCGGATTGCCTTGGCGGCGATGGCGGCCTCGGGCTGACCCTTGCCGCCAAGCAGGCGCGGGGCCATGGCCTGCACCGCGCCATAGGCGATGATCCACAGCGCCAGAAAGCCGCCGATCAGAAAGAATGCCTCACGCCGGCCTTCGGGAGTGCCGTCGGACAAGACCATCTGGAAATAGATCGGCACGCCAACCACAAACCAGACATCCCGCGCGCCGAAAAGGAACATCCGGGCCAGCGACAAGCGGTTGACGCGCGGGTCTTTCGACCGCCAGCCGCCCCAGGCCTCGTCCGGTTTCATCCGGTCCGGCAGGCCTGCGGGCAGAAACAGGATCACCGCCAGCAAGATCAGAGCCAGCACCGCCGCCATTCCCCAGACTGCCGTCTGAAACCCGACCAGTGCCAGAAGGGCCGCGCCAAGAAAGAAGCCAAGCCCCTTGACCGCGTTCTTGGATCCGGTCAGCAGGGCCACCCAGCGGAAAAGGCCACCGCTTTCGGTCGGGGCCAGCAGCTTGACGGCGGATTTCGACGACATCTTGGCCAGATCCTTGGCCACACCTGACACGCCCTGCACCGCCATCACGAAGGCGACGGATGCCGCCACGCCCCAGCCCGGATCAAGCTGCGCGAGGGCCACAAGGGCCGCGACCTGAAGCCCAAGCCCGGCGTAAAGGGTGGCTGCAAGGCCAAAGCGCGCGGCCAGCCAGCCTGCCGCAAGGTTGGTCACGATCCCCGCCACCTCATAAAGAAGGAACAGCCATGCAAGTTGCAGCGGGCTGAAGCCAAGGCTGTTGAAGTGCAAGAGCACCAGCATCCGAAGCGCGCCATCCGTGGCCATGAAGGACCAGTAGGCCGCCGTCACCGCCGCATAGGCGCGCAAGGGGCTGGCGGTCATGTCCGGGGCCACCCCCGGGAGGGTACACCCCTCCCGAACCCACCCGGGATATCTGGAAACAGAAAATACGGCATCAGAACGCGCCAGCCACCATTCGGGCGATGTCGGCCAGACGGCAGGCGTAGCCCCATTCGTTGTCATACCAGGCGTAGACCTTCACCTGTGTGCCGTTGATGACCATGGTCGATTGCGCGTCGATGATGGCGGACCTTGGATCGTTGGTGAAATCCGATGACACAAGGGCGCGGGTCTCATGGCCGAGGATGCCTTTGAGTGGCCCTGCGGCAGCGGTCTGGAACAGGTGGTTCACCTCATCGACGGTGGTCGGGCGGTCGACCTCGAACACGCAGTCGGTAAGCGAGGCGTTCAGGAGCGGCACCCGAACGGCGTGGCCATTCAGGCGGCCTTTGAGTTCCGGGTAGATCAGGGTGATTGCCGTTGCACTGCCGGTGGTGGTGGGGATCAGGTTCAACAGGGCCGAACGCGCGCGGCGCATGTCCTTGGCAGGGCGATCAACGATGGTCTGGGTGTTGGTCACGTCATGGATTGTTGTGATCGAGCCGTGGCGGATGCCGATCCCTTCATGGATTACCTTTACCACCGGGGCGAGGCAGTTTGTCGTGCAGCTTGCCGCCGTGACAAGGGATTGCGAGCCGTCAAAGAGGTGATGGTTGACCCCGTAGACCAGATTGAGCGCGCCGCCGTCCTTGACCGGGGCGCTGACGACAACCTTTTGCACCCCGGCGGCATAGTAAGGGGCGACTTTGGCGGCGGTCTTGAAAACCCCGGTGCAGTCGATCACCAGATCGACGGCAAGCTCTGCCAGAGGCAGAGCCTCGATCGTCTTTTCATGGGTCAGGCGGATCGGCTGGCCGTTCAGCACCAGCGCGCCCGGTTGATGGCCGACCGGGGTTTGCCAGCGACCATGGACCGAATCAAACTCCATCAGCAGCGCGTGCTGTTCGGCGTCACCTGCGGGATCGTTCAGCAAGACGATCTCGCCCCCGGTGCCGCTGTCCACAAGGTTGCGAAGGACGAGTTTGCCGATCCGGCCCAATCCGTTCAAGGCGATGCGTGGCATGAGTCAGGTGTTCCCGTCGGTCAGGGCATCGGTGCCGATGGCATCGACGTGGGCTTGCAGGGACAGCCGCGACAGATTGTCGAACGGCAGTTCGACGAAGGCTGCGATCCGGCGACGGAGGGCGGCATAGGTCTGGGCAAAGACCAGCGCGCGTTCGGCCTCGGTGCCGGTGGCCTTGACCGGGTCGGGCAGGCCCCAATGGCCGGTGATCGGCTGGCCCGGCCAGGGAGGGCATTCTTCGGCGGCGGCGGTGTCGCAGACGGTGAAGACGAAATCCATCGTGATGGCACCCGGGGTCTGGAACTCTGCCACATGTTTCGACCGCAGGGTCGAGACGTCATGGCCGTTGCGCTGCAAAACCTCGATGGCCATGGGATTGAGGGTGCTGCCGGGGCGTGTGCCTGCGGAAAACGCCTGAAACTTGCCCTGCCCAAGGTCACGCAGCAGCGCTTCGGCAAAGATTGATCGGGCCGAATTGCCCGAGCAGATGAAAAGCACGTCAAATGCGGTGTCATGCATGGTAAACTCCTGTTGCGGGCGGAGAAGGGGAGGCAGAAGGTCGGGCCGCGCCCGGCCAAGATCGATTGCGAGGTAGCCGATCAGCGTTTCGGTCGCTTCCAGATCTGCCGCGTAGAACAGCGACCGCCCGTCACGGCGCATTTGCACCAGCCCTGCGGCGGCAAGTTCTGACAGATGATGCGACAGCGTGTTCTGCTTCAGCCCGAGCGCGGCGGCGATTTCGGTTGGCCGCACACCTTGTGGGGCAAAGCGCATCAAGAGCCGGAACACCGCAAGCCTGCCGGGGTGTCCCAGAGTGGCGAAGGATTGGGTTGCTTGGGCCAGTTCCATATTTCCAGAAATCAGGAAACAACTGGATCTGTCCAGTGAACTTTTCATGACAGGCGGCCATGATGACCGATGCCACAGAGCCACGGCGCGCCCGGAAACGACGAAGGCCACCCCGAAGGGTGGCCTTTGCGTTTGTCCCAACTGGAGCGGGCGAGGCGATTCGAACGCCCGACCCTAACCTTGGCAAGGTTATGCTCTACCCCTGAGCTACGCCCGCACCGGTTGGACGAGGGGTGATTTATTGCGCCGGGCGTTGGGCTGCAAGAGGTAAAGTGCAGAGGGAGCGATTTTTCCTGCGCGTGGCGGTTCCGGCTCGGTGCGAAAGCCCGGGCGGGCCATGCGGCCCGACCGATCTTGCGTCATTCAAGTTCGACCAGCAGATCCTTGGCGTCGATCTGCGCTCCGGGCTGGACGTGGATAGCCTTCACCACGGCCTCGCGGTCAGCATGAAGGCCGGTTTCCATCTTCATCGCCTCGATGGTCAGCAGAAGATCACCTGCCCGCACCTTCTGGCCCGGGGTCACGGCCAGCGAGGCGATGGACCCTGGCATCGGCGCGCCGACATGAGCGGGGTTGCCCTCTTGCGCCTTGGGCCGGGCCGCCGTCTTGGCTTTCACCGCACGGTTCGGCACGCGGATGACGCGGGGCTGGCCGTTCAGTTCGAAGAAGACCTTGACCTCACCTTCGTCGGTTGTCTCGCCCACGGCTTGCAGGCGGATTTCAAGCGTCTTGCCCGGGTCGATTTCAGCGGTGATCTCGTCTCCGGGGTTCATGCCGTAGAAGAAGGTCAGCGTGGGCAGCACCCGGACCGGGCCATAAAGCCGGTGGCGGGCGCGGTAATCCATGAAGACCTTGGGATACATCAGGTAGCCGTTCAGGTCTTCGTCATCCACCGTCTCGCCTTCGGCTTCTTCGGCCCCAAGGCGCAGCTCTTCGGCCAGTTTCGTGCGGGTGGCTTCAAGATCGACTGGCGGCATCGAGGCGCCGGGGCGGCCGGTCAGCGGGGCTTCGCCCTTGAGAACCTTCTTGAGGATGCCCGAAGGCCAGCCGCCCGGCGGTTGACCAAGGTTGCCTTTCAGCATGTCGGCCACGGATTCAGGAAAGGCAACCTCAATGCCGGGGTCTTCCACCTGCGCCCGGGTCAGGCCCTGCGCCACCATCATCAGCGCCATGTCGCCCACGACCTTCGAGGATGGCGTGACCTTCACGATATCGCCGAACATCTGGTTGGCGTCGGAATAGGCCTGCGCCACTTCGTGCCAGCGGTCCTCCAGCCCCAGACTGCGGGCCTGGGCCTTGAGGTTGGTGAACTGGCCACCCGGCATTTCGTGCAGGTAGACTTCGGACGCGGGGGCCGGGATTCCGGATTCAAAGGCCGCATACTGACCGCGCACCTGTTCCCAATAGTTGGAAATCTGCCGGATCGCGCCGATATCCAGCCCGGTGTCGCGTTCGGTATTTTTCAAGGCCTCGACGATCGACCCCAGGCAGGGCTGCGAGGTGCCGCCTGAAAACGCGTCCATCGCGGCATCGACGGCATCCACTCCGGCATCGCAGGCGGCGAGGATGGTGGCGGCCCCGGCACCCGAGGTGTCGTGGGTGTGGAAGTGGATCGGCAGGCCGACCTCTTGTTTCAGCGCCTTGATCAGCATCCGCGCGGCGGCGGGTTTCAGAAGGCCGGCCATGTCCTTCAAGCCCAGCACATGCGCGCCGGCGGCTTTCAGTTCCTTGGCCATGGCGACGTAGTATTTCAGGTCATACTTCGGGCGGGCAGGGTCCAGAAGGTCGCCGGTATAGCAGATCGAGCCTTCGCAGACCTTTCCGGCTTCAACCACCGCGTCCATGGCGACGCGCATGTTCTCGACCCAGTTCAGGCTGTCGAAAACGCGGAACACATCGACGCCGCTGTCGGCTGCCTGCCGGACGAAGGCCTGCACAACATTGTCGGGATAGTTGGTGTAGCCGACGCCGTTCGACGCCCGCAAAAGCATCTGCGTCATCAGGTTCGGCATGGCAGCGCGCAGGTCGCGCAGGCGCTGCCATGGACATTCCTGCAAGAAGCGATAGGCCACGTCGAACGTCGCGCCCCCCCAGCATTCCACGCTGAACAGCTGCGGCAGGTTCGCCGCATAGGTCGGCGCCACGCGGATCATGTCGATCGACCGCATCCGGGTGGCCAGCAAGGACTGGTGCCCGTCGCGCATCGTGGTGTCGGTCAGCAGCACCTTCGTCTGCGCCTTCATCCAGTCGGCCACCGCCTGCGGTCCCTTCTGTTCCAGAAGGTTGCGCGTTCCCATCGCCGGTTCGGCCTTCAACGCCGGGGGCTTCGGCGCCTTGGCCTCGGCCGCCGGCTTCGGGCGGCCAGCGGTTTCGGGATGCCCGTTCACCGTGATATCGGCGATATAGGTCAGGATCTTGGTAGCCCGGTCCTTGCGGCGCTTGAAGTTGAACAGCTCGGGCGTCGTATCGATGAACTTGGTCGTATAGGTGTCGTTCAGGAACGTCGGGTGCTTCAAAAGGTTGATCACGAACTCTATGTTCGTCGCCACCCCCCGGATCCGGAACTCGCGCAGCGCCCGGTCCATGCGGTGGATCGCCTTTTCCGGCGTCTGGGCATGGGCGGTGACCTTGACCAGAAGCGAGTCGTAGTACCGCGTGATCACCCCGCCCGCATAGGCCGTCCCGCCATCAAGGCGGATGCCATTGCCGGTGGCTGAACGGTAGGCGGTCAGGCGGCCATAGTCGGGGATGAAGTTGTTCAGCGGGTCTTCGGTCGTGACCCGGCATTGCAGCGCATGGCCGATCAGCGGCACGGCTTCCTGACTGGGAAGCCCCGTCGCTTCGGACAGGCTCTTGCCTTCTTCGATCAGGATCTGGGCCTGCACGATATCAACCCCGGTCACCTCTTCGGTCACCGTGTGTTCGACCTGTACCCGAGGGTTCACTTCGATGAAGTAGAACTGCTGGGTGTCCATATCCATCAGGAATTCGACGGTTCCGGCACATTCATAGGCCACATGGCTGCAAATGCGCTTGGCCATCTCGCAGACTTCGGCCCGCTGTTCGGGGGTCAGATAAGGCGCTGGCGCGCGTTCCACGACCTTCTGGTTCCGCCGCTGCACCGTGCAATCGCGTTCCCACAGGTGCCAGCAGTCGCCCTGCTTGTCGCCAAGGATCTGCACTTCCACATGGCGGGCGCGCAGGATCATCTTTTCCAGATAGCCCTCGCCATTGCCAAAGGCCGCTTCCGCCTCACGCCGACCTTCGCGGACCTTGGCCTCCAGTTCATCCTCGGACAGGATGGGGCGCATGCCCCGCCCGCCGCCACCCCAGCTTGCCTTCAGCATCAGGGGATAGCCCACTTCGGCGGCCTGCTTCTTGATCAGCGCCATGTCTTCGCCCAGCACCTCGGTCGCGGGGATGACGGGGACACCGGCTTCCACAGCCACGCGGCGGGCCGATGCCTTGTCACCAAGCGCGCGCATCGTCTCGGCGCGGGGGCCGATGAAGGTGATCCCGGCCTGATCGCAGGCATCGACGAAATCGGGGTTTTCCGACAAAAGCCCATATCCGGGATGGATCGCATCCGCCCCGGCCATCTTGGCCACACGGATGATTTCGGGGATGGAAAGATAGGCGCCGACCGGCGACAGCCCTTCGCCGATCCGGTAAGCCTCATCAGCCTTGAAGCGGTGGAGGCCCAGCTTGTCTTCCTCGGCATAGACAGCGACTGTCTTCTTGCCCATCTCGTTCGCGGCGCGCATGACGCGAATGGCGATCTCGCCCCGGTTGGCGATGAGGATCTTCTTGAACTCGGGCATTTGCGGCACTCCCAGCGGCAGAACCCGGACACCTTAGGGGCGCTGCGGTGCAGCGCAAGGGGGATTGCCGCCGTATACTCACAGAAATGCGACAGAGTGACCCCTGTGGCAATTGGCACAAACGGGCGCGTGTGATGGCCCGAACAATCTGTGAACGCGGGCCTTTCCCCGCGCGATGTTCCATATATACTGAGCGTCATGAATGGTTGGGATGAAGATGAGGCTTTTGCGGCTGCGGCTGCGGCTGCGCCCCCTGTGCCGCTGTCGCAGCGCGCATTGGCCGGGCGGGCTGCGCCCTATCTGGACGATCTGAACCCCGCACAACGGGCCGCGGTCGAGGCGCTGGATGGCCCGGTCCTGATGCTGGCCGGGGCAGGAACGGGCAAGACCAAGGCGCTGACCGCCCGGATCGTGCATCTGCTGCGCCAGCGGCAGGTGCGCCCGAACGAGATTCTGGCGGTGACCTTCACCAACAAGGCCGCGCGCGAAATGAAACTGCGCGTTGGCCGGATGCTGGGGGAAGTCGCCGAGGGCATGCCGTGGATGGGAACCTTCCACTCGCTTTCGGTCAAGATCCTGCGCCGTCATGCGGAACTTGTGGGCTTGAAGCCCAACTTCACCATTCTGGACACAGACGACCAGCTGCGCCTGCTGAAACAACTGATCGCCGCCGCGAATATCGACGAAAAACGCTGGCCTGCGCGGCTTCTGGCCAGCCTGATCGACGGCTGGAAGAACCGCGCCCTGACGCCCGAGAGGGTGCCATCGTCAGACGCCGGGGCTTATAACAACCGCGGGACGGAGCTGTATGAGGCCTATCAGGAGCGTCTGAAAACCCTGAACGCCACCGACTTCGGTGATTTGCTGCTGCATTGCGTGACGATCTTTCAAAAGCACGAAGACGTGCTTCAGCAATACCAGCGCTGGTTCCGCTATATTCTGGTGGATGAATATCAGGACACCAATGTCTGCCAATATCTCTGGCTGCGGCTTCTGGCACAGGCGCACAAGAACATCTGCTGCGTGGGCGACGATGACCAGTCGATCTACGGCTGGCGCGGGGCCGAAGTGGGCAACATCCTGCGGTTCGAAAAGGATTTCCCCGGCGCGACGGTGATCCGGCTGGAACAGAACTACCGGTCCACCGCGCATATCCTTGCCGCCGCGTCAGGCATCATCGAAGCCAACAAGGGCCGTCTGGGCAAGACGCTGTGGACAGCGGGTGAACCGGGCGAAAAGGTTCGTCTGATCGGCCATTGGGACGGCGAGGAAGAGGCGCGCTGGATCGGCGAAGAGATCGAGGCGGTGCAGCGTGGCACCCGTGGCCGCGATCCGGTGGACCTGAACCGTCAGGCGATCCTCGTCCGTGCCAGCCACCAGATGCGGGCGTTCGAGGACCGCTTTCTGACCATCGGCCTGCCTTACCGCGTCATCGGCGGCCCGCGTTTCTATGAACGGCAGGAAATCCGCGATGCGATGGCCTATTTCCGGCTGGCGGTCAGCCCCGAGGATGATCTGGCCTTTGAACGCGTGGTGAACCTGCCCAAGCGTGGCCTTGGCGACACGGCGCAGGCCAAGATCAACCAGCTTGCGCGCGGGGCGGGAGTGTCGCTTCTGGACGGCGCGCGTGAGGCGGTGGCCAAGGCTGTGATCACCGGCAAGGGCGGCGCGCAGTTGCAGGCCTTTGTCGAAGGCGTCGACCGCTGGCATACCGCCACCCTGCACCCTGAATATGACCATATCCGGCTTGCCGAGACGATCCTTGAGGAATCCGGCTATACCGAGATGTGGCAGAACGACAAGACGCCCGAAGCGCCCGGACGGCTGGACAACCTCAAGGAACTCGTCAAGGCGCTGGAGCAGTTCGAGAACCTGCAAGGCTTTCTTGAACATGTCAGCCTGATCATGGACAACGAAACCGAAGGGGCGGAAGAAAAGGTCACGATCATGACCCTTCACGCCGCCAAGGGCCTGGAATTTCCGGTGGTCTTTCTGCCCGGCTGGGAAGACGGGTTGTTCCCCAGCCAGCGCAGCATGGACGAAAGCGGGTTGAAGGGGCTGGAGGAGGAACGCCGTCTTGCCTATGTCGGCATCACCCGGGCGGAAGAACTTTGCACGATCAGCTTCGCCTCCAACCGCCGGGTCTATGGCCAGTGGCAAAGCCAGTTGCCCAGCCGTTTCATCGACGAATTGCCCGCCGACCATGTCGAGGTGCTGACGGCCCCCGGCCTTTACGGTGGCGGCTATGGTGCCGCAGCTCAGGTCGGCTTTGGCTCGCATCTGGAAGAACGGGTGTCCAAGGCCGATGTCTACAATTCCCCCGGCTGGCGGCGGATGCAGGAAAGTCAGGCCAACCGCCCGATGTCCCAACCGCGTGAAGCGCGGCATATGGTGATCGATGCCGAGGCGATCTCGCCCTATGTCCTTGGCGACCGGGTGTTCCACCAGAAGTTCGGCTATGGCGAGATCATGGGGATCGAAGGCGACAAGCTGGATATCGAATTTGACCATGCAGGGACGAAAAAGGTCGTCGCGCGCTGGGTGATTCCGGCCGATCAGGTGGACGACGTGCCGTTCTAGGTGCAGATCCCCGTCGCATGGATTAGGCACTCCTTTCGACAGGGCCTGTGGCTACCGCCGAAACCGTTCCAATCTGAAGACCGCCAGCCCCGCCACCAGCCCCCAGAAAGCAGCCCCGATCCCGAAGGCGGCAACGCCGGACGCGGTGACCGCCAGTGTCAGCGTCGCGGCAAAGCGTTGATCCGGGGCCGCAAAGGCCCCGGCCAAGGCCCCGGTCAAGGGTGACAGCAACGCCAGTGCCACCAGAGCCACGACCACCGGGCCGGGCAGGGCGGCCAGCAGCGCCAGCACCGTCGGGCTGAGAAGGCCAAGCACAACCCAAGCCCCCGCATAAGCCAGCCCCACCACCCAGCGCCGGTCCTTGTCGGGGTGGACATCCGGGCCAAGGCAGATCGCGGCCGTGATCGCCGCCATGCTGACGGTATGGGCGCCGAAAAAGGCGGTCACGCCGGAAATCAGGCCGGTGACTGTCAGGGCCGGGACCACCGGCGGTTCATACCCCGCCGCGCGCAGGGTGGCAAAGCCGGGCAGGTTCTGCGAGGCCATGGTGACCAGATAAAGCGGCACCCCAAGCCCAAGGATCACCGACAGCCGGAACTCCGGCAGGACCGGCACCAGCACAGGCGCGCTCAGACCAAGGCCGGACAGGTCCGCCCCGCCGATCAGGGCCAGGACGATCCCGGCGCCAAAGGACGCAAGCACCGCCAGCGCCGGGCTGACCAGCCGGACGACCAGAAAGACGGCCACCATCGGCAGCACGATGCCAGGCAAAGCCTCGGCCGCACCGGCACCTTTCAGGCAAAACGGCAGCAAGACCCCTGCCAGCATCCCGGCCGCGATCCCATCGGGAATCCGTGCCACCAGCGCGCCGAGGGGCCGGATCAGCCCGGTCGCAGCGATCAGCGCACCCGCCAGGATGAAGGCACCCACGCCCTCTGCCAAGGAAATCCCCGACGTCGCCGCAATCAGCGCCGCTCCGGGTGTGGACCAAGCCAGCACCACCGGCACCTTGGATTGCCATGACAGTACAGCGGACCCCACCGCCTTGCCCAGCGATACCGCCAGAAGCCAGCTTGCCGCTTGTGCCGATGTGGCCCCAAGCGCCAGCGCCGCCGCAAGAACAATCGCGACCGATGCCGCGTAGCCCACCAGCGCCGCCACGACGGCCGCCGAAATCACCGAAAGCCGCATGTCGTCCCCGCCGCAGTTCGCCGGACTATCCGGCGCGAACGAGCGATGTGCAAGGAGGGGCAATGTGGACGGGAAAGGAGGGGCGGCGACCCCAAGGGAGGAGGAGAGGGGCCGCCGCAATTTCAGGTGTCCAAGGGAGGAGGAGAGAACACCCGAAGCCGAAGGCGCGCATCCAGCCCGACAGGACGGGCGCGCCGGAATGAGGGGCGGCGGCTCCAGGGAGGAGGAGAGGAGCCGCCGCGGTATCAGACACCCAGGGAGGAGGAGAGGGCGCCCAATGCTGTTGGGCCAATCGGCCCGAAGAAGTGGGCGGCGGCGCCCGGGAGGAGGATAGGCACCGCCGCAGTCTCAGACGACCCAAGGGAGGAGGAGTGGGTCACCCGATGAGATGGAGCGCTTGGCCCCGTTGAAAAGATGCGGCGATATCAGGGAGGAGGTTGATATCGCCGCTGATCGCAAAGGCCCCCGGGAGGAGGTGGAGGCCTCACGAAAACTCACTTGCCGTAGGCGGCCTCATGCGCGATCCCGGTGATCGAAGCGCGGGCAATCCCCAGATCCGCCAGTTCGCGGTCGGTCAGGGCATTTAACTCGCTGACAGTCTGGCTGTAGACGCGACGCTGCTGGACCGCGGTCACGACGACATCCTTCAGGAACGCGACGCGGTCCATGAAGCCCTTGCGGGCAATGCGATTGGTGTTCACGTAAGCCATGTCTCTCAAGCCTCTCAAAGTCGCCAGCACCGTTCTTCCGTGCTGTTAGGGGTAACATGGGCCACTTGCTGCAACTGCACAATACCGGCGTGTTGCAATGCCGCCATGCAGCATTCGCATGGCTGCGTTCACAAGTTTGTCATGATTTCTCAGCGCCTTCGCCGGAATTTTGAGCATTTGGTCAACAGCCCTTGCCACAACCCTTGCCTCTGTGCGCAAAGATCACGACCTTAGTAGAAATCTTGTGCGGTGGAGGAAACGATGACGGTCGAACGCGAAGCGGTGATGCAGGTTCTGGCAGAGGTTGCGCACCCCGGCGGGGGGGATCTTGTCAGCCGTGACCTGATTCGCGCTCTGGTCATTGACGGGGGTGCGGTCCGTTTCGTGATCGAAGCCGCCACCCCTGATGAGGCCCGCGCGCTTGGCGCAGCACAGGCCGAGGCCGAGGCGAAGCTGAAGGCGCTGGCCGGGGTCACGTCCGTGCAGGCGGTCATGACGGCGCATGGGCCGGCGGCCAAACCCGCGCCGCCCAGCCTGAAGATCGGCCAGCACCCCACGCCGCAGCAGGGCGGGCCGCAGCGGATTTCCGGCATTGACCGGATCATCGCGATTGCCAGTGGCAAGGGCGGGGTGGGAAAATCCACCGTCGCTTCCAACCTTGCGGTGGCGCTGGCGCGGCAGGGCCGCCGGGTCGGGCTTCTGGACGCTGATATATACGGGCCAAGTCAGCCAAAGATGATGGGCGTCTCCAAGCGCCCTGCCTCGCCCGATGGCAAGATCATCGAGCCGTTGGTGGCGCATGGTGTGACCATGATGTCGATCGGGCTGATGCTGAAGGAAGATGAGGCGGTGGTCTGGCGCGGCCCGATGATCATGGGGGCCTTGCAGCAGTTGCTGGGGCAGGTGGCCTGGGGCAATCTTGATATCCTGATCATCGACCTGCCACCCGGCACAGGTGATATCCAGCTGACCTTGTGTCAGCGCACGCACCTGACCGGGGCCTTGGTCGTCTCCACCCCGCAGGACGTGGCGCTTCTGGATGCACGCAAGGCGCTGGACATGTTTTCCAAGCTCAAGACCCCAGTTCTGGGCCTGATCGAGAACATGTCCACCTTCTGCTGCCCGAACTGCGGCCATGTCACCCCGATCTTCGGGCATGGCGGTGTGGCGCTGGAGGCGGCGAAGCTTGACCTGCCCTTCCTTGGCGAATTGCCGCTTGCCCTTGATGTCCGCGTGGCTGGCGACAGCGGCACTCCGATTGCCGCCACCGACAGCCCGCTTGCCGCACCCTATATGGCGCTGGCGCAACGGCTGATCGCGGGCGGGATGGCCTGATCAGGCAGATCTGGCGGGATTCCGAATCATTTTCCATGGGAAACCATGGGAGAATGGGCCATTACGGCGCATTGGCTCTGGTTTTTCATGGGAAACTTGGTGAGGAACGCCTGTTCACGGCCTTGAATCCAACCAATGCGGAAGATTTTTCAACGCTGGCCAGCGTCAACGCATGGGCTGGGGGTTGAGAGCTTAGGCACAACATCTTGTGATCAGCTGGGCCGACTGGCCCACAAATTGCAGGTCGGGCTTGGCCGTGGCTTCTGCGGCCACATGTTCTGCTGGCTTTGCTTCACTCTCTCAGGTTTGATCCCCAAAGATTTCCATTGATTCCCATATCCTCCCATGGCATCCCTTTCCTCACGGCGATGCGATGGACAGTGATAGGCAGGGGCGGCTTCAAGACCCCGAACACCAGGCAAACGGCAGCTTCATACAGGCAGCTCCATTTCATCGTCGAAAAGAGATCCGGCGCGCGAGCGAGCAGACATCTCCCCCAGGTGGCGCGCGTAGCTGGACACCCAGCGATGGGACAGCGGCGGATCGGGTAGTGGCAGCAACCCGGTCCGCCTTTTCTATTTCATCGCACGGGAAAACGCAGGTTTTGAAAAGGCCGAAAGGCGATGGCAGAGGCGTTCAGAGGTGAGTTCTACCAGAAGGTAGATTCCAAGGGCCGGGTGTCGATCCCCGCCGCCTTCCGCCGCATCCTTGAAGCTGATGACCCCCCAAGCACCGATTTCCCCCGCGCCCGGGTCTACATGATCTACGGCGGGGCCAACCGGAATTTCGTGGAATGCTACACCAAGGCGGGCGCCGATGCGCTGGCCGAGGAAATCAGCCTGATGGACGAAGGTTCGGATGAACGCGAACAGGTTGAATTCGACCTTCTGGCCTGTTCGGTCATGGTCGAGGTCGAACCCGACGGCCGTATCGTGCTGCCGCCCCGGGTGCGCGAAAAGGTCGGGCTGGCGGGGGCCGATTTTTCGGGCGACGAGGCGGCGTTTCAGGGCCGCAACAACCGGTTCCGCATCTATCGCCGCGACACCTATGATGCCGCCGTGGCGCAGCGCCCGAATGCAGGCGTCGATGCGCTGGCCCTTCTGGGTCGTGCTAAGAAGGAGCGCGGAATGTGATGTCATCCCGCGACGCGCTGCCCCGTGAAGATCGCGCCCGTGACGATCTGCCCGCGCGAGACCCTCATATTCCGGTTCTCTTGCAACCGTTGCTTGCAGCCGTGGCCCCCGTGCGGGGTCTTTGGCTTGACGGGACACTGGGGGCCGGCGGCTATACGCGCGGGCTGCTGGAGGCCGGGGCGGATTGCGTGATCGGCATCGACCGTGATCCCCTCGCCTTGCAGATGGCCGCAAGCTGGGCTGCGCCCCATGGCGACCGGGTGCGTCTGGTCGAAGGCACGTTTTCGGCGCTGGATACCCTTGCGGGCGAGCCCCTTGACGGGGTGGTTCTGGATCTGGGCGTGTCCTCGATGCAGCTTGATCAGGCCGAGCGCGGGTTTTCCTTCATGAAGGACGGCCCCCTCGACATGCGGATGAGTCAGTCTGGCACCAGCGGCGCCGATCTGGTGAACACGGCCGAAGAAACCACCCTTGCCGATATCCTCTATCACTACGGCGAAGAACGCGCCTCGCGGCGGATTGCCCGCGCCATCGTCGCCGCCCGCACGCTGGAGCCGATCACCACCACCGCCCGGCTGGCCGAGATCGTGGCGAAATGCCTGCCGCGTCCAAAGCCGGGGCAAAGCCACCCGGCAACCCGCAGCTTTCAGGCGATCCGCATTGCGGTGAACACCGAATTCACCGAACTCGCCGAAGGCCTCGCTGCCGCCGAACGCGCGTTGAAACCCGGCGGCCTTCTGGCCGTGGTGACCTTCCACAGCCTTGAAGACCGCATCGTCAAGCGCTTCCTCCAGCTTGCCTCGGGCCAGGAGGCGAATGCCAACCGCTATGCCCCGGCGAAGACCGACACCAACGCCCGGTTCGATCTGGTGACCCGCCGTGCCGTCGGCCCCGATGACGCGGAACTGGCAGCCAACCCCCGTTCCCGGTCCGCCAAGCTGCGGGTCGCGCGCCGCACCGCCGCGCCCGCCATGTCGCTTGATCCCGCCGATATCGGCGTGCCGCAAATCGTGAAGAAAGGACGCCGCTGACATGCGCCCCGTGCTTTACGTCCTGACCTTTCTGGCCGTCATCGCGCTTGGCTTCTGGGCCTACCGCGAGAACTATGCCACTCAGTCCGCGCTGAAAGAGGTGCAGACCCTGCAACGCCAGATCGTCGGCCTGCGCGAGGGTCTTGCGCTGCAACGTGCCGAATGGGCCTATCTGAACCGCCCCGACCGGCTGCGTGACCTTGCCACCGCCAACTTTGACCGTCTGGGCCTGCTGCCGATGGAACCCGGCCAGTTCGGAACCCCGGCTCAGATTGCATATCCTCGCAGCACCTTTCCTGAAATCGACCTGCCGGTCGACATTCAGGGCGCTTTGGATCTGACCGAGGAGGGCCTTTAGATGCGCACACCGCTTCGCCCGCTGGCACGGATCCTTCAGGCCCGGGAAGACGGCCTGAACCCCGACTCGATCGAAAAGGAAAACCTTCGCCTGCGGCATGAGGCGATGCGCGAGCGCGCCCGGGGCCGTGCCGAGTTCCGCCTTCTGATCCTGTGCGCCAGCTTTGTGCTGGCCTTCGGTGCGATTGGAACCCGCATGGGCCTGATGGCCGCCTCCGTGCCGATGGAACCACGGGCCAGCGCGCCGGGTGCCGAGATCATCGCCCAGCGCGCCGATATCACCGATCGCAATGGCCGCATCCTTGCAACCAACATGACCACCCACGCGCTTTATGCCCACCCGAAGGTCATGGTTGACCCGAAGGGCGTTGCGGTGAAGCTGGCCGGGATTTTCCCCGAACTTGACGCCGAAGCACTTGCGCGCCGCTTTACCGATGGCCGCAGTTTTGTCTGGATTCGCAAGGTCTTGTCCCCCGAACAGATGCAGCTTGTGCATGAGATCGGCGACCCGGGCCTTTTGTTCGGGCCGCGAGAAATGCGGCTATACCCCAATGGCAATCTTGCCGCGCATGTTCTCGGTGGCACCTCATTCGGGGCCGAGGGCGTGCATTCCGCCGAAGTCATCGGCACCGCGGGGATCGAGAAGGCGCTGGATGCCCGCCTGCGCGACCCCGCCCAGGGCGGCAAGCCCCTTGCCCTGTCCATCGACCTGTCAATTCAGGCCACTGTCGAGGAAGTGCTTTTCGCCGGGATGTCGATGCTGAACGCCAAGGGCGCGGCAGCCATTCTGATGGACGTGCGGACGGGTGAGATTGTCGCGCTGACCTCGCTTCCGACCTTTGATCCGAACAACCGGCCGAACCCCCTGGTCGACAGGAATGCCGAACCGGGTGACAGCCCGTTGTTCAACCGTGCCGTGCAGGGCGTCTATGAACTTGGCTCTACCTTCAAGATCTTCGCGGTGGCGCAGGCGATGGAACTTGGGCTGGTAAACCCCGAAACCATGGTCGATGCCAATGCGCCAATGACCTGGGGCAAGCACCGGATCAAGGAGTTCGAGGGCAAGAACTACGGCCCTCTTCTTTCCGTCTCTGACGTTATCGCCAAATCCTCCAACGTCGGCACGGCGCATATGGCGCTGATGATCGGCCCCTTGCGCCAGCAGGCCTTCCTGAAATCGCTTGGCTTCTTCGAGGCAACCCCGCTTGAACTGATCGAGGCCCCTGGCGCGCGACCGCTGATCCCCAAGCGCTGGCCCGAGATCGTGACCATCACCACCTCCTATGGTCATGGCATGTCGGCCAGCCCGATGCACCTGGCGGCGGCCTATGCGGCAATTGCCAATGGTGGGGTCATGATCAAGCCCACGCTTCTGAAACGCGAAGGCCCGACCACCGGGGTGCGGGTGATGAGCGAGAAGACCGCGCTCGAATCGGTCAGGATGCTGCGCCGGGTCGTCACCGAAGGCACCGCCTCGCTTGGCGAAGTTCCCGGATACGAGGTTGCCGGCAAGACCGGCACCGCCGACAAGCCAAAGAAGACCGGCGGCTACTACAACGACAAGGTGATCAACACCTTTGCCTCGGTCTTTCCCGCGTCCAACCCGCAATATGTGTTGATCGTGACGTTGGACGAGCCGATGGACACCACCCTGTCGGAACCCCGGCGCACGGCAGGCTGGACCGCTGTTCCCGTCGCCGCCGAGATCATTCGCCGTGTGGCGCCCCTGATGGGGATCAGACCCAAACTTGAACCCCCCGCACCCGATGCGCTAACAGCCGCCAGCAACTAGACGGGGGGCATTCATGACCGAGCGTGTGACACGGCTTTCGGACCTCGGGTTGACGGCCCGGGCCGGGCGGGACACCGCATTGTCAGGCCTGACCGCTGACAGCAGGGCTGTGCGCCCCGGCATGCTTTTTGCGGCGCTTCCCGGCACCGCCACCCATGGGGCCATGTTCATTCCGGCGGCAATCGACCTTGGTGCCGCCGCGATCCTGACCGATGCGACCGGGGCAAGACTTGCCGCTGATGTCCTTGCCGACAGCGAGACCGCCCTTGTGGTTGCTGAAGACCCGCGTGCGGCGCTTGCCTGTGCGGCGGCACTATGGTTCGGCGCGCAGCCTGAAACCATGGTCGCTGTGACAGGAACCAACGGCAAGACCAGCGTGGCAACCTTTACCCGGCAGATCTGGGCAGCGCTTGGCCATGAGGCGATCAATATCGGCACGACCGGGATCGAGGGCGCCTGGACGGCCCCGTCCAGCCACACCACGCCGGATGCGATCACGCTGCAAAAACTGCTGGCGGCAGCAGCGGCAGATGGCGTGACCCATGCGGCAATGGAAGCCTCATCGCACGGGATCGACCAGCGCCGGATGGATGGCGTCCGCCTGAAGGCCGCGGGCTTTACCAACCTCACGCAGGACCATCTGGATTATCACGGCACGATGGCCGCCTATTTCGACGCCAAGGCCCGGCTTTTCACGCGGCTTCTGCCTGATGATGGCGTGGCCGTGGTCAATCTGAACGGTGCGATGGGGTCTCAGATGGCCGCCACCGCCACCGCCCGTGGTTTGCGTTGCCTGACCGTCGGCCATGGCGAGGCAGACCTGCACATCGCAGGCCAGCGCTTTGATGCGCGCGGACAAGACCTGCGGCTGGTCTGGCAGGGGCAACCCGTTCAAGTACGCCTTGGGCTGATCGGCGGCTTTCAGGCCGAAAATGTCGCGGTGGCGGCAGGTCTTGCCATCGCCTCGGGGTCCGACCCCGCCGCCGTCTTCGCCGCCCTGCCGCAGCTTTCGGGGGTGCGCGGGCGGATGCAGCTTGCTGCCACAAGGAAGAACGGCGCCTCGGTCTATGTCGACTACGCCCATACACCTGACGCCATCGAGACCGCGCTTCGGGCGCTGCGTCCGCATGTCATGGGCCGGATCATCATCGTCTTCGGTGCCGGAGGCGACCGTGACCGCACCAAGCGCCCCTTGATGGGTGCGGCGGCGAAAGCCCATGCCGATGTCCTTTACGTCACCGATGACAACCCTCGTAGCGAAGACCCCGGCCTGATCCGCGCCGCGATCCTTGCCGCCTGCCCCGAAGCGCATGAGGTGGGCGACCGCGCCGAAGCCATCCTGCGCGGCGTCGATGCCCTTCTGCCCGGCGATGCCTTGCTGATTGCGGGCAAGGGCCATGAATCCGGCCAGATCATCGGCACCGACATCTACCCTTTTGACGATGTCGAACAGGCCAGCGTTGCCGTCGCCGCCCTTGACGGGGTGATCTGATGCCCTGCCTTCCTCATTCATCTGTCCCCAAAATATCCTCGGGGGGAGGGGCCGCCCTGCGGCCCCGTGGGGGGCAGACAGCCCCCCGCGACCCCGGCCACGGAGACCTCTCATGACCCTTTGGACAGCCGCCGACGCCGCGACCGCCACCCAAGGACGCAGCACCGCCGACTGGCAGGCCCACGGTGTGTCGATCGACACCCGGACCTTGCAGCCCGGTGATCTTTTCGTGGCCCTGAAGGACGCGCGTGACGGCCATGATTTCGTGGCTCAGGCCTTGGCGAAAGGCGCTGCCGCAGCGCTTGTCTCTCGAATCCCCGAAGGCGTGCCGGACAGCGCGCCGCTTCTGGTCGTGCCGGATGTTCTTCAGGCGCTGGAGGCCTTGGGTGCCGCCGCCCGCGCCCGCACGGCGGCCCGCGTTGTCGGTGTGACCGGGTCGGTCGGCAAGACATCGACCAAGGAAATGCTGCGCGCCATCCTGTCCGGCCAGGGCAAGACCCATGCCGCCGAGGCCAGCTACAACAACCACTGGGGCGTTCCCCTGACCCTTGCCCGCATGCCCGCCGACGCCCGTTTCGCCGTGATCGAGATCGGCATGAACCACCCCGGAGAAATCGCGCCGCTTGCAAGGCTTGCGCACCTTGACGTGGCCATGATCACCACCGTCGCCCCGGCCCATCTGGAAGCTTTCGACAACATCGAAGGTATCGCCCATGAAAAGGCCTCGATCTTCGACGGATTGAAGGCTGGCGGAATCGCGATCTTCAACGCCGATCTGCCCACCACCCCCATCCTGCGGGCAAAGGCGATTGCCGTGGGCGCGAAGGCGGTCAGCTTCGGCATGGACGAGACAGCCGACTGGCGACTTCTGGAGGCGCGATTGACCGATGAGACCACCGTCGTGCGGGCAATCTGCGCTGCCCGAGCGACGGAGCCGGTCCTTTTCAAGGTGTCTACCCCCGGACGCCACTTTGCCTTGAATGCCCTTGGAGCCTTGGCGGTGGCCGGGGCGTTGGGCGCAGATCCGATGATCGCCGCGCATGATCTTGGCCGCTGGGCGCCGCCCGCCGGTCGCGGCCAGCGCGAAAGGATCACGCTCGACATTGTCGATGAGACATTCTTTGACCTGATCGACGACGCATTCAACGCCAACCCCGCCTCAATGGCGGCGGCGCTGGATGTCCTGATTGCCGCCAGACCGACGGACGGAATCGGTCGCGTTGGTGGGGGCCGCCGCATCGCCATTCTGGGCGACATGCTGGAGCTTGGCCCCGATGAGGCCGCGCTGCATGTGGCCATCGCGCAGCATCCCGGCCTTGGGGCCCTCCATGTGATCCATTGTGTCGGCCCAAGGATGCGGGCGCTTTATCAGGCGCTTCCGCGCCGCCTGCGTGGCGAGTGGGTCGAGGCGGCCAGCGATCTTGCGCCCCGCGCCCGCACCCTGATCGATGCAGGCGACATTCTTCTCGTCAAGGGCTCCAAAGGGTCGAAAGTCAGCCTGGTCGTTGACGCGCTTCGGAAAATGGGGCAGGCCACGGCGCCGAAGGAAGGGACCGTTTAAATGTTTTTCTGGCTCACCGAGTTTTCTGATGGCGGCGACGTCTTCAACCTCTTTCGCTACATCACCTTCCGGGCTGGCGGTGCCTTCACCACCGCGCTGATCTTCGGGTTCCTGTTCGGTCGGCCCCTGATCGACCTTCTGCGCCGCAAGCAGGGCAAGGGGCAGCCGATCCGCGATGACGGTCCGCAGTCGCATCTTGCCAAGGCCGGCACGCCCACGATGGGTGGCCTGCTGATCCTGTCATCGCTGATGGTGTCGACCCTTCTTTGGGCGCGGCTCGACAATCACTATGTCTGGATCGTGGTGCTGGTGACACTGGCTTTCGGGCTGATCGGCTTTGCCGATGACTATGCCAAGGTCACCAAGCAGAACACCAAGGGAGTTTCTTCACGCCTGCGGATTGGGCTGGGTCTTCTGATCGCTGCTCTCGCGGCTTATGCCGCCTCGATGTTCCACCCGGCAGACCTGACAAACCAGCTGGCCTTTCCCTTCTTCAAGAACGCGCTGCTGGACCTTGGGCTGTTCTTCGTGCCGTTCGGCATGATTGTGATAGTCGGTGCCGCCAATGCGGTGAACCTGACCGACGGGCTTGACGGGCTTGCCATCATGCCGGTCATGATTGCAGCCGGAACGCTTGGCGTGATCGCCTATGTGGTCGGCAACTCCAACTTCACCGAGTATCTGGAAGTCCACTTTGTCCCCGGCACGGGTGAGCTTTTGATCTTCGCCTCGGCTCTGTTCGGCGCCGGGCTTGGGTTTCTTTGGTACAACGCCCCCCCCGCGGCCGTTTTCATGGGCGACACCGGTTCGCTTGCGCTTGGTGGCGCGCTTGGGGCCATCGCCGTCTGCACCAAGCACGAGATCGTGCTGGCCATCGTGGGCGGGCTGTTCGTGGTCGAGGCGTTAAGCGTGATCATCCAGGTGCTTTACTACAAGCGCACCAAGAAGCGCATCTTCCTGATGGCCCCGATCCACCACCACTTCGAAAAGAAAGGTTGGGCCGAACCGCAGATCGTGATCCGCTTCTGGATCATCTCGCTGATTCTCGCGATGATCGGGCTGGCCACGCTGAAGGTGCGCTGACCGTCACTGGCGCCTTTCCCTTTCCTTCATCCTCGCCTATCCCTGATCCGGCAGGTCAAAGGGGGGGGCAGTCATGATCCCGGTGAAGGGCTACAAGGGTCAGAAGGTTGCGGTCCTTGGCCTTGGTCGATCTGGTCTTGCCGCTGCCGCAGCGCTTGTGGCGGGGGGCGCTGAACCGCTTTTGTGGGATGACAGCCCCGAGGCCCGCGCGAAGGCCGAGGCCGAAGGTTTCGCGACAAGTGATCTGGCCCGCAACGGGGCGTTTGACGGCGTGGCGGCACTGATCACCTCTCCGGGCATCCCCCATCTTTATCCCGCTCCGCATCCGATCATCGCCCGGGCGATGGCGGCTGGAATTCCTGTGGACAACGATATCGGCCTGTTCTTCCAAAGTGCCGCCTCGACCGAATGGGCCGAGATGGAGACCCCGCCGAAAGTGGTTGCCGTGACCGGATCGAATGGAAAATCCACGACCACGGCCTTGATCCACCATATCCTGCAAGTCGCCGGGCGGCCGACGCAGATGGCGGGCAACATCGGCACGGGGGTTCTTGCGATCGACCCGCCGCAGGATGGCGAAGTGGTGGTTCTGGAGCTGTCCAGCTACCAGACCGAACTGGCCCGCGCGCTGACCCCTGACGTCGCGGTCTTCACCAACCTTTCGCCGGACCACCTGGACCGTCACGGTGGCATGGGTGGCTACTTTGCCGCCAAGGCGCGGCTTTTCACCCAAGGCGGCCCTGATAGGGCCGTGATTGGCGTCGACGAGGCCGAGGGTTGGTTTCTGGCCGGCCAACTGGCACAGGGTCCGGGCGATGACCGGGTGATCCGCATCTCATCCGGCCAGAAGCTTGACAGCTTCGGCTGGAGCGTCTTTGTCCGCAAGGGCTTCCTGGCCGAGTGGCGGCGGGGCAAGCAGGTAGCCTCGATCGACCTGCGCGAGGTCAAGGGCCTGCCGGGCGCGCATAATCACCAGAACGCCTGTGCGGCCTATGCTGCCTGCCGCAGCCTTGGGCTGGCACCAAGGCTGATCGAGGGCGCGCTGCAAAGCTTTGCGGGGTTGCCTCACCGCAGCCAGTTGGTTGGTGAACGGGGCGGGGTGCGCTTTGTCAACGATTCCAAGGCCACCAATGTCGACAGTGCTGCAAAGGCGCTGCAAGCCTTCCCGAAGATCCGCTGGATCGCCGGGGGCATGGGCAAGGATGGCGGCATCGCCGGACTGAAACCCTTTCTGCCTGCCGTTGCGAAAGCCTATCTGATCGGCCATTCCGCCCGGGACTTCGCGCTGCAACTGGGCGACACCCCGCATGAAATCTGCGAGACGATGGACCGCGCCGTCGCCAGCGCGGCCGCAGAGGCCGAAGCGGGGGATGTGGTCCTGCTGGCCCCGGCCGCAGCCAGTTTTGACCAGTACCCAGACTTCGAAAAGCGCGGCGAGGATTTCACCCGGCTGGTGCAGGCCTTGCCCGGTTGACTGGGGCGCGTGTCCAACCGGATTGAGCGCTTGCGCGCACGGCTTTCCTCTCGCCTCTGCGCGCTTGCGCGCAACCGGCTCGGACGATGGGGGCATTCTGCCCCCGAACCCCCTGAGAGTATTTTTGAAAAGAGCAAGTAGATTGCGCTTTTTGCCAATACTTCGGGGAGCTCGAGGGGCTGGCCTCTCGTCAGCCTTGCAACCGCGCTCCTTCGCGCGGCTGCAAGGGCATTGGCTTGCGCCTTCCGGCGCGCATCTTGATGCCAGCTCCGCTGCGTCAGACGGGCAGGAGGCGTCCGCCCTCGGCCGCTGAAGCCTCGGCCCGATCCAAAAGGCGCTGAAGCGCGGCGCCACGGGCAAAGTCGGGCTCGGGTCTGGCTTCGCCCCTGATGGCGGCGATGAAGCGCTGGTAGATCGTGGGGACAGGGGGGCAATCAATGTCCTCCCAGGTTCCCGACTGGATATTGTCGCCAAGACAGGCGCGCAGGCGGCTTTGCGCTTTCTCGAACGTCACCTCCAGCCCGCCGGTCTGGCCGTAAAGCCGCAGGCGCAGGTCATTCAGGTGGCCGGTGGCAAACCGTGTGGCGGCGACGGTTCCCAGCGCGCCGTTTGACAGGCGCAGCTGCATCGTGGCGCTGTCATTTGCGTCAAGGGTGTAGTCGCCGATCTTGCCACCGGGGGCCTTGTCGAAGGTTTGCAGCAGGCAAGAGACTTCTGCCGCGTCCATGCCGGCAACGAAGGTGGCGAAGTCGAGGATGTGGATGCCCACATCGCCCAGAACACCCTTTGAGCCATGCGCGGTCGACAGCCGCCAGAGCCATTGTGCCTCACGGTCCCAATGACCCCATGCGGGCTGGGTCAGCCAGCTTTGCAGGTAGGACGCTTCGAAATGCCGGATGGTGCCAATGGCGCCCTCACGGACCATCCGGGCGGCCTGCTGCAAGGCTGGCACGTTGCGGTAGCTGAGGTTGACCATGTTCACCACGCCCGCTTGCGCGGCGGCACCGGCCATTTCCTCGGCATGAGCGGCGTTGGTGGCCAAGGGCTTTTCGCACAGCACATGCTTGCCAGCGGCAAGGAAGGGCAGGGTGGTGGCGTAATGTGCCGCATCCGGGGTGACGTTGGTCACAGCGTCGAATTCCCCCCAGTTCAGGGCGTCTTGCACGGATGCGAAACCGTGCGGGATGTTGTGAGCGCCCTGAAAGGCGGCCAGACCGTCTGGCCTTGTGTCGATGCCCGCGACAAGGCTGACACCGGGAATGGCGGCAAAGCCTTCGGCATGGTTCTTCGCCATGCCGCCGGTGCCGAGGATGAGAAGGCGGACGGGTTGCATCAGCGGAATCCTTCTTCGCCGTCGTGATGAAGGCGGGGACCGCGTTCCTTGATCTTCTCAAGCGCCGTGGCCACCGGGGTGTTCGGGGCGTCATTCGGATTGGCGATGCGGTCTTCGGGGTTATGCGCCCAGCGAACCGCATTGGTGATGACCTTCTGCACCATCGGCTGGTGATAGGTCGGGTAGGTTTCATGCCCCGGGCGGAAATAGAAGATACTGCCCGCGCCGCGCTTGTAGGTCAGGCCCGAGCGAAACACCTCACCCCCGGCAAACCAGCTGACGAAGACGGTTTCCAAGGGCTCCGGCACGCCGAAGGGCTCGCCATACATCTCTTCATGCTCGATCTCGAAGTGGTCGGGGATGCCGCGCGCGATGGGGTGCTGGCGTGAGGTGACCCAAAGCCGTTCGCGTTCGCCCGCCTCGCGCCATGTCAGGTTGCAGGGCGCGCCCATCAGCCGCTTGAACGGTTTGGCGAAATGGGCGGAGTGCAGGAAAATGATCCCCATGCCGCCCCAGACGGCATTGCAGACACGCTCCACCACCTCATCGGCGACATCGCCATGGGCGGCGTGGCCCCACCAGATAAGGACATCGGTTGCCGCCAGTTTGGCAGGGGTCAGGCCGTGTTCGGGGTCTTGCAGGGTGACAGTGCTGGCCTTGATTCCGGATTCATGGTTCAGAAACCCGGCGATCGTGCCATGCATGGTCGCAGGATAGACCTGAGCCACGATCTTGTTCTTCTGTTCGTGGACGTTTTCGCCCCAAACGGTGACGCGGATGGTCATGGGTAGTCTCCTTCTTGCGCGCGGTTTTTGGCGCGGGTCTGGTATCAGCGGATCGGGTGGCCATCTCCATCGAAGCGATGCAACTGGTCAGGCAGTGGCGCAAGCGAAACCTGCGAGCCTACGGGAATGTTCGCCTTGCCGGGGCGGCGGACGATGACGGGTTCATCGCTGCCGATTTCGACGAAAAGGTAGTGGTCGGACCCAAGGTCTTCGACATGCAGCACCTCGCCCCGCAAAGGGCCGGAGTCGTGAAGTTCCATTTGTTCGGACCGGATGCCAAGTGTGGTGCAACCATGGGTGGCGGCGAAATCGCCGGTCAGGAAGTTCATCTTCGGACTGCCGATGAAACCGGCCACGAACAGCGAGTTCGGGCGTTCGTAGAGTTCCGCTGGGCTGCCGGCCTGTTCCAGCTTGCCATCGCGCAAGACAGCGATGCGGTCGGCAAGGGTCATCGCCTCGACCTGATCATGGGTAACGTAGATCATTGTCACCTCTTTCATCGCATGGTGCAGCTTGGCGATTTCCGGCCGGGTCTGCACCCGGAGCGCCGCGTCAAGGTTCGACAGCGGCTCGTCGAACAGGAACACGCGCGGGTCTCGGACAATCGCGCGGCCGATGGCGACGCGCTGGCGCTGCCCGCCGGAAAGCTGCTTGGGGAGACGGTCAAGCAGGTGGTCGATCTGCAGGAGCTTCGCCGCCGCCACGACCCGCTTTTTCACCTCTTCCGGGCCAGTCTTGTCCAGCTTCATCCCGAAGGCCATGTTGTCGTGGACCTTCATATGCGGATAAAGCGCATAGCTTTGGAACACCATTGCGATGCCGCGTTTCGACGGGATCAGGCTGTTCACCGTTTCGCCGTCAAAGGTCATGTCGCCGGTGGTGATTTCCTCCAACCCCGAAACCAGCCGCAGAAGCGTGGACTTGCCGCAGCCTGATGGCCCGACGAAGACCATGAACTCACCCTTCTCGATGGTGAGGTCGATGCCCTTGATCACCTGCACGGCGCCGTAGGACTTGGTGACGTTCTTCAACTCGATCTTTGCCATGATGTCAGCCCTTCACGCCGCCCGCGGTCAGGCCCGCGACGATCTTGCGTTGGAAAATGAGGACGAGGATGATCAGCGGCACCGTCACGATGACGCTTGCCGCCATGATCGGACCCCAGGGGATTTCCTGCTGGCTTGCCCCGGACAGCAGGCCGATGGCCACCGGCACCGTCCGGGTTGTCTCGGAACTGGTGAAGGTCAGGGCGAACAGGAACTCGTTCCAGGCCCCGATGAAGGCCAGCAGGCCAGTCGTCACAAGGGCGGGCCAGAGAAGCGGCAGGAAGACCTTGGTGATGACGATCCAGGGGGTCGCGCCGTCAACGATGGCGGCCTCTTCGATTTCCACCGGCAGGTCGCGCATGAAGGTGGTCAGCACCCAGACCCAGCGGCCGGACTCGAGGATGCGCAAGCTCAGATAGTTGTCGAACCCGATCCACTGGCCGCCATAAAGGTCAGACAGGGTGGTGTCGGTCAGCGAAAACCAGATCGTGCGGATCAGCGGCCAGGCGGCCACGAAGCACAGCGCTGCCAGCATGGGGGCAAGAAACCAGAATGCCGCGCGCTGGCGTTGTTGTGACAGGCTTAGCCCGCCGTTTGCCTTTGTCATGATACCCTCCCCGAACGGGCCTTCTTCGGCCCTTTGCGAACGGACGGGCGGCTTTCGGGGCCGCCCGCCACAGGGGGCAGTCCAGTCCGGGAGGACTTACCAGCCCGACCCCTTGATGTCGGAAAGTTCCAGTTCCAGCAGTTCAAGGTTTTCAGCGACCGAGCCATTGCCAGACAGGGTGCTGTGGACGGCCGACCAGAACTTGGCCGAAACCTCGTTGTACTTGCCCAGCGTCGGGGCCGAGGGGCGCGGAACGGCGTTCAGGAACACATCCTTCCACTGCGGGATGATCGGCTGGGCGGCGGCGATTTCGGCATCATCGTAAAGCGCCATGATCGTCGGCAGGTTGGATTCGTTGATCGCGCGCTTCTTCCTCCTGATGGGCCAGAGCGCCGCCCGGGCTGATCGTGCCGACCCAGCCTTTGACGGCTTCAAGCGCTGCCACGGCGTTCGGGTTGTTGATGCTGATTGTGCCGTATGCTTCAACAATCTGCCCGCCTCCGAAGGATTTAACCCATTCCAGCGCATTGCAGGTCAGGCCTTCATGGGCGTTGCCCTGCCAGACAAAGCCCCACATGTCGGTATTGCCGGCGGCGCGTTCGCCGTCCTGAATTTCCTGCGCGGTTGCGGTCAGTTCGTCCCAGGTCTTCGGCGGTTCCTTGCCGTATTTCTCCAGAAGATCGGTGCGATAATACAGCGCTGGCGCGTCAGTGAAGATCGGCAGCGCGACCAGCTTGCCATTCACCGTCTGGCTCTCGATGATCGAGGGGAAATGGGTGGGCGCAAGGTCAGCAGCCACTTCGGTCAGATCGACGAAATGGTTGGCCAGTTGCGGCGCCCAGATCACGTCAGTCTGGTAAAGGTCGATGTCCGACGCGCTGGCCGCCAGCCAGAGGCGGTATTGCCCGAACTGATCGGTGGTCGAGGCAGGCATTGGCACGATGGTGACAGTGTGGCCGGTGGCTTCCTCCCACGGCTTGACCAGCGCCTTGAAGTCTTCGACCGCGTTGCCGACGGCACCCGAGACGTAGAACAGCTCGTCCGCCATGACCGGTGCGCCAAAGGCGGCAAGCATGGCTGTGGTTGCGGCCGAGCGCAGGGCGCGGCCATTCATGATTGTCATCTGTATTCCTCGCTTTGGGCGCGACTGGGGCGCCTTTCCCGTTCAAAACGCCGGACTGTGGGCCTGCGCATGCAGGAAAAGTCGATCCGAAAGGTTTCGGATGAATTGCGCTCCAAAGCGCTTTCAGTCAACGATTCGCTTTTGGGGAACGCGCCGTCAGCGGCTCTGGATGTTGGCGGCAGAGTTTCGCTCGATAAAACTGTAGTTGCCGATGCGTTGCAGGCCAGCCAGCGGCTTGCCTTCGATCGCCCCGGTCAGACAGTCGGCCAAAGGTTCCCAACTGTCGCGCAGCGGGGCCTTTGTGACAGTCAGCGCGGGAAAGAAGGCCGAGGCGCGCAAGGTGGGCAGATGGTCGTCATGGGCTACGACCGACACATCGCCGGGAACGGAAAGGCCAAGCGCCTCCAGAGCCTGATAGACACCACGCGCCAGCCTCACATTCCCGCAGACGATGCCGGTTGGCCGTGGCCCGCCATCGGAAAACAGCCGGACCGTGGCGGTCAGCCCGGTGGCTTCGTCCATGTCGCCGTTCAGGTGCAGGCGCCGGTCCGGCGCAATCCCCGCCTGAGACAGCGCATGCAGGTAGCCGCGTTCGCGCACCGTCACATAACTGCGCCCGGAAATCCCGTTCAGAAAGGCAATGCGACGGTGACCGCGCGCGGCAAGAAAAGACGTAAGTTCGCCTGCAAGTCTTTTATTTTCAATATCAAAATAGGGATAGTCTGGTGCCTCTGTCGTTCTGCCATGGACCACGAAGGCAAGCCCGGCCTTGCGCAGGAAATCCACGCGCGGATCATGGTCGAGTGGATCGATCAGCACAAAGCCATCCAGCATCGCCTTGCCGATCAGCTTTTGATAGACGGGCAATACCGGCTCGTTCTCGGCCATGATGTGTAAGACGAAATGCATGCCGCGGCCCGAAAACTGGGCCGATAGCCCCGCGACGACTTCCAGAAAGATTCCATCCTGCCCGATGCTGCGATGCTGCGGAACCACAAGTCCCACCATCCCCGACCGCCCCGAGACCAGCTTTCGGGCCGAGACATTGGGATGGTAGTTCATTGCCCGCGCCGCGTCCTTGACACGCAGCCGGGTTTCCTCATTCACGTCGGAATGGTCGTTCAAGGCCCGGCTGACCTGAGTGATCGACAGATCAAGCGCGCGGGCAATGTCTTTCAGGGTAGCCATCGGGCTGGTTTCCTCCAACATCATTTCCGAAACATTTCGGATGGAGAATCAACTGCAAAATGCAAGACGCCTACCTGCCATTTCCCGCACATTCTTCGCAAGGACGTCCCAATGCGGGACAGGGGGAGGCCCTGCTGGTCTGGTGCAAAGGAAATCAGGCAAGTGCCGGTGGTGCGCGCCTGCACCCTGCATGCGGAATGGGTGCAGAGTGGTCTTGGGGACCGGTCCTGTGGGTCGGCTCTGCTTTGGGTTGCGTCGGGCGAAAGCGGCAGGCCGTCGGCGCTGTCCCTGACCGGAAGAAAAGCGCCGGAGTGCAGGGAAAAACAGCACATGACGAAGGTTTGTCGGCCTTGATCCGATTGCGAGCATTGCTTCGTTGACAGGCCCACGGGAATGCAGGGTAAGGTTCGTGCGCAGGCGCCGTCTTGCCCGGCTGACATGCCCCTGTTGCGGGTCTTGTCCATGCTGACGCGGGGAAGGCGCCTATTGCGTGACTGAACCACAATAACCGGGGACAGCCCGTGCCTCTGATCGTTAGAAACCAGGGAGACCATTCGTGAAAAACACCACTTCAGCCTTCAGCCGTCGCCGGTTCCTGCAAGGCTCTGCCGCAGGCGCAGGCATCCTTGCCGCGCCGGCACTTATCTCGTCCAAGGCGCTTGCCTCGTCGGGGGAAATCAACTTTGTCGGCTGGGCGGGCTATCCCGCGCTGCCAGAGAAAGTTTTCCCGGCCTTTGAAGCCGCGACCGGCATCAAGGTCAACTTCAAGGAACTGCCCGATCAGGACACCATGTTTGGTGAAGCCAAGGTCGCGCTGGAAGCTGGCGGCATTGACATCATCGAACCGACCATCGACCGCGTCGGCGCATGGGATTCCAACGGCCTTCTTGGTGCGTTCGATGAATCCAAGCTCGCGATGGACAACTACCTCCCCGGGCTGGCCGATGGCGCTGCCGGTGAGCGGTCGCGTCCGGGCGGGATGTTGAAATACGTTCCGTCGAACTGGGGAACCGAAGCGCTGGTCGTCAACGTCGCCGATGCCAAGCTGTCGACCCCGCCGTCGCTCGGCGATCTTTTCAGCCCCGAAAATCAGGTCACCCTGCGCCCTCATTCGGCACTGGCAGCGATGGGTCGCTGGCTGGATGCGACCGGTCAGCTGCCGCGTCCGTGGATGGACGGCTACACCGACATGGGCGCCATGGTCGAACTGTGGGACATCGCGCTGGCCAAGGCCATCGAGATGAAGGGCAATGTCGTGCAGTGGTGGTCGGGCGAGAACGAGGCCAACGCCGGCTTCATCGCCAACGGTGCCACCATCGGCCTGTGCTGGGATTCGACCGGCTACAACCTGCGCAATGACGGCTATGCCTATGTGGCGCCGGTTGAAGGTGCAATTGCGTGGCATCAGGGCTTCGTGCTGATGAAGAACGCAGCAAACGTCGAGCAGGCGCACGAGTTCGTGAAGTTCGTCTCGACCCCGGAAGGTGCCGCGGGCTGGGCCACGGCCTTCTCGTCCAACCCGGTCGGCAAGGGCGCGGCAGATCTTCTGGATCCGGAAGTGTCGAAATACTACAACGGCACCTTCAATGACGAAGCGCTGTCGAAGCTGTGGTGGTGGCCCGACCAGTCGGCCGAGTTCCTCGCCAAGCGCGCCGAGTATGCCGACAAGTACAAGGCTGCCTGAAACTTGTGCAAATGACTGGACGCCGGGCCTGAAAGGGCTCGGCGTGCCTTTTTCATGCTCTGCAGTGTCGATCTGGACTGAACCGCAGGCTGCAACTGGCGATACCCATTGCACGGGCAGGGCTGCCTGCTAGCCTGCAATAAAAAGACGGCACACCATCAGGGGGACCACGCGGCATGAGCGCCGGAATTGACCTAGAAAACGTCTGCTGCGATTTCGGCACCTTCCGGGCGGTCGACAATGCCAATGTCTCGATCAAACCGGGGGAGTTCTTTTCCTTTCTTGGCCCCTCTGGCTGCGGCAAGACGACGATCCTGCGCATGGTGTCGGGGTTCATCGAGCCGACACAGGGCGTGATCCGCATTGGCGGCACCGATGTGAAAGGCACCCGCCCGAACCAGCGTCCCACAGCGCTGATCTTCCAGAACCTGGCGCTGTTTCCGCTGATGCCGATCTGGGAAAACATCTCTTTCGGGCTGGAAGTGCGGGGCGTCGACAAGGCCACCCGCCGCAAGAAGGCCGAGGATCTCTTGACGCTGGTCGACCTGCCGGGTGCTGCCGACAAGATGGTAAGCCAGCTTTCAGGGGGCCAGAAGCAGCGCGTGGCGATTGCCCGGGCGCTTGCGGTCGAACCGCAGGTCATGCTGCTGGACGAACCGCTGTCCGCGCTTGACCTGAAGCTGCGCCAGCACATGCGGGCCGAACTTCGTGCCATCCAGAAGCGGACGGGCGTGACCTTCATCTACATCACCCATGATCAGGGTGAGGCCTTGGCGATGTCGGACCGCGTTGGCGTCATGAGCCAGGGCCGCATCCAGCAGATCGCCGACCCGCGTGAGATCTACAACAACCCGGTGAACGGCTTTGTCGCCAGCTTTGTGGGCGAAAACAACATCTTCGAGGGGGAGGTGGAAACGTCCGCCTCAGACATGGCCCGCTTTTCCACAGCCCATGGCACCTTTCGCGCCCGGCTGGGTGACCTTGGCGAAAACAAGCGGGCGAAGCTTTATGTCCGGCCGGAACACACGCTGTTGTCGGCCACCGCGACGGCGGAAAACGCGATTCCGATCACCGTTGGCGACGTGTCGTTCGAGGGCAACTTCATCGCCGTCCATGCCGTCAGCGAAACCGGGGCGCATCTGACCTCGGAAATTCGCAACGATGGCTCGGCCACGGTGCCGGAAAAAGGGGCCAAGCTGTTCATGACCTTTGATGCAGCCCGCGCCTCGATCCTGCCCGACGCGAATGTGAGGGGCTGACGTCATGCAGGACATGCTGCGCCGCTACGGCCTTGGCCTGACGCTGACGATCTGCCTTCTGGTCGCGTTCTGGCTGGTGGTGCTGGTGATCGTGCCGAACATCACTTTGTTTGAGCAAAGTTTCCGCCCCTATCTGCCAGTGGTCGAGGTGGGCGGCCCGCGCGACACTTACAGCTTCAACAACTACCTCAAGGTCTTTGACGGCCTTGTGCAGAAAAGCCTGTTCGGGATCAGCTTCATGATCCCGGTGCATGTCTACACCTTCGGGCTGACGATCTTCTATTCCATGCTGGTGACGGTTATCTGCTTCGCCATGGCATATCCCCTGGCCTATTACATGGCCAAGATCGTCAACCCCCGCTCGCTGCCGACGCTGATCCTGCTGTTGTTCATCCCACTTTGGGTGTCCGAGGTGCTGCGGGCCTTTGCGTGGTGGATCATCCTTGCCTTCCGAGGCCCGCTCAATGCCCTTCTGCTGTGGATCGGCGCGATTGAAGACCCGATCCGCTGGACGAACATGGGCTATACCGGTGTCGTGGTCGGCCTGATCTACACCTATGTCCTGTTCATGCTGTTTCCGGTCTACAACGCGATCCAGTCGCTGGACACCAACCAGATCGAGGCCGCTGAAGACCTTGGCGCGCCGTGGTGGAAGATTCACTGGCGGATCGTGCTGCCCCATTCCAAGCCCGGCATCGCCTCGGGCTCGGTCATCGTGTTCATGCTGTCGGCGGGGTCACTTCTGGTGCCGTCGATCCTTGGCTCCACCACCTCGCAATGGTTTACCCAGACCATTGACCAGTGGTTCAAGGATGCGCTCGACTGGAACACGGCCAGCGCCTACGCCTTCCTTCTGCTTCTTCTTTGCACCGTCTTCGTGACCATCGCGATGTGGGTGTTCAAGGTAAAGCTTTCCGACATCGCGAAATAGGAGAGGGAGGTCATGCACAAATTCCGCCAGAACCTCGCGCATCTCTACATGCTGCTGTTTGTCTTCTACCTGCTGGCGCCGCTGGTGGTGATGTCGGGGGCTGCGTTCAACGATTCCAAACTGCCGTCGATCGTGCCGTGGAAGGGCTGGACCACCATGTGGTTCAGCGAGATGATCTCGGATCAGCGGATGATGCTGGCTTTTGGCAACACGCTTTGGGTTGCGGTGGCCGTTGCGGTCATTTCCATCATCGTTGGCACGGCCAGCGCCATCCTGATCAACTCGGTTTCAGGCCGGGCCAGAACGGTGCTTTACGGGATGATGATCTCGACCATCCTGATCCCCGGTATCGTCATCGGCATCTCGACCATGATCATGTGGACCAAACTTGGCGGGGCGCTGTTCGGGCCGGGTGGCAAGCCGTGGCCGTTCATTCCCGGCCTGCATCTCAGCGTGCTGGGGCAGGTCAGCTATATCGCCGCGATGGTGATGCTTCTGGTGCTGGCGCGGCTGCAAAGCTTTGACTCCGGGTTGGAGGAAGCGGCACTGGACCTTGGCGCAAGCCACGCGCAGGTGATGCGGCGCATCCTGTTGCCGCATCTTTACCCCGCCATCGGGGCGGGGGGGGCAGTGGCCTTCTTCCAGTCGATCGAGAACTTCAACGTGACCCAGTTCACCAGAGGGGGGGCGGATACATTGACAGTCTATGTCTTCTCCAAGGTCCGTGCAGGAATCACCCCCACGATCAACGCGCTGGCTTTCCTGCTGATCGTGGTGACCCTGTTGCTTGCGGTCCTTTACGAAGTGAACCGCCGCCGTCGCGCAAGGATTGAAGCTGCACGAGAGGCCGAGGCCCGCCGCGCCGAAGAGGCGCTTCTGATCTAGGAAGGTTGCGTCACATCGTCCCGCGGCCCTGACACAGGGGCCGTGGGACGGGTGTCAAAGCCCAGCCAGAACCGCCTCGCACAAGGGCGATGCCGGGTCTTCCAGCGCGTCGATCACATCAAAATGGTGCTTGCCGGGGTCTGGCGTCCACGGGCAGTCCCATTCTTCGGCCAGAACCCGCGCCTGCCACAGGAAGGCGGGGCGTTCCCCGGCCCCCACCCAGACATGCGCCGCCACTTCGGGCCGCAAGGCAAGCCGTGCCGGGCTTTCGCGGGCAGCCTCATCCGCGTCAATCCCAAGGACATCATTCATCGCCGTTGCCTGAAGCGGCCCCAGTTCCGTGAGTGGCGAGATTGGCACCACGCGGTCCAGTCGCCCCGTTTGATCGGCGCAAGCCATCCGCGCGGCCAGATGGCCGCCAGCGGAATGTCCGGTCACCACAAGTGGCCCGGAAAACTGTCCCCTCGCCCAGTCGCAGACCCGGGCAATCTCGGCCGTGATTGCGGCGATGCGGGCGTCTGGCGCAAGCGTGTAGGATGGCATCACCACCCGGAACCCGCGCGCCAGCGGCCCGGCAGCCAGATGCGACCAGAGGCTGCGATCAAAGGCCTTCCAGTAGCCGCCATGCACAAAGATCACAGTGCCGCGCGGATCGGTTTCGGGGGCGAACAGGTCCAGCCTCTGCCGTTCCTCGCTGCCATAGGCGATGTGGCCCTGAAGCCGATGCCCAAGTGCGGTGCGGAAAGCCGCAGCCTTGGCCGCCCAGTGGGCAGGATAGTCGGCCCCGCCGGGAATGAAGTCACCGTTGGCATAGTCGCGGTCGGGATCGGGCCAGCGATAGGGTGGGGTGGTCACATCACCGCCCCGATCTGCCACGGCACGAACTCGGCCCCGCCAAAGCCAAGCTCTTCGGACAGGGTCTGTTCGCCGCTGGCCACGGCGATGATCTTGGCAAGGATCTCTTCGCCCTTGGCCGCGATGCTGGTGCCGTCAAGGATATCGCCGCAGTTGATGTCCATGTCTTCTTTCATCCGGCCATACATCTCGGAATTGGTGGCCAGCTTGATGCAGGGGCTGGGCTTGTAGCCCGAGACCGACCCGCGCCCGGTGGTGAAGACGATCAGAGTTGCTCCGGACGCGATCTGCCCAGTGACCGAACAGGGGTCATAGCCGGGGCTGTCCATATATGTGAAACCGGGCGAGGTGATGGGTTCGGCGAACTTGTAGACACCCGAAAGCGGTGCGGTCCCGCCCTTGGCTACGGCACCAAGGCTTTTCTCAAGGATCGTGGTCAGCCCGCCGCGCTTGTTGCCGGGGCTGGGGTTGTTGTCCATCTCGCCGCCGTTCCTTGCGGTGTAGTCCTCCCACCAGCGGATGCGTTCCAAAAGCCGCTCGCCCACTTCGGGGCTGACTGCGCGGCGGGTCAGCAAGTGTTCGGCCCCGTAGATTTCCGGCGTTTCCGACAGGATCGTGGTGCCGCCCATCCGGACCAGCAGGTCAGACGCATGGCCAAGTGCCGGGTTGGCGGTGATCCCCGAATAGCCGTCAGAGCCGCCGCATTGCAGCCCGACCATCAGTTTCGACACCGGGGCCGGTGCGCGCACCGCTTGCCCCGCAACCTTGGCCATCTCGCGCAGCACTTTCAGCGCGCGGTCAATCGTCGCCCGCGTCCCGCCTTCGCCCTGAATGGTCATGTAGCGGAAATTGCCATCCGGGCGCAGGCGGCCCTGGCCCACAAGGTCCGGCACCTGCATCACTTCGCAGCCAAGCCCGACCAGCAGGATGCCGCCGAAATTGGGGTTCCGCGCGTAGCCTTTCAGCGTCCGCATCAAGGTCTCGTAGCCCTCATTCACCCCCGACATGCCGCAGCCGGTGGAATGGACGATCGGCACCACCCCATCAAGCCCGGGGACACCAAGGATCTCGGGGTCTTTCTCGGCCGCCTCGGCGATAAAGCGGGCGACGGAGCCGGAACAGTTCACCGATGTCAGGATGCCCAGATAGTTCCGGGTTCCCACCGATCCATCCGCGCGGTGAAACCCCATGAAGCTGCGCGGCTCCAGCGGGGGCAGGGGGCGACATTCCGCGCCGATGGCATAATCGCTGGAATGTGGCCCCATCCCAAGGTTGTGGCTGTGGATATGCGCGCCTGCCGGAACATCCTCGGTCGCCTGCCCGATGATCTGGCCATAGCGGATCACCTGTTCACCCTTGGCAATCGGGCGGACGGCGATCTTGTGGCCGCGCGGCACCGGACCGGGCAAGGGGACGTCAATTTCCGTTACGGCGCTGCCTGCGGCCAGATCCTGCAAAGCAATGACCAGATTGTCGGCCGGATGCAGCCGGATCACCCCTTCAGCCATGTCAGCCCCTTCCTTGACAGCGCGGCACAGTCGCCTAACATGTTAGCATGTTACAACCAGCCGCCCTCAGCAAACAAGACCCCAGCGCTACCCGACGGTTGCGGCCCTTGGCTGACTATTCCGGGTCGCTGGGTCAGCGCGTCTATCAGACCCTGCGCGAGTCGATCCTGTCGCTGGCCTACCGTCCCGGAGAAATCCTTCGCAAGCCCGATATCTGTGAGGCGCTTGGCGTCAGCCGCAGCCCGGTTGCCGATGCTGTTGCCCGGCTTCAGGCCGAGGGGTTGGTGGATGTGGTGCCGCAGGCGGGAACCTTCGTTGCCCGCTTCTCGATGCAGGAAATCCGCGAAGGTGCCTTTCTGCGCGAGGCGATCGAGGTCGCTGCTATCGAGCGGGTTGCCGCTATCATAACGGATGACCAGTTGCAGCTGCTTCGCCGCAATCTGACCGTGCAGGCAGCCCTGGTGGCCGATGCCGATATTCCGGGCTTTTATGCGATGGACGCGGCGATGCACGAACTTCTGCTGTCGCTTACCGGCTTTCCCCGGTTGGCGCAGGTGTCTGAAACCGCCTGGCTTCATGTCAACCGCGCGCGCCAGTTGATCCTGCCGGTGCCGGGCCGGATTCAGGCGACTCTGGCTGAACATCAAGCCATTCTGGCTGCGCTTGAAACACGGGATCCCGTCGCCGCACGGACGGCGGTCCAATCGCATCTGCGCCAGCTTGTCACCTACCTTGAACCGTTGGAACGTGACCGCCCCGACCTTTTCAATCCCACCTGAGGTGTCATGACCCCGCCGGCCCCCCCCCGCCCCAATCGTCTGCGCCCAAATCGCCTTCGTTATGCTGCGCGGCTGAATGCCTTCAAGGTCAAGGGCGGGACTGTGGCCGACATGATCGCAGGCGCGGGCCGTGTCGGGGGGGTTACCGCCGCAGACCTGAATTATCCGGATCACTTCGCGGCGCACGACACCGCTGCCCTGTCAAATCTGCTGGCGGATCAGGGGATGGTGCTGAATGGTCTTGCCCTGCGCTATTACACCGAAGACGGCTTCAAGCTTGGGGCCTTTACCCACCCCGACGCCACCATCCGGCGCGCCGCGATTGACCTTACGAAGCGCGGCATTGACGCCTGCGCCGCGATGGGCGGCACGCAGATGACGCTCTGGATGGGGCAGGACGGTTTTGACTACAGTTTTCAGGCCGACTACGGGCGGATGTGGGATGACACCATCGCCGCACTGGCCGAAGTTGCCGACCACAACCCGACCATCGACATCGCCGTCGAATACAAACCGAACGAGCCGCGCGCCCATTCCCTGATGCCTGACATGGCGACCACCCTTTTGGCACTGGATGAGGTGGCACGCCCGAATACCGGCGTCACACTTGACTTTGCCCATATGCTTTACGCTGGCGAGATGCCCGCCAAGGCCGCCATGCTGGCCGCCCGCAAAAGCCGGATCCTTGGCCTTCACCTGAATGACGGCTACGGCAAGCGTGACGATGGCTTGATCGCGGGCAGCGTGCATCCGGTGCAGACGGTGGAGCTTCTGGTCGCCATGCTGCGTGCCGGCTACGCGGGGGTGATCTACTTCGACACCTTCCCCGATCATTCGGGCATCGACCCGGTGGCCGAATCGCGGGCGAACATCCGGTTGACCGACCGGCTGCTGGATGTGGCGCATCAATTGGCCGACGATCCGGCCCTTGCGGCAGCCCAAAGCCGTCAGGATGCCGCCGCCGCGACCACGCTTGTCATGGCGGCCCTCATCGGGGCGTAAGGCATTGCAACGGGATTTGCGCGCTGGCCCTTGCCAGATGCATACCATCGCCTACCATCCTGCACGCACGCAGCCTTACTGACGCTTACCCATGTCCCGTTCCAACCCAATCCTTCCGACAGCGCCCGTCCTTCCATGCCCGAGCAGTCAAGATGCCGTCTGATCCAGTCCTCATCTGTGCCGGGTCGCTGCATCACGATGTGATCGTCGGCGCCCCCGCACTTCCCCGCGTTGATCAGACCCTGACCGGCAGTTCCGTCCGCTATGCCTTTGGTGGCAAGGGCGGCAATCAGGCCGCCGCCGCCGCCCGCGCCGGAGCCGAGGTTCACATGGCTGGTGCTGTCGGTTCAGACGATCTTGCCATGACGCTGCGCGCGGCGCTCGACGCGGCCGGGGTCCGTCGGTCCGGTGTGCAGACCCATCCCGGACCCTCTGGCATGTCGGTGGCGATCTCGCTGCCGGACGGATCTTACGGCGCGGTCATCGTTTCGGGGGCCAACCTGTTGTTGCGTCCCGAAGCGGTCCAGTTTCCCAGGGATTGTGCGCTGATGCTTTTGCAGTCCGAGATTTCCGAGGTCGCAAACCTGACATTTGCCCGCCGCGCCCGGGAGGCCGGCATGGCGATCGTGCTGAACGCGGCACCCGCGCGCCCGGTCGCACCGGAACTGCTGGCCCTGACCGACCTTCTGGTCGTCAACCGGGGCGAAGCGGCGGATATTCTGGGTCGCCCGGAACAGGGCATCGACGCCACCCGCGCCGCCGAGGATCTGGCGGCGGTGGGTCCGGCTGCCGTCATCGTCACGCTTGGGGCTGAGGGTCTGGTCATTTCCCATCAGGGGCGGCTTACGATCCAACCCGCCCAGCGGGTAAAGGTCGTGTCCAGCCATGGCGCCGGGGATGCTTTCATCGGGGCGCTTGCCGCGGAATGGGCGCGCGGTGCCAGCCTTGATGCCGCTGCGGCCTTCGGTCAGACCGCAGCCGCGCTTCTGGTCAGCATGACCCCGGGCGAACGGCAAGCCATCACCGAAGCCGCCATCCGGGCGCGTATGTAAGCCCCCCAGGTCTTTCCCTGATCCAAATATCCCCGCCGGAGGCAGCGGAGCCAAGCGGCCACACGGCCGCGCCAGCGACCTGAAAGGCTTGCGGCCGGAAAGGCCGCTCTGCATGGCAACAGTTGGGAAGGGCGCTTGCCTAGGCGATCAGACCCTCGGCCTCCAGTTCCTGCCACAGCGCTTCGGGAACCTTGGCCCCTGCCGCTCGGATATTGCTGTCCATCTCGGCCAGCCCCTGCCCGCCGGGGATCACGCTGACCACCGCCGGATGGCGCAGCGGGAACTGGAACGCCGCATCCACCAACCGGATGCCATGGCCTTCGCAGATGCCTTGCAGCCGCGTGGTGCGGGCAAGGATGTCTTCGGGGGCCGGGGCATAGTTGTAATGCGCCCCCGGTCGTGGCCCGGTGGCAAGGATACCCGAGTTGTATGGCCCCCCGATCACCACGCCCACGCCCTGTGCCGCCGCCCGGTCCATGAAACCCGCAGCACCCTGTTCCAGCAGCGTATAGCGCCCGGCCAGAAGGAAGATGTCGAACTCGCCGTGGTTCAGCAGCCAGTCGCAAGGCTCCCATTCGTTCACACCCGCGCCAAAGCCCGCGATCACGCCCTCGTCGCGCAGCCGGGTCAGCGCCCGGTAGCCACCTGCCATGAATTCGGCCAGCCGCGCGGCCCTTGCCGATTCTGACCCATGGGTAAAGATATCAAGATCATGGACATAAAGGATATCCACCCGGTCCAGCCCCAGTCGTTCCAGACTGGCCTCAAAGCTGCGCAAGACCCCGTCGTGGCTATAGTCGAACCGCTCCTTGCGCGATGGCACGTCGATCCATTTGCCCGCCCCGTCCCCATTGCCGGGCGGCACGGCTGACAGCAGCCGCCCGACCTTGGTAGAGATCACATATTGATCCCGTGGCTTGCCGCGCAGGAAATGGTTGATCCGCGTCTCTGACAGGCCCAGCCCGTAAAGCGGTGCGGTGTCGAAATAGCGCACACCTGCGGTCCATGCCGCATCGAGCACCGCTTGCGCCTCGGCTTCGCTGATCGCCTTGAAAAGGTTGCCCAAGGGTGCCGCGCCAAAGCCCAGTTCGGTGAAGGACAATCCTGCCGCCCCTTGCCGGTTCCCGCGCCCGTTCCACTGTCGTCTTGCCTGCATGCCTGCCTCCGCCATTGCTGACATGCTAGTATGTTGCACCCTTCCAGACCACCCGCTTTCACGCTAGCCTTGCGGCAAGGGGGAGTGAATCATGACACGTTTCGAACAGGTCTTCGGGCAGAAAAAACCCGTCATCGCGATGGTGCATCTTGGCGCGATGCCCGGCACGCCGCTGCATGATGCGGCAGGCGGGGTCGAGGCGATCTTGCAAGGGGCCGCTGCCGATCTTGCCGCCCTTCAGGCCGCCGGGGTTGATGCGGTAATGTTCGGCAACGAAAATGACCGCCCGTATGAGCTGAAGGTTGACGCCGCATCCACCGCGACGATGGCCTATGTCATCGGCCGTTTGCGCGACCGGATCACCGTGCCGTTCGGGGTCAATGTGCTGTGGGATCCGATGGCCAGCATGGCGCTTGCCGCCGCCACCGGGGCGGCCTTCCTGCGCGAGATCTTCACCGGCACATACGCCAGCGACATGGGCCTTTGGGCGCCTGATGCAGGTGCCGCCCGCCGCTATGGCTCGCGGATCGGCGCGGGCAATGTGGCCACGCTTTACAACGTCTCCGCTGAATTCGCAGGCTCGCTTGACCCCCGGCCTTTGCCGGACCGGGCGCGGTCGGCCGTGTTTTCCTCGATCCCCGATGCGGTGCTGGTGTCGGGCGCAATCACCGGCGAGGCGGCGCGGATGGAAGATCTGGAGGCGGTCAAGCGCGTGTTGCCGACGACTCCCGTCCTTGCCAACACCGGGGTCAAGCACGCCACTGTGGCCGATGTGCTGAGCATCGCGGATGGCTGTATCGTCGGATCGGCACTGAAGGTCGGGGGCGACACATGGGCCGCTGTGGACCCCGACCGCGCCAAGGATTTCATGGACCGTGTCCGCGCAGCGCGGGGCGGCAAATGATCCGCGATCTTGTGACGGAACTGATGCTGATCCCCGGCTTGTCGGGCCATGAACAGCGTGTCGCTCGCGCCATTGCCGCGCATCTTGACGGGCTGGGTCTGCTGCACGGGTCTGACCGGCTTGGCAACCTGATGACCACGATCCCGGGCGACCCGGACCTGCCCTCGGTCATGGTCTTCACCCATATGGATCAGCTTGGATTCATCGTCCGCAAGGTGGAAGCCAATGGCCTGATCCGGCTTGAACGGCTTGGCGGGGTGCCGGAACGCGCGCTGCCGGCGCAGGCGGTCGTCCTTTGCACGGACAAGGGCGATATTCCCGGCCTCATCGCCAACAAGTCGCACCACGCGACCGGGCCGGATGAGAAATACAAGGTTCTGCCCTATTCTGAACTTTACGTCGATGCGGGTTTTGCCAGCGCTGATGAGGCGCTTGCCGCCGGGGTGCGGATCGGCACGCCCGTCACCTATCTGCCGCGCGTTCTGCCCTTGCATGGCAGCCGGATTGCCGGAACCTCGGTTGACGACCGGGCAGGCTGTGCTGTTCTTTTGGCGCTTGCTGCGGCGCGCAAGGGCAAACCGGGGCCGACGCTGCACCTCGTCTGGTCGGTGCAAGAGGAATACAACCTGCGCGGCGTTCTGCCTGCGGCGACCGCGCTGCAACCCGATATCGCCTTGCAGATCGACCTTCTTCTGGCCTGCGACACGCCCGACATGACCGCGCGGGGCGATGTGACACTGGGCGGCGGCCCCGGGATCAGCCTCTATTCCTTCCACGGGCGTGGCACGCTGAACGGGGTGATCCCGCATCCGGCATTGGTCAAACTGGCTGAAGCGGCGGCAGAGGCGGGCGGTTTGCCCTTGCAACGGTCGGCCCATACCGGGGCGCTGACCGATCTGTCCTACATTCAGTTCATGGGGCCGGAAGGGGTGGCTTGCCTCGATGTCGGGTTCCCCATGCGCTATTCGCATTCGGCGCTGGAGGTGGTGGATACCGCCGATCTGGACGGGTTGGCCCGGCTTCTGGACCTGATGCTTGACGCCATCACCCCGCAACTGACGCTGGCGCGAACCCCATGACCCATACCCTTGGCATCGACATCGGCACCTTTGAAACCAAGGGCGTTCTGGTCGCCGCTGACGGATCAATCACCGCCACGGCCACGCGGCCCCACAAGATGATCGTGCCACGCCCCGGCTGGGCCGAACACCGCGCGGACGAAGACTGGTGGGGCGATTTCGTCCATGTGACACGGGCGCTTCTGGCGCAATCGGGGATTGATCCCAAAGCCATCCGCGCGGTGGCCGTCAGTGCCATCGGGCCATGCATGCTGCCGGTGGACGCCGCTGGTGAGCCCCTGATGAATGGCGTGCTTTACGGTGTCGATACCCGCGCCAGCGCCCAGATCGCGGCGCTGAATGCCGCGATTGGCGAAGATGTGATCCTTGCGACCTGCGGCAATGCGCTGACCTCGCAATCCGTGGGGCCAAAGATCCTGTGGCTGAAGGAAACCCACCCCGACCTCTTTGCGCGCACCGCAAAGGTGCTGACCTCGACCAGCTATCTGACCTGGAAGCTGACCGGCGAACATGTGATCGACCACTATACGGCGGCCAATTTCTCTCCGCTTTATGATGTCAACACGCTGGGTTGGACGGAATCGCTTGCCGATATCCTGCCGCTGGACCGGTTGCCCCGGCTGATGTGGTCCACCGATATCGCGGGCCAGATCACCGCCGCTGCGGCAGCCGAGACCGGGCTTGCGCAAGGCACGCCCGTCACCTGCGGCACCATCGACGCGGCGGCCGAGGCGGTCAGTGTGGGTGTCCAGAGCCCCGGCGAGATGATGCTGATGTATGGCTCGACCATCTTCATCATTCAGGTGACCGCAGCCCCGGTGCGCGACGCGCGGCTTTGGTATGCGCCATGGCTTTTCCCGGGTCTGCATGCCTCGATGGCCGGGCTTGCGACCTCGGGGACGCTGACCCACTGGTTCCGTGACCAACTGGCGCGGGACAGCGATTTTGCCACCCTTGCGGCTGAGGCGGCGGCCAGCCCGAAAGGGGCCAAGGGTCTGATCTGCTTGCCCTATTTTTCGGGTGAGCGGACGCCGATCCATGACCCCATGGCCAAGGGTGCCTTCTTCGGGATGGACCTGACCCATACCCGCGCCGACCTTTTCCGCGCCGCACTGGAGGGGGTGGCCATGGGCACGGCACATGTCTTCGACACCTACCGCGAGGTGGGTGCGGCCCCGGAAAAGGTGCTGGCGGTGGGCGGCGGGACGCAGAACGCGGTCTGGTTGCAGGCGACATCCGATATTGCCGCAACCCCGCAACTGGTCTGCGAAAAGACCATGGGGGCAAGCTATGGCGACGCCTTCCTTGCCGCCGTCGCCATTGGCGCGGTCATGCCGGATGAGATCACGCGCTGGAACCCTGTCGCCCGCACGGTCACCCCCAAGGCGGTTCCGGCCTACGACCGGCAATACCCGCTGTGGAAGGCGCTTTACACCCAGACCCGGGATATCGCCCACGCGCTTGGAAACGGGGGTGGGTGATGCAGTTTGACCGGATGCGCCCGCACCAGATTGACGAGGCGATTGCCACGAATGTCCCGGTTGTGCTGCCAATCGGGGTGATGGAATACCACGGGCAACACCTGCCCGCCGGGGTGGATCTGTTGATCGTGACCGAGACGCTCAAGCGTCTGGGTGACAGGATCATCACCCTGCCACCCTTTGCCTATGGCGCGGCCAGCCATGCGGTTTCGGGGCCGGGGGCAGGGACGCTGCATCTGGACCCCGCCACCTACCTGCCCATGGCCGAGGCGCTGTTTTCGGCGCTTCTGACCACAGGTTTTCGCAACCTGCACGGTGTCATCCACCACCAGACCGAGAATTTCGTCCAAGGCATGCCGACGGACCTGAGCTTCCGCCTTGCCGCCCGCAACGCGATCTTTCGCCATCTGGAAACCGCGCGCGGCCCCGGCTGGTGGGGCGACCGGGCAATGCAGGATTACTACGGCCAGCACGAAGCAGGGGCCGACCCGTTCAACTGGATCCGCATTCATCCGCTGTTTCCCAAAGGCGCCGATTTCCCATTTGATCATGCCGGCGTCGGAGAGACGGCGCTGATGCTGGCCCTTGCCCCCGAAACAGTGGACATGTCGCGCGCGCTGGAGGGCGGGCATTGGTATACCGAAACTGCCCCTCAGGCGACGGCTGATCTGGGTGAGAAGGGTGTCAGGATTGCGCTTGCAAATATAACCAAGGCACTGGGGCTTGCCGGCTAAAGAGGTGGCAGGTCGATTACCCCCTTTTTGAGGATAAAGCAGCCATATGGACCGCTATCAGCAGTTCGGATGATGCAAAAAGCCTGCTTTGCGGCCTTGTAGAAGGCGAAGCGCTCCAAGCTTTGCATCGTTACCGGGCGGCCCTCTGCGCTGTCTGCGACAGCTTGCATTCGGGCAAATATCGGCCGTTCGGCCGCTGGCTCTCCCACCACCTGCATCCGGGTTACAGGTGCCTCGACAAAGGTATCCAGCGGCATGAGCGAAAGGATCGCACGCGCCGCCGTGGGAATGTCGCAACCGGGCATGTCGATCAGGCGGCCGTAGGTGGTTTCAGCCGCAATGGTGGCGGCAGGGTGGTTCACGTCGCAGATCACCAGATCATCGCCATGCCCCATCAGCATCAGGACATGAACGATTTCAGCCGACAGGCGTTGGTCGATGCCCTTCAACATGGCAGCGGTCCGGGGCCGGTCACTTCACCGCCCCGGCGGCCATGCCCTTGATGATGAACCGTTCCAGCACGACGCCGATCACGATCAGCGGCAGGATCGCCGCCGTCGACAGCGCGGCCATCGACCACCAACTGATCCCCTGACTGCCGGTCTGGCTGGCAACCATCACCGGCAGGGTGTTGGCGTGGGTCGAGGTCAGAAGGGCCGCGAAGAAATACTCGTTCCAGGTCAGGACCAGCGACAGGATGAAGGCCGCGACCATGCCGGGCAGGGCAATCGGCAGGATGATGGTGAAGAACGCCCCCCAGACGCCGAGGCCATCGACCATTGCGGCTTCTTCCAGTTCCGTGGGTATCCCGGCGAACTGGTCGCGCATGATCCAGATGACGATGGGCAGCACGGTCAGCGTGTAGAGCAGGATCAGCCCGATCCGCGTGTCCAAAAGAGCCATTTCCTTGTAAAGCACGAGGAAGGGCAGGGCGAGGACAACGGGCGGCAGGATCAACTGGCTGAGGAAGAAGAACGATATGTCGTCATTCTTCATGAAGCCGAACCTGAAGCTGAACCGTGACAACCCGTAAGCCGCCAGCGACCCAAGGATCACCGCCAGCGTCGAGGCCGACAGCGCCACGATGGTGGAGTTCAGGAAGCGCTTCATGAACTCGTCCCGGACGGTGGAGTCGTTGCCGATGGTGTCGGGCGACAGGCCCAGAGACCGCCAGCCCAGCCATGCCGGATCATAGTCGACCCAGGGAATCAGGTTCCCCTTCATCACATTCGGGGCCATCTTGAAACTGGTGGTGATGGTCCAGTAGATCGGAAACAGGCAGATGATCGCCCAGAAGATCAGCACGCCATAGACCACCAGCCGGTTCGCAAACCATTTTGCGCGGAAGCTGCGGTCCGCCTCGGAATCCTTGAAGATGGCGGTTTGCGTCATGTGCGCGGTCCTGCCCAGCGGGCTGCAAGTTTCATCAGGATCGTCATCACGATGACGATGATCACCAGATAGACCATGGCCAGCATGGTGCCGTAGCCCACGTTCGACCGGTCGCGGTATTCGCGGAAGATGAAGCTGGTCACGGTGTCGGTCGCCCCCCCGGGGCCGCCCGCAGTGACATTGATCACGATGTCGGCCAGCTTCAGCTTGAAGATGATCCGGATCAGGATCGCGGTGATCGACACCGGAAGCATCAGGGGAAAGGTCACCTCCCAAAAGCTTTTCCAGCCGGTCGCGCCATCAACGCGCGACGCCTCGGTCAGTTCTTTCGGGATGGCCTGAAGTCCGGCCAGCAGCATGATCATCATGAAGGGAATGAAGGTCCATGCGTCCATCAGCATGATGGTGATCTTGGCAACTTCGGGCGAGCCGAAGAAGGACGGATTGTCCCAGCCAACCCAGCGGGCAAACCTTGCAAGCGGGCCAAAGCGTGCTTCCAGCATGGATTTCCCGATCATCCAGCTGACGGCAACGGGAGACAGCATGAGCGGCAACAGGAAAGCCACGCGAAAGAACTTGCGCGCCCGGATCTGCCCGGCCAACAGCAGCGCCAACCCGAAGGCGATGGCATATTCGACAATGATGGCAGCTGTATACCAGACCATGTTGCCCATCGCGTTCCAGTAGAACGGGTCGGTCCACATCTGGCGCAGGTTATCCAGCCCGTTGAAGGCGCGGCCTGTCGGGCTGGACAGGTTCCAGCTGGAAAAGGCAATGACCAGTCCGAACAACAGCGGAAACACGGTCAGCGAGATGACGAACAGGGCGGCAGGCAGTACGAACAACGTGCGCTTGCCCTGTTCGCCCCGGATGATGACCTGCGCCCAGCACAGGCAGGTGGCCCAAAGGCAATAGGCGTATAGCGTTGGCCGCCATGTCTGAAAGCCAAGGTTCCACCAGCCCGAAGTCTGGCCCAGTTGCGCCAGGGCCACCCCGGCCAGCACTGCGGCAGAGCCCCAGATCAGGCCGCGGCCCATGCGCCTGCGGCTGTCGGTGATGGTGTCGCTGGTGACGACGTGAAGGTGATCGGTCGTTGACATGCTAGCATATTAGCCGGGGGTGCGCGCCGGGCAAGCGGCAATCCACCGCAAGGACGGTTCCGACGGGCATAAACTCTCGTTCATGGGGCCGGATTCAACCACAGTTCATTGGCGTGATCCCTCGGTTTATGGACGCAACCGGCAGTTGCCCTATTCTCGATCCATCCGCTGCAACATGAACGAGGATCCCACCATGAAGAAAATCGTTACCCTTCTGACTGCCCTTGGCGTGACCGTGACCGGACTGACCGGGACGGCAGCCGATGCCGGCGCCCCGGCAGTCAAGCTGTTTGGCAGTTCCGCCCGGGCCGAAGCTGGCAAGCCGATGGATTTCCGCGCCAAAAGCTTTCAACTCACTTCTCCCGAGCTTGAATCGATGCTGGTGCAAGTCGATGACAAGCAGAAGTGGAAACGCGTGAAGCGTGATGGGAAATGGGTCTGGATCATGGTCAGGAATGGCGGGTCGGACAGCAATTCGAACTCGAACAGCAATTCGAGCAGCAACAGCAACAGCAACAGCAATTCGAACTCGAACAGTAACTCCAACTCGAACAGCAACTCGAATTCCAGCTCGAACTCGAACAGCAACAGCAATTCCAACAGCAACTCGAACTCGAGCAGCAACAGCAACAGCAATTCGAACAGCAACTCGGACTCTGACGACGATTGATCGCCTTGGCCTGTGGCCTAACTGGACGTCGCGCATAGCGCCAAAGGATGGGGCCACCCCGGCGACGGGGTGGCCCCTTCAGTCCTGGTTGTCCCCGATTACTTGCGCTGGGCGCGGGCGTCTGTGCGATACCAGCCCGCCCCGGCGCGGGTGTTGCGGTTGACCTTGTCGCGCGCCTCGGCATCGGCGGGGGTTTCGGCCCCGATCTCGGCGGGAAGCTCGGTGCTGTCGCGGCGGAAGGGGATGACCTGTATCAGGGGTGAGCCCTTTTCGATGACATGCAGCCCGTCCGGCCCGGTGGCAAAGAACGGGAAATGTACCGGCGCGGTGTAGGTGTCGGTGTCGACCACGCCGGCGATGACCTCGAACAGCCCGTTCGGACGGTTGAGCGGGCTGACAAACAGGCACGACCAGCCGGGCGGCGTGACGATGGTCCAGAAGTTGTGGAACTTGCAGGGCGGCCTGTCGCCCCACGGGCTGCCGTTCACCTGATGCGCGCCGTGGCCCGAGGCCATGGTCCGGTCAAAATCCCAGCCGGTTTCTACATGACGACCGTTGTCCGAAATCGTCATCCGGACCTCGGCGGCGAAGGGGATGATCCAGCCGGTTGTCATCGCGTCAAGAAACGGCATGCAGCGTTTGATGGTAAGGCCTGTGTCGGTGACCGAGACCTTTTCAGGGTCCACGGCAGGAAGTCTGCGGAACCAGGCAGGCAGATACTCCTTTGCGGGGACAGGCGGGGCGATCACGCCTTCGTCGCGCGGTTCGCACAGAAAGCGGATCTTGGCGGGTGGGCTGGACTTGCGGCCGAACATGCGGGGTCTCACTTTTCGGGGTTTGATGTGGCAAGCCTAGTCTCTTGCTCACACAAGGCAATAAACCGGCGGTAGACAAGGCCCCATTCCTGCATGACAAAAAGCGCGCCAGTTTCCCGGCGCGCCCTCATTGTATTGCGGTGGGGCAGATCACCCCAGCCCGCGGGTCTGGTCACATCCCCAGCGAGGCCTTGTAAAGCGCGATCTGGCTTTCGCGGCCGATCTGGTCGGTGATCTTTTCCCAAGCTGCGGCAATGGCGTCTGCCGTTTCCTGTGCCGAGGCATACTGACCAGCAAAGCCCTTGGACAGCTCGTCCTCGGCCACCGAATAGTATTGGAAGATGCCCGGGATCCGCGGCTCGATTGCGGCGTTCGGGTGGTTGTAGCTGTCGGCGTTGGACCCGAGGTAATCCTCGACATAGTCGCGGTCATAGCCCGCCGCTTCCCATTCTTCATAGTTGAAGTGCGAGTTGCGGTAAGGCTGGAAGCCAGACGGATAAGCCGCTGTCCAAAGCGACAGATCCTTGCCGCCCAGATGCGCTGCGGCCGACCATGCAGCCTTGCGCTTCTTTTCGTCGCCCGAGACGTTCGAGGTGACATAGACGCCCCAGCCGATATAGGCCATGAGCGGGGCTTCGTTCGCGGTTTCTTCCCAGGCGCCGGCGGCCGAGTTGTAGCGGCGGTCCGAGCCGGGGTTGATCCCGAAGCCCACCACATCGCCTACGACCGAGGTGTCGGAAGTGCGTGCCGAGGAACCAACGTCGCCCCACCACATCAGCATCGAACCGGTTCCGGCAAGGAACTGGCTGAAGGCGGTGGTGCCGGGGTCGGCGTTGATCTGGTCGGCCGGGTAGGCACCGGCTTCGATCAAGTCCATCACGTCCTGGATCGCCTGCACCCAGCCCGGATTGTTGACGCGCGGCTTCATCGTGTCCGGATCAAACAGCCATGCCGGATCATCCGGATGCTTGACGTAGGCGGTCGCGCGGTTGGCGATGAAATACATGCCGAACCCGCCCCAGCCCTTCAGCGGGTCAAGATAGCCATGCGCGGGCAGGCCGGTCAGCGGGTCGGTCTGGCCGATCAGCGCCTTCGAGACCTCGTTGACTTGCTGCCAGGTCTTCGGCACCTCTGGTCCGCCAATCGCACCCTCGCCGAAATAGTCCTTGCGATAGGCGAAGGTGTGGCAGTCGCCGTCGATGGTGATCCGGTAGGATTTGCCATCCCAGGTGCCGACCGGGGGCTGAAGGTAGCCCACAAGGTCATCGGCTTCGATCTGGGTCTTCACCCAGTCGGGCATTTCGTCCAACAGGCCGCGACCGGCGGTGTCGCCTTCAAACGGAGCGCCCATTTCAAGGATGTCGAAGTCCACCGTGCCGGTGGCAATCGACTGCTGAAGCCGGGCGTTGTAATCGGCCTGTGCAAGGTCGATCCAGTTGATCTTGGCGCCGGTATAGGCCTCCCACGGCTTGAGGAAGCCACGGAACAGGAAGTTGTGCAGGTTCTGGTTGTTCAGGCCAAGGAAGGTCAGTTCCACGCCGGCAAATTCACCCTCGGCGACGGAAGCCTTGGTCGCGCCAAGGCACAGCTCGCCCACCTTCTGCCAGTCGGCGTCGGTCGGGCTGCCCATGCCCACGCCCGGAATCTTCAGGATCTCGGCACGAACATTGCCATGCGCCTCGGCAAGTGCCGGCTTCATCGACATCGGCAGTGCGGCGATGGCTGACAAGGCTGTGGCGCCCTGCAACATGCGGCGCCGGCTCATCGTGGCCTGCACCATTGCGTTGTATACTTCGACTTTCACGTTCAGTCCTCCCTGTCGGATGACCCTGATGGCTTGGCGCGTCAGCGCGCTTGCCGGGCCTTTGCTGTTGCATCAAGTGCTGGTCTGCGGCGCGGGTAACGCGCGCTGGTTTTTGGTGACGGCGGGCCGGATCGCGGGGCCTCCCCTCCCCTTGCGACAGCCTTCCCCGACAGCCAGCTTGGCAAGGGGAGGGGGGCCTGTCAAGATTCTAACATGTTAGTATGATCAGCCGGTGGACAGCCCAGCCCGCGGCGGCTAGCCTTGGCGGCGCACTGGGAATGAGGAAGGGCCAATGGCCGAAGTCACGATCCGCGATCTGAAGAAGTTCTACGGGGGGGTGCAGGTCGTTCATGGCCTTGACCTTGATATCGCGGATGGCGAATTCGTGGTGCTGGTCGGCCCGTCGGGCTGCGGCAAGTCCACGCTCTTGCGGATGATTGCCGGGCTGGAGGAAGTGTCCAGCGGGGATGTCCGCATCGGCGAGCGGCGGGTGAACAACCTGCCCCCATCCGAGCGCGACATCGCGATGGTGTTCCAGAACTACGCGCTTTATCCCCACAAGACGGTGGGCGCGAACATGGGCTTTGCGCTGAAGATGCGGGGGATGGACAAGGCCGCGATAGCCGAAAAGGTCACGCGCGCGGCCGAAATCCTTGGTCTTACACCATATCTGGACCGCTACCCTCGCGCCCTTTCCGGAGGCCAGCGCCAGCGTGTTGCCATGGGTCGCGCTATCGTGCGCGATCCGCAGGTGTTCCTGTTCGACGAACCCCTGTCCAACCTTGATGCCAAGCTGCGGGTCCAGATGCGGACCGAGATTCGCGAGTTGCACCTGCGGTTGAAGACCACGACGGTCTATGTGACGCATGACCAGATCGAGGCGATGACCATGGCCGACAAGATTGTCGTCATGCAGGGTGGCCGGATCGAACAGGTCGGCGCGCCGCTGGATCTTTATGACCGCCCCGCGAACACCTTTGTTGCGGGCTTCATCGGCAGCCCGTCGATGAACCTTGCGCCGGGCGTTGTTCGGGGGGGCGTTGTCGAGCTTGACGGCGGCGCACGCCTGCCATTGCCAGCAGGTCTGGAGGTGGCCGAGGGCCGTGAGGTGACCTATGGCGTGCGCCCCGAACATCTGACGATCGGGGCCGAGGGGATCTCCGGCACGGTGGCGGTAGTGGAACCGACCGGGTCTGAAACCCATGTCGTGCTGCGCGCGGCTGGCCGCGAGGTGGTGGCCATGTTCCGCGACCGCGTGCCATTCCGGCCGGGCGATGCGCTGACCTTTGCGCCCGAAGCGGACAAGGTGCATCTTTTCGACAGATCCACGGGCGTGCGCTTGGGGTGAGCGCCCGAGGTGACCGGCGGCGTGGGGCCAGTCCTCTCACCCCGGGATACTTGTGAACAGAATTTGGCCGGGGAGGGCTTTGTTGTGCTGAAGGGGATCGACAACCGGTTGAATGCCGAGGTGCTGGCATGCCTGCGCGCGATGGGGCATGGCGATGTGCTGATTCTGGCGGATACGAACTTTCCATCTGATTCTGTGGCGCGGGCGACGGTGACCGGGCAATTGCTGCGGATGGAGAACCTGACTTCGGCCGAAGCGATGCGGGCGATCCTGTCGGTGCTGCCCTTGGACACGTTCGTTGATGATTTCGCTGGCCGGATGGAGGTGGTGGGCGCGCCTGACGATCTCCCCGCCGTCCAGAGAGAAGTGCAGGCCGAGATTGACCGGGCCGAAGGCCGTCCGCGACCGATGGTTTCCATCGAACGCTTTGCCTTTTATGACATGGCGCGGGCGGCCTATGCGGTGATCCAGACTGGTGAGCGGCGGTTCTACGGCTGCTTCATGTTGCGCAAGGGCGTGATCCCGCCGGACGCCTGAGAAGGGAAGCAGAAAATGAAGCCGATCGTGATCCTTGGGATTTTCGTGGCCGACACCGCCTATCGGGCTGACCGGCAGCCAAAGATGGGGGAAACCATCCTTGGCACCTCATTCGTGCTGGGGCCGGGAGGGAAGGGGTCGAACCAGTCGGTTGCAGCGGCGATGGCGGGTGGGGAGGTGCATTTCATCACCCGGCTTGGGCGCGATGCCTTTGCCGATATCGCCCGGGCAACATGGGCGCGCGCCGGGGTGGTGCCAGAGGTCACTGAAGACGCCGAAAGCTACACCGGGGCGGCCTATATCTTCATCGAGAACGCCACCGGCAATAACGCGATCATCGTGGCTCCGGGTGCTGCGGGGCGGGTCTCTGTCGCCGATGTCGAGGCCAGACGCGCCTTGATCGAGGGGGCGGCGGTCTTCGTCACCCAGCTGGAACAGCCGATCCCGGCGGCGCGCCATGCGCTTGAAATCGCGCGGGCGGCGGGGGTGTTGACGATCCTGAACCCGGCCCCGGCAGCACCGCTGGACGATGCGATGCTGGCGCTGTGCGACTATGTCACCCCTAATGAATCGGAAGCCGAGGCGCTGACCGGCCTGCCGGTAACGACTGTCGCCGAAGCCGAGGCAGCGGCGGATGCGCTTCTGGCCAAGGGAGTTGGCGCGGTGGTGATCACCCTTGGTGACAAGGGCGCGCTTTACCGGGACCGCACAGGCTCGGTCCATGTGCCGGTGATCAGCGCGGGACCGGTGGTCGAAACCACTGGCGCAGGCGATGCGTTCAACGGCGGCTTCGCGGTCGCGCTAAGCGAGGGGCAGGACGTGGCGGAAGCGGTGCGCTTTGGCTGCGCCACTGCCGGAATTTCGGTGACCCGCCCCGGGACCGCGCCAGCCATGCCAAGCCGGTCGGAAATCGAGGCCTTGCTGGCAAGGCCCTGAGCTGGCCACTGTCATTACCCTGTTACAAAAACGACGCATAGAGTTCACCATGCAAGCCTAATGGCTGCATGGGGCGGCCTGAGCAGGTTCAGGTGGCCTGCCTGCAAACACGGAGCGAGGGCGATGGACGACGTGCGGACCACTGGACAGGCCACCGCGACCGCTGCCACGAAGATCGAGGCGCGGGGGGTTCAGGTTTATTACGGGACGAACCACGCGCTTCGGGATGTGGATGTCACGATTCTCGACAAGGCAGTCACCGCCTTCATCGGGC
>NZ_JAUCZH010000009.1 GCF_030373185.1 Tabrizicola sp.
CTCAGGTTGGGCAGACTCTACATCACAGCGAGGGAACTTCCGGGGGGCAGGTCACGAACCTTCTGCGAGAAATACGTATCGCTTCTGCCGTGGGCAATCTGGGCATCCTTGCCTACTATCGGCAAACGGGCTGAAAGTCGGTCAATAAGCTGAGTGGTCGAAAGACGACCACCGGGCGAATGCAATAGTTCGATCATAGCTTCGTTGCGAACCTGTTCTTCCGTGTATGGCATCTGATCCTCATGTGCAGCGAGCATTGGAACATATGAAGATCAAGGATGTGTTGCAAGTGTCTCCACTTGACGATCGTTCAAGCGTCGATCAGACAGCCAAATCGCCATCAATACTGCCTACGCCAGGGTGCAACGCTAATGGTCGGAAGGTTGGTGCGCTGTAGCGCAACTTACGATGGGTGATCGGGGCACGGGGCGGTGGCTGGGAGCGTCTCTTGGCCCGGAATCAAGGCGCTTTAGCGCCGCCGGGCCGCGCCCTCCCCCCGGGAGGGCGCTTTTGCAGTGTTGGTCACACGAACTTCGGTGGGAGGGGTTGCGGTATAAAGCGCTTCCATCGACCGTTGCAGCGCCCGCCCGAGGGAGGGCGCGGCCCTTTGGTGGGCTTCGGAGGAGTCGGGCTGAAGCCCGACCTACGGGCGGGCTGGCACCATAAAGCGCCTAGGTCGGCCGTTGCAGCGGCGGCCCGAGGGGGGGCGTTGCCCTTTGGTGCGCTTTGGAGGAGTCGGGCTCAAGCCCGACCTGCGGCCGGGTGGCGGCAGGGCAGCCCCCAAACGGCGTAGGCCGGGCTTCAGACCGGCGTGACGGTGAAGGGGCTCAGAGAATCTTCTGGCCCGTTTTCGCCCAGTCCTTCAGATGACCGATGTCCACCAGAAGCGGAGGTTTCGCCTCTGGTGGCTAAGAGGTCACTTAATTGGTCAGGACGCCGACGCCGGCTCCGACGATGGCGCCTTCGACGCAGCGTCCGTCGACCAGGACTTCCCCTGCGGCGCAACCGATGGCGGCGCCGACGACGGCGCGCTCAAGGCTGGTGTCCGCGACGCAGCCGATGAGGCCGAATGTCGAGGAAGCCACGATTATGGCGGTGAATCTACGCATGGTCCGTCTCCCTTCAGAACTTTTGAACTGATCTGCATACTAAGCACATCCCGCGCAGGCGAAACCTGATCTGCATCAATCAGGCCAAAGTCCGCCCTGCGGCGGCGGAGAGGGCCGGGGCAGGCCCCGACCCATGGGGTGTCGCCTTGGCACCCACCCCGCGCGGGGAGGTGTCTTTACAGGATCTTCTGGCCCGTTTTCGCCCAGTCCTTCATGAACTGCTCCAGCCCCTTGTCGGTCAGGACATGGCTCGCCAGGGCCTTGATCACCGAAGGGGGCGCGGTGACGACGTCGGCGCCGATCAGGGCGCAATCCTTCACATGGTTGGCGCTGCGGATCGAGGCGGCGAGGATCTGGGTCTGGAAGTCGTAGTTGTCATAGATCGTGCGGATGTCGCCGATCAGGTCGAGGCCGTCGAGGTTGATGTCATCCAGCCGCCCGATGAAGGGCGAGATGAAGGTGGCCCCGGCCTTGGCGGCCAGAAGCGCCTGGTTGGCGGAGAAGCACAGCGTCACGTTGACCATGAAGCCTTCCGACGACAGCACCTTGCAGGTCTTGAGACCGTCCCAGGTCAGCGGCACCTTGACCGCGATGTTCGGGGCGATGGCGGCGAGCTTGCGGCCCTCGGCGATCATCTCGGAGGCTTCCAGCGCCACGACCTCGGCGGAAACCGGGCCGGTCACGAAGGAACAGATCTCCTTGGTGACCTCGATGATATCGCGGCCCGATTTCAGGATCAGCGAGGGGTTGGTGGTGACGCCATCGACCATGCCAAGGTCATTCAGCTCACGGATCGCGTCCACGTCGGCGGTGTCGACAAAGAACTTCATCGGGATTTCCTCCTGCACGGTTGCGGGGGCCGCAACTCGGGGGTTGTATGCTCTCGGGGCGGGGTTTACCGCAAAGTGCTTGGCAGGGAAAGGTGGCGGATTGGCGGACCGGGTCTATCAGGCGGGCGATCTTGTGGGCGTGCTGACGACCGAACCGCTGGGCCGGGTGTTGGACTATCGCGCGCCGGAAGGCGGCTGCGGGGACGGCGATTTCGTCGAGGTGCCGCTGGGGCCGCGCCGGGTGCTGGGCGTGGTCTGGGGGCCGGGCGAGGGGAAGTTTGATCCGGCGAAGATCCGGGCGGTGAACCGGGTACTGGACGCGCGGCCGATGCGGTCGGAGTTGCGCAGCTTCCTTGCGCGGGCGGCCGATTACACGCTGACCCCCTTGCCCGCGATGCTACGGCTGGCCACCCGCGCGCCGGGGCTTGGCGATCCGCCATCCATGCGCAAGGTCTACCGGCTGACGGGGGCAGTGCCGAACAGCCTGACCGACGCGCGGCACCGGGTGGTGGAGGCCCTGCGGGCCTTTGGTGCCGCTCCGGTGACGCTGGGGGAACTGGCCGAGGCGGCGGGCTGCGGCGCTTCGGTGGTCAAGGGGCTGGTGAAGCTGGGCGTGATCTCGGAGGAGGAGGCGCCGCGCGATCTGCCCTATCCGCGCCTTGTGCCAAATCGCGATGTGCGGCTGGAGGGCGATCAGGTCGCGGCAGCCGATGCGCTGGTCGCGGCCATCGCCATGGGTGGCTATTCGGCGACGCTTCTGAAGGGCGTGACCGGATCCGGCAAGACCGAGGTCTATCTGGAGGCCGTGGCCGAAACCCTGCGGACCCGCCGTCAGGCGCTGGTCCTCTTGCCGGAAATAGCGCTGACCTCGGAATTCCTGACCCGGGTCGAGGCGCGCTTTGGCGCCAAGCCCGCCGAATGGCACTCCGGCGTGACCATGACGGAACGCCGGCGGCTCTGGCGGATGGTGGCCGAGGGAGAAGCCGGGCTGGTGGTGGGGGCGCGGTCGTCGCTGTTTCTGCCGTTTCAGGATCTTGGCCTGATCGTCGTCGATGAGGAACACGACACCTCATACAAGCAGGAGGACGGCGTTCTTTACCACGCCCGCGACATGGCGGTCTTGCGCGGGGCGATCTGCGGCTGCCCGGTGGTTCTGGCTTCGGCCACGCCAAGCCTTGAAAGCTGGGCCAATGTCGAGGCGGGCAAGTATCAGCGGCTTGACCTTGCCAGCCGTTTCGGTGCCGCCGACATGCCGGAGATGCGCGCCATCGACATGCGCGCCGAACGCCTGCCGGGGGATCGCTGGATTTCCCCAACCCTAGCCGCGAAGGTGGAGACTGTGATCGGGCGGGGGGAGCAGGCGCTGTTGTTCCTGAACCGCCGGGGGTTCGCGCCGGTCACGCTGTGCCGGGCCTGCGGGCATCAGGTGGGCTGTGACCACTGCGATGCGCGGATGGTGGAGCACCGGTTCCAGAAGCGGCTGGTCTGCCACCAGTGCGGCGCGACAAAGCCGGTGCCTGTTGCTTGTCCCGCCTGCGGGGTCGAAGGCCGGATGGCTGCCGTGGGTCCGGGGGTGGAGCGGCTGGCCGAGGAAGTGGCGGCGCGGTTCCCGGAGGCGCGGCTTTCGGTGCTGTCCTCGGATCTGTTCGGAACGGCGCGCGCGCTGAAGGAAGCGATTGTCACAATTGCCGAGGGCGGGGCCGATATCATCATCGGCACGCAGATCGTGGCCAAGGGGCATAACTTTCCCCTGCTGACGCTGGTGGGGGTGATCGACGCGGACCTTGGCTTGCAGGGGTCGGACCTGCGGGCGGCGGAGCGGACGTTCCAGCTGATGCGGCAGGTGGCGGGGCGCGCGGGGCGGACGGCGGAACGGAAGGGCGAGGCCTGGCTTCAGACCCATCAGCCCGAGCATCCGGTGATCCGCGCGATCCTTGGGGGCGATGAGGAGGCATTCTGGGCGGCGGAGGCGGCGGAGCGTCGCGCCGCCGGCGTGCCGCCTTATGGGCGGATGGCGGGGATCATCCTGTCGTCCCCGGACGTGGCTGCGGTGTTTGACTTTGGCGGGGAATTGGCCCGGCGCTGTGAGCCCTTGAAGCGGATCGGGGCGGAGGTCTGGGGGCCTGCTCCTGCCCCGATTGCGCGGGTGCGGGGGCGGCACCGGGTAAGGTTGCTGGTGAAGGCGGAGAAGGGGGCGCCGTTGCAGGCGGCGCTGGCGGAGTGGTTGGCGGGGTTCAAGCTGCCGAGGGATTTGCGGCTGGCGGTGGATATTGATCCGCAGAGTTTTTTGTGAGGGGGGCTTGTACTAGACGGCACCGGCGAATGGTGCGCTGTATCCCACCCTACGGTCTTTGAGCCTTGCGCGAAAATCCTATCCCGCACCACCATAGGGCAGCGCCCGCCCGAGGGGGCGGTCGGGCGCTGCCCGGTGGCGCTAAAGCGCCTTGATTCCGGGTGAAGGGAGGGGGGAGGCTGGGGTGGTCAGGCTTTCCAGAGACGAACGGGCGATTTCGGGGCGCGTTTCAGGATGGCTTTCGCCTCAAGGTCCAGCTGCACGCATTTGACCCACCAGCCTGCGGTCTCGCCGCCCGGAAAGAGCGTTTCGGAGAGGTGGGGTTTCACCGCCGCGATGATCTGGGCGGGGGTGAGGCCGGGGGCCTCGGACGGGGTGACGGCGAGGACGGCCTTGCGCATCTCGGCGTATTTGGAGGGATCCACGCGGTAGGTCTTGCCGGGCTGGCCGACGTTCTCGACCTCGATCTTTTCGGACATGGCGGGTTCCTCCTGTTGGGGAAGGGTGGCGGGGGATTGTGCCGGACACAAGCTTTGGCTTTGCCTTGCCGGGGGATTTGGCTAAGTCCTGCGCATGTCCCGCGCCATGATGCCCCTTGCCGATGCCGCGAGCCTGCCCCTCTGGCGGCGGCCTGAGGGGCTGCTTTACCTGATGGCGGCGGCGATGCCGCTGAGTTTTGCCACCTGGTCAGCGCTGTTGAACAACTTCGTCATCGAGGTGGCGAGTTTCACCGGCAAGGAGATCGGCTGGCTGCACACGGTGCGCGAGATCCCCGGGTTTCTGGCGATTGGCGTCATCCTGATCCTTCTGGTGCTGCGGGAACAGGTGCTGGCGCTGGTGGCACTGGCGCTACTGGGGGCGGCCTCGGGGGTGACGGCGTGGTTTCCCAGCTTCACGGGGATCCTGGTCTGCACGCTGCTGTCGTCGATCGGGTTTCACTATTTCGAGACGGTGAACCAGTCCTTGCAACTCCAGTGGATCGACAAGGCCCGCGCGCCCATCGTGCTGGGGCGGATCGTGGCGGTGGGGGCGGGGGCGTCGCTGGTGGCTTACGGGGCGATTGTCGCGCTGTGGGAGGTGCTGGGGCTGGATTACAACAAGGTGTATCTGGCGTCGGGCGGGCTGACGGTGCTGATCGTGCTGTTTGCGGCGCTGGCCTTTCCGCAGTTCGAGAACCCCAACCCGCAGCACAAGCACATGGTGCTGCGGCGGCGCTATTGGCTTTACTACGCCTTGCAGTTCATGGCCGGGGCGCGGCGGCAGATCTTTGTCGTCTTTGCTGGGTTCATGATGGTGGAACGCTTCGGGATGAAGGTCTCGGAAATGACCATGCTTTTGCTGGTCAACTACCTGATCAACATGGCCGTGGCACCCAGCATGGGCCGGGCGCTGGGCAGATATGGCGAGCGCAACGTGATGGGCTTTGAATACATCGGCCTGACGCTGGTGTTCCTGGCCTATGGCGGGCTTTACTGGTTTGGCTGGGGGCTGGTGATCGCCTCGGGGCTTTTCATCCTTGACCAGCTGTTCTTCGCGCTTTCGTTCAGCCTGAAGACCTATTTCCAGAAGATCGCCGATCCGCGAGACATTGCGCCCACCGCTGCCGTGGCCTTCACGATCAACCATATCGCGGCGGTGTTTCTGCCGGCGGTGCTTGGCTATCTCTGGGCCACCTCGCCCGATCACGTCTTCCTTCTGGGGGCGGGCATGGCGCTGTTTGCCTTCGGGCTGATCTGCCTGATCCCGCGCCATCCCGAACCGGGCAATGAGACGGTCTTTTCGCGCGGGCTGCCGTTGCCGGCCGAATAGGGTGCTGGCATCGCGATCGGCGCGCCCTATATTCCACCCGACAATGGAGGTTTCCCGATGTTCTTCGCCAGCAGGTCCAAGATGGAAATGGTCACGCCTGAAAATGCCCTGCCGGGCCGGGCAGAGCCGCTGCCAACCGCCGAGACGCATTTCCTGACCGGCATCCCGCTGAAATCCCCGGTGCCAGAGGGGATGGAGGAAGCGATGTTCGGGATGGGCTGCTTCTGGGGCGTTGAACGCAAGTTCTGGCAGGTTCCCGGGGTCTGGCTGACCATGGTCGGCTATGCGGCAGGCTTTACGCCAAACCCGACATACAAGGAGACCTGCACCCAGCTGACTGGCCATAACGAGGTGGTTCGGGTGATCTTTGATCCCGCTGTGGTCAGCTATCAGGCGCTTCTCAAGCTGTTTTGGGAAGGCCATGACCCGACGCAGGGCATGCGGCAGGGCAACGATGTCGGGTCTACCTACCGGTCGGGAATCTATGCCTGTACGGATGAACAGGCGGCGGCGGCCAAGGCTTCGAAGTCGGTTTACCAGCAGGCGCTGACGGCGGCGGGGCAGGGGGTGATCACGACGGAAATCCTGGCCGCGCCGGTGTTCTACTTTGCCGAGGATTATCACCAGCAATACCTTGCAAAGAACCCGAACGGCTATTGCGGGATCGGTGGAACAGGCGTGACTTGCCCGATCGGGACGGGTGTCACCGCCTGAAGGTCGTCAAAATTCTTCGGCGAGGAATTTTGGCTTGGGATCGGGCGGTGCAAAACTTGCCGGGAGGCGGCTGAGGGCGTAAGGGCGGGGCAAAGGAGTGCCGCCCATGCCGACCTATTCCGCCTTGACCACCCTTCCCGGCGAAGACGCCGCCCGCGCCCTTGCCGCCGCGATGGAGCGGATGACGCCGGAACCCATCGGGGTTGGCGTCTTCGAGATCGAAGACGACAGCGGCCTTTGGGAAGTCGGCGCCTATTTCCTTGAAGCACCTGATCTGGTGATGCTTGAAGTCTTCGCCGCCGCTTTCGGCGCCCGGCCCTTTGCCTTTTCCGAACTGCCAGAGATCGACTGGGTCGCCAAGGTCCGCCGCGAACTGGCCCCGGTCGAAGCCGGGCGCTTTTTTGTCTTTGGCAGCCATGATGCCGACAAGGTGCCGACCGATCCGGGCCGGGTTCCGTTGCAGATCGAGGCGACGGTGGCCTTTGGCACCGGCCACCATGGCACGACGCTGGGCTGTCTGAAGGCCTTTGACCGGCTGCTGACGGCCGGGGAGCGTCCGGCCAGGGTCGCCGATATCGGCTGCGGGACCGCCGTTCTGGCCATGGCCGCTGCCGCGACGCTGCCCGACGCGCTGGTGATCGCCAGCGACATCGACCGGGTCGCTGTGGACGTGGCCGAGGCCAATGTCGCCATCAACGGGCTTGAAGGCCGGGTGGAATGCCTGGAGGCCGCCGGCCTTGACCATCCGCGCTTGCGTGCTGCCGGCCCCTATGACCTGATCTTCGCCAACATCCTGAAGGGGCCGTTGATCGAACTGGCCCCCGGAATCAGCAAGCAGCTTGCAACCGGCGGCAGAGCGATTCTATCTGGTCTACTCGCAGTGCAGGCAGAGGCGGTCACGGCGGCCTATGTTGCTGCTGGTCTATGTCTGCAAGATCGCGACGATATCGGGGAATGGTCCACGCTTGTGCTACAAAGAAGCTGATTTGGTGGACAATCATTGACTCAGCGCCCCTTTGCCGCGACCCTTGGAACCGTGCCGCATTTTCGCCATAAAACTGCGGCACCAAAGGCTAATTGCAGCATTTTTGATCTCGGTGGGTGTCATGTGGGTTGATCCGAATCTGAACGAATTTTACAGCCGCGTTTCGCGGATCGAAAAGTCGCACGCGAAGGGCTATGGCTTCGAGGCGACTGGTACGCTGGGGCGAAAGGCCTCGTCGCGCGCCGGATCTCGGATGATGAAGCTGATCAAGCCGCTGGTGCTGGCGCTGGTGGTCGGGGTCGGGCTGAAGGGCGTGATCCACTACTACATCGGTGCGCAGACCTACGAAAGCCGGGTCAGCTCCCTTGCGGCCGGATCCGGGTTCGACCCGGTGGGCGCCTGGTTGATGCACGCTGACCCGGCCACCCTGCTGGTCTCCGGTCAGTTGCAGGCGCTTTTGCCCCGCTGATTGATCGGTCGCGAACGGACAAACAAAAAGGCCGCATCACTGATGCGGCCTTTGGCATTCCGGAAGGTCTTGTTCGGGCGGCTCAGCGGCCCAGAAACTCGATGTCACCACGGCACAGGCCGATATCGTCAAGTTCGCGGTCGGAAAGCTTGTTCAAAGCCTTGCGGGTGACGCGTGCATCATTCCAGTCTGCCAGAACGCGCAGGGCGTTCGACAGGCCATTGATGGCACGGTAGGTGTTGATGGCGCCAAAGGGCGCCGGGCGGGTCATCTCGACAGCGGCCATGGCTTGCATCCTTGTTTTCATACTGCACAAATCGAAGGCTTATTCCTTCATGCATCGCCAGATAGTCTTGCTGCGTGTGCAAAGCAAGCGACGTACGGACATGGCCGCCTTGCAGCCATTGCATGACTCAGGTCGCAATTCTGTCATGATTTTCAGCGCGTTCCCGGTGTCTCGGCCGCGCGCGTCGCTTTTCTGCGACAGTCGGTCGTATTCTGCAAGTGCAAATCTGGCTTCGCGCTGGGGAAGGTGCTGCGGAAAGCCATTGGCGGATGTTCGCTTTTCGTGCTAATCGGAAGCCAAGAGCAAGAAACGGGGGCAGAATGCGTGTCATCGGCATAGATCCGGGCTTGCGGAACATGGGCTGGGGCGTGATCGACGTGGCCGGCTCACGTCTGACCCATGTTGCCAACGGGATCTGCCATTCCGACGCGACCGATGGTGATCTTGCGGCGCGGTTGCTGTCGCTGCACAGCCAGTTGACCGCTGTGCTGCGCCAGTTTCAGCCAGAGACGGCGGCGGTGGAACATACTTTCGTCAACAAGGATGCGGTGGCGACGCTGAAGCTGGGGCAGGCGCGGGGGATTGCGCTGCTGGTGCCGGCGCAGTTCGGGCTGGCGGTCGGGGAATATGCGCCGAACGCGGTGAAGAAGACGGTGGTGGGCGTGGGACATGCGGCCAAGGTGCAGATCGACCATATGGTGCGGCTGCACCTGCCGGGGGTAAAGATCAACGGGCCGGATGCCGCCGACGCGCTGGCGATTGCCATCTGCCATGCGCATCATGTTCAATCCTCCGGGCGGCTTGAGGCGGCGTTGAGGGCGGCGGGATGATCGGCAGGATTGCATGATTGGCAGGATTTCGGGGCGGCTGGACTGGCGCGGGCCGGACCATGTGCTGATCGACGTGCGCGGGGTGGGCTATATCGTCCATGTCAGCGACCGGACGCTTTCGGCCTTGCCGGGGCTGGGAGAGGCGGTCAGTCTTTATACCGATCTTCTGGTGCGCGAGGATCTTTTGCAGCTGTTCGGCTTTCCGACCATGCTGGAAAAGGAATGGCACAAGCTTCTGATGACGGTGCAGGGGGTGGGTGCGAAGGCCGCGATGGCCATTCTTGGCACGCTGGGGGCCGAAGGCGTGGGCCGGGCGATCACGCTGGGCGATGCGCGGGCGGTGCAGGCGGCCCCGGGGGTAGGGCCGAAGCTGGCGCAGCGGATCATTCTGGAATTGAAGGCCAAGGCCCCGGGGGTGATGGCGGCGGGCGTGGGCCTTTCGGCGAAGGCCGAGGCCGAGGATCTGGTGATCGAACCCGCAGCCGCGCCGAAAAGGCCGGTGCGTGCTGATGAAGGGGCCATGCAACGTGCGGCCTCGACTGCCGACGCCCTGTCGGCGCTGGTGAACCTTGGCTATGGGCAGGGCGACGCAGCGCAGGCGGTGGCCACTGTTGCGGGCGACCAGCCCGAGGCGGATACCGCGACGCTTATCCGCGCCAGCCTCAAACTTCTGGCGCCGGGGTAAGGCATGGAACCCGATCCCGCGCTTCGCCCCGACAAGCTGCCCGAGGACATGGACCGGGCCTTGCGCCCGCAGATGCTGACCGAGTTCATCGGTCAGGCTGATGCGCGGGCGAACCTTGCCGTCTTCATCGAAAGCGCCCGGATGCGGGGCGAGGCGATGGATCACACGCTGTTTCACGGCCCGCCCGGTCTGGGCAAGACCACGTTGGCGCAGATCATGGCGCGCGAGCTTGGGGTGGGGTTCCGCATGACCTCGGGGCCGGTGCTGGCCAAGCCGGGGGATCTTGCGGCGATCCTGACCAATCTTGAGCCGAGGGATGTGCTGTTCATCGACGAAATTCACCGGCTTTCCCCGGTGGTCGAGGAGGTGCTTTATCCCGCGCTGGAGGATTTCGCGCTGGATCTGGTGATCGGCGAGGGGCCGGCGGCACGGACGGTGAGGATCGACTTGCAGCCCTTTACGCTGGTGGGGGCCACGACGCGGCTGGGGCTGTTGACCACGCCGCTGCGCGACCGGTTCGGCATCCCGACCCGGCTGGAATTCTATTCCGAGGCCGAGCTTTATGAGATCGTCAGCCGGGGCGCGCGGCTGATGGGGGTCGAGGCCGAGGCCGAAGGTTGCCGCGAGATTGCGCGCCGCGCGCGGGGGACGCCCCGCATCGCCGGGCGGCTTTTGCGGCGGGTGGTGGATTTCGCCCTGGTCGAGGAGGGCGGGCGGATCAGCCGGGCGCTGGCTGACCGGGCGCTGACGCGGCTGGGGGTGGACAACCTGGGGCTGGACGGGGCGGACCGGCGCTATCTGGTGCTGCTGGCCGAGAATTACGGTGGCGGGCCGGTGGGGGTGGAGACCATTGCCGCCGCCCTGAGCGAGCCGCGCGATGCGATCGAGGAAGTGATCGAGCCTTACCTTCTGCAACAGGGCCTGATCCTGCGCACGCCGCGGGGGCGGATGCTGGGGGCAAAGGCCTGGCGGCATCTGGGTCTGGAGGCACCGAAGGGGTCTGAGGCCGCAAAGCCGGGTCAGGCGGACCTCTTCGAAGCGAAGTAGGCGGGGCGAAGCAGGTGGGGTGCGTTCCGCGCAAGCCCTTGTCTTGCCTTCTGCGCGCCAGGGGCGCGCAACCGGCTGCGGTAATGGGGGCATCCTGCCCCCAAACCCCCGGGAGTATTTTTGAAAAGAGCAATGGGGGCAGGCTTGTCCCATGCTTTGGGTTGGTGGTAGCCGGGTCTGGCTGGCAGGGATCGAAGGGGCGGGCATGGAACCGGGTGCGGTCGAGGCGTTGTTCACGCGGGGCGACGGGAGTTATCTCTTCGCGCGCTGGGACCGGCCGATCGTGCTGGTGGTCTTTGGGGTGGCCGAGGAAAGCCTGCCGGTGATCAAGGGCGCCTTCGAGGCCGTGGTGGCCTTGGCCGGGCACAAGATGGCCGATACCGACCCCGAGCTTGGCGCGAACCTGATGGTGTTCTTCGTGCGCGACTGGGATGAGCTTCTGGCCGTGCCGGACCTTGACCGGCTGGTGCCGGAACTGGCCGGGTTGGTCGGGCGATTGCAGGGGGCGGGGGCGAACCAGTACCGGATCTTCCGGTTCGAGGCTTCGGGCGCGATCAAGGCGGCTTTCGTGTTCCTGCGGATGGATGCGGCGCTGGCCGAAATGCCGGCCGAGACGCTGGCGCTGGCGCAGGCGGTGCAGACGATCCTTTTGTGGTCTGACCGGGCGTTTGATGGCGGATCCCCGCTGGCGCGGGCAGGCGAGGCGGTGATCTTGCGGCCGGACATCGCCGGGGTGATCCGGGCGGGATATGACCGGGTCATGCCCGCCGTGGCCCATGAGCCAAGCCATGCGTTGCGGCTGGCGGCGCGGGTTGCGGTGGCAGGGCGCCCCTCCTAGGGTCAGCGGGAAAGGGAGGGTCTGCCCCGTGGCGCACCAGTTTTTCATCCGGATCTACTACGAAGACACCGATCTGGCCGGGATCGTCTATTATGCCAATTATCTGAAATTCATCGAGCGGGCGCGGACCGAGTGGGTGGCCTCGCTGGGGATCGACCAGATGGCGTTGAAGGCCAGCGACGGGATCGTCTTTGCCGTGCGCCGTGTCGAGGCAGATTATCTGCGGCCCGCGCGTTTTGGCGACGACCTTCTGGTGGAAACCACGCTTCAGGCCATTGGCGGGGCGCGGCTGGTGCTGGATCAGGGGATCACCCGAGGCGGTGAGCGGGTGTTTCAGGCGGTCGTCACGCTGGTCTGTCTGGCCGATGACGGCCATGCGGCGCGGCTGCCTGTAGCGGTCAGGGCGCGGCTGTCCGGCCCGTTGCACTGACTGGCCCGATTGGCTGAACGGATCGGTGCGCGGTTCGGTGGTTGGCTCGGTGGCTGGCTCGGTGGGCAAAAGCCTGCCACCCACAGACTTGTGTTGGCATTCCCCCTGCAAACTTGATAGAATCCGCGCTAACGGAGCCGATCAACGGCCCGATATAGAAGAGCAGGCGTATGGAACCAGGCACCCTTGCGATGGCGCAGGAGATTGATTTCTCTTTGTTCGCCCTTTTTGCCCGCGCGACCTTTACGGTCAAGATCGTCATGATCATGCTTCTGGTCATGTCGTTCTGGAGCTGGGCGATCATCATTCAGAAGCACCTGATGTTTCGCCGCGCGCGCGCCGAGGCGACGATCTTTGACCGGGCCTTCTGGTCGGGTGAGCCGCTGGATGAGCTGTTCGAAAAGATCGGCGCTGATCCGCAGGGCCAGTCGGAAAAGATCTTTGCGGCGGGCATGCTGGAATGGCGGCGCAGCCACAAGCAGGACGGCGGGCTGATCGCGGGCGCGCAGGCGCGGATCGACCGGGCGATGGATGTGGCGATCAACCGCGAGAGTGAATCGCTGAACACCGGGCTGTCGTTTCTGGCCACCACCGGGTCAACCGCGCCGTTCATCGGGCTTTTCGGCACGGTCTGGGGCATCAAGCACAGCTTTGAACAGATCGCGATTTCGCAGAACACCAACCTTGCCGTCGTGGCCCCCGGCATTGCCGAGGCGCTTTTGGCCACGGGTGTGGGTCTTGTTGCGGCGATCCCGGCGGTCGTGTTTTACAACAAGCTCAATTCCGACAGCGAGCGGATCGTTGGCGGATATGAGGGCTTTGCCGACGAATTCGCGACGATCCTGTCGCGCCAGCTGGATTCCTGACCGATGGGGGCCGGGGTCGTCAAATCCGCAGGCGGCGGGGGTGGGCGCCGGGGGCGGCGCAAGGGCCGTGCCGCAGCGATGAGCGAGATCAACGTCACGCCCTTCGTGGACGTGATGCTGGTGCTTTTGATCATCTTCATGGTGGCTGCGCCCATGCTGACGGTCGGCGTTCCGGTGGAGCTGCCGAAGACGGCGGCGACGGCCTTGCCGACAGAGCAGGAAGAGCCGTTGACCGTCACGATCACCGCCGAGGGCCGTATCGCCATACAGACGACCGAAGTGGCCGACGGCGAGATGATCCCGAAGTTGCAGGCGATTGCCGCCGAACGGGTCTCGAAGAAGGTGTTCCTCAGGGCCGATGGCTCGATCCCCTATGAGCGCGTGGCGCAGGTCATGGGCGCGCTGAACGCGGGTGGGTTCAACGAGATTGGTCTTGTGACCGACGCTCAGGGTCCAAGTTTCAGCGGGGGCGCTGCGTCAGATGCTGCGACTGGCGCGGAATCGGGCGGCTGAGGCGGATGCAGACGGGAACGATCTTTTCGGGGATCGGGCATGCAGGGGTGATCCTGTGGGTCCTGGTCGGGGAATGGCTTTTTGCGCCGACCCCCGTGGAAGAGGTCATTGTCACCCAGGTCTCGATGATGACGAGTGCCGAGTTCGATGCGTTGCAGGCGGCATCGACGCCGACGCCGACGCCTTCGCAGGAGCCGACGCCGGTTCGGCCGCAGGCACGGCCAGAGGCGGAACCTGTGCCAGAGCCTGTGCCAGAGCCAGAACTGGAACCTGTGCCAGAGCCAGAGCCCGCGCCCGAACCGGAGCCCGCACCAGAGCCGGAACCTGTGCCGGAACCGGAGCCTGTCCCAGAGCCCGAACCGCAGCCCGAAGTTCCGGTGGCAGAGGTCGAGCAGGTTTTGCCGTCGCTTTCCACCGAAGAGCAACCCTTGCCCGAAGCTGCCGAGATCGTGGCGCCGAACCCGGTGGAGCAAGAGGCGGTGGCCGAAATCTCTGATGCGCCGACCCCCGCCGTCAGCGACCTGCCTGCCGAAGCCGAGGTCGTGGACCAGCAGCCGACCGAAGAAACCGTGGCTCCCGATACCGGCGACGTGACCCTGACCGAGGCCAACCGCGACCAGACCGCTGCGACGGGCATGACCGCCTCGCTGCGACCCAAGGCAAGGCCCACGCGGCCTGCGCCCCAACCGGACCCGCAGCCTGAAACCGTCGCCGCGACGCCCGAGACACCACAACAGCCGGTTGATGACAGCGCGACGGAGGATGCGATTGCAGCCCTTCTGGCCGAGGCCGCCGCCGAAGAGCCGGTGACGCAGCCCGTCGCTTCGTCCGGACCGGACTTGCCGCAGGGGCCGCCGCTGACGGGGGGGGAGATGGGCGATATCTCCAGCGCGATTGCGCGGAAGTGGAACCTTGGGGCCGCCGGGACCGAAGCGCTCAGCACGATGATTGTCGTCCGGGTCAGCTTTGGGCAAGACGGCAGGCCCGCCGATTTCCAACTGCTGGAATCGAACGGGCCAAGCCAGACCGGGATCAACATGCTGCTTGATACCGCAAAGCGCGCGGTGAACCGGGCGCATGCTGATGGGGGGCTGCCGCTGCCTCCCGGAAAATACGAAACCTGGCGTGTGCTTGACCTTGTCTTCGATGCCAACGGGATGAGGCAGCGATGACGGCGCCCAGATATTTGCCCGAAGGGGCAGGAATCCCGGAATTTCCCCCTTCCGACCCGTCTTTCAGGCGGGCAAAGACACAAAAGAAACGGAGCTTGAACCCGATGAGATCAGCCATCCGAACCCTGTTTGCCCTTGCCTTGGGTCTGACGCTGGCGGGGGTTGCCCCGATTCAGGCACAGAACGCCCCACCGCGGATCGTGATCGGTCCGGGGGTGATCGAACCCATGCCCATCGCGATCCCGACCTTCATCGATGAAGGCGGGGCAGGGGAATATGCGCGCGAAATCAGCCGGGTGGTAACCTCGGATCTGGAAGGCACCGGCTTTTTCCGCAACATCCCGCAGGATGCCTACATCAGCCGGATCACCAGCTTTGACGGCGGGATCGCCTTTGAGGACTGGAAGGCGATCAACGCACAAGTGCTGGTGACCGGGGCGGTTTCCGTCTCGGGCGACCGGATCACGGTGAAGTTCCGGGCCTATGACGTGTTCAACGGGCAGGTGCTGGAAGGTGCGGCGCTGCAATTTGCCGGCACCACGCAGGGCTGGCGGCGGATGGCGCACAAGGTGGCCGATGTGGTCTATTCCAAGATCACCGGTGAGGGCGGCTATTTCGACAGCCGTGTGGTCTTTGTCAGCGAGAGCGGGCCGAAGAACCAGCGGCTGAAACGTCTGGCGGTGATGGATTATGACGGCGCGAATGTGCAGTATCTGACCGATTCAAGCGCGATCGTTCTGGCCCCGCGATTTTCGCCGCAGGGTGACCGGATCCTGTACACCAGCTATGAATCGGGCTTTCCGAGGATCACTCTGCTGGATGTGGCCTCGCTTCGGCGGCAGTCGCTTGACGAACAACCCGGCACCATGACCTTTGCGCCGCGCTTCAGCCCGGATGGCCAGACCGTTGTCTTCAGTCTGGAACGCGGCGGCAACACCGACATTTACGCGCTTGCTGTCGGCACCGGCGGTCTTACCCAATTGACCAACGCGCCGTCGATCGAAACCGCGCCGTCGTTCAGCCCCGATGGCCGCCAGATCGTCTTCGAAAGCGACCGGAGCGGCACGCCGCAGATCTATGTCATGCCGGCGAGCGGTGGCGAGGGGACGCGGATTTCCGGCGGGCAGGGGCGCTATGGCACCCCGGTCTGGAGCCCGCGCGGCGACCTGATCGCCTTTACCAAGCAGCATCAGGGCCGCTTCCACATTGGCGTCATGCGCACCGATGGCAGCGAAGAGCGGCTGCTGACTGCCAGCTTCCTTGATGAAGGCCCGACATGGGCGCCAAATGGCCGTGTCTTGATGTTCACCCGCGAAACCAGCGGTGCGGGCGGTCAGGCGACGCTGTGGTCGGTCGACATCACCGGGCGCAACCTGAAACAGATCCCGACCGAAGGCCCGGCGTCAGACCCGGCATGGTCGCCGCTTTTGCCATAAATCGTGACGCGCCGCCGATTCCCACGGCGGCGCAAAGCTGATACTGTGGCCGCAATCGAGCCAATAAAAAGGAAGAAATCCATGACCCTTGCCGCTAAGTCGCTTCTCCTCATCGCCACGTTGGCGCTTGCCGCCTGTAACAATCCCGACCGTTATGGTGCCGGTGGTCCCGGCGGCGCGGGTGGCCCCGGTGGGGCGGGCGGCATCGACACCACGGGTCTGGGTGATCCGAACAACCCGACCTCCATCGCGTATTTCAACCAGCGCGTTGGTGACCGGGTGCTGTTCGCGGTGGACCAGTCCACCATCTCGCCCGAGGGGCGTGCAGTGCTGACGGCGCAGGCCCAGTGGCTGATGACCAACACCGGCTATGCGGCGATCATCGAAGGCCACGCAGATGAACAAGGCACCCGGGAATACAACCTTGCCCTTGGCGCGCGTCGTGCGGCCGCGGTGCAGAACTTCCTGATCAGTCAGGGCGTGCCGGCCAACCGTCTGCGCACCATCAGCTACGGCAAGGAGCGCCCGATCGAGGTCTGCTCGACCGAGGCCTGCTATTCGCAGAACCGCCGCGCAGTGACGGTGCTTTCGGTCGGCGCCGGGGTCTGAGGCAGATGCGGCTGATCGGTCTTTCCCTGCTGCTTGCGTTGTCGCCCCTTGGGGCGATGGCGCAGGACCGCACGCAGACGCTTGCCGACATTCGTGGCGAACTGGCCGCGCTTGCGGCCGAGTTCAACGCGCTGAAGTCGGAACTGATTTCAACCGGGGCCGCCTCCAGCGGTCTTGCCGGGGGTGACGCCTTGCAGCGGATGGACACGATCGAGGCGGAACTGTCGCGCCTGACCGCGCGGACCGAGACGGTCGAACTGAAGCTGAACCGGGTGGTTGCCGACGGCACCAACCGGATCGGCGATATCGAATACCGGCTGTGCGAGGCGACGCCGGGCTGCGACCCGACCGGCCTTGGGGCGACCTCGGTTCTGGGTGGTGACGGCGCCGGTGGCGGGGCAATTGCCACGCCAGTGATCAGCAATCCCGGCACCGGCGCGGCAGAACTTGCCGTCAGTGAACAGGCAGACTTTGACCGGGCCAAGGAGGTGCTCGGCACCGGTGACTTTCGCGGTGCTGCAACGCTCTTTGAGACCTTTGCCCAATCCTATCCTGGCGGGCCGCTGACCCAGGAAGCCCACTATCTGCGCGGCGAAGCGCTGAGCAGTCTGGGAGAGACGTCAAATGCCGCGCGGGCCTATCTGGATGCGTTTTCAGCTGCACCTGACGGGACATTTGCGCCCGGCTCGCTGCTGCGGCTTGGGCAGGGGCTTGGCACACTCGGCCAGGTCCAGGAGGCCTGCGTGACGCTGGGCGAAGTTGGCGTGCGCTACCCCGGCAGCATGGCGGCGACCGAGGCGAGTATCGCGATGCAAGGTCTGGGGTGCCGCTAGGCAACCAGCAGGATGGTTTGCAGAAGGCGGAGCCGGACGCCGCGTTGCTGGCGCGGGCGCGGGCGGTCCTGGCGGTGCCGGGCAGGGTTGGCCTTGCGGTGTCAGGCGGCGGCGATTCCATGGCGATGCTGCATCTGATGGCGCATGCGGCGCAGGATGTGGGCGACAGGCTGCATGCCGTGACTGTAGACCATCGCCTGCGGCCCGAAGCCGCTGCCGAAGCGGCCTTTGTCGCCTCGGTCTGCGCGGGGCTTGGCATTCCGCATTCGGTGCTGGTCTGGGAACATGACGCGGTCACGGGAAATCTCATGGAAGCCGCGCGGACTGCGCGCTACCGATTGCTGACGTCCTGGGCCAAGGCCCATGACATCGGGCAGGTGGTGCTGGCCCATACCGCTGACGATCAGGCCGAAACCTTCCTGATGGGGCTGTCACGCGCCGCGGGTCTGGACGGGCTTTCCGGCATGCGGCCGCAGTTTCAACAAGAGGGCGTGACGTTCCGCCGCCCGCTTCTGAAGGCTGGCCGGGCAGAGTTGCGGGAATTTCTTGTCCGTCATGGCCTGGGCTGGGTGGATGACCCGACCAATGATGATGACCGCTACACCAGAACCCGGGCGCGCCGGGCGCTGAAGGCGTTGCAGCCCTTGGGGATCACCGTGGAGCGGCTGGCCGCGGTTGTCCGTAATCTGGCGCTGGCGCAGGGGGTGGTGAATGACACGATTCGCGAGGCCGCGCGGGATGTGGTGACCGAGGTTGCCGGCGCATTGACCTTCGAGGTCCGCGCCTTTCTGGATCTGGGGGGCGAGGTCGACCGCCTTCTCTTGGTGGAGATATTGCGGTGGATGGCGGGCTTGCGCCATGCGCCGCGGGCCGACCAGATCCATACGCTTCTGCTTGCCCTGCGCCACGGCAAGGATGCCACGCTGGCCGGGTGCCGGTTTCGCCACAAGGATGGCCGGGTCTGGGTCAGCCGCGAGGCGCGGGCGTTGGGCGGGCAGGTGCCGCCGGGCGCGCTGTGGGACGGACGCTGGGAGGTGAGCGGTGGCATGGGCGACGTGCGCGCGCTGGGGGCCGAGGGCTTGCGGCAATGCCCTGACTGGCGGTCCACGGGCCTGCCCCGGCAGGTGCTGGAGGTGACTCCGGCCCTTTGGCTGGGCGACACCCTGATCGCAGCCCCTTGTGCGGGATTTGGCCCGGCAACTGCGACATGCGCGCCCAGCTTTCACGCGTTCCTGTTATCGCATTGAACCGGACGCCAAACTGACTATCTTGTAACCCAAGGCCGCCCCCGACGCAGGGCGTGCGGCAATTACGGGAGATGCCTTGTGGGCAATGCGCGCAATATCGCTTTCTGGGTCGTCCTGCTGATCCTCGTCATGGCCTTGTTCCAGCTGTTTTCAGGTGGACAGACCACGTCGTCGTCTCGGACGCTGAGCTATTCCGACTTTATCGAAAGGGTCGATGCCGGGCAGATCGCCGGTGTGACGCTTGACGGTGAAAGGGTTATCGTCCGGTCCAAGGACGGAAATACCTATGTCGCCATCAAGCCGCCGGGTGATGCGGTGACCGACAATCTGTCCCGCGATCTGATCGCCAAGGGCGTTCAGGTGCAGGCCGAGCCGCAGGCGCAGTCGGGCTTCATGTCGCTTCTGTCGCTGTGGCTGCCTTTCATCGTGCTGATCGGCATCTGGCTGTTCTTCATGAACCGGATGCAGGGTGGCGGGCGTGGCGGGGCCATGGGCTTTGGCAAGAGCCGCGCGAAACTGCTGACCGAAAAGCAGGGCCGCGTCACGTTTGACGATGTGGCCGGCATCGACGAGGCCAAGGAAGAGCTGGAAGAGATCGTCGAATTCCTGCGCAATCCGCAGAAGTTCAGCCGTCTGGGCGGCAAGATCCCCAAAGGGGCGCTGCTGGTTGGTCCGCCCGGCACGGGTAAGACGCTTCTGGCCCGCGCCATCGCGGGGGAGGCTGGTGTGCCGTTCTTCACCATCAGCGGGTCCGACTTTGTGGAAATGTTCGTGGGTGTGGGTGCATCCCGTGTCCGCGACATGTTCGAGCAGGCCAAGAAGAACGCGCCCTGCATCGTGTTTATCGACGAGATTGACGCTGTCGGCCGGGCGCGTGGCGTTGGCATGGGCGGCGGCAATGACGAACGCGAGCAGACGCTGAACCAGCTTCTGGTCGAAATGGACGGGTTCGAGGCGAACGAGGGTGTGATCATCGTCGCCGCCACCAACCGCAAGGACGTGCTGGACCCCGCACTCCTGCGCCCCGGTCGCTTTGACCGTCAGATCCATGTGCCGAACCCCGATATCAAGGGCCGGGAAAAGATCCTGTCCGTCCATGCCCGCAAGGTGCCGCTGGGGCCGGATGTGGATCTGCGCACCATCGCGCGCGGCTCGCCGGGGTTCTCGGGCGCTGACCTGATGAACCTGGTGAACGAGGCCGCTCTCATGGCCGCCCGCGTTGGTCGGCGCTTTGTGACGATGGTCGATTTCGAGCAGGCCAAGGACAAGGTCATGATGGGCGCGGAACGCCGCAGCATGGTCCTGACTGACGACCAGAAGGAAAAGACGGCTTATCACGAGGCTGGTCACGCCATCGTCGGCATGGCGCTGCCGAAATGCGACCCGGTCTACAAGGCCACGATCATCCCGCGGGGCGGTGCCTTGGGGATGGTGGTTTCCTTGCCCGAAATGGACCGGTTGCAGATGCACAAGGACGAAGCCAAGCAGCGCATCGCGATGACGATGGCGGGCAAGGCGGCCGAGATCATCAAATATGGTGAGGAAGGCGTGTCCTCCGGCCCGGTGGGCGATATCCAGCAGGCCTCGGGTCTGGCGCGGGCGATGGTGATGCGCTGGGGGATGTCCGACAAGATCGGCAACATCGACTATTCCGAAGCGCATGAGGGTTATCAGGGCAACACGGCAGGCTTTTCGGTTTCGGCCGAGACCAAGCAGGCGATCGAGGGCGAGGTGAAATCGCTGATCGATGAGGGCTATGAAACCGCGCGGCGGATCCTGATCGAGAAGTCGGAAGATTTCGAGCGGCTGGCCAAGGGGCTTCTGGAATATGAGACCCTGACCGGCGACGAGATCCGCAAGGTTATCGCGGGTGAGCCGCTGGGTGGCAGCGATGATGGTGACAAGCCTGCCTCGGGCGGGGGAACCACCTCGATCGCGGCGATCCCGAAGACCCGCGCCCGCAAGCCGAAACCGGGAAGCGAGCCAGAGCCGGCACCGCTTTGACCGCCCGGAATCAAGGATTGCAAAGGCCCCGCAAATGCGGGGCCTTTCGCTTCATGGGGTAGCCCGCTAGATTTTTGTCGGGCAATGACGAGGTGCAGCGTGCTGACGGCTTACCGATCCCGGGGGCAAAGGCTGGAACGGCTTGATCTTGACCGCGACCGGTTGCTGGATGCGGTCTGGATCGATCTTGAGGCCCCCTCCTCTGCCGAGGAAAAGGCCGTGGAAACCGCGCTGGGGATAGGCATCCCGACGCGGGAAGACATGCAGGAGATCGAGGTCTCATCGCGCATCTACCGCGAGAACGGTGCGCTGTTTCTGACCGCTCAGATTCTGGCGACGGTTGCGGCGCACGAAACCGAGATCGGACCGGTGACCTTTGTCGTGCTGCCGGACCGGCTGGTCAGCGTTCACTATCACCGCCCCGGGTCTCTGACGAATTTCGCCGATCGGGCCGTGCGGCATGATGTGCCGCTGGCCTCGGGGATGGATACGCTTTTGGGCCTGCTTGAGGCTGCGGTGGACCGTCTGGCCGATATTCTGGAAGGCGAGGCGCGGAAACTGGATCTTCTTTCAACGACAATCTTCGAGGCGCATCGGCCTTCGGGGAAAAGCGAGACTCTGGGGGTGGTTCTGGAACGGCTGGGGCGTGGGGAAGACCTGAACGGCAAGGTGAACGAAAGTCTTGGCACGTTGCAGCGATTGCTTGGTCACCTGACCGCGACGGCCGACCACCCGGGCGAGGTGACATTGAAAGGGCGGGAACGGCAAGTCGCGCGGACAATCCTGCATGACGTGCGGTCGCTGAAGGAAGTCTCGGCGGCGCAGGCGGAAAAGGTGCGGTTCCTGCTGGATGCGACGCTGGGGGTGATCAGCATAAGGCAGTCCGACATCATCAAGATATTCTCGGTTGTGGCCTTCGTCTTCCTGCCCCCCACCCTGATCGCCAGCATCTACGGGATGAACTTTGTCCATATGCCGGAACTGGAATGGCCATGGGGCTATCCGATGGCGCTGGGCCTGATGCTTCTGTCGGCCTTGGTGCCTTGGGCGATCTTTCGGTGGAAGAAATGGCTTTGATCGCCGCCACCCGTCATGCAAAATCCGCTCTGGCAGACTTTTCCACGAGGTTCCGATGCCCGCCCTGATCCCGACCACCCATAGCGCCCGTGTCATCTGGCTGGGCGCGCAACCTGAACCGGTGGAGAAGCTGATCATCCGGTCGCTGCCGGTGCCGGAAATGCCGCTGAGCTTTGCCGGCTTTGCAGGCGAAAGCCACGCCGGGCTGACGCGGCCATCCTGTAGCCGGGTGCTGAAGCAGCACAAGCGCGGGACCGAGATCCGCAACGTCCGGCAGTTGGCGATCGTCAGCGCCGAGGAAATGGCCGAAGTCGCCGCCGCGATGGGGCTGGCGGTGATGGATTACGCATGGGTCGGCGCGTCGCTGGTGGTGGAGGGCATACCCGATTTCACCCATTTGCCGCCCTCCAGCCGGTTGCAGGGGCCGGACGGTGTGACCTTGGTGATCGACATGGAAAACCGCCCCTGTCAGGAGCCTGCGGTGACCATCGACAAGGTGCTGCCCGGGCAGGGCAAGGGGTTCTTGCGCGCGGCAACGGGAAAGCGCGGCGTGACAGCCTGGGTAGAACGCGAGGGTGTCTTGCGGCTGGGGGATGTGCTGACGCTGCATATCCCCGACCAGCGCGTCTGGGCGCATCTGGACGCGGCGCGCAAGCCGGGCTGAGCCGGGTCTGTTGTCTGCCCCGGAGGGTTTCACACCCTCCGAACCTCCCGCGGAGTATTTCTCAAAAGAGCAGGGGCAATTTGAATCAAATTGCGCGGGCCGTCGCGTTGCGTGCGCGATATTTCCGATCGGAAACCTGTGCTGGCGAATTTCGCGGCGTTTAGGTCGGAAACCGGCCTCGTCAACCCGGAATAGCCCGGTATCACGTCGCAAACGGAATATCCGCTGGATGGGAGACGCACATGGCCTTCAAGACCGACATCGAAATTGCGCGCGAGGCGAAGAAGCAGCCGATCATGGAGATCGGGGCCAAGCTGGGCATCCCTTCGGAGCATCTGCTGCCTTACGGCCATGACAAGGCCAAGGTCGGCCAGGAGTTCATCAAATCGCTGGCGGGACGTCCCGATGGCAAGCTGGTGCTGGTGACCGCGATCAACCCGACGCCTGCTGGCGAAGGCAAGACCACGACGACCGTGGGTCTGGGCGACGGTCTGAACCGGATCGGCAAGAAGGCCGTGGTCTGTATCCGCGAAGCGAGCCTTGGCCCGAACTTCGGGATGAAGGGCGGGGCTGCGGGCGGCGGGATGGCGCAGGTCGTGCCGATGGAGGAGATGAACCTTCACTTCACCGGCGACTTCCACGCGATCACATCCGCCCACAACCTTTTGTCGGCGATGATCGACAACCACATCTACTGGGGCAACGAACTGGCGATCGACGAGCGCCGCATCGTCTGGCGCCGGGTGATGGACATGAACGACCGCGCGCTGCGCGATATCGTGGTGAACCTTGGTGGTGTTGCCAACGGCTTTCCGCGCCAGACCGGGTTTGACATCACGGTGGCCTCGGAAGTCATGGCGATCCTGTGCCTGTCGAACGATCTGGAAGACCTGCAAAAGCGGCTTGGCGACATCGTTGTGGCCTATACCCGCGAGAAGAAGGCGATCTATGCCCGCGACGTCAAGGCCGATGGCGCGATGACCGTTCTTCTGAAGGACGCAATGCAGCCGAACCTTGTGCAGACGCTGGAGAACAACCCGGCCTTCGTGCATGGTGGCCCGTTTGCCAACATCGCGCATGGCTGCAATTCGGTCATCGCCACCAAGACCGCGCTGAAGCTGGGCGAGTATGTCGTCACCGAAGCGGGCTTCGGGGCTGACCTTGGTGCCGAGAAGTTCTTCGACATCAAGTGCCGGAAGGCGGGGTTGAAGCCCTCGGCAGCGGTCATCGTCGCCACGGTGCGGGCGATGAAGATGAACGGCGGCGTGGCCAAGGCCGATCTGGGTGCCGAGAATGTGGATGCCGTCAAGAAGGGTTGCCCGAACCTTGGCCGCCACATCTCGAACGTGAAATCCTTCGGGGTGCCGGTTGTCGTGGCGATCAACCACTTCTACAGCGATACCGATGCCGAGGTCGCAGCCGTCAAGGCCTATGTCGCCGAACAGGGGGCCGAAGCGATCCTGTGCAAGCATTGGGCCAATGGCAGCGCGGGCATCGAGGAACTTGCCCACAAGGTCGTGCAGATGGCGGAATCTGGCGCGGCGAACTTTGCCCCGCTTTACCCCGACGAGATGCCGCTGTTCCAGAAGCTCCAGACCATCGCCAAGCGCATCTACCATGCCGATGACGTGATTGCCGACAAGGCGATCCGCGATCAGCTGAAGACATGGGAAGCCGCGGGTTACGGGCATCTGCCGATCTGCGTGGCGAAGACCCAGTATTCCTTCACCACCGATCCCACGGTGCGTGGCGCGCCGACCGGCCATACCGTGCCGGTGCGTGAAGTGCGCTTGTCGGCCGGGGCAGGTTTCATCGTCGCGATCTGCGGTGAGATCATGACGATGCCCGGTCTGCCGAAGGTGCCGTCCGCCGAGGTGATCCGGCTGAACGATCAGGGCCAGGTCGAAGGCTTGTTCTAAGACGAGACAGTCGGGGACGAGACAGTCGGGCGCATTGCCCTTTGCGGGCTGTCCCCTTATCTGGGGGGCAGCCTGAAACGGGGAATACACCGATGCCAAAGCCCGCAGATTGCACGACCATGGCCCAGATCCGGGCCGAGATTGATCGGCTGGACGAAGACCTGGTCCGCCTCTTTGCCGAGCGGGCGGGCTATATCGACCGCGCGGCCGAGATCAAGGCGGAGGTGGATCTGCCCGCAAGGATCAACGGGCGGGTGGAGGAAGTGGTGCAGAACGTTCGCCGCCATGCCGCAACCCATGGGTTGCCGCCTGATCTGGTGGAAAAGCTGTGGCGGCGGTTGATTGACTGGTCCATCGCGCGCGAGGAAAGCAAGCTCGGACCGGACAGTTTGCGAAAGAGCTGAAAACAAGGGACTTTCTAGGCAAATGACCGCGACCTTGATTGACGGAAAGGCCATCGCGGCCAGAATGCGCAGCGCCACGCAGGCCGAGGCCGAAGCCTTGGCCGAGGCGGGATGGACGCCGAAACTTGTGTCAATCTCGGTCGGTGATGTGGCGGCGGCGGAACTTTACGTCCGCAATCAGCAGCGTCAGGCCGAAGCGGCGGGCGTGGCCTTCGAGGCGCGCAACTACCCCGAGACGATCTCGCTTGAACAGTTGCAGGGCGTGCTTGCCGGTCTGAATGCGGACCCTCGGGTGAACGGGATCATCATCCAGCGCCCTCTGCCGGCGCATATCCCGGTGAAGGCGCTGCAAAAGGCCGTGCATCCGATGAAGGATGTGGAAGGGATGCATCCGTCTTCCATCGGCAATATCGTTTACAACGATCTGACGCTTGGCCCCTGCACCGCCGTTGCTGCGGTGGAGATCCTGAAGACTCTGCCGTTGAAGATGGAGGGGCTGGATGTCTGTGTGATCGGCCATTCCGAGATTGTCGGCAAGCCGATTGCCTTTCTGATGATGGGGCTGGGGGCCACGGTGACTGTCTGCCACCACATGACGCGGCAGGTCGCGGTGCATAGCCGCGCGGCGGATGCGGTGTTCGTGGCGGTGGGCAAGCCCGGTCTGGTGAGGGGCGAGATGCTGAAGCCGGGGGCGGCGCTGATTGATATCGGGATCAACCGGGTAGACGGAAAGACGGTGGGCGACGCTGATTTCGACAGCTGTGCCGAGGTTGCGGGCTGGATTACACCGGTTCCGGGGGGTGTCGGTCCGGTGACGGTGGCGATCTTGATGAAGAACGCCGTGCTGGCCACGCGAATGCAGATGGAACATTACCGCAGCGCCTTTGCGGCAGCGGTCTAGGGGAGGAAACGGGATGACGGCATCGGTGATCGACGGCAAGGCCTTTGCGGCGAATGTCCGGGCGCAGGTCGCGGGGCATGTGACGCGGCTGAAAGAGGAAAACGGCATCCAGCCCGGTCTGGCCGTGGTTCTGGTCGGGGAAGACCCGGCGTCGCAGGTCTATGTCAGGAACAAGCACGCCTCGACCATCGAGGTTGGAATGGCATCTTTCGAACATCGGCTGGATGCGGCCACGGGCGAGGCGGAACTGCTGGCGCTGATCGACCGGTTGAACGCTGACCCGAAAGTGCATGGAATTCTGGTGCAGTTGCCGCTGCCAGCGCATCTGAACGCCGAATTGGTGATCAACCGCATTGATCCGGCGAAGGACGTGGACGGATTTCACATCTCGAACGTCGGGCTTCTGGGGACCGGGCAAAAGAGCATGGTGCCTTGCACGCCCCTGGGCTGTCTGATGATGCTGCGGGATCATCACGGGTCGCTGGCCGGGCTGAACGCGGTGGTGGTCGGGCGGTCGAATATTGTCGGCAAGCCGATGGCACAGCTTTTGCTGGGCGACAGCTGCACGGTGACGATTGCGCACAGCCGAACGAAAGACCTGACCGAAGTTTGCCGCCGTGCCGATATTCTGGTGGCGGCTGTCGGGCGGCCCGAGATGATTACCGGTGACATGGTGAAGCCCGGCGCCACGGTGATTGACGTCGGCATCAACCGGATCGAACGTGACGGCAAGGCCAAGCTGGTTGGTGACGTGCATTATGCCAGCGCCGCCGAAGTGGCGGGAGCGATCACGCCGGTGCCGGGCGGTGTGGGGCCGATGACGATTGCCTGCCTTCTGGCCAATACGCTGACCGCCTGCTGTCGGGCCAATGGGCTGGCGGAACCGGAAGGGCTGACGGCGTAGGAGCGCTTTGGCGCACCCTACCTTGGCATGGGGATCGCAAGGGCGCGCGAGCCGGTCAGAACGGCCAGCGCGTCCTTTGCCATGAGGGTGACAAGCGCGGGATCGTCGCTGCGCAGACCCCCGGTATAGACCCCAAAGGCTGGCAGGATCAGCCGGGCGGCATCGACGAGAAAGCTGGGTCTTGACTGGCCCGCAAGCCGGGCTTTCGGGTGGTAATGGCCTGAGATCTCGGCCATTTCGTTGGGATCTGCGATGTGGCGGAATGTGAAGGGGGCCAGCCGCAGTTCGGCCCGGTGCGTGCCGCCGATCTCGATCGGGCCAGGATCGTGGTTGCCGGTTATCCATGTCCAGTCGCGCCCGGCGATAAGACGGGTCAACCAGAGGCGGCAATCTTCATCAAGCCCATTGGCAGCTTCGGAATCGTCAAAGCTGTCACCAAGGCAAATGACGGCTGATGCATCCGTCATCTCCAGTTCACGGTCGAGCTTTTCCAAGGTCGCTTGCGTCTCGTAGGGCGGCAGAAGGGTGCCGCCGCGGCGGGCGAGACGCTCGGACTTGCCAAGGTGCAGGTCGGAGACGGCAAGAAGGTTTCGCGCGGGCCAGAAGAGGGCGCCGGAGGGACGCAGATGCAAGGTTTCGCCGTGGAAGAAAAACGCGTGATGCATGGGGATGCATGCCCCGGCGGCGGGTTCGGGGCAAGGGGCGGGATCGAAATTGAGTGCTTCGCACAAGTTGAATTCTCGCCTCTGGCGCAAGCGCCAACCGGCTTGTGGATGCCTCCGGCGGGAGTATTTCTGAAAAGAGCAAATGCTCAGGCGAGGCCGGCGGCTTCCATCAGGGTCTGGGCCTCGGCGGAGGCGAGGCGGTCGCGGCCGGTCCCATGGACGGGGATGCGGCCGGGTTCAAAGAAAAGGGGGGCCGCGAGGGGAGTGACGCGGGAGAGGCGTTTCAGGTCAATCCGGTTTTTGACGCGGGCGAGCAGGGCTTCGATGCGGGAGAAGTCGATCAGGCCGCGGAGGGCCTCTTCGCGGGTGATCTGGAGGAGGAGGTGGTCGGGGTCGTATTTTCGGAGCGTGTCGTAGAGAATGTCGGAGGAGAAGGTCGCCTGGCGGCCGGTCTTGCGGCGGCCCTGATGCGACCGCTCGATCAGGCCCGCGATGATGGCGGTGGCGCGGAAGGTGCGCTTCATCACGGCGTTGCCGGAGAGCCAGATCTCCAGCCCCTGGCGCAGGGTATCGGGGTCAAAGAGGGGGGCGGGATCGGTGACCGGGTCGAGGCCCCAGATCAGGGTGGCGTAGTCGGTGGCGACGAATCCCAAGGGGGCAAGGCCTTGGGATTCCATCTGTTTGGTCAGAAGGAGGCCGAGGGTTTGCTGGGCGTTGCGGCCGGCAAAGCCGTAGACGACGAGGTGTTCGCGGCCATCGTGCGGGAAGGATTCCAGAAGGAGGGAGTGAGGCTCCGGGAGGCGGGAGACCTTGCGTTGCAGGGCCAGCCATTGTGCGGTGTGGGCGGGCAGGTCGGGCCAGCTATCGGCTTGGAAGATTTCAAGGATGCGGTCGGCGAGAAGGGTGGAGGTGGCGAATTTGGTGCCGTTGAAGACGGCGACCTTGGGGTCGCGGCCGGGGGTTCTGGACACCTCGACGGTCATTTCGCGCAAGCCCTCGTAGCGGACGATCTGGCCGCCGATCAGGAAGGTGTCGCCGGGGGTGAGGGTGGCGGCGAAGGATTCCTCGACCTCTCCCAGCGGGGTGCCGTGGTTGCGCAGGCGCACTTTCAGGGTCTCGATGTCGATGATCGTGCCGAGGTTCTGGCGGATCAGGGCGGCGCTGCGGGAATCCCTCAGGTGCCATTTACCATTCGTTGACTTCAATCTTTGCCAGCGGTCATAGGCCTTCAGCGCGTAGCCGCCGGTGGCGACGAAATCGAGGCAGGCGTCGAATTCCGGTTTGGTCAGAAGGGCATAGGGGCCAGCGGTGATGATTTCCGCGTAGAGTTGGTCGGCATCGAACGGCCCGGCGCAGGCGGTGGCGAGGATGTGCTGGCAGAGGACGTCGCGCGGGCCGGGGCCGCGGGGTTCGCCGTCAAGCGTGTGGGCGCAGACGGCATCCAAAGCCGCTTGGCATTCGACAACCTCAAACCGGTTGGCGGGGACGAGAAGGGCCTTGGATGGGGCGTTGTAGCGGTGGTTGGCACGGCCGATCCTTTGCACGAGGCGTTTCACGTTTTTCGGTGCGCCGACCTGAATGACCAGATCGACATCGCCCCAGTCGATTCCGAGGTCGAGGGAGCCAGTGCAGACGACGGCCCTGAGCGCCCCTGCGGTCATCGCCTGTTCGACGCGTTCGCGTTGTTCACGGCTTAGGCTGCCATGGTGGATACCGATCGGCAGGTCTTGGGTGTTCTGTAGCCAGAGGTCGTGGAAAAAGAGTTCCGCCTGCGCGCGCGTGTTGTGGAAGATGAGGGTGGTCTTGTGGCGGGTGATCTCGTTCAGGATCGCGGGGATGGCGTAGCGGCCGCCGCCGCCGCTCCACGGCGGGGGGGCGTCTGTTTCCAGCATGGAGATGTCGGGGTCGGGGCCGGGGTCTGCTTGCAGGATCGTGGTGTCCGGGGAGAGGAAGCGGGCGAGGGCGGGCGGATTTTCGACCGTGGCGGAAAGGCCGATGCGGCGGAGGCTGGGGTTCAGAGATTGCAGGCGGGCGAGTTGCAAGGTGAGCTGGTCGCCGCGTTTGGATTCCGCGAGAGCGTGGATTTCGTCAACGATAACCCGCTGCAATCCTGCAAAAATCCGGGGGGCATCTTCGTAGCTGAGAAGAAGTGCGAGGCTTTCGGGCGTGGTCAGCAGGATATGTGGCGGGTCGGCGCGCTGGCGGCGGCGCTGAGTGTAGGAGGTGTCGCCAGTGCGATCCTCGACCCGGATCTTGAGGCCCGCGCCCTCGATCGGCCGACCAAGGTTGCGGCGGATATCGGCGGTGAGGGCCTTGAGTGGCGAGACATAGAGGGTGTGAAGGCCGGAGGGTGGGGCGGCGCCCAGTTCGGCCAAGGTGGGCAGGAAACCGGCTAGGGTCTTGCCGCCACCGGTCGGCGCGATGAGGAGGGTCGCGGGGTCATTGGCCCGGGCCAGCATGTCCTGTTGATGGGGGTGCAGTGTCCAGCCATTTGCGGCGAACCAGTCGGAAAGGGCTGCGGGGAGCGTTGTCATGCGGCAGAGATAATGCGGCGGGGACAGTTGGGAAACCGGGTGCAGCGCTCTTGGTGTCAATGCGTTGATCTGGTTGGAAAATCTGCGTCTTCTCCGGGTCTTGCCCTGATCTTGCTTCCGTCTCCACGCGCGAAAGACCAAGCGGGCGTCAGCCATTGCGGCCCGAATCGGGGGGTGCGGCCTGCGGAACCTGGGCGCGCGAAGGATTTCCGGCGCGCGGTCTTTTTTCTGGGCGGTTGTTCCGGGCCGGGTCGTGTTGCTGGAACTGCCGCGCTTTTTCGGCAAGGGCGCGTCATTCCCCTTGCCCGGCCACGGCCACAGGCCTAATCGGGGGCCATGAGAATGCTTTTCCTTGGCGATGTGATGGGCCGATCTGGCCGGACGGCGGTGACCGAGCGGCTGCCCGGATTGCGGGCGCAATGGGGCCTCGATTTCGTGGTCGTGAATGGCGAGAATGCCAGTCAGGGTGCGGGGATCACCGGCGACCATGCCAAGGCGCTTTTGGCGGCTGGGGCGGATTGTCTGACGCTGGGCGACCATGCCTTTGACCAGAAGGACATGCTGAGCTTCATCGAGCAGGAACCGCGGATCATCCGGCCCCTGAACTTTTCCAAGGTTGCGCCGGGCAAGGGGTTTCGGGTGTTCGAGGCGACGCATGGCCGCAAGGTTCTGGTGACGCAGGCCTTGGGGCAGGTGTTCATGAAGCGGCCTTTCGATGACCCGTTTTCCGCGCTGGAGTCGGTCTTGAAGACGCACCGGCTGGGCGCTGTGGTGCAGGCCGCGATTGTCGATATCCATGCCGAGGCCACCAGCGAGAAGATGGCGACCGGGCATTGGTGCGACGGGATGGCGTCTTTGGTGGTTGGCACGCATACGCATGTGCCGACCGGGGATGCGATGATCCTTGCGAAAGGCACAGGCTACCTGACGGACGCGGGCATGTGCGGCGATTATGACAGCGTGATCGGGATGGAAAAGCTGGAGCCATTGCGCCGCTTCATCACCGGGATGGCGAAGTCGCGGTTCGAGCCTGCGGCTGGTGCCGCGACCCTGTCGGGCGTGTTCGTGGAAACGGACGACAAGACCGGGCTTGCCTTGCGCGTGCGGATGGTACGGGTGGGTGGTCGGCTGGAAGAGGCGCTGCCTTGAGCGATCACCGAGCAGGTGGCCTTGTGGCCCCTTCCAACCCGGCGGCCGATCCTGTTTCGTCCGCCCTGTCGCGCGAGAGAGAGAGCGCCTTTGTCGACAGCCGGTGGTTCCTTGTGCTGGTCCTGATCCTGCTGGGGCTTGCCTGGGGATCGACGCAGAGCCTTGGCAAGATGGCGACGGCGACGGGGCATCAGCCGTTCGGATTGATCTTCTGGCAGTTGCTGGTCGGTGCGGTGGTGCTGGGGGCGGTGTCGGGCTTTCGAGGCAGGGGGCTGGTGCTGACACGCCCGGCGCTGACGTTCTATGTGGTGGTGGCGGTGATCGGCACGATCATCCCGAACGCGACCTTTTATGCGTCGGTCGTGCATTTGCCGGCGGGGATCATGTCGATCCTGATCTCGACCGTGCCGTTTCTGGCTTTTCCGATGGCGCTGGCCTTGGGGCTGGACCGGTTCTCGGCCGGGCGGCTGGCGGGGCTGGCGCTGGGGCTGACGGGCGTGGCGTTGATCGCGTCGCCGGGGGGCGGCGGTGCGGTCAGTATCGGCTGGTTGATGGTGGCGATGGTGGGGCCGCTCTTTTATGCCATAGAGGCGAATTTCGTGGCGCGGGGCGGCACGGCCGGGATGGATGCGGTGCAGGCGATGTTCGGTGTGTCGGTGGTGGGCATGGTTCTGGCCGCGCCGCTTGCCTGGGGCAGTGGGCAATGGGTGGACCCGTTTCCGATGGCGCGGGCGGAATGGGCCTTGGCTGCCTCGTCGGTCGTGCATGCGCTGGTCTATGCCAGCTATGTCTGGCTGGCATCCAAGGCGGGTTCGGTCTTCGCCTCGCAAACCGCTTATCTGGTGACGGCGTCGGGCGTTTTCTGGGCTATGCTTCTTTTGGGCGAGCGATTTTCGCCCGTGGTCTGGGCCGCGCTTGTGATCATGCTGACCGGCGTGGCATTGGTGCAACCACGCGCCAGGGCGGAAGCCTTGGTCTGACGGCGGAGGGTGGATGTTCGGACTTGCGATCCCTGTGGAGACGCAGCCTTTCGTGGCTTTGGCGATCCTTGTGGTCATGTTCGCGCTGTTCGTGCGCGAGACCTATCCGGTCGAGGTGACCTCGATCGGGGCGGCGGCGGCGATGGTGGTGCTGGGCATCCTGCCGCAGGGTGAGGTTTTGCGCGCCTTGTCGAACGCCGGGCCGTGGACGATTGCGGCGATGTTCATCATCGTCGGCGCGCTGGTGCGGACCGGGGCGCTGGACTGGCTGTCGCATCAGGCGATCCGCTTTGTCGAGACGGCGCCCAAGCGGGCGCTGGGCGGAATTTCGGCGGGGGTTGTCGGCATGTCAGCCTTCATGAACAACACGCCATTGGTGGTGGTGGGAATCCCGGTCTTCATGCGATTGGCGAAGGCGATGCAGGTTTCTCCGTCCAAGCTGTTGATCCCGCTGAGCTATCTTTCGATCATGGGCGGGACTCTGACCCTGATCGGCACCTCGACCAACCTGGTGGTTGACGGGGTGGCGCGCGACCGGGGGCTGGAGCCGTTTGGAATTTTCGAGATCACGCCCTTGGGTCTGGCCTGTGCGGCCGTGGGCATGGTCTATCTGGCGCTGTTCACCCGGCGGCTCTTGCCCGACCGCGACAGCATGGCCGCGATGCTGACCGACCGCGCGCGGATGAAGTTCTTTACGGATGTTGCCATCCCCGAGGACAGCGGGCTGATCGGGCAGCGGCTGGATCAGGTTGCGCTGTTCAAGCGCGAAAGCCTCCGGGTGATCGACGTCCTGCGCGGTGACCTCAGCCTGCGGCGGGGCTTGCAGGACGTGGTGCTGGAGGCGGGCGACCGGGTGGTTCTGCGCACGCCGATGGCCGAGGTACTGGCGCTTCAAGGCGAAAAGGAATTGCGGCTGATCGACAAGCTGAGTTCGGTGCAGACCACGACGGTGGAGGTTCTGATCACGCCGGGGTGCCATATGGTCGGCCGGTCGCTGGGGTCGATGCGTCTGCGGCGGCGTTATGGGGTCTATCCGCTGGCCGTGCATCGCAAGAACCAGAACATCGGCCGGCAGCTGGATGATCTGGTGGTGCAGGTCGGCGATACGCTGCTTCTGGAGGGCGCGCCGGGCGATATCCAGAGGCTGGCGGCAGAGATGGAGATGGTGGACATCTCGGCCCCGTCCGAGCGGCCCTATCGGCGGCGGCATGCGCCGATTGTGATGGCTGTGCTGGCGGCGGTGGTTGGGCTGGCGGCACTGGATGTGGCGCCGATTCTGGTGCTGGCGCTGCTGGGCGTGGCGGTGGTGCTGCTCACGCGCTGCATCGATGCCGAGGAGGCCTTTGGCTATGTCGACGGCCGCTTGCTGGCGATGATCTTTGCGATGCTTGCGGTGGGTGCCGGGTTGGAACATTCCGGCGCGGTCGATATGATCGTTGGCGCGGCAGCGCCGGGACTGGCGGGTTTGCCGCCGTTCCTGCTGATCTTTGTGATCTACGGGTTGACCTCCACCCTGACCGAGATCGTATCCAACAACGCGGTTGCCGTGATCCTGACGCCCGTGGTCATCGGGCTGGCGAACCAGATGGGTGTTGATCCGCGCCCCTTCGTGGTGGCGGTGATGTTCGCCGCCTCGGCTTCGTTTGCGACACCGATCGGGTATCAGACGAACACGCTGGTCTATGGGCCGGGGGGGTATCGGTTCACCGATTTCATCCGGATCGGGTTGCCGTTGAACGTGGTGATGATGTTTGCGATGTCGGCGCTGATCCCGCTGTTCTTTCCGTTCTGAGCCATATCGGCCTGCGGCACCGGGCTTGCGGTCGCGCCGGGCGCTGGTGTAGAGGACGCCAGCACCGACAAATGACCGGAGACAGGGCTCATGGCAGGCCATTCGAAATGGGCGAACATCCAGCACCGCAAGGGCAAGCAGGACAAGCTGCGCTCCAAGATGTTTTCCAAGCTGGCGAAGGAAATCACCGTTGCCGCGAAGATGGGGATGCCGGACCCGGACATGAACCCGCGTCTGCGGCTGGCGGTGAAGGCCGCGAAAGCCGTGTCGATGCCGAAGGACGTGATCGATCGGGCGATCAAGAAATCCCAGATGGGCGACGGGGCCGATTACACCGAGATCCGCTATGAGGGTTACGGGGTCAACGGCATCGCGATCATCGTAGAGGCGATGACCGACAACGTGAATCGCACGGCGTCAAACGTGCGGTCGTATTTCTCAAAGAGCGGCGGGAACCTTGGCACCACCGGATCTGTCGCGCACAGCTTTGATCGGGTGGGCGAGATCAGCTATCCCGCCTCGGCCGGTTCGGCCGATGACGTGATGATGGCGGCCCTTGAGGCCGGGGCGGATGACGTGGAATCCGACGAGGACGGCCATTGGATCTATTGCCAGGTCGAGGCGCTGTCGGAGGTTTCGGACGCGCTGGAAAAGGCCTTGGGCGAATCAACGGAATCCAAGCTGGTCTGGAAGCCGCAGACCCGGACCGAGGTTGATCTGGACACGGCACAAAAGTTGATGCGGCTGATCGATCTGCTGGAAGAAGATGACGATGTGCAGACCGTGACGCACAACTTCGACATCCCCGAGGAAGTGGCCGCGCAACTGGAGTGATTGCTCCATCCTGCCGCCACTCAAGGATATCTTCTGGCAAGACCCTTGCAATCTGACGCCAAATGGCGCATATAGCAGGGGCAAAGCTTCTTCTCTTTCGGTCTTCTGTCTGCCATTCGGCCCGCAGCTCTTCGAACGTGACGACACTTGAGCCGGGCCATCGCATGTTGTGGGTGGCACAATGACAGGAGATATCACGATGGCCAATGGCACCGTGAAGTGGTTCAACGCAACCAAGGGTTTCGGTTTCATCGCTCCGGCTGGTGGTTCCAAGGACGTGTTCGTCCATGTGACCGCGCTGGAACGCGCTGGCATCCGTTCGCTTCCCGATGGGCAAGCTGTGACCTATGACGTCGAGCAAGACCGCAACGGCCGTGAATCGGCTGTGAACCTCGCGCTCGCATAAGATACCGGTCCTTCGGGATCTGATCTTGAACGGGGGTGGCGCAAGCCGCCCCCGTTTGCTTTTTCGTGTCAGGCGGGGACCAGCATCCGGCCCGCGACGCTGCGGATGGCCTGGGTAAGCGGTGCAAGGGCCGGCGCGGCAAGGCGGGTGAACTGCCAATGCAGCGCCACGTCCAGCGGGGTATCCGGCGCAAGCTCGACCAGAGTGCCTTGGTTGAGGTGGGGTGCCGCCAGTATCTCGGGGTTCATGGTCCAGCCAAGGCCGTGCAGGCTGGCATCGAGGAAGGCCTGCGTCGAAGCCATGCGGTGGCTGGAGAATGCCACCCGGCGGGCGCCGGTGCCGATATGGCGAATGATCCACTTTTCCTGCAGGCGGTCCTTGTCCGAGAAGGTGATCGCCGGCGCCTGAGCAAGTGCCTTTGCGGTCGGGCCGTCGGGGAACCAGCGCCGCGCGAAGGTCGGTGACGCGGTGGCGCGAAAGCGCAGGCTGCCGAGGGGCAGCGTATCACACCCCTGAAGCGGCCCGGCGTGGGAGGTGATGGCAGCAACCACTTCGCCACGCTTCAGCCATTCCTGGCTTACGTCTTCTTCATCGATCACGAGGTCGAACAGCAGCCCTTCGGTCGCGGCGAGGGCCGGGATCACCCATGTGGCAAGGCTGTCGGCGTTGACGGCGATGCGCAGGGTGGCCGGACCGGTGGAGAGCCCGGGCAGGTCGGCCACGAGGGTTCTTTCAAGCAGCGCGACCTCGTCATGATGGCGGATCAGGCGAAGCCCGGTTTCGGTGGCGGTGCAGGGCTGGCCACGGCGGACCAGCAGCGTTCCGGTCGCCTCTTCCAGAGCCTTGATGCGTTGCGAGATGGCGGAGGGCGTCACCCCCAGCGCCGCCGCCGCAAAGTCGAAGGAACCGCGCCGGTGGACGGCGGCGAGAGCGGCGAGTTGGGCGGGGTCGAGCATGAGAGATGCTAACTTTACTTCAGAAATATTAATTTGATTGATGCAGCGCGCTGCGGATAGGTCAAGCCGGAAACGGTGAAATGACAAGGGTGGGCAGGAACATGGGTGAGCGGGATATCGCGGTCTTGTTGCGGGGGATGGAGCCGGTCCTTTCCGAGGCACCCTATGGCTTTGCGGTCTGGACCGGCGGGGCGCTGGTCCTTCGGCCCTTCGCCACGGTCGCCGAGGACGAGGGGCTGACCGTGGTGGCCGGGTTGGCAGAGATGCAGGCCGAGGGGTTGGCATCGGACCCATGGGCGCGGATCAGTCTGACCATTCACAGTGACCTTGCGGCCGTTGGCTTGGCGGCGACCCTTGCCACGGCTCTGGCAGAGTTCGGGATCAGCGCCAATGTGATCGCGGGGTTCCATCACGACCATATCTTCGTGCAATGGGACCGGCGCCACGAAGCGCTGGCCGCCCTGCGGGCGTTGTCGCGTGCTTGAGGCGGCGCTTCAGGGTTATGTCGTGGCCATCAGCCTGATCCTTGCGATCGGGGCGCAGAATGCCTTTGTGCTTCGGCAGGGGTTGCGACGGGAACATGTGGCGGCGGTGGTCGCCGTCTGCGCGCTGTCGGACGCGATGCTGATCGGTGCCGGGGTGGCGGGGTTTGGCGCGCTGTCACGGGCCGTGCCATGGATCGGCGAGGCGATGCGCTGGACCGGTGTGGCGTTCCTTCTGGTCTATGGCGCAGCGTGCTTTCGCGCGGCGCTGAAGGGCGGCGAGGCGCTGTTGCCGTCGCAAGCGCCGGCGGCACCGCTGGGCAAGGTGGTGGCGACCTGTCTGGTGCTGACCTGGGCCAATCCGCATGTCTATCTGGATACGGTGGTGCTGATCGGCTCGATCTCGGCGCAGTATACCCCGCATCAGCTGGCGTTCGGAATCGCTGCGGCCTGCGGGTCGTTGAGCTTTTTCAGCGCGCTGGGCTTTGGTGCGCGGCTGCTTGCGCCGGTCTTTGCGAAGCCCGTGGCCTGGGTCTGGCTGGAGGTTGGGGTAGGCTCTACGATGTGGGCGATTGCGGCGGCGCTTGCCTTTGGCTGAGGCTTCGGTTTCAGTGCGCCCCATGCATGTGCCAAGCGATCTGGGCCGCCCCGTCGAAGGGGTCTTGTGGATGCTGGCCACCACGGTTGCCTTTGTCGGGGTCAATGGCATTGTCCGGCATCTTGGAACCGACCTTCCGGCGGCGCAATCGGCTTTCATCCGCTTTGTCTTTGGGCTTTCGTTCCTGGCCCCGGCGATATGGCAGGCGCGGGCGACGCGCTTTCCGGTGCCGGTATTGTGGCTGTTCGGCTGGCGCGGGGCCTTGCATGTGGCGGCGGTGATCTTCTGGTTCTACGCCATGGCGCGGGTGCCGGTGGCGGAAATGGCGGCGATCGGGTTTCTGAACCCGGTCGTGGTGCTGGTGATTGCGGGTCTTCTGTTGGGCGAGGGGCTGGGGCGCGGGCGGGTGATCAGCGTGCTGGTCGCCTTGGCGGGCGCGCTGATCGTGCTGCGGCCGGGCCTGCGTGAGGTGTCGGTGGGGCATCTGGCGCAACTGGCGGCGACCTTGTGCTTTGCGGTCAGCTATATCTTTGCCAAGCGGCTAAGCGGGCTGGCCCCGGCGGCGGTGGTCGTGGCGGTGCTGTCGGTGACGGTGGCGGCGGGGTTGGCGCCGATTGCGTGGTGGGTCTGGCAACCGGTGACGGGGGTGCAACTGGCATGGCTGGCGCTGGTTGCGGCGCTGGCGACCTTGGGGCATTACACGATGACGCGGGCGTTCAGTGCTGCACCTTTGGCGGTCACGCAGCCGGTGACGTTCTTGCAGATCATCTGGGCCGCCCTCTTGGGCGCGCTGGTCTTTGGCGAGGGGGTGGATGCCTTCGTGCTGCTGGGGGGCGCGCTGATCGTGGGCGCGGTCAGCCTGAACACCTGGGCCGAGGCGCGACGCGGGCGGATTCCGCCGCAGCCGGTGCCGTAGGGTGTTGCGTGGGCGCTGCCTTCTGCGCCCGCTGCGGTGAGGTCGTGTTGACGGTCCCTGCCTAGGGTCGCGGGTCAAGGCGATCCTGCGGAGGTTTTCATGCCCGATGATACGACGATCCTGTCGCTGCCCCTGATCCTTCCGGCGCAGGCGCAGAAACATGTTACCCACAACGAGGCACTGGTGCAGCTGGACCTGATTGTCCAGCTGGCGGTGATCAACCGGACACTGACCGCACCTCCGGCGCTGCCATCGGTCGGGGACCGGCATATCGTGGGGCCTGCGCCGACGGGTGACTGGGCAGGGCAGGCGGGCCAGATCGCACTATTCTCCGAGACGGGGTGGCAGTTCACCCAACCCCTGCCCGGCTGGCAGGCGCATGTGCTGGCCGAGGGGCAGACCGCGGCCTTTGACGGGCTGGCGTGGAAGGCCGTGTCGGACGGGCCGCTTGCGGTCAGTCAGCTTGGGGTTTCGGCTACGGCGGATGCGACGAACCGTCTGACGGTTGCCGCGCCGGCGACACTTTTGAACCATGCGGGGGGCGGCCATCAGCTGAAACTGAACAAGGCCTCGACGGGGGACACAGCCAGTCTTCTGTTCCAGACCGGGTTTTCCGGCCGGGCCGAGATGGGAGCCGCGGGGACGGATGATTTCTCGGTCAAGGTCAGCGCTGACGGGTCAGGGTTCGCCACTGCCCTGACCGCCGAGGCGGCGACGGGCGAGGTGACATTGCCGCAGCCCCTGCATCTGGGCGGGCAGGCGGCGGACCCCGCAAGCCCGGGCGATGGCACGCTGTGGCTGAACACCACAACCGGCGAGGTGAAGGTGCGCAGCGCGGGCAATACCCTGCCGCTGGGAGGTGGTGGCGGCGGTGTCAGCGACGGCGACAAGGGCGATATCACCGTGTCCGGCGGCGGCGCGGTCTGGACGATTGATGACGGCGCTGTGGGGTTGGGCAAGTTGACCAGCATGGCGACGGCCAGCTTTCTTGGCCGCACCGCTTCAGGGACAGGCAGTCCCGAAGTCATGACCCCGGCAGATGCGCGAGGCTTGTTGAACGTGGCAGACGGGGCCACGGCGAATGCGACAGATGCCGCCTTGCGGGATCGTGCGACGCACAGCGGCTCGCAACTCGCCGCGACGATCAGCGATCTTGCGGCGGCGGTTGCGGCAACTGCGGCGGTCACGGCCAACGCTGCCAAGGTGACAAACGCAACCCATACTGGCGATGTGACCGGCAGCGGCGCGCTGACCATTGCCGCGGACGCGGTGACGAACGCCAAACTCGCTGACATGGCAACCGCCACGATCAAGGGCCGCAGCACGGCAGGCACAGGTGACCCGGAAGATCTGAGTGCGACGCAGGCCACGGCCTTGCTGGACATCTTCAGCAGCGGCGCAAAGGGCCTTGTCCCGGCCTCGGGCGGGGGAACGGCCAACTTTCTGCGGGCAGATGGCACGTTTGCAGCGCCTCCGGGTGGTGGCGGGGGCGCGCCGGGCGGTGTGTCGGGCGAAGTGCAATGGAACAACGCCGGCGCCTTCGCAGGCGCGGCGGACGTAGAGATCGAGGGCGGACAGCTTCGGCTTGCGACTATCGGCGCGCCAGCCGCGCCGGCTGCGGATGGCCTCAAGCTGTTCGGGCGGTCCCTTGCCGGGCGGGCAATGCCTGCGTTCATGGGGCCAAGCGGTCTTGATACGGCAGTGCAGCCGTTCTTCGGGCGCAACAAGATTGGCATGTGGCAGCCGGTCGGCAACAGCACGACCGTCCAGACCTTCGGTTTCACCGGGGCAACAACCGGTACGGCCACAACCGAGAGCGTCGCGACGACGCGGCTTTTCACCTATATGCGGCGGCTGAGCTACCGGGTGACGAGCGCCTCGTCCACCGCTGTTGTCGGTCTGCGGGCGTCACAGCGGCAATATACGATCAACGGGCCTGTCGACAGCCTTGGCGGGTTGCATCTCGTTTGGCGCTGGGGGATGGCGACCGGGGCGGCAACCGCGACCCACCGTTCCTTCGTCGGTATGGCGGCCACCACCAGCGCGCCGACCGATGCGGAACCGTCCGCTTCGTTGAACATCTGCGGTATGGGCTGGGATGCGGGGGATACCAACGTCCAGTTCATGCACAACGATGGCTCCGGCACTGCAACCAAGATCGATCTGGGGATGCCCAAGCCGACCGTTGACGCCACGGATGTGTTTGAAATCGCCCTCTTTGCCCCACCCGGAACGGCGCGCATTCTGCAATACGAGGTCAGGAACCTTGAAACAGGCGCAAGCGCAACCGGAACGGTCACAACCGATCTGCCCGATGCCACGAACCTTCTGGCGCCCTGGTCTCGCCTGAGCGTCGGCGGCACGTCTTCGGTCATCGGAATGGCTGTGATGGGGCTTTACGTCGAGACGGATTACTGAGGGCTGCCAGTGCCGTCGGAGGCACCTGTTGCCCGCCTGCGATCTGGCCCTGACCTGGGCCGATCATGCAGGTGCCACCGGCCGCGCGGCGCGGCTTTGCATTGTGAAACGTTGCCGGGCGGCAAATCTTGCCGCACGGCCCACTTTTCAAACGCTTGTCGCCATTTGACAGCCTTGATCGCTGTGCATAGACGAGGCTTGGAGTGGAGTTTGAGGGTTTGTAATGCGGATTGCGATGATCGGGACGGGCTATGTCGGTCTTGTCTCGGGAACCTGTTTCTCTGATTTTGGTCACGATGTGATCTGTGTCGACAAGGACGCAGCCAAGATCGAACGGTTGCGACGCGGCGAAGTGCCGATCTTCGAACCGGGGCTTGAGGCGCTTTTGGCCAAGAACACCGCCGCGGGGCGATTGTCGTTCACGACCAATCTGGCCGAGGCGGTGGACGGGGCCGAAGCGGTGTTCATCGCCGTTGGCACCCCGACGCGCCGGGGCGATGGGCATGCGGACCTGAGCTATGTGATGGCCGCTGCCGCAGAGATCGGGCAGGCGCTGACCGGCTATGCGGTGGTGGTGACGAAATCCACGGTCCCGGTCGGCACCAACCGCAAGGTGGCCGAGGTGATCAAGGCCACCAAACCGGACGCGGCATTCGATGTCGCCTCTAACCCGGAATTCCTGCGCGAGGGCGCAGCGATCGACGATTTCATGCATCCCGACCGGGTGGTCGTGGGTGTCGAGACCGAGCAGGCAAGAAAGCTGATGGCGGAACTGTACCGGCCCCTTTCGTTGCGCGAATTTCCGATGGTCTACACCGGGCTGGAAAGCGCCGAGATGATCAAATACGCGGCAAACGCGTTTCTGGCCACGAAGATCACCTTCATCAACGAAATCGCCGCCTTGTGCGAAAGGGTGGGGGCGGATGTGAAGGCCGTGGCAAAGGGCATGGGCATGGACGGCCGGATCGGCGACAAGTTCCTGCACGCCGGGCCGGGCTACGGCGGCAGCTGTTTTCCAAAGGATACCAAGGCCTTGGCGCGGATCGGGCAGGATCATGCCGTGCCGATGCAGATTGTCGAGACGGTCATCAAGGTCAATGACGAGGTCAAGCGCCGGATGATCGACAAGATCGTCGATCTTTGCGACGGAACCTTGCGCGAAAAGACGATCGCCGTCCTTGGCGTGACCTTCAAGCCCAACACCGATGACATGCGGGACGCTCCGTCCCTGACCATCATCCCGGCGCTGCTGGGCGCCGGGGCGAAGGTGCGGGTCACCGACCCACAAGGCCGCCACGAAGGGGAAGCGCTGTTGCCGGGGGTGAAGTGGGTCGACAGCCCCTATCAGGCGGCTATGGGGGCGGATCTTCTGGCGATGATGACCGAGTGGAACGAATTCCGCGGTCTTGATCTGGCCAAGCTGGCGCGCAAGATGGCGGTGCCGCAGATGGCCGATCTGCGGAATGTCTACGACCCCGCCGAAGTGCGGGAGGCGGGCTTTGCCCGCTATGTCGGCATCGGTCGGTAGCGGGCGGCAGGTTGCGCCCTTGCGCAGCGCCCGGTCCGGGCCGGGTGCTTGTGGCGTCGAGTCTTGGAATTTCCTGCGGCTTTGCTAAAAATCCGCAGGAAACGTCGTCTTTCCGCCTCAGGCTGATTACCCGTCGGTAACCTGATCCCGGCACCCTGCCTCTTGGGTAAATGGGTTGTGTGGGGCTTGGGATGTATACCTTTCAGGTGATGGAGACGTTCACGGCTGCGCCGTTGAACATGGTCTCTGGTATCAGCGACATGGAATTGGTGGTGCAGGGCGGCAATGTCCTGCTTTACACCGCCACGCGCGCCGGCGGCGGTGTTCTGGCGCTGGACGTTGATGCCGGGATGTCGCTGGTGTCTCAGGCCCAGATCGCGCCGGGGATGACCCTTCCGGCCAAGGCAGCGCTGGAGGTGTTGCAGATCGGCGGCGCGCAACATCTGGTGGTCACCGGGGCCAATCAGGGCGCGGTTCAGGCGCATGGCCTGCAACCCGGTGGCGCGCTGGCAAGTCCGCTGCAACTGTCCGGCAGCCTTGCCGGCACGCTTTGCGCCCAGACTGTCGTGCAGGCCGACGGGGCGACCTATTTCTATGCCGCGCGGATGGGGGAAAGCGCGATCCACGCCTATCAGGTAGCCCCCGACGGCAGCATGACGCTGGTCGCCACCCGGGTGATTGACGGCCCCGGTCCCGGTGTCGATCTTGCGGCGCTGACCCCGGTCACGGTCGCTGGCGAAAGCTACCTTGTCAGCCTGTCGCTGACCGGCGATGTGGTGCGCTCCTTTCCGATCGGGTCGGATGGTGCGCTGGGCAATCCGCAGATGCTGGGCGCTCCGCAAGGGTTGGGCATTGCCGATCCATCGGCCGTGCAGGTGGTCTTGATGGGAGAGCTGACCTATCTTCTGGTCGCCTCGCCTGGATCGTCGTCGCTGAGTGTGCTGGAAATGTCTTCGGGCGGAGTGATGCGCGTGGCCGATCATGTGGTCGACACGCTTGACACCCGGTTTCAGGGCGTCCAGGCGGTAGCGACGGCCATGCTCGGGGATCGGGTCTTTGTCATGGTCGGGGGCGCTGACGGTGGCGTCACGCTGATGACGCTTATGCCGGATGGTCGGCTGGTGATGGTCGGACAGCAGCTTCAGGCCCCCGGGCTTGCGCTGCACAACATCACCGCGATGACGGCAAGGGTGGTCGATGGCCGGATCGATCTGTTCGTTGCCGGCGAAGGCAGCGGCATCACCCGCTTGCAGATCGACCCCGGCCCGCTTGCACCGATCCGGAACGGCGGGGCCGGGCCGGAGACGATCATCGGCTCTGCATCCGGTGACATGATCATCGGCGGCGACGGTGACGAACGGATCGAAGGTGGTGCCGGTGCCGATCTCGTGGCCGATGGGGCCGGGACGGATACGCTGTTTGGCGGGGCCGGGGCCGATATCTTTGTGATGGCTGCGGATGGCGTGGCCGATGTGATCGGGGATTTCCAGCTTGGCATCGACCGGGTCGACCTGTCCGCCTGGGGACAGATCCACGCGCTTTCCGCGTTGAGCATCACCGCGTTTGCGAACGGCGCTCTGATTGTCTACGGCGACGAGGTGCTGGAAATCCGGTCGGCCAATGGCCTGCCGATCCTTCCCGCAGCATTCAGGCTGATCGATTTCATCGGCCTGTGGCATGCCCCGCCGACCGCCGACGCCAGCCCGCGGATCGAAGGTACGATACAGGCGGATCTTTTGAATGGCACCGACGGCGATGATATATTCCTGGTCTCGCTGGGCAACGACACCATTGTCGGCGGTGATGGATTTGACCTGCTTGACTTCAGCAATGCTACCGGGGCCGTCGGGCTGAACCTTCAGGCACCACACCAGAATAGCGGTCTTGCCGCTGGTCAGACCTATCTGTCGGTCGAAGGGGCCATCGGGACGCAATTCGCGGACAGCTTTACCGGCAACGGTGCCGACAATCTGTTCGACGGCGCGGCTGGAAACGACAGGCTCTTCGGTGGTGCCGGGAATGACTCGCTTTACGGCGGCACGGGAAATGACACTTTGTGGGGGGGGACCGGGGCCGATCTGCTGGATGGTGGCGCGGGCCGGGATCGCATCAGCTATTTCCAGGCAAGTTCGGGCATCCTGCTGGATCTTGGCAACCCGGCGCGCAATACCGGCGAAGCGGCAGGGGATACATTTCTCAGCATCGAAGAATTTGAAGGCTCGCGGCATGCCGATACGCTTGTCGGCGATGGCGCGGCAAATGTCCTTTATGGTTCAGACGGCAACGACTTCATCGAGGGGGCTGCCGGTGACGATAGTCTGTTCGGTGGCAACGGGAATGACACCTTGATTGGCGGGGCCGGTGCGGACCGGATGGACGGTGGTTCCGGGATCGACAGGGCAAGCTACCGCGACAGTAGCGCCGGCATCTATCTTGATCGCACAAACCTGAGCCTGTCGACGGGCGAGGCGGTCGGCGACACCTTCCTTTCCATCGAGGAGTTCGAGCTTTCACAGCATGCCGACAGTTTCTTCGGCACCACGCTTGGCGATATTGCCCATGGCCTTGCCGGCGATGACCTGATGGACGGGCGCGCGGGCAATGACCTTCTGTCGGGCGGCGGCGGTGCCGATACGCTGGTTGGCGGTGACGGCGATGACTGGCTGGACGGCGGGTCAGAGGCCGACACGCTTCTTGGCGGCAACGGTGCCGACACGCTTTACGGGGACACGGGCAACGATCTGCTGGACGGCGGCTCGGGCCATGACCGGATGTATGGCGGGTCGGGCGATGATCGTCTTTTTGGAGGAACCGGCCTTGACTGGCTGTTCGGCGGATCGGGGGCGGACCATCTGGACGGCGGATCGGCCAATGACCTTCTGGACGGCGGCGCTGACAACGACACCCTCCTGGGCGGCGATGGCAATGACACGCTGGTCGGCGGGGCCGGGGCAGACCGGCTGGACGGGGGGGCGGGGCGCGATCTTGCGTCTTACCGCGATGCGGGTGCGGGCGTGCTGGCCGACCTTGCCAACGCAGGCCAGAACACGGGCGACGCGCTGGGGGACGTCTATATCGGGATCGAGGATCTGGAGGGGTCGGCCCATGCCGACACGCTGCGGGGCGATGCGGCGGCGAACCTGATCCTTGGCGCGAACGGCGATGACTGGCTGGACGGTGGCGGCGGGGCCGACACTCTTGTCGGCGGCAACGGTGCCGACACGCTTTACGGGGACACGGGCAACGATCTGCTGGACGGCGGCTCGGGCCATGACCGGATGTATGGCGGGTCGGGCGATGATCGTCTTTTTGGAGGAACCGGCCTTGACTGGCTGTTCGGCGGATCGGGGGCGGACCATCTGGACGGCGGATCGGCCAATGACCTTCTGGACGGCGGCGCTGACAACGACACCCTCCTGGGCGGTAGCGGCGATGACATGCTGGTCGGTGGGGCCGGGGCGGATACGTTCATTTTTTCGGCCGGGCGCGATGTGATCTCTGACTTCGAGGATGGGGTGGACCGCATCCTTCTGGACCGGGCGCTTTGGCCGGGCGAACCGCCATCGCTCAATGACCTGCTGGCCGGGGCAATGGTCACGGCAGCAGGCGTTGTCCTCTCTCTGGGTGAGGGGAACACGCTGGACATCCGGGGAATTTTCGACGCATCTCTGCTGGTGGACGATATCGCGTTCCTTTGAGGAAAGGCGACTGGAGGCAGTATGGCAGACCGGGTCTTGGTGACGGGTGGTGCGGGCTATGTCGGGGCTCATGCCTGCAAGGCCTTGGCACGGGCCGGGTATCTTCCGGTCGTCTTTGACAATCTGTCGAATGGCTGGGCCGAGGCGGTCAAATGGGGTCCGTTGGTGCGGGGCGACCTGATGGACCGGCCAGACATCGATGCGGCACTTGCCGAACACCGGCCCGTTGCGGTGATGCATTTTGCGGCCCTGTCACTTGTTGGGGAATCGGTGAAAGATCCCGCGCTTTACTGGCGGGTGAATGTCGGGGGTGCGCTGAACCTGCTGGAGTCGTGCAGCGCCGCGGGGGTGAAGAACTTTGTCTTTTCATCTACTTGCGCGACCTATGGCGATCAGGACGGGGTGCTATTGACCGAAGACACCCCGCAGCGTCCGATCAACGCCTATGGCGGGTCGAAGTTGGCCATCGAACAGATGCTGCGCGATTTCGGTGTGGCGCACGGGATCAATCATGTGATCTTCCGCTATTTCAACGTGGCCGGTGCGGACCCCGATGGCGAGATCGGCGAACAGCATCGCCCGGAAACCCATCTGATCCCGCTGATGCTGGACGCGGTGGCGGGCAAACGGCCGGCGCTGACCGTGTTCGGCACCGATTACCCGACACCGGATGGCACCTGCCTGCGCGATTATGTGCATGTGGCTGATCTTGCGGGGGCGCATGTCCTTGGGCTGCGACGGCTTCTGGATGGGCGGGGCAACGGGGTCTTCTGTCTGGGAACCGGACGGGGATTTTCGGTGCGCGAGGTGATCGAGGCCAGCCGGGCCGTGACCAACCGGGAGGTGCCGGTGGTGATGGGTGAAAGACGCCCGGGGGACGCGGCGGCGCTGGTGTCATCGTCAACGCGGGCGGTTGCGGAATTGGGCTGGGAGCCACAACATTCATCGCTTCGCCAGATGATCGGTGACGCCTGGGCCTGGGCGCAGAAGCCGGGATTTTCAGCCTGACCCGATATCAGGCGCGCGGTCAGATGTCCCAGTCCGGCGCGGGTTTCGCCTGCGTCTTTGCCGCCTGCCCGTCAAGCCGCAGCCAGCCGCCACGGACCGGCAGCTTGCGTTCTGCGCCCCAGTCGCCGGTGATGGTCAGCTCATCCCCTTCCAGCATCACTCCGGCGATGGCTTGGCCCGTGGGCCACTGGACCGCCCCAAGGATGTGACGAACCTCGACGGTTCCCATCGGGTCCAGCGTCACAAGGGCAGGTTGGCCAGCGGCGGTCAGGGGATCGGGGGTTTCGCGCGAGGACAGGCCAAGGACGGGCAGCGCCGCGCCTTCCTCGACCCCAAGGCAGCCTTTGTGCCGCCCGTTCCATGGCGCGTAGTCGCGGCCACCGTTGGAGTGCCACAGCATCGTCATCGGCAGGGCGCGGGCATTCTTCAGCGACAGGATCAGATCACCCTCGGCGGGGCGGACAACGGCGGTCCAGCCAAGCAGGGTGCCGGGGTCATCGACACCGGTGACGAAATCCTCATGCGCCGCACCCCAGGGGTAGCGGTGCAGGTTCACCGTGCCGCCATCCGCGCCCGGAAAATCGGCTGCGTCCTCATGCCGTCTGGGGTAGGCAAGGCACGAGCGGCCTTCTGTGGTTTCCATCGGTTCGGCCAGCGTTTCCCACCAGCGCTTGCGCGAGAAGGACAGCTTCGCGCCATTCGGAACCGAGATCATCGCGTGGTTGGACACCGGCAGCGCGCCGGTGCCGCCGATGAACAGGTGGCGCTGGTAGACGAAGGGCTGGTCGTCGGTGACGGAAAGCTCCTTGACGATGGTGGCGCCTGACACCGCCCCTTCCAGAACCGCGCGCAGCGTGCCGGGGTCGGCGGGTGTGATGTGCCAGTCACCGTTTGCGGTCAGCCCGTGCAGGCCGCCCGGGCTGGCCCCCATTGGAGCGGCAAGGAAATCACCGGCCAGCCAGCGCTGATGCGGCGGCGCCTCCGGTGGCACTTCGTCGGCAGACCATGGCGCGCGGTGCAGCGGGCTGATCGGAGTGCCTTCGTCGGTGACGGTAAACCCGGCAAGCACACCCCCCCGTGGGGCAAAGTCGAAGCTGATGCCCCGGGCGGTTGTGGTGACGGTCATGGCCGGGTTTCCTTGAGCTGATCGGGGGGCTGATCGGGTGTCAGGCTAACGCCCCCTGCCACCGGGCCGCAAGGGCGCAGAGGGAACTGGCATGTCAGTTTGACAGCCGCTAGGGTGGCGACAAGACCGGTATGGAGGGATCACGCGATGGGACGGCTGGACGGCAAGACGGTTCTGGTGACAGCGGCTGGGCAGGGGATCGGGCGGGCCTCGGCGCTGGCCCTGGCCAAGGAAGGCGCGCGGATCATCGCAACCGATGTGAACGAAGCGGCGCTGGCAGAACTGGCATCGGCGGGGCTGGAGACGCGGTTGCTGAACGTGCGCGACCCCGATGCCATCACCGCCACTTTTGCCGCAATCGGCACGCCGGATGTGCTGTTCAACTGCGCGGGCTTCGTGGCCAATGGCACGATCCTTGATTGTGACGAGGACGCCTGGGCCTTCAGTCTGGATCTGAACCTGACGGCGATGTACCGGATGTGCCGGGCGGTGCTGCCGGGAATGGCGGCGCGCGGGCATGGCAACATCATCAACATGGCCTCGGCGGTGGGGTCGATCATCGCGGCACCGAACCGCTTCGTCTACGGGGTGACCAAGGCCGGCGTGATCGGGATGACCAAGGCGATTGCGGCCGATTTCGTGACCAAGGGCATCCGCTGCAACGCGATCTGCCCCGGGACGGTGGAAAGCCCGTCGCTGAACCAGCGGATGCGCGATACCGGCGACTATGAGGCGGCGCGCAAGGCTTTCATCGCCCGGCAGCCGATGGGCCGGATTGCCAGCGCCGAAGAGATTGCCGCACTGGTGGTCTATCTGGCGTCCGACGAATCTGCCTTCACCACGGGCGTGCCGCATGTGATCGACGGCGGCTGGTCCAACGTCTGAGCCGGGGGCGGGGCGCTTGTCGCCCCGCTTCAGGCCTTCACCCCGCCAAGATCGGCAAGGATCGGGCAATCGGGCCGGTTGTCGCCCGCGCAGGCGTGGACAAGATGTTGCAGCGTTGCCTTCATCTCTTCCATCTCGCGGATCCGGGTTTCAAGCGCCGCGACCTGTGCTGCGGCCAGTCGTTTGACATCGGCGCTGGCCCGGTCCCGGTCACGCCAGAGCGCCAGAAGTTCGGCCACCCGGTCCATCGGAAAGCCAAGGTCGCGCGCCCGGCGGATAAAGCGCAAGAGCTGCACGTCGCGCGGCCCATAGGTCCGGTAACCGGACGCGGTGCGCCCAACGGGCGGGATCAGGCCGGTTTCCTCATAATAGCGGATCATCTTGGCCGACACGCCCGAGGCGCTGGCTGCTTCGCCAATGTTCATGAGCGGGCTCCGTATCGTTTCAGGCGCAGGGCGTTGGTCAGGACGAAGACCGACGACAGCGCCATTGCCCCCGCCGCAAGGACGGGTGACAAGAGGATGCCGAAGGTCGGGTAAAGCGCCCCGGCGGCCACCGGGATCAGGGCGACGTTGTAGGCGAAGGCCCAGAACAGGTTCTGCCGGATGTTCGCCATGGTGGCGCGCGACAGGCCGATTGCTTCGGCCAGCGCGGGCAGGCGGCCCGCCACCAGCACCACATCCGCCGCCTCGATTGCGACATCGGTGCCGGTCCCCATCGCCACGCCCACATCCGCATGGGCCAGCGCGGGCGCATCATTGATGCCGTCACCGACGAAGGCCAGCTTGCCAAGGGCTTTCAGCCGGTCCACCGCCTGCACCTTGCCTTCGGGGGTCACCTCGGCGACCACCTCATCGATGCCAAGGGTCGCAGCGATGGCGCGGGCGGTGCGGGCATCGTCGCCCGAGATCATCGCCAGCCGCAAGCCTTGCGCCTTCAAGGCGGCAATCGCGGCGGGGGTGGTGGGCTTCACCGCATCGGCCACCGACAGAAGTGCTACCAGCCGTCCGTCCCGCGCCGCAAAGACCGGGCTTTCGCCCCGTTCGGCAAACGTGGTGGCAAGATCAGCGAAGGGGCTGATGTCGATCCTGCGTGCGGCCATCTCGCGGGCGGCACCGATGACGATTTCAACGCCATTCACCCGTGCCGAAACCCCGTGGCCGGGGCTGGCGCGAAAGCCCTCGGTTTCGGGCAGCGTCATCCCGTCGGCCGCCGCGACGATGGCGCGGGCAACGGGATGTTCCGACTGCGCCTCGACCGCCGCCAGAAGGGGCAGCAGGGTTTCGCGCGTCTCGCCTTCGGACGGGTGAAAGCCGGTCAGGGTGGGCTTGCCTTCGGTCAGGGTGCCGGTCTTGTCGAAGGCCACGACCTCTACGCCCTGCAAGGCCTGCAACGCCTCGCCCTTGCGAAAGAGCACGCCCAGTTCCGCCCCGCGCCCGGTGCCGACAAGGATCGAGACCGGCGTGGCAAGGCCCATCGCGCAGGGGCAGGCGATTATCAGGACGGCAACCGCATTGACCAGCGCCATTGGCAGGGCGGGGGCGGGGCCAAGGGCCAGCCAGACCGCGAAGGTCAGCACCGCCAGCGTCATGACCGCCGGCACGAACCACAGCGTCACCCGGTCCACCAGCGCCTGTATCGGCAGCTTGCCGCCTTGTGCGGCCTCGACCATGCGGATGATGCGCGACAGCATGGTGTCGGCCCCAACGGCGGTTGCCTGCATCACCAGCGCGCCGGTCTGGTTGACGGTGCCGCCGATCAGCCTTTCGCCCGTGGTCTTGGCCACGGGGACCGGCTCTCCGGTGACCATCGCCTCGTCGACCCAGCTTGTCCCGCTGGTTACCAGCCCATCCACCGGCACCCTTTCGCCGGGGCGCAGGTCCAAGAGGTCGCCCGGCCGCACCTCGGCCACCGGCACATCCACCGTCACCCCGTCGCGCCGCAGATGGGCAATGGCAGGTTGCAGCCCGATCAGCCGTTCGATCGCCTGCGACGACCGGCCCCGCGCCCGGGATTCCAGCAACCGGCCCAGCAGGATCAGTGTCACGATCATCGCCGCAGCCTCGAAATAGACGGCGACGGTGCCGGGCGGCAACAGGGCAGGCAGGAAGGTGGCCAGCGTCGAATAGGCCCAGGCCGCCCCCGCCCCCATCGCCACCAGAGACGACATGTCCGGCGCGCCCTGCACAAGGGCGGGGATGCCCTTGGCAAAGAAGCGCCGCCCCGGCACGGCAAGGATCAGCGTGGTCAGCGCAAACTGGATCAGCCAGCTGTTGCCCATCCCGATGGTCGCATGCACCCAGTGGTGAAAGGCCGGAACCATGTGGCCGCCCATTTCCAGCACGAAGACCGGCAGCGTCAGGATGGCAGCAAGGATCACGTTGCGCTTCAGGCCCGATGCCTCCCGCGTGCGGCGTTCGCCTGCGGTCTCGGCATTGGCGGCCCCGGCGATCTGCGCGCCGTAGCCCGAGGCCCGGACCGCCGCCAGCAAGGCCCCGGCTTCGGCCACACCTTCGATGCGCGCGCTTTCGGTGGCAAGGTTGACGTTTGCCGCCGTGACCCCCGGCACCGCCCGCAAGGCGCGTTCGACCCGGGCCACGCATGACGCGCAGGTCATCCCGTCGATGGCAATCTCTTGCACGGTGGTGGTGACGGCATAGCCTGCCTTCTCCACCGCGCGGATCAAGGCCTCGGGCGTGGCCGTTCCCGAGACCTCGGCGCGTTCGGTGGCAAGGTTCACATTGGCCGCCGTCACGCCCGGCTGGGCGCGAAGCGCGCGCTCCACCCGCCCGGCGCAGGCGGCGCAGGACATGCCGGTGACGGGCAGCGAAAGCGGTTCGACAGGTAAGGTGGCGGTCATGGTCCATGGATCCTTTGGCCGGAGACCTTTGGTATATGGGGCTTCCCATGATGGGAAGGTCAAGGCCAATAAACCGGATTTTTGCAGATAGGGCAGGAGCGCCTTCCGTTGGATCATGGCGGATTGAGGCTTGCCGTCCTCCGGTCAGACCGGCAAATTCGTCCCGCAGGGCAGGGCAACCAGACGAACGGCGTCACCCGGTCCATCGTTGTGCAAAGGAAAATCCAGATGACCGACACATTCGCCCGCTACCCAAGCCTTGCCGGCAAGGTCGTCTATGTCACTGGCGGTGCATCCGGGATTGGGGCCGAGATCGTGGCGGCCTTTGCCAATCAGGGCGCGAAGGTCGGATTTGTCGACATGGATGCAAGTGCAAGCGCCGCGCTCTGCGCCGCACATTCAAACGTGACGCATGAGGTCTGTGATCTGCGCGACATCGACGCCTTGCGCGCCGCCTTCGCAAAGCTGCGGTCAAGGATAGGGCCGGCGGAGGTTCTGGTCAACAACGCCGCAAGGGATGATCGGCACGCCTGGCACGATGTCACGCCGGAATATTGGGACGACCGGATGCACACAAACTTGCGGCACCAGTTCTTTGCGACACAGGCCGTCGCGCCGGGCATGATCGCCAACGGCGGTGGGTCGATCATCAACATGGGGTCGAACAGCTGGTTCGAAGCAGGCGGCGGTTTTCCGGCCTATGCCACCGCAAAGGCCGCGGTTCATGGTCTGACCCGGACAATGGCACGGGATCTGGGCAAGCACAGGATCCGCGTCAATGCGGTCGTCCCCGGCTGGGTCATGACCGAACGGCAAAAGACGCTGTGGGCGAAACCCGAAGCCATCGAGGCACACCGCGCGCGGCAATGCCTGCCCGACCTGATCGAGCCGGTCTATGTCGCGCGCATGGTCCTGTTCCTTGCCTCGGACGACGCGGCAATGTGCACCGCAAGCAGCTACATGGTCGAGGCCGGATCAATCTGAGCAAAGGACAGGCCAGTGCGGGGGCGGACCATGGTCTGGAGCACCGGTGCAGGCCTGAACCCCCGAACGTGTCTGTGGCGCCTATCTTCTTGACCTGAAAGGGAGAAAAATGGTGCTGCAAGAGAGGATTGAACTCTCGACCTCTCCCTTACCAAGGGAGTGCTCTACCACTGAGCTACTGCAGCGCTGTTGGTGGCGGGGGAATAGACGCAATCGGCAGGGCGTGCAAGAGGGTTTTCCGCCAGTCCGATGCATGTTGGTTGACGGTCTGGCGGCGGATGACTGGCAGGGTGACTGGCCCGGCTGACTGGCCCGGCTGACTGGACCGCTCTGCCGCGCTGCGCTATGGAGAGGGCCATGCGTACCCCATCCAACCCGCCGAACCCTGACCGGCCCGCAAATGCCAAGCCTGCAAAGGTGCGGGAAGACCGGTTGAAGGCGGCGCTCAAGGCCAATATGGCGCGCAGGAAGGCTCAGGCAAAGGCCCGGAATGCCGGGGAACCGGTGTCTGGGAAAACCGCGTCCGGGGAAACCGACGACAACTGATACGAAGGCGGATAGGGCAGATGGATTCGATTCTGGTGCGCGGCAACGGGGCTTTGTCGGGGGTGATTCCGATCGCGGGGGCGAAGAACGCTTGCCTCACGCTGATGCCGGCGACCTTGCTGAGCGACGAGCCGTTGACACTGACCAACGCGCCGCGCCTGTCGGATATCGCCACGATGACCCAGCTTTTGCAGTCGCTGGGGGCCGAGGTTGCCAGTCTGCAGGACGGGCTGGTGCTGGCGATGTCGTCCCATTCGATCACCAACCACACGGCCGACTACGACATCGTGCGCAAGATGCGGGCCTCCATCCTTGTGCTGGGGCCGATGCTGGCGCGCTATGGCCATGCGATCGTGTCCTTGCCCGGCGGCTGTGCCATCGGGGCGCGGCCAGTGGATCTGCACTTGCGCGCGCTGGAGGCGATGGGGGCGGAACTGGATCTGCGCGACGGCTATGTCCATGCCAAGGCGCCCGGAGGGCGGCTGAGGGGGGCGGTGTTCGAATTTCCCTTCGTGTCGGTCGGGGCCACGGAAAACGCGCTGATGGCGGCGACGCTGGCGAAGGGGACGACGGTTCTGAAGAACGCCGCGCGGGAACCCGAGATCGTGGACCTTGCGCGTTGCCTGCGGAAGATGGGCGCGAAGATCGAGGGCGAGGGGACATCGACCCTGACCATCGAAGGCACGGACCGGCTGGGCGGGGCCACGCATCCCGTGGTCACCGACCGGATCGAGCTTGGCACCTACATGCTGGTCCCGGCGATCTGCGGCGGCGAGGTGGAATGTCTGGGCGGCACGCTGGAACTGGTGGGCGCTTTTGCCGAAAAGCTGGATCAGGCCGGGGTGTCGGTGACCGAAACCGACCGGGGGCTGAAAGTGTCGCGCAAGAATGGCCGGGTCCGGGCGGTGAATGTCACGACCGAACCGTTCCCGGGGTTTCCGACCGATCTTCAGGCACAGATGATGGCGCTGCTTTGCACGGCGGACGGGGTGTCGGTGCTGGAGGAAAAGATCTTCGAGAACCGTTTCATGCATGCGCCGGAGCTTTTGCGGATGGGGGCCAGGATTGACGTGCATGGCGGCACGGCGACAGTGACCGGGGTTGACCGGCTCAAGGGCGCTCCGGTGATGGCGACGGATTTGCGGGCCAGTGTCAGCCTGATCCTTGCCGGCCTTGCGGCGGAGGGTGAGACAGTGGTTTCCCGCGTCTACCACCTTGATCGCGGCTATGAGCGGGTGGAAGAAAAGCTGCGCGCCTGTGGGGCGCAAATCGAACGGATAAGTGCATGACGGATGCCAAGTACGAAGATGGAGGCGAGGCGCCGCTGCATCTTGTGGCGCAGGACGCCGAGGATGTGCAGGTGATTTCGGCGCTGGTGCAGGATGCGGTCCTGCCGGTGACCGAGATGAAGCACGATGCCAAGCGCCGCCGCTTTGCCATGCTGGTGAACCGGTTTCGCTGGGAGGACCGGACCGAGGCCGAGACGGTTGGGCGTGCATATGAGCGGGTGCGGTCGGTGCTGGTCATCGAGGATGTGCTGAAAGTGCAAAGCCATGGCTTTGACCGGGCTGACAAGGATCTTGTCCTGTCGCTGTTGTCGATCAGCTTCGAGCCGGGGGCGGACGGGACGGGACGGCTGGTGCTGGTGCTGGCGGGTGACGGCGGCTTGGCGCTGGAGGTCGAGGCGCTTGAGCTGCGGCTGGAAGATGTGACGCGGCCTTACCGCGCGCCGTCGGGCAAGGTGCCGGCGCACGAATGACCGTTTGCCTGCGGTGCCAAGCGGGTGCGGCGGGCTGTCTGCCCCTTTTGCGGCCAAGACTGCGACCGTGGGCGCTGGGACCGTGTCGCGCCCCGGGGCCAGATGCCCATTTCCTTCCTGAGGATATTTGGCGACAGAAACCTGTCTTGCGGTTCTGTGCTTGAGAGGGCAGGCCGGGCGCGCTATCTGAGCGGGTCTGCCATGGAGGTCATTTGATGCCGGTTTTCCTGTCCAGCGCCGACCCGGGCTTTGAAGCCGCTTTTGCCGCTCTTCTGGGGATGAAGCGGGAAGAGGCCGAAGACGTGGATCAGGTCGTGGCCCATATCATCGCCGATGTCCGGGCGCGGGGCGATGCGGCGGTGCTGGAACTGACCGCGCGGTTTGACCGGCTGGAGCTGACACCCGAAACGTTGGCCTTTTCCAAGGCCGAGATTGCCGCAGAGATTGCCAAGGTCGGGGCCGAGGATCGCGCGGCGCTGGAACTGGCCGCAGGGCGTATCCGCGACTATCACGACCGCCAGAAGCCCGAGGATGCGCGCTGGACGGAAAGCTCGGGTGCGGAACTTGGCTGGCGCTGGACGCCGGTTTCGGCGGCGGGGCTCTATGTGCCGGGGGGGCTTGCGTCCTATCCGTCCTCGGTCCTGATGAACGCGATTCCGGCCAAGGTGGCGGGGGTGGGGCGGCTGGTTGTGGCCTGCCCGACGCCGGGTGGGGTGGTCAACCCGCTGGTCCTTCTGGCGGCCGAGATTGCCGGGGTCGATCTGGTGTTGCGGATCGGGGGCGCGCAGGCGATTGCGGCCCTGGCTTACGGGACCGAAACCATTGCCCCGGTGGACAAGATCACCGGGCCGGGCAACGCCTATGTGGCGGCGGCCAAGCGCCGGGTCTTTGGCCGGGTGGGGATCGACATGATCGCCGGGCCGTCCGAGATTCTGGTCATCGCCGATGGCGACAATGACCCCGATTGGGTGGCGCTTGACCTGCTGAGCCAGGCGGAACATGACGCAAGCGCGCAGTCGATCCTGATCACCACCGATCCCGGCTTTGGTCAGGCCGTGGCCCGCGCGGTGGACAAGCGGCTGGAGACGCTGGAGCGGCGCGCGATTGCCGGGGCAAGCTGGCGTGACAATGGCGCGGTGATCACTGTGCGCGGGCTGGACGAGGCGGCGGCCCTGGCCAATCGGATAGCGCCGGAACACCTTGAGTTGATGGTCGCGGACCCTGACGCCTTGGCCGCGAAAATCCCTCATGCCGGGGCGATCTTCCTTGGGGCCTTCACGCCCGAGGCGATTGGCGACTATGTCGGCGGGCCGAACCATGTGCTGCCAACTGCCCGGTCGGCCCGGTTTTCCAGCGGATTGTCGGTCCTGGATTTCATGAAGCGCACCACGCTGGCCAAGATGACCCCCGCCGCGCTGAAGGCCATTGGTCCGGCGGCTGAACGGCTGGCAATCAGCGAAAGCCTTGAGGCGCATGGCCTGAGCGTGCGGGCGCGGCTGGACCGGCTGAACGGGTGACGCCGGCCTAAACCCTTGCGCTGGCGCATCCGGTCGGGCATCACGGGCAGGTCTTTCGTGCAAGGCTCCGCCCCATGACCAATCGCATCTGCCAGATCGAGATCGACGAGAAGGGCCTCGTCCGCCCAACGCCGGAAATCGAACAGGAACGCCGTGTGGCGATCTATGACCTGTTGGAGGAGAACTCGTTCGGGTTGCCGCCAAAGCCGGACCGGATCCACCCCGAAGGCCCCTACCGCGTGCGGCTGGCGATCCGTGAGGGGCGGCTGGTCTTTGACATCGGCACGGAAGATGGTGACAAGGCGGCCGAATTTCACCTGTCGCTTGGCCCCTTCCGGCAGGTGGTGAAGGACTATTTCCAGATCTGCGAGAACTACTTCGATGCGGTCAAACGGCTGCCACCCTCGCAGATCGAGGCGATCGACATGGCCCGGCGCGGCATCCACAACGAGGGGGCTTCGATCCTGCGCGAAAGGCTGGAGGGCAAGGCCGATGTCGATAACGACACGGCCCGGCGCCTGTTCACCCTGATCTGCGTCCTGCACTGGGGCTGATCTTGGGCGATTTCCCCCAGTCTGTGCTGTTCTGCTGCGACCACAACGCCGTCAGGTCGCCCATGGCCGAGGCGCTGATGAAGAAGATGTACGGCCAGCGCGCCTATGTGCAGTCGGCGGGCGTCAAGAACGACATGGAGATCGACGGTTTCTCTATCGCCGTCTGTCAGGAGCTGGGGATCGAGCTTTCCCGCCACCGGTCCCGCAGCTTTGAAGAAATGCAGGAATGGGGCGATGACCTTAGCCAGTTTGACCTGATCGTGGCACTTAGCCCCGCCAGTCAGCGGATGGCGCTGGAACTGACGCGCTTTCATCATCTGGATATCGAATACTGGCCGATCCTTGACCCTACCGGTCTGGGCGAGACGCGAGATGCCAAACTCGCGGCCTACCGTCAGGCGCGCGATCAGATCAGGGACCGGATGCTTGCAAGGTTCGGACCGCCGACCGAAAAGTAGCGGCCGCCGAACCGTCGGCCGCTGATCTGGTTCCATTCAAACCCGTTGCCGGATTGGCTCAGGCCTTCGGCATCACGAACTTGAACGTCTTTATACCCGGAAGCAGCCCGCTGACGTCTTCGATGCAGCTGTTGAACGTGTGGTTCGCCGGGATATGAACCGAACCTTCGGCATGGAAACTGGTGCCTTTGTGTTCCACCGTTGACGAAGAGCTGTTGGCGGCCACGTTGATGTCGCCATTCACAATCATTGCGACGTTGGAGGCGGTGAAGTCCGAATTCACGCTCATCCCGCTCATCGTCATGACATAGACCTTGCGCTTGAGGTCGCAGTTCTTGAGCGGATCGCCGATAACCGCGCCTTGCTCCGCCTTGATCACCGAAGAGGACGAAATCCGGGTGCTGATGAGCAGCGACGCGTCGATGCGCGAGTTTGGCCCGACATCAAAGCCGCAGTTGGAAATCACCGCGACCCCACTGATGGTTTCAATCGTGGTCGTGCTTTCCGTGGCGTTCTTGCGGTTTGTCGTGCCGCCGATCGTGATCCAGCTGTCGGGGCCGTTGCCCTTGTCCTTGCAGGTCACGTTGTAGACCAGCCCGGTCGGAAGTTTGCCGCCGGTATTGAACATCAGATCATTGAACTGCGCGGCGGTCAGGGGAACGACCGACCCTGTCTTAAGTTGACTGGTGACCACCGTCGGTTTCAGCTTATCAAACGGCTCCAGAAGATTGGCATTCATTTCCTTGCCCTTGAAGAAATCGGTCTTCATCTTCAGGTCGGATGATGTACCCAGCATTGCGCTCGTCACGGTGGAAATATGGTCAGCAACCGACGGCATCGGCAGGTTCATTGCGAACACGGCGTCTTCGATGCCCGGATTTGCGGTGTCCACGCACTTGCTCTTGCAGGCGGCAAGATTTGGCATGGACACGCCCGAGCCATATTCGAAGAAATTCTGCTGCGGCAACCAGACCCCGGTCTGGCTGTGGACGCAGTAGGTGGGACCGATCCAGTTGCCCGAGGTCAGCGTGACCTGGCCCTTGGCATAGATCCCGTCAGACGACGTGCATTCGCCCGGCTGGCCGTAATAGGCGACGCTGGTCGCGGTCACCTCAAGGAAATCGACCCCGGCAAAGCGCAGCAGGCCGGTGTTGACCGGGTTCTCGACGCTTCTGTCCCGGTAAAGCGTAACCTTCACCGCATTGGGCGTGCCTGAAATCAGCGTGCGGGTTTTCGGGTCAAAGCGCACAAGCTCCACATCCTGCTCGCCATGGTAAATCTTGCCGGCCACAGACGCCGGGGCGTTCTGCACCGCGGCCGCCAAGGCTGTGGTCTTGATCTCTGTGGCGGGCTTCTTTTCCGCAAGGGCGATGATCCCGGCCTGAGCCGCCGCATCGGCAGCCAGCGTCAGATGCTCTTTCTGCCGAAAAAGGTTGCTTATATCGACAGCAATACCGCCGATCATGGCACAGACCACCAGACCGAAAAGGGAAAACGTGGTCATGCCACCATCGTCTTCCGAAGCGAACGGCGCGACGGAGCTTGCCATCTTGGTCGAAGGGGTTCTGATCTTCATCAAATAGGCTCCATGGTACTGATCGCCACGGCGGAAATCGTGTCGCCGACAGCATAACTGATGATGCCGAACGGTGCCGAAGAAGCGGCATCGCTGGAAAGGATGACTGTTACAAAGCCGTTCGCGATCGTGACTTGCGCGGTGGCAGCGGATTTCATGGTGCTGGCTGCGGCGGCGGCGTAAACCTGTGCCTCTGCGGGTGTCATTGCATGGAGTGAAACGACCCGTGCCGTGTCCCGCGAGACGTTCATGAGCGTGGAGTGGCGCAGAAAAAGGAGGCTGGCATCCGTGACCAGCAGCACCAAGGTGGTGAACAGGGGGACCATGAAAACGAACTCGACCGTGGCCGTACCGTTCTCCGCCTGAACAAAGCGGCGGACCTTTCGCCGAATGTCAGTCAGGACCAATTTCACTCGCATGTAGTTCTCCACCGGACTGTGGAGTGCCCCCCCTGAAGTGGTCCACCAACTGGGATATGATGATCCCATTTCTT
>NZ_JAUCZH010000010.1 GCF_030373185.1 Tabrizicola sp.
GACGTGCGGAGGGCTTGGGCAAACAGAGACTGGTTCGCATTCGTCTGACACCACCTGCGCGCCTGCTCGGCGGGGAACAGTTCGTCCCATAGCGGGTCAAGCTGCTGTAGGGCCGCGCGGGCGTCGGCCTCGGAGATGTCGTCGGCGTGGGCACGCGCCGCCTTCCAGGGCCCCGCAACAATCTCCGGCTGGCGGAACACGGCGCGCAGCTGGTCGACCACGGCGGCCTCGATCTCGCCCGCGGGCACGCGGCCCACGGGGCACGACCCGCGCCGCCGCTCTTGCCGAGTGGCGCGGCCTTCTTGCAGCCTAACAGATCGTGATCGCTCGAAAACTGAGACGAGTTCGCATTGGTCTGACACCACCTTTCTTTGGTTTTCCGAGGCTGATCCGGGCCGCATCCGATGTCGATGACCGTTTCCGCTTCCCACAGCTTGAGGAGACAACGCGTCTTTCCGCCTGTGATGCGGGCCGGACTGCGGTGATCGCTGCGTCAGGCGCTTGCAAGAGAATGATTGCCCTGTGCGGTTACCCTGTTACTATACGGTAGTTCAATCACGAATCGCCTGAGGAGTCGGCATGGCGCGTGACCCACGCTTTGACATACTTTTCGAACCCGTGCGGATCGGGCCCAAGCTGGCGCGGAACCGGTTCTTTCAGGTGCCGCACGCCTCGGGCATGACCAATGCGGCGCCTCATGTCAGGGCAGCGTTCCGCGAAACCAAGGCCGCGGGGGGGTGGGGCGTCGTCTCGACCGGGGCCTGCTCGGTGCATCCATCGTCGGACGACAGCCCGTTCCCCTTTGCCTCGCTCTGGGATCAGGCGGATGTGCGCAGCCACGCGCTCATGACGGAGGCGGTGCATCGCCACGGGTCGCTTGCGGCGGTGGAGTTGTGGCATGGCGGGGCGGCGGCGGTGAACCGGACCACGCGGCACGCTCCCCTGTCGCCGTCGGGCATCCCGTGGATGGCGACGCATGTGCCGTTCATGTCCTCGGCACGCCCTCGGGTGATGGACGCAGCCGACATCCGCGACCTGATCCGCTGGCATGCCGAGGCGGCGGTCAAGGCCGAGGAGGCGGGGTTTGATATCCTTTATGTCTACGCAGGCATGGGCTATCTGCCCTATCAATTCCTGCTGTCGGACTACAACCAGCGCACGGATGACTACGGCGGGTCGGTCCGCAACCGGGTGCGGCTGGTAGAGCAGTTGATCGATGCGGTGCGTGAGGCAACCCATGGGCGTTGCGCAGTCGCGCTGCGGATTTCCATGCAAGAGCTGCGCACCAGACCGTCCGAAGTGGCACCGACCGAGGCGCATGAGGTAATCGGCCTTCTCAAGGATGTGCCGGATCTCTTTGACGTGAAGATGGACTATTCCGCCTTCGATTGCGCCGCCAGCCGCTATACCCCGGAAGGCAGCCACGAGACGGTTGTGGATTTCCTGAAATCGGTCACCGACAAGCCGGTTGTTGGCGTCGGCCGCTTCACCAGCCCCGACACGATGGTGTCGATGATCAAGCGCGGCGTGCTGGATTTTATCGGTGGCGCGCGGCCATCCATCGCCGATCCGTTCCTGCCGAAGAAGATCGAAGATGGGCGGGTTGAGGACATCCGCGAATGCATCGGCTGCAATCTTTGCATTTCCAGCTGGCATGACGGGGTCTGGGTGCGCTGCACGCAGAACCCCACAGCAGGCGAGGAGTGGCGGCGCGGCTGGCATCCCGAGATCGTCAGGCGCGACGGGCAAGGGCAGGTGCTGGTTGTGGGCGCCGGGCCTGCTGGGCTGGAAGCGGCGCTGACGCTGGCGCGGCGCGGGCATGAGGTGGCGCTGGCCGACAAGGCGCGCGAGTTCGGCGGGCGCTTGCGTTGGGAAAGCCGGTTGCCGGGACTGGGCCAGTGGCACCGGGTGGTTGACTACCGGATGGGCCAGTTGCGCAAACTTCCAAACGTCTCGCTTTACCCCGAAAGCGACCTAACTGCGCCGGATGTGGCGGAGTTTGGCGCCGAACATGTGGTGATCGCCACCGGCGCGCGCTGGTTGCCGCATCTGTGCGGTGCGAATGAACTGCCCTCGGGGCCGCTGGAGGCCCCCCGCGTCTACACGCCCGACGATCTGGCGGCAGGCGTGGTGCCAGAGGGTCCAGTCGCGGTCTTCGACTATGACAGCTATTATCTTGGGTCCGCGATTGCCGAGCAGCTTGCCGGGCTGGGGCTTGATGTCACCTACATCACCACCGCAGGGGCCGCTGCCGCCTGGGGCTTCATGACCAATGAACAGCCCTTGGTTCATCAGTCCTTTGCGGCAAAGGGCATCGCCTTGCGCACGCTTGAGGTCGTGACCGGGTTTGATGGGGAGGAGTTGCGGCTGGCCCAGATCTACAGCGGCGAAGAGCGGCGGATTGCCGTGCGCTCGCTGGTCATCGTGGGCTACCGTGCAGCGGGAAGCGCTCTGCATGAGGCGCTGGCGGCTGACGCAAAGCCGGGGCATCTGCACCTGACAGGTGACGCGAATGCCCCCGGCGCGATTGTTCATGCGGTCTATCAGGGCCACAAGACTGCGCGGGAACTCGGGGTTGCAACTGTCACAGCGCGGCGGGATGCGCCCTTTGCCCCGCGGGATTTCCAATTGCCCGAGGCCGCCGAATGACCCGGGCCGAGGGGCGCAGACGGCAGGCCAGCCGCGCCCTCGGCGGGGTGCCGCAGCGGCCATGGGGTCAGGTCGAGCGGCTGATGCCGCCGGTCAAGGTGATCAGTGACGATCAGGTTGCCGCTATCCATGCGGCGGCGCTGGATGTGCTGGCGCGGCAGGGCTTGCGCGTTCTGCATGGACCCGCGCGCAAGCTTTTCGCCGGAGCAGGGGCTGAGGTGCGTGGCGACACGGTCCGAATTGATCCCGCCCTTGTTGCCGGGCTGCTGGCGACGGTGCCGGCCACCTTCACGCTGGAGGCCCGCAACCCCGCGCGCAACCTGAAGCTTGGCGGCGGCTGGTGCGCTTATGGCGCGGTCGGTGGTCCGGCCTATGTCATGTGCAACGACAAGGGCCGCCGGGACGGCACCTTTGACGAGATGTGCGATTACATGCGGCTGATCCAGTCGCTGAACGTCATCCATCAGGAAGGCGGCGGCCCGTTCGAGCCCCTGGACCTGCCCGCCAACACCCGCCATCTGGACATCTACCACGCGCAGATCCGGCTGGTGGACAAAAGCTGGCAGACCCAGACCCTTGGCCTTGCCCGCACAATGGACGGGATCGAGATGGCAGCGATCATGCTGGGTACGACGGTCGAAGGATTGCGAGACCGGCCCACGCTTCTGGGGATCATCAACACCAACTCCCCCCTTCAACTGGATGTGCCGATGGCCGAGGGGCTGATCGCCATGGCCGCACATGGGCAGGTGAATGTGATCACCCCCTTCACGCTGGCGGGGGCGATGGCGCCGGTAACACTGGCGGGCGCGCTGGTCTTGCAGCATGCCGAGGCGATGGCGGGGATCGTGCTGACCCAGATCGTGCGGACCGGCGTGCCGGTGATGTATGGCGGCTTTACCTCCAACGTCGATATGAAGTCCGGCTCCCCGGCGTTCGGGACGCCGGAATATGCCAAGGCCGCGCAGGCCTCGGGCCAGTTGGCGCGGCACATCGGGGTGCCGTTCCGGTCGTCCAACGTGACGGCGGCGAATGAGGTGGATGCCCAGGCGGCCTACGAATCCCAGATGGCGCTCTGGGGTGCCTTGACCGGCGGCGCGCATCTCTTGAACCACGCAGCGGGTTGGTTGCACGGCGGGCTGACGGCGAGTTTCGAAAAGCTGATCCTTGATGCCGAGATGCTTCAGATGATGGACGCCTATTTCGAGCCGATAGCGACCGACCCCGGCGCACTGGCGCTGGACGCGATCCTGGAGGCGGGCGCGGGCGGGCATTTCTTCGGGACGGCCCATACGATGGCGCGCTATGAGACGGCGTTTCACGCTCCGATGCTGTCGAACTGGGACAACCATCCGAACTGGCTGGCCAAGGGCAGTATCGATGCCCGGACCCGGGCGAACATCGTCTGGAAGGAGGTGCTGGCGGCGCATGAGGATCCTGCGTTGGACCCTGCCGTGGATGAGGCGCTGACCGCCTATGTCACCCGCCGCAAGGCCGAGGGCGGGGCACCGATGAACTGATGGGCAAGCACATGGAAACCCGCGCCGATTTCCCCTTCGCTCTGATCGAGGAAGAAAACATCTGGGTTCCCATGCCCGACAGCACCCGTCTGGCCGGGCGGCTTTGGCGGCCCGAGGGCGCAGGGCCGGTGCCGCTCATCCTCGAATACCTGCCCTACCGCAAGCGCGACGGGACGCGGGCGCGGGACGAAAGGATGCACCGCTACCTTGCCCGGCATGGCTATGCCTGCCTGCGGCTCGACATTCGCGGAACGGGCGATAGCGAGGGCGTGCTGCACGACGAATATTCGGTGCAAGAGCAACTGGACGGGGTAGCGGCGATTGACTGGCTGTCCAAGCAGGCGTGGTGCGACGGGCAGGTCGCGATGTACGGGATCAGTTGGGGTGGGTTCAACGGCCTCCAGATCGCCGCGCGCCAGCCGCCCGCGTTGAAGACGATCATCACGGTGGGGTCGACCGACGACCGTTATGCGACCGACATCCACTGGGTCGGCGGGTGTCTGTCGAAGGATAATTTCGACTGGTCCTCGACCATGTTCGCGATGCAGGACCTGCCGCCAGACCCGGTGATCGTGGGCGAGGCGTGGCGCGGTATGTGGGAAGCGCGACGCGAGGCGAACCGGCCCTGGATCCTGCGCTGGCTGGAGCACCAGTCGAGGGATGACTACTGGCGGCAGGGGTCGGTCTGCGAGGATTTCTCGAAGATCAGGATCCCGGTCTATGCGGTGTCGGGCTGGGCGGACAATTATTCCGAGGCGGTCCCGCGGTTGCTGGCCGGCCTTCAGGGGCCGCGGCTGGGGCTGATCGGACCATGGGCGCATTCGTTCCCGCATGACGTGACCGTGGAACCGGCAATCGGCTGGCTTCAGGAGGTGCTGCGTTGGTGCGATCACTGGCTGAAGGGCCGCGATACCGGGATCATGGCTGAGCCGATGCTGCGGGCCTGGATGCAGGACCATGTGCCGCCACAGACCTGCTATCACAAACGGCCGGGGCGCTGGGTGGGTGAGGATCAATGGCCTTCGCCTCGCATCCAGCCGCAACGGTTGGCCTTGGGCGCGAACGGTCGGCTGGGCGGCACGGGGCAGGGGACGGTCAGTATCTGCTCCCCCCTATGGGTAGGCCTGACGGCGGGAGAGGTCGGGCGCTATGGCGACGAGGCGGAATGGGCCACCGACCAGCGCGAGGATGATGGCGGGTCGCTGGTGTTCATGACCGAACCGCTGGCGGAGCCGCTGGAAATCCTTGGCGCCCCGCAGCTTCACTTGCGCTTTGCCAGTGACAAGCCGCAGGCACTGGTGTCGGTCCGGGTCAATGATGTGGCCCCCTCGGGCGCGTCAACCCGCGTGGCCATCGGGCATCTGAACCTGTGTCACCGCTATGGTCACGGCTCTCCGCAGGCGCTGGTGCCGGGGCAGGTGGCCACGGCTGCGGTCGATCTGGATGACATCGCCCACAGTTTCCCCGTCGGGCACCGGATCGCGGTCTCGATCTCGACCGTCTACTGGCCCATCGCTTGGCCATCGCCAGAACTTGCGACCCTGACCGTCCAGCTTGGCGACAGCGCGCTGGAGTTGCCTGTCCGCCCGCCCCGGCCCGAGGATGCCGGCATGCGCTCCTTCGATCCACCCGAAGCGGCTGCCTCTGATCCGCAGCATGACTTGCCTCCCGATCTGACCGCCGATCCCGCCACCCCCGTGATCCGCCGCACGGTGCACCGGGATCTTCTGACCGGTGAGATGGTGGTGGATTTTCCGCGCTGGACCTATGCCACCGAAATGCCCGCCATCGGCCAGACCCATCGCGGCACCGGCCTTGCCCGCTACCGGATCACCGATGGCGACCCGCTCAGCGCGCGCTGCGAAACCCGCTATACCGTGCAGATTGACCGGGTGGACGGCACTTTCACCCATGAAAGCGAAGGGTCGCTGTCCTGCGACGCCACGCATTTCATCGTCGAGATGCGATTGCGCATCACCGAGAACGGAACGCAGGTCTTTGCCCGCGACTGGAACGAGAGGATCCCGCGTGATCATATTTGACCCATCAGGGGAGGCGCGCTGATGCTGGCCTACGCGATCCGGCGGCTCGGGCTTTCGCTTCTGATCCTGATCGTGGTGATGACCGCCATGTATGCGATGGTCTTTCTGGTGCCGGGCGATCCGGCCTCGCTGGCGCTGGGGCCGCGCGCGACGCCGGAGTTGAAAGAGGCTCTGCGCGAACGGATGGGGCTGGATCAGCCGATCCTGACGCAGATCCTCTATTTTTTCGGCAATGTGCTGCAGGGCGATCTTGGCACCGATGTCTGGTCAAAGCGCCCGGTTCTTGACCAAATCCTTGAAGTGTTCCCGAACACGCTGATCCTTGGCGTAGTGGCGCTGGGCTGGGCGCTGATCATGGGCGTGCTCTTGGGCTGTGCTGCGGTAATCTGGCGCGACACGTTGGCCGACCGACTTCTGGGGGTGTTGTCGGTCAGTGTCATCTCGATCCCGTCATTTGTCGTGGCAATCTATGCGCTGATCATCTTTGCGGTCTGGCTGAAATGGCTGCCCGCCATCGGGGCGGGGCAGAAGGGCGATTTCGCCAGCCAGGCCCGCGCGCTGATCCTGCCCGCCTTTGCCGTGGGTGTCGGCTGGGTCGGATACCTGGCCCGATTGATCCGCGCCTCGATGCTGGAGGTGATGGAGGCGCCGCATATCCGCACCGCCCGCGCCTTTGGGATGTCAGAGCGCGACATCGTCTTTCGCCACGCGCTGCGGGTGGCCATCGTGCCGACCATCTCGATTCTGGCGGTGGGGTTCGGGTCTATCCTGTCCAGCGCGGTCTTTGTCGAAAGCGTGTTTTCCCGGCCCGGTATCGGCACGCTGATCACCGCTGCGGTGGAAAAGCGGAACTACCCCGTGGTCATGGGGACGGTCCTGTTCATGACAGCTTTCTACCTTGCTGTCGTCACTGCCGCCGATCTGTTGATCGCGCGGCTGGATCCAAGGGTGCGCGATGTCCTCCGCAGTTGATGACATCACCCTTCCGGCCCGGCGCGGGATTGGCCGAGCGCTGTTGCGTGACCCGATGGGGCTGGCCGGGCTGGTGTTGGTGGTTGCCTTCCTTGCCATGGCGCTGCTGGCCCCGTGGATTGCCCCCTATGACCCGATAGCGCTGAATGTGAAGGCCAAGTTCCAGCCCCCATCCGCCGCGCATTGGGCCGGGACCGATCATCTGGGGCGGGATCTTCTGTCGCGCATCATCTGGGGCGCGCGGTTGGCGCTTGGCATCTCCATCACCTCGGTCGGGATCGCGGGGGCGCTCGGGCTCGTCCTGGGGCTGGTTGCCGGCTATGGGCCGCGCTGGCTCGATTCCGCGCTGGTGTTGGTGTTTGACAGCATGTCTTCCCTTCCGATGATCTTCTTCGCGCTTGCGGTCATCACCGTCCTTGGCCCCGGCACCACGACCCTGATCCTGGTGATCGTGCTGGTGTCGTTTCCGTCCTATGCCCGGCTGATCCGGACCCAGACCCTGTCACTGTCCGGGGCCGACTATATCCTGGCCGAGCGGGCCATGGGCGCCGGCCCTGTGCGGATCATCTTCCGGCACCTTCTGCCGAATGTCGTGGGGCCGATGGTGATCCTGATCTGCATGGATATTCCGGTGGTCATCATGCTGGAAGCGGGGCTGAGCTATCTCAACCTCGGGGTAAAGCCGCCGTCGCCGTCCTGGGGCAACATCCTGGCCGAGGGCTACAATTCGCTGCGGCAGGCCCCGCATATCGTTGTCATTGCCGGTATCCCGCTGGTGCTGGCGACGCTGGGCTTCACCTTTCTGGGCGAAGGCTTGCGCGACGTTCTTGACCCGCGCGGCGCCGGGCGGAGGTGGACATGAGCGCGCCCCTGTCCGTGGAAAACCTGTCGGTCGTCTACCGCGTAGCGGGGGGCATCTTGCAGGCGGTGCGCGATGTGTCGCTGTCCGTCCAGCGGGGCGAGGTTCTGGGGATCATGGGTGAAAGCGGTTGCGGCAAGTCCACGCTTGCCGCCGCGATGATCAACCTCTTGCCCGTGGGGGCAGAGATCCGGCAGGGCGGGGTGCGGATCAACGGCACCGACATGCTGAAACTGCCCCCCGCAGCGCAGCGTGCCTTGCGCGGGCAGTCGGTGGCCATGGTGTTTCAAGACCCGATGACCGCGTTCAACCCGGTCTTGACCATTGGCCGGCAGCTGGCCGATTTCGCTGGCGCGCATGACCCCGCCCGCGCCACGCCTGACCGTCTTGTTGCGATGCTGGCCCGTGTCGGTATCCCCAATCCCGCGCGGTTTCTTGACCGCTATCCGCATGAGCTGTCCGGCGGCATGCGCCAACGCGTGGCCATCGCGGCCGCCCTGTTGATGCAACCCGATGTGCTGATCGCGGATGAGCCGACCACCGCGCTGGACGTGACGATGGAGGCGCAGATCATCCACCTTCTGCGCGACCTGCGGACCAGCTTTGACGGCGCCATCGTGATCGTGACCCACCATCTGGGTGTGATCGCCGAGCTGTGTGACAGGGTGGCGGTGATGTACGCGGGCGAGGTGGTCGAGGAAGGTACGGTCGACGCGATCTTCCACGCAGCCCTGCATCCCTATACCCGCGCACTTCTGGCCTGCGACCCGGCGGTGGTCGATCCCTCTTCCGGGCGCCTGCCCACCATCGCGGGCCGTATACCCGACCTGACCGCCTTGCCGCCCGGCTGTGCTTTCCTGACGCGCTGCACCATGGCGCTGCCCGCCTGTCACAATCCGCCACCGCGAGTCCTGTTGGCCGAGGGTCGGTCCGTGCTGTGCCACCGGGTGCAGCCATGACCCCGGTGCTGGATTTGCAGAACCTGTCGGTCGATCTACCGCTGGGCGGTTTTCTGTCAAGAGCGCGGCTGACGATCCTGCAAGACGTGAACCTGACGGTGGCGCGGGGGGAAAGCGTGGCGCTGGTCGGGGAAAGTGGGTCGGGCAAGACCACGCTGGCGCGGGCGGTGATGGGGCTGCAAGGGATGAGCGGTGGCGAGATCCGCCTTGACGGGCAGCCCGTGGCCGGCAAGGCGGGCCTTGCCCGCTTGCGGCGTGATGCGACGATGATGTTTCAGGATGCGACGGCCTCGCTCTCGCCCCGGTTGACGGTGGGTTATCTGGTGACCGAACCCTTCCGAATTCACCGCCAGCCGCTGCCCGACCCCGACCGCATGGCGCGCGACCTTCTGGCGACCGTCGGCTTGCCTGCCGCCATCGCCCGGCGCTATCCGCACGAGCTTTCGGGCGGGCAGGCGCGGCGGGTTGGCGTGGCGCGCGCGCTGGCGCTGCGGCCACGCCTCGTCATTGCCGATGAACCGACGGCGGGGCTTGATGTGTCGGTTCAGGCCGAGGTTCTGAACCTGATGGCGGACCTGCGCCGCGACATGGGGCTGGCCTATCTGATCATCACTCACAACCTGGCGCTGGTGCGCCATGTCGCCGACCGCGTCGCCGTGCTGTATCTTGGCCGCGTTGTCGAGGAGGGGCCGACGGCCGAGGTCTTTGCCGCCCCGGCGCATCCCTACACCGCCAGCCTGATCGCCGCCGAACCGAAGCCGGACCCGCGCCGCCGCCGCGCTGACCTTGCGATCAAGGGCGAGGTGCCTTCGGTGCTGCGGCGGCCCTCGGGCTGCGAATTTCACACCCGCTGCGGGCTTGTGCAGGACATCTGCCGGCAGAACGCGCCCGATCTGCACCCAACCACCACCGGGCGTCTTGCCCGCTGCCACTTCGCCGATCAAAATCAGGAACAGGGAGACCACCATGCACTGGAGCACTGACCGTCGCGGATTCCTCAAGGCTGCGGGCGCGGGCCTTGCCGCCGCAGCCGCCATACCACGTTTTGCCTGGGCCGCCGAGGGCACCACCCTGCGGCTGCGGGTCGGTGCAGATTTTCAGGTGCTGGACCCGTTCGGCATCATTGGCGAGTTGGATGACATCATCCCGCGCTGCACCAACGTCACGCTGGTGCGTCTCGGCGACATGCGCGACGGCAACCAGTGGCGCCCCTGGGCCGCCGAAAAGATCGAATGGCTTGACGACACGCGGCTAGCCTTCACCCTCCGCGAGGGACTGAGCTGGACCGGAGACTATGGCCCGGTCACGGCGGCTGACGTGAAATTCTCGTTCGAACGCATCGCGGGGTCCGACAGCGCCTGGGCCTATCAATTTGAAAAGCTGAAAGAAGTCGAGGTGATCGACGACCGCAGCGGTATCATCCACCTGACTGAACCCTTCGCCCCCTTCATCGTGATTGCGCTGCCCTATTACGGCGGCCATATCGTCAGCCAGAAGGCGGTCGAGGCGGCAGGCGGCAGCTACACCACAGAAATCCCGGCGCAATGTGGTCCTTACCTCTTTGACACATGGGAGCAGAACCAGAAGGTCACTCTGAAGGCGAACCCCGACTGGACCGGCGAGAAACCGGCCTTCGAGCGCGTGGAGTTCTACATCGTCACCGACGATCAGGCCGCCCAGCTGGCCTATGAGGCCGATGCTTATGACTTTACGCGCGTGGCGGTCGGGGCTGCCGCACAGTTGCAAGGCGCGATGCCCGAAGGCGCGGCGCTGATCGAGGCGCCGGGCACGCGCTATGCGTGGCTGACGATCAACATGAACGCCGAACCGCTGAAAGACCCCCGGGTGCGGCAGGCGATCCAGTATGCCTATGACGGGCAGGCGGTGCTGGACGGCGCCTATGACGGGTTGGTGGGGCGCTCTACCGGGGTAGTTCCGCCGACCTCTGGCTTTGCCCGGCCGACGAACCTGATCGCGACGCGGGATGTGGAGAAGGCGAAGGCACTTCTGGCCGAGGCGGGGGCCGAGGGGTTGGAGTTGAACCTTTACGCGCTGACCGATGGCACCAGCCAGACCATCGCCCAGATCATTCAGGCCAATCTGGCCGAGGCGGGGATCACGATCAACATCCAGCCGGTCGACGATGCCGCCTATTGGTCACTGGGCGACATGACGGCGGGCGAGGGGTACAAGTCGATCGAGCTGGTGCTGATGAACTTTGCCGGTGGCATCGATCCGACGGAAAACCTGGTCTGGTTCCGCCCCGACCAGATCGGCATCTACAACTGGTCCTTCTTCGACAGCGCGGAATATGAAAGCCTTTACCAAGCCTCGATGACGGAACAAGACCTCGACAAACGCCGCGACATGTTCAATCGGATGGAAGACCTGATGGAAGCCTCCGGCGGATTCGTCTTCATCTGCTTTGAACCCTATCTTGCAATTCATGACGCCGATCTGGTGCCAGTGATCCTTGCAGATGGCCACCCCGATCCGGTCGCCTTCCGCAGGGCCTGACCGAAGCCAAAGGACCGACTGACGTGACCGTTGCGCCACCCAAAAAGTCCCGGCTGTCTGCCGGAAAAAGGCGCGCTCTTCTGGAAGATGCCGCCCGCGCCTGCATGGCGCGCGGCGGTATCCGGGAATTCACGGTCGACAAGATCGTGGCCGAGGCGGGCGTGTCGCGCGGGCTGATCACGCATCACTTCGGGTCGATGGACGGGCTTCTGGTCGCCGTCTACAGCCGGATGTATGACGAATGGATCGCTGCCATCTCTGCACCGCGCCAGGGCCTTTCCCGTCTGGAATCTCTGGTCGAGGCGCTGGTCTCGCCCGCGCTGTTCAGCCGTGAGGTTCTGAACATCTGGCTCACCCTCTGGGGAGAGATTGCCAACAACCCGGTCCTGCGTGCGGAACACCGGGCGCGCTATAGCCAATACCGCGAAAGTATCGCCGCCGCACTGCGTGAGGCGGCCCCGCCCGGGTCTGGGATCGACATGGACACGGTTGCCTCGGCCTTCATCTGTCTGGTAGACGGTCTTGGCGTGCAGCGCTGTGTCGACCCCGACCTTTTGCCCGAAACGGCCGCCCGGGCCACCTGCTGGGCCTTGCTGTCGCCGCATCTGACGTTGGGCGACAAGCCCGTGGGCAATGTCAGAGGGATGGAGACTTGAGCCGGCGGGGTCGGTTGCCTGGCATTTGGGGATGACCACACGCAGCCCCTTACGGTACTTTCGCACCAGCCCCAAGATCATCCGCCTTGCCGTGATGATGTATGTCCGGTTTCCGCTTTCGCAGCGGAACGTCGAGGATATTCTTCACGAGCGAGGGATCGACATCAGCTACGAGACGGTCCGGTTCTGGTGGCACAGATTTGGCCCGCTGTTTGCATCCGAGATCCGCAAACGTCGGGTTTCGGGGATGCGGTCGAGCCGCTGGCGGTGGCACTTTGACGAAGTTTTTGTGAGATCAACGGCGAGCGGCGCTATCTTTGGCGGGCCGTCGATCACGAAGGCGAAGGGCTCGAAAGCTTCGTGACGAAGACACGCGACAAGAGAGCGGCATTGAGATTCGTGAAGAAAACGCTTAAGCGGCACGGCTGTGCCGACGAAATCGTGACTGATCGCCTTCGTTCTTATGGGGCTGCCCTCAAAGACCTCGGAATTCCGGAATTGCAGGAAACCGGCCGCTGGGCAAACAATCGCTCCGAGAATTCGCACCAGCCGTTCCGAAGGCGCGAGCGGGTGATGCTACGCTTCCGGCGGATGCGAACACTACCGAAGTTCGCATCCGTCCACGCCTCGGTCCACAATCATTTCAACCAGGAGCGCAGCCTCTCGTCACGAACCGTCTTCAAGCTGAACCGTGCCGCCGCCCTCGCAGCGTGGCGCAGTCTTCTTGCAGCCTAACAAATTGTCATTGCTGGGAAACTGAGACGAGTTCGCATCCGTCTGACGGCACCCTCCATTGCCTGCAAATCCGCCTCGCGTCTCCGCGGGCTGCGGATCCCGTTCGGTTTGCTCGTGCGCAAAGAACAGGGAATTATCAGGGAATTTCGATTCTCTGGGGACATTTTCGGGATTCTCCGGCTGGAATCCTCGCGCGTTTTCCGTGGGTTACGGCCGAATTCCTTGCTCCTCAGGAACAGGGAATTCAAATCAGCGGATCAGGGAAGAAAATTCTACAGAACAGGGAAAGAATTGGGAAGAACAGGGAAGCGCGGGTTTGGGGGGCTTCCCTGGTCGGCGGGAGGACTTGGCATCCTCAGGGATGGTGGCTAGCTAGAACTTCATCGAACGGCAGTTCTCGTGAGGGTTGTTTGATGCGGGTCGCGCTGCAACGCTCCTCATTGGCGCGATCATGACCCGCGTCGGAATCCCTCCCGAGGACGAACCCGCGGGGGTCTTGGATCTTGCTATTGGAAAAGCGCGCAAAGCGCCGGAGCAACGGCTGCATCCGGGGCGCGACCGAAGGGTATCATGCTGCCTGAGGCGGGCGCAACTTCGTTCGCTGATCCTGACAAAGCTGCTTGTTCAGCTCTGATTGCTGACATGATTCCCACTCCGGAAGGCCTTCCTAGATGTTCTGTCATCGTGTCTGCTGGTCCAAGGCGTCAGGCCTGGTCAAGCCGGGTCTGACCCGATCCGATTGAAAGCCTCGGTCATGTCGCAAATTCTACAGCAGATCTGACCAAGGCTCCCGGCCCTGCAATCACCCGTGCGGCAAGGGACGTACCAGCGGATACGGCCTTGGAGAGTTTCGCCCCGGCGAGGTAGCTGGCAAGGAAACCTGCGTTGAAGCTGTCTCCGGCGGCTGTCGTATCCAGCACCGGCGCTGCCGGGACTGGGACCGGATGGTGTTCGGATTTGCCAGCCTGCCATGTTACAATAGGTCGTGGGCCATCTTTGACGACCACCAGTGCTTCCCCGTGACTTGCGTATCGTTGCGCCGTGGCGGCAGGGTCGGGGTCGCCGAAATGGCGGGCTTCGTCGTCGTAAGATGGCAGAACGATGTCTGCACCAGCTGCCAGATCAGTGATCGATTGCAGCATTGTTGCCGTGTCCGGCCATAGCGAAGGCCGGATATTGGGATCAAATGCTACCCGGCTGCCAGCGGCCCTTGCATGTGCCAGCGACGCCATCAATCTGGATCGGGCGTCTGCGTCGAGGATCGCCAGGGTGATCCCCGACAGATAGATCAGATCGGCCCCGTCAAGCACCCTGTCCAGCCGTGTTGCGTCCTCGGCCAGCAGGCGTGCGGCAGAACTGGAACGCCAATAGGCAAAGCTCCGTTCACCATTGTTCAACTGGATCAGATAAAGGCCTACACTTCGTTCCGGCACCCGCTGGACGTGGTCGGTGATGATGCCTTCTGCTGCCATGAAATCAAGCATGCGGTCTGAAACGGCGTCTGTCCCCACGGCCGAAAGGTAGGAAACACTTGCGGTGACTGGCAGAAGGCGGCGCAGATACCAGGCAGCGTTGAATGTATCGCCGGCATAGCCCATCGTGAACAGACCGTCGCCGACGGGCGCAAGCTCCACCATGCATTCCCCAATTGCGATAACGCGCATTTCAGCCATCATCCGAGAAATAGGCGGCGTTTTCGCCGCGGATTCGGACAATCTGGTGCAGGATGCGGGACAGGTGGATCCGCACCATTTCCGCAGCGCGCTCCTCATCGCGTGACCGAAGAGCCGCCAGGATATCCTTGTGCTCCGCGAAGGCGTGTTCCAGTGCAAACGACAGCGACAGGAACCGCACCCGGTCCATGTGGGACTTCATCTCGCGCGCCGTTTCCCAGGCAAAGCCAGTGCCAGAGCGTTCGCAGATTTCCCTGTGAAACTGGTCGTCCAGATCGTGAAATTTCGCCGGGTCATGCGCGGCAACGGCAGCGGCTTGCTGGTCAATGATCGCCTCGATCGCCGAAAAATCTTCTTCGGTCAGTGTTTTGCAGGCAACGCGCGCCGTCTCAGCCTCGATCGACAGGCGGATGAAGCGCGCTTGCATCACCGCGCGTTCTGAAATGGCCGAAACGACGGTGGCGCGTTGTGGACGGATGGTCAGGAAGCCCAGCTTCGACAGCCGGTAGAACGCATCGCGCACCGGCTGACGCGACACGCCAAGTGCGCGGGCGACGTCGAACTCTGAAAGCCTGGTGCCGGGTGGAAGTTCCAGGCGCAGGATCTGGCGGTGCAATTCTTCAAAGACTGAATCTGCGACCGACGACCGTTGGATCGGCTCCAACACGCTCAGCGCCTTGCTGTTCAGCATTTGCGAACCTCCTTGCATTCATGCACCAGCCTAGTCGTGGCCCGTGCGAGCAGCAACTGGAATATTAGTTGACTAGCATAAAAAGAATCCCCAATGTGACCATCAATCAAAGCGTCTGCACCGGGGGAGGGTGAGAGTGGGCCTGCTTCATCCTGACCGTCTGTTTCCGGCCGATCCTGTGTCGCGTGACCTTGCGCGCGCGCTCTATGGCACGGTCGGCTCCCTGCCGATCATCAGCCCGCACGGCCACACCGACCCGGCCTGGTATGCGACGGATGCCGCCTTTCCTGATCCCGCCCAGCTTTTCGTGACGCCCGACCACTACGTCTTCCGCATGCTCTGTTCGCAAGGCATCCCGCTTCAGGCTTTGGGCGTCCCGCGTGCCGATGGCGGCCCGACCGAAACCGATGGCCGGAAGATCTGGCGCATCTTCGCGCAGAACTATCACCTGTTTCGGGGTACCCCGTCCCGCATGTGGCTGGATCATGCGTTCGAGACGATCTTCGGTTTCGACCAGCGGCTGACCGCCGCCAACGCCGACGATTACTACAACCGCATCGCCGAAGCCCTGCAAACTCCTGCCTTCCGCCCCCGAGCCTTGTTCAAGCGGTTCAATATCGAGGTCATCGCCACCACCGATTCCGCTTTGGACGACCTGTCGCATCACCACGCCATCCGCGCTTCGGGCTGGCGGGGCAGGGTGGTCCCGACCTATCGGCCCGATAGCGTCGTCGATCCCGATTTCCCGGGCTTTGCCGCCAACATCGCCCGGCTTGGCGATATTACCGGTGAAGACACCCACAGCTGGCCGGGCTACCTGAGCGCCCATCGCCAGCGTCGGGGGTTCTTCAAATCCTTGGGTGCCACCGCCACCGACCACGGTCACGCCACGGCAAGGACGGAAGACCTGTCTTTGCAGGATGCTGCCGCCTTGTTTGCCCTTGTCCTGACCGGCAATGCCACGCCGGACGAAGCTGACGCCTTCCGCGGCCAGATGCTGACCGAAATGGCGCGGATGAGTCTGGACGATGGCCTTGTCCTGCAATTGCACCCCGGTAGCCGTCGCAACCACAGTGCCGGCATCCTTCAGAAATTCGGCCGCGACAAGGGCTTCGACATCCCCGGCCGCACCGATTATGTCGCTGCCCTCCGCCCGCTTCTGAACGCGGTGGGGATGGAGCCGTCGCTTGCCATCATACTCTTCACGCTGGACGAAACCGCCTATTCCCGCGAACTGGCGCCCTTGGCGGGCGTCTATCCGGCGTTGAAGCTGGGGCCGCCCTGGTGGTTCCATGACAGCCCCGAAGGCATGCGGCGCTTTCGTGAGATGGCGACCGAAACCGCGGGCTTTTACAACACCGTCGGCTTCAACGACGATACCCGCGCGTTCCTTTCCATCCCCGCGCGGCACGATATGGCCCGCCGGGTAGACTGCGCCTTTCTGGCCGATCTTGTGACAACCGGAAGGCTCGACCGCGAGGAGGCGTTCGAGCTTGCCCCCCAACTGGCCCATGGCCTTGCCAAGGCCGCCTACAGACTGTGACCAACATCAGGAGGAGACCACCAATGAAGCTGAGAACAACCCTTGCCGCTCTCATGGCCACGGCCGCCCTGTCCGGCGCTGCCTTCGCCGAATGTGAGCTGACGCTGAAATCGTCCGACACCCACCCCGACGGTTATCCCACTGTCGCAGCGGTGCAGGTCATGGGTGAGATGATCAAGGAACGTTCGGGCGGGCGCATCTGCATCGAGGTGTTCCACTCGGCCCAGCTGGGCGAGGAAAAGGACACGATCGAACAGACCAAGTTCGGCGTCATCGACATGAACCGGGTCTCGATGGGGCCTTTCAACAACATCATCGAGGAAACCAAGGTTGTCTCGCTGCCCTTCATCTTCCGTGGCACCGACCACATGCACCGCGTGATGGACGGCCCGATCGGCGAGGAAATCCTTGCCGCCTTCGAGCCGCATGGCTTTATCGGTCTGGCCTATTTCGACGGCGGCTCGCGCAGCTTTTACAACAGCCAGAAACCCATCGATTCCATCGATGACCTTGCGGGCATGAAAGTGCGCGTCATGCAGTCCGACGTCTTCGTCGACATGATGAGCGCGCTTGGCGCCAACGCCACTCCGATGCCTTACGGTGAGGTCTATTCAGCACTGCAAACCGGCGTCATCGACGGGGCGGAAAACAACTGGCCGTCCTTCGAAAGCTCGGGCCACTATGAGGTTGCGGGCTATTACACGCTGAACGAGCACCTGATCGTGCCAGAGGCGCTGGTGATGTCAAAGGTCAGCTGGGACAAGCTGACGCCGGAAGACCAGGCCCTGATCCGTCAGGCCGCCAAGGACTCTGTCGCCATCAACCGTGAGCTTTGGGCCGCGCGTGAGAAGGTGTCGGAAGAAAAGATACGCGCGGCAGGCGTGCAGATCATCGACAACATCGACAAGACCCCGTTCATCGAGGCGATGGTGCCGGTCTACGAAAAGCACGCAAACACACCGAAACTTCAGGATCTCGTGACCCGCATCCAGGCGACCGAATGATCTGAGGCCAAATCGGGCGGCCGTGTCAGGCCGCCCGCACCAAAGGGGGATATCGTGCAGGACGTGATGGAACGGGTGGCCCGCGTGCTGGGCCATGTGGCGACGGCTGCGCTCTGGGTCGCCGGGGCCGCGCTGGTCCTGATGACCGCCGTGATTGCGGCACAGGTGGTCTTCCGCTACGGCCTCAATTCCTCGCTGATCTGGAGCGAGCCCTTCGCCGTTATCCTAATGGGCTGGTTCATCTTCCTTGGCGCTGCCGTCGGCATCCGCGAAGGCTACCACCTTTCGTTCGACATCCTGATCATCCTTCTGCCCTTGCGCGCGCGGCTGTGGCTGTTCTCGGTTTCCGACATCGCTGTGACCGGCTTCGGGATCGGGATGGTCTGGTTCGGCGGGCAGTTGGCCGGGTCGGCCTGGAATATAAAGCTGCCTTCGCTGGGGATCACCGGCGCAATCGATTTTGCACCCATCGTCGGCGGTGGGGTGCTTATCATCCTCTTTTCGCTTGAACGCCTGGCGCGGCGGGCGGCGGGCCTGCCAACCCAACGCTTCGGCGACACCCCGGCGGAGGCCTGACCCATGGAGCTTTGGATCCTGTTCGGCACCTTCGCCACCCTGCTTCTGATCGGCACGCCGGTCGCCTTCTGCCTTGGCATCTCGTCTTTTGCGACCGTGGTCTACATGGGCTTGCCGCCGGTCGTCGTCTTCCAGCGGCTGAACTCCGGCGTCTCTGTCTTTGCCCTCATGGCGATCCCGTTCTTCATCTTCGCCGGTGAGTTGATGGTCAGGGGCGACATCGCCCGCCGTCTTGTCGCGCTTGCCGGGGGCCTTGTCGGCCACATGCGCGGGGGGCTGGGTCAGGTGAATATCTCGGCCTCGGTCCTGTTCGGTGGCATCTCAGGTTCGGCCGCTGCCGACGCCTCGGCCATCGGGGGGCTGATGATCCCGCAGATGAAGGAACGCGGCTACGGCGTTGACTATGCAGTGAATGTCACTGTCGTTTCGTCGATCATCGCGCTGATGATCCCGCCCAGCCACAACCTGATCATCTATTCCATCGCCGGGGGTGGCCGCATCTCCATCGCCGATCTTTTCACCGCAGGCATCCTGCCCGGCCTTGTGCTGGCCCTGTCGCTGATGATCGCTGCCTGGCTGGTGGCCACCAAACGCGGCTACCCGACCGACCGCTTTCCCGGCTGGATGGCAGTTGGCGGCCTGTTCCTGAATGCGATCCCCGGCATCCTGCTGATCGCCATCATCTTCGTTGGCGTCCGGTCCGGCGTCTTCACCGCCTCGGAATCCTCCTGCATCGCGGCCGTCTATGCGCTTTTGGTCACCGTGCTGGCCTACCGCACGATGAACTGGTCGAACTTCACCGCCGCCACCTTCGCTGCCGTCCGCACCACCGCGATGGTCCTGATGGTCATTGGCTGTGCCGCCGCCTTCGGTTGGCTTCTGGCGATCCTCAAGGTTCCGACGACCATGATCGAGGTGATGAAGGGGGTCTCGGACAACCCGATCGTGATCCTGCTACTGATCAACCTTCTGCTGATCTTCCTTGGCACCTTCATGGACATGTCGCCCCTGATCGTGATCACCACGCCGATCTTCCTGCCCGTCGCGACCGCCTTCGGCGTCGATCCGGTGCATTTCGGCGTGATCATGGTCTTGAACCTTGGCATCGGGCTTTGCACCCCACCCGTCGGCGCGGTCCTTTTCGTCGGCTGTGCGGTCGGCAAGATCGGGGTCGGCCAGGTGCTGAAGTCGATCTGGCCGTTCTACGGTGCCGCTTTCGGCACGCTGATGCTTGTCACCTATATCCCCGGGCTGTCGCTCTGGCTGCCCTCGCTGTTCCGGTAATCCCATGCCCTATCCTGTCGTCACCACCGGCCCCGGCGTCACCCGTGAGGTCTTGTCCGACCACCCCGACCTCATGGTCGTCGCCTTCCGCTTCGACGCGGGCGGCGAGGGGGCTTTGCACAATCACCCCCACGTTCAGGCGACCTATGTCCAGTCGGGCCGCTTCCTGTTCACTGTCGAGGGACACGACCGCGAGGTCGGACCGGGCGACAGCCTGATAGTTCCCGGCGGCACCGTTCATGGCTGCCGCTGCCTCGAGGCGGGCTTGCTGATCGACAGTTTCACCCCCCGCCGCGACGATTTCCTTTGAAAGGCCCTTCCATGCTGACTGTTGAAACCCGTCCCGCCATTTCCCCGACCGAGGCCAAGGGCATGGATACCACCGCCCTGCGCGGCGCCTTCCTGGGTGAGGGGCTGTTCGCTCCCGGCGAAATCCGCCTGATCTACAGCCACTATGACCGGATGATCACCGGCGGCGCCGTCCCTGCGGGTGGGTCGCTGACCCTTGATCAGGTCAAGGAATGTGGCACCGCAAGCGTGCTTGATCGCCGCGAGTTGGGCGTGGTCAACGTCGGCGCGGCTGGCTCTGTCACCGCCGCAGGGCAGACTTATGCAATGGAGAAAGGCGATGTCCTGTATCTTGGCCGTGGCCTTGGCCCTGTCAGCTTCGCAGGACAGGGGCGGTTCTACCTCACCTCCGCCCCCGCCCATGCCAGCCTTCCCGCCCGGCTGATCCGTCTTGGCGAGGCGAAGTCCTTCACCACTGGCGCGCCCGAGACGGCGAACCACCGCACGATCTACCAGTTCATCCACCCCGAGGTGATGGAAAGCTGCCAACTGGTTCTGGGGTATACGAAATTCCATGGCGGTTCGGTCTGGAACACCATGCCCGCCCACCTGCACGATCGCCGGATGGAGGCCTATTTCTACTTTGACCTCGCCCCCGACGCCCGGGTGTTTCACATGATGGGACGGCCTGAGGAAACCCGCCACCTCGTCGTAGCCAACGAAGAGGCGGTGCTGTCGCCGCCCTGGTCGATCCACTGCGGCGCTGGTACCGGCAGCTATACCTTTGTCTGGGCAATGGCGGGCGACAACGTGGACTACAAGGACGTCGAGATGGTTGGCATGGGGGATCTGCGGTGAACCCGTTTTCCCTGCAAGGTCGCCATGCGCTGGTGACCGGCGCCAATACCGGCATCGGACAGGCAATAGCCGTGGGATTGACGCAAGCGGGCGCAAGGGTCACCGTCGCGGCCCGGCGCGACTGTGCCGAGACGCTGGCGCTGATCCCCGATGCCCGCGCCATAACCCTCGACTTCGCAGACCCGATGGCGGCGGGCGAAACCTTCACGGCAGGCGACTTCGACATCCTGATCAACAACGCCGGCACCATTCGCCGCGCCGATAGCCTGGACTTTACCGAGGAAGACTGGGACGCGGTGATGGACGTGAACCTCAAGGCCGTCTTCTTCACCGCGCAAGCCTTTGCCAGGGCGCTGGTCAAGCGCGGGGCAGGGGGCGCCATCGTCAACATCGCCTCGCTTCTGTCGTTTCAGGGCGGCATCCGGGTACCCTCCTACACCGCCGCCAAGCATGGCGTTGCGGGGCTGACCAAGCTCTTGGCCAACGAATGGGCCGCGAAGGGCATCAACGTCAATGCCATCGCGCCCGGCTATATCGAGACGAACAACACCGAGACCCTGCGCGCCGACCACGGCCGGAACGAGGCGATCCTAGGCCGCATCCCCGCCGGTCGCTGGGGCCGCCCCGAGGACATCGCCGGCACCGCCGTCTTCCTCTGCTCTCCGGCCGCCACCTATATCCACGGCGCGGTCCTCAACGTCGATGGAGGCTGGCTTGCCCGCTGAAATCCGTACGGCCCAGAAGTTTTCGGAGATTTCTGCAGGTTGCTTCCAAAGATATTGGCCCAGCCCGGAGGCCACGGCATGATCCTCCGCCGCACCACCCCCGCCCCGAAAACCGGCATTGTCCACCTTGGCCTTGGCGCCTTTTTCCGTGCGCATGGCGCGGTCTATATCCAGGAGGCCGACGGGACCGGCGACTGGGGCATCCTCGGGGTGTCACTGCAACGCCCCGATGTCCGCAACGCGTTGCAACCGCAAGACGGCCTTTACACCGCCCTGGAGCTTGGCCCGAACGGCCAGACCGTGCAAACCGTGACCAGCGTCACCGGCGTCCTCGTGGCCCCGGAAGACCCGCAGGCGGTGCTTGCCGCCATGTCCGACCCCGCGGTCAGGATCGTCACTCTTACCGTCACCGAAAAGGGCTATTGCTACGAACCCGCAACCGGCCTGCTGAACGCGGATCACCCCGATATCATCCATGATCTGGAAGTCCCGCTGCCCCGCTCGACCATCGGCTTTCTTGTCCGTGCCCTGGCCATCCGCCGCGCCGCAGGTCACCGCCCCTTCACCGTCCTTACCTGCGACAATCTTCCGGCCAACGGCCGGCTTGTCCGCGGCCTTGTGCTGGACCTTGCCGGGCGGATCGACCCGGCCTTGGCGGAATGGATCGCGGCCGAAGCCTGTTTCCCCTCAACCATGGTTGACCGGATCGTCCCGGCCACCACGCCCGACACCATCGCCACAGTCCAGCGCCTTACTGGCATGACCGACGCCGCGCCGGTCCAGCACGAACCCTTCCGGCAATGGGTGATCGAGGATGATTTCGTCGACAACCAGCGCCCCGACCTTGCAGCTGTTGGTGCGGAACTGGTCGAGGACGTCACCCCTTTTGAGCATATGAAGCTACGGATGCTGAACGGCACTCATTCCGCGCTGGCCTATCTGGGCTACCTTGCCGGGCATGAAACCATCGCAGATTGCATGGCCGACCCGGTCTTCGCCACCTTCATCCGCGCGCTTTGGGCTGATGAGATCATCCCAGCGCTGACCCCGCCGCCTGACGCTGATCTGAACATCTATGCCGACCGACTGTTCGACCGCTACAGCAACCCCGGTATCCGCCACCGCACCTGGCAGATCGCAATGGATGGCAGCCAGAAGCTGCCGCAGCGCATTCTTGGGACGCTGGCCGACAATCTGAAAGCGGGGAGGGAAAGCCCCGGCCTGATCCTTTCTGTTGCCGCCTGGGTGCGGTATGTCGGCGGCACCGATGAGTTGGGCCAACCCATCGACGTGCGTGACCCGCTCGCTGCCCGCCTTCGTGCCTTGCTGGACAGCAAGAGCACGCCAGAGGGCAAGGTCGCGGCACTGTTGTCCTTCCGCGAGATCTTCCCGGAAGCCTTGGCCGCAGCCCTCTTGGCTCATGTCACCACCACCTACAAATCCTTGTTGAAAAATGGCGCCCGCCGCACCTTGGAGAGCATGACATGATCGAAAGCTGGCGTTGGTATGGCCCGTTCGACAAGATCACCCTGGCCGAAATTGCCCAGACCGGGGCTACGGGTATCGTCACCGCCCTGCACGAAATCCCTTATGGCGAGGTCTGGCCCTGCGACCTGATCGCTGCCCGCAAGGCCGAGATTCAGGCGGCAGGCTTCCAATGGGTCGTGGTCGAAAGCCTGCCGATCCACGAACGCATCAAGCGCGGGGAAGGGGACTTGTCCCAGCTTTTCGCCAACTACCGGCAAAGCATGGCCAATCTGGCTGCCAACGGTATCCGCACGATCTGCTACAACTTCATGCCGCTGATCGACTGGACCCGCACCGACCTTGCCGCACCTGTCGCCCGTGGCGGCACCTGCCTGCGCTTTTCTGCGCCGAAGATGGCGGCCTTCGAACTGCATATGCTTGGACGTCAGGCTGCCGAAGCCGACTACCCCGAAGCGGTTCGCAAGGACGCCGCCGTCTGGTTCCAGCAGTCTTCCGAGGCCGATCGTGAGACGCTTCTCCATTCAATCATGTCCGGCCTGCCCGGGGCCTATGACCGCTATGACATCGCGGGACTGAAAACGGCGCTGCAAGGCTACGATGGCATCCGCCGCGACGACCTGCGCGCCAATTACCGCCGCTTTCTGGAGGAGATCATCCCAGCCGCTGAAGACCTTGGCATGCGGCTCTGCGTCCACCCCGACGACCCACCGCGCGACCTTCTGGGCCTGCCGCGCATCGTTTCGGACGCGGACGGGATTGCCTTTGCCTTGAACGCGGTATCCGCGCGGGCCAATGGCCTGACGCTCTGCGCCGGTTCGCTCGGCGCGAACCCTGCGAACGACGTCCCCGCAATCGCCCGCCGTTTTGCCGACCGAATCCACTTTGCCCACTTGCGCAATGTCCGCAAGGACTTCGACGGCAGCTTTGAAGAGGCCGCGCATCTGGAGGGTGACACTGACATGGTCACGCTGATCGATGCGCTGCTTGCCGAAGAACGCCGCCGCCTGGCCGAGGGTCGCGCCGACGCGTCTTTCCCCTTTCGCCCCGACCATGGGCATGAACTGCTGACGGATATCGGTCGCGGCACCCATCCCGGCTATCCATTGATCGGCCGTCTCCGCGGCCTTGCCGAATTGCGTGGCGTTGCGAGCGCTTTGTCAGCGCGTGCAAGTAGCGTGACGGACTGATTGCCGATCCATTCCAACGTGATCCTTGACCGATTGCCGCGAGGTCTGGCCGAAAGATCCCTGGTCAGCCTGCAACTGAAGCTGGTCAGGATCTGAGAGCGTCAGAAACCCAGTGTACTGACCCAACCCATGCAGCCCTCAGATCCGGTCAGGCGTCGAAACATCCGGCAATCGTTTTGCCCAGCAGATTTCGGGCCGGAGCCCAGTTTCGGAAGGCGCAGCCCGTCCGTCCGATGGGCCGAGAACGCGGGGCCACCAGGCCAGAATGCCGCTTTTTCCACACTTGTTCTGCCCGACTTCGGGCGCTTGCCGGATCGTGGATACCACTCGGGAAAAAAGGCGTCGAACAAACGGCCACCAGATTATCGGTTCGGCGGCCAACCATCCGAGGGTCACTTTCACACCGGCAGATATTTCCAAGAGCATTCTTCGGGATGCTTGATATGCTTCTGGCCAGCGGCACCAGTATTCAAGGCCAATGGACAGCATTCGCTTCTCAGATTTTGTTCTGCAACGCCGGACCCGGCAGCTTAGCCGTGCAATGGAGATCGTTCCGATCGGGGCGCGGGCCTTTGATCTGTTGGACATACTGATCACCCATCGTGACCGGGTGGTCGGCCGGGACGAGATCATGGCCGCCGTCTGGCCCGGAGCGGTGGTGGGTGAGAACAACCTGAATGTGCAGGTGGCCAATCTGCGCAAAGTCCTGGGGGGTGATGCGATCCTGACGGTGCCGGGCCGGGGTCTTCGCTTTGGTCTGGAGGTCGGGCAAGCGGGGGCGCTGGACCTGCCGGACCGGCCATCGGTGGTCGTCTTGCCATTCACCGATCTTGGGGGCGATCCCGATCTGGCCTGGTTCGCTGATGGATTTGTGGAAGACATCACGACCGAGTTGTCGCGCTTTCGCGATCTCTTTGTGGTCGCCCGCAACTCGGCTTTCGTCTATCGGCATGGGCCGCGCGATCTGCGCGCCATTTCGCGGGAACTGGGCGTTCGCTATGCCGTCGAGGGCAGCGTCCGTGCCACGACAGACCGCGTCCGGGTGACGGCGCAGTTGATCGACGCCACGACCGGCGGCCATGTCTGGGCTGAAAGGTTCGACCGCGAACTGACCGCGCATTTCGACACGCAGGCGCGGGTCGCGCGGGCGGTCGTGACCTGCCTTGCCCCGCAGATCGACCGGGCCGAAGCCGAGCGCATCCGCATCACCCCGCCGGAAAACCTGACGGCGCGGGGATTGGCGCTAAGCGGCTGGTCGGCCATTTCGGCGGGCGACATGGCCTATGACCGCAGCGCCCGCGACAAGGCCGATGACCTCGCACGGCAGGCGCTTGCGCTGGACCCGGCGTCAGGTCTGGCCTGGCGGGTTCTGGCGTGGGTGGCCTGGTGGCACGTCTATCATGCGACGACAGCGTCGGTGCCTGAAACCCTTGCCGAAGGGATCAATGCCGCAACCCGGGCGATCGCGGCGGACCCGACGGATCATCACGCACGACGCATCCGCGCCTTGTTGCATTTCATGCAGCAGAATGCCGATGCCGGCCTGCCCGAACTGCGCCAGGCGCATGAGATGAACCCCAATTGCGCCGTGACCCTGGCCTGGCTGGGGCTTTACGAGGGGTTTCATGGCGATGCCGACAGGGGCGTGGTCCTTGCCGAGGCCGCCCTGCGGCGCAGCCCGCGTGACCCTGCGCGCGGATCACTTCTGGCCGCACTGGGGTTCGCCCATTTTGCCGTGCGCAATTATGCCGCTGCGGCAGAAGCGGCGGATGCGGCGTTGGCCGAGGCGTCTGGCAGCGCAACACCTCTGATCCTTGCCGCGATTGCCTGGGTGGGAGCTGGCCGGGTCGACCGCGCCTCAACGGCCTTTGAACGGGTCAAGGCCATTGCGCCAACACTGGTCGAGGCGCGGCTGGCCGGGCGCTGGCTGACCTCGAACGCGGATTACCTTGCCCGGGCGCACACATTCTTTCGCATCGCAGCCGGGCTCGCGCCACCCGAGGCCGCCGACGCCTTGCGCTAGGGGATGCCACGCCGATCAGGCACAAGGCCGAACGCGAAAATTGCCGCAGCACTCAGGGAAGGAAGACGTCAGGTGCGACAGATCACCCGGCTGGTCGCAGAAAGAACACTTTTGAGACGATCTGCCAGCGGCCCTCATGCCGCAACAGCGTCAGCGTGTCGTCGTAATGCATGCCAAGCCAGATGTCTTCAACCTGAACCGTCGCCACGTCTCCGACCACCGAGATCGCATTTATGACGTGCCATGGTGACAGGTCCGGCTCCTTGACGGCCTCTGCGACTAAGGTGATGAATCCCTCACGGCTTTCCCACTCCAACCCGCCCTCGAAATGCCCGATGCTACAGGCTTTTTCGTGCAGGGCAGCACGGAGTTTTGCGGCATCGTTCTGACACATGCCTTCGACGTAGGTTCTGACGACCTCGGCAATCTCGGCATAGGTTTGCGCGTCCTGCATCTTGCGCCTCCCCGGCGGCCTTTGCCCGTCCAGCGGCCCGGGGTCCGGAGGATGGCCCGCTTAGCGTGACATCCGCACCCTTGGCAAACAAGCGTTTCCACGCAAAGTCACCCGCCGCTTTAGAACTTTTTAGCCGTGCTGATAGCCGGAGACCGGCGGGAGGCGCATGGTTTTGCACAGGCAGTGGCGAAGAATGACCCCTGCCATCAACGCAATCGGGAGGATACCACATGGCGTTTTATCTTTATCAGCTCAGCTATTCGAAAGAGGCGATCAAGGCGATGGTAGCCAGCCCCTCTGACCGCGAGGCGGCGGCCCGCAAGTTGATCGAGGCGCTTGGCGGCAAGCTGCATCATCTGTTCTTTGCCTTTGGCGAATATGATGTGATCTGTCTGATCGAAGGGCCGGACGACAAGATGATGATGGCGGGTGCTGCGGCGGTTGCCTCGGCGGGAACCATTTCCCGCTCTTCGACCGTCAAGCTGATGACAGCCGCCGATGCGATGGCCGCAATGACCATGGCGGGAAAGGTGACCGGCGCCTATCAGCCGCCGCAGGGCTGAACGTGTCCGCAGATATTGCGGCGGGGGCACACCCCGCAGCCGACCTGGGTGACCACGACTGGATCACCCTTCACCGCCTGCGCTTTCCCGACGCGATATCTGCGCATGACAGGACGTTTCCGCCGGTGCCGGGCGCTCCGGTCTGGCGGTTCTGTCCGCAGCACACGCCGGGAGAGGACGGGCTTGTCACCCTGTCCTCGGACATCTGGTGCGGCATGGGGATCTGGGACAGCCGTGCCGAAGCCGAGGCCATGCTTGCCGATCCCGGTGCCGCGATGCCCTGGCTGCCCGAGGCCGTCGCGGCCTGGCACTGCCTTGCGGTCCCGTTCTCGCATCGCGGTCAGGTCAACTGGCGCGGACATGTCGAGGACGGCACCGCCGTGCGCCCCGTCCCTGCCGATCCCGGTGGCCCGCTGGTGGTTATCACCTCGGCCGGGTTCCTGTCTCGCGAGGCCCATATGCTGCCCCGCATCCGGCTGTTCGTCGAAGGCGTGACCGAGGTCATGGCGTGGTATGGCGCCTTGCCCTCGAACCTGCGCAACGGTGCGTTCAACGGCCCTGACGGGCGCCAGGGCTTTACCTGTTCGCTCTGGCGCTCGGACGAGGCGATGCGCGAAGCCGCCTACAGCCACGGTCGCCACCGCGCCCGGATGGAGGAGAACCGCGCCGGGCTGATGTTCGACTATTCGTCCTTCACCCGCCTGCGCGCGCTGCGCAGTCATGGGGATTGGGACGGCGACCCCTTTGCCGAATTGCAGGAAGGAACCATGACATGACCACCGACATCGCTGCGATCGCCGCAGACTACACCGCCGCCTGGAACAGCGGCTCGGCCGAGGCCGTGGCGGCGTTCTATGCCCCGGGTGGCACAATCGTCATAAATCGCGGCACCCCGTGGGAGGGGCGCGCCGGCGTCGCCGCGATGGCTGCGGGGTTTTTCGCCGATGTGCCTGACCTGAACCTGACCTGCGACGGGCTTCGCATCGCAGGCGACCACGTTGCCTATCTGTGGACCTTCACCGGCCATCATGCGCAGAGCCGCAATCCGCTGCGGATCACCGGGTGGGAGGAGTGGGATCTTGACGCGGCCGGCAAGGTCATCGCCTCACGCGGCTGGTTCGATGGGCAGGATTACGCCCGGCAGGTGGCCGGGTGAGCGCTGGAACAGCACAGGTGAATGGCCGCCTTTGGGGGGCAAGCGCGCGCGACTGGGCCGAGGTCCAGGAAGGCCAGTTCGCCGCCGCCTTTCACGCGGTGCTGGCCCATGCCGGGGTGCGACACGGTACCCGGCATCTGGAGGCGGGCTGCGGTGCGGGCATGGCGGCGGCCCTGTCCGCCACTTTGGGCGCGCAAGTCGCGGGCGTGGATGCGGCCGAAGGGATGCTGGCGATTGCCCGTGAACGCACGCCCGGAGGTGATTTCCGGCAAGGCGATCTGGAGGCGCTGCCCTTCGCCGATGACACCTTCGACCTTGTCACCGGCTTCAACGCCTTCCAGTTCGCAAGCGACCCCATCAAGGCCTTGCGCGAGGCGGGGCGGGTCACACGTCCGGGCGGGATGGTCGTCGTCACCACCTGGGGCGATCCCGCAGGCATGGACGCCGCTACCCTGGTCGCGGCCATGAAGCCGATGTTGCCCCCCGCGCCGCCGGGTACCCCGGGCCCCTTCGCCCTGTCGGACGAGACGGCCCTGCGCGCCTTCGCCATCGCGGGCGGGCTGACCCCTGTTGCAGTCTTCGACGTGGACTCGCCCTGGTTCTACCGCGACGAGGCAACCGCCCTGCGCGGCTTCGGGTCCGCCGGCGTTGCAACCCTGGCGCGCGAGCGCGTCGGCGAGCCTGCATTCAACACGGCCATCAGCGCGGCCTTGGCCCCGTTCCGGCAAGCCGACGGCAGCTTTCGCCTTGGCGCCCGGGCGCGGTGTCTGGTCACCACAATCGACTGAAAGGAAGCCAGATGAACGATATCGAAAGGACCGTCCGCCAATTCCACGAAAGCTGGGATCTGCGCGACCCGGAGCGCGGCGTCGCGGTCATTGCCGAAGATTGCCGGTTCGAGGATGTCGCACGCGGCGAAGCGCAAACCGGGCCGGACGGCTACCGGATGGATTATCACCGCTGGCGCGCGGCTTTTCCCGATGGGGAGGTCAAGGTCGTCAACGTCATCACCGGCGCGGATGGTTGGGCCGTGGTGGAATTCCTGAACAGAGGCACCCAGACCGGCCCGCTGCACTCCAGCCTTGGCGTCTTTCCACCCTCGGGCCGCAAGATGGAGGTGCGCTATTGTTCGGTCATGCGGGTGCAGGACGGCAAGGTGGTCGAAGGACGCGATTATTACGACAGCGCCAGCATCGCCCGCCAACAGGGGCTCGTGGCATGAGAACCGCCACGGATTTGCTCCACTGCAACCGGAGACACCGATGACCCCGCCCGCCTACTTCAACGCCACGCCCGCCCTTGACCTGGCGATTCCGTCAAGGCGGGCGCCATCGCGATCGACCTGTTCGCCGAGGCTGGCCGCTATCCGCCCAAGATGGGGCAGCCGGACCAAAATAGAGATGCAGACACTTTACCAGAGTGTCGGCTTCCGCTTTACCGACCCCTATCCCGAAAGCGGCACGGTCAGGACCGATCCGCGCGCCGCGGTGAACCTGGTTTTCATGCAACTCGACCTTTGATCCTGCAATTATGGAGACACGCATGTCTGCCAATCCGGAACCCGCCCTCCGCATTTATACCGACGCCATTTCCGACAGCTCCCGCTGGGACGCTTTCTTGCCTCGCGCGGGGGATATCGTCGTCTCCACTCCGCCAAAGTCAGGCACCACCTGGACACAAGGCATCCTTGCCATGCTGATCGCAGGCGACCCGGAGGTGGACGCCCAGACCTCGATGAAATCGCCTTGGATCGACATCAATATTCGCGATCTCGGCGAGGTCATGGCGAGGCTAGAGGCGCAGGAGCACAGGCGGCAGGTCAAGACGCACACGCCTTTCGATGGCATCCCCTTCTGGCAGCAGATTCGATATGTCACGGTCTATCGTCACCCGATCGACGTGCATTTTTCTTATCGTAGGCATCTGGCCAACATGGCCCGCGACGTGGGGCAGGCCCCCCTGTCCGACAACCCGTCTGACAGCTTTCGGGAATTCCTGGCAGAGGACGTCAATCACGAGGGCCTTGGATCGATCCTGGACCACTACCGCTGCACACTCGCGCGCGAGCCGCGTGAGAATTTGATCCGACTGCACTATGCCGACATGCTGTGCGATCTTCCGGGTGCTGTGGCGTCGTTGGCGGCGCATGTCGGGATCGCCCTTCCGGCCGAGGTCATGGCGGCCGTCACCGAGGCCGCGACATTTGCCAGCATGAAAGCCAATGCGGCACGTTTCACGCCGTCAGCCGGACAAGGATTCTGGAAGGCAGATGCGGGGTTCTTTGACAGCGCAACATCGCGAAAGTGGGAGGGTTTGCTGACCGATGATGACCTTGCGGCCTATGATGCCAAGATGAGCGCAGGACTGACGGTTGAAGAACGCGGCTGGCTGGAATGGGGGGATGCAGGCCGTGGGTGAGGATCGAATGGCCTTCACCAAAGTTGGCAGTCGAGATCGCAACACATCGCGGTGCCGCGGGGCGGTCAATCTGCGCGACCCAAACGAAAACCGGGTAGATTTCTTTCGCGCACTTACCCAAGCGCCGCAGCAAAGGGAAGGGTGGGGAGCGCCGGAGTTGAGCAATCAACTTGTTTCGGGCGTCGACACCTGTAGGGAAATGATCCCTGCCCAAGACACAGGATTGGAAAGCCGCCTTGCCTGATCTTACCGACCCCTTCGCCCACCACCCCGAATTGCGCGGCCGGATAGCCGATCCTGAAAGCTCTTTCTTTCGGACATTCAACATCGAGGCCGAGCTCGCGCGCGATCCGGCGCTGCGGGACTGGGTGCATGGCGACACACGGCGCGAGGCGATCCGGGCCGAGGCATTGGCCGGCCATGCAGGAGACCTGTGGATCTTCGGCTATGGTTCGCTGATGTGGGATCCTGCATTGCGCTTTGTCGAGGTGCGGCGCGCGCATGTTTCAGGCCATGCCCGCCGCCTGATCCTGGTCGACACAAGGGGGGGGCGCGGCACGAAAGAAGCGCCGGGCCTGTTCGCGACGCTTGATGCGGGTGAGGGTTGCGAGGGGCTGGCCTTTCGGATCGCGGCGGCGGACGTCGAGGTCGAGACCGAAATCCTGTTCCGGCGCGAGATGCTCGCACCCGGTTATCTTGCGCGATTCGTCCCGGCCCGGATCGGCGACACGGATATCCGTGTGCTGACCTTTCTTGCGGATCACGACGTACCCGACGTCCGCCCTGATCTGACCCATGAGGAACAGGTTCGCTTCCTTGCCCACGGGGCGGGCGACCTTGGCACAAGCCGGGAATATCTCGCCAATATCGTCGAGCACTTCACCCATCTGGGGATCACTGACGATCATTGCGCCGAGCTTTTGCGCGCGGTCGACGCCTACCTTGCCGTCAGGGCAGGCGCGGTGGTGCCTTCGTGACCGCCCGCATCCTCCACGAGACTGCTTTCCAAAAAGAAGAGCCAGAATGGCCATAACCGTTGCCGTCAGTGCCGAACCAGCTGACCGCGGGCAGATTGACCCGCTGTTGCGGGAGTTCCACGCCATCGGCCCGCAAAAGCTGGCGGCACGCGGGGGCCGGCATTCGACGTCGATGATGCCATCGCGGACTTCGGGGGCCATACGGGCGATTACATTCCACCTGACGGGCGCAACTGCCTGGCGCAGGACAAGGGCGCGGGCCTTTGGCAAATGGTAGATCAGACTGCCCCAGCGCCTCGGAAAGGCTCCGCCGTTGGCATAGTGGTCCGCCCTGACTTGAGCCCAAGCGCGGCTTTGTCCGGCTGAAATCCCTTCAATGATCGCAGGTTCGCCATATTTTTGCCGTTCTGGAAACGCTGGAGTAGATCGAACAACGAGCAGGGGTGTAAGGTGTCGTCGATAAGCGCCGGGGGAAAAGTGGTTCAGCTAGAGGTCGAGGGCCGGGAGAGGCCGGGTCATGGCGGGATCCGCCGGGTGACCTTGATCGTGCCAGTCTATAACGAACAGGACAGCATCACACCCTTTCTGGAAAAGCTGGGGGGTGTCCTGGACGACATCCATGCGCTGGCCTTGGTCGACATCCTGTTCGTGAATGACGGCAGCCGGGATGCGACCGAACGGCTGATCCTTGCGGCCGCTGCGGACCGCGCCGATATCTCTTTGATCAATCTGTCGCGCAACTTCGGCAAGGAAGCGGCGCTTTTTGCCGGGCTGAATCATGCGAGCGGTGATGCCGTCATCCCGCTGGACGTTGATCTTCAAGACCCGCCCGAGGTGATCGCCGAAATGATCCGGCGCTGGATCGCGGGGGCAAAGGTCGTCAACGCCCGCCGGGCGCGCCGCGATGGTGACAGCCGTTTCAAGGCGATGTCGGCGCGGGCATTCTACAGGGTCTTCAATGCGATGGCCGATCAGCCGATCCCGCAGGACGTCGGCGACTTTCGTCTGCTTGATCGCACGGTGGTGGACGCTGTCTGTCGGCTTGGCGAAAGGTCGCGCTTCAACAAGTCACTCTTTTCATGGGTGGGCTTCGAGGCCGAGGAAATCACCTTTGACCGCCCCGCCCGGGCAGCCGGGGAGACCAGCTGGTCATACTGGAAGCTGTGGAAGCTGGCGCTTGACGGCATCTTTGCCGCCTCGACCATGCCGCTGCGGATATGGACATACGTTGGCATCCTGATGGCGATGATTTCGCTGGTCTACTCTGCCTATCTTCTTGCAACGACGCTGATTTTCGGGGTGGACGTGCCGGGCTACGCCTCGACCGTGATCCTGATCCTTGTGTTCGGGGGCTTGAACATGTTCGCGCTGGGCATCATTGGCGAATATGTCGGGCGCATCTATACCGAGGTGCGCCAGCGCCCGCTTTACATCGTGCGATCCCACCATCCTGCCCCGAAAGCCGAAGACTGACATGGACCGCACCGTTTACGACCGGATGAACGAGCTTGAGGCGACACATTGGTGGTTTGTCGCGCGCCGCAAGGTCATTGCCACCTTCGTCGCACAAGAGCTGAAAGCGCGACCTCATCCCCGAATTCTGGAAGCGGGTTGCGGCAGCGGGGGGAACCTGACGATGCTGGCCCGGTTCGGGCAGGTTGATGCCTTTGAATATGACGGCGTGGCGCGCGAACATGCCATGTCCAAATCAGGGCTGGATATCCGTTTTGGCGCGCTGCCGGATGATTTGCCGTTTGATGACCGGCGCTATGATCTGATCGGCCTTTTCGATGTGTTGGAACATGTCGAAGCGGACAGCGCTTCTTTGGCAGCGTTGGCTGACCGACTTGAGGTCGGTGGCAAGATCCTTGTCACGGTCCCGGCCTTTCCGTTCCTGTGGTCAAAGCATGATGAGCGCCACCACCACTTTCGCCGCTACACCCGTGCCAGCCTGACCGAGGCTGCCCGTCAGGCCGGGTTGAAAGTGAGCTATTGCAGCTATTTCAACACGTTCCTCTTCCCGCTGGCCGTGACCGCGCGGGCGGTGAAGCGCCTGACAGGGCGCGATACCCCGGATGATAGGATGCCTCCCGGCTGGTTGAACGGGGTTCTGGTCCGCATCTTCGGGATTGAAAGCCGGGTGCTTAAGGCGGTTCGGTTTCCGGTTGGCCTGTCGCTGGCTGCGGTTCTTGAAAGGGCCTGACCATCGGTATGGTTGCGCAGTTTACGAGGTTTGTCGGCGTCGGGGGGCTGGCAACGGTCGTTCATGTCCTGTGCGCGCTTGTTCTGCGTCATTTGCTGGCTATTTCAGATCAGCAGGCCAATCTTGCGGGTTTTTCCGCTGCCGTGCTGGTATCTTATGTTGGACACGCGCGTTTTACCTTTGGGGTAGAGATGCGGTCTGGTCCGCAATTCCTAAGGTTTGTTTTCTTGTCGCTGTTTGGTCTTGCAACCAGCAGTGGCACAGTCTGGGTCGTCTCATCGCATCTTGGGTTCAGCTTCGCTACTGCAATGGCAGCAGTTGCCGTCCTTGTGCCGGGCATGACCTTCCTTGTGCTGCGGTTCTGGGTCTTTGACGGTCGGACGCCGACCATCGGGCTTTTCCCTTCTGGACTGGTACTGCCACTGTTGCTTGCGGTGTCGGTTCTGGCGCTGTTCTGGGGGCGTATGCTGAACCACGATACTGCGTGGTATCTGATCGCCACGCGTGACTGGCTGGGTGGAGCCACGCTTTACGTCGACGTGATGGAGGTCAATCCGCCGCTGAACTTCTATCTGACTGTTCCCGCGCTGTTGTTTGCTGATCTGCTTGGCGTTTCTGATACCAACGGGCAATACATTGCGCTGAGCCTGCTCATCTTTCTCAGCCTGTGGTGGTGCAGCGCGATCATCGGTTCAGATCGCCAACTCTCGCCCGCGTGGGCGGCACTGATGCTGGTCGGGATCGCCGCGGCCTTCGTTGTTCCGGCGCTGAACAACATGGCGCAGCGCGAGCAGCTGCTTGTCATTCTGGCAATGCCTTGGGCGCTGCGACAGATCGGCTCTGCGCCGGGCAGCCGGGGCCAGGACGTTGCCAGTGCTGCCTTTGCGGCGGTCGGGGTCTGCCTGAAGCCGCATTTCGTGGTGTTTCCAATTGTCGTGACGGTGTTTCATTGCGTGCGGCTGCGGTCTTTGTGGCCGGTTGTTTCCGCCGCGAACCTGACCTTTCTTGGGCTTGGGCTGGCCTATGTCGGCTATGTGGCTGTTGTGCATCCGCTCTATCTGACCGAAATCCTGGGCATCGCGCGCGATGTCTATGGGGCATATGGCTCCGAGGTTGGGCCGCTTCTGGCGCAGCTCCAGTTCGAGGCGCTGCTGATGCTGGTGCCGGTGCTTGTTGCCCTTGGCGCGCGGGGCCAGAACCGCGAGGCGGGGGTGTTTCTGGTGCTGTCTGGCGCCGGGTTGGCCAGCTACCTGATGCAAGGCACGGGCTTTGGCTATCATGCAATCCCGTTCCGGACCTTCGCCATGATCGGTTGCGTCCTTCTGATGATCAAGGCATCGCGGTCGGGGATGACTGTTGCGGCACTCGCGGTTGCGGTGGCTCTTGCCGGACTTGTTGCCGGGTCGGTCCGGCGCGGCCTTTACAGCAACGGCGCCGTATCGGAGATCTCGCGCATTGCCAGCGGGTTGGGGCAGGTGGATGGCGTGATCGTGCTGTCCAGCCACGTCTATGCCGGGCCGCCGGTTGCGCTTGCGCTCGATGCGGACTGGGCCAGCCGATACCCGGCGAACTGGTTGGTGCCTGGGGCGATCAACCGCTTGGCAAGGACCGATTGCGCCAGGGAAGCGGCAGTCTGCGCAAGGCTTGCGGCCATCGCCGCGCGTAACCGGGGTGACAACATCGACGATATCCTGTCGCACCAACCCGACCTGCTGATCATTGACCGGCAGTCGGGCTATTTCGATGCAAATCCCTTCGACTGGCAGGCGTTCATGGCCGAAGATCAAGACTGGTCGCAGGTCGTGGCTGCCTACCGACTAACAGCCACGACCGACCGTTTTCTTTATTTCCAGCGCCTTGCGGTCTTGCCCTGATCTTCGGGTCTTCAGGTCTTGAAGATCCGGTAGATCGCCGGGATCACCAGAACCGTCAGCAGGGTCGATGTGAACAGCCCGAACAGAAGCGAGATGGCAAGCCCCTGAAAGATCGGGTCCGACAGGATGGTGACCGCCCCGATCATCGCTGCGATTGCGGTCAGCAGGATCGGCTTGAACCGGATCGCCCCGGCCTCGATCAGCACCTCAATCGGAGCCTTGGCCGGGTCAGCATGGCGGATGAAATCTACCAGCAGGATCGAGTTCCGGACGATGATCCCTGCCAGCGCGATGAAGCCGATCATCGAGGTGGCCGAAAAGGGTGCCGAAAACAGCCAGTGCCCGAACATGATGCCAAGGAAGGTCAGCGGCACCGGCGTCAGGATCACCAGCGGCAGCCTGAAACTGCCGAACTGCGCCACGACAAGGATGTAGATTGCCAGAAGCGCCACAGCAAAGGCCGCGCCCATGTCGCGGAAGGTGATGAAGGTCACTTCCCATTCCCCGTCCCAAAGCAGCGTGATCGCGGTTTCATCCTCGGGCTGACCATTGAAGCGGATCACCGGTTTGGTGCCGTCTTCCCAATCCATCCGGTCCAGCGCCTCGGCCACGGCAAGCATGCCGTAAAGCGGGGCCTCGAAAGCGCCAGCCAGTTCCGCCGTCACCATTTCCGCCGCGCGGCCGTTGTGGCGGAACACGGGAAAGCTGGCGCGTTCCTCGCGGACGGTGATGACATCGCCCAATTCAACCACCCCCCGCGCGCCGGGAATGAGGTTGGCGGGGATTGGCGTGGAGAGGAATCTTTCGTCCATCACCCGGTCACCCTTGTTGCGGGCGATTTCCAGCGGGATCGGGTAGCGGCCATCCTCACGGTGGGAATAGCCGACGATCTGGCCGCTGTTGAGAAGCGCGATCGTGTCGAAGACGTCGCTTTCCTGCACCGCAAAAAAGTCGACATCGTCGCTGTTCACCGTTGCGCGCAGCCGCCGGGCCTGCGTGCCAAAGCTGTCATCGACATCGACGATGAACGGCACAGCTTCAAACGCCTGACGGATCTTCGTTGCCGCCGCGCGCCGGGCTTCGGGGGTGGGGCCGTAAACCTCGGCCAGAAGGGTGGCGATGACGGGCGGGCCTGGGGGCGGTTCCACCACTTTCAGGCTGGAGCCTGCGGGCAGGTCCAGCGCCTTCAGCCGTTCGCGCAGGTCCAGTGCGATGGCGTGGCTGGCCCGGTCGCGGTGGTCCTTGGTGGTCAGGTTGATCGCCACTTCGCCAAGGTGCGGTTCCTGCCGCAGAAAGCTGTGGCGCACGAGGCCATTGAAGTTGAAGGGCGCCGCCGTGCCGGCATGGGTCTGCGCGCCCAGAACCTCGGGCAGGTCCATCACCACGCGGGCCACGTCCTGGGCGACACGGTCCGTCGCCTCGACGCTGGCACCTTCGGGCAGGTCGATCATGACGCTGAGTTCGGACTTGTTGTCGAAGGGCAGAAGCTTGACCGTCACATCCCGCGTGTAAAGCGCGGCAAGCGAACCGAAGGACAGCACTACCGTCACCAAGAGGAACACCCAGGACCGGGCCTTGGTCTGCAACAGCGGGCGGGCGACGGCGGTGAACAGCGTCCCAAGCCGCCCGCCGGGATGACCGCCGAAGGTGTCGTCATGCGCATGCGCGCTCATGTCGGCCTTGCCTGCAACCTTGACCATCAGCCACGGCGTTATGATCACGGCCACGAAGAAGGAAAAGATCATTGCCGCCGAGGCGTTGGACGGGATCGGGGACATGTATGGCCCCATCAACCCCGACACGAACAGCATCGGCAACAGCGCAGCCACCACGGTCAGCGTGGCCACGATGGTCGGGTTGCCGACCTCGGCCACCGCATCCACCGCCGCCTTTGCGCGCGGGCGGCCGTCCTTCATGCCCCAATGGCGGGCGATATTTTCAATGACGACGATGGCGTCGTCGACCAGGATCCCGATGGAAAAGATCAGCGCGAACAGCGACACCCGGTTCAGCGTGTAGCCCATGATCCATGCTGCAAACAGCGTCAGCAGGATTGTCACCGGGATCACGATGGCAACCACAACGGCCTCACGCCAGCCGATCGCAAAGAACACCAGGGCAATGATCGACACAGTTGCAAGACCAAGGTGGAACAACAGCTCATTGGCCTTTTCATTTGCCGTCTCGCCATAGTCGCGGGTCACTGTCAGGGTGACGCCGTCGGGGAACAACCGGCTTTCGGCGGCCTTGACCCGGTGCAAGACCGCTTCGGCCACCACAACGGCATTGGCACCCGCGCGCTTGGCCACAGCCAGCGTCACGGCCGGCGATCGGTGGATGGCGTCGCCTTCACGGGTGATCTGGGACACGATCCGGTCGGAACTGTCGGGAACAAAGGCCACATCTGCCACGTCCGAGACATAGACCGCCCGTCCGTCGCGGGTGGTCAAAAGCAGACCCGCCACCTCGGCCGGGGCGGTCAGGGTTTCGCCTGCGACGAGATCAACCTGTTCGCCGCCATCGCGCAGCTTGCCGGTGTTCAGCGCCTTGTTGGCTTGCGAGACTTTGCCCGCAAGCTGTTGCAGCGTCACGCCATAAAGCGCTAGCCGTTCGGGGTCGGGGGCGATGCGGATCACCTCTTGCGCGTCGCCGACCAGATAGGTCAGGCCGACTTCATCGGTCTTTGCGACCTCGGCCTGCAATTCGCGGGCGATGCGGGTCAGGTCATTGGCGGTGGCCGGGCTGCCCGGTTCAGCCGAAAGGGTCAGTGTCAGGATCGCCACATCGTCGATGCCCCGGCCGATCACCAAAGGTTCGGGGATGCCAAGGGGGATGCGGTCCATATTGGCACGCAGTTTGTCATGCACCCGCAAGATTGCGTCTTCGGCCTTGGTGCCGACCAAAAAGCGCGCGGTGACCATCGCGGAATCGTCGCGGGTCTGGGAATAGACATGTTCGACCGCGTTGATGCCCTTGACCAGCACCTCCAGTGGTTCGGTCACCAGCTTGACGCCATCTTCGGCCCGCAGGCCAGGGGCTTGCACATGGATATCGACCAGCGGGACCGAGATCTGCGGCTCTTCCTCACGCGGAAGGCTGATCAGCGCCACAAGGCCCACGGCGACGGCGGCAAGGATGAACAGGGGCGTCAGAGCGCTGGCGATGAAGGCCTTGGTCAGCCCCCCGGCAATGCCAAGGCCCTTTTGCGGGGCGTCGCTGCTCATTCCGCAGCTCCTGTCAGAACGTCACCAGCTTCCAGACCGGACAGGATTTCCACCATGACAGCACCGTCCATTTCGTGCCGTTGGCCGGGAACGACAGACCGCAGTCCGGCCTTGGTAGAAACGAAATCAATACCTTGCCGGGCGATCAGCGCCGCCTCAGGCACCAGAAGCGCCTGACGTTCCCCCACCGGCAGCCGCACCAGCACGCGGGCATCGACAAAGCGGTCGGGCAGGTCTGGCACCTCGACGTCGGCTACGACGCGGCCGTTTTCGATAAGCGGGTAAAGTCGCACCAAGGAGCCTTTCGCCTCGCCCTCGGGGGTTATGATGCGGATTTCGTCGCCTTCTTCCAAAGCCATGGCATGACGTTCAGGCACCGCGAGGCGCAAAAAGAACCCGCCGCCGCCAATGCTGGCCACCGCTTCGCCCGGCATCACCACCGCGCCCATCGACACCGGAACATCCAGCACCCGCCCCGCCACTGGCGCCAGCACCGCGCCTTCGGCAACCTGCTGTTCCACCACCTGCCGTTCTGCGGCAATCGCTGCTATCTGCCCCTCAAGCACATCGACCTGCGTGCGCAGGGCGTCCATCCGTTGCACCGTTGTCACCCCGCGCGACAGAAGCTCTTCTCCCCGGGCCAGTTCGGTGCGGGCGTTTTCAAGTTGCGCGGCAAGGGACGCAGACTGTGCTTCGATCGCGCGCAATTGCAGGGCCAGCTTTTCATCCACGATCATCCCAAGCACTTGCCCGGCGCTGACGGTATCGCCCTCACTGACTGAAAGATCCACCAGCGTGCCGCCCAGACGGGCGCGGGCGGGGACGCGGTCGCGTGCCTCGATCCGGCCATAGACCGATTTCCATTCGGTCACGACCGATGGGACCAAGCCTTCGGCCTGCACGACCATGGGCCAGAGGAGCGCAAATGCAGTGAGTAAACGCAAGGACATCGGGGCAGCCTTTCCGTCAGACAGGAAACAAGTTGAGCGGGGCAGGGGGTGCCCCGCGCTGATCGGTATGGCCGCGACTATTCCGCCGGAACGGCTGGCAGGCGCGGGGCCGAGAAATGTTTGCGGTTCAGCAACAGGACAAGCACCACGGTCAGAAGTTGTGCCACGACGGCAAGGCCCGAAAGCATCCAGTAGGCCGCGCCGAACTTGGCGATCAGACCGGCACCCACAAGACCCTTGTTGATGAAGAACTGCAACATGACCGCAAAGGCCACCCCCGGGCAAACCAGCGCATAGCTTGCAGCCGAGGCATCAGGACCGGTGACAAAGCGCTTGAAGTAGCCTTGTGCCTTAAGAACGGCAGCCCCGAACAACAGAAACGCCACCTGCACGCCGACGAACGCTGACAAGAGATACAGGTAATCGCCATCCGTCAGATGGGCGCCGAAATGCACGCCAAGCCCGTGGTTCACCCGCAGGACCAGAATCCCCAGCACCGTGACCAGCGGCACGATGATGGTGACGGTGGGTGCGGCTTCGGCGTTCACGCCGTGTTGGGCCATCGAGACCAGCCCAAGGATCATGGCAACCACGGCAATCAGCAGCGACAGCATCAGAAAGACCGTGGCCAGCACGATGGCCGTTCCCGCCGTGACCGGATTGGCCGACAGCGCAGCTGCGGCAGACAGGCCAACGCCAACCATCGCGAAGGCGAAGGCCGGCAGGACTTGGGCAAACGAATTGTTGGAAACCCAGTCAAGCCCGCCATTGCCGAAGACGCGGCCGTAAAAGCGGCCAAGCTGCGCCAGCGCCAGAAAGCCGGTCAAAAGGAAGGCAATGATGGCCGCGGGGAACAGGTATTCGACAATGCTCCACAGCCCTGGCACGAAGACCAGCCCCAGAATGAAGCCCACGTTGATCGACATGGCAATGGCAAGCGGCAGGGCAAGAAGCTGGCTTTCCGCATTGGTCTTGCGCAGTTTGGCCATCCGGTCGCTGCGGCTGAAGGCGGCATTCTGACCCAGGTTCCAGAACAAGAGTTTCAGGTTCAGGAAAGAAAACACGACCACTGCCGCGATGGCGATGGCGATCATCCCTTGGGTCAGCAGGCTGCCGCGAGCCCATGCGGCGGCAATATCCTCAAAGACCGGAACCTGTTGGCCGGGATGCGGGATCCACATGTAAAGCCACATGAAGAACGACACGGCCAGCCCGCCCGCCCCGACCGAGGACAGGAAGTATTGCGGCACCCAGGTGTCGGAAGGTTTTGCAATTCTGGACATTTTGGTCTCCATCGTCTTGCAGGTTGGGAAAGGAGTGTCAGCCGTGCTTGCTGCGAAACAGCGACTGTGCGGTATAAACCAGAATGGCCATGCCGATCGCGCCAAGCGTGGCGATGCCAAGCACGACGACCACGTCGATCGGACCGCCGATATCGCGAAAGCCGGAACTGGTGATCTTTTGCACGAACACAACGGCGGCGACGGCTCCGACGGGCATCGAAAGCTGCGCCCAGAGGAATTTGCGCATCGACAGCGCCCGGTCACGGATCAGGACATAAAGGTAAAGCCCGGTCACGACCACGGCCACCGCGACCAGCGCCCAGAACAGACCGCGCCCGAACATCTCTTCGAAGACGGCGATCAAGGTTTGAAGAGTAAGCTCTTTCATGGCGGTTCTCCCTTATGCCTTGCCGCGCAGCATCGCGTTGTAGGTGGCCTTCAGCGCCACCTCTTTCATCAGCCAGCTGATCCACAGCTCTTCCAAGGGCGCGATCACGCCGGGGAAGCTGGGGACAAGGTTGTTGTTGTAGTCGAACTCGACCAGCATCGCGCGACCGACCCGGGTGATCAGCGGGCAAGAGGTGTAGCCATCATACGTCTCAACCCCCTCGCGGCCCTCGATGGCGGCGATCAGGTGATCCTCGACCACCGGCACCTGCCACTTGACCGATGCCGCCGTTTTGCCTTTCGGCACACCGGCCACGTCGCCCAGCGCAAAGATCTCGGGATAGCGCAGGTGGCGCAGGGTTTTCTGGTCGCATTCGACCCAGCCCTGATCCGTCCACTTGTCGGCCCATGACAGGCCAGACTGCCGCACAACATCTGGCGCGCGCTGCGGCGGGATCACATGGAGATAGTCATACGGAATCTCGACGGTGGACTTCACTTCGGTCTTGGTGACGGAGTCGATTTCCGTCTTCTCGAAGGTCGCGCGCTTCTGGCCGGGTTCGATGGAGAGCAGCTTGTGGTTCATGTGGGTCTTGATCCCACGTTGCCCGAACAGCATCCGCACTTTTTCAGCCACGATCGGCACACCAAACAGCGCGCCTTGCGGTGCGGCATAGTGGACTTCGTATTTCCCTGCACCGACGCCTCGGCTGGCGATATCCTCAACGAGGAAGGCATGCTTAAGGGGGGCGCCTGCGCACTTCATCTCGGTCGTCGGGCGGGTCATGACGGCGACACCACCCTCTTCGGTGAACTTCCGCGCGGCATCCCAAGTCTTCGCGGCATACTCAGGCCCGGCATAAAGTGCGCCGATCCCGTTTGAGCCGACCATATCCAGCGAAAAGCCAGGGATCGCGCCATGATCCAGCACCAGTCCGGGGGCCACGATCAGGAAGTCATAGTCCAGCCGGGTGCCGCCTTCCGTGGTGACTGACTTGGCGACCGGATCAATCGCTGCTGCCTTTTCGGACACCAGTCTGACACCGGACGGCAGCCAGTCGGTTGTCTTGGACAGGGTGTAGGAGGCGGGCTTCAATCCCGCCGCAACCAGACTGAGACCGGGTTGATAAAGATGTTCGGCGCGGGCATCGACAAGCGTGATCTCAGCGCCGTCCAGCCGGTCGATGAGGCGGTTTGCCATGGCCGTTCCAGCCGCTCCGGCCCCGATGATCACGATGCGTGCCTTGGTTGCGACCTTGGCTGCGCGGGCCGGCGCGGTGAGAGTGGCGGCAGCCAGACCCGCCGCAGCCAGTCCGAGCAGCCCGCGCCGAGACGGCCGTATGTCTTCATATGTAAGCATGTGATTGTCCCTCACAACTCTGCATCCTGACGCCCAAGGCCATCGGTCGGCCTGAGTTTTTCCGGATCATTTCACGGCTGATAGTGGCGAACCGACTCTCACGCCTTGATCTGGATCAATATACTTGCAGCCAGGATATGACTTAAACTGAAGGGTGAACGCACTGAAGTGCCTAAATGGGTGGCTCATTTGTCCCTTCGTGCGAACCCGGTAACGCTGGAGTTGGCGTCATGAAAACCCACAAGCCAAAGTGGACTTTTGATAAACTGCGATCAGGAACAGACCTGCAATGCGACTGACGATCCGCACTGATCTTGCCGCGCGTGTCCTGATGTATTGCGCGATGAACCCGGATCGGGTGGTTCGCAGTTCCGAAATCGCGTCATGCTGCAATTCTTCCGGCAACCATCTTTTGCAGGTCGTGAACCTGTTGCAGGTACATGGCTTCATCGACACAGTGCGCGGGCGAGCGGGTGGGATGCGGCTGTCCCGACCAATGGAACAGATCTCGGTCGGGCAAGTCTTTCGGGCGTTCGAGAGGGCGGTTCCTCTGGCAGAATGCTTTGATGAGTCGACCAATACCTGCCCGCTGCGACCTGCCTGCCGACTTCGGACATTCCTTGTCCGGGCTGAGGAAGCCTTCTATCACGAACTGGACATGGTGACGCTGGCCGATCTGGTCCGCGGAAATTGCGGGTTTGAGGCTTTGCTGAAGCTGCACGGCCAGATGGTGCCAACCTGCTCCCCAAGCCCTTGACGGCTCTGACAGCGCAGAGATCGATGGCTTCCGTGCCAGCCTGGATCAGGTGGCCTGAGCCAAGGCCCGTTGCGCAATGTGGGCGGCCAGCCGTTCCGCATCGCGCCACGCCCCCCAGATGAAAGCCGAGCCCCGACAGGACAGCCAGGGCAGGCCAATGAAATACAGGCCCGGCACCGTGGACACCCCGTCCTTGTGGTGGGGGCGGCCGTCCTCTCGGAAGATGTCGATGTCGATCCAGCTGAAATCCAGCTGAAAGCCGGTAGCCCAGATGATGCTGCTGATGCTTTCGGATTGCAGGTCAAGTGCTAGGACCGGATCGGTGACACACGCGGGCAGGGGCAGGAAGTGCCGCGCCTGAGGCTCTTCGGGCAGATCAAGGCCCTGCGCGCGCGCGTAGGCGTCTGCTTCATCCAGCACCGACAGATAATTGCGGTCACCGTTTTCGATATTGGCCGCAAGGTCGGGGGCAAAGTGCATCCTGCCGTCGCGGTAGTCGCCCGCGCGCCCCAGAAGCGTGACCCCAAGGGCGGCAAGACGGCGAAAATCCATCGTATGCCCGCCATAAGCGCCCGACACGGCGATGGTGACATGTTCGGTTCCCGGGGTGGGGGCCTTGGCATCCCATTTGCCCAGCTTTCCCAGCCACCAGACAAAATCCTGCCCGCGATAGCGCCGGGGCGGGCGGTCGTGCGGGCCAATCGACAGATAGACGCGGCGCCCGGCGCGGACCAGCTCTTCCGCGATCTGCGCTCCGGAAGAGCCTGCACCCACCACCAGAACCGCCCCTTCGGGCAAGGCAGCAGGGTTCTTGTAGGCGTTGGAATGGATCTGGGTCAGATCAGGTTCAGTGACCACCGCAGGGATCACCGGGCGCTGAAACGGGCCTGTGGCCACAACAACATTGCGGGCGGTAATGCTGCCCGCTGGCGTGTCCGCGCGGAACCCGTCTCCCTGCCGTTCCAGCCTTGTCACATTCACACCGCAACGCACTGGCGCGTTGATCTGCCGGGCAAAGGATTCAAAATAGTCGGCCACCTGATCCTTGCCGGGAAAGGCTTCCGGATCAATGCCTGCAAAGGTGGCTTCGGGAAAGCGGTCATGCCAAGCCGGGCCGTTTGCCACCAGCGAATCCCAGCGTTCCGTCCGCCAGCGTTCCGCGATCCGGGCGCGTTCCAGGACCAGATGCGGGCAGCCCTGTTTCGCCAGATGCGCGCTGGTGGCGATGCCCGCCTGCCCGCCGCCGATCACAAGGGTTTCGATTTCTTCGGTCATCGCTGTCTCGCTGTGGCTTTGGTCCGGTTTATCGGAGCGGCGGCTTCGGAAAAACAAGTGAATGGCTAGGCTTTGATTAGGTGGGGGCTATTCATCGCCTGGCACCCCATAAGACGGGGCCTGCGTCGGGTCTTCGGCGCGCTGGACATAGGCCGCCATCTGCGGGGCATAGATATCCCACGCCGTGCGCAGCATCCCGATCGGATCATCGGCCCAGTCGATGCGCAGATCGACCAAGGGCCATGACAATCGGTCGGCAACCTTCAGACCGGCTGACCGCACTGGCCCGGCTTCGCCCCCGGCGGCAAGGCCAGCCTCCAACGCTTGCATGAGCCGTTCGGCAAGAGGGCCGGTCGCCGCCTCAAACGCCGCGACCATGGTGGCGGGGATGGTGTCTCGGGCCAGAAGATTGCCGCCCGCCGCGCAATCCGTGCCGCGCGCTTCACCCCAAAGGCCAAGCACCTGCCCGCCGGAGTGGATGGCCGTTTGCCCGGCGCGGTCGATCACCAGAAGTTGGCGATAGTCGATATGGGCGCGGCCCGTGGTGATCGCGCCAAGCGCCTGCGGTGCGGCCAGACCCGCTGCAAGCTGATCAAGGATCAGCGGGCCAAGGGCAGGATCGGTGATGTTCTGGCTGGCCACCGCACCGGCCCCCGCCCGCACATGCGCGCAGCGTGCCGCCACGGCGGGCGAGGATGAGGATATCGCCACCCCGAACTGCCCGGTTCGCACACAGCGCGCGACGATCGAGAAGGTCATCGGATCAATCCGGGATCACGGCGGTGCCGTCGATTTCGACCAGCCAGTCAGGCCGGGCAAGGGCCGTGACGACAACCCCGGTCGACACCGGATGCACGCCCTTGATATATTCGCCCATGGTCCGGTAGACGGCCTCGCGGTGGCGGACGTCGGTCAGATAGACCACGACCTTGCACAGATGATCCATGCTGCCGCCGCATTCTTCCAGCAGCTGCCGGATGTTCTGCATGACCTTGTGGGTCTGTTCGACCGGATCATGGCTGTTGATGTTCTGCGCGGTATCAAGGTCTTGCGGGCATTGGCCGCGCAGAAAAACCATCCGGCCACGGGCCACGACGGCCTGTGCCAGATCGTTGTCCAGCTTCTGTTCGGGGTATGTGTCCTTGGTGTTGAACTTGCGGTGGCGGTAGTGGGTCATTGCGGCGTCCTTCGGCAAATCGGTTGGGGCGGACCCTGCCTTATCGGCGCGTTCGGCGGAAGCAGGGCTTTCTTTCGCAAGGCTTGGGCGTTTCCTACGTGCTGCGGCAGGGGCTGCGGCAGGCGGGTCGGGCCGGGGTCGAGGGCCGTGATCTCGCGCCGGAAAGCGGGGGTGTCGGGGTCTTGCTGCTGGTCCAGCCCCTCGGCCCAGTTGCGCCCGGCATAGGTGGCCCAGGCGATCGGGCCGGGGGCGGCGGCATCGCCGATCAGCTGAAGCGTCTTGATCCCCGCGCCTGCCCAGTCAAGCGCGCGGGTGGCGTGAAACAGGCTGTCATTCGGCTGGCGCGAGGTGACAAGCACCACCGCATCGGCGGCCAGGGATGTTTGCCGACCGGTCCAGATGCAGCCAAGGATTATCTCATGCGCACCAATCACTTCGGGGGCTTTGCTAAGGTGAACGGTGACGCCAAGTTCCAGAAGCCGCCGCATGATGACGCCCTGTTCAAGGGTGTTGTCTGTCCATTCGGCCACCTTGACGGCGGGGGTGATGAAATCGACCGAGTTGCCCTTGGCCAACAGAAGCTCGGCAAGGACCGAACCCATATAGAAATGGTCATCATCGTATAGGGTTACGTGGCGACCTTCAGGTGCATTCCCTGCCATCAGATCATCGGGCGTATAGATCGGCATCGCCGGATCGGTCGGGATCGGGTGGAGGTGAACCCGCGCCACCGCGTCGCGCCGCCAGGTGGCCCCGGTGGCGATGGCGACGTGATCGGCGCCCATGGCGAGGAGGTCGTCAGCCGTCAGGCGGCTATCGCGGTAGATATCGACGTTTGGCAGCGGGGCGAGTTGGCCGGTGCGGTAGTCGGCCACGCGGCCCCATGTCGAAAGACCGGGAAGTTGGCGTTCGCGGGCGACGCGCCCGCCGAGGGTGGTGGTGGCTTCGGCCAGAGTGACCTTGTAGCCGCGCTTGGCGGCTTGCAGCGCGGCCTCAAGCCCGGTTGGTCCGGCACCGACGATCAGGACGCTTTCCGATGCGCCCTTTGGCCGAGCCCGTTCGGGGTGCCAGCCCTTGCGCCATTCCTCCATGAAGGCGGTGTTCTGGGTGCAGCGGCTGATCGCCCCGGTCATGTCGCCGGACACGCAGATGTTGCAGCCGATACATTCGCGGATGTCTTCGTAGCGGCCTTCCTCGATCTTTTTCGGCAGGAAGGGGTCGGCGATACTGGGGCGCGCGGCACCGATGAAATCGAGGATGCCGGAGCGGATCTGCCGCACCATCGCATCGGCGCTGGTAAAGCGACCGACGCCGACGACCGGCTTGGAGGTCAGCGCCTTGATCCCGGCCACAAGGTCTTCCTGCGCGCCTTCGGGTTTGAAGCGGCTGGTGCCGGAGCAAGCCTCCCATGTGCCGTGGGCAAGATCCCAGAGGTCGGGCAGGTCGGCGTGCATGGCGATGAAATCGCGCAGTTCGGCGTTGGAAAAGCCGAGGGTGCCAGCTTCATGCAGCGAAAGACGCAAGGTTACGGCCAGTTCGCCTTTTGTGGTTTCGCGAGCGTCTTCAATGATTTCACGGATGAACCTTGAGCGGTTTTTCAGGCTGCCGCCGTATTCGTCGGTGCGGTGGTTGGTGGCGCGCGACAGGAAGTGTTGCAGGATGCCAAAGCCATGCGCGCCGTAAAGGCAGATCAGGTCAAAGCCCGCCTCTTGGCTGCGCCGGAAGGCGGCGCGGAACCAGTGGCGGAGGTCGCGGATATCCTGCTTGTCCATCGTCCGGGCCTGCACCGGGTCAGAGGTGAAGGTCAGGATCGGCCCGCCAGTGACGGCCAGCGGCACCTCTCGGCTGTAAAGGTTCGGGCCGTTGATGCCGGAATAGGCCAGCTGGATGCCTGCAAGCGCGCCGTTGGATTTCATCGCATCAGCCATGGCGGCCAAGGCCGGGATGTCCTTGTCTTCCCACAGGTGCTGTTCGATGAAGGGCGTAATCTCGGAGGTCGGGTGGATTTCCGTCTGTTCGGTGAAGATCACGCCCCAGCCGCCTTCAGCCTTGGTGCGGCGCATTTCGGCCACGGCAGAGGGGTCGCGGTAGCCGCCGCCGTTGCAATGGGGAACCTGATAGAAGCGGTTCTTCGCCGTCTTCGGGCCGATTTGCAGCGGTGTGAACAGGATGTCGTGGCGCGGGTCGCGGGTCATGGGATCAGTCTCAGATCTTCGGATTGGGTCGAAAGGCGTGCAGGGTCGCGGGCGGGAATCTCGGCGATCAGGAGGGTGGGGGTTTCCCCGGCCTGAGCCAGTATCTCGCCATGCGGACCGGCGATCAGGCTGCTGCCGACATAGGTCAGATCACCCTCTTGCCCGCAGTAATTGGCATAGGCGATGGTCACCCCATGGTTTGCCGCCATCGCGGGAACGGTGTGCTGCGCGACATGGGTGAAGGGCTGCATGTTTGCGGTGGGGGCAAGGATCACCGTCACGCCACGGTCAGAAAGAGACTTGATGTGGGGCGCGAATTCTATGTCGTAACATATCAGGATCGAAGCCATTTCTCCGGACAGGGTGAAGGTGGCATAGGCAGAACCGGGGTTATAGAGCGCGCGTTCGCGGGGGCCGTAAAGCTGAACCTTGCGGTAGTTGGCCAGAAGCGACCCGTCCGGCCCGAAGCAGGCAGCGGCATTGTAGACGACCGCGCCGTCGCGTTCTGCGTAGCCTGTCACCAACGCGCAGCCGGACCGCTTTGCCGCAGCGGCGAGGCGGTGCAAGTGCGGGCTGTCCAGCGGGATGGCGCGGGCGGGGATGTCAGGCTGGTTATAGCCTTGCAGCCAGACCTCGGGCAGGACCAGCGCTGCGGCACCCATCGCCGCAGCGGCGGTGAGGGCAGTTTCGGCCTGTGCAAGGGCGGCTTCAAGGTCAGCGGCGGGTGAAGTGGACTGCCAGAGTGCGAGTTTCATGTGTTGCTACCCGGGGGGCCAGCCCCCCGGACCCCCCGGGATATTTTGGGACAGAAAATGGGGGCCGCAGATTTGCGGCCCCGCCAAATTTCACTTTTTCAGGTTTGTCCAGATTGCGTCGTAAAGCTTCTGGGTTTCCTCATCACAGGCTTGGGCGAAGACGCCGGGAGTGATGCCTTCAGGCGGGTTGTTTTCCGGGCTGGTCTTGATCGCCTCATCCAGATAGGGCGCCACACCCGTCACGCCGGCGGTATAGGCGGCGTAGTTGGTGACGGCGGCTGCGTTCACCGGATCGAGCAGGAAGTTCATGAACTTCAAGGCGTTATCCCGGTTCGGTGCGTCTTTCAGCAGAACGACGTTGTCCATCCAGACGACGTGGCCCTCTTTCGGATAGACGTATTCCACATTGGCGCCCTCGGCCCGGGCCTTGGCGGAAAAGCCGTTGTAGATCATGCCTGCCGCCGCGTCGCCCGAGACCAGCACGTCCTTGGCAATGTCTGACCCGAAGCTGGCCCAATGCGGTTTTGCGGCCAGAAGCATGTCATTGAGGGCGCGGAGCTGGTCACGATCCTGGGTGCATTGGGGGATGCCAAGGTAGAGGCTGCCGAGGATCAGCACCTCGTTCTGGCTGTCGAGGACGTTGATCTTGCCGCGCAGTTCGGCTGGCGGGTCGAAGAGCGTGGCGAGCGACGAGATATCGCCCTGATAGACATCGCGATTGACCGAGAAAGAGGTGGAGCCCCACTGGTAGGGAATGGAATGTTTGCGGCCCGCGTCAAATGGGACATCCATCCACTGTGGTTCTATATTGCCGAGATTTGGCATTTCCTCGGGGGTGAAGCTGTCGAGCATCCCGTCATTGGCCATGATGCCAACCATGAAATCGGCTGGCACGGCCACGTCATACTGGCCCAGCCGTCCGGCTTTGAGAGAGGCCAGCATGGATTCGTTGGAATCAAAGGTATCGATGGTGACGGTGATGCCGGTTTCGGCCTGAAACTTGTCGACCAGTTCTTGCGGGATGTATTCGAACCAATGATAGACCTTCAGCTCGCCTTGCGCAAAAGCGGGTGAGGCCAGAAGGCAGGTTCCCAGAAGCAGCTTTTTCATGTGACTCTCCAGTTGGGTCAGGGGGTCTGTCGCCCCTTGCGGTTGATCAGGTAGGCGGCGGTGACAAACAGCACGCTGACCGCCAGCATCAGCGTGGAAATCGCCATGATGTTGGGCTTGATGCCCTGCTTGACCGATCCGAAGATTGCAGTCGGCAGGGTTTCCATGCCGGCACCCTTGACGAAGTTGGTGATGATGAAGTCGTCAAGAGAGATGATGAAGGCCAAAAGCCAGCCCGAGGCAAGGCCAGGGGCCAGAAGCGGCAGAAGGATCAGCCTGAAGGCCTGCGCGCGGGTGGCGTAAAGGTCGCGGGCAGCCTGTTCGTATGAGGCCTCGATCCCCTCCAGCCGGGCCGCGATGGGTAGAAAGGCGAAGGGGATGCAAAAGGCCATATGGGCGACAAGGATGGTGCCGTAGCCTGTTGTCAGCCCGATCGCGGTGAAAAAGATCAGGCTGGCAACGGCGGTGACGATTTCCGGCACCATCAGCGGCAGGTTGATCAGCGCAAAGCTTGCCCCTCTGCCGCGAAAGCGCCCGCCCTTGACCATGGCCAGCGCGGCGGCAGTGGCGATGATCGTGGCGGCGGTGGCGGCCATCAGCGCGATGGTGATCGAGTTCCATGCCGCCTGACCGAACCGCTTTGCATCCGGCCCGGTGAAGACATCGACATACCAGCGCATGGAAAACCCACCCCATTGCGTGATCGAGGTCGAGCCGTTGAAGCTGTAGGCCATCACCACGATCAATGGCGCGTAAAGAATGACGAGGCAAAGGATGGTCAGCCCAAGAAAGCCGGGATAGTGACGCACGCCTTTCATCGCGCCCCCTCCCGTGCTGCGGTGCGGGCGTAGAAGATAAGGGCGATCAGTACCAGGGTCAGCAGGATCATGCTGACGGCCGCGCCAAAGGGCCAGTTGCCCTGACTGCCCTTGAACTGTTCCTCGATCAGGCTGCCGATCATGAAGGTCTTCGCGCCGCCCAGAAGATCTGGCGCAAGGAAGGCGCCAAGGGCGGGGACAAAGACCAGGATGCAGCCCGCGATGATCCCGGGTTTGACCACCGGCAGCACGATCTCGCGCAGGGTGGTCCAGCGGCTGGCGTAAAGGTCGGCGGCGGCCTCGGACAGGGCGAAGTTGTAGCGTTCGACTGCGGCATAGATCGGCAGCACCATGAAGGGCAGGTAGCTGTAAAAGAGGCCAAGCTGCACAGCGAGATTGGTGTTGACCAAGGGCAGCGGGCCAGAGGTCAGCCCGATCGACATCAGCGCCTCGTTCAACGGGCCATTGTCGCGGATCAGGAATTTCAGGCTGACCGTGCGGATCAGAAGGTTGACCCAATAGGGGATGGTGATCAGGAACAGCCAGACAGCGCGGGTCCGGGCGGGCCTTGTGGCGATGAACCAGGCTGTCGGAAAGCCCACGACCAGGCACAACGCAGTGCAGATTGCGGCTTGCAGAAGGGACCGACCGAAGATGTTGATATAGGTCCATTCCAGCCTTGCCGGTTCATCGCCGAACAGGCCTCGGTCGATGAAGAACTGGTCATAGGCGGCAAGGGTGAAATCCCAGATCACCCCGCCGCGGAATTCCTTGGTCAGGAAGGAATAGACCGCCATCAGGATCACGGGCAGCAGCGAGAACAGCCCGATCACCACCCAGGTCGGGATCAAGAGGCGGGGCGCGAGGGGGCGCCAGCTGTCATCACCGCCCGCCATCAGTCGGCCAGAAGGCGCGCGGCGCCTTCCTCCAGGTGCAGGCCGATCTGCGCGCCGGGGCTTGGCACTTCGGTGCGGGCAGCGTTTTGCAGCCGGATGGTGAAGGCGGTGTCATCGGCAAGGCGGGTCAGCACCTGAAGGTCGGACCCAAGATAGACCACCCGCTCCACGGTGGCGGACAGGTCTGCGGCGGACAACTCGGCGCTGTCGCTGATGGTCACCCGTTCGGGGCGGATCGACAAGGAATGGCGGCCCGGCGCGACCAAGGCGGAAGGGCAACTCAGACGGTGGCCACCGGGCAAGGTCAGCGTGGCGCGGCCTTCATGCACTTGGTGAACATCGACCTCCAACAAATTGGTTTCACCGATAAAGTCTGCCACGAACCGGTTTGACGGGGCCTCGTAGATTTCCTGCGCGGTGCCGATCTGCTGCACCTGACCTGCCGACATGACGGCAATCCGGTCTGACATGGTCAGGGCTTCTTCCTGATCATGGGTGACGAAGATGAAGGTGATGCCGGTGTCTTCCTGCAACTGCTTCAACTCCACCCGCATCGCTTGCCGCAGCTTCAGGTCAAGCGCCGAGAGCGGTTCATCGAGCAACAGAACCTTGGGCGCGGGGGCAAGGGCGCGGGCAAGGGCGACGCGCTGCTGCTGGCCGCCGGACAGCTGCGAGGGCAGGCGGTCGGCGAAAGCGGAAAGATGCACCATCTCCAGCATCTTGCCTGCGCGGGCGCGGCGACCGGACAAGTCCAGGCCTTGCATCTTCAGCCCGAAAGCCACGTTGTCGATCACCGACATGTGCGGAAACAGGGCGTAGTGCTGAAAGACCGTGTTCACCGGGCGGCGGTTTGGCTCCAGCCGGGCGATATCTTCGCCAAACAGCCGAATTTCGCCCGCCGTCACAGCCTCGAACCCGGCGATCAGGCGCAAAAGCGTGGTCTTGCCGCAGCCTGACGGGCCAAGCAGCGTGAAGAAAGCGTTGTCGGCGATGTCTAGTGATACGCCATGCAGGGCGGTGAACTCGCCAAAGGTCTTCACGACGGAGCGGATGTCGATGGCGGTGGTCATGGTGCGATATCATACCCCCGGGTTCTTCCGGTTCAGGCTATGCTTGCCTGAATTGGGGGTATATACCCCCAATGAGGTATGATCCCGCCATGCAGTCCTTGCCCAATCTTGCCGAAAGCCGGCTGGCCGAAGCGATCACCCGGATCGGGCGTGATCGCTTCGAACCGGCGTTGTGGGAGCTGTTTCTGGCGTTGGTGCGACCCGACAATCTGATCGTTCTTGCCTATCGTGACTCCGGGTCGCCCATGGTCCTTTATCAACGGGCGACTACGCCGCAGGTCTTCGCCGAACTGGACCGCACCTATCTTGCCGGTGCCTACCGGCTGGATCCCTATTTCGAATTGCACCTGCATCGCGCCCCTGATGGGGCTTACCGGATCCGCGATATCGCGCCGGATGCCTTTCATCGCAGCCGATATTTCATCGAATACTACCACCAGACAACGTTGATCGACGAAATCACCTTTGTCGCCTCGCCCGGACCGGGGGTGACTTTGAACATCTGCATCGGGCGCGACAGCAATTCCGGGCGCGCCTTTTCGGCAGCGGAAATGGAAACCTGTCAAAGACTTGCGCCGGTTGTTGCGGCGCTGGTCCGGGCGCATTGGCAAGGGTTGGCAAACAGCGCCGGTCCGGCCGAGGATACGTCGCGGGTTCTTGCCGAGGCGGCGCGGCGGCAGCATGCAATCAGCCTGTCGCCCCGGCAGGCCGAGGTTGCCCTGTTGATCCTGCGCGGTCATTCCACGATGTCGATCGGGCTTCGGCTGGGGCTCTCGCCGCAAACGGTCAAAGTATTTCGCAAACAGCTTTACGCAAGATGCGCAATATCTTCGCAGGCCGAGTTGTTTGCGCTGATGCTGCCCTTGCTCAAAGACGGGGCCTAATCTTCTGCCGGGGTCACTGGCCCCCCAGCCTTCGGGCGTGGATCGGTGGGCAAGACGCCGGTCGCCAGATAGAGCGCCTGTTCGGCAATGGCGGTGGCGTGATCGCCTGCGCGTTCGATGTTCTTGGCTATGAAATGCAGATGCATCGATGGGCCGATATTGCCCGCACTTTCCATCATGTAGGTGAACAGCGACCGAAACAGCGTGTTATACATCTGGTCGATGTCGAGATCCCGGTTGCGGACCTGTTGCGCCAGCACGGCATCCCTGCGCACCAGTGCCAGTTGAGCATCTTCCAGCATTTTCGCCACCAGTGTGGACATACGGCGGATTGTACCGGCATGGCCCTCGACCGGAGCAGAGGTGCCAAGGACGCGGGTCCGTTTTGCCACGTTCTTTGCGTAATCGCCAACCCTTTCAAGGCTGTGCGCCGCGCGCATGACTGCAAGCACCAGCCGCAGGTCACTGGCGGTGGGCGCGCGTCGGGCGATCAGGGTGGCGGCTTCGGTCTGGATGAAGTCCTCCAGCGCGTCGAGTGCCGCATCCCCGGCGATCACCCGGTCGGCGGCGGGCAGGTCTTGCGTCTCAAGCGCGCGGGCGGCTTCGACCAACGCGGATTCCGCCATGCTGCCAAGCCGGATCAGATGGGCCTGTAGAGCTTCAAGGTCGCGGTCGAAGGCTGACAGGATGTGGATTTCGTTCGAGGGCATGGCCTGGCTCCTTACCCGATGCGCCCGGTGATATAGGATTCGGTCCTTGGGTCTTTCGGGT
>NZ_JAUCZH010000011.1 GCF_030373185.1 Tabrizicola sp.
GCTCGCCGCAACCGTCATGTTCTGGCTATGAAACAAGAACGAGTCCTGACCCTAATCAGCTTTCGCATGGAGGCATTCCTTCTGTAACTCAGCATGAAGTTCAGGGCGCGCTCACAGCGGTCGGGACCCTTTTGTTTTCCTTGAAGGTCAATCCAACCAACGCCAAGCAAGAGGTGCAGTAAGCTTGCTCCCCCCCTGGCATGGTTCCTCCCCGGCCCCGAACGTATGCGGGGGGGCGCAGCGCGGCGGTTCGCTAGCGACAGGCACTTTCACCGGGGAAGCCAGGCGGAAGCCACTTGGCGCGCGATTAGGGGAAAAGCGACACGTTATCAGAGGCTTGTGGAATCACGATCTTGGCTTGCTGGATTCTTTTGTGGAATCCAGGGAATCCACTTCGCGGAAGCCACCTTGGCCGGAATCCAGCCAGCGGAAGCCACCCTTTTCGATCCGTGATGAATTGGCCAAGGCCACCCCTGATCAAGAGAGTCAGTTGCCGTTCTGATCCGCCATGACAGCTTGCGCCCCTGCTTCGAACACCAGTTCGGGCAAGACCACTTCCCACTCACCTCGACGCAGCAGGTGATGATACTCATCATCGCCATCTTCGCGCCGCCAGTTCAGGATGGCCGCGATCTCGCCACGCAGGAAGGTGGTGCCCTCGGGCGGTGCGAAGGCGCGGGACAGGCGGGCAAGGGTCTGGCCCTGGGCGTTCTCGATCCGCCAGCGGTCGCCGTCGCGGATCAGATGGACGGGGTCGCCAGGGCGCGCGGCGGCGATGGCGGCCAGCGATGGATCACCCAGCCGCAGGCGCCCGGCGTAGGACAGATCCACCAGCGTCGGATCAGGCGGCACATAGCGCAGGCGGGCGCGCGGCAGGGCGGCGGTATCGGGGGTGACGCGGCAGGACAGGACCGCATCGCCTTGGCGGACAAAGGCATGGGGGCCGTCGGTCAGGACGGTCAGGGTCGACCGCGCCCGCGTCATCGCAACATAAAGCAGGCGGCGCGGAGCGTCCGCATCCTCACCGCGCGACGGGCGATCCAAGCCGCCGTTCAGGATCGCGACATGGTCGAATTCCAGCCCCTTGGCGCGATGGGCGGTCATGAGCAGCAACCCCCGCTGTTCGCCCCTCACATCTCGCGCCCATTCGCCGAACCACTGCACGATGTCGGGCACCGGGGCGGCCTTTTCCACCAGTTCGCGTGCGAGGGTGCCAATGCCTTCGCCTATCAGGTCGGTCCAGCGTGATTGCGGTTGATGTAGCTCCAGCTGCGGGCGGGAATGTCCATAGGGCTGCCGCTTTCCATCAGGGACGTGGTCGCCTGCACACCGATGTCAATCGTGGGGCAGAGCTCGGCAGTGGTGCCCTTGTGAAGCAGGCTAGGCTGTAGACCACTAACAGCTACGGGTCTTGATGACAGGAATCGCCGCGACTCTGTGATCACACCACTTTGATGGAAGTGGGCTCACGTCAAAGTCCGAAGCTCAGAGTTACCACGCGGAGAATAGGCCCATCATTCTCCGCATATCTTGCGGTGTTTTTCCTTGCGCTTGCGGAGAATGTGACCCACAATCACCGCACCTAACGCGGAGATTACGGTGTACATCTGGGAGCAACCAGACTGGCCAAGGCTGACCTGGCAGGATGGCAGCATTGCCGCCCCCCTTGCTGCAGTGCGTCACGACCAGGGGCGACTGATCGGCCGGATGGAGGCGCTGGGCTTCAAGCTGCGCGAGGAGGCGGTCCTGCAGACCCTCACGCAGGACGTCGTCAAGACGAGCGAGATCGAGGGTGAGCAGCTGGATGCCACTCAGGTGCGGTCATCCCTCGCCCGACGGCTTGGCATCGACATTGGCGCCCTGCCCCCGACCGATCGCAATGTGGAAGGCATCGTCGAGGTGATGCTGGACGCGACGCGGAACTATCAGTCGCCGCTCACGAAGGAACGCCTCTTCGGTTGGCATGCTGCATTGTTCCCCACCGGACGCAACGGCATGACGAAGATCATCGTCGGCGATTGGCGTGATGACAGCACCGGCCCGATGCAGGTTGTGTCGGGGCCCTATGGCCGGGAGAAAGTTCACTACTCCGCCCCCCCGGCACCGCGGGTCGCAGCGGAGATGGAAGCCTTCCTCGCATGGTTCAACGCGCCCTTGGCCACCGACCCGGTGATCAAGGCGGCGCTGGCGCATCTGTGGTTCGTGACGATCCACCCGTTCGAGGACGGCAATGGTCGCATCGCCCGCGCCATCGCTGACCTCGCACTTGCCCGGTCGGAGGGGAGCTCGCAACGGTTCTACAGCATGTCCGCGCAGATCAGGACCGAGCGGAACGCGTACTACGACCAGCTTGAGCGCACCCAGAAGGGTGGCACGGACGTCACGTCGTGGATTTTGTGGTTCCTCGACTGCCTCGGCCGAGCCATCCACGGCGCAGATGGCGTTTTGGCGACGGTCGTCGCCAAGGGGCAGTTCTGGGAACGCACTGCAGCGCTGGCGCTGAACGAACGCCAGATCAAGGTACTGAACCGCTTACTCGATGGGTTCGAAGGCAAGATGACCTCGTCGAAGTGGGCGGTGATCGCCAAGTGCTCGCAGGACACGGCGAACCGTGACATCGCGGCTCTACTGGACCTCGGTCTGCTCCGGAAGGGCGAAGGCGGCGGGCGCAACACGCATTACGAATTGGTGCTGTGAGGGTCGTGACGACGATTAAGTAAATCCGTAAAGGAGGAGGAGGGCGCGCAAGCACGCGCAGCGATCTCTGATCAGTTTTTCGGGGAAGTGCTGGCAGCGCTGGGCCTCGACCCCGCCGCCCTGCCCGGCTGGTGGCAAGGCTGGCCACCCCGGCTGAGCGTCAAGCGCTGGCGCGACGAGTTGGGGCTGACCGAGGCGGAGATCGTTACCGCCGCCGAGGCGTCCCGCCGGGAACACCCCGAACCGCCTGATGGGCCGAAGGCGCTGGACCGGGCGATGCAGCGCGCCGCCCAGCGCAAGGTTGAAGCAGCCGGGCAGAAACGTCGTAAGCGCAAATCCGAACCGGCACCGGCGGCAAAGCCGATAACCGACCTGCCCGCCTTCTATGCCAACCTGATCAACGCCAACGGCTATCTGCCCGTAAGCGCGATCAGCAACACCATGCGCGATGCAATGCTTGACGGCGCACCGACGCCATGACCAATCCGGGTCAAGCTGCGGAAGGCGTAGCAGTTCATCCAGCGCAGCGACGGCCTGCGCTGCATGCCACCCGCATCCGGCAGGGTAACGCGCCCTTGCACCACCGGGTCCAGCGCCGCCCAATCGCCACTTGGCATCGCCCGGGCGCGGGCGCCGTTCACCGTGATATCGTGACCTACCTTCATACGCGCGGCGGCGGGCGCGATCACGGCATTGGCCGCCGCGATGATGTGGGCGGAAGAGCGGTAGTTTTCCGTCAGCCAGACCGGTTTGGCGGCATAGTCGGCCTCAAAGCGGCGAATGAAGTCGATGCTGGCTCCAGCAAAGGCGTAGATGTTCTGGTCGTCATCGCCCAAGGCAAACAGGCTGACGCGCAGACCATCGTCCAGCGACCGCCCTGCCACCGCGCCGATGCGGGCATATACCTCGGGGCCGATGTACTGATATTGGTCTACCAAGAGCCAGCGGTAGCCTTGGATCAACGTCTCGCGCAGCGCCTCGGCCTCGGGTTTGGATAGCCCATCGCCGCGCAACACGGCAACTGCCTCCATGACGATACCGCCGAAGTCGCGCGGGCCGTCTTGATAGCCTTCAAAGCTCGTCACCATCAGGTGCCTAGCCAGCGCGTAGCAGGTAGAGACCGTCACCCTCGGCATCATGGCCGATCATGCGGCGCATGCGGCCTGACGCGCGGCCTGGCGGATCGAGGCGAGTACAAGCGCATGCTGGACATGGCCGACACAGGCACAAGCGGCAGGCGCATGGAAGAGAGTTCAGGGATTGTCTGGTCTGTTCCGGTGCGGTAACTGGTATCTACCACTAGCCTTGGAAGAAGCCAGATATGTCTACAAGTGATCCCTTAATCGCTGCTGTTCGAGCGGTGTTGGAAAACGCGTCCACCGAGCGCCCCCTGTACCAGAGACTGGCGAGCGCCCTGCTGGATGCAATGACAGTCGGCCGGATCGCCGGCGGGCAGGCCTTGCCAAGCGAGCGCCGCTTGTCTGGTGAACTGGGCATAAGTCGCGTCACAGTTCGGCGGGCGCTGGATCTGCTGGCAAGGGAAGGCCGGTTGCAGCGCCAACAGGGCGCACAGACGCAGATCATCCCCCGCGTGCAGAAGACCTTGTCAAACCTCACCGGCTTTTCGGAAGAGCTACAAGCCAGGGGCAGTCGGCCCGGACACCGATGGATCTCGCGGCAGAGCGGACTACCAACGCCAAGCGAGGCAATGTTTCTTGGCCTTCTCAGCAACGATCCTGTAGTACGCCTGGTCAGGATCCGCATGGCAGACGGCCGCCCCCTGGCGATCGAGCGCGCGACGGTTCCCCAGGCGATCCTGCCCTCGGGGGAGCTGGTCGAGGATTCGCTTTATGCGACGCTGCGCGCATTGGGGTGCGGCCCCGTACGGGGTGCGCAGCGCATTCGCGCCGGGCTGATGTCGCCCGTCGAGGCGGAGTTTCTTGAGGCGGAAGCGGGGGCTTCGCTGCTGATCATCGAGCGGCGTTGCTATCTGGCCGATGGCCGGGCCGTCGAATATACCGAGACAAGATACAACGGCGCGCTCTACGACTTCTTGACGGACCTCGGCTCGTGAACGGAGCATACCAGTTTGGTTCTTGTTGCATACCAGTAAGCAGGCAGGCACTCTCGACAGCGAGGGGGAATCATGCCGGAAACTCTGGACACATTACGCGGCGGACTGGTCGTTTCCTGCCAACCCGTACCGGGAGGGCCAATGGACCGTCCCGAGATCGTTGCAGCGCTTGCGATGGCCGCGCTGGCCGGAGGCGCCGTCGGCTTGCGCATAGAGGGCGTGGAGAATCTCCGGGCGGTCAGGCGGTTGACGACCGTGCCGATCATCGGCCTTATCAAGCGCGACATCCCTGGTAGCGACGTCCGCATTACCCCGCTGCTGGAAGACGTGGCTGCGCTGGCAGCGGCCGGCGCCGACCTTATCGCCTTCGACGCGACGGATCGCGACCGCCCAGTGTCTCGAGCCGCGCTGGTGGCGGCGATCCATGCCGCCGGGCGGATCGCGATGGCGGATTGCGCCATGCCGGAAGACGGTCTCGCCGCTCATGCGCTGGGCGCTGCGGTACTCGGTTCGACCATGTCCGGCTACACCGGTGGCCCGGTGCCGGACGAGCCGGATCTCCATCTGGTGACCATGCTGCGCCGGACGGGCGCCTTCGTCGTGGCCGAAGGGCGGTATCATAACGCCGCACAGGCGGCACGCGCCCTGACGGCGGGGGCCGATGCCGTAGTCGCCGGGTCGGCGATCACCCGGACCGAACATGTGACGGCATGGTTTGTCGAAGCGATGGCCGCGAGCCGTGTGGCGCGTCAGGCCAAACCGGACGCTCGAACTATTGCCATCGATCTGGGCGGCACGAAGCTGCTGGCGGCTCTGGTCGAGGAGGACACAATCGTTGACCGGATTGAGGTCATGACCGACAGGGACGCCGGGCCCGACGCCTGGATGCGCCAGATTGCGGATTGTGCCGCCGGATGGGCTGGCCGCTTCGACAGGGCGGGCATCACGGTCACCGGCTTGATCAAGGATGACCACTGGAGCGCGCTGAACCCCGTGACCCTGCCCCTGCAGGGCAGCTACCCACTGAAACAGGCCGCGACCGAGGTCTTGGGCGTTCCGGTCGTGCTTGCCAATGACGCGCAGGCGGCGGCCTGGGGTGAATTCACGCAAGGGGCGGGGGCGGGCAAAGACACCGTGTTCCTTACGGTCTCGACCGGGATCGGAGGTGGGGTCGTCGCCAATGGCCGACTCTTGCGGGGGCGCAGCGGTCTCGCGGGGCATTTCGGCCAGATCCTGCCCCTGCCCGAGGGTGACGGGGCCCGGTTCGAGGACGGGGCCTCGGGCCGCTGGATTGCCGCCGAGGGCGCACGGCTTGGCCTTGGCACCGATGCCCGCGCGGTCTTTGCGGCCGCAGCGGCTGGCATTGCCGCGGCCGAGGCTGTGATCGAAACCTCGGCGCGGCGCGTGGCGAGGCTGGCCTGCGACCTGCAACTTATGTTCGACCCGCAACATGTCGTGATCGGCGGCGGTGTTGGGTTGGCTGGCGGTTACATCGAACGGGTGGTCAAGGCGGTGGCGCATCTGCAGCCTTTGCTGCGCCCCACCTTGCGCCCTGCTGCGCTTGGCAGCGACGCCGGCATCATCGGAATTGCCGATCTAGCAAGACAAAAGCAACCAAACAGAGAGGAAAGTACATGATCTTCAAGACCAAACTGCGCGCAACGGCTGCTATGCTGGCCATGCTGGCCGGCGGTGCCGCCCAAGCTGAAGTCACCGTTCTGGGCTGGCCAGGCGGACCCGAGGAAGCGGCCCTGCGGGCTGTGACCGAGGTCTACAATGCCAAGGCTGATCTGGCTGCTGAGAACAAGGTGGAACTGCTGTTCACTTCGCGTGAAGGGTTCTTTGACAAGCTCCAGGTCGATCTTGCCGCCGGAAGCACTGCCTTTGACATCAACCTGATCGCCACCTATTCGATCGGTCGCTATGCGCCCTTCATGGAGCCGGTCACCCTGTCCGATCAGGCAGGCGCGGTCTTTGGCGATACGGTCTTGAAGACCATGCAGTTCAACGGCGCCCAATACGGCGTGCCGACCGACCTTTCGCTGCATTTCCTGTACTATCGCAGCGACCTGATCGATGCGCTTATGGCCGATGACGCAGCCAAGGCGAAGTATTCAGAAATCGCGATGCAGTATCTTGGCAAGGCGATGGAGCCGAAGGCCCCGGCCGACTGGACATGGGAAGACTTCGTTGCCAACGCGCTGTACTTCACCCAATCGATCAACCCTGACAGCCCAACGCGCTATGGCACTGTCATCCAAGCCAAGAACCTGCTGTTCAACATGATGGTGTTCCATTCCTGGCCGCGCAGCTATGGCGGCAACTGGATGGATGACAGCGGCGCAATCACGGTTGACAGCGAAGCGTTCCGCACGGCCCTGAGCCAGGCCAAGATGCTGTTCGATCTTGGCGCGACGCCGCCCGACTCGACCTCTTACGAATACGCTGAAGCCAACGCTGCCTATTCGTCTGGTCAGGTTGCAGCCATGGTACAGTGGAACGCGGCGGCGGGTGAATTGACCACAGCGCAAGCAGCAACCGGCACGACCGCACCTCCAGCAGGGCCGGACGGTCGCTACACCCACATCCACGGGCTTGGCCTTGGTCTGAACAAGGCGGCCGAGAACAAGGAAGGCGCGCTTGCCTTCCTGCAGTGGCTCTCGACCGAAGAGGCGGCACTGGCCTATGCCAAGGCAGGCGGTGCTCCGGGACTTGCCGCAGAGACGGCGGCCAAACTGGCAGCCGATCGGCCGGATCTTGTGCAGGTCGGCGAATATGCTTCGACCTACGGGTTCGTCATGAATGGCGGCACGGCGGAAAAGGCGCTGGCGGTCTATGAGGCGCAAGCCAAGGAGTTCACCGGATACTGGGCCGGCACGCAGGATCTGGACACAGCGCTGAAGAACGCAGCCGCGTCGATGGCCGAACTTCTGAAGTGAAAAACCGGGGCGCGGACGGCATCCACCGTCCGCGCCCGACCAATGGAGTGGACATGAAGCAGGAACGATCTGTCGAAAACGCGGTTCTCGCTGGGCCGATAGTGCTGTTTCTGCTGGCAATCCTTGGCTTTCCCACGCTGCTGAGCCTAGTCTACGGGTTTTCCGAGACCACCTTCCAGACGCTGACCACGCCAGAGTTCTCGGGGCTGAAGAACTTCCGCGATGTGACTGCCGACCCGACCTTCTGGCAGGCCGCCTGGTTCTCACTGCGTTTCGGGGCGATCACGGCTGTGCTGCAATGCGCGCTGGGGCTGGCGCTCGCGGTTTATCTGGCACCGTTGGTCCGCCGGCATGGCTGGACGGTTGCCATCCTGATCATCCCGATGATCGTGGCACCCGCAATGATGGGGCTGATGTACCGTCTGGTCTTGCATGAATTCGCAGGACCGCTGCCGCATTACATGTACAGCTGGTTCGGCTGGTCGCCGTCGTTCCTTGGCCCGGCGAATGTGTTCAAGACCTTAGTCGTGGCCGAAACGCTGCAATGGACGCCCTTTGCCTTCCTGCTTTTCCTGACGGCCTTCCAGTCGATCCCCGATGACCTGCGCGAGGCAGCGGCAGTTGACGGGACGCGGCCATGGCGGCTTTTCTGGAAGATCGAGCTGCCGCTGATGATGCCGACGGTGTTCGTTGCGCTTTTCATCAGGTTCATCGACGGGTTCCGGGTATTCGACAACATCTACACGCTTGTCGGGGCGGGACCGGGGGGCTCGACCACTTCAATGTCGATCTACATCTATGAAACCTTCCTGCGCCGGGGTGAAATCGGCAAGGCAATGGCCGCCGCGATCCTGTTGTTCGTCAGCGCCTTCGTGATCCTTGCCTTGGCCCAACGCCTGATGCGGAGGCGGACGCCATGAAACCTCGTCTGACACTACGCTGGATCGTCTTTGCGATTGCGGCCTTCGTGATGAATTTCCCCGTGCTTGCCACGCTGGTCACGGCGTTCAAGTCGTCGGGCGAGGTGTCGCGCAATCCGTCACTCTGGATCGAGGCGCCGACGCTGGAGAATTTCGCGACCGTCCTGACCATCAGCGACCGGCTGAATGTCTACCATTATCTTTGGAATTCCTTGGCGGCCGCACTGATCGGATCTGTTCTGCCGATGATCGTGGCCTTTCCGATGGCCTGGGCGATGGTGCGGCGCGGATACGGGCGCGCCATACTTTTCCCGCTGGTCGTCAACCTGCGTGCCTTGCCACTGATCATCTTCGCGATTCCGCTTTACATGATGTATGCGACCTTGGGCCTTCTGGACACGCGGCTGGGACTTGGGCTGCTGCTTGCCATCGTCAATCTTCCGCTGGCCTTGATGCTGTTGGTCAACGCCGTGGCGGAAATCCCGGTCGAACTTGAAGAGGCCGCCCATATGGACGGCGCCCGCCTGCCGCGCTTGCTGTTCAAGGTCGTGCTGCCACTGTGTCGTCCCGCGCTGATCACCACCTTTGTCTTCGGCTTCATCACCGCATGGAACGAATTCCTGTTCGGCCTGATGCTGACCACCCGGGAGGCAGTTCCGATGACGGTGGGGGCATCGTTCTTTTTCGCGACCTCGGGCGGCGGGGTGCAATGGGGGACCGCCTCGGCAGTCATGGTCGTGGCGGCGCTGCCGCCATTGCTCCTCGGTCTTATAATGTATCGCCGGATCACCGGTTCGATGGTCGCAGGCGCAGTAAAGGGCTAGATCATGGCTGAAATCCGCATTGAAAACCTGAACAAATCCTTTGGCGCGGTATCTGTCATCAAGGACGTTTCGCTGACGATCCCGGATGGAGACTTCTGCGTTTTCGTCGGCCCTTCGGGCTGCGGGAAGTCCACGCTCCTGCGACTGATTGCAGGGCTGGAATCCGCAACCTCGGGGCGGATCGTCATCGACGGGCGTGACGTCACCGCGCTGGAACCCTATGACCGGCACCTGTCGATGGTCTTTCAAAGCTATGCGCTTTACCCGCATATGACGGTGAAGGAAAACATCGCTTTTGCCCTTCGCACCGCAAAGACACCCGAGGCGGCAATCGCCGAAAAGGTGGCAAAGGCCGCACGCATCCTGCGTCTGGAAAGCTATCTTGACCGCAAGCCCGGCGCGCTGTCCGGGGGGCAGCGTCAGCGCGTGGCTATCGGTCGGGCCATCGTGCGCGAACCCAAGGCCTTTCTCTTCGATGAACCCCTGTCCAACCTTGATGCCGCGCTGCGCGCCGATACCCGGGTTGAAATTGCCTCGCTTCACAAATCTCTGGCCGCGACGATGATCTACGTGACGCATGATCAGATCGAGGCGATGACCCTGGCAGACCGGATCGTGGTGCTGAACGAAGGTCAGATCATGCAGGTCGGCACTCCGCGCGAGCTGTATGAGCGCCCGGCCAATGTCTTTGTGGCCCAGTTCCTTGGCAGCCCGAAGATGAACATTCTGCCCGCAAGGGCCGCAGAGGGTATGATTGTCCTTCCGGGCAGCAGTTCGCGGCTGGCAGCGCCCGCTGGGTGGGGCGGTTTGGTCGCGGCCGGCCTGCGGGCCGAGGATTGCACGGTCACGGGGCCGGACAACGGGGTGCTTTCGGGGATTGTTGTCGTAAGCGAATACCACGGGGCCGCTCAGCAACTGCTGGTCGACACCGACGCATGCGGCCGGATTTCGGCCTTCACGACCGCTGACCGGGACCTGAGGGTCGGCGACCGTGTCGGACTGGATTTCGCGACAGAGAAGCTGCACCCGTTCGACGGGGGTGGCGTGCGTCTGGCCTGATGGGACGGACACTGCCCGACCGGGAGCAGCCCCGGCAAAGGGGCAGAAAGGAACGATGTGAAGGTATTGATTCTGGACACGGCAGAAGCGGCCATCGACCGCAGTGCAACGATCCTGCTTGACGTGGTGCGGCGAAAACCGGCCAGCGTCCTGGGGCTGGCGACCGGCGGAACGATGCTGCCGCTTTATGACCGGGTGGTGTCCCGGCATGCGGCCGAGGGTGTCAGCTTTGCGGGGGTGACGACCTTCAACCTTGACGAATACATCGGTCTTGGTCCCGACCATATCGGCTCTTATCACCACTACATGCGCAAGGCGCTGTTCGACCGGATCGACATCGATATCCGCCTGACACATCTTCCGCGCGGCGATGCGCCGGATCCTACGGCCGAGGCCGAGGCTTACGAGCGCAGGATCGAGGCTGCGGGTGGCATTGACCTTCAACTGCTCGGGATCGGGCGAAACGGCCACATCGGCTTTAACGAGCCGACCTCAAGCCTTGCGTCCCGCACCCGGATCAAGACGCTGACCGATGACACCAGACAGGCGAACCGGGCATATTTCGACAGTCTGGCAGACACTCCACGCTTTGCGATCACCATGGGGGTCGGGACAATCCTCGCCACCCGGGCCTGCCTGTTGCTGGCAACTGGGGCAGCGAAAGCCCCGGCCGTCGCAAGGATGATCGAAGGCCCGGTCAGTGCGGCCTGTCCGGCAACGGCATTGCAGCTTCACAGACAGGTCACTGTCGTGCTTGATCGCGCGGCGGCAGCAGAGCTGTCACTTCGGGACTACTACGAACACATCCATCCGAACGGGGCCGAAAGTGACTTTGGCTGAAAACGAAGTCCGGCCCGGCCGTGTCTTTGCCCGCGTGCTTTATGATGGATTGACCCCGGTCGGCCTGCCGAACAGGATCATCGAGCTTTCCGGGGGCAGGATCGTCGCGGTGCGCCCCGCCGAAACCGGAGAGGGCGATGATCCCGCCATGGTTTCGGCGGATGTCGTAGCCGCAGGCTTTATCGACCTTCAGATCAACGGAGCCGGCGGCGCGCAGTTCAATTTCGACCCCTCTGTCGCGACGCTTGCCCTGATGGCAAACGGCGCGCGCCAAGGCGGGACGGCGCATATCCTGCCTACTTTCATCAGCGCACCGCAGGCAGAGTACCGAAAGGCCCTTGCCACCGCGCGCGAGGCCATTCTGTCCGGCGTTCCGGGCATCCTTGGGGTCCATCTGGAAGGTCCTTTCCTGTCGCCGCAGCGTCCGGGGATACATCACCCCCATGCGATCCGTCCGATGACCTCAGCCGATATTTCTGCGATGACCGCTGACTTTCCCGGACCTCTGCTTGTGACCGTCGCACCGGAATACCTGCCCGACGGCAGCCTGGAGACGCTTGTCAAAGCGGGGATCACAGTCTTTGCCGGGCACAGCATGGCAACATCACAGGCCATCGCCGAAGCGGAAACGCTGGGCCTGCGCGGCGTTACCCATCTTTTCAACGCCATGTCGCAGATGACGGGGCGAGAGCCAGGTATCGTCGGCGCGGTCTTGGCCTCAGATAGGCTTTATGCCGGGATCATCGCCGACCGCCACCATGTCGCCCCGGAGAACCTGTGGATCGCGGCACGGCTTCTGCCAGACCGCCTGTGCCTTGTAACGGATGCGATGATGACCCTCGCCAGCAAGCTCAACCAATTCACGCTTAACGGCCAAACCATCCGTCTCGACGGAGGGCGGCTGACAAACGCTCAGGGGACTTTGGCCGGAGCCCACGTCGCAATGGATGAAAGCCTGCGGAACATGATTGCTTGCACCGGTTTGCCAATTGCTGCTGCCTTGAACATGGCATCCCGCAACCCGGCTATGGCACTGGGTATGCATCACGAACTGGGTTTGGTGCGCGTGGGCTATCGAGCCTCTCTGACATTGCTCAGCACCGATCTAAGAGCAAAGGCCGTCTTGGTCGACGGCCAGCACTTTCGCATATAGGCCAACCGAACACAGGAACGTTCAACTTCCTCGGGCGAACCGCTCAGCAAGCCCGGCGATCACGTGACCCTGCGCGCGGACCTTGATTGCATCGTGGTCATGTCCACATGCCGCAAGACATCGTCCCGATCAACGGGGCCGCCTGCAAACCGAACGAAGTGCATTTCCGCCTGCTGAACTGACCGGCCTTCAAGCCGGGCCAGGGTGCTGGCTGATCGATCCGATATGAAGACCGGGCCGACGGAACCGCGCTCTCGGTTTTGACTGAAGCCGAGGAAGCGGCAATCGTCGCGTTCCGGCGCCACACGCTTCTGCCGCTGGACAACTGTCTTTATGCCCCGCAGCCGTCCATCCTGCATTTGACACGGTCAGCCCTGCACCGGTGCCTGCAGCGTCATGGCATCTCGCGGCTGCGGGACGTGAAGGACGACAAGCCCAAGCGCCAGAAGTTCAAGCGCTACCCCATCGGGTTCTTCCATATCGACATCGCCGAGGTGCAGACGGTTGAAGGCAAGCTCTGTCTCTTTTTGGGCATTGACCGAACGGCCAAATTCGCCATCGCTCAACTCGTTGAAATGGGGACAGAAAGACGGCCTGTGAGTTCCTTCAGCACATGCTCGAAGCCGTGCCCTATCGGGACCACACCATTCTCACCTATAACGTCATCCAGTTCTCCGAGCAGCCCCGGAACCGCAGCACCATTTGTGCCCGGCCGATGCGCTTCGACATGATCTGCGAAGCCAACGGGATAGAGCACCGCCGGACCAAGCCCAACCATCCGTGGACCAACGGTCAGGTCGAGCGAATGAACAGAGCGATCAAGGACGCGACTGTGAAACGGTTCCACTACGACAGCCACGACCAACTGCGAACGCACCTCGCGGACTTCTTGGCGGCCTACAACTTCGCCCGAAGGCTCAAGACGCTGAGCGGCCTCACGCCCTAGGAATACATCTGCGAAACCCGGACATCAGAGCCAGATCGATTCATCCTGAATCCGATCCACCAGATGCCGGGACTGAACACTCATCGTGCTGCGCTGTTCGGCGCTGACGAGCGATTTTTCAAGTGCGATACACCAGCTATATTCGATCATCCGAGAAAGCCTCAAAAACATGCGGGCCGCTCGGATAATTGTCGATCATCGGACGCACGTGGTCGGGAATGTCAAGGCTATCTCGTTGGAAAAGACCACATCTTCTAAGCGCTCCAACAAGAGGCATTCTTGGCGGCGTGCGTTCCATATAGGTTCGCACGCAACACGGCACGTGATCGCGGTTTGCCGAGACGCCTACCTTGACCCCGTGCAGTCGCGTCCAGCGATGTGAATAGTCAGGGTAAAGCACCGTCTGAGTAATCTCAATCCCAGCGCTATACTCGTAATCATTTAGGAAAATCCGGTCTCCGGTCATCAGAGCGGTGCCCTGATAACGATAGTGGCGATGGCAGGGCCGGTCAAAGGCACCCATTCGTTCCAGCCGGCGATAAAAGACATGATCGCCCTCGGAAGAAACCACGACAACCGAGCGCACGATCTGTCCGCGAGATGACATTGAAAAATAGTATTCGAAGAAGGTACCCAACAGGTTGAAGATACGTGGATCGTTGCGGGTCAGTATGCGGTCGAAATGCTGTCGCAGCGTCCGCGACAGGGTGTCGGAGGCCAGTCCGCGCAGTTTGACGATCTGGGCGAACTCCTCTTCGGGCATTACGACCTCGTGCGGTTCGACCCCGAAATAGTCGCAGATGCGTCGCATGAGGGCGCCACGCGGAAACGAGCTTCCCGCGAGATAGCGGTTCAGCTGGCTGCGGTTGACCTTCAGATCCTGCGCCACGCGCGAGATCGAGGGCCGGTAGCCGCACAGCAGGCGAAGGTTGGGGCCGAAAGCGTCCATCATGCTAACCGATGCAAATACGGCACCAAAGTGCGCCACTATGCATCCAATTACACAATTGTCTACAGCAAGCAACTGCTTGCACGATCCAACCGGGGAGACCTTCAAAACCTCGGAGAATTACATGCGGGCGTACAAGAGCCTGAACAATGACGCACGCGCTACGATCGGCATCGTCACCGGTTCGGGGCCAGAAGCGGGGCTTGATCTCTGGGCCAAGATCCTCAGACGCAACCAAGCGGCCATTGGGCCCGGTTTTCGCGGCGATCTGGACGCGCCACGCGTCGTCGTCGTGTCAGAGCCGGATCTCGGCCTGTCGATGGATCTGGCCGCGAATGATGCGGCTGTGTGGGCGGCGATGCAGAAATCGCTGGCCGCACTTGCGCCCCTAGTCGATGCCTATGCCATCGCCTGCAACACGCTGAACTGGTATGCGCCACGGATCGCCGATCTGGACCTGGGCGCCGAACTCGTTTCCTTCCAGTCGGTGCTGGCCGACTGGATCGCGCGGTCTGGCACCCGGCGGCTTGCGCTTCTGGGCGCCGGGCCGGTGACGGAAATGGGCGAATGGTCGGCCTACCGCGGTCTGGCCGACCTGGTCGAGGTCGAGCTGCCCGCAGACCCGCATGCCCTTCATCACCTGATCGAGGATGTAAAGCGGCTTGGCAGCGCCGATGCGGGTCTGCGACTGCGCTTTGCCAAGCTTGTCAAAGGGCTGGATGCGCAAGTCGTGCTGCTGGCCTGCACCGAGCTGCCGCTGATTGCCGATATCGAAACCGAAAGGACGCTTGTCGACGTGACCGAGCTGGTCGCCGAGGCGCTCGTGGTCCGCTCGCTCGCGGGACGGACGGGCCGCAACAATCAACACCCGCAGCAACAGGAGTAGGACGGCATGAAGACTTCATTTATCCTTGGCGCCTCGGCATTGGCGCTTCTGTCGGCGCCCGCCTTCGCGGCGGACTGCCCGATCAAGCTGGGCGGCCTTGCCCCCCTGTCAGCACCCGGTTCGGTGACCGGCGGCGAAGCGATGCGCGATGCAATGAAGATCGCGGTCGATGACATCAACGCTGCCGGTGGCCTTCTGGGCTGCCCGGTAGAACTGGTCGTGGTCGATACCGAGGGCCTGCCCGAACGCGGCGCGGCGGTGATGGAACGCCTGATCACCCAGGACGGCGTCGTCGCGGTGGGCGGCGGCTACCATTCCTCGGTCGGGATCGCGGCCAAGGACGTGGCGGACGGCAAGGGCATTCCGGTCGTCTTCGCCGAAACCTGGAACGACCAGATCACCGCCGACCGGCAGAAGTACATCTTCCGCATCGCGCCACTGTCGTCGGAAGTCTCGAAGATCTACGCCCAGTTCGCCGCCACGATCCCCGAAGTCAAGAAAGTGGTGATCCTGGCCGAGAACACCGATTACGGCCTGCCTGCCTCGGAAGAGACCAAGGCCGGGCTGGAGGCCGCGGGCATCGCCTCCTCGACCTTCACCGTCGATATCGGCACCCAGGATTTTTCCGGCATCATCGAACGCATCCGCGCCGAAAGCCCGGACATGATCATCCAGCTTCTGACCGGCGAGGCGACCTACAACTTCACCCAGCAGGCGGCCGAGGCCGGCATGGGGCCGGGCGACCTGCCGATGACCTGCGACCAAGCCGCGCTTGAAAGCGGGGCCTTCTGGCAGAACGTGCCGGACGGGAACCTTTGCTTCATCAATGCCGTCGGCCTGCCACGCGCGCTTTACAACGACAAGACCAATGCTTTCGTCGCGGCCTATACCTCCGCCACCGGCAAGTCGGCGGCCGAATCCTATGCGATGGAGGCCTATGACTCGATCGGCATCCTGGCCGCCGCGATCACGGCCGCCGGATCGACCGAGGGTGACGCCATCGTGACGGCGCTGGAGAACATCACCTATTCCGGGACGCTGGGAGAGATCACCTTCCCGGTCAATTCCTCGAACCCGCCCGAGGCGGCAGGCAAGACCCCGAACTTCTGGCACCAATTCCCCGATCCGGCGGTGACAATGGTCCAGTACCAAGAGCCGAACCAGCTGGCGGCCGATGCCGTGGTTGTCTTCCCCGAGCGCTACAAGACTGGCGAAGCGATCATCTCCGGCCAGTGACGGCCTGATCCCGAAAGGACCGAACAGATGGACCATCCACAGTTCTTCTTCATGGCGATCCTCTGGATGGTCATCTGGGGTGCCGTCGGCGCGGTGATGATCCGCCGCGCCTACTTTGCCCGCGATCTTGACGTGACCCAGGCGCGCGCCGTCGGCGTGGCCGTGGGCGCGGCGACCGGGCCTTTCGGGCTGATCCCGCTGTACCTGAAGACCCCCGAACTGACCCGTCGCTGGCGGGTGCTTCCTTGGCTTGGCGTGGCGGCGGTCTTCACCGCCGCCTTCGCCCTGTCCGATCCCGACAACGTCTGCGTCACCTCGGGGTCGTTCGTCGCCTCGCAGGTGACCAACGGGCTGATCATTGGCACGATCTATGGGTTGATGGCGCTGGGTCTGGCGCTGATCTTTTCGATCATCGGCATCGTCAGCTTCAGCCATGGCGAGTTCTACATGATCGGCGGCATGGTCGTGTATTACATGACCGAGGTCTGGCTGCCCGGGGCGGGGCCGGTGCTTGCAGTCATATTCGCCTGCGTCGTGACTTTCATGATCGGCGCCCTGTTCGAACGCGCCTTCCTGACGCCGATCTATGACGGCAGGGTGGAGCGGCCGAACGAATATGCGATCCTCGTGACCTTCGGGCTGGCCTTTTTCCTGCAATATCTGGTTCAGGGCCTTTCGGGCGCGAACCCGGTCAAGGCGCGGCCCTTCTTCGAACTGCCGAAGACGAATATCCCCGAAGACGGCAGTATCCTGGCCACCACCCGGTCGAACATCACGCTGTTCGACACGATCTCTGTCTCGACGCCGCGACTGACGGCGGCGGTCATCTCGGTCCTGATGCTGGGGCTGCTGATCTGGTTTCTCTACAAGACCTGGTGGGGCAAGGGGCTGCGCGCCGTGGCGCAGGACCGGCAGGCCGCCGCTGTCGCGGGCATCAACCCCAAGGTCATGAACATGGTGGCCTTCGGGCTGGGCTGCATGCTGGCGGGGCTGGCAGGCGCGGTCCTGGTGCAGGCCTTCAGCTGGCTGCCGCAGACCGGCATGATCCCGGCCTTGCGCGCCTTTGTCATCATCGTCCTGGGCGGCCTCGGCTCGTTGCCCGGCGCCTTCATCGGCGGGCTGCTGCTTGGCCTGATCGAGGCGACGGGCGTGGGCTGCATGCCTGACCCGACCCGCGCGGCGGCCTATCTGCCCGCCTACGGAATGATTGTCCTTACCCTGGTGCTGCTGCTCAAGCCCACCGGCCTGTTCGGGAAAAAGATATGATCAGACACATCCCCAACGGCGCAGGCCTTGCCGCGCTTGCGACCCTTCTCGTCTTTCCGCTGGCCTATGGCGGCGCGAACTACGACTTCGTCATGCATCTGTGGATCACCGCCTTCTTCTACGCGATCCTCGCGTCAAGCTGGGCGCTTCTTGCGGGTTATGGCGGGCAGTTTTCCTTTGGTCACATGGCCTTCATGGCGCTGGGGGCCTATGGAGCCGGACTTCTGGACAACTACGTTGTCGTCACGGGCCAGCCCACCCGTACCTGCCTAGAAATCGGCCTGTTCGGCAACTGGGTGGTGTTCATCGCGCCGACAGGTGTGTCCAAGGTCCAGTCCTGCCTTGAGATGGCACAAGCCGCCTGGCCCGCCGACGCCACCGTCAGCCGCTTCCCGCTGATCCTTGGCATTATCTTCGGCGCGGCCATTGGCGGCGGCGCGGGCTGGCTGATTGGCACGTTGGTCTTGCGGCTCCGCGCGGCATATCTCGCGCTTTTCACCGTCGGGTTCTCGGAGATCCTGCGCGCCGCCATCAGCGCCGAAATCTGGCTGACTCGCGGGCAGGCGGGCCTGCCGCTGTCGCCGATCTTTCCTGACGGGGTGACGCTTTTCGGCACCTATTTCCCGGCCACGGCCAAGCTTCCGGCCTATTATGTCATGCTTGCGCTCTTCCTCGGTACACTCCTGCTTCTGACATGGATCGCCCAGTCGCGGATTGGCCTTTTCCTTCGCTCATTGCGCGAGGACGAGGACGCAGCAGAGGCACTGGGTGTAGATACCGTCCGCTACAAGCGTGTGGTCTTCGTGTTGACCGCGATGATCGCGGCGGCGGCGGGAGCGGTGCAGGGCCACTATGTCGGCCTGATCACGCCCAACACGATCGTCCTCCTGCAGATGAGCCTTGTCATCGCCATGGCGGTGATCGGCGGGCTGGAGAATGTCGTCGCCGCGGCAATCGGCGCCATCCTGATTTCCTTTGCGCTGGAATTCCTGCGGACCGACTTCTTCCTCTTCGGCACGCGCATCGACATGACGACCTGGCGGCTGGTGTTCTTCGGGCTTCTCCTGATGCTGACGCTGCGCTTCCTGCGCAACGGGGTGATCCATGGCGCGCTGATGTGGATCGACCGGCGCGGCGTCGGGGCGGAGACCGTCGCCAAGCGGCGCGCGGGCCAGACGGAGGGGGCAGAATGACCATCACACTCGACGTGCGCGACGTGAAGAAGCGGTTCGGCGGATTGCAGGTGCTGAAAGGCGTCAGCTTCTGCATCGAGGGGCCGGAGCTTGTCGGCCTGATCGGCCCAAACGGCGCGGGCAAGACCACGCTGACCAATGTGCTGGACGGCGCGATCAAGCCCGACAGCGGCATCATCCGGCTGAACGGCGAAAGGATCGACCCGTTAGCCCCCTATGAGGTGGCGCGGGCCGGACTTGGCCGCACCTTCCAGGTTACGCGCGCCTTCCGCCGCATGACGGTGCTGGAAAACCTTTATGTGCCGGCGATGTCGATGGATGCCAGCGTCCGCCCCCGCGACGTGCAGGACAAGGCGATGGAGATCCTCGAGTTCCTGACCATCGACCATCTGCGCAACGAATACGGTCGCGCCCTTTCCGGCGGGCAGCAGAAACTCTTGGAACTGGGTCGTCTTCTGATGCTCGACCCAGACGTCTTTATTTTGGACGAGCCCTTCGCAGGTGTGCATCCCAGCCTGATGAAGACGATCTACAAATGGATCGAACGGGTGAACGGCAATGGCAAGGCGATCATCCTGATCAGCCATCAGATGGAGTCGATCTTTACCCTCTGCCGCCGCCTTCTGGTGCTGAACTACGGTGACCTGATCGCCGACGGCCCACCATCCGCGGTTAAGAACGACCCGAGGGTGATTGAGGCCTATCTGGGCAACGCGGACGACATGTCCGGCACCGGCATGGTCAGCCTGAAGGAGGACCAGCATGCTTGAAGTGCGCAACATGGATGTGGGTTATTACAAGGACCTGAACATCCTGCAAAACGTCAGCATCGACGTACCACCCGGCAAGATCGTCACGATCCTGGGCGCGAACGGGGTGGGCAAGTCCACGTCGCTCAAGGCGATCTACGGTTTCCTGCGCCCCAATGCGGGCCATATCCGGCTGGACGGCGTCGATATCGTCAACACGCCCACGCATGAGCGGATCCTGAAGGGGCTGGCCTATATCCCCCAACATCCCGGCGTCTTTCACGACATGAGCGTCGAGGACAACCTGCTGATGGGCGCCTGGACCTTCCGCAAGGACAAGGCCCGCATCGCCGCCAAGATCGAGGCAAACTATACTCGTTTTCCGATCCTGCGCGACAAGCGCCGCCAGCCTGCGGGCGAACTGTCGGGCGGCCAGCAGCGGATGGTGGAAATCGGCCGCACCCTGATGGGCGAGCCCAAGGTGCTACTGGTCGACGAACCGACCGCGGGCCTGTCGAAGATCCTGGCGGAAGAGGTCTACCAGATGCTACGCGACCTTCGCGACAAGGAAAACCTTGGCATCCTGCTGGTCGATCAGGAAATCCGCCACGCCCTGCGGATCGCCGACTATGTCTATGTGCTGGAACTTGGGCGCAACAAGTTCGAAGGTCCGCCCTCGGACTTCGACAATCTGGAAAAGGCGTTCTGGGTTGGCTGAAATGAAAGACATCCTTGTGTTGCATACTGGGGGCACCATCGGCATGGCCCACGGACCCGACGGTTTGGCCCCAAGAGCGGGTGTGGTGGAGGAGGCACTGCAGGACCTCGCGCCGGTTGGTGTAAGTCTTTCCATCCACACCTTCGATCCGTTAATCGACAGCGCTGAGATGGGTCCCGCCCAGTGGAACCGGATGATCGACCTGATCTCAGCCTTCCAAGGCGCGGGGGTCATCGTCACCCATGGCACTGACACGATGTCCTATACCGGCGCGGCACTGTCGCAGGCGCTTGCCGGAAGCGCGCTGCCAGTCATCCTGTGTGGTGCGATGCATCCGCTTGGTAGCGGCGGCGATGCCGAGGCCAACCTGAGCCTTGCGCTTGATGCGGCATGCAAGGCGCTGCCAGGGGTCTGGTTGGCCTTTGCCGGCAGGCTTCTGAGCGCCGCTGGGCTAGTAAAGCATGACGCGCAGGGCGTTGACGCCTTCCGCTCGGTGCCGCAGAGCAACTGCTCTGAACGGTTTCACGTCCGGCGTTTCGCGCCTTGGCGACTGGCGATCCTGACCCTGTCGCCCGGCCTGCCACCGGCCGCTCTTGCTGCCGCACTGGCCGAGCTTGATGGAGCGGTCCTGCGAGTCTTTGGAGCGGGGACGGTAATGTCCAGTTCAATGCTGGAAGAAGTCTTGGCTACGGCAGTGGTGCGCGGCTGCCGGATTCGCGCAGTCAGCCAATGCGAGACTGGCGGTCTGACCCCCGGCGCATATGCTGCCGGTGCGCCGCTTTGGAGAGCCGGGGTTGAGAATGGCGGAGCTGAGACCCCGGAAGCTGCCCTAGCTCGGATTTGGCTCGCTCTGTCGTCTACGGAAGACCGTGGTTAGCAGTCGAAAGCCGGTCAAGTGGTGCTAACTGATGCATTTTAAGATATTAAATGCACCATTTGTAGTCCAATTGCACAATTGGCTTTGCGAGCCCGCGCCACCAGCATGCAAGCGCTATCAATGACGTTGTTTGCCGTTGGCCATGAGAGGGACAAATGGAAATACTGCAATCGCTGTTCGGCTATATCGACAGCCTCACCTGGGGGTGGTCGCTCATCCCCATCTTGGTCGTCTTCGGCGTGTTCATCACGATCATGTCCGGATTCGTCCAACTGGAGTTTTTCGGCCGCATGTTCCGCGTGCTGTCAAACAAGAACCAGAACACTGACCCCAACGCCATCAGCGCGCGTGAGGCGCTGCTGGTGTCCGTCGGCGGTCGCGTCGGCGGCGGCAACATCGCCGGTGTCGCGGTCGCGATTACCCTTGGCGGACCGGGTGCGGTTTTCTGGATGTGGTGCATCGCGCTCGTTGGCATGGCCACAAGCCTTGTCGAATGTACGCTGGCGCAGGTCTACAAGCGCAAAGACGGCGCAGACAGCTTCCGTGGCGGTCCAGCAGACTATATCCTGCGCGGCCTTGGAGCGAATTACAAATGGCTGGCCATCGTCTATGCCATCTGCCTGCTGGCGGCCTTCGGTCTTGGCTTTGTCGCCTTCCAGGGCAACACGGTCGCGGGCGCCGTGCAGGATTCGTTGGGCATCAGCCGCTATGTCACCGGCGGGCTCCTGGCCATCGTCACCGGCATCGTGATATTTGGCGGCATCAAGCGGATCGCCAAGGCATCCGATGTCATCGTGCCGATCATGGCCGTGGGCTATATTGCGCTGGCGCTTGGCGTCATCGTGCTGAACTTCGGTGAAGTTCCGGCTGTGATCAGCCGGATCGTGGCCGGTGCCTTCGGTTTTGAGGAGGCCATCGCCGGCGGCATGGGAGCAGCCATTGCCCAGGGTCTGCGCCGGGGCCTCTTTTCGAACGAGGCGGGCCTAGGTTCGGCGCCGAATGTCGCGGCGACCGCACTGGTTCGTCACCCGGTCAGCCAGGGCATCACCCAGTCGTTCTCGGTTTTCATCGACACTATCCTGATCTGCTCTTGCACCGCGTTCATCATCCTGCTGGGCGATGTCTATGTGCCGGGCGCCGAAAGCATCGACGGCGTGGTGCTGACCCAGCAGTCGCTGGCCAGCCACTACGGCGAATGGTCGCGCTATGCCCTGACGGCGGCGGTCCTGCTCTTCGCCTTCTCGTCGATCATCTACAACGTCTACCTTGGCGAAAACGCGATGGCGGCGATCACCGGTTCCAAGACGGCGATCCTGGTCCTGCGGGTTGCGATCATCGGCATCGTGTTTCTGGGCGCGGCAGCACCCGGCGCGACGGCGGTGTTCTTCTTCTCGGACCCGATGATGGGCGTGCTGGCACTGGTGAACCTGGTGGCGATCCTGATGCTGTTCCCCACCTGCATGCGCGTCGTCAACGACTTCCGCATGCAGCTGAAGGCGGGCGTGGATCGGCCGATCTTCGATCCGGCGAGCTTCCCCGATCTCGACCTCGACCGCGAGGCTTGGGACCCGGCCCGCTGGAAATAGAAACCAAAAGGGCCGCCTGCAGGCGGCCCTTCCATTTAGTGAGGGTCTAGAACCCGTCACATCGGAGATAGACATGACATTCGAGTTACGCACCGAGGAAGACAGCCTTGGCACAATGGAAATTCCCAAGGATTGCCGCTGGGGCATCCACACCCAGCGTGCGATCGAGAATTTTCCGATCTCCGGCATTCCCGTGGCACACTTCCCCGAATTCGTCCGGTCGCTGGCATGGGTCAAGAAGGCCGCGGCGCGCGCGAACCTTGCGCTGGGCGCGCTGGAGACCGACAAGGCGGACACCATCGCGGCGGTTTGCGACGAAATCATCGCGGGCGCGCATCACGACCATTTCCGTGTCGACATGATCCAAGGCGGCGCGGGCACATCGACCAACATGAATGCGAACGAGGTGATCGCCAACCTTGGCCTCCTCCGCATGGGACATGCCGCAGGCGAGTATGAGCATCTGCACCCCAATGACGACGTGAACCGCTCGCAATCGACCAACGACGTCTATCCCACCGCCATGCGGCTTGCCATGGTCAGCCAGTGCGCCCCGTTCCAGGCGGCGCAGCGCCGCCTTTCTGCAGCCTTCGCCGAACGGGCTGAAGCCTTCGCCCATGTGCGCAAGATTGGCCGCACCCAGTTGCAGGACGCGGTGCCCATGACGTTGGGCCAGGAATTCGCAGGCTTTGCCGCTACGCTGGACGAGGATATCGAAATCATCGGTCGCCTGTCGCCGCTGCTGCTTGAGGTCAATCTTGGCGGAACCGCCATCGGCACGCGGGTAAACACACCTGAAGGTTATCCCGAACGGGTGGTTGCGGAACTTGCGGAAGTCTCCAGCCTGCCCACGAAACTGGCCGGGAACCTGATCGAGGCCTCGTCCGACGCTGGGGCCTATGTGACATTCTCGGGCACGCTGAAGCGCATTGCGGTGAAACTGTCAAAGATCTGCAACGATCTACGCCTTCTGTCGTCCGGCCCGCGGTCCGGCTTCAACGAAATCCGCCTTCCCGCTATGCAGGCTGGATCCTCAATCATGCCGGGCAAAATCAACCCGGTGATCCCCGAGGTTGTAAACCAGGTAGCCTTCCAAGTCATCGGCAATGACCTGACGGTGACTATGGCGGCCGAAGCGGGGCAGTTGCAGCTGAACGCGATGGAACCCATCATCGTGCTGAACATCCTGCAATCTATGCGCATCCTGATGCAGGCGATGGACACGCTGTCCGAGCGCTGCGTGAAGGGGATCGAGGCGAATGTTGCGGTTTGCGAGATCACATTGGAAAATAGCCTTGTCCTTGCAACAATGCTCGTACCTCATATCGGCTACTCCAACGCGGCCAAGGTCGCGAAGGCCGCGCTTGCGCTGAACCAAAGTGTCGTGGACGTGGCGGTAGACCTTGGTTTCGGCTCGCGTGATGAGATCAAGAAGATGGTCGGCGAATATTGAAACTGTACTCACTGTCCGACTGAGTTGACGTTGTTGCATTATGTGCTTCTGCCGGTTTCGTGGACACGAAACCGGCAGAAGCACGCGGCGTCAGGCCCATTCCCAGCCGGGCCGCCAGCACCTGCACCCTGTGGTGATGGGGCTGCCCCAGCCGCCGCCATATTTCTACCGGCGACCCGTCATCCCCAGGCAGGGTGCGCGAAAAGGCCGTTCCCCCAAGCCGGTCGCGCGCCTCGACAATTGTTGCCGCATGGCTCCGGTCGGCCAGCGCCAGGGCCGCCGCACATTCCGCCAGCCCACCACCCAGAATCAGCACACGGTCATTCTACAGATACCAGTCGTATTCGCGTGGCAGGACATCGGCCATGAAGGCCTCAAGCTCGCTGCGCTTGATGGCGGCATAGGCCGCCGGATAGCGCGGGCCGAAATACTCGGCCATCAGGCTTGACCCCTCCAGCTGGTCCAGCGCCGTCCACAGGCGCAGCGGCATATCGGGGTCGGCCTCCTCACCGGCATTCCCGGTGGAAGGCGGGGTCGGGGTCAGCTTGTTGGCCAGCCCGTAGTGGAACCCGGCCAGCATGGCGGCCATCACCAGATAGGGGTTGGCATCGGCGCCAGCGATGCGGTGCTCGATCCGCCGCGCGCGGCCCCCGCCCATGGGCACCCGGAAGGAAACCGAGCGGTTGTTGATTCCCCAGGAGGTATTCACCGGGACGAACTGGTTCGGCGCAAAGCGGCGGTAGGCGTTGATGTTGGGGGCAAAGAAGCCCATCGCGTCATAGGTCGTGGCCTGAAGCCCGGCGATGGCATGGCCCAGAAGGCGGTCGCCCTCGGGCGTGGTCTCGTCGAACACGTTGTGTCCCTGATCATCGACCAAGCTGGCATGGATATGCATGCCCGAACCGGACTGGTCGGCAAAGGGCTTCGACATAAAGGTTGCCTCAAGCCCGTGTTTCGCCGCAACCCCCTTGACGATGCGGCGCAGCATCAGCGCGTGGTCACAGGCCAGAACCGGGTCATCGACATGGCCGAGGTTCACCTCGAACTGCGCCCCGCCATATTCCGCCGTCGCAGCCCCGGCGGGCACGCCCTGGGCCAGACAGGCCGCGTCGATCTCGGCCAGAAGGGGGGCCCATTCGTCCAGCTTGTCAAAGGCGAGAACGCGCGGGGCCTCGGGCGCGCGGCCCGAACGGGAGGGCTGGGCCGGGGTGATCCGCCCCCTCTCGTCGCGTTTGGGATCGACGAAGTAGAATTCCAGCTCGTTCGCCACCACGGGTCGCAGACCCAGTTCGGCAAAGCGCGCGACAATGTCGGCCAGAATGGCGCGGGGGTCGAACCACCAATGCGGCGCACCTTCTGGCGGGGCTGGTGCGATCTGGACCTGAGCAGTCGGCACCTCGGCCCAGGGCACGGGCACCAGCGTGCCGGGGATCGGATAGCTGGTCGCATCCGGATCGCCATCCGAAAACCCGATCCCGTTCACATCCCAACAGGCCCCAAGCGCATCAAGCGTGGTGATCCCGGCGCAGAAGGCCACGCCGCCGGACCAGAGTTTCGCGGCGTCCCGCACCGGCATTCGCTTGCCGATTGCCGTGCCGCAGAGGTCATAGACAACTGCATCGACAAAGCGGGTCTCGGGGTGCCTTTCCAGATAGGCGGCCAGTTCGGCGGGCTGGGTCATGGGGCTTTCCTTGCATATTGGTCCCAATCGGACTTGGCCGAGGTCACGGGAGAAATGATCCATTGCACCTCGGCCGGGCCGGGGCCGGGATTGGCGATGCGGTGCGGCGTGGAGGAGCGGTATTCGATGCAGTCGCCGTCCTGCAGGAGGTGAAGCTCCTCGCCCAGGGCGATCTCGACCCTGCCGTGCAGCACCAACATCATCTCGTGGCTGTCGCCGTGGGTGTAAGCGTCGGGTCCCGTGGACCCGCCGGGATCGAAGTGGCCGACATAGACTTCGAAATCACGGATCGGCTGCTGCGACAGCAGTGTCTTTCGATAGCCGTCCGCCTGCGGCAGGGCCAGCCTCTCGGACCGGCGAAGGACGCGGTGCAAGCCGCCGCCGCGTTCCTCGAACAATTCCGCGACCGAGACTGACAGCGCCTCGGCGATCTTCATCAGGGTAGAGACCGCAGCCCCACTAGTGCCGCGCTCGAGCTGCGACAGAAAGCTGGCGGTCGTGCCGCTGCGCGCGCCAAGGTCTCGCAGCGACATCTGGCGCGAGAGACGAAACGCCTTGATCCGCGCGCCCATTCGGGCGGTCGGGGTGTCATCGGGGGCCGGGGTCAGGTCGTTCATGCCCCATATGAAGCAGACACTTTACAGCTTGTAAAGTAGGAGTGTATAGCATGTGCAGATTTCACGGAGTGCGGATCAAGAATCCTTCCCCTCGGGCGCGCCTCGGTCGCACTGCTGATTCCCCCAGATTTCCTGCACGGACTCCAAAATCATGACGATGACCCGCCGAACCACACTTGCAACTGCCCTGGCCAGCCTGTCCGCGCTTCTGGCGGGCCCGCTTCGTGCCCGGGCATCTGGCCGCCGGATCATCGTGGTTGGCGCAGGGCTCAGTGGCCTTTGCGCTGCGCGCGACTTGCAGGCCGCCGGAGCCGAGGTTTTGGTTCTTGAGGCCCGCGAGCGTATCGGCGGCCGCATTTGGACCTCGCGCCACTGGCCGGATCTGCCGATGGACCTGGGCGCAAGCTGGATCCATGGCACCGACGGCAACCCTTTGACTGCACTCGCCGATGCGGCGGGAGCGGCGCGGCTGGAAACCAGCTATGACAGCACGCTCTCGCTGGACGCCACGGGCAATGAAGCGGACCTGTCGGATGACTACGATCTGGTCGAGGAACTGATCGAGGCTGCCCGCAAGAACGCTGAGAGGCGCGACGAGGACCTGTCGCTTTGGGGCGCGATCCAGACCACGAAGGTCTGGAAAGAAGCGAGTGATGATCAGCGCCAGCGCGTGAGCCATATCCTCAATGGCATGATCGATGCCGAATACGGCGGAAGCAGCACCGAGGTTTCGGCGTGGTACTTCGACGAAAGCGAAGAGTTCGACGGCGGGGACGCGCTGTTTGCTGGAGGGTTCGACCAGATCATCCAGTATCTGGCAGAGGGTCTGGACATTCGTACCGGACAGGTCGTCTCCGCAATTGAGCTCGAGGGTGACGGAGCCCGTGTGGCGATCACTGGTGGAGGGTCAGAGGTGGCCGATCATGTCGTTCTCACCGTGCCCCTGGGTGTGCTGCAGTCCGGCGACATCGCCTTTGGTGCACCGCTGAACGAGGCGCGCCAGGCCGCGATTGCAACCCTCGGAATGGGGCTTCTGAACAAATGCTGGCTGCGCTTTGACCGTATCTCCTGGCCCGATGACGTGGACTGGATCGAATGGACTGGGCCCAAGATCGGGGAATGGGCGCAATGGGTCAGCCTTGCAAAGGCGGCCGGTGCGCCGGTACTCTTGGGCTTTCATGCCGCCGACAAGGCCCGCGAGATGGAGGCGCTTTCGGATGCCGAAATGGTGGCCTCGGCCCATGCTGCCCTGAGATCCATGTTCGGGGATGATTTCCCCGCGCCGGTGGACGCCCAGATCACCCGCTGGTCGCAAGACCCTTTCGCCTATGGCAGCTATTCGTTCAACGCCGTCGGCACCACGCCTGATATGCGTGCGGCGCTGGCAGGGGCAGACTGGGGTGGCAGGCTGGTCTTTGCGGGTGAGGCCGCGGAGCCAGACTACTGGGGCACCGCCCATGGTGCCGTCCTTTCCGGCCGCCGCGCCGCGCAGAACCTGACGGGCTGACCCTGGTCGACCCCGGGGTGGCTGTCTGACCTGCCAAGGGCGACATCGCCCGCAAGTCCGACTGGCAGGGTCCCTTCGTACCCCTGCGGGCTAGGATCACGGCGGCTGGTCAACAAGGAAGCAGCTAGTGCCGCGGAGGCCCCTTCAAACCCGCATCATGATTGACCGGTCCGGACGTGCTGCATTGCTGCATCCTATCGAAGCTGACTGTCCGCTAAGGGGTAGCCGTCCGGCCTGACCACTATCCGTTCCAGAGCCTGGGCAGCAGGTCGTCGACCTTTGAGATCTTGTAGTCGGGGATACGGGACAGGGTGTCTGCGAGCCAGGCGTGGGTGTCAACGGCGTTGAGTTTGGCCGTTTCGATCAGGGTGTAGGCGATGGCGGCGGCAGGCCGAACGGATATTGCAGGTCTTCGGCGGGGTCCTGCAGGTCGATGGCTGTGCCGGATACAAACGCCTGATCGCCCCGGACCGCATTGGGCTTGGCATCCTAGCTCGCCCAATGCTGGGCGCATACGCGCCGCAAGCTGATCGAGATCACCCGCACCGACCCCGCGCCAGATCCCCGTTGCCCAATCCGCCCAAATGGGCAAAACTCAGAACCGGAGTCTCGCTCACGCTGGATAAATGTTGGGGGGCAACGTCGATGCCACAAAACTTTTCTCGGTACCAGACGCAAAAAGCCCCCTGGGTTTCAGGGGGACTCGTCAAACGTTGAGGTGGCGTTGAGGTAAAACAGCAGGTGCTATACACAAGTGTTTTTGTCGGATTCCAAGCCTTTGTTATCCAAAGGTTTTTTGGTTGCGGGGACAGGATTTGAACCTGTGACCTTCAGGTTATGAGCCTGACG
>NZ_JAUCZH010000012.1 GCF_030373185.1 Tabrizicola sp.
GACACCCTAGAAGACGGCCCTGCCGGCCTCAAGCAAGGTTCTTCTGACAGCGCCCGGCGTACCGCTTCTTCCAGTTGAAGTAGGCCGCCGGACTGATCCCCGCCTTGCGACAGATCTCGGCGACGGCCGTGCCATCCTCACCCTGCTTGATGATGAACGCCTTCTGCGCGTCCGAAAACTTCGATGCCTTCATTGCGATTCCGCTCCTCTCCCAGCCAGGGAAATGTAGCGGAAAACTCCAGCCTCAAACGGTCCAGTTTGCTGGGGGCAGAGCAGAGTATTGGATGGGGCTGGGTTTTGAAATCCGCAAACGGTGGGCCCCTGCCCCCGCCGCCTCAATGTCCGCCCCTCCTCCCGTTCAGGTTTCCAATACTGGCACTACTTGGACCCACTGACCGGCATTGATCGGAATCGGGCAACAGTCTCACGTTCTGCCTTGCGACAGGCGACAGGCGCCAGACCGCGCTCGATGAGCTGCATGTCCTCAAGCACCCTCTCGCCGATCTCGTGCAGTGCCAGCGGCAATGCCCCGGCCCGGTGCGGAGAAAAGAGGATGTTCGGCACGGACCGGATCGGATCGTCCTTGGGCAGCGGTTCCACCGGAAACACATCCGTCGCCACGCTGACCTTGCCCGATGCGGCCGTAGCGCAAAGCGCGGGGAAATCGGCCGCCGCGGCGCGTGACATGAGCAGAAGGTGCGCGCCGGGCTGCATCATCCCCAACGCCTGCGCGTCGATCATGCCGCGGTTCTCGGTCGTGATGGTGGCCATCACGAACACAAACCGGTTGTCCCGCATCACGGTTTCGAACCCGGCGGGCTCCACGCCAAGTCGCCGGAGATGGCCGTCCGAAATCCACGGATCATGTGCCTGAACCCGACAGCCAAAGGGTTGCAGCAAGCGGTGCAGGGCCCGGCCCAGATCGCCAAAGCCTATGATGCCGACAGTCGATCCGGTCAGAAGCTCGCTCTTGCGGTTGCCTTCAAACAGCCATTTCTCCTTGCCTTGCAGGAAGGCGGCATGCTCCCCATGGATGTTGCGCGCCAGCGACAGCGCCATCCCCAGTGCCATTTCGGCCACTGGGAGGGCAAAGACCGCACCGGGTGCCAGCACCTGAATGCCGCGCCGGAAGCATTCCTCATAATCGACATTGGGCAGGAAATTGGTCTCGACGTTAAAGATCGCCCGCAGCTTCGGCGCCAGATCCAGTCGGTCGCGCCCCATCGGTTGCTGGCTGATCAGGAAGTCGCTCTGGGTCAGATGGCGGGCATAGAACGACTCTCGGTCCTCGCCTTGCCATTCGACGACGCGAAACGCGGCCCGAAACGCGGCCAGCATATCGGAGGTAAAGATCTCCTCCGTGCCTCGGGGTTCGGGATCATAGAGTACGCGCATCGGTTCGGACATGAACGGGTTCCTAAACACTGGGTGCCGGCTTGCAATCAGGCGGATGAAAACAGCATCTGGGGATAGGAACCGTTCTTCCTCAGGATTTGCAAGTGCAGCCGCGTTTGCGGGCGAAGTTGCGGCGCAGCAGGTCTGCCCAGCAGATCGACGCCAAAGTCGACGTTGGACGCCAGATCACTTTCCGTCATGAACTTCAGCCTCAGGCGACCGATGACGGACAACCGCGCGCCGTGGTCTGGTTCGTCGCGGTTGACAGCGGTCTGCAGGCTCAAGCCGATCTTGTGTGTGACTGAGCCGTTTTCAGTTTCTCGTCGCCCGATCTGAACAAGGATATGGCCGGCGCCACCTGTAATGCTGTGGCGCCGGCCAAGGGGATGATTACTTGAACTCTTCCGCGTTTTCGGACGTCACCAGGATCGTTCCGGTATCGATCACTGCCGGAAGTGACTCGCCCTTGCCGAGCTTGACGACGCTTTCCACACCGAGCGCACCCATGTTGTAGGGGTTCTGCGCCACGGTCGCGCTCATGTCACCGGCCAGAATGCTTTCCGCAGCATCCGGGTTCGCGTCGAAGCCGACCAGCACGACATCCTGCAGCATATTTGCGTTCTTCAACGCCTCGGCAGCGCCCAGCGCCATGTTGTCGTTCGAAGCAAAGACACCCTTGATATTCGGATTGCCCGTGATGATGTTTTCCATCACGGTCATGCCCTTGGCCCGGTCCCACTCACCGGTCTGCTCGGCTACGATATTCAATCCGCAAGCGGCCATGCCCTCTCGGCTGCCGTCGGCGCGCGCCTTGCCGGTCGATTGGGTGATGATACCCTGCAAGATGGCCACATCGCTTCCGGCCTCGACGTTGTCGCACAGGTACTTGGCGGCAATGGCCGCGCCAACCTGATTGTCGGTGCCGATGTAGGTGACGCCCTCGTTGATGCCCAAGGTGTCGATAAACACGACCGGGATGCCCTCAGCTTTCACCTGATCGATGATCGGGCCCAATGCGTTGGGGTCGGTTGGCGCGACGACCAGGCCTGCCAGCCCCTTGGCCATCTGGTCCTCGATGATGGCGATCTGGCGCGCAACGTCGGACTCGCTCGCAGGAGCAAGGATCACGATTTCGACGCCCAGTTCGGCGGCCTTTGCGGTGGCCCCGGCCTCGACAGCCGCCCAGAACGGGTTGCCCGCCCCAGGCCCTTTCGTCGTGACCAGAATGGCATCGGCAGACGCCGTTCCGGCGGCAACGCCCAGAACGAGCGACGCCGCAAAAGCTTGTGTGATTGACTTGATCATTTCGGTTCCTCCCGTGGTTTGATCTTCTTCCCGCCATTTGCCATTTGGCTTTCTGGCCGGTCGCCTACGTGTCGCATTGCGCAAGGCTTACTTGCGTGTGGACACATTCCGCCTGAACACATCAACCGAAACAGCGACGACAATGATGATCCCAATCAGAACCTGCTGATAGAAGACGCTGACATTGTTCAGGTTCAGTCCGTTGTTGATGAGCCCCATCACGAGGACTCCTCCGAATACTCCGATCAAGGTCCCGCGACCGCCGAAGAAACTGGCGCCGCCAATGATCACGGCCGCGATGGCCTCAAGCTCGATGCCCATTCCTGCATTGGGAAAGCCGGAATTGGTGCGCCCGGCCATGACCAGGCCGGCAAGGCCAGCCATGAAACCGCAGATCGTGTAGACAATGATCAGGTGCCGGTCCACGTCGATACCGCTGACCCGGGCGGCCTGAGGATTCCCGCCGATTGAATAGAGCCGCCGCCCAAAAACCGTGTGTTCGAACACGATATGAAAGCCGATATACAAGGCCACGACAAAGACCACGACAACCGGCAGGCTCTGCATTCCCCCACCCCATTCGCCAAGCGGTATCCGCGCGGAGCCTAGAAAGCGCACCGGATCGGGCAAGCCGGAATAAGGCACGCCGCCCGAAACGATGTTGGCCAGCCCTCTGGCGGCAAACAGCATGCCAAGCGTCATGATGAACGGGTGCGGCATCTTCAACTTGGTGATGCCCACCCCGTTCACAAAACCTGCGACCGATCCCACCAATGGGCCGATGACCAAGGTTACCGGCCAGGGCATGCTGGCAGACAAGACGGCAAGGCACATCATCGAAAGCGCCAGCACAGATCCCACCGAAAGGTCTATGCCGGCCGTCAGGATCACCATGAACATCCCGATCGCCAGAATCGCGTGAACGGAATTCTGATTCAGGATGTTGGTGATGTTGCGCCAGGTAAAAAAGACGTCGGGCTGGCTTGCGTAAATAAGCAGGCCGAGGACCGCGATAACGATCACGATGCCGTATCTGTCCAGAAGGGCTACGACGTCGAGCCTCTTGCCCGTCGTCCGGTCCCCGGCGTCGCTGCTGTCAGAGTCGGTCATGTGCAAGAGTACCTTTATGGTTCAGGGTCCCCATGATCCAGCCGATGACTTCCGATCTTGAGGTATCGCCAAGGTCGGCTTGCGCGAAGTTCTTGCCGTGGAACAGCGCGAGGACCCGGTCACAGACATAGAAGATGTCATCCATGCGATGGCTGATCAGAATGACGCTGATCCCGCGCTTCTTCAGGTCCTTGATCAGATCAAGAACCTTTCCGACCTCGCGAATGGCCAGCGCTGCCGTTGGCTCATCCATGATGACAACCTTGGCGTCGAACGCCGTCGCTCTAGCAATCGCAACAGCCTGCCGTTGACCGCCGGACAGGTCCCCAACGGCCTGCTCGACGCTCTTGACGTGAATTTTCAGGGTCTCAAGGTGCTCGCTTGCGCGCGCCCTTGCCTGACGGTGATCGTAGAAGCTGATCAACCCGCCAAGGAAAGTGCGACGGGGCTCGGTGCCCAGAAAGATATTCTCCGCGATGTTCATGTTCTCGGCGAGCGCCAGATCCTGGTAGACCATCTCGATCCCGAGGCGGCGTGCATCGCTGGGGGTGGAAAAATTGACCTCGTTGCCTTCGAAAAGCAGCTTTCCCTCGCTCGGACGATAAAGCCCGGACAGGACTTTCATCAGAGTGGATTTTCCAGCGCCGTTGTCGCCGACAATCCCAATCACCTCGCCTTTCCTGAGCGAAAAGCTGACATCCTCCAGCGCCGTGACGGCTCCGAAATATTTGGAGATTCCACGGGCCTCCAGAACGACCGGTGGACGGTCCATTTCGTTCACTTCTGGCACCTCTTCCCCCGTGCATCGTTCTTCCCGAACCGCAACCTTGACCAGGATTTGCCGGTCATCTTGTAACCGCTTACAAAAATGGTTAGTCATAAGAAATCGCGCCGTCAAGTAATTTGACGGGACGGTGCAAGGTCGATAGATGGCCGAGAGGATGTGGTGTTGGCCGGCCGGCGGGGTCACGCAGACGCGGGTCTAAGGGCTCGGAAGCGTGGGCGCTACGACCGAAGCGCCGATCGATGCGGGAAGCGATGAAAGTTGAGTGACGCAAACAAATCACCGGCGCGCGGCAGGGAAAAGACTGCAACCCTCCGCAATGTTGCAGAGAGGGCAGGTGTTTCACATGCCGCCGTTTCACGCACATTTACCGAGGGCGGGTCGGTCTCGGCGGAGATGCGGCGCAAGGTGGAAAAGGCGGCCAGGGAACTGGGGTATTTTCCCAACGCACTTGCGTCCAGCCTGACGACCGGGCGGACAAAGCTTATCGGACTGATCGCCGACAACTTCGATAATCCGTTCTTTCTGAAGATCTTCGACCTGCTGACCTATGCGTTGCAGGAAAAGAATCTGCGACCACTCTTGATCAATCTCAGGGATGAAACAGACCCCAAGTCCTCGATAAGACTGCTTCGGCAGTACTCGGTTGAGGGAGTCCTTCTTGCCGCTTCCAATCGCCCGGTCGGTTTTGCAACGGCCATCCGGAATGCCGGGCTGCCCGTTGTTCACACTTTCGGCCCTATCAGGAACTCCCCCAGTGTACATGTCGTCGGCATTGACAACATCGAAGCGGGCCGCATGGCAGCGCGCACGCTGATCAAGCGCGGCTACAGGTGCATCGGCTTCATTGGCGGGACAGAGGCGACAGGCACCACACAGGGCCGAATGTCAGGCTTCCTGGAAGAAGCAGCCTTGCACCCGGACGTAATCGCTACACACTCATTCGCCGGCAACTACTCCTTCGATAGCGGCTATAGCGAGATGAGCCGGCTGCTCACGGGCGACAAGGCAGAGGCCTATTTTTGTGCCGACGACATCCTGTCGATTGGCGCGATTTCGGCCATTCAGGATGCCGGGCTCAACGTGCCCGGCGATGTGGGCATACTCGGGCTGAACGACATGGAGATGGCACACTGGCGCAACATCCGGCTGACAACGATCCGTCAGCCGGTTCGAGAGATCGTCACCTCCTCGATTGAGCTGCTGACAGCGATCCTCGACGATATGGATCGCCATCCCGAAACTCGCACATTCGCCTGCGAGCTGATCGAGCGTGCTACGCTTAAACCACTGCAAAATTGAAGGATTACTGGTGCGATTTGCTCCATCCCGTAATGGACAGGGTATGGCCGCCGCCGTTCGGAAAGTGGCGTTCAGAAGGACGAAACGGACTGCCAGCTCTTGGTTTCCGAAGATGCCAGTGCAGCAGCAACGATCTGGTTGACCTGCAAACCATCCCTGAAAGTCGGCCAGATCGAGCTTCCTTTTTCGATGGCGACCAGGAAGTCCCTGGCTTCGATAATTATCTGGTCCTGATACCCCGTGCCGTGCCCCGGACCCTGACAAAAGGGCGCATAGTCCGGATGGTATGGGCCGGTCAGTATCTTGGTAAAGCCGCGTACGGCCTCGGCCCCGTCGCTGCGGTAAAGCCAAAGCGCGTTCTGATCTTCCTGATCGAACCGGATCGCGCCTTTGGTGCCCGTGATTTCGTAGGCGTAGCCCATCTTTCGTCCGGTCGCGATCCGGCTGAAATACATCTGCCCCATCGCTCCGCTTTCGAACCGGCACATCATCTGCGCGTGATCGTCGTTGGTCACCGCACCACCCGGGCGATTTGCGTGGACAGTCTCCACCTCGGCGATCAGGCGATCGATGGGCCCGATCAGCGCGAGCGCCGCGTTGATCATGTGTGGCGAAAGGTCGCCCATCGTCCCGTTGGACAGGCCCGAGGTTCGCCACGAAACCGGCGTCGAGGGGTCCGCATAGAAGTCCTCGGTATGCTCCCCGCGGAACCAGGTCACATCACCGATCTCTCCACTTTGAACCAAATGCCGCGCAAACTGGCTTGCAGGCGTGCGGATATAGTTGAAGCCGACCATGTTGACGCTGCCGCTGGCCTCGGCGGCCGCGACCATTGCGCGACTGTCTTCCAGCGACGCCCCCAAAGGCTTCTCACAGAACACGGGCTTACCCTTCGCAAACGCCGCTTCCGCGATCTGGCGGTGCGTGGTTTGCGGAGACGCAATGACAACGGCCTCTACCTTCGGATCCTCGACCAGGGCTTTCCAGTCGGCTGTGGAACGCGCAAATCCGAAGGCTGACCGGTAGCTCTCGGCGCTTTCTGGCGTGCTCGCGCAGACCATTTCAAGCCGCGGTCGAAGCGTGGTTGAAAACACTGGGCCAACGGCGGACATCGCGACGGCGTGAGCCTTCCCCATATATCCGCCGCCGACGATCCCTATGCCAATTTCAGACATTCCAGCTCCTCCGCTAGCAAGAATCTTGTAACCGGTTACAATGTCATGTAGCAATTTCTCCGTCACCACTCAAGCGATATCCGATTACGCCGTGCAGAGCGTGGCAACGACCCAGGGGAAGACCTGCGCTAACTGGCTGGCGCGCAATAGAGGGGGAACAGAGATGTTCAATATTGGAATTCTCGGCTGCGGACGTATCGGACAGGTCCATGCCATTTCGATCGGTGCCATGGACAGCGCAACCCTAGTCGCTGTCGCGGACGCGGCTCCTAGTGCCGCCGAAGCGCTCAGCGCTCGTCATGGCGCGCGCGTCATGGACGCAGAGATCCTGATTTCCAGCCCGGAGATCGATGCGGTGATAATCGCCTCGCCAACAGATACGCACTTTGGTTACATCGGGCTGGCTGCCGCCGCTGGCAAGGCAATCTTCTGCGAAAAACCCGTGGATTTGTCATCAGAAAAGACCAGAGAATGTGTCGCGATTATCGAGAAATCCGGCGTGCCGTTCATGACGGCCTTCAACCGGCGTTTTGATGCGAATTTCTCGGCAATGCGCGCCAGGATTGCGGCCGGTGAGATCGGCGATGTCGAATTGGTAGCCATTACCTCGAGGGATCCTTCCCCACCGCCCGCCAGCTACATCGAGCGCTCCGGCGGGATTTTCCGCGACATGATGATCCACGATTTCGACATGGCAAGATTTCTGACCGGTGACGAGGTCATCGAAGTATCCGCAACCGGATCCGCCCTCGTCGATGCAGAGATTGGTCGACTTGGCGATGTGGACACGGCCGTTGCCACTCTGTCGATGCGCAACGGTGCCATCTGCCAGATTTCGAACTCAAGGCGGTCTTCTTACGGCTACGACCAAAGGGTCGAAGTCCACGGCTCGAAAGGGATGCTCAGGGCGGGGAATGTTCTGGAAAACACCATCGAAATGGCGAACGGGGCGGGCTTCTGCAAAGCGCCCGCCAAGTACTTCTTCCTTGAGCGATACAAGGAAGCCTATCGCGCGGAACTGGAACACTTCGTAACCGCGGTGACAAATGCCGAAAGCCCGTCCCCAGGCATTCAGGATGGCCTTGCGGCCTTGTTGATCGCAGATGCAGCATCGCGATCCAAGACCGCAAATGCGACGGTTTCGATTGGCAGCTGATGGCTGGGTGGTGTCAGACGAATGCGAACCAGTCTCTGTTTGCCCAAACCGGTGGTGTCAGACGAATGCGAACCAGTCTCTGTTTGCCCAAAGGCTTGCTTCTAAGCCGAGGTCTCCGCCGTTCAACTCTGCCATGAATTCTTCACCTATCAATGCCGTCACGGACGGTAGCGAGACGCAGGGCTTTGTGTCCAGAGGCAGAATCTAGGAAAAGTTCTATGGAACTTTTTTGCATTCCCAAGGAAAGGCAAATGGGGGTGATTTTGCATTTTTTCGCAGGAGTCCGAGAGCGTGCAGAATACCGTGTTCCCGGTCACAGGAGGTAAGTTCAAGGCGGGGGTGCCCCTCGGGTGGGGTCAGGGTCGGATCAATCCGGCGACAGCCGGGGGGGTTCCTCCAGCAGGATGTGCGGGGGAAATGACCGACCTTGGGCGCTCTGCTGTGCGCTCAGAGCGGTCAACGGAAAAGTTCCATGGAACTTCTTCGGGCGACCAACCTCGCTCCCCTGCCGGACATGAGGGGCATGATGCGACGACGAGATTGCGCGGCGCATTGCCAAGGATGCGTTCCCGATAGCCGACCCTTCCCGCCCGTGGTGCCTGTCTCAGGCCTTTACAGGTCAAGACAAGGTCGGTAACCGTAGGGTGCATCGAGGGCATCAACGTCAGCTTTCCTGCCGCATTTGTCACGCTTAAAGCCCGCCGTTGGCGGAATGCGTGCTCATGCAAAGGAGAGCATCATGTTCAAGGATGAAGACATCCCCGTGGAAGGGATAAAGACGGACGAGTGGCTGTGCGGCTATCGTGCCAAGGTGTGGTGGCAGAGGGACGTAATCCTCGCCTTCCCGGGGGTCAGCGACCGAAGACTGATCTTGCAGGCCCTCGAAAAGACGATGATCGCCTGCGGAACGGCGACCCTGTACTACCACCTTGAAGAGCTCGGTCCTCACTTCCTTCAGATCGAGACCGCAGAGGCCGATGAGGTCATCTACGTGAACGTGCGGCTTGGCACGCCCATCCTCTTCGATCCTTCAGGCAAGTATGCCCCACATGGCTCTGGCCAAATGCAATGACTGAGACGGTGGGGCCGACCCGGCCCCACCCGATCTTCTTCGGACACCCGGGTGGGGTAGACAGAGAGCAGCCGATCAGGTGACCGGGGGCCTCATCCCTCACGGTGTCTGCCTACGCGGTGGCGTCTCCTTGGGCGTTCGACCAGCGTCATTTGTCTTCAAGACATGGAGGCAGCTTTTCCCATGGCGGACCAACGAGACGCATTGCTGACTGCCGTAGAGGACGAGATGAGAAGCCGCGGGTCTGCAGACATCCCGAAGCATGAAGTTCAGATCGGCCAGCACAAGGTCCATGTCCATAGCTACCACACGGCTGACACCATCATCGTCTGGGTCTGGGCATAGGCACCATGCTTTGCCGACGGGTCCTAGGCCTCAAGGACAATCAGTCCAAGGTCGTTCAAAGATGCACTTAACGTGGCCTCACCTAAAGGGGGGGGGTCTATGTCCTACATTATGTTACGCAGTTTTGCGTGTAGTTTTGCCTGCTGCATCTCCGACCCTCCTGACAGGGTACCGAGGCTGGCTTGGGCAAAGTACGAAGTGCAACACACTGTAACATCGGCCTTTGGTGTCAGGGAGTTGCAGATCGCAGTCCGACACGAGGCGATACGCAAGGGCGAGTGCGCGGCCTATCAGGGAGCCATTAGGGGAACTCACTCACGGATCGGCATAAAATACAATGCTTTCAATGTGTAATGGCGGAGGAAACGCGACTGCGGGCGAACCTTCTCTGGTCCGTAAGGCATTGATTATAAGTAACAATAACTTTCGCAGCGTGCTTCTGTTCTGCCTCGACCGCGAATACAGGGACGGAGTGCTACGAGCAAAACTGAACCGTTGCGTCGCTTTTATCGATCCAGCGCTCACGCAGAAAGTGCGCAGCGTTTGAGAGCAACGGAGGGAACCAAACACATATTGTCACCTCCAAGGTGGTGATCCCGGGGCGTGCCTTGAACTGGAGAAAGTGGATGCGCCTGGCCATCCACTTAATCTGGCGCCTCCCCCTGCGAAGGTTCAGGCAGGTTTCCCATACATTTCCTAGCCCGGATCTACCGGGCGATCCGTTCAATACTGGCAGATTTATCCGCTCTATGACGCTGAGGCGAAAAGCCATCTAACTGCGGGACCCAAATCCCCCTCCACCCGGTGTCTCCATCACAAAGACATCGCCTCGCTCCATTTCGACCCGATCATTTCCACCAAGCTCATCAACCGTGCCATCAACACGCACGACGGAATTCCGTCCGGACTGACCAGGATCGCCACCGGCAGCGCCGGCCGGTTGTGTCACACGATGTGACGACAGCACTGTCACCGTCATGGGTTCGAGAAACCTCAGCTTGCGCTTAACGCCATTTCCACCCCGGAAAGCGCCGTCTCCTCCCGATCCGGCGCGGATGGAGAACTCCTCGACGCGGACTGGAAAACGGCTTTCCAGAATTTCAGGATCGGTCATCCGGGTATTCGTCATGTGGCTGTGGACCGCACTTGCGCCGTTGAACCCATTGCCAGCGCCTGTCCCGCCGCAGATCGTCTCGTAGTTCTGGTGGCGGTCGTTGCCGTATACGAAATTGTTCATGGTCCCCTGCGACCCGGCTATGACGCCAAGCGCCCCATATAGTGCATCGGCGATAGCCTGGCTTACCTCCGTATTGCCGGAAATGACGGCCGCGGGAAATTCCGGGTTAATCATGGATCCCTTAGGCACCCTGATCTCCAGAGGCTTTAGACAGCCCTCGTTCATAGGGATATCGGCCCCCACCAGCGTGCGGAACACGTAGAGAACCACCGCACGGCAGATCGACAGCGGGGCGTTGTAGTTGAATTCGTCTTGCCCAGACGTACCCGCGAAATCGATTTTAGCTTTTCTCGCCTCGTGATCGACAGAGATGGCGACCCTGATCTGCGCGCCACTGTCGAGCGGATAAGTGAATGCGCTGTCCTTTAGGACATCCAGAACCCGCCTGACACTTTCCTCTGCGTTGTCCTGAACATGGCCCATGTAGGCATGCACGACATCCAAGCCGAATTGGCGCTCGATCTTGTGCAACTCGTCGGAACCGGTGGCGTTCGCGGCGATTTGGGCGGCAAGATCGGCCATGTTCTGATCGATGTTGCGGCAGGGGTAGCGGCCTGAAGCCAGAAGCTCGCGGGTTTCTGCGCGCCGAAGCCTACCCTGCTCGACCAGCAGGAAGTTATCGATCAGCACGCCTTCTTCTTCGATGTGGCGGCTGTCGGGCGGTGCCGATCCCGGGGTCTTTCCGCCGATATCGGCATGGTGCCCGCGCGAGGCCGTCACGAAGACGATGTGATGTCCCGCTTCATCGAAAACCGGGGTGATAACCGTCACGTCAGGAAGATGGGTGCCGCCGTTGAATGGGTTGTTCATCATGAACACGTCACCCGGCCGGATTCTGCCCGCGTTCAACCTGAGAACGGTGCGGACGCTTTCACTCATCGAGCCGAGGTGAACGGGCACATGCGGTGCGTTGGCGACAAGATCGCCTGACGCATCGAAGATGGCGCAGGAAAAGTCGTAACGTTCCTTGATGTTCACCGAATAGGCGGTGTTGGCCAATGTCGCACCCATCTGTTCGGCGATCGACATGAAAAGGTTGTTGAAGATTTCGAGCATCACCGGATCGACTTTCGTTCCGATCGCTTCCTGGCGCCGGAGCGCCTCGATTCGGCGTAGCACGAGGTTGCCACCGGCGATGCTCTCTGCCTGCCAGCCCTCTTCGATAACGTTGGTACCTGTGAGCTCCACGATGATCGCCGGGCCGGTGACCTTCTGCCCACGGGTCATGCCGGCACGATCCACCATCGGCACGTCGCGCCAGATCCCGCCGGAGTACATCGCCGCCGTCGCAGCCAGGCTTTCGGCGCCGGGCGCCTCATTTGGGCGGGTCGCCTCCTCGCCGGTGGCACCGATTGCTTCCGAGGTCAGTATGTCGATGATCAGCAGCTCGGTGTCAGGAACGAAACCGAACCTCTGGCGATGGGCAGCCTCGAAAGCCTCGCGGATTTCAGGCACTGAACCGAAAGGCACTGGAAGTGCCTGATGTCCGCCCTCGGTACGCAGATGCGCGGACCGGACCAGCGAAATCGCGCTCTCCGGAATGCCCTGCCCGGCGACTTCGGCGATCACCTCTGCGTCGAGAAGAGAAAGTACCTTCTCCGCCCGATCCATCTCTCCGAGCGGCAGGGCGAACTGGTGCTCGCGGATCGCGCGCACATCAGCCAACCCCATTCCGAAGGCAGAAAGCACACCGGCAAAAGGGTGAATGAAGATACTTTTCATTCCCAGAACATCGGCCACCTGACAGGCGTGCTGCCCGCCCGCCCCGCCAAAGCAGTTCATCGTGTAGCCCGTCACATCGTAGCCACGCTGGACACTGATCTTCTTGATTGCATTGGCCATGTTCTCGACAGCGATGCGCAGGAAACCCTCGGCCAGATCCTCGGGACTTCGGGGGGCTTCGCCGGTCTCCAGCGCGATCGCGCGCGCCAGTTCTTCGAATTTGGAGCGAACCGCCAAGGAATCGAGCGGTTCATCACCCCCCGGCCCGAAGACCTTCGGAAAACGATCAGGTTGGATCTTGCCCAGAACCACGTTGCAGTCCGTCACGGCCAACGGCCCGCCACGACGGTAGGAAGCCGGACCGGGATTGGCCCCGGCACTTTCGGGACCAACCTGCATACGGCCGTTCGCATAGTTCAGAATGGACCCGCCACCCGCCGCCACGGTGTGGATGCTCATCATCGGCGCACGCATCCGTACCCCGGCCACTTCGGTTTCGAAGGACCGCTCGAAAGACCCTGCGTAGTGGCAGACATCGGTCGATGTGCCGCCCATGTCGAACCCGATCAACTTGCCGAAGCCCGCCGCCTCGGCGCTGCGCACCATGCCGACAACGCCGCCGGCCGGGCCCGAAAGGATCGCGTCCTTGCCCTGGAACAGCGCGGCGTCCGTCAGTCCCCCGTTCGATTGCATGAACATGAGCGCGCCGCAGGCACCGCGGTCGGCGCCAAGGGCGCCGCTCACCTGTTCGACGTAGCGGCGCAGGATCGGTGAAAGATAGGCATCCACTACTGCGGTGTCGCCGCGCGACACGAGCTTGATCAACGGGCTCGCCTCATGGCTGAGAGAAACCTGTTCGAACCCGATCTGCCTTGCCAGCCAGCCGATCCTCTTCTCATGGTCCTGGAAACGGTAGCCATGCATCAGCGCCACAGCGACCGATCCGTAGCCTTCGGCGCGGGCCTTCACGAGCATGTCTTGCACATCATTTTCGTCGAGCGGCGTAATTACCTCTCCATCCGCCCCGACCCGCTCATCGACCTCTATCACCCCGTCATAGAGCAGTTCGGGCAGCACAATGTGGAGGTCGAAAAGCCGGGGGCGGTTCTGGTAGCCGATGCGCAGCAGGTCGCGCATGCCCTTCGTAATCAGAAGTAATGTGCGTTCGCCCTTACGTTCGAGAAGCGCATTGGTGGCCACTGTGGTACCCATCTTGACCGCAGCAATCATGCCAGCGGGTATCGGATCGTCAGGGCCCAAGCCAAGCATCTGGCGAATACCATGAACAGCAGCATCCCGGTATCTTTCGGGATTCTCCGACAAGAGCTTGTGGGATCGAAGCAATCCGTCGGGCGCACGCGCGACGATATCGGTGAAGGTGCCGCCGCGATCTACCCAGAATTGCCACATTGGTCTCATCTCCGTTTGTCGGCGCCCGGTGATCGGGCTGTATGTTTTCGGTTCGCGATCTAGTTCGCCTCTGCCCAGCCGAGTGAAAGCTCCACAGCCTTGCTAAAGCGCGCCGTCATGTGCCGCAAATCTTGCTCCGGGCGGTACGTCGCAAAGCGTGGCTTGGGGAAGATTCCGGCTCCGATGTGATCGTGCACCAGCCGTGCCGTGCCGAGGGCCGTCATCTCTGGATTGTGGGCAGGATGCACCTCGCGCCCCAGGAGATTGCAGAGGAACTGCACAAAATAGGGATTCCGGCTCATGCCTCCGTCAATCACAATCGGACCTTCCGGGTCGAGTTGGCGGGCAAACGCGCCGATCACCTGCTGCGAGCGGAACGCAACGCCTTCGAGGATCGACCGGACCAGCTGGCGCGCGCCGTGCTCCTGCGAGAGGCCAACCCAGACACCCCGCGCCCTCGACGAGCGATAGGGGCAGCCCAGCCCGACGAGAGCCGGAACAAAGGCCAATCCAGACTCGATTGCATGGGGCCCTTCGAAGCTGCTGATCTCGGACAGATCGGCGAAGAGGCCGAGCGATCGCGCCCAGTTGATCGCCGAACTGGCCGAATATACCCCGCCCTCGACGGCGAAGACAGGCGCTTCGCCGGCCTTGCGCCAAGCGACAGTAGGGAACAGTCCGCTCGTCGGGTTGCGCAAGATCTCCCCGCCAGTCACCATCAGGGCGAAGGCACCTGTTCCAAAGGTCATCTTCGCTTGCCCCGGCTGATGGCAACCAAGTCCGTACAGCGCCGCTTGCTGATCGACGATGCTGGCTACAACGGGAACGCTGCCACTCGCCAAATCAAATGCGCCAAAATCCCCGGTGGTTGGCACGATATCGGGCAGCGCCTCAATCGGAACGCCGAATAGCGCGCAAAGGTCCGGATCCCAAGCGAGGCTATCAAGCGACATCAGCGAGGTTCGGCTTGCGGTACTGACATCGGTCACGAACCTTCGGCCAAGTCGGTCGTGAAAGAAGGCGTCCGTTGTGCCCAGTCGCAAAGTGCCGCGGCTAAACGCGGAACGGGCCGACGACGAATTGCGCAGCACCCAGCCCAGCTTGGCCGCAGGGAAGTATGTATCCAGCGGCAGGCCCGCACGGGCAAGGGTCAGTTCCTCTGCGCCCTCCATTTTCAATCGGGCGATATCGGCCTCGGTCCGGCTGTCCTGCCATGAGATCACAGGCATGAACGCCTCGCCGGTCTCTGAATCCCAAGCGAGGCAACTTTCACCCTGATTGTCGATCCCGACTGCGTCCAGCGGGCCAGCCGCCGCCAGGCAGGCGCAGATATTGCGCAGCAGCTCTTCGGGGTCCTGCTCGACCCAGCCGGGCCGCGGATAGGTCTGGGCATGTTGCACTGAATGGGCCACGTTGACGTTGCCCACCGCATCGACGGTCAGAATGCGTGTGCTTGTGGTGCCCTGATCGATGCCGGCAAAGCGCATGGTGCCCCCTATTCCAATGCAAGATCAACGGGCGCACTGAGCCGCGCGTGCAAGATGGGGGCGAGCGGGGCGAGAACCCGCCGGACCGGCGCGCCGCTGAGCCTGCCCGACCACAGCACCTTGCCCGCGGACCGAGCGACGAGCCGCCCCGAAAACGGGCGTTCCAGACCAAGCTGCATCTGGACCATGGCACCTTGCGAACCGCCCGGGGCGATCCCTTGCGGAACGACGAAGCGCAACGCCGGATGCGAAAACTGGATCGGAAGCGGCGCATTAGTGGCGGGCTGCACCCCGTATCGGGCGATATCGGCGACGATGCGGCGGGCAGTGTCGACGCCCTCGCGCCAGCACCACCCTGATGTCTCGGCTGCGCGCAACAGGTTTCCTGCCGCGAAATAGCTCGGGTCAGAGCAGCGCCCGAACTGATCGACCACCGGCCCACCTGTGCCGGGGTCGCGTTCGAGGTGGCTGTCCGAGATCAGCGCCGCCTCGGGTCGGAACCGTCCCGACACGATGACGCCGTCGGTTTCCAGCGAAACGGCCCCGCCATAGCGGTCGAAAAACGACACTGCCTCGACCCGGTCACGGCCATGGATGCGGAGGTCGCGAACGCCGGTATGCAGCCTGACACCCATCAAGGCAGGAAATGGCCGAAACAGCGGCCGGGCGATCAGCCGCTCCTCCTCCTCAATCATCGCGAGGGGGGTAATACCCAGATGGCGGCAGGTCATGATCGCCGACAGCGACACCAGTTCCGACCCTAGGATCACCGGCCGGTCAAATGGGCGCAGTCCCTTCAGATAGACCATGTCCTGCAATGTACCGGTGGCGACCACACCCGGCGGGCGGTCGCCGCCGAGAAACCGCTGCGCCCGGCTCGCTTCGCGCACTCCGGTGCAGAGCACCACGCGCAGAGCGGAAAGGCGTGCGGACCCGGCATTGCCGGACAGGTCGAGCACTCCGCCCGGATGCAGGCCCGTCACCGCGGTGCCGGTCAGAACCCTGACCCCAGCCTCTTGCGCTTCTGCCACGTTCCGCCGCGCATAGTCGGGGCCCTTCATGAGCCGGCCGTATTCACGCAATCCGAAAGGGTAATGCCCGCAGTGCCGCGGCACCCCCCCCGCCTCGGTCTCGCGCTCGATTACGACGACATCGCCGACGCCCAAGTGCCGCAACTCGGTCGCCAGGGAAAGGCCCGCCGTGCCTCCACCCACAATCGCGACCGCGCAAAAGGCCAGGATTTCACGTTCTTCGACATTCATGCCGCATCTTCTTGCGGCATGTCCAACCGGTCGCCACAGATCTGCGCTACCGTCCCCCGGCAATAGAACCCTTGGCAGCGGCCCATGCAGACACGTGTCCGCCGTTTGAGGCCCTGCAGGCTGCGGGGCGGCATCGGTCCAGCTAGAACGCGATCTATCTCGCGCCGGGTGACCCTTTCGCAATGGCACACGATCTCGCCATACCCCGGTTCCTGCCAGTCGCGCCCGTGATAATCCGACAGGCGCTCGACCTCGGGCATCTGCGGATCGATCATCGGCACATGATCCCCGCGGCCCAGCATCTCCGCCACTTGCTCCGCTAGACCCAGCGCGGCGCTCAGCCCGGTGGAACGGATCGCACCGACGCTGACATAGTTCATGTCAGGCACCCGCCGAACCTGATAGCCCGGCGCCGCACAGGCCGGGCGCAGACCGGCATAAGCCGCTGTCACCTCGAAGGACGCCAGACCGGGCAGCATCCGTTTGCCGGTCATGCGCAGGCTTTCGAGCGTTTCGCGGTCAGTCGAGGCATCTGTGCGACTGTCCTGATCCTCGGCGGTGGGGCCGACCAGTAGATTGCCAAAAATCGTCGGGCAGATGACGATACCTTTGGTCTTGTCGGTCGGCACCGGCAGCAGGATCGACGACGATAACCGAGAGGCCGCCTTGTCGAACACCAGGAACTGGCCCTTGCGCGGACGGATAAAAAAGGTGCTTTCGCCCAGCAATGCCGTGTCCACAATATCGCCGTAGAGGCCGGCGCAGTTGATCACCTGCTTGCCCGTGATCTCGTCGGCACTGGTGCGCAGGCGCCAGTGCGCCCCGTCGAAATCGCCCGATAGGACTTCCGCGCTGCGCAGCAGTGTCGCTCCGTTCGCCATCGCCTGCAGTAGATAGACATGCGCCGTGGTCCAGGGGTCGATGACGACTTCGCCAGGCACCTCGAAACCGCCGACCACGGTTTCGGAAAGATGCGGCTCGCGCGCCAGAATCTGGGCACGGCTGAGCATTCGAATGTCAGACACACCGTTCGCCTGGCCTTTGGCGATCAGGGCGGGCAGTTTTGCCATCTGCTCGGCGTTCCACGCCAGCACTAACGCGCCGGTCCGCAGGATCGGCAGCTGCAGGCCCGCGTGATCGCGCAGGTAAAGCGCGTGGCCGCGCTGGATGCAGGCAAGTTCCAGGCTATCCGGAGGTGCGTCGAACCCTGTATGCAGGATGGCGCTGTTGCCCTTTGACGCGCCGTCCAGCACGTCGGGAGCCTTTTCCAGCAAGGCGACCGAGGCTCCGGCGAGGGTGAAGTGCCGCGCCATAGCGCACCCCACCACGCCCCCGCCGATCACCAGCACATCGAAATGCTTCTGACTCACGGCTTGGCACCTCGTTCTGCGCCCGGCCGGGGCGGTGTGCCGGAAAGGATCATTTTCTTGGCGAACCGGCGCCGTAGCCCGCGTAGCCGCGACACCCCCAGGTGAAGCCCGAAAACTCCGATCAGGGCGGCGAACAGCAAAGTGCCGACCACCGCTATCTGAGGGCTGATTTCAAGCCGGATGTTCTCGAGCATACGGATTGGCAGAGGCGTCGCATTTGGGCCGCTGATGAAAAGGCCGAGTTCGACATCGTCGAAGCCGGCGATGAAGGCGAACAGCAGCGCGCTGACGATTGTCGGCACCAAAAGCGGCAACGTCACCGTCGACAGAACGCGGGCCGGTGTTGCCCCCAGCCCGGCCGCGGCCATTTCCAGGTCGCGGTCGAAACGGCGCAGCCCGGTGACGAACAGAACCACAACGAACGGCACCCCGACCAAGGCATACGCCAGGATGAAGCCGATCGGCGTGCCCGAAATACCCAACGGCACGAAGGCAAAGAGCACGGCCACCCCGATGATGATGCGCGGCACGACCAACGGCGAGATCAGCAGAAGATACAGCGTCAGTCGCCCCGGAAACCGCCGCCGGACAAGCGCAAAGGCCGCAGGTGCCGCTATGAGCGTGCTCAGAACTGCGGCAAGGCCCGCGCACAAGGTACTGAACCACAGCGCCGACAGCCAACGCTGGTCGCTGAAGAACGCGCGGAACCAGCGCAGCGAATAATCGGGCGGAGGGAAGGTCAGATAGGCGGCATCGCTGAAGGCCAGCACAACGACCACCACCATAGGCGCCACCAGATAAAGAAGGCAGAACGCCATCGCAAGATAAAGCGCGGGCAGACGCAGCCACGTCAGCACCTCGCTCAGCGCTCGGAAAAACGGATGCAATCGCTGTGCTACCGCTTCGGGCATCCGCTCGGTGCGCAGGCCGTTGCCGACGCGTTGCCCCGTGGCTGCCGGTGCCGCGCTCTCGGAGATCCCGTCGGTCAGGCGGCGACGCAAGAGCACGAAGGCAAGTACTACAACCAGCAGCAAAAGGGTGCCCTGCGCCGAGGCCGCATCATAATCGGCCAGGTTGCTGACCCGCACTTGGATCGCCTGCGCGATCATGTAATCGCCGGTCCCGCCAAGCAGCGCGGGCGTGACGTAAAAGCCCAGCGACGACAGGAACACCAGCGTCGAGCCCCCCAGAACCCCAGGCAACGACAGCGGCAGGAAGACCTGAAAGAACGCGCTGGCGCGGTTGCCGCCAAGGCTTTGCGCCGCATTCAGCAACGTGCGGTCGATGCGCTGCATAGGAGCGTAGAGGGCAAAGATCATCAGCGGTAGCTGTATCTGGACCATCCCGATATAGGCTCCAGTCATGTTGAACATCAGCCGTACCGGCTCGTCCACGATGCCGACCCAGAGCAGCGACCTGTTGATAAGCCCGGTGGGGCCGAGCAGCACGATCCACGCATAACTGCGGATCAGGATGCTGGTCAGGTAGGGGACGGTCACCAGCAACAGCAACAGCGCGGCCCGTCGCGGTGCGAGCCGCGACAGGAAATATGCCGCAGGATAGCCCAACAGCAGCGTGAAGAAGGTCACCACCACGGCCATCTTGAAGGTACGCAGGACGATGTCCCGGAACGAGGCCGAACCGATCAGATCGAGATGGTTCGACAGGGTCAGCGCCCCGTCGCGGAAGAAGCTGGCCGCAACAAGCTTGGCCAGAGGCACAAGATAGACGGCACCAAAGATCACGAGGGCCGGCAGCACCATCCAGACGATCACCGGAGCAATCGCGCGGATCCGCCTTGGGTTGGATGGTGCTGCCGTTTCCATCAGCGTGCGCCTGCCAGCCAGCGTTCCCATTCGATGACGGCGCGGGCATAATTAGCCTCTTGCCCCGCGTCGGCAGCGTTCCAGAAGCCATAGTTCTGCACCACCTGCTTGTCGCGCTGCGTGGGATAGGTCGGCAACAGCATTGCGCGATCGGGTGCCAGCAGGTCAAAGGCCCGGGCGTTGGTCGGCCCGTAGAGGATGTTCTGGGCGAACACCGCCTGGTTTTCGGGCCGAGAGGCGAAGGCGATGAACTTCATCGCGTTCTCGGTATTGGCGGCGCCGGTCGGCACAGCCCATGCGTCCCATTGCAGGATGCCCTGATCCCAAGAGCCGCCAATTTTGAGCCCCTGTTCCTGTGCACCCGAGATCCGCCCGTTCCAGGCACTCCCCACCGAAATCTGGCGGTCGGCAATCAGCTGCACGGCCTCGGCACCGCTTTCCCAGAACTTGATGATTTCGGGCTTCAGCCGATCGAGGCTGCGGAAGGCCCGGTCCCAGTCGATCGGATAAAGCTGGTCTGGCGGCACGCCGTCGGCCAACAATGCGGCCTCGAAGGTGCCGCCATCGGGGCCCCAGGCGCCCGTCGCCAGGGAGCGGCCGCCGCCAAAGACGTCGACATCCCAGACATCGCCCCAGTTCAGCGGCGCGTTGCTCGAGAAGCGGTCGGCATCGTAGCCGATGATCAGCGAGTAGAACAGCGCTGGCACGAAGTGCTCGCCGGCCGCGACCGGATTGAAGGCGTCGCGGTCACCGGCGTTGAACCAGCCGTAATCGATCGGTGCCAGTAGGCCATCGCGGGCCAGCCCGTCGATCGAGCTGCCGCCGATGTTGGCCACGTCATAGGCAGGTTGCCCGGCCAGGATGCCCGCGCGCAGCGAACCCACGGTGCCCGACGGCTGGCGGATGACCTCGATGCCGGTCTCGGCCTGGAAGGGCTCGAAATAGGCAATGTTCTTGGCCTCGCCCCAGGCGCCACCGCCGTCATAGACGACGACCTGGCCAGTGCCGCTGAGCGATTGCGCGATGGCCGGCGCCGACAGCAGCGACGGCAGCGCGAACGCCCCGCCCGCCGCTGCGCCGGTAGCAAGAAATTTGCGTCTATTTAGGTCTATCATGTCGTTCTCTCCGCTGGAATTGAGGTCGTTTCGCTTCGTCGACGGCGCAGTCATGTCGCCGTGTAGAGTCGGCTTGCTTCGGGCGTGAAACCGATCTCAACCGACTGCCCCGCGGTCAGGCCGGTTCCCAAGCGCGCCGGGATCCGGGCCCTGATCTGGTAGGGGCCCAGTTCCAAAAGCACGTTGAGCATGGCGCCCAGGTAGTTAGTCTGCACGACCACAGCGCCGGTCTCCGACGCCGAGGGCGACAGGGCGATGTCTTCGGGGCGCGCGCCTAGAAGCAAGCTGTCGTCGCTCGGCGCGGCGCAGATATTTGCCTGCGGCACGGAGACAACGATGTCGGTTCCGTTCAGTTTCACTGAAACGCTCGTGCCATCCGCGCCCATGCGCTTGGCCGGAATCAGGTTGGATTCACCGATGAAATCGGCAACGAAGGCGTTGGCCGGGCTGTCATAGAGCTCGGCGGGTGTTCCGAATTGCTGGATGCGGCCACCGTCCAGAACGGCAATACGGTCGGCAAGCGACAGCGCCTCTTCCTGGTCGTGCGTGACCAGGATCATGGTAGTGCCGACGCGTTGGTGGATCTGCTTCAGTTCGGTCTGCATCTCTTGGCGAAGCTTGCGGTCCAGCGCGCCCAGCGGTTCATCGAGCAGAAGCAAGCCGGGCTGGAAGACCAGCGCACGGGCCAGTGCCACGCGCTGCTGTTGTCCGCCTGAAAGCTGCGTTGGCAGACGCGCGCCAAAGGCATCGAGCCGCACCAATTCCAGCGCCTCTTGCACCCGCTGCGCAATCTCGCGCCGCGCCATGTTCCGCCGCCGCAGCGGATAGGCGATGTTTTCTGCCACCGTCATGTGCGGAAACAGCGCGTAGCGCTGGAATACCATGCCTATGCCGCGCCTATGCGGCGGCAGCTCGACCAGCGATCGACCCGCGATAGTGATGTCGCCAGACGAGGGGGCCTCGAACCCGGCGATTGCCATCAGAAGCGTCGATTTGCCTGACCCGCTAGGCCCCAGGAGCGCCAGCAATTCGCCTTCGCGTACCCCGAGGCTGACGTCGCGCACGGCGCATGTCTCGCCATAGAACTTGGAGAACCCCGTAACCTTAAGGTAATCCTCCGCTGGGGCGGGCGTGGGCTGATGCGTGTCGAGGGTCATGGCCGGTGCCACCTTTCGTCGCGGGTTTCGGTCACTGTCCAGTCTTGCGCTCGGCGGTGCAGAACAGCTTGCGTTCGATTTGCGTCAAACGCTCGCCCCCATCTGGCCGCACAACCACGGTTTCGCTGAACGCGATTCCCTGTGCGGATGCATACATGTGGAACACCATGCCCTCTTCTACCACCCAGTCGGCCTTGGGGTGGAAGATCCAGGTGAAGTCGCTGCCCCGGATTGAGTAGTCGGAATACCAGCCCGTTGTGTAGCCGGTGACGTTGTCATAGCTGGTGCGCAGACCGCTCTGTAGCAGGCCATCGCGCACGATCGCGTCGACGTCGCGCGCGATCGCGCCCGGTTTCAGCGCGGCGATCTGGGCATCCTGAAGCGCGATCAGCGCCTTGGCGACCTTGTGCTGCTGGTCCGTGATCTCGCCCATCACCACGCAGCGCATAAGGCGCGCGCTGTAGCCATCGACGCGCGGCACCAGTTCGATGTGCAGGATATCGCCATCTACCAGCGGGGTGTCGTGCAGGTGGCCATGCAGGAAATCCCAGTCCTTGCCCGATGTGATCACCCCCAGAAAGCCTCCGTCCGCTCCGAAGCGCAGATAGGCCTCGGCTGCCATTCGCGCCGCGTCGCGCTCGGTCATGCCGATAGCGGCACTGTCGGCAATGAGCTGGATGGCGACGTCGGCCACCTCGCTAGCTTTCGCGAGCTTGGCAATCTCGGCGGCCGACTTCTGCTTGCGCCAGACAAAGGGCAAATCGCCGATGTCGACAAAGTCGGCCTCGGGCAGAAGTGTCCTGAGCGCGTTGAACCGATCCACCGTCAGCGCATGGCTTTGCAAGCTGATGCCGATACGGCCGCTCCCCAGTCCCTTGTCGCGCACCGCGTGGGCGACCGCCTCCGAAGCCGATTCCCAATCAGGATAGCCAACGACGTTCTTGACCCAGGTCCGTTCGACCAGCGGCGCGACGTCGAGCTTCCGCAGCACGAAGGTGGCCGTGCCATCGCGCTTCACGATCAACGCGCGATAATTGGTGAGCGAAATGTCGAAGCCGGTGAAATAGTGCAGCGCCTCGGAATCGTCGAGCAGCATGCCGTCAAGATTCGCATCACTCATGTGCCGAATAAGCACGCCAAATCGGATTTCGAATTCGCTGTCATCAAAGATCACGGGTCGGTTTCCTTTGCTGGGCAAGCCCCTCCCGTGCCCGGACGCGCCCTGCGCCGGGTGGTTGGTGCCTGAATTGTCGTGTAGGGGCTGCATCGGGCCGGGCGGCGAGTGATCAGCTTCGACCTCGATAAGACCCGCGCGAGATCATTCTGTCCAATTCATAATTGACCATGCTACATTCCATTGCGGAATGGCTTTCAGGTGGGTGCGAGCATGGATCTCAAGCAATTGAGGACGTTCAACGCAGTGATGGACAGTGGGCGCGTCTCGGCCGCTGCACGGCGTGTCGGGCTGACACAACCGGCGGTCAGCAAGATCGTGCAAGGGCTGGAGGCGGATGTGGGGGTGCCGCTGTTCCGCCGCGAGAAGGGCAAACTGACCCCGACCCCCGAGGCGTACTACCTGCGCAACATCGCCACCAACGTGATCGAACAGATCAACGACGCGAAGCAGTTCCTGCGCGACTACGGGCAACAGCGCGCGGGCGATCTGAAGGTGCTCAGCATTCCCGGCCCCTCGTTGTTCTTCCTGCCCGACATCATTTCGCGCTTCGTAACGGCCGAAAATGCGGTGAATGTCTCACTGCTGTCATGGAGCACGGCGCAGGTGGTAAACTGGATCGGAAACCATCAGAACGGAATTGGCCTGGCGGAATGGTTCGAGCCGCACGAGGCGGTCAAGCTCCACACCATCGCAATGCCATGTTACTGCGCGCTAGCCGCCGGGCACCGGCTGGCGCACAAATCCGTGCTGACTCCCCAGGATCTGGCTGATGAACAGCTGTCCTTGATCATCACGGACCACGCCCTGAATGGTGATATCCAGCGCGCCTTTGCCGATGCCGGATGCAGTGCACATGTGCGCATGCATGCCGACCTGTTCGTGCCCATGTTCACGATCATCGCACGCACCGGAATCGTCGGCATCGTTGATCCAATTAACAAGCGGAACCATGAACTCTACAGCGCAGGGCGATCCGACATCGTGTTTCGACCGTTCCAGCCCACGATTCGCTTGCGCCTGAGCGTGATCAGCCCGGCGCATCAACCGCTGTCTTACCTGGCGAGCCAGTTCATGGACGAACTGGTGGCAGAACTTGAGCAGATGACATGAATTCCCGTAACTGCAATCAAGCCAGCAGATTTACACCGGATCGTCTTGATCTGAACGGTGCGCAATACATCCGTTCGCGCAGGTCGATATAGCAGGCCAAGTCCAGTTCATGGGCCAAGATCGCGAGGCCGCACCCAGTCGCGCTGCCGCTCAGCAAGCTCGTTGCGATCGCGAGGACGGCGAGCGCTATCATTCCGTGCTGTTTGTGATCGTTGACGCAACGGCACTTCTATGATCGCAGACTCCGGCTTGCATTTGCAGAAAGTGTTCAGAGCCGAGCGAGCAACGCCCGTACATTCGACACCTGCCACGAACCGCCCCTTCGCGTCCTGATTCCGCGGAGGCTGAGTTCCGCCGCGATTGCGCGCAGGCTGTACAAACCTGCCAAACGTTCGTTGCGCAGCTATGTACAGTCCGGTCACGGAACGCACAGTCAACGGATATTGCTCAGAGATCGGCGTCCGGACCAGAAATGACGAGTGAGCCGTCTTCATCGAGCCGCGGGGTGGAGGACAGGTCGCTTCTGAACTCCCCAGGCGCAATGATGATGCGTTGAATCCTCAGTGGCTCGGCCGGCAGCATGGGTGCGAGGCTGGCGACCCGGGAGCGCGAGGCGGGCGTCAGACCAAGCTCCGCCATGTAACGCCCCATCAGCTCCAGTTGCTTGTTTGCGATGGAGAGCCAGGGCGACTGCTGTACGTAGCCCGTCGACGTCTTCAGCAGCATCGGCGTCGACTGCAGCTTCTCTTCGGCCTCGACCCAGCGCCCGTAGCACTGGCAGTAGGCGGCGAGAGCCGCCCGGTCCGCGATGGTGACCACACCCATGCTGTGCAGCGGTTCCGCCAGCCGATCCCACTCCTCGCGTGCGGCGTCACCCAGGTGGCTTGGGCAGTCAGGTACGCCGTCCGGTGCTTGCGGTTCGGCGTGGTTGTAGGCGCGCTTGCCCGGGTTGCCATTCAAGCGCCGGAGCGCGGTGGGTTTCGGCTTCGGGCCACGTGTCATCTTGCGGTCCCGTACGGCCACTGGGGATCGTCGGACGCCCATTCTCGCAGCTTCATCATCCCAACCTGCCAGATGTATCGTCTGGTAGCTGCAACGAGCTACCTGCTTCATCGCGCGCCTGAGGTCTTGGCGACTGGCAATATCGGTGTGAGCTCGGACATTTTTCAGGTCGGCATGACACTTGCGCGGCTTCTGATCGGTCTGAATATCCTCAGCGCCATCCGGGCAAGCATCGGCTCGACCCAATACGAGTTGGACATCGCGGCGGGTAAGCTGCTGACGCAAAAGCACTTCCCGAGCCACATCCCCGCATCTGTCCGGCGCGTTATCCTCAAAGCTGTTCACCCGGATCCCGCGCAGCGGTTTTCAAGCTCACTCGAAATGCGTCGCGCACTCGAAAAGCTGGATTTCCCGGGCTATTGGACGGTTGATGCTGCAGGCAATGAGATCGGCAAGTGCAGTAAACAGGAATACTCATATACCGTCTTGCCGACATTCGGCGCCAAATTCGACTTGCACTGCACCCGGCTAAACGTCGTTTCCGGCAAGAGCCAACGCATCACGCAGTTCTGCAAGCAGGGCCTGACCCAGAAGCAGGTTGACGACGCAATCTCTACTTTCAAGAATTTCGTGGTGACCGGGAAATGAGTTTCAACGCCGCAGAAAACGTCCAGTCCCAGATACCGGCTTTGCAGATGCTGGTCGCCCTTGGGTTCAAACCCCTGTCGCAAGCGGAGGCCCTTAGCCTGCGCGGCGGGCGGCCGCGCAACGTCGTGCTCGACGATGTTCTTGCCGAGACACTGATGCGTATCAACCGGTTCAGCCATCGTGGCCGGGAATACGGATTCGACCTCGAAGACGCACATGAGGCTATGCGGCGGCTGAAGCCCACTCCGGATCGCCTGAAGGGATTGCGCGGCACCAACCAGGATATCTTCGACTCTTTGGTGCTCGGCACCACGATCACAAAGTCGATCGACGGGGATTCAAAGAGCTATTCATTTCGGTTCATCGACTGGGAAAACCCAAGCAACAACGCTTTCCACGTGACGGCGGAGTTCTCTGTCGAGCGAACCGGATCGAGCCAGACGCGACGCTGCGACATCGTTGCCTTCGTGAACGGCATCCCGGTCCTGGTCATCGAAAACAAGCGCCCCACCGAGACCCTGAAAAAAGCAGACAGCCAGCTGATCGGCTACCAGAGTGAAGACAACATCCCCCAGCTGTTTCATTTCGCCCAGTTGCTTATGACGATGAACCGCGTCGAGGCACGCTATGCCACGGTCGGAACGCCACGGAAATTCTGGTCCACCTGGCGCGATGAAGAGGACACGGACGAAGCGATCTCCGCCTCAGCGAACCGCCCCCTCACAAGTGCGGAGCTTGACGCCGTGTTTTCTGGCGACTTTGCACCCGCCCGTGCCTACTTTGCTTCAATGGCCGCGGAGAGTGACCGGTCTGTAACTGAGCAGGACCGCAGCATCTTTGCTCTGTGCCGTCCCGAACGTCTTCTCGACATCATCCGTCGCTTCACCGTTTTTGACGGCGGCGTGCGCAAAGTAGCCCGGCATCAACAATTCTTTGGTATCCGCCGCGCTGTGGAGACCGTGAAGCAGTTTGACGCCAAGGGTGCGAGAAAAGGCGGCGTAATCTGGCACACTCAGGGGTCGGGGAAATCGCTTACCATGGTCATGCTCGGCAGGGCTTTGGCACTCGAAAAGTCCATCCCCAACCCGCGCATACTGATCGTTACTGATCGCGATGATCTCGACAAACAGATCAAAGACACATTCAGATCCTGCGACTTGGAACCCGTGGCTTCATCGTTGTGCAAACGCATCGCCCCAACAGCACCGAAGTCACCCGCGAGCTTGTGGATGCCTGGTATCGGGAACGGGCCAATGTGAAGTTCGCCGAACGAACCGAGCATAATCTTGGGAGATTTCCAGACCCCGAGGCATTCCGGCCGCGAGGCTTGATTGTTAGGCAGATCAAGCAGCGCTGGGGTTCTATGTCTCCGGCTGGGCGGTTGCTCCTCAATCGTCGCCTGATCGAGGCACCGGTCGATGCCATTGACTACGTCATTACCCACGAGCTGTGCCACATCGCCGAGCCAAACCACGGGGCAGCCTTCTACGAACTCTTGGATCGTGTGCTAGCCGATTGGCAGCACCGCAAGCAGCGCCTCGAGCGAATAATGGCCTGACAAATTCCGATCCCAGTCACAATAGCCGCAGGCGGGACTGCGGTCGAACTCAACTCCAAACCGGAATTTAACCTCATCTATTCAGTGGGTTGCGGAAAATTTACCAAAACGGCGAAGGCAACAGGTCTGGAGAATGTCGGCCCGGAGAGAACGCTCTCCGGCCTTTTGAGGAATGTGCCGGTTAACAGCCCAAGCCGCATAACCCCCGAAAGCAACGGAAAAATCCGACCTCAGCCGGATCGGGAGAACGCTTTCGCTAGGGTCAGGACCCATTGAACTTGCGCTTGCGGCATGATTCAGGCTCCGCAAG
>NZ_JAUCZH010000013.1 GCF_030373185.1 Tabrizicola sp.
GAAATGGGATCATCATATCCCAGTTGGTGGACCACTTCAGGGGGGGCACTCCAACATCCTCGGGGCTGAACAGCAGCACACAATTGGCGGGCGCGCGATCCCGACCGGCGCGCCCTGCCTCTTGCAGGTAGTTTTCCAAGGAGCCCGGAATGTCGCCATGAACGACCAGCCGGATATCGGGCTTGTCGATCCCCATGCCAAAAGCGTTGGTCGCGGCGATCACCCGCAACTGGCCGGTGCGAAACGCCTCTTGCACATCGCGCTTTCGGTCAGGCGGCAGACCCGCGTGGAAGAAATCCGCCGCCAGCCCCTGCCCTTTCAGGAACTCAGCCACCTTTTCCGTTGCACCGCGCGTGGCACAATAGACCACGGCGCCCGATGCACCCTCGGGCGGCAGGTTCGCCTCGATTGCCGACAGGATATCGGTGAGCTTCGTCGCTTTTTGCGTGGGCAGCACGGCAAAGGACAGGTTGGTGCGCACTGCACCCCCATCCAGCAGAATCAGGTCCACGCCGAGGCGCGTCTGGAAGTGGTCGCGAATGTCGCGCACCACCTCGGGCTTGGCCGTGGCGGTCAGGCAAAGCACCGGCGCAGGGCTATCGCCCGAGAATTCCTTGATGAAGCGGCTGACATAGCGGTAGTCGGGACGGAAATCGTGGCCCCATTTGCTAACGCAATGCGCCTCGTCCAGCACCCACAGCCCGACCTCGCGCTGTTGCAGCACGGTGCGGATCGACGGTGACCGCAACTGTTCCGGCGAGATCAGCAGCATCGCCGCATCGCCCATACGCACCTTTTCCAGCGCGTCATGACGTTCGGGCAGCGACAGCATGCCGTTGACGGTGACCACCGCCGATATTCCAGCCCGCGCCAGCCCCTGCACCTGATCGGCCATCAGCGCCACCAAGGGCGAGATCACGACTGTCAGCGCCCCGGTCTTGTCGAACCGAGACAGCGCCGGGATCTGATAGCAGACTGATTTGCCTGTACCGGTGGGCAAGATGCCCAGCACCGACTTGCCCGCCATCGCTTCGGCCACAATCCGCTCCTGCAACGGGCGGCCCATGTCATCGACAGGCTGCGGGCGGAAGGACGGAAAGCCGAACCAGCGTTCGAGGGCGGCGTTGGGGTTGTTCTTCTCGGCGCACCAAGCACAACCCGGATCGCCGCAATTGGTGTCGCGCAAGTGCCGCACGATCCGCCCCGCCTGCGGAAACTGCATCCGCACCCAGGGCGGCATGACCGAGTCCCCGCCTGCGACAGAAATCCACGACAGCGCATAGGCCATCGGCCAACCATTGCGCGGATCGGACAGGCGGCTAAGGGTCTGGTCCAGCCGGTGATCGCAGGCGCGGCCGTCCAGCAGGCGGCGGATGGCGGCATGGGCCGCTGCTTCACCGGGTGCAGCGCCGCGCAGGAATTGGAACAGCGCATCGAACCCAGCCGAGGCTTCGCCCCGTGTCGTCAGATGGTGATAGGCCAGCAAGGCATCTGGCACCTCGTGCCCCAACCGGGTGAAGGCCGCAATCTGATCCGCCAGAACCTGCAGCGCCAGCCGCGCGTCCTGTTCTGGGTCATTAACATGCCCGACCTGCAGCCGCCCGTCTTGATAATGCTTGACCAGATGGTGGTAGGGATTGCGCGGAAAGGCCAAGGGGTTCAGCCACAGCGTGTCCACCGGAGCCGCACCCAACCCCGCCAGCCGCGCCCGGTTGGCTACCAGATGCGGCAGATCGTGGCGCAGGATGTTGTGACCCACCAGATGCGCCGCCCCGTCACACAGCGCCTCGAGCCGGTCCAGCGCAGGTTCAATCGCTGCCCCTTTGTGAGCCAAAGACCGCTCTTCCCGGACTGCGGCAAAGGCAAAGATCCGCGCAGATTTCGGGTCGACCTCCAGATCAACCGAGACGCAGCACGATAAAAAAGGGGCGGGGTCAAAGGTCAAACGTCAGACATCCGAATTCCAAGGGCCAACAAAGGCTTCCAAGCCATTGATAACCTTGTCACCAGGATTCGATAGCCTCAGATTTCAGCCGCGAGTAGCTTTTCGGTATCGGCAGGCGCTTCCTGCAGCCGTGCCGCATTGCGACCACTCCGAACTGCAGACTGCTTCCTCAAAGTGTGCTTGCAAGCATGACCAACTGTCCGCGCCGCAGGCTGGATCGCTAAACACTAGGCTGGTTGGCCGATCCGATACACCCTGCCCCGAGCGTCTTCTTTTGCAGAAACCACGACCAGCCCCAGCTTCTTGCCCAGCGCTCCCGACAGAGCACCACGAGCGCTATGCGCCTGCCACCCCGTCGCGGCGACGATCTCCTGCATCGTGGCTCCTTCAGCCCGCCGCAGCATGGTGATCAGCAGCGCCTGCTTTGTTCCTGTGCGCAACGTAAGGTTTTTCGCCTCAGACTGGGCATTGGCAACGCCACAGCTCGCCACTCTTGTCTTTACCACCACCGGTTCGATCCCGATGGCGAGCAATCCTGCCTTAGTAACCGCCAGCGTGGTACCGTGCCCATCGCCCGTTTCGCGCCAGAGCGGCTCATTCCGGCGCACATTCGCGTCGACCTCCTGCAGCCAGCCGTGTTCGATCATCTTCGTGACAGCCATCTTCGCCGCCGCCCCGGCCAACCCCTTGGGCATCGGCAAGGCAATGTTGTCAGGGCGCTGGGCACCAGCGGTCAAGACGGTGGTCTGGGTTTCCGTCAGCTTGATCATGGCGGGTTCCTCCTATTGGTCATGCTGGACAAGGAAGGCTTTGAGGCGCGACAACAGGTCGTTGTGACCGTCGGCATTGGCCTCGAGGATCACATCACGATCGTCGTCGCGCTCCAGATCGGCGATCTCGCGCAACAGGGCGATGGCGTGGTCGCAGGCGGTGAGGCGTGCGCCCTCCCACATAGCGGTGATCGCGTCCTGTTCGATCTGGTGGCGCTGAGCGGGATCAATCGGCATGTTCGCCCTCCTTGAAGGCACTGTCGGTGATCTGGCGCAGCAGACTGGCGTAGTGGTTCAAGGAGCCGACATGGCCCCAGTTGATCTCGTCGGGGTGGGTCTCGAAGTGGTCGTCGCTCAGGGCCTTCAGCCGCTCCAGCATCGCGTCGATCTGGAACTTGGTGGTCATGAAGGCGTCGAGGGCTTTGGCGTTATCAGTCGAGCGGCGGGTGGTCATGGCCAGTGTCCTGTGGGTGAGGCGCATCGTTTTCGTGTCAGCACCATTGCTCTAATCGGGCCGCATTCGTAGAAAAATCCGCATTTAAATTATAGGCATACCGCCTCTTGAACCTCTACGACGCAAGTCTCCAGCAGTCAGGACGGGATGCCAAACTTCAAGCCCGGGGCTTTCTTGTCGGACCGAATGGGCGTGGAAGGTTCAGCCATTCGCCGGGGCTCAATCCTCCATGAGTGTTTTGCTTTTGTCGGCAAACACACATGACCGGCGACGGAGTATTTGCGCTCTTGGCGCGGTATGGGCGGTAGCGGGTCTTGGTCTTGTTGGAGCCAGACGAAAGTCTAGGGCCTTGAAGTTCATGCCAATATCAGCGCACTATGCCAGCATGACTGCGTTCGCAACGCTCTTTGCCCGCTTTGCCGTGGTTGCGGCATTCGCCATCGCGCTTACGGCGACTGGCTTTGGCCATCGCATTCCTTCGCAAGCAGATGCTGCCGAACAGGCCTACGTGCTGGCAGGTGGCGATCTTGCCGATATCTGCGGCGATATCGACGGGGATGGCCTGCCCGACCATGCCGACTGCCCGGCCTGTCAAATCGTCGCAACGGCAGACCTGCCTGCTTCGAACCTGACCCTTCATGATGCCGACTTGGCCTTTGTCGCCAAGGTTGTCGCGCCGCGCGAAAGCCGTGCGGTGCGCACGGTTCTTGACCCTGCACGCGGGATGCGTGCCCCTCCTCTGGCCTGATCGCGTTTCTCTCGAACCCGATCAACCCGGGCGCATGACCGCGCCCCAGCCCTGAGGCAAATCCCATGACCCGTTTCGCATTCGCGGCGCTAGCCGCCCTTGTCGCCACCCCCGCGCTGGCCGACATGACTGTTTCGATCCCCTTTGCAGCCGAAATCGGCGGCAAACCGTTCTCTTGTGCCGAGACTTTTGCTGGGCTGGGCAGCACGTTGGCCGAGGTTCAGGCCGTCGACTACCGCCTGTTCGTTTCGGAAGCCGCGCTGATCAAGGCCGATGGCAGCCTGCAGCCCATCGCGCTGGAGCAGGATGGCCAATGGCAGTTGGCGGGCCTTGCGCTTCTGGACTTCGAGGATGCCAGCGGCGCCTGCGCCAACGGCACGGCGGGCGTGAACACCACGCTGCGCGGCACGGTGCCGGACGGGGACTATACCGGCCTTACCTTCACCATCGGCGTGCCCTTTGCGCAAAACCACGTGGACCCCACGGTGTCGGCGGCCCCCCTGAACACCACCGCGATGTTCTGGAACTGGCAAGGCGGCTACAAGTTTGTCCGGATTGATCTCGTGCCGACCGCGATGATGGGCATGAAGACCGAGGCCGCGACGGATGCCGGTGCGGGCCATGGCAATGCCAAGGGCTGGTTCCTGCATCTGGGGTCCACCATGTGCGACGCGGCGTCGAAGACCGAGGCACCGAAGTCCTGCGCCAATGAAAACCGCGTGGCGATCCGGCTGGATGGGTTTGACCCAGCAGCGAACACCGTCGTCATCGACCCCGCGCCGGTGCTAGCCGAGGCGGATCTGACGGTGAATGCCCCCGAAACCTCGCCCGGTTGCATGTCCTTTCCGAAGGATGCCGATTGCATGACGGTGATGGGCAAGCTGGGCCTGCCCTACATGGATGTGCCCGCCGGGACCCAGTCCCTGATTTCTATGCGCTGACGCCATGCGCCGCCCCGTGATCGGGGCGGCGGCCTGCCTGCTGGCCGGGGCGGCCTTTGCCCTGGAAACCGGCTACGACTGGCCGCTGCCCGACTGGATGCCGCCGCCGCCCGTGCCCGCCGACAACCCGATGTCGGCGGAGAAGGTGGAGCTTGGCCGCCACCTCTTCTACGATGCGCGCCTGTCGCGCGATGGCACGGTGGCCTGCGTGTCGTGCCATGTGCAGGACATGGCCTTCACCGATGGGCGTGCGGTCGCAGTCGGCATCAACGGCTCGACCGGGGCGAAGAACGCGCCGGGTCTGGCCAATGTCGGCTATCTGCCGGTCCTGACCTGGGCCAACCCGCATATGGACAGCCTGGAGTTTCAGGCGCTGATCCCGATGTTCGGCGAGAACCCCGACGAGATGGGCAGCGTAGGGCAGGAAGACGCGATCTTCGCTGCCCTGACCGCCGACCCGTTCTATGCCAACGCTTTCCCGGCAGCCTTCCCGGAGCGCCCCGCACCAGACCTTTACACGGTCACCCGCGCCCTGGCCGCGTTCCAGCGCAGCATGATCTCGGTCAGCTCTCCCTATGACCGCTTCAAGCGAATGGGCGAAAAGGATGCCCTGTCCGATGCCGCCAAACGCGGCGAGCAGTTGTTCTTCGACCACAAGTTCGAATGCTATCACTGCCATTCCGGTGTGCATTTCACCGACACGATCCAGACCGCCCTGATGCTGGAAGGTGAGGTTGGCTACCACAACACCGGGCTTTATGCCGACTACCCCGCCGCAGCACCCGGGCTGATCGAAATCACCGGCCGTTCGCAGGATGCTGGACGCTTCCGCACACCGTCGTTGCGTAACGTCGCGGTGACGGCCCCCTACATGCACGACGGGTCGATTCCCGACCTGCGCGGTGTGATCGAGCATTACGCCAGCGCGGGCCGCGCCGATCACCCGATGAAGGACGGCATGATTCAGGGCTTCAAAGCCTCCGAGGCGGAAATCGCCGACCTTATCGCTTTTCTCGAAAGCCTGACGGATGAGGAGTTCCTCTCCGACCCCCGGCTTTCGGACCCCTGGCCGGAAGGGCACCCGGCCAGTGTGACACGACAGATGCCTTGAAGAACCACAGGAAAGGGAACCACAATGAAACTCTCGCTGATCGCTGCAGCCGTGCTGGCCATGTCTGCTACTGGGGCACTTGCCCATGCCACGCTGGAAAAGGCTGAAACCGCCCAAGGAGCGGGCTACAAGGCTGTCCTGCGGATCGGCCACGGCTGCAATGGCGAAGCCACGCTGAAAGTCCGGGTGCAGATCCCCGAAGGCGTCATCGCGGTCAAGCCGATGCCCAAGGCGGGCTGGACGCTGGAAACCGTGAAAGGCCCATACGAGAAGGAATATGATTACTTCGGCTCCAAGCTGACCGAAGGCGTCAAGGAAATCGTCTGGACCGGCGAACTTCTGGACGAGCACTACGACGAGTTCGTCTTCAGCGCCCGGATGACCGACGCCTTTGCTGTCGGCTCGATGGTCTACTTCCCGACCGTGCAGGAATGCGCGAACGGGGCTGAACGCTGGATCGAGATTCCGGCCGAAGGACAGGACCCGCATGATCTGGAAGGCCCGGCCCCGGGCGTGAAGATCATTGAAGCCGGCCACGAGCATTGAGGAAAGATCAGATGACATCCGTTCCAGATCTTGATCTGGCCGAAGACCGCGCCCCGCGCGCGGTCAACCGGCTTTATTTCGCGGCATGGCGCTGGCACTTCTATGCCGGTCTTTATGTCATTCCGTTCCTCTTGATGCTGGCGATCACAGGGCTGATCATGCTTTGGGTCAGTTCGGTCACCGAACTGAACGGTGAGCGGGCCTATGTGGCTGTGGGAGAAACACTTCTGCCCGTCAGCCAATTGCAGGCCGCTGCAGAAGCAGCCGTTCCGGGTGGGGCGGCCACGCAATACATCTCGCCGATGGGGGCAGACCGGGTTGCAGCCTTTGCCGTGAAGGTCGGTGAAGACACGACCGGTGTGACTGTGAACCCCTATACTGCCGAGGTAGTTGAGACCTTCCCCTGGCGCGCAGGTTGGTATGACTTTGCCACCGATATCCATGGCACCCTCCTGATCGGCAACACCGGAGACTGGCTGATCGAGGCGGCCGCCAGCCTTGCGCTGTTGCTGACCGTGACGGGCATCTACCTGCACTGGCCCCGCAATGGCGCCACATGGGGCAAGAGCCTGACGGTGCAAACGGCAGCGAAAGGACGCGCCTTCTGGAAGTCGCTGCATGGCGCAGTGGGCCTCTGGGTCAGTGTCGTGCTGGTGATCTTTCTGATCTCGGGTCTGTCTTGGGCCGGGCTCTGGGGAGCCAAGTTCGTGCAAGCTTGGAACACTTTTCCGGCTGAAAAATGGGATGCGGTGCCGCTCTCAGACGCCACCCATGCCGAGATGAACCATGGTGCTGCGAAAGAGGTGCCCTGGACGCTGGAACAGACGCCGATGCCAGAGTCCGGTTCGCTTGCTGGAATCGCCGCCGTCGCGGGGCCGGTGACCATCGACAGCGTAACCGGCTTTGCCGCAACGCTGGGCTTTGACCGCCGCTTTCAGCTGAACCTGCCGGGCGACGAGAAGGGTGTATGGACGATCAGCCATGACAGCATGTCGAACGACGGGCCAAGCCCCTCGGCGGATCGCACCATCCACATTGACCAGTATACCGGCAACGTGCTGGCCGATGTGCGCTATGCCGACTACTCGGTCTATGCCAAGGCCATGGCCTGGGGCATTGCCTTTCATGAGGGCGATCTGGGGGCATGGAACCTCGCACTGAACACGCTGTTCTGCCTGAGCCTTGTGCTGGTGTCGGTCTCGGGGGTGGTAATGTGGGTCAAGCGCCGCCCTACCGGCGCGCGTCTTGGTGCACCGCCACGGCCTGAGGACATCCCTTATGCGAAGGGTGCGCTTCTCATCACGCTCGCCATGTCGCTGGCTTTCCCGATGCTGGGCCTGACCCTTCTGGCTGTCATCGTCCTTGACCTTCTGGTCCTGTCAGCCGTGCCGCCCTTGAAGCGCGCGCTCAGCTGAACCGAACACGACCTTGCAGGGGGAGGCGTCCCGTAACCTGCAAGGCCGTGCCTTGGCCCTTCATTCCCGTGGGGCTTAGGTCGACTGCCCCCGTCCGGGTCTTGCACTCGGCGGGGGTCCTTTTTTTAGTCTAGGGAAGTCTCGGATGAAATCCACCAGCATTGCAGTCATAGCGTTCGCCCTGATGATGGGTGTCTCTTGTCTGCTGTGGGCTTCTATGGCCCATGCCCATGCCGAGTTTCGCGGCAGCCTTCCCGTGCAGGACAGCCTCCTCGACGCGCTGCCTGCCGAGGTGCGGCTGGAGTTCTCGGAACAGGTCGGCGTCTTGGCCCTGACCTGGCGCCTGCCGGACGGGCGCGAAGTCGAGGCGTTGGGCGAGACCGGTGCGACGTCCCTGACCGTGGCCCCCCCGCCCGAGGCCGGGCGTGGTACCTATGTGCTGCGCTGGCGCGTGGCATCTGCCGACGGGCACCCTGTGGCCGGATCACTGGTGTTTTCGCTGGGTGAGGTTACAGGGGCTGCGCCCGCCGCGGTGGAACGGACCGCGCTTGTCATCGTGGCCTTGCGTGCCGCCATGGTGACGGCGTTGGTCTTGTCGGTTGGGGCTGCTGTGTTCACCGCTTCAGTTGCCCCGGTTGGTGCGCGCATGGCGCGGCTGGCTTTGGGCATGGCCGTGCTGGTGTTGCCCTTCGGGTTGCTCTGGCTGGGGGCCGAAGGGTTGGATCGGCTGGGCCTGCCCCTGTCGGCGCTGCCGCAAGGCGGGGTCTGGGCTGAGGCCATTCGGTCGCCTGTTCTTTACACCGTCTTGCTGGCCGCAAGCGCCGCCGTGCTTGCGGTCGCTGCCCTGCTGGCCCGGGCGTGCACGGCTGCGCTGGCGGCCCTTGGACTGGCGGCCCTGTCCTTCCTAGCCTCGGGCCATGCCCTATCGGCACCGACGTCCGTCGCCTTGCCTTTGACCGCCCTGCATGGCGGTGCGATGCTGTTCTGGGTCGGCTCGCTGATCCCGCTGGCGTCCGCGCTGACCCCGCTTGATGCCCCGGCCCGCGCTGCCCTGTTGCGCCGCTTTTCGCGCCCGGCCTTGGCGGCAGTTCTGGTGTTGATCGGCTCTGGCGTCGGGTTGATTTTGATCCGGCCATTGCAGATGGATACCCTGTCCTCCCCATGGGCGCGGCTTCTGGGGGCCAAGCTGGCCTTGGTGGCCGTGATGCTGGCGCTGGCGGCCTGGCACCGGGCGCGGGCCGTGCCGATGGTGGCGCGCGGGCAAGCGGCACCTGTGCGCCGGACGGTTCGGGCAGAGGCTGCCCTTGGCCTGGTCGTGCTGTGCCTTGCCATGGGGTTTCGCCTGGCACCACCGCCAGCCGCCCCGATGGCGGATCCGCCCCGCGTGCATATCCACACGACAAAGGCGATGGCCGATGTCGTGCTATCGGCCGGCCCTCCGGGTGCGGTCACGATTGACCTCTTTCTGGCCGATGGCGATTTTGGCCCGCTCGACCCGCAAGAGGTGCGCCTTGCCCTGACCGATCCCGCTGCCGGAATAGGCCCGCTGACCGTTCAGGCGAACCGGCAAGAGCCGGGGCACTGGACCACCCCGCCCGTCATCCTGCCAAGCCCCGGCCCGTGGCAGGTCAGGCTGGTGCTGCTGGTCACCGATTTCGAACAGGTCACCCTGTCGGGCGATCTGGTGGTGAAAGGCCCAGCAGAATGACGCAACCACAGCCGACCCGCCCCGGTGAAGTCTTGCTGGACCTTGACCCGGCGACAGTCGAAGGGCCGACGCTTGCCTTCATTGGGCGCATCGGGTCGCCCTGGACGAAGGGCAACAGCCCCAAGAACCTGCGTGAGGCGCGGGCGGCGGGGGGGCAGCTTCACGGTTCAGATCGACCCGCCCTATCGCGCGGGCCTGCTGGGCCTGTCGGCAGGGGATGCCATCGTCCTGTTGTATTGGATGCACGCAACCCGCCGTGATCTGATCGTTCAATCCCCCGCGCATCGCAATGGACCGACAGGCACCTTTGCCCTGCGCTCGCCTGCGCGCCCGAACCCCATTGCTTTGGCCATCGTCCGCCTTTTGGCGATTGAGGCCGAGGGCGGGCATCTTACTGTTGATGCAATCGATGCCTTTGACGGCACACCCGTCCTGGACATCAAACCGTGGTTGGCATCGATCGATTTACCAACGGGATACGAGCCCTGAGTGCGCGCTTGTCACTTCGCGGCGAAGGCGCGGCTCGACACCTGAACAGCGTTGCCGGACGGATCTTTAGCATTGGCAAAAACGTATCCATCGGCTTGGTGGAGATTGCCGAACTCGAGACCATTCGCCCTTGCGGTTGCGCAGAAAGTCACGACATCCTCGACGTCGAACACCAGTTTTACCATGACTTGTCCTTCTTTCTGCGAAACGGCTGCCGGGTGCAAAAGGATGGTCATACCTGAGATGGGTGATGTCAGCTCCACCAGGCGATCCACTGGATCGCGCCGCACAAGGTATCCGAAGTGGCCTGCGTAGAACGCCGCCATCTGCTCGATCTTCTTGGTATAGAGGATGATCCGTCCAAGCTCTGGAAACATGGTTTCGGCCTTCGTCCGTTCGCACTGCACCTTCGTTTAGCACGAACAAGCGGCGATTGTTCGCCTTGTGGCCTCCAGCCGTCTCAGATCACCTGCATCGCAGGCTTGACCTTCAGCACCTCAAGACTTTCCAGCAGCACGTCGCGCGGCAGATCGCGGCCGATGATGACCACGCGGCTTGTCTGGTCTTTGCCGGTCCAGCGGGAAAGGCGCACGGGTGGGTCGATGATGTGTTGCACGCCGTGGATCACGAAAGGGGTGTCAAATCCGTCGGCCCAGATCACCGCCTTCAGCCGCAGGATGTCAGGTCCGCAGGCGGCGATCAGGGTCTCCATCCAGATGTCCAGCATGATCGGGTTTATGGGCGCGTCAAAGACCATCGAAACGGATGTGATCCGGTCATCGTGATGCGCCGCCGGGGCTATGGCGGTCATCATGCTGGTTGCGGGAGGAGGGGTCATGCCGAAAAGGCCATAACTGGGGCCTGAGTTGGCAAACGGGGCGCTGGGTTTAGTCACAGCGGGCAGCGGCAGCGAGGACAGCGCATAGGCGGTTGCGTTGACCCAGGCCTCAGCCTCGGGCAGTTCGCCGCCCATGTCGGGCGCGCCGTGGCCGAACAGGTCGGCGATGGGGACCGCTCCTTGACTGGAAGTGACAATCTTCGCCCCCGGTGCCAATGCCGCCAGACGGGCGCGGAACGTCGCCGCCTGTGACGGAGTGACGAGGTCGGTCTTGGACAGGACCAGCACATCGGCCATCGCCACCTGCTGAACGCTTTCAAACCCCCTATCCAGCGTGGTGGGGCCGAGCGCAGCATCGCAAACGGTCACCACGCCATCCAGCCGCAGCGCCGCGCCAAGGCCGGGCGTCACGATCAGCGTGTGCAGAATGGGGGCGGGATCAGCCAGACCGGTAGTTTCAATCACGATGCGGTCAAAGTCCAACTTGCCCGCGCTGCGTTTCTCGAACAGCCCCTCCAGCGCCTGCACCAGATCGCCGCGCACCGTGCAGCACATGCAGCCCGAGGACAGCAGCACCGTCTCTTCGGTCGTCTCGATGATCAAGTCGTGGTCAAGGCCAACGTCGCCGAACTCGTTCACCACCACGGCGATGCGACCCGCCGAAGCATCGCGCAAAAGCGCGTTCAGAAGCGTGGTCTTTCCGGCGCCGAGGTAGCCGGTGATCAGGGTCAGGGGGATGCGTTGTGTCATGCTGCTTACGTTATGTTATACTATAACTTATATCCGCCAATGACCCCCTGAAAGCAACCCCCGATGACCGTGACCTTCGCCCCACGTATTTTAGTTCAGGACGTGGAAGAGGGGCATGCGCTTGCCCCGCGCTTTCCGATGGGTGGGCTGATGCCTTGCGTGACGACCGATGCGGGCGACGGCGCGGTGCTGATGATCGGCTGGATGAACGCCGAGGCCTTGCGACTGACGATCGAAACCGGTGAGGCGCATTACTTCAGCCGCACCCGGCAGGCGGTCTGGCACAAGGGCGCGACCTCCGGGCTGATCCAGCGTGTGGTCGAGATGCGGATCGACGACGATCAGGATGCCCTTTGGCTGGCGGTTCAAGTGTCAGGATCGGGCGCCTCGTGCCATGTCGGCTACCGGTCCTGCTTTTACCGCGCTGTGCCATTCGGGGCCGAAGCAGGCGAGCCGTTGCGGTTCACCGAGGGCGAGCGGCGGTTCGATCCGGTTGCCGTCTATGGTGACGCCCCCAACCCTACGGTGCTATGATGGCGCATGCGGCAGGTGAACTGACCCCAAATCAGGCACAGGTGCTGGGCCATTTGCGCCAAGCCAACGCGCCCTTGACCGCCTATCAACTGCTGGGCCGGATGCAGTCTGACCGGGGTGCTGTTGCCCCACCGACAGTTTACCGCGCGTTGAAAGGGCTTGAGGATGCAGGCCTGATCCGCCGGATCGAGACCCTGCGCGCATGGGCCCCGGTGGCCGCCATCAGCCCCGGCGTGGTGGTGATCTGCGATGACTGCGGCACCGTCCGCAGCATGCAGGCCCCGGACGTTGTGGAAAGCTTGCACCTGCGCCTTGCCGCCGAGGGCTTTGCCGAGGCGCGCCAGACCATCGAAGTGCACGGCCGCTGCGGCGGCTGTGCGGAGGGTCAGAGATGAGGCGCGACCTGTTGCTATCTGGTGCCGCCGTCCGGCTGGCTTTTGCCGTTGCAGTGTCGGGGATGCTGTGGCTGGGCCTTTGGCTGGTGGTGGGCTGACCCATGGCACTGGCAATCCGTGACCTGACCCTTGGCTATGACCGGCACCCGGCGGTGCATCACCTTGACCTTGACCTGTGCCCCGGCAGTCTGACGGCGATTGTCGGGCCGAACGGAGCTGGGAAATCGACACTGCTTAAAGGGTTGATGGGGGAATTGCCGCCACTTGAGGGCCGGATCGACCGCACCATCACCCGCATCGCCTATCTGCCGCAGCTTTCGGAAGTCGACCGCAGCTTTCCCCTTTCAGTTCAGGCTTTCGTCGCAATGGGCCTTTGGCACCGGACCGGGGCCTTTGGCGGGCTGTCAAAGGCCGACCTCGCCCGCGTAGCCGACGCATTAGCCGCCGTGGGCCTGGCCGGATTCGACCGCCGTGGGATTTCGGCGCTGTCGGGGGGACAGATGCAGCGGGTGATGTTCGCGCGGCTTCTGTTGCAGGATGCCGAGCTGATCCTTCTGGACGAGCCCTTTACCGCTATCGACAGCCGCACCGCCGGTGAGCTTTTGCAGATCGTCAAGCGCTGGCATGGCGAGGGGCGGACGGTGATTGCGGTGCTGCATGACATGGAAACCGTGCGGCAGCATTTCCCCGAAACGCTGCTTCTTGCGCGGGAAAAGGTGGCGCACGGGCCGACGGCACAGGTGCTCACCGCCGAGAACCTCTTCCGCGCGCGGCAGATGTCCGAAGCCTTCGACGACATGGCCCCCATCTGTGAACGGGGCGCGGCATGAACTGGCTGATCGACCCCTTCGCCGAGTTCGTATTCTTGCAGCGCGCTTTGTTGGGCTGTATCGCCATCTCGCTGGGTGCCACCCCGGTCGGCGTCTTCCTGATGCTGCGCCGCATGAGCCTGACGGGCGACGCGATGGCCCATGCCATCCTGCCGGGGGCAGCGGTGGGGTTCCTGATCTCGGGCCTCAGCCTCGGCGCGATGACCATCGGAGGCATTGTCGCGGGGCTGCTGGTCGCCGTCCTGACCGGCCTTGTCGCCCGCGTCACCGCCCTGCGCGAAGATGCCTCGATGGCGGCGTTCTATCTGATTTCGCTGGCGCTTGGCGTGCTGCTGGTGTCGTTGCGCGGGTCGAATGTTGACCTGATGCATGTCCTGTTCGGCACGGTGCTGGCGCTGAACAACGATGCGTTGATCCTTTTGTGCTCCATCACCACGCTGACGCTGGTGACGCTGGCGCTGATCTTCCGCCCCCTTGTCCTCGAATGCGCCGATCCGCGTTTCCTGCGGTCGGTCAGCGGGTGGAGCGGGCCGGTGCATTTCATCTTCCTCGCTCTTGTCGTGGTGAACCTCGTTGCCGGGTTTCAGGCTTTGGGCACTCTGATGGCGGTGGGGATCATGATCCTGCCCGCCGCCGCAGCGCGGTTCTGGTCCGACAGCATCGGCGGCATGATGCTGGCCGCCGTGATCACCGCCCTTGTTGCTTCGGTCAGCGGGTTGCTGGCCAGCTACCACGTGGGCCTGCCCTCGGGCCCCGCGATCATCCTCGGTGCCGGGATCATCTATCTTCTGTCGCTCTGCTTTGGCCCGGTCGGCAGCCTTGCCGCGCGCTACTGGCCGCGCCCTCATCTCTCCTCCTGAAAGGATACACCCATGATTACGCGCCGCTTTCTTCTGGCCACCGCCGCTGCCCTCGCCTTCACCGCCCCTGCATTTGCGGAAAGCAAGCTGAAGGTCGTCAGCACCTTCTCGATCCTGACCGACATCGTCGCCAATGTCGGCGGTGACCGGGTGGAGATCACCACCCTTGTCGGCCCCAATGGCGACGCGCATGTCTATCAACCCTCGCCCGCCGATGCCGAAGCTGTGGCCGGGACTGCGGTGATCGTGGCCAACGGGCTGGGGTTCGAGGGATGGATGGACCGGCTGGTCGAGGCTTCAGGCACCAAAGCCACGATCGTCATCGCATCCGATGGGATCACCCCCATCGCCTTTGGCGAAGAGGAGCATGACCACACCGAGGGCGAGGCGCATGACCACGATCATGAGCATGCCGAAGGTGAAGCACATGACCATGACCACGCCAAGGAAGAGGCCGGGCATGAAGGCCACGACCACGGCGCATTCGATCCCCATGCTTGGCAAAGCGTGACCAATGTCGCGCTTTACGTTGGCAACATCGAACGCGGACTAGCTGCTGCCGATCCCGCGGGCGCCGAGACCTTCAAGGCCAATGCCGCCGCCTATTTGGCAGAACTCGATGCGCTCGATGCCGAAATCCGCGCCGCTTTCGCCGCCCTGCCGGAAGACCGCCGCACGGTGGTCACCTCACACGATGCCTTCGGCTACTTCGCCGCCGCATATGGCCTGACCTTCGTCGCGCCGCAGGGTGTATCGACCGAGGCCGAAGCCTCGGCACAGGACGTGGCCGCGCTGATCACCCAGATCAAAGGCGAGGCCATCGGCGCAGTGTTCGTTGAAAACATCGCTGACCCCCGCCTTCTGGACCAGATCGCGTCCGAGACCGGGGCCAAGATCGGTGGCACGCTTTACTCCGACGCGCTGTCAGCCGCTGACGGCCCCGCTGCCACCTACTTGACCATGATGCGCCACAACCTGTCACAACTGACAGCTTCGCTTGGCCAATGACCGACACAGTTGATGTGGCCATCATCGGCGGCAGCTTTGCGGGGCTGACAGCAGCCCTGCAACTGGGCCGGGCCAGCCGCCGCGTGGCGGTCTTTGATACCGGGCGTCCGCGCAATGCCGCCTCTGCGGCGGCGCATGGCGTGCCGGGGTGGGACGGGCGCGCACCGGGCGAGATCCTGGCCGCCATCCGGCGCGACCTTGCCGCCTATCCAACTGTATCGGTGCATGAAGGGGCCGTGACCGGGCTCGACGGCAAGATCGACGCCTTTGCCCTGACGACCGCCACAGGCGCCATCATCGCCCGCCGCGTTATCATCGCCTGCGGGATGACCGATACGCTGCCAGCCATCACCGGTCTGGCCGAGGGCTGGGGCAAATGGGCGCTGCATTGTCCCTATTGCCACGGCTATGAGGTGAAGGGTCGCCCGCTGTCGATCCTGGGGCGGGGGCAGATGGCCTTGATGATGGCGCGGATGCTGCGGACTGACTGGTCTGCCGACGTGACCGTGATCGCACATGACGGTGACTGGGCCCCCAATACAGAAGCCGATGCTGCCGCCTTTGGCGTGACGCTGCGGTGGTCGCCACTGGTCCATGCGGCCCCCGAAGGCGACGGCGCGCGGCTGACGCTTGCGGATGGCAGCGACCTCTTCACCGCGGGTCTGTTCCTGCATGGCGAAACCCGCTTTGCCGCCCCCTTCGTGGCCGGTCTGGGGCTGGCCACCCTGCAAGGGCCAACCGGCCCCTACCTTGTCACGAGCGATTTCAAGGTGACCAGCCGCGCGGGCATCTTTGCGGCAGGCGACATCACGCGGCCCGCCGGTGTCGTCACGCCTGCCCTCGCTGACGGCGTCATCGCTGGAACGGCAGCACATCAATCCCTGCTCTGGCCCGAGCGCTTCCCCCCCATCACGGAGTCCCGACCATGAACGCACAAGTTCCCGTCACTGTCCTGACCGGCTTTCTGGGTGCCGGAAAAACCACGCTTCTGAACCGCATCCTGACCGAGCCGCATGGCAAGAAATACGCCGTCATCATCAATGAATTCGGCGAGACCGGGATCGACAACGAGCTGGTCATCGACGCCGACGAAGAGATCTTCGAGATGAACAACGGCTGCATCTGCTGCACCGTGCGCGGCGATCTGATCCGCATTCTGGCCGGGTTGATGAAGCGCAAGGATTTTGACGGCATCCTCATCGAAACCACCGGCATGGCTGACCCCGCCCCTGTCGCGCAGACCTTCTATGTCGATCAGGACGTGGCCGAGAAGACCCGCCTTGATGCCATCGTGACGGTGGTCGATGCGGTCAACCTTGCGACCCATCTGGACGAGGCGCATGAGGCGGCCGAGCAGATCGCCTTTGCCGACATCATCCTTCTGAACAAGGTCGATCTGGTGGATGCCGCAGCGCTGGCGACGGCCGAGGCCCGTATCAAGTCGATCAATCCTTACGCAAAGATCGTCAAGACCGAGAAATGCGGCGTGGCGCTGGATCAGGTGCTGGGTCTTGACGCCTTCAGCCTGGAGCGGGTGCTGGAAATCGAGCCGGATTTCCTCAACGAAGACCACACGCATGAGCATGAGGAAGATATTACTTCGGTCTCGCTGTCCTCCGACACACCACTGGACGAAAAGAAGTTCCAAGCCTGGTTCGGCAAGCTTCTGCGCGAACATGGGCAGGATATCCTGCGGTCCAAAGGCATTCTGGACTTCAAAGGGCAAGATGAGCGGTTCGTGGTCCATGCCGTCCACATGCTGACCGACGGCGCGCCGCTTGGGCCTTGGCCCGCAGGCAAGCCGCGCGGATCAAAGCTGGTCTTCATCGGCCGCGACCTTGACACCTTCGGGCTGGCAGAAGGCTTCGCGGCCTGCAAGGCCGCCTGATGCCGGTGCTGGAGCGGCACGATCCGCTTGCGCCGACCCGGATCGAACAAGGCGGGCGCACGTTCGACATTGATGCCGTGCCCGTGGCGGTGGCGGTCGTGGGCGATACGGCCTTTACCGCATGGGGCGACGGGTGTTTGCGCGCCTTCCGTCCCGGCGCCGAGCCCGAGGTGTTGCACGTTCACAAGGGTGCAGCGCTGTCGATGGTGGCGGAGCCTTCGGGCGCAATCCTGACCGGGGGCGATGATGGCCGGTTCTGCCGTATCTCGAAGGATGGCGTCACAGATTTGGCCGAGTTTCCCTGCAAATGGGTCGATCATGTCGCGGCAGGTGCGGGCGAGGTCTTTGCCTGCTCGGTCGGCAAAGAGGTCCATCTTTGGGACGGCGCGCGGCGCGAAGTGCTGGAAGCGCCCTCCACCCCCGGCGGGCTGGCCTTTGACCGCAAGGGCGGGCGGCTGGCCGTGGCGCATTATGGCGGTGTTACGATCTGGGCGCGCGACAAACGCGGCTGGAAGCCCACCGCGTTGAAATGGGCAGGCAGCCACACTGCCGTCTGCTTCAGCCCCGATGACCGCTTCGTCATGACCCGCATGCAGGAAAACGCCCTGCATGGCTGGCGCTTGCGCGACAAGGCCGACCTTCGCATGTCGGGCTATCCGACCAAGGTGAAGGGCTGGGCTTGGGCTGGTAAACTACCCTGGCTTGCGACCACCGGCGCGGATGAGGCGATCCTGTGGCCCTTTGACGGGGCGCAAGGCCCGATGGGTCGCGGCCCGATGCAACTGGCCTGGGGCGGGCGCGGCTATGTGACCGCGATCTGCGCCCTGCCGGGGCATGAGGCGGTGCTGGCCGGCTACTCCTCGGGCGCGGTGATCTTCTCCGAGATCGACCAAATCGCCGAACCCCGCGCCGTCAAGCGCCCGACCGGAGCACCGATCACCCTGCTGGCAGTCACGTCGCTGACCGGCTGGCTGCTGGCGGCCGACGAACAGGGCGGGGTCCTCTGGGCACCCTTGGGGTCGGGCTGATGCTGGGCCTCTTCAACCGCCGTCCCCGCCCGGACGCTGAAGCTGTGGCGCGATTAAAGGCATGGATCTCTGATCTCATGTCGCTTGGTGACCGGGACCACATCGCCATCGCCGAACTTGCCTGTCACGAACCCGGCTGCCCCGATCTGGAAACCGTAGTGACCGTCACCCTCGCCGACCGCCGCCGGTTTGTGCTGCGCTTTCCGTCTTCGGTCGCCGAAGTCACTGAAGCGCAAGTGCAATCGCTGAAATCGAGTGTCCCGGCCCCTTGACCAGCTTTGTCCACCTGATCGAGGGCGACAGCGCCGAGGCCCGTCGAGCGCGCATTGCGGACCTTGCCCGCTCTTCGCGCAATCCTCCCCTCATCCTGACTGAAACGGGCGATGTCCCCTGCACCCCGCTTGACTGGCTGATGGGCCCCGGCTGCACCTGCTGCTTGCCTGATAGCCATCCGCGCCAGCGCCTGTTGCGTGCGGCCTCGCAACCGCTGGCAATGCGCATCCTCATAGACGCAGGCCCGCCCGCCGTGGCTGACCGGATCATCGCTATCTTGCGGGCGATGCCGGTGCGGCTGCATCTCAATCTGGTGGCCGCTCAAGATGTAAAAGGTGCTGCGATGGATACCAACCCCTTGACCCCGTCAAGATGTGCGCAGGCATTCAACCCGCGACTTTGCCAATCCGCTGAAGTACTGAGCGGCACCTTGCCTGCAGAAATGGCCCGAAAACTGCGCAGAGCCCATTCCACGGCCTGATCCGTGGTTGGAAGTGCAGAAGAAAAGGAAGACTCCATGATCCTCGACATGACCTTTGGCACCAGCGACCTCGCAAAAGCGATCCGCTTCTATGACGCCGTATTTTCAAGCCTTGGCATTGACCGCGCGCCAGATTGGCCTGACGGCTGGGCGGGATGGGGCGACGCTTATGGCGAGGGATCAAGTCTTTGGCTCTGCCCCCCGTATGACGGCAAGCGACCCACCGCCGGTAACGGCACGATGGTCACGCTCTTTGCCAAAACGGCAAGAGAAGTGAACGACTTCCATGCCGCAGCACTCGCGCATGGCGGCAGTGATGAAGGGAAACCCGGCACACGGCCCTATTACGATCCGACATTCTATGTGGCCTATGTGCGGGACCCAGATGGCAACAAGCTGGCCTGTGCCTTCCTCCATTACCGGCCAGAATAAGGAAAAGGCGGTATCTTGATCGACCGCTGGTCGCAGCTCCATCTTGCAGTCGGTGCGCGACAGGATAATCTGGCCCCACGGTTGGCAGACACCGAGGCGTCGCTGCTCCGCAAGGAGAGCTAAAGCTGCCATAAGACAAGAACGGCATCGCATTTATCAGGGCGCCGTTTCGTCAAGTCAGCGACCGACGGCACGGCAAGGCGCCCGATGTGGATGCACAATGAAAAAGACGCCAGTTCCGCTACTCGCGGACGATATCACAAGCTTTTCACGCGCTTTGGCCCGACAGCTTGGCCCGACCAGTCCTCCTCACCTTCTCCTGATGAACATGCTTGCCCGGGCGGCAGGATTTCAGAATCTGCAGCACATGCAGGCGCAGAATGCGGCGGCCATTCGACTGGGTCGGCCCACCAAGACCCCATTGCTGGATGCGCGTGCGGTCGAGCAGGCCCTGAACCAGTTCGATTCAAGCGGCCGCCTTCGTCGCTGGCCCGCAAAGCGAACTGTGCAGACTCTCACCCTTTGGGCGCTTTGGGCCGTTTTCCCGGCCGGGACGTCGTTGTCAGAGCGTGACGTCAACACGCTGCTTCTGCCCGAGCACCTGTTTGGTGATCCCGCGACACTTCGGCGCACCATGATTTCCTGCAAACTGCTGACCAGAAAATCGGATGGCACCGATTATCGCCGGATCGAACGTGAACCGCCGGCTGAAGCCAAAGCTGTTATTCATGCACTGACCTCGCTTCGTCGTGCCCGCTCGCCGATGATCGAGGCGAATAGCCATGCATAGCGGCTCCTGCCTATGTGGGGCGGTGCGGTTTACGGTTAGGGGTGACCTATCGGCGCCCAACGCCTGCCACTGTCTGGCGTGCCGCAAGCAGACCGGGCATTTTCTTGCTTCGGTTGGTGTCCCCAGAACCTCGCTTAGGGTCGAAGGCGAAGCCGACGTAAAGTGGTATCAGTCGTCCGAGAAAGTCCGGCGCGGCTTCTGCCGGGTTTGTGGATCAACTCTGTTCTGGGACCCGATCCACCACGACTGGACGGCAATCGCCATGGGCGCATTCGACAGAGCTACCGGAACTTCGCTTTCCCTGCATATCTTTGTTGCAGAGAAGGGTGACTATTACGAAATCCGGGACGGACTGCCCCAGAACCAACACTAGCCTGACGGCCTTCCTTGCCAGGACACGGCAAGGAAGGCCGTCTCAATGCGGTAGTCCGCAGTCGCCGTCCTCTTCCTCGGGCAGGTCGATCACCAGAAGCAGCCGCGTCTCGCCCGTTCCCGCGATCGGGGGCGAGCGGTGGAGGAGCCCGCAGTCCTCGCCCGGCCAGAGGGTACCGCGAAAGATGGCTGCGTCGCCTGTGCAGAGGGCCCGCACTTGCGTGACCTCTGTCTGTCCAGGCGCAAGGCCGAATTCAGTGCCATGGCCGCGATAGCTGCACAAGAGTCGCGCCACCACCCGGTCGCAGTGGAACTTGCGGCAGGCATTGGTCTGGATCACATCTAGCCGAAGCTGCACGTAGGGCGTGGCCATGATTGTACCGAACCGCAGGGCGAGGGCCGCCACATCGGCGGCGAGAAGATCCCGCTGTGGTGAGGCTGCAAGGCCCGAATTGTCGCAGGCCGCTTGAACCTCCGCCGCGACATCGGTGACAGGCAGCGCTTGACGCAGGCGGGGGAGGTGATCTGGCGAAAGGCTGTCGATCCAGGCGGCAAAGTCCGGATCGCGCTGCCGGCGCCATAGCGTTGCCGCGACACCCGGGTCGTGGATGCGATCAAGGCCGTCCGCGTGGTCAGAGGCGGCCACCCAGACAGCGCGCGGGCGGGGTTTGCGAAGCGCGCCCGTCATGCCGCCTTCGCATTCCATTGCGGGAAAGGATCGGGAAGCTTGGTCCACGCTTGCGGGGTAAAATCACAGGTGGTGACAAGGGCTGCGTTCACCGCGGCGCAGATTGCCTCGCGGTCAAGGTCCGCGCCGATAAACACGATCTCTTGCCGACGGTCGCCCCAGGGTTCGGCCCATTTCGAGGCAATCTCGGCCTGCGCCTCGGGGTGCTTGGGCAGCCGTTCAGCGGGGACCGAAGCCCACCAGCGCCCCAGGGGCGTGACCGAGGACATGGCCCCTGCCAAGCTGAACTCAGCCACCCAATCGGGCCGCGTGGCGACCCAGAAATGCCCCTTGGCGCGGATCACACCCGGCAGGGGACCATTCAGCACGGCATGGATTTTGGCCGGATCAAAGGGTTCGCGAGCGTGGTAGACGAAAGAGGAGATCCCGTATTCCTCGGTTTCCGGCGTGTGGTTGGCGAAGCCATAAAGCTCCTTGGCCCACATCGGATGTTCGTGCGCGGTGTCGAAATCAAAGAGCCCTGTGTCGAAGATCTGATTCGGGTCCACGCGCGAATGGCTGGTCTCGATCACCTTTGCATCAGGGTTCAGCGCCCGGATGATCTTGCGGGCGGCATCGACCTGGGAGGGCGTGGCGTCACCCACCTTGTTCAGCACGATGACGTCGGCGAATTCCATCTGCTCGGTCAGCAGGTTCACGAGGCTGCGCGTATCCTGATCACCAAGGCTTTCGCCCCGGTCGGCCAGAAAATCATGGCTTGAAAAGTCACGCAGCAGGTTCACCGCATCCACGACTGTGACCATTGTATCCAGCCGCGCCACATCTGACAGGCTGACGTCATTCTCATCGCGAAAATCAAAGGTCGCGGCGACGGGAAGCGGCTCGGCAATGCCGGTGCTTTCGATCAGCAGATAGTCGAACCGCCCCTCGGATGCCAGCCGCCGCACCTCGGTCAGAAGATCATCGCGCAGGGTGCAGCAGATGCAGCCGTTGGTCATCTCGACCAGCTTTTCTTCTGACCGGCTCAGTTCGGCCCCTTCGCGGATCAGGTCGGCGTCGATGTTCACCTCGGACATGTCGTTGACGATCACCGCCACGCGGCGGCCGTCGCGGTTGTTCAGGACGTGGTTCAGAAGCGTGGTCTTCCCGGCCCCCAGAAAGCCGGACAGGACGGTGACGGGAAGTCGGGGGTCGGTTTGGCTAAGGGGCATGGCTCACTCTGTTATGTTATACTATAACAAATCTACTTAGAGCGAATCAGAAGGAACTGCAATGTCGTTTGGCGGGTGTGCCCGGTCGGAATGCGGATTGACCACGCCCACAGGAGGCGGCATCAATGCACATGATGGTTCCCGGCCAAACCACGCGCGGCCGGGTGAAAAGGGAATACGGTGTGGTGTAGGCATTAGCCGCCAATTCCGTGACTGCCCCCGCAACTGTAAGCGGCGAGCGACCCCCGATGCCACTGGCCTTTTACAGGCTGGGAAGGCGGGGAAAGCCCAGACCCGCGAGTCAGGAGACCTGCCATCGAAGTCAGCAACCACCGGGCGGGGTGCCCCGGAAGGAGTCTTCGATGGACGATAGACCGCGGCGGCCTGTGGGCACGCCTGCTTATTCCGTGGCGCAATCGGCGCCGCATCAGATCTTGGTATGCAAGGCCTGCAAGCACAGGGGCAGCAGTTGCGCGCCGGGCTTTGCCCTGCTGAAAAGGCTGCGCGCGGTCATTGCGGCAGCCGGTCTTGGTCATGAATTCGAAGTGTCCGGGACCGCCTGCCTTGCAGGCTGCGTGCCGGACCATGGCGGGCCTTGCGTGGTTGGCTGGCGGGCCAATGCCAAGGCGACCTGGCTGTTTGGCGATATTGATCCGGCCCAGCCGATTGATGATCTTGTGGAATTCTCTCGCCTTTATGCAGCTCTGGACGATGGCTGGATGAGTGGCCGAGACTGCCCCCCGCGCCTCTGCGACAACACGCTGGCGCGGATTCCGGCGGCGTTGATCGTCACCCGCGAAGGGGCGATCCAGTGACCGCCCCCGCCTATGCTGTCGAACTGACCGGGGTGTGTTGGGGCCCGAAAGGGCGCCAAGATATCCTGTCGGACATCAGCTTTGCCGTGCCGCAGGGCCAGATCATGGCAATCTGCGGCGCGAACGGAGCGGGTAAATCTTCACTGTTGCGGCTGATCTATCGCCATCAGGCCCCGAGCAAAGGCGTCGTGCGGCTGATGGGCAAGGATATCTGGCTGATGGGCGCACCCGAGGCCGCGCGCAGCCTTGCCGCCGTGTTACAGGAACAGCCCACCGATTTCGCCCTGACCGCGCGTCAGATCGTGGCGCTTGGCCGCCTGCCGCATCGGCGGGGCTGGGGCGCGGGCCTTTCCACCGCCGGGGCCGAAGATGCCGCGATCATCGAGGCCGCCATCCTGCGGATGGACCTGCACGGTATGGCCGACCGCGCCTTTGGCACGCTGTCGGGGGGTGAGCGTCAGCGGGTGATGGTGGCCCGCGCGCTTGCCCAACAGCCGCGCGTGATCGTGCTGGACGAGCCGACCAACCATCTGGATATCCGCCATCAACTCGAACTTCTGGCGCTGCTGAAGGGCCTTAGCCTGACCGTCATCGCCACATTGCATGACCTGACCCTTGCCGCAGAATTCTCTGAACGCGTGCTGATCCTGCGCGATGGCCGCGTCCTCGCCGATGGACCGCCGGATCAGGCGCTATCCGAGGCCACCCTTGCCGATGCGTTCCACGTCAAGGCGCGCATCGACCGAACCGGGCCTTCCCCCCGTTTTTCCTTCCATCTCTGACCCAAAGGACCAACCATGATCCGTCTCTCTCTCCTTTCGCTGCTGCTGTCCGCAACGACTGCCTTTGCCTATCCCGTCACCGTGAAAAGCTGCGACCGCGAGGTAACGTTCGACGCCGCCCCGACCCGCGCCATCTCGAACGATGTAAACCTGACCGAAATGATGCTTGTCCTGGGGCTGCGCGACACGATGGTTGGCTATACTGGCATCTCCGGCTGGAAGACGCTGGACGAAGAAATGCGCGCGGGCGTGGCCGAACTGCCGGAACTGTCGGCCAAATACCCCACCAAGGAAGTTCTGGCCGGAGCGGAGCCTGACTTCTTCTTCGCGGGTTGGAACTACGGCATGAAGGTGGGCGGCGAGGTCACGCCCGAGACGCTGGAACCCTTGGGCATCCAGACCTATGAGCTGACCGAAAGCTGCATCCATATCGGCCCTAAGGCCAAGTCGAGCATGGATGATATGTATGCCGACATCCTGAACCTTGGCCGCATCTTCGGGGTCGAGGCAACGGCCGAAGATCTGGTCGCGGGCTGGAAAGCACAGCTGGCAGAGGTGACGGCGGGCGTGGATCGCAGCTCGCCGTTGCGGGTGTTCGTCTACGACAGCGGTGAGGAAGCGCCCTTTACTGCGGGTGCCTACGCCATGCCCACCGCGCTGATCGAGGCGGCAGGCGGTGTCAACATCATGAATGATCTGGAGAAAAGCTGGGGCGAAATCGGCTGGGAGCCGGTGGTGGAACGCAACCCCGAGGTGATCGTAATCGTCAACTACGGTGATGTGACGGCCGAACAGAAGATCGCCTTCATGAAGGACAACCCCGCTTTCACCAATATCGACGCGGTGAAGAACGACCGTTTCGTCGTGCTGGAATATGTCGAGGCGACCCCCGGCCCCCGCAACATCAAGGCGGTGGAAAAGCTGGTCGCAGGCTTCTGGGGGCAGTAGTCCATGGTTGACGCCACCGCCCCCGCTTCGCTGGCCCGCAGGATCGGGACGGGTACCGGCATCGCCCTTGTGGCGAGCCTCCTGCTGCTTGTTTCGGTCGTCGTGGCGGTGTCGGTGGGGGCGGTGGCTGTTCCGCTGGCGACGGTCTGGGGCGTGGCGTTGGACCGTATTCTGCCGGGCATCGTGACCCCGGACTGGACGGCGGGCCGCGCCAACATCATCTGGGAAATCCGATTTCCCCGCGTGGTGCTGGCCGGGCTCGTCGGGGCGGGGCTTGGGCTGGTGGGGGCGGCGTTGCAATCGGTCACGCGCAATCCGCTGGCCGACCCGCATCTGCTGGGTATCTCGTCGGGCGGAGCCTTTGGCGCGATTGCGGCGCTGTTGCACACGGGGCTGTTCCTTGGGCTGCTGACCGTGCCGCTGATGGCCTTTGGCGGCGCGCTTGCTGCGACGGTTCTGGTGCTGGGGGTTGCGCAGCTTGCGGGGGCCACCAGCGCCGACCGGCTGGTGCTGGCGGGGGTGGCAGTCAGCTTTGTCATCATGGCCTGTGCCAATATCCTGATCTTTCTGGGCGATCCGCGCGCCACGCATACGGTGGTGTTCTGGATGCTGGGCGGGCTTGGCCTCGCCCAATGGAGCCATCTGATCTGGCCGCTGGCCGTGCTGATCCCCTGCAGCCTCTGGCTTTGGGCGCAGGCCGGGCGGCTGAACGCCATGAGCCTGGGCGACGAGACGGCCGCGAGCCTCGGCATCGAGGTCGGTCGCTTCCGTCTGACGGTCTTTGTCGCGGCCGCTATGATCACCGGGGTGATGGTGGCGTTCTCCGGCCTGATTGGCTTTGTCGGCCTCATGATGCCGCATCTCGTGCGGCTGGTCGTCGGGGGGGACAATACTCGCGTCCTGCCCGGATCGGCCGTTGCTGGGGCTGTCTTCCTGATCTGGGCCGACGCCGCCGCGCGCGTCGTGATGGCCCCGGAAAACATGCCGATCGGTGTCGTCACCGGCTTGATCGGCGGCGTGTTCTTCATCTGGATGATGGCGAAGCGGCGGTCATTCGCAGTTTGACTATCGAACGTCTTGATTGCCGATCAGCGCGCCAAGCTATCACCACAGTGTCCGACATCCATCGTGCACACTATCCGCCCCCTGCGCTTCGCGGCAGGGCGGTCAGTCTGGCCGCTTACTCGCGATTTGCTGAAAGTCTGAATCAAAAGAGCCCCCGCTTTTCACGGGGGACTCGTCAAACGTTGACGTGGCGTTGACTCGTTTTGCGCATCGCTATACACAAGCGAAACACTCAACATTTAAGCTTTTGATATCTTGGCGAATTTTGGTTGCGGGGACAGGATTTGAACCTGTGACCTTCAGGTTATGAGCCTGACG
>NZ_JAUCZH010000014.1 GCF_030373185.1 Tabrizicola sp.
AGACTATGAGCCAAGCCCGAGGCCCCGGCAATACCGGGGCCTCTGCTTTGATCTCAAGCCAGAGCCTCAATCATCGTCATCATCATCGTCGTCGTCGTCGTCGTCATCATCGTCATCGTCGTCGTCATCATCGTCATCGTCATCGTCGTCATCATCATCGTCATCATCATCATCGTCATCATCGTCGTCATCGTCGTCATCGTCGTCGTCGTCGTCGTCGTCGTCGAGAAAGTCCTTGAAGACAGTCTTGACTTCCTTGCCCTTCTGTTTGGCGTCCTTGTCGTCGGCCGGCTCTTCTTCCGACTTGAGGGGAAGCAGGCTTTCATTGTCGTAGATCACTTCGATCTTGATGCCGTCCTTGATCGCCTCGACCTTTGTCTGCGTCGGCCCGACCGTCACCTCGACATAGTCGTAGCCATCGGCAAGATACTTGTCGGCAAGCGCCTGACCGTTGACGGCACCAAACGCAACGTTCGCAGACAGCGCTGCGGCGGCGGTGAACATCATGAGTTTCGTTTTAAGTTTCATCCTTCGATTTCCTTTCAAGTCCGATGAGCAGCCGTTTCGGTCGAGGGTCAGCGGGTGGACCGGGGCATGACCGCAGATGGCGACAGAAAACTGGAAGAATGAATTGAACAGGAGTTTAAAAGGGGGGGCATAGACACATGGTTTGCGTCCATAAACCCGAGTTTATGCGACCCTGGGGGCAGCTTCCCGGCGAGGCAGACAAACCGCAGAACCCTGAGAAACGGTTGCCTGCCAGATTTTGGGCCAGATATGGGGCCAGATATGGGGTCAGTCTGGGGTCAGTCTGGGGCGGGCGTTCCCACATGGGCCGCCCGCCTTGCGGTTCAGACCTTCATGGTCACGCCAAGGTGCTTGGCAACCGTGAAGATGTCCTTGTCGCCCCGGCCACACATGTTCATCACGATGATATGGTCCTTTGGCAGGGTCGGCGCGATCTTCATCACCTGCGCCAGGGCGTGCGAAGGTTCCAGCGCGGGGATGATTCCCTCCAGTCGGCAGCACAGCTGGAACGCCTCCAGCGCCTCGGCATCGGTGATGCTGACATATTTCGCCCGGCCAATGTCATGCAGCCACGAATGTTCCGGCCCGATGCCGGGGTAATCCAGCCCCGCACTGATGCTGAAGCCTTCCAGAATCTGCCCATCATCATCTTGCAGGAGATAGGTCCGGTTGCCGTGCAGCACGCCCGGCCGCCCCCCGGTCAGGCTGGCGCAATGCTCCATCCGGTCATCCACGCCCTTGCCGCCCGCTTCGACGCCGACGATGTTGACCGAAGGGTCATCAAGGAACGGGTAGAACAGGCCCATCGCGTTTGAGCCGCCGCCGATGGCCGCCACCAGCGTATCAGGCAGCCGCCCCTCGCCTTCCTGTTCGGCCAGTTGCCAGCGCACTTCCTTGCCGATGATGCTTTGGAAATCGCGTACCATCGCCGGGTAGGGATGCGGCCCGGCCACCGTACCGATGCAGTAGAACGTGTCGCGCACATTGGTCACCCAGTCGCGCAAGGCGTCGTTCATGGCGTCCTTCAGCGTGCCGCGACCAGAGGTCACCGGAATGACCTCGGCCCCCAGAAGCTTCATGCGGAACACGTTCGGCGCCTGGCGTTCCACGTCATGCGCGCCCATGTAGACCACGCATTGCAGCCCGAACTTGGCACAGACCGTGGCCGTCGCCACCCCATGCTGCCCCGCCCCGGTTTCAGCGATGATCCGGGTCTTGCCCATCCGGCGGGCAAGGATGATCTGTCCCAGCACGTTGTTGATCTTGTGCGCGCCGGTGTGGTTCAGTTCATCGCGCTTCATGTAGACCTTGGCACCGCCCAGGTGTTCCGTCAGACGCGGCGCGAAATACAAGGGCGAAGGGCGGCCGACATAGTGCTTCCACAGATCGTCCATCTCGGCCCAGAAGCTCGGGTCGGTCTTGGCATGCTCGTACCGCTCTTCCAGTTCCAGGATCAGCGGCATCAGCGTCTCGCTGACAAAACGCCCGCCAAAAAGCCCGAACCGGCCTTGTTCGTCCGGTCCCGTCATGAAGCTGTTCAACCCGTCTTCGGCCATCACGCATCCCCCTTGGTGTTGCGCAAGGATGTAGCGCTATTGCAGCCGTGGGGAAAGAGGCCGAGGCGTCGCGCCGGAGTTTTCGGAAGCTCCGGGGTTGACGCCTTCGTGATCCAGACCGCTGCAACTTTTCCGCGCCGCGTTCGGTAGCTGACCTTGCAACCACCTGAAATGGAGATTTCGATGCGCCCACTCATGTCCGCCGCCCTTTTCGTGGCCACCGCCCTGCCCGCCGCCGCCGCCGAAACCGCCATCGCCCTGACAGGGGACCGCACGCTTCTGACCATCGACACCGCCACCGCCACCGTGACCGCCACGGTCGAGGTGCAGGGCGTAAGCCGCCTTCTTGGCATCGACCTGCGCCCCGGCAACGGCAGGCTTTACGGCGTGACCGACGCGCAAACCATCGTCGAGATCGACACCGCCACTGGTGGTGTGACCGAAGTGGCCACGATGACCACCCCGCTGCCGCTGGCCGATGCCCCGGTGGTTGTCGACTTCAACCCGGCGGCTGACCGCTTGCGCTACATGACCGGCACCACCAACCACCGCGTCCACCCCGACACGGGCGAGGTGACGGTGGACGGCGCGCTCGCCTTTGTGGCCGAGGACATACACGCCGGGAAAGCCCCGAACATCGCCGCCGCCGCCTATACCAACAGCTACGGCAAGCCGGAAAAGACCGCGATGTTCAACATCGACGCCACGATTTCCGTCCTGATCCAGCAGACCGCGCCAAATGACGGCACCCTTGCCTCCATCGGCAAGCTGGGTGTCATGCTGGATGGCCCGGTCGGCTTTGACGTGGCCACCAGCGCTGACGGCACCAACACCGCATGGCTGGCGGCGAATGGCGGGCTTCATACGGTGGACCTTGCCACCGGTGCCGTCACCGGGTCGTGCATGCTGACCGGCACCGACCAGCCGGTCCGCGACCTGACGATCCTGCCCGCGATGTAACCCAAAGCCGGTTGGCGCTTGCGCCAGAGGCAAGACAAGAAGCGTGCGGTCGCCCGTTTCGGGCGGCCGCTCCGTTTGACTACCGCAGGATCGGCACGCCGCCACGCACGCCTTGCGCCGCTTCCACAAAAGCCCTGATCCTTGCGGGATCTTTCACCCCCGGCGATGCCTCCACGCCTGAAGACACATCCACCTGCCGCGCGCCGGTCAGCCTTATGGCCTCGGCCACGTTGTCCGGTGTCAGCCCGCCTGCCAGCATCCAGGGCCGGAGCCATTTACGCCCGACCAAGAGCCGCCAATCGAAGGCCAGCCCGTTACCCCCCGGCAGATCGGCCCCCTTCGCTGGCTTCGCGTCGATCAGGAGCTGGTCGGCCGCAAGGCTCATGTCCACAAGCCCGGCCAGATCGCCCTCATCCGCCACGCCCATCGCCTTCATGACCGGCAAGCCATAGCGCGCCTTGACCTCGGCCACGCGGTCCGGGCTTTCATGGCCATGCAGTTGCAGCATGTCCAGTGGCACCGTCTCCACAAGCGCATCCAGCGCCGCGTCATCGGCATCGACGACCAGCGCCACCTTGCAAAGGCCCTCCGGCGCGGCCAGCGCCAGCACGCGGGCCGCATCAAGGGTCAGGTGCCTTGGGCTTTTGGGAAAGAAGACAAACCCCGCATAGGCGGCACCGGCAGCGGCAACCGCAGCCACGTCCGCCTTGGTCCGCAGACCGCAGATCTTCACGCGCACATCCTGCATCCCTTGACCCGTCTTACTTGCTTCGGGGCTGTTCCAGCAGCGCCAACACATCATCCTGTGGCGCTGCTCCCTTGGCGTCGCGCAGAACAGCCAGTTCCCGCTCCAGCCGCGCGACCTCGCGTGCCTTGGTGCTGGCGGTAGACCGATGCTTCATCTCGCGCAGCCATTCCCAGACGAAGCCGATCAGGACGCCGACGACGATGCCGCCGAAGATCACCAGGAACAACGGCAGTTCCGCAGCCCAGGAAAACCCGGTCAGCGCTGCCAGATCGCCGGGCAAGAGCCGCACTTCGACCGGCGCCCGATTGGCCAAGGCCACGACCAGAAGGCAGAGCCCAAGCAGGGCAATGAAGATGAATTTGATATATCGGATCATTTGGTGCGGCCCATTCGGTTCCGCATCAGTATCTGCCCGATGCCTGTCAGGTGCAAGCCGCCCGTCCGCGCACGCCTGAAAGGCGCTATTGTCCGTTCAGCCTGTCACGCAGAAGCTTGCCGGTCTTGAAGAACGGCACCTTCTTGTCATCGACCTTGACGGCTTCGCCGGTACGCGGGTTACGGCCGACGCGAGCATCGCGTGCCTTGACGGAGAAAGCCCCGAAGCCGCGCAGTTCCACCCTGTCGCCCTTGGCAAGCGCGTCGATGATTTCCTCGAAGACCGTATTCACGATCCGCTCGACATGGCGCTGCGTAAGATGCGGGTTTTCATCCGCGATCTTCTGGATCAGTTCAGACCGGATCATCCCAGTGTCCCCCCTGTGGTTCGGCCGTCGTTTTGTCAAACGGGCAGCGGCCGCCACGTCTTGTTGTCACAAGACTATAGCGGCAGGATTTGTCGGCTGACAAATGAAAACGGGGACTTGGAGGGTCCACACAAACGGAAAGGCCCCGCATTTCAGCGGGGCCTTTCGATTTTCAACCCTTGGTCAGGGCTCAGCTGCGGTCTTTCAGCGCCGCACCGAGGATGTCGCCAAGCGACGCACCCGAATCGGACGAGCCATACTGTTCCACGGCTTCTTTCTCTTCGGCGATCTCGCGCGCCTTGATCGACAGACCCAGCTTGCGGGTCTTGGGATCAATGTTGGTCACGCGCACGTCGATCTTGTCACCGACCTGGAAACGCTCGGGGCGCTGGTCGGCACGGTCACGGCTCAGGTCGCTGCGGCGGATGAACGACTTGGCGCCGTTGTATTCCACCTCGACGCCACCCTCTTCGATCGCAGTCACTTCGACCGTGATGATTGCGCCACGCTTCACGCCATCAACCGCGTCGGTGAAGTTGTCTTCACCAAGCGCCTTGATCGACAGGCTGATGCGTTCCTTTTCAACATCCACTTCGGTGACGGCGGCCTGAACCGTGTCGCCCTTGCGGTAGTTCTGGATCGCTTCTTCGCCACGCTGGTCCCACGACAGGTCCGAAAGGTGGACCATGCCGTCGATGTCGTTGTCGAGGCCGACGAACAGACCGAATTCGGTGATGTTCTTGACTTCGCCTTCGATCATCGAGCCGACCGGGTGGGTCTCGGCAAAGACTTCCCACGGGTTGCGCTGCGTCTGCTTCAGGCCGAGCGAAACGCGACGCTTGGCAGAGTCGATTTCCAGCACCATGACATCCACTTCCTGAGAGGTGGAGACGATCTTGCCGGGATGCACGTTCTTCTTGGTCCAGGACATTTCCGAGACGTGGACCAGACCTTCGACACCGGCTTCCAGCTCCACGAAGGCGCCGTAATCGGTGATGTTGGTGACGCGGCCTTTGTGTACCGTGCCGATGGCATACATCTTTTCAACGGCATCCCACGGATCGGATTGCAGTTGCTTCATGCCAAGGCTGATGCGGTGGGTTTCCTTGTTGATCTTGATGACCTGCACTTTGACAGTCTCACCAATGGCAAGGATTTCCGACGGGTGGTTCACGCGACGCCACGCCATGTCGGTGACATGGAGAAGGCCGTCAACACCGCCCAGATCAACAAACGCACCGTATTCGGTGATGTTCTTGACCACGCCATCGACGGTCTGACCTTCGGTCAGGTTGCCGATAACCTCGGCGCGCTGTTCGGCACGGCTTTCTTCAAGGATCGCACGGCGCGAGACAACGATGTTGCCACGGCGACGGTCCATCTTCAGGATCTGGAACGGCTGCTTCATGCCCATCAGCGGGCCGGCATCGCGCACGGGGCGCACGTCAACCTGGCTGCCGGGAAGGAAGGCCACAGCGCCACCAAGGTCAACCGTGAAGCCGCCCTTGACCCGACCAAAGATCGCGCCATCGACGCGCAGTTCCGAGGCGTAGGCCTTTTCCAGACGATCCCAGGCTTCCTCGCGGCGGGCCTTTTCACGGCTGATCTGGGCTTCACCGCGGGCGTTTTCCACACGGTCCAGATAAACCTCGACGGTGTCGCCCACGTTGATCGTCGGGGCCTCGCCGGGGTTTGCGAATTCTTTGAGGTCGATGCGGCCTTCCATCTTGTAGCCGACATCGATGATGGCCTGGCCCGCTTCGATCGCGATGACCCGGCCCTTGACGACAGTCCCCTCCTCGGGGGTGTCCATCTCGAAGCTTTCCTTCAACAGGGCTTCGAAGTCTTCCATGGTTGCTTTAGCGCACATATAGATCAGTTTCCTTTTCTCGTCTTTTCACTGGCCATGCGGTTGGCTCCGCCGGTCTTGGTCTTGTGGTTGGCCCGAATACAAAACCCGAGCCGCCGGAGAACCGGCGGACGGGACTGTTTCAGAATGGGCGGCCTATAGACCGATTGACCCGGCAGGGCAAGCAAAAGCGGCCCTTGCGCCATTGGGCCGCGTCAGACCCCCAGCCGGTCACGCGGAAAGCCCACGCGATCAAAAGCAGCGAAGACCTGCGCTTCAAAGCCCGGCGCGGCCAGTTCAAGCGTGTGGTGGCTGAAATACCAGTGCAGCATTCTGGCATAAGGCCAGCGCGCCGACAGTGCCGCCTCCAACGCCTGCGGGAAATCATCTGCCCCCTGCGCCCGGGTCACCAGACTGGGGAAATCCGATTCGCCGAACAGGATCGCAGGTTTGCGGTGCAAGAACCCCTCCATTGCCACGGCGGAGTTGACCGAGACCGTCACAGACGCCGCCGCCAGCACGTCATGCACATTGGCGTCGGTCACCTCAAACCGGGCGCCCGCCGCCAGTGCCGCCGCCATCGCTTCGGCCCCCAGTTCCAGCGCCTGTGGATGCGGCTTCACGATCACGGGACGCCCGCCCGCCCCTTGTGCAACGGCAAGGATCATCTGGCCCATCGGCAAGCGGCAGCGCCCGGCGTGATAGGCCGACCTGCCTTGCAGGAAAAGCGCCACAGCCCCATCAGGCAGACCGGTCGCCAGCGTCCGAGGCTGATTGAACCGTGACAGGCGCGGCGCAACAAACCGGCGCCGCATCTGGCGCATGAAGGCGAGTGCTGCCGCCTTGTCCATGTCCTCGCGTGCGAAGACCGCCTCTCGCGCGCAGCTTTCGGCCTGAATGCCGCGCGGGTCCAGATGCCAGAACCCCTTGATGTAGGCGAGCGCGGTGTTCAACCACCCCTCCCCCCGCATCCGGCCATTTTCCACGATATGCAGGTTGCCGTCAGCCACTCCTTCTTGCGGTTTCATCTCGTCCGCAGGGCGGGCAAACGCGCGGTGAACCAGCCCATGCGCTTCGCAAAGTTCGGCCAGACGGGTGTAGATTGCCAGCCGTTCACGGCCACGCCAACTGCCCGCCTCGCGCGGGTTGATGTGGAAATGAACCTCGGGCCGCCCGGTCATGGCAGATCACCCATGGCCGCCCGCCCGTTTTCGGGCCGAAAGCGCCGCTTCAACAAGGGCGCAGGCCCGACCGACTGCCTCGGTGATGGTCATGGTGCTGGTGTCCAGCAGCACGGCATCCGGCGCGGGCCGCAAGGGCGCATCGGCGCGGCCCATGTCGCGGGCATCACGGTCCTTCACTTCGTGCAGAACCTGCGCCTCTTCACCGCCCACTTCCAGCCAGCGCCGATGGGCGCGCACCTCAGGCGAAGCGGTGACATAGATCTTCACTTCCGCCTCGGGGCAGATGACTGTGCCGATGTCGCGCCCGTCCAGCACCGCGCCGCCTTCGGCCCGGGCAAAGCGGCGCTGAAACTCTGTCAGGGCGGCGCGCACCTCGGGGATCACCGCAACCTGTGAAGCGGCCTGCCCGGCTGCCAGCGTGCGCAGATCGGTGCCGGTCAGGTCTTCGGGCAAAAGCGTTCGGGCCGCCGTGGCCGGATCGCCGCCCTTGACGCCCACGGCGCGATACAAAAGCCCGGTGTCGAGATGGCGAAACCCGAACCGATCCGCCACCGCGCGCGAGATCGTTCCCTTGCCCGCCGCCGCCGGCCCGTCAATTGCCACAGTGAAGATCATCGCGCCCCACGCCACCCGTCTCGTCCGCATCCAGCGTCGGATGCCTCCGGCGGGAGTATTTGGAAAAGAGCAAATCGGAAAGAGGGTTTTGCGCCCGGGGCCGGATCAGCCGCGCCGGATATCCGCGCCAAGCCGGTGCATCAGCCCCTCGAACACCGGGAACGAGGTCTGGATGGGAGAACCGTCATCCACCGCCACCTCGGCCTTGGCAGCCAGCCCAAGCACAAGGAATGACATCGCGATCCGGTGGTCGATATGGGTCTTGGCCGTGGCCCCACCCGGCACGCCGCCCGGCCCCAAGCCATGCACGATCAGCGTATCCTCGTCTTCCTCGATCTTCACGCCGCAGGCTTCCAGACCGCGGGCCATCGCGTCGATCCGGTCGCTTTCCTTGACCCGCAATTCCTTGACCCCGCGCATGACCGTGCGGCCATGGGCAAAGGCCGCGACCACCGACAGGATCGGGTATTCGTCGATCATCGAGGGCGCACGTTCCGGCGGAACCTCGATCCCCTTCATGTTGCCACTGAACCGGACGCGAAGATCCGCCACCGGCTCGCCGCCTTCTTCACGGGGGTTCTGAAACTCGATATCGGCCCCCATCTCGACGAGGGTCAGATAAAGGCCGTTGCGGGTCAGGTTCTGGGAAACCCCCGGCACAAGAATATCCGAGCCTTCAACGATCAGCGCCGCACAGGTCGGGAAGGCTGCCGAGGACGGGTCGCGCGGCACCGCAACTGTCTGGGGGCGCAGTTCCGGCTGGCCGGTCAGGGTGATGACGTGGCCCTCGCCCGTCTTTTCGACAGTCAGCTTTGCGCCGAACCCCAGAAGCATCCGCTCTGAATGGTCCCGCGTGGGTTCACGTTCGATCACCACCGTTTCGCCTGGCGCATTCAACCCCGCCAGCAGCACCGCCGACTTGACCTGAGCCGAGGCGACAGGCAGCGCATAGCGCACCGGCACCGGGTTTGCCGCGCCGACCACCGTCATCGGCAAGCGCCCGCCCTTGCGGCCGTAGGCCTGCGTTCCAAACAGGGCAAGCGGGTCCGTGACGCGGCCCATCGGGCGCTTGCGCAAGGACGCATCGCCGGTGAAGGTCGCGGTGATCGGAGTTGTTGCCATCGTCCCCATGATCAGCCGCACCCCGGTGCCGGAGTTGCCGCAATCGATCACGTCCGCCGGTTCCTGAAACCCGCCGACACCGACGCCGTTCACCGTCCAGACGCCTTCCCCGTGCCGCGTGACTGTCGCCCCGAAGGCCCGCATCGCCTTTGCGGTATCCAGCACGTCCTGCCCTTCAAGAAGGCCCGAGATCCGCGTCTCGCCAACCGCCATCGCCCCGAAGATCAGCGACCGATGGCTGATGGACTTGTCGCCCGGAACCTCTGCCACACCCTTGAGCGGCCCCGACTTGCGGGCTTTCATCGGTTGCGCGTCTGCATGGCCGGACATCGGTCTCTCCCTCACATTCCGAGTGCCTGATAGCGCAAGCTGCAAGCGCGGTCCATCACCTGAACCTTTGGAGATGCGGCGAGATCAGACCCTCCGGGGGGAGTATTCTTGAAAAGAGCAAATCACCGGGGGCGAGGCTGGTGATTGCTCTTTTTCCAAGTACTCATAGCGGCCTTACCGCCTGAGGAAGGTCAGGTAATGCGGCGCGCGGCCTTCCCGCAGGGCTTTTTGTTCGTAGCGGGTGGAAAGCCAATCCTCCCACGCCTCGCCCGGCCCGGCCTGCCGGACCAGATCGAAACCGGCGGGCGGCACCTCTTCCAGCGTCTGGCGGACGTAGTCGGGAATGTCGGTCGCCACGCGGAATTCAGATCCGGGGGCCGTGACACGGGCAAGCGGAAGCAGGTGTTCACGCGTCACGAAGCGGCGGCGGTGGTGGCGGGCCTTGGGCCACGGGTCCGGGTAGTTGAGAAAGACCTTGGACAGGCAGGCATCGGGCAGCACATCAAACAGGTCGCGCACGTCGCCGGGGTGCAGCCAGAGGTTCGTCACCCCCGCGCCCCGAATCTTGCCCAGAAGCATGGCGATCCCGTTCACGAAAGGCTCGGCGCCGATGATCGCCACCTGCGGGTTCGCTGCCGCCATATGCACCAGATGCTCGCCACCGCCAAAGCCCACCTCAAGCCAGAGCGGGCGGCCTTCGGCAAAACCAATGTCAAGCGGCGCGCGCGTGGGGTTATCCTCTCGCGTCACACCGCGCAGGGTCAGGGGGCCGAGGTCTTCGGCCAGATAGTCCTTCTGGCTGGCGCGCAGGGTCTTGCCCCGAATCCGGCCATAGAAGTTGCGGCGTTCGCCCGCGTCAGTCATGCAAAAAAGCCCCGGAGTTGATCCGGGGCCTTCAAGCAGAGCCAGCCTTTGCGGTCAAGGCGCGACCGGAGCCCGCAAGGGCGACGCCGTCCAAGGGGCTCGATGCCCCGAGGACGGCCAGCCGCACAAGGTCAGACCGCTTTCTTCAGCGCCTCGACAAGGTCGGTGCGTTCCCAGCTGAAGCCGCCATCCGCTTCGGGCGCGCGGCCGAAGTGGCCATAGGCTGACGTGCGGGCGTAGATCGGGTGGCAGAGGTCCAGATGCGTGCGGATGCCGCGCGGGGTCAGATCCATCACCTCGGCCACGGCCTTTTCGATCACCGCTTCCGGCACCTTGCCGGTGCCGTGGGTATCAACATAGATCGACAGCGGCTTGGCCACGCCGATTGCATAGCTGACCTGAAGCGTGCAGCGGTCGGCCAGACCGGCGGCCACCACGTTCTTCGCAAGATAGCGGGCGGCGTAAGCAGCGGAACGGTCAACCTTGGTCGGATCCTTGCCGGAAAACGCGCCGCCGCCATGGGGCGCGGCCCCGCCATAGGTATCGACAATGATCTTGCGGCCGGTCAGGCCTGCGTCACCGTCCGGGCCGCCGATCACGAAGGTTCCGGTCGGGTTCACATGCCACTCGGTCTTCCGGGTGATCCAGCCTTCCGGCAGCACCTCGCGGATATAGGGCTCCACGATATTGCGGATCACCTTCGAGGTCTGCCGCTTCGAGGTGTGCTGCGTCGACAGCACGATCGAGGTCACTTCGACCGGCTTGCCATCGGCATAACGCAAGGTCAGCTGGCTTTTGGCATCCGGCCCAAGGGTCGGCTCGGCGCCGGACTTCCGCACTTCGGCCAGACGGCGCAGGATCGCATGGGCATACTGGATCGGCGCCGGCATGAACTCTGGCGTTTCCAGCGTCGCATAGCCGAACATGATCCCCTGATCGCCCGCCCCGTCCCGGTCCACGCCTTGCGCGATATGGGCGGATTGTTCGTGCAGGTAGTTGTGGATCTTGATCTTGTTCCAGTGGAACTTCTTCTGTTCGTAGCCGATGTCCTTCACGCAATCACGGACGATTCCATCGACACGGGCCAGCATCGCCTTGGTCGCCTCTTTCGACGACAGGCCAACTTCGCCCCCCACGACCACACGGTTCGTGGTGGCAAAGGTTTCGCAGGCGACGCGGGCGTTCGGTTCTTCCCTCAGGAAGGCGTCCAGGACAGCATCCGAGATGCGGTCACAGACCTTGTCGGGGTGACCCTCGGAAACGGATTCCGAAGTGAAGACGTAATCTTTGCGACCAGTCGAAGTGTTCATTTGGGGAAGTGCTCCGTTGAAGATCCCCGCCACGCCAGGAAGCCGTTGTGACGGTTCAATGAACCTTTCCCCTAGACGCCGGGGGCCGGGCCGTCAATGGGCGGCCGGGTGCCGCCTGCGCAACGCGATCAGGGCGAGGCCTGCCAGCAACAGCAAGACCGGCCCATCGCCAAAGCGGACGTAAGGCGTTGGCGGCAGCGCGCCCGGCACCTTGGTATCCATGGCGGCCATCACCCCGAATGGCAACCGCTCCAGCACCCGCCCGCGCGCGTCGATCACCGCCGTCACGCCGGTATTGGCCACCCTGACCAAGGGCAGCCCCTGTTCCACCGCCCGCAGGCGTGCTTGCGCGAAATGCTGGAAGGGGCCGGTCCATATCCCGAACCACGCGTCATTGGTGATCTGCAACATCCAGTCGGCGCGTTCGCCGACCGCATTGATGTCTCGCGGAAAGACTGCCTCATAGCAGATCAGCGGCAAGACCTTGCCGAAGGCGCCAAGGTCCAGAACCATCGGCCCCGGACCGGCCGAATAGGTTGCCCCGGCCTGTGCGGCAAACGCGGTGATCCCGAACCAGCGATAGGCCAGATCACCAAAGGGGATATATTCGCCAAAGGGGACCAGATGGTGCTTGTCATAGACCGCGCTTTCACTGACGGCCTCCGTCACGGATTGACTGTCGTTGCCTTCCAGCACCCGCATGCTGTTGTAAAAGCGCCCTGCCGACTCGCGCTGGATGCCAAGGGCGACCGGGCGGCCTTGCGAAGCTGCGGTCACCATGCCCGCAACTTCGGGCGCATATTCCAGCATGTAAGGCACCGCCGTTTCCGGCCAGATCGTCAGATCGGCTGGCGTGTCCTTGGCTGTCAGCGATAGCAAGCGGTCCAGAAACTCGCGCGCAAGTGCGGCTTCCCATTTGGCCGATTGTTCGGCATTGGGCTGGACAAGGCGCAGGGTGAAATCGCGTGCATCCGGCAAAGGCTGCGCCAGCCGCCAAAGGCCGAAGCCCGCGACAACGCATAACAAGACCACCGCCGCCACCGCCCCGCGACCGCGCCACAGGACCGGCAGCGCCGCCACCAGCAAGGTGATCAGCGTCAGACCCGAAGGCCCAAGCACGGCCGCCACCTGATCAACGGGCGTGCCAATCCAGACATGGCCGACCATGGCCCAGGGAAACCCGGTCAGCACCACACCGCGCAGCCATTCCAAAGCGGCGAAACTGGCAACGAACCCCAGCGCGGGAACCGGCATCCGCACCGCAAGCGCTGCCGCCGCCGCCCAGAAGAGCCCCAAACCCACCGACATCAGGACCAGCGCGAACGGGGCCATCCAACCATGCCGCGCGATGTCGATCAGGAACGGCTCGACGATCCACGAAAGCGCCAGCGCGAAATGCCCCGTCCCGGCGGCCAACCCAAGCCAGAAAGCCCCCCGCGCGCCCGCAACCGACGCAAGCAGCCAGATCAGGCCGGCCAGCCCTGCCAGCGTTGACCACCACAGACCAAGCGGCGCCTGCCCCAGCGCCGCCAGGGCGCCAAAGCCGACGGCCAGCAAAAGCCGGTGCCTTGCCACCTTGGGGGTGTCAGACAAGAGGCGACCACCCGCCAAGGCTCATGCCGCGCTGGAGCCCGCAACGGGCAGCCGGACCCGCACCCGCTTGATCCGGCGCGGATCGGCATCGACGATCTCGAACTGCACACCGCTTTCGTGTTCGACCACCTCGCCGCGTGCCGGCACCCGGCCAGCCCGCAGGAAGACCAGACCGCCCAGGGTGTCGATCTCTTCGTCCTCTTCCCCGCGGCGCAGCGCCAGACCCAGCGCCGCCTCGATGGCTTCCAGCGGGGCTGTCGACTGGGCAAGGATCACGCCGGGCTTTTCTTCCTTCCAGAGCGCGCCTTCTTCCTCGTCATGTTCGTCTTCGATCTCGCCGATGACGGTCTCGATCAGGTCTTCGATGGTGACCAGACCGTCAACCCCGCCGTACTCGTCGATGACCAGCGCCATATGCACCCGTTCCTTCTGCATCTTCTGCAAAAGGACGCCCGTCGGCATCGACGGCGGCGCATAAAGGATCGGACGCAGCAGGCGCTTGAGGCTGAACCGCCCGGTAGCCCCAAAGCCATGGGTCAGCGCAAGATCCTTCAGCAGGACCAGCCCCTGCGGATGGTCCAGCGTGCCTTTGTAGACCGGCACCCGGGAAAACCCGTGTTCCCGAAAGACCTCGACCAGATCGTCCTTGCCGATGTCCAGCGGGACGGCAACGATCTCCGCCTTCGGGATCGCCACATCGTCAACCCGCATTCGGCGCAAGGCTCCAAGCCCCGGGCTGCTCGACTGGGCAACCTCGGGGACGGATGTCGGCTGAGCTTCGGTCCCGGGGGAGAAGGCGGAAAGGAGGCGTCCGAAAAAACCACGTTGCTGCGTGTCGGAAGCCGGTTCGTCTGTCATGCCGCCTGGCGCATCCTGCGCTACGGCTGACCCGTCGGTGCTACTGCCCATCGGTCCTTTGTCCAGAAAACACCCGTCTTGCGGATGCAGCGCTAATATGGGTCAGAAACCCCCAGGCTTGCAAGTATCCGCACCTCGATTGCCTCCATAAGGGCGGCATCTTCATCTTCGACATGGTCATAGCCCAGAAGATGCAAGACAGCATGCACGACAAGATGGGTTACATGGTCTGCCAGCGGCTTGCCCTGTTCCTCTGCCTCACGCGTGCACGTTTCCCAAGCAATCGCGATATCGCCCAAGGACACCGGGTCTTCCGGGGCTCCCGGGATCGGCAGCACGGGCGACTCACCGACAAACTCCGCTCCACGTTCTTCGGATGGCCAACTCAGCACATTTGTCGGCTGAGGCTTGCCACGGAAATCGGCGTTCAGAAGCGCAATGCGGCCATCATCGCAGCCCAGAAGGCTGATCTGAAAACCGGCTACCGGCAGGCCAAGTTCCAATAGCACCGCGCGCGCCGCAGCTTCCGCAGCGTCTGCAAGACCGAACTCTGCCCAGGCGGGGGCCTCGATCACCGTTTCGACCAGATGTTCCATGCGCCCGGCCTAGCGCGAAGCCCGGCAGGGCTCAACCCCGCCCGACGTCAACAAGGCAGAGCGCGCAAGCGCGCAGGTCTTTCCTCTCGCCTCTGGCCGTTCCGGCCAACCGGCTCGGCGTCGCCTCCGGAGGGAGTATTCTTGAAAAGAGCAATGTTCCTGCTCTTTTTTCAAATACTCCGGGGAGCTCGCGGGGCTGGCCCCTCGTCAGCCTCGGCAAAGCGCACGCCTTGCCGAGAGGCAGGGCTTGCGGCGGCACGCCGTTCCATAGGGTGACCTTTCAGGTCAGACGGTGCTTTCGTCGGTCTCGTAGGCCTCGATGATACGGGCGACAAGCGGGTGGCGGACCACATCCTTGGAGGTGAAGTAGTTGAAGCTCACCCCCCGCACGCCTTTCAGGATCCGCTCGGCTTCCTGAAGCCCGCTCGGCATGCCGCGTGGCAAGTCGATCTGCGTGCGGTCGCCGGTGATGACCATTCGGCTGCCCTCGCCAAGACGGGTGAGGAACATCTTCATCTGCATCGCGGTGGCATTCTGCGCCTCGTCCAGCACCACGAAGGCGTTGGACAGCGTCCGGCCGCGCATGAAGGCCAGAGGCGCGATCTCGATCCGCTTTTCTTCCAGCAGTTTCTGAACCTGCTTGGCCGGCAGGAAATCGTTCAGCGCGTCATACAGGGGCTGCATGTAGGGATCGACCTTCTCCTTCATGTCGCCGGGAAGGAAGCCGAGCCGTTCACCCGCTTCCACCGCAGGGCGGCTTAGGATGATCTTTTCCACCGCGCCCGAGATGAACATCGTCACCCCGACGGCAACCGCCAGATAGGTCTTGCCGGTGCCTGCCGGACCGATGCCGAAGCCTAGCTCGTTCTGGAACAGGTTGGTCACATAGGCCTTCTGCGCCTCGGTCCGGGGTTCGATCGGCTTTTTCCGGGTGCGCAGTTCGACCCCGGTGGAAAAAAGCTCGATCTGTTCGCCACCTTCGGCCTCGCCTACCGGGCGGCCCATGCGCAGGGCGCCGTCGATATCACCGGCCGCGACCCCGCGGCCTGATTCGAGCCTTGCATAAAGCGAGCGCAGGACCGCCGCCGCCTGTTCGCGCGCCGGCTTGTCGCCGATCACCGCAAGGCGGTTGCCACGGCGCAGGATATGCACCCCCATCTGATGCTCGATCTGCGCGAGATTGCGGTCAAATTCGCCGCAAAGATCGATCAGCAATCGGTTGTCGGGAAATTCGAGGACAGTTTCCACGATATCCTCGGCGGTCGGGGGGGTCAGCGCGCTGATGCCCAATGGGCGCTCCTCATGTTAAGGGCCTCTGGACAAAGTCTGCTACCGGACACGGCATCTGGCAAGCGAAACCCTTTGCCTACACCAAGTGTTGTGCAGATTGACGCAGGTTTCGTGACGGTGGCCGGATCTGGCACAGAAAAAGGGCGGGGCTGGCCATGCCAACCCCGCCACTGTGAAATCCGGGCCCGAGGGTCCGAGGCCTGGCCTATTTCGGAATGCGGTCCGGCCCTGGCGCTGCCGCCGTTTCATAGGGGCCAAGGACGGTTCCCGGCGGATACTTGCCGTCGCAAACCGGCAAGCCGGTCTGTGGATCGAAGCGGGGCGAGGCATAGCCTTCGACGCCGTCATCCAGGATCCAGACCTGGCAGCCGTCCGGATCATAGGCGATACCGGCCCGCCCATCGACCAGACCCACATCATCCGTGCCGCCGTCCGTAGACCCGGCGATCACCGAATCCGGCCCGCCATAGCGTTTCGTGCCCTCCCAGGTTTCGATGCTGCCTCCGTCACAGGCGGCAACCCCCGCCACCACAAAGGACATCAACCCAAGGCGCAAGGCCAGAGAGCAGGGGCGGCGGTTCATCGTGCTGTTTGCTGCAAGCGTCATGTTGGTCAGCCTTTCTTGCAGAAAACTTCGACACGGCGATTTTTCGCCATGCCAGACGCCGTTTCGTTCGAGGCGACAGGCTGCGCCTCGCCATAGCCCATTTCGCTTTCCACCACCGCGCCGACCGCGCGGGCGATGTCGCCGACGGCGCGGGCGCGGGCTTCGGAAAGCCCTTGGTTGTATTCGTCCGAACCGCGGCTGTCCGTGTGCCCTGCAATGGAATAGGAGAACGCGTCAGACGTGTGGAAGAACGCTTCCAGTTTGCGGCGACCGTCCGTGGTCAGCGAGGCGCTGGCCGTCGAGAAATAGGCATCCGTGCTTTCCGCAAGGCAGCTGACCTGCTTCAGGCAAACGGGTTTGCCGGTCTTCGGATCGCGCCGCGGCACCATGTAGCCTTCCGTGCCGCCGTCGGCCCACCAATGCTGGCAGCCGTCCGCGTCAACCCAGACGCCCCATTCGATCTTGCCGGAGACCTCCGCGTCCTGCGCTGCGGCCATTGACCCGATCATCAGGCACATTCCTGCAACTGCTGACGCCATCCCGCGTCGAAGCATGCTTCCCGTCGTCATCTACGTCAGTCTCCCCGTTCCTTGGCCAGCATCTGCATGCCGTGCAGCTTTGCGGAGCCATAAAACAGAAAATGTTCCCCGTTGCGACGGAATTCCGGCGGAGGTGCCAAGTTTTTACACGTCACCGCGGAAAGCGGCCGGCCAATGTGCCAAACTGCAGCATTGAGCCGGGGTCACTTGTCCGTGTGCAGCGGCACAGCCGCCAGTGAGTTGGAGGAGGATGCCGTCACCCGCACCCGAACCAACTGGCCGATTCTTCCCGCTTCGTCCTGCACATGGACGGCGTGCAGATGGTCAGACTTGCCAACCATCTGTCCCGGCATGCGGCCGGGCTTTTCGTAAAGCACCGTCACCTCGCGCCCGACCATCGCCTCTTGGCAGTCACGCTGCTGGCTTGTGATCAGGGCCTGCACTTGCTGCAAACGCTCATCCGCCACTTCGGCCGGAACCGGGGGTTTTTCGGCCGCAGGCGTGCCGGGGCGGGCGGAGTACTTGAAGCTGAAGGCCGCGCCATAGCCCACCGCGCGGATCAGGCCGAGCGTGTCCTGAAAATCCCCGTCGGTCTCGCCGGGGAAGCCCACGATGAAATCGGACGACAGAAGGATGTCGGGCCGGGCCGCGCGGACGCGTTCGACAAGCCGCAAATAGGCTTCGGCAGTGTGCTTGCGGTTCATCGCCTTCAGGATGCGGTCGGACCCGGACTGCACCGGCAGATGCAGATAGGGCATCAGTTCCGGCAGATCGCCATGCGCGGCGATCAGGTCATCCTCCATGTCGTTGGGGTGGCTTGTGGTATAGCGCAGCCGTTCCAGCCCCTCGACCCGCGCCAGTTCGCGCAACAGCCGCGCAAGGCCCCAGGCACCGTCCGGCCCTGCGCCGTGATAAGCATTGACGTTCTGGCCCAGAAGCGTGATCTCGCGCACGCCTTGCGCCACCAGCCCCCGCGCCTCGTCCAGGAGGCGTGCGGCGGGGCGGCTGACTTCGGCACCGCGGGTATAGGGGACCACGCAAAAGGCACAGAACTTGTCGCAGCCTTCCTGCACCGTCAGAAAAGCCGACGGCCCGCGCGTCACCTTGCGGGCTGGAAGCGCGCTGAACTTGTCCTCCAACGGGAACTCGGTATCCACCTGACGCCCACCCGCCGCCACCATCTGCGGCAAGCGGTGATAGCTTTGCGGCCCCACCACCAGATCGACAACTGGCGACCTGCGCAGGATCTCGTCGCCCTCGGCCTGCGCCACGCAGCCCGCGACGCCAACCTTCAGCCCAGGCCGCACAGCCTTTAGCGCCCGCAGCCGTCCAAGGTCGGAATACAGCTTCTCGCTGGCCTTTTCACGAATGTGGCAAGTGTTCAGCAGCACCATATCGGCGTCATCAGCGACATCTGTCGTGACATAGCCTTCTGCGCCCATGGCCTCAGCCATCCGCTCGCTGTCATAGACGTTCATCTGACAGCCGTAGGTCTTGATGAACAGCTTCTTCGGGCCAGTCGCAGGATCGGACATTTGTGGAGTCTCCAGACTGCGGGGGGTTTACCTCGAAATCCGCCCACCCTGCAACTGCGCGCCCAAAGCGCAGACTTGCATCGAGACATCCACTTGCATCGGCGGGCCTTTTGCCCGACCTTGCGCCTCGCCCGCAGCGGACCTGACATGCGCCACGCCTCGATCTCTGACCTTCTGGCCCGCACGGCGGCCACCCTTGCCACCGGTCCCCTCGCCATTGTGATGGCCGAGGACGAGGTCGAGGTGGACAGCACCCTTGCCCACCTTCTCAAGACCGGCTTTCGCGACGTCGTCCTGCTGGCGCCCGAAGGCATCACCATCGCGCCAGAACATGGACAACGCGTGCATGTCGTCACCCATGATGTCTTTGCCGAAGCGGCGCTGCCCAATGCCGTCAACGCGATGATGGACACCCTTTCCGGGGCATGGATTCACTACTGCTATAACGCCGAATACCTGTTCTTCCCCTTCTGCGAGACCCGGCGCATCCGCGAGATGCTGACCTTCCACAGTGAAGAACGCCGCGCGGCGATGCTGACCTATGTCGTCGATCTTTATGCGGGCGACCTTGCGACCGCTTCCAACGCGGTAAGCCTTCAGGACGCATGGCTGGACCGGTCAGGCTACTATGCACTGGCCCGCAAGGATCCGGCCCGGAACTGGGAACCGAAGGACCGGCAGATGGACTTCTTTGGCGGTCTCAGATGGCGCTTCGAGGAACATGTTCCCTGGCATCGCCGCAAGATCGACCGCATCTCGCTGTTTCGTGCGCGGCCGGGCTTGCGCCTTGCCCCCGACTTCACGCTGAACGACGACGAGATGAATACCTACGCCTGCCCGTGGCACCACAACCTGACGGCGGCGGTCTGTTCCTTCCGAACGGCCAAGGCCCTGCGGACCAATCCCGGGTCGCGCCATGCGATCGCTTCATTCCGCTGGCACAACTCGGTTCCCTTCCAGTGGCACAGCCGACAACTGCTGGACCTTGGCCTGATGGAGCCCGGCCAGTGGTTCTGACGGCCACAGGGGCCGGATGCCTGCGGTTCCGCGCGGTTCTTCTGCTCACGCATCTGTGATCGACGCCGGGAAACTTCCCGCCATGCCTGCCCGTTCCTTCGCATGTGACAGCCGGGTGGTCCGGCTGGCCCTGCAAATGGAGTGTCCCATGTCCCTTCGCCTGATCCTTGGTGCCGTTGCGCTGACCGGCCTTGCCCAATCGGCCCTTGCCGCCAACCCAGATGTCGGCGGTGCGCCGATGTTCGAGACGAAGAACATCGTCGAAAACGCCGTGAACTCGGCCGATCACACCACGCTTGTTGCCGCTGTCACGGCAGCGGGTCTGGTGGACGCGCTGATGGGCGAAGGCCCGTTCACCGTCTTTGCACCTGTGAACGACGCCTTTGCCGCCCTGCCGGCCGGAACGGTCGAGACGCTTCTGAACCCGGAAAACAAGGCCATGCTGAGCAAGGTGCTGACCGCGCATGTGGTGGCGGGCGACCTGAAGCTGGCCGACCTGCGCCGCAAGGTGGGCAAGGACGGCTATGCCAACCTGCGCACGCTGTCGGGCGACACGCTTTCCGTTCGCTTCCGGGGCGACAAGGCGATGATCTATTCGGAATCGCGCAACATCGGCACGATTACCATTGGCGATGTCGATCAGTCGAACGGGGTGATCCACGTCATCGACACGGTCATGGTCCCGAAGTGACCACAACACGTTTGTAACCAGTGAACGCGTGTGCAGGACGAGTGCGGGCGGGGAAAACCCCGCCCTTTTTGCCGTGCTTCAGGCCTTGCGCAAGCGGATGACGACATCGACCCTTGCCACTTCCATCCCCTCGGGGACGCGCGGCAGCGAGGCTATCGACAGTTCCTCGGCCGGGGCGTCGGTCAAGCTGTGGCTGTCTTCCCAGTAGAAATGCGGGTGGTCGTCTACGCGGGTGTCGAAATAGCTTTTCGACCCGTCAACCACGACTTCGTTCATCAGGCCCGCATCGCAAAAGGCGCGCAAGGTGTTGTAGACCGTGGCAAGGCTGACGCGCTCACCGGTTCCCAGTGTCAGGGCGTAAAGACTTTCTGCGGTGACGTGGCGGTTCTCGCCATCGCCAACCAGCAGCGCCGCCAGGGCCAGCCGCTGCCGTGTCGGACGCAGCCCGCCAGCTTTCAGCCAATCGGCCCCACGGTCGATACCACGCTCGGAACACTGTTCTTGCATATCCATGGCCTTGATATAGGGCCGCGCCCCCCGTTCTTTCAATCACAATCCGTCCATATCAGTGCTGTTGCGGCGCAAAACCACGCCAGATTGCCCGCCAGACCACCAGACTGAGCAAGACAGCCCCCAGCCCCGCCGCCCAGAATGGCAGCGTCAGCGCCACCTCGCGTGGCAGCAGGGTCTCGGCCAGAGTGACCAGCAACCCAGACAGAAGCAGACCAACCGGCATCATCCCCCATGCCAGCAGCCGGTATAGACTGTTGACACGACCCCGCAGCCCGTCAGGGATCATGCGTTGCCGGGTGCTGACCGACACCACGTTCCAGACAAAGCCGGAAAACTCCATCGCCGCAAAGCACAGGCCAAGCGTCACCGGCCCGGGCGCCATGGCCATCGCCGCGAAACACGGCCCCGAGGCAAGGAGCATCCACTGCATCGTGCGGGCCGGACCAAGGGCGCGGGAAATCCGGTCACCCAGAAGGCTGCCCGCAATGCCCCCCAAGGCACCCCCGGCAAGGGTCAGGCCGTAAGCCGTGGCCGACAGCCCAAGGTTTTCCTGCGCGTGCAGGACGACGCCGATCACGATCATCTGGTGGAAGAGGTTCCAGAACCCCGTCGTCCACGCCAGAGTTCGCAGCAAGGGTTTGCCGCGCAGGAAGCCCAGGCCCTCTACAAGCTCAGCCCGCCAGTCGCGGGCGTCGGCCCTCGCGGGCCGAAACTGCCCCGCCACCCCCGCCACCAGCAGCAATGCCAGCCCATAGGCCACCGCGTTCAACCCGAAGGCCAGGGGCAGCCAGACCGCAATCAGCATCGCCCCCAAGGCCGGGCCGATCAGCGCGTTGGTCAGCAGTTCCGCGCTCCAGAGCTGGCCATTTGCGCGCTCCAATCGGTCGGGCGGCACGAAAGCGGGCAGCATGGTCTGCGCCGCGTTGTCGCGAAAGACCTCGGCCCCGCCCACGACGAATGCCGCCAAGATCAGCGCGCCATATAACAACGGGTCGGAAACCCCGGCCACGGGTGCCGGAGCCAGCGGCAGGGCGGCCCAAAGAGCAAGCGCCGCCACAGCAAAGGCAAGTCCCCGCAGCGCATCCATCCGCAAGATCAGCCAGCGTCTGTCCACCCGGTCGGTGATGACCCCCGCAGGCAGGGCCAGCAGAAACCACGGCAACCGCAGCGCCACCGGCACCAGCGCCACCAGAAACGCATCCCGCGTCAAAAGGGAAGCAATCCAGGCCCAGGCGACGACCGCGACCCCGTCGGCAAGGTTGGTCATCCCGCTTGCCGTGATGAAGCGCTGCAAGGGTGTCAATTGAATGTCTCCGATCCGGCCCGCCACGATTTGCCGGCGCATGGGCGCCGTCAAGGTCTGGAAATGCCCCCGGCCTTGCCACCCTTCCCCGCCGAATGCTAGCAAGGCAAAGGGATACATCAGGGGACCAAGGGATGGCGTCTTTTCCAACCAGTTTCGACAAAGAGGCGCTTCTCGCCTGTTCAAGGGGGGAACTTTTCGGCCCCGGCAACGCCCAGCTTCCAGCGCCTCCGATGCTGATGATGGACCGGATCACCGACATCTCGGATGACCGGGGTGAACATGGCAAGGGCCATGTCGTGGCCGAATTCGACATCACCCCGGACCTGTGGTTCTTCGACTGCCACTTCCCCGGCAACCCGATCATGCCCGGCTGCCTTGGCCTTGACGGCCTCTGGCAGCTGACCGGCTTCAACCTCGGCTGGCGTGGCTGGCAGGGCCGCGGCTATGCGCTTGGCGTGGGTGAGGTGAAACTGACCGGCATGGTCCGCCCCGACAGAAAGAAGCTCACCTATTACGTCGATTTCACCAAGGCCCTCAACACCCGTCGCCTGACGATGGGCGTCGCCGATGGGCGGGTCGAGGCGGATGGCGAGGTGATCTACCTGGTCAAGGATATGAAGGTGGCCCTCAGCGAGGCGTGATAGGTTGGAGTGCCCCCCCTGAAGTGGTCCACCAACTGGGATATGATGATCCCATTTC
>NZ_JAUCZH010000015.1 GCF_030373185.1 Tabrizicola sp.
GACGTGCGGAGGGCTTGGGCAAACAGAGACTGGTTCGCATTCGTCTGACACCACCGTGCTGTACGTGTTGCTGGCGCTTTCGGGCCGCCACGTTGTCGAAGATCCAGACGATTGACGGGGTCGGCAAGGGGTATGACAGCTTGTTTTGTGTTCTTTTTTGGTTATATTGAATACACGCGAGATGAGAGGTGCGGCGCCATGTCCCGAACGACCACAATGACCGTCCGCATCGGTGGAGCCTTGAGCGACTTTGTCTCGGCCAACGTCGGTGATGAGGGGTCCTATGAAAACGTCAGCGAGTACATCCGCGACTTGATCCGGCGTGACAAGGAACGGGTTGAGGCCGAGGCGTTCAACCGGCTGAAGGCCGAGTTGACCCATGCCTTCGCTGCTCCGGAGGAGACGTACAAGCCGCTGACGGCGGCAGAAGTGATCGCGCGGAACCGGGGCTGACTCGGTGTCTGCCATTCGCATTCAGGAAGGGGCGTCCCATCGCCTCGACGACATTTACCGCTACACCCGCGACAGGTGGGGTGACGAGCAAGCCGAGACATACATCACGGGCCTGTTCGCGGCCTTCGAGAGGATTGCAGCTCACGGGGTCGTATCAAAGCCCATCCCGGCCGAGTTCGGCGTCGAAGGGTTCTTCTTTCGCTATGAGCGCCATTTCGTCTATTGGCGTCATCTCTCGAATGGCGACATCGGGATCGTGACCATCCTGCATGAACGCATGCACAAAATCGACCGCTTTCGGGATGACTTTGGTTCGGGCTAACAAGCTGGTTTTCTAAAGTCCGTCAGATTTGCGCAGGGTTTCGCACCCAACACGCTGGGGCGGACACCCGCACGGGAGAGAGTTAGGCGCCTGAGTCACTCCCTCCGCCACTTGCCCCCACGAAAGAGTTCTCCCGATCCGGCAGCAGCAGGATTTTTCCGTTGTTTTCGGGGGTTATGCGGGTGGGGCTGAGCACTGGCGTCCGTGCAGGGAGGTCCGGAAACGTTCTCTCAGGGCCCATATTCTCCAGACCTGTTGCCTGCGCTGTTTTGGTGTTCAGGTTGTAAGGCATTGCAAAGGAACAGCTTTCAGGAACACTGGATTGGGGTTGGATCGGAGTGGCGCCCGCACGTCTTGGGACTGTTGTCGAACCTTCGCGGCTCGCCTTGGAGGTTCAGTTTGAACGGCGGGTGAGGGCGGACAGCGGACGTTCGCCAAGTGCTTTCACTGCTCAAGGATCGCCGGGAAGCAGCCTTTCGTCCGCAAGCATCGAGCCCTCCTCTCTCGGCTGGAAAGAGGCCGTGCAAGTGCAGAACTTCGGCCCAGTCTCTCCTTCTGCAAATCCATTGTTTGGTTCCGCAGGAAGTCCATCGTCCTGTCGTCAATCTTGGTCCTCAGAGCCTGATCCAAACTGCGCCCCCTTCGTGCGACTTAACGCCGGCAGCTATGAAGTGCATGCCGGCCAGCCCGTCCGAGACCGTCGGCACCACCATCTTCCCATCTGAATCCGCTTTTTCACGAAACCTGCGAACAATTCCCGCGGCCTCTGCGTAAAGCGTGCCAAAGGCCTCGAGATAGCCTTCCGGGTGCCCAGCCGGCAGACGATATGGTGTTTCCACACCTTCACCTCCACGCCGCAGGATCCGGGTTGGTTGGCCGATGGGCGTAAGCTCCAGCTCGTCGGGGTGCTTCTGATCCCACAGCAGGCCGCCGGCCTCGCCCACCACGCGGAGCCGCAGGCCGTTCTTCGCGCCTGGTGCCACCTGGCTTGCCCAGATCATGCCCTTGGCCCCGCCCTCGAACCGGAGCAGCACCGCCGCATTGTCATCAAGTACCCGGCCAGAACCAAAGGCTGTCAGATCGGCAAGTAATGCATGCGGCACTAGACCGGTCACGAAGGTTGCCAGGTTGAAGGCATGGGTGCCGATATCGGCGATGCATCCGCCCACACCGGATTGTGCCGGGTCGGTGCGCCACGCGGCCTGCTTCTGACCCCCGCGCTCTACCGGTTCAGCCAGCCAGTCCTGCAGATACTCCACCTGCACATGGCGCACGCGCCCGATGCGGTCCGCGGCAACCAGCGCGCGCGCCTCGCGGACCATCGGATAGCCGGTGTAGGTCTGTGTCAGGATGAAAGGCAGACCGGTCTCGGTCACCAGACGCACCAGCGCCTCGGCGTCTTCGACGGTTGAAGCCAGCGGCTTGTCGCAGATCACGGGAATCCCCGCGCGCAGAAAGGCCGTGGCCACCGGGGCGTGCAGGTGATTGGGCGTCACAATCGCCACAGCATCGATGCCGTCGGGCCGCGCCGCCTCGGCCTTTGCCATCGCAGCAAAGCTGTCATAGCTGCGCTCTGCCGCGATCCCCAAGTCTACCGCCGACTGCGCTGCCCGTTCGGGGTCAGAGGAAAACGCCCCTGCGACCAGATCCCAATGGCCGTCCAGACGGGCCGCAATGCGATGCACGCCACCGATGAAGGCACCCTTGCCCCCGCCCACCATGCCAAGTTTCAGGCGCATGTCGTGACCCGTTCCATGCAAGGTTTCATCACAGAGTCAGACTGCGCACTCGTCACGACGGGCAGCATGTGCAGTCACCTCTGACCAGCCGGTTCCGAAAGCATCGTCAGATGCCGGATATCGACCGGCTGGGCCAGCAACCGGTCCAGCTGAGAAAACAGCGGCGCAAGGTGGGGCTTGGCCAGATGCGCATCCAGATCACCTTGCGTGCGCCAGTTTTCATAGAACACGAAACAGCATGGGTCGGCCGCATCGACGTGGAAGTCGTAGTTGATGCACCCCGGTTCGTCCCGCGTCGGGGCCACTTGGGCCGTCAGCAACGCCAGTAGTTCGTCGCGGGTTTCGGGCCTGGCGGTGACAGTGCCGATGATGGTTACATGCGCCATGGCTTCACCGCTTCTGGCTAAGGGCGACGGCAAGGATGATGATCCCGCCCCGGGCGATCAGTTGCTGACTGAACTCCAGACCGAACAGGATCAGCCCGTTGTTGATCAATCCGATCATCATGGCACCTACGATGGTGCCGATCACGGTGCCCTTTCCGCCAAACAGGCTGGTGCCACCGAGAACTGCTGCAGCGATAACCGAAAGCTCATCCCCCTCGCCAAGCTGGAAACGGCCCGACTGCAGGCGCCCAGCATAAAGCATCCCCGCAAGCGCTGCCGCGCAAGATGACAGGACCAGCACCTTCATCTTGATGTTCGCGGTGTCGATGCCGGAATAGCGCGCGGCGGTCTCGCCGCCACCTGTGGCCAGAACCCGGCGGCCAAAGCCCGACCGGCGCAGCACGATATGCCCCACGCCCCCCAGCACGGCGATCCAGAGCAGCAACACCGGGATCGGCCCGATGGACCCGCCGCCGAACAGCCAGGAATAGCCGGGCGACAGGATCGGCACGGCGGCGGTGTCGGAAATCCACATCGCCACGCCCTTGGCAATGCCCATCATCGCAAGCGTGGTCAGAAACGACGGGATGCCGATGCGGGTCGTGAGCCAGCCGTTGAACATCCCGACCGCAAGGCCGGTGGCAAGGCCGGCGCAGACACCACCAAAGGGGCCCGCAACCGAGATGGCCATGGCCACGGTAACAGTCGTCAATCCGGCCACCGCGCCCACCGACAGGTCGATCTCACCGGCCGACAGCACGAAGGTCATGGCGATGGCCATAACCGCGATCATCGCCGTCTGCCGCACGATGTTCAGCAGGTTGTTTGGGTTCAGGAACCCCTTGTCGCTTAGCGTCAGCGCGAAGATCAGGAAGATCGCGACAAAGCCAATGTAGATGATGTTCTGCCGCCAGTTGGCGAACAGTGCCCTGGCGGGGGCTGAAGCTGTGTTAGCCATGGGTGGCCTCCTTTGCGGTCAGGGCTTTCTGGATTTCAATCTGCAGGCGGCGCTCGGCGGCTTGCAGGGCATGTTCGGGGTTGGTCTCGGCCGGATCGTCAAGGGCGGCACGGTCCAGCATCTGATGCGCACGACCATCGGCCATCACCAGAATCCGGTCGCAGGCGGTCAGCAATTCTGAAAGTTCGGACGAGATCACCAGGACCCCCTTGCCCGCCAGCGCCAGGTCTCGCACCAGACGGATGATTTCGGACTTCGATCCGATGTCGATTCCTGCTGTGGGCTCATCAAGGATCAGGATGTCGGGCTCGGTGGCCAGCCATTTGCCGATCACCACCTTCTGCTGATTGCCGCCTGATAGTGTTGAGACTGCATGATCCCGACTGGCCGTCTTGACCGACAGGCGCTGGATCATCTGGTCGGTTATATCGCGAGCGCGGGTGCGGTCCACGAGGCCACCTTTGGTGATCCGGCCCAGAACGGCCATGACCATATTCTCAGCAACGCTGTGGGAGGGGATGATGCCTTGCGTGGCGCGGGCTTCAGGCACGAGCGCAACACCTTCGGAAATCGCATCCGCCGGGCGGCGGATCTGCACCGGGCGGCCCTTGATGCGGATTTCGCCTTTCACCGCAGGCTCGATCCCCGCAATCACCCTTGCAAGCGCCGAGCGGCCCGAGCCCAGAAGGCCCGCCAGCCCCAGCACTTCGCCCCGGTGCAAGGTAAAGCTCACGTCGTCGGGTTTGTGCGGCCCAGTGACGGCTTTCAGCTCCAGTAGCGCCTCGCCCCGGGTTGCATCGCCGCGCACCACATCGGCCAGCCCCTTTGATCGTTTGCCAACGATATGTTCAATCATCGTATCGATCGGCAGCTCTGCCATCGGCGCGGTGATCACATGCCGCCCATCGCGCAGGATCGTGGCGCGGTCGGCGATACGGGCAATTTCGTCCATCCGGTGGCTGACATAGATGATCGCCACGCCCTGCGCCTTTAGCCTGCGCAGAAAGACGAAGAGCCGCTCCACATCTGAAACCGCCAGCGCGGTAGAGGGTTCGTCCAGGATCAACACACGGGCGTCCTGGCTGATGGCCTTGGCAATTTCGGTCAATTGCTTTTGCCCGGCCCCCAGATCACCGACCAGAGCGCGCGGATTCACCTCGACCTCCAGCATCTTGAAGATCGCCTCGGCGCGGTGGATGGAGTCTTCGTCGTCGATCAGGCCGCGCGCATCGCGGGCTTCGCGCGTCAAAAACACGTTCTGTGCCACAGTAAGGGTCGGGATCAGCGACATTTCCTGGAAGTTCATCGCCACGCCAGCGGCACGCGCCGCTTCCGGGGTGGCGGCGGCAAGCTTTTGGCCTGCCACCTCGACCGTGCCTTCGTCCGGAACATGCACCCCGTTCAGCACCTTGAGAATGGTCGATTTCCCTGCCCCGTTTCCACCCAGAAGGGCATGGACCTCGCCCGGCATAACCTCCAGATCGACATTGTCCAGCGCGCGTACGCCGCCGAAGGATTTGGAAATCCCCGTCATGCGAACGGCGGGAACAGAGGCATGGGTTATCGGGGCCGGGGCGGTCATCCGACCGTTTCCCACTTGCCGGTTTCGCCCGACCGCAGCATCGCATCTGCCACCAGTTCGGTCAGCAGTCCGTCCTCAAAGTTGGGGCTGGGCTGCTTACCCGAGGCGATGGCGCTGAAGAAATCGAAGCATTCCACGATCTTCGTCTCTGAATAGCCGATGCCAAGGCCCGGGATTGGCCACAGGCCGCCGCCGTAGGGATGCGCCGGACCGGTATAGATCGTGCGGAACCCGCGGGCATCAGCCGGATCATCGGCGAACATTACCTGCAACTCGTCACGGCGTTCGTAGTTGAAGTGGATCGACCCTTTGGTGCCGTGGATTTCCAGCGTGATGAAGTTGTTGCGACCCCACGCGTTGCGTGTGGCTTCAAGGCTCCCGACAGCACCGCCGGCGAAGCGCAGCATCGAGATTACCTCGTCATCCACATCCACCGGCGCGCGCTCGACATCTGCGGATTTCTCTGACGCCCCCAGCTTGTCGATGCCGCCCTGCTGGATCGGCCGGGTTTTCACATAGGTATGGGTCATCGCGATCACCTCGGCGATGGGGCCGACAAGGTAATGCGCGAGATCGACGACATGTGTGCCGATATCGCCCACCGTGCCAGACCCGGCGATCTTCTTCTGGAACCGCCACGACAGCGGGCCATTCTCATCAGCCGACCAGTCCTGCAGATAGGTGCCCCGAAAGTTCAGGATACGGCCGATGCGGCCTTCGTCGATGAATTTCTTCGCCAGCGCCACGGCGGGCGTGCGGCGGTAGTTGAAGGCTACCATATGGATGATGCCTGCGGCCTTGGCGGCCTCTGTCATGGCTCGGGCCTCTTCCACAGTGCGCGCAAGGGGTTTTTCGCAGATGATGTGTTTGCCCGCCCTTGCCGCCGCGATGGCGATTTCAGCATGGACGTTGTTGGGCGTGCATATATCCACAACGTCGATATCCGGGCGGTTCACAACTGCCCGCCAATCGCTGCTGGCCTCGTCAAAACCGAAACGGCGGCGGGCCTCTTCGGCGGCCCCGTCGGTGATGTCGACCACAACCTTGCGGTGCGGAATGGCCGGAGCGGGCCAGAAGAACATCGGCATCGATGCATAGGCCATGGCATGCGCCTTGCCCATGAACCCGCCGCCGATCATGGCGACATTCATCACTTTGGTCATTTTCGGTCTCCATGGCTGGGGGAGAGCCTTCGGACAGGCCAGCGAGCAATCTGCCGGGCCGAAGGCTCTGATTGCGCGCGGGGATGATCCCCGCGCTGCAAGGATCACTGCATCATCGACTTGATGTTGTCGGTCGCTTCGGTCGAGTAGACTTGTGTCCAGGCTTCCAGCAGGTTGTCCTGGCTGACCGGCAGGGCGGGCAGGGCCACGAAAGCCGGGGCCTCCTTGCCCAGCAGGGCATATCCAGCCAGCTTGGCCTCGACCACGCCGGCATCATAGGGGCGCTGCGCACCAAGACCCTTTATGAAGCCTCCCTGCGCCATGCTGATCGCCACGTTTTCCCCAAGGTCCACGGTGGTGATGATCAGATCATCTCGCCCCGCAGCCCGCGCAGCGGAAATCACGCCCTCGGCGGGCACGTCCCAGACCGCCCAGATGCCACTGATCGACGGGTTGGACGTCAGCATCGCTCCGGCGGCCTTTTCTGCGTCGCCCGAAAAGTCCGGCCCACCGATCCCTTGTTCCGCGACGATCTTGATGTTGGGGTAATCGCTGGTGATCGTCACCTTGAAGGCATCGTAGCGCTGCTTGGTCACAAAGAAATCGGCGGCGTGGAACACAAGACCGATATCCCCACCATCTGGCCCAAGCGCCTTGGCCATCAGATGTGCTGCGGCGACGCCATTGCCGTAGTTGTCCGCCGAGACGACCGAGACGAAGTCCTGACCGGCCACAAAACCGGTGGGCACGTTATCCATGAACACCAGCTTTGCCCCGGCCTCTGCTGCAGCGCGGTAGGCGGCTGCGGTGGCGGTGGGGTCGGTCGGGATCGACACGATGATGTCGGGCTCCTGTGCCATGATGGTTTCCAGATCGCTGACCTGCTTTTCCGGCTTGAACCCGGCATCGGTGACCGCGATCACTTCAATCCCCATCACGGCGAACTGCGTCTGCAGCCCATTGATCTGGGCGCGAGACCAGTCATTGCCGCCGTAGTGCATGACGATGGCAGCGGTTGCCCCCATTTCCTTGATCTTGGCTAGTTCCTCGTCGCTGAGGACAACCGTCGACGGCGCCGTCGGCTCTTCGCCGTTCGGACCCTTGGACAGGACGGTTTCCTGCAACGCGGCCAAGGCGGTGTCGGGATCGGCAATGGCGGGGGCGTTCAGGCCCAGGACCAGCGCAAAGGCGGTGGCCGAGCCCAAAAGAGCACGTCTGTTCAGCATGATTTCTTCCTCCCAGAGAAGAGATGGGGTCACCCCCGGTAAAGGGCCTGGCGGTCAGAGCGCCATAGCCCGGTTCAAGTAATCCTTGCTGATCCGCGCCCCTTCGGCGGGGTCGGCCCAGCTGTCGAGTTCGCTGCAGACCCAACCCGCAAAACCCACGTCCCGCATCGCCTGAAGGATGGGGCCGGTCGGTACGTCGCCCCGGTCCAGCGGGGTGAACGCGAAGGGGTCTTTCTGGAATCCCTTGAGATGGACATAAGAGATGCGCGCCGCGTGATCGCGGATCAGTTGTGCAGGGTCACCCCCGGCGGCAGCCAGATGCGCCGTGTCCGGGCAGAAATCGATTGCGGTCAGGTCAAAGATCTTTGCGACTTCGGCCGGACCCTCGACGATGGTGGACAGGTGCGGGTGGTAATGCGCGCGCAACCCCCGGGCATCGGCAATCGCCTTGACCCTGTCCAGCGCCCCGCCCAGCTTGTGGTAATCCGTCTCGCGGACACCGTCGAACCGCTTTGCCCCACCACCCACCACCAGATGTGGCGCGCCAAGTTCGGCGGCGCGGTCGGCAGCACGGGTCACCCGGGCCAGTTCCTCGGGCAGTATGTCGTCAAAGATGAAATTCCCGCCGGCATAGGTGGCCACAAGCGTCAGCCCGTTGTCCGCCAAAAGCTGCCGCATTTCCGCGGCGGACGCGTCCAGCAGGTTGCCGTCGAACAGTTCCACCCCCTCATAGCCCGCCGCCGCGATGTCGGCGAAGGCGCGGTCCATCTCGCCAAAGGTGCGATAGCTGAGTTGGGTAATCGAGGTGACGCCCACCGCATTGCCGCCAAGCGCGCCCCAACAATTGGCGTGATACGCCAGCTTCCACTCAGCCATTGGTAATCCCCCCGTTTATGTTTGCCCGGCGCGGCAGTGCCCGCCGAAGCCATCGTCTTCGCGGCCTCCGCGGGCCGTAAAGAGGTGGTTACGCCCAGAAGAAGTCTAGGTCAACTATATTTATGCGAAAGCATGCCTTCTTTTGTTGTTTAGCAACAAAAGTATTTCCTTGATCGACACAAGACAGCTGATTATCTCTTTTAATACTGACCGAAGGAGCCGCTTTTGCCGACGACCGCTGCCGCCAACGCCGACTCAAGCCGCTCGCGCGGCAAAGGCCGTCCGCGCACCAGCGAGACGGCAGCCCCCTCGCTGGTCGAGATCCTGAACCTGATCCGCAGCGAACGCGCCACCACGCGGCAGGCGCTGGAGCGGGAGAGCGAGCTGGGCAGGGCTGTTGTGGCGGACCGGCTGCAACTGCTGTCGGACCTGGGCCTTGTCGATGAAAGTGAACTCGGCCACGCCACCGGCGGGCGCGCGCCGCGCCTTGTGAAGTTCTCGGCCCGGCGCGGGCTAGTACTGGTGGCTACGCTCGACCAGACGGCGATCGGCGTGGGCGTCTCGGATCTTTCAGGAAACCTTCTGACCGAACACCACGAGGCCGCCGACTTGACCGCCCCCGCGGCACAACTGGCAGGCCGGCTTGCGGCCCTGTTCACCTGGTGTCTGGAGCGTCAAGCAACTCCAACCACGCCCTGGGGCATCTCGCTTTCGGTCCCCGGCACGGTGCCTGCCGGGCGCGATGATGTCTTCATGACGGCCACCCCCCCCGTTCTGCCCGCTTGGGAGGATTTCCCGCTGGTCGAAACCCTGACCCGCCAGTTCGGCGTGCCGGTCTGGATCCGCTCCAGCGTCGAAACCATGACGATGGGAGAGTTGCACGCAGGCGCTGGGCACGGCCTGCGCTCGATGCTGTTTGTAAAGGTCGGGCGCCGGATCGGGGCGGGGATCGTCTGCGACGGGCAGCTTTACCGTGGGGCGCAGGGTGCGGCGGGACTGATCGGCGCGCTGCCGGTGGTCTCGGACGGGGTATCCGGCACGCTGGACATGATGGCCGGCTCCGACATGATCCAGCGCGAAGGGCGCGCGGTGGCAGAGAGCGGCCGCAGTCCAGTTCTGGCTGATCTTTTGCGTCGCGGGGCCGAGATCACCCCGATTGAAGTATCGCAGGCGGCGCAGATCGGCGATCCCGCTGCATCGGCGATCCTGTCTAAGTCGGGGCATCTGATCGGACAGGTGGTGGCGACACTCGCCAACGCCCTGAACCCGGAGATGATCGTGCTGTCCGGCACGCTGGTCCAGACCAACGACAATCTGCTGGCAGGCATCCGCGAGGCGGTTTACGGCGCGTCCCACCCGCTGGTGACGCGGGATCTGCAAATCATCCGCTCGCAGATGGGCAGTTCCGCCGGGCTGGTGGGCGCTGCGCGCGTGGCTTCCGAGGCGCTGTTCGCCCCTGCCTTCCTCAAGGACTGGATCCTTCAGGGCAAGCCAACCATGCACTCCGATTTCGCCGACTTTCGTGCCCGCGCCGACAAGGTCGAGGCGGCGCCATTGGCTCACGTGCCGCCATCTGAGCAGGTGAGGATCGCACGATGACGATTTCCGGACTCGGCCCCCATGGCGAACGCGCAGCACCGCCCGAACGGGTCAGCCTGCTGCCCGAAGATGTCGCCGCCGCGAGGGCGGTAACCAGGCGGGTGGCCATCGTGCTGCATACGCTGGACGGCGATTGGACCAAGCTGCAGATTTCCGGCATGCTGGGCATCTTCGGCGATTGTGGCGTGGTCGTCACCGAGGTGGTCGATTGTGGCTTCTCAGCGGATCGGCAAGTGGCCGAGCTGGACCGACTGATCGCTGTGGCACCGGATGCAATCGTGGCGCTGCCGGTGGCAAACGAACAGGTTGCCGCGGCGTTTCGGAGGGTATCGGAGGCAGGAATCCGTCTGGTGCTACTGGAAAACGTGCCGACCGGCCTTTTGCCCGGCTCGCATTATACCTCGCTGGTGTCGTCGGACAATTTCGGGTTGGGGAAAATGGCCGCCGCCGGCCTTGCCCCGCATCTGGTCGAAGGGGCAGCAGTGGGTGTCCTTGGCTTTGCCGCAGATTTTTTCGCCACCAACGAACGCGAGATCGCCTTTACCAACTGGATGCAGGCCAACCGCCCTGACGTGCGCATTTATGTCCGGCGGTTCGGCGCGATGGACGAAGCGGCCGACCTGGCCCTGCGGATGATCGCGGACCACCCCGATATCTCGGGCTTCTTCGTGGTCTGGGACACGCCAGCAAATGCGGTGGCGACCCGGCTGCAGTCTGCGGGCCGCATGCCTGCAATGGCCACGGTCGACCTGGGCGAGGATGTTGCAATTGCACTGGCGGCAGGACGGCAATTCGTCAGCGTGGCCGCTCAGCAACCCTTTCAGCAGGGGGTTGCCGCAGCGCGCACGACGATCCTTGCCCTTTTGGGCCGCACGGTTCCGGCCTGGATCGCCATGCCGGGGGTGTCTGTGGCCCACAGCAATGTGGCTGAGAGCTTTCAGATCATCTGGAGAAAGCCCGCCCCGCGCGAGGTTTTGCGCCTGCTTGGCCTAACGCCCTGAAGGCAAAGGTCGAACGGTCCGTCCATTGTCAATGAGGTTAGCTGCATAGTCTCCTGCAGCCCCGATGAAAGACCGCACTTTTGGCGACATCGAGGCCAAGGTACCGTCACTCAACGACCGACAAGGGCCTGCTACAGGTCAATCCCTTCGGAGAGTGTCAAGGCATCCTCGATGTCGACGCCGAGGTATCGAACTGTGCTGTCCATCTTTGTGTGTCCCAGAAGCAATTGGACCACCCGAAGGTTGCCGGTCTTCTTGTGGATCTGAGCCACCTTCGTGCTACGCATCGAGTGCGTGCCGTGGGCGCTTGCCTCGAGGCCAGCCCTCGGACCGCTGGCTGGCGATGAACGCCTCACAGGGCGCTGTCAGAAGAACCTTGCTTGAGGCCGGCAGGGCCGTCTTCTAGGGTGTC
>NZ_JAUCZH010000016.1 GCF_030373185.1 Tabrizicola sp.
TTGCGGAGCCTGAATCATGCCGCAAGCGCAAGTTCAATGGGTCCTGACCCTAAAGCGGGCGGAGCGAGCTTCCTCTCGTAGAACACGTAGGTTGCGTTGGTCTCGGGCGTCGCGCCGTTCACGAGCCCATTAAGTGCGCTAACCGGTGACAGGCGCTACACCTGGCTGCAGCCAAGCATCGGCGTTCCAACTAACTTCCGCTTAAGGCTGCAGCGACACGCCTCGACGGGCCGCAAAGGGCGGTGAGCCGCTGGTGAGGCTGCGGCATTGCCTCCGCAGAAACAGTACAATGCGGGCGTTCGTCGTCTCCGCCCGAGCGTTCAGTCCTCGACTAACGTTAGGTCGTCTCCTCCCTTCGACGATTTTCTTCCTCTCCGAACCTTGCGCGACTGGGATGGTGCTTTGGCGGTGTAGCTCTCTTTCAGAGCACGCTCGACCAACCAACTCGCCGGATGCCCCGGAAACCCCTCACCGAACTTGCGGATCAGTTTCAGGTAACGAAAGCCGATCGCGGAAAGCTTGCAGATATCGGCGCCGCTCTTCGTGTCAATGACAACAAGCCCGCCGCCTTTGGGGCCGAGCGTGAGACCTTTGGTTTCGAGGCTTGCAACAAGAGCAGCCCAGCCATTGGCACGGGACATGGCATCTCGGACGACCGTTTCGAGAAGGGCGAGGTTCTCATGTTGTTCCTCGGAAAGCGCACCTGCCGTGCCGGACGGCAATGCGACTTCGGTGTCGGTAAGACGCTTGATTGACCCTTGCGCCTTGGTCTCAGCCACCGGCGGCTTTTGCCGTACCTCGCTATGCAGGGGCCTAAAGACCAACTCGGGCAAGATAGTTTCCCAACTGTCACGGCGCAGACTGCCGTGAAACTCTTCCTTGTTGTCGACCTTGCGCCAGTTTACGATGGCACCAACCTGGCCCGTATCGAATACATAGCCCTCAGGATGCTGCCAGGCATTGGCCATCCGGCCAAGCAAGCGGCCGCCGGCATCCACAAGGATCCATTTTCCTTCGCGTGAGAGGAGCCTTAGCGGGTCACCGACCTTCGCGTCGCGGATGGCGGTCAGGCATTCGTTGCCGGCGGTGAGACGCCCGGCATAGGAAAGATCGACCAAGCCGAGGCTAGGCAGGGCGTAGATTTCGGCAACGGGCAATTCTTTGGCCGCTGCCGTGGCAACCCGGCGATAGACAACCGAAGGCGCGCTCGTATAGAGCAGCTGATGCGGCCCGTTGCTTAGCACCGTCAGGCTTTGCCTTGCGCGGGTCATGGCAACGTAGAATAGACGCCGCGGCGCATCTGGGTCCTCGTTCCTGGACGGGTTGCGCCAATCGCCATTCAGGATGACCACATGATCGAACTCCAGCCCTTTGGCTCGGTGCGCGGTGAGCAGCAGCAGGCCGCGTTGCTGGCCCCTCGTATCGCGCGCCCATTCGGCGATCCATTCGATGACATCGGGGACGGGCATGGTGCCGTTGTTCAATTCCCGCGCTAGATCGGCGATCCCTTCGGCCAGAAGGCTGATCCATTTGTTCATGGGCTGTTCGTTGAGGATGTCGAGAATGTCCCGGATACCAAGCAGCGCCCCCTTTCGTTGACGAAGCCCCGCAACGAGTCGCTGCGTTTCCCGCAGACGCCAGATGTTGGGCAAGTCCTCGTTCGCCATCTCGACCTTGATGCCCTGCGCCTCGGCATAGGCGCGCACGAAGTTGAGGGTGTGCCATGTCCGCGAAATCACGGCGGCGCGGTTCCAGCTCCAGTCCGGATCGAGACGGGCCAGACGGCTGAGTTCGTCCACCGCGGCCGCCGCCTGCGCCATCTCGCCCGTCGGCACGTCCAGAAGCTGCACCCTGCCCTGCGCCACCGTATCCGCCTGCGTCAGGCGACCACCCGCAGGCAGGCCCGCCCGTTCGGAGTTGATGCGGATCGGATTGTCGCGCTTCATCCGTCCCGATGCCTTGGAGATCACATGGTTGGAGGCATCGATGATTCTGGCGGTCGATCTGTAATTTTCCACGAGGAACGTGGGCTTCGCCTTGTAGTCCTCCTCGAACTTGCGGATGTAGTCCACGGACGCGCCCCTAAAGGCGTAGATGTTCTGATCGTCATCCCCGACAGCGAACAGGCTAAGTTTGAGGTCGGCATCTTCCAGGGTTCGCCCGGCCACGGCCGCGATCAGAGCATATTCCTGCGAACCGATATCCTGGTACTCATCGACCAATATCCAGCGATAGCCCTGGATCAGACTCTCCCTCTGGGCCTCGGACTCGGATTTCGTTAGGCCTTCGGGGTTAAGCTGCCGAACCGCTTCCATGACGACCGTGTCAAAATCTTCCGACGCAGCCTGCATGCCGGCGAAGCTCGCGCCGACAAGCTTCATCGCAAGCGCGTGACAGGTCGAAATGGTGACGCCCACGGCATCGTCGCCCACCAGCGCGCGCAGCCTGGCACGGATTTCCGCAGCGGCGTGGCGGTTGTAGGCGAGCACAAGGATACCGCGCGGATCTTCGCGCTTGATGCGCAAGAGATACGCGATGCGGTGGACAAGCACCCGGGTCTTGCCTGACCCCGGCCCGGCCAAGATCAGGACGTTGGTCCGATCCCGGTCATCAGTCACAATATCCTGCTGGGTCCTGTTGCCAAGATCCTCGACGATTGATTTCCACGATTTGCCAGTCGTCTGCCGGCGGATCTCACGGGCCTTGCCGGGCATCCAACGCCTGAGGAACTGGTCCTTATTCAGAAGAAAGTAATCCTCTGACAGGCGGGCGGCATCATCCATCGAATTCAGGCCGGTTTCGGCATAAGTTGCCATCACATGGGTCTGCAGCGTCTGTTCGGCGTAATGATCCTCGAGCGGGGCGAAATCGGTCTGGGTGAAGCCGCCACCCCTTGGGTTGAGGCAGATCGTCATCGCGGGACGGAACACGGTCAGTCCCTTTCCCAAGACGGCCACGTCCTGCTCGTGCAACCAGAGGAGCGACCTTTCGAGAAGCTTGGTCATGTCGCGGATGCCGCTGCTGCTCAAAAGCGCGTCCTGCGTCAGCTGGGCAAGAAGATCTCCGACGGTGGTATCGACCTGCAGATCCTTGCCCCGCACGCCCTTGTCGAGCCGCCCGATCAGATGCTCCAGCAACAGACCCGCGGCCGTCCGGCGCAGCTCCGCCGTCTGTCCGACCGTGCGCCACGAGCGTTCGAGCGTGACCAGCAGGGTGTTACGGCTGGCCGTGCGCAGACTGATGTTGCCTTTGCCGCCATCCTGCCCCCGACCATCCCGCGCGATGCCGCGCAAAAGCTTGTCCACGATGTCGGGGCGGGCGTTCGGGTGGCCCCTGTCGCGCAGGCGCTGGCATGTCTCGGCCAGATGCAGGGGATTGGGCACCCTGTCATCTGCCTCTGGGGCCAGTTCCTGCATCAGCTGGATCAGGTCCAACTCGAGCTGGGCGGCCTCCGCAAGGCGGAATGGCGATGCATTGGCGACGCCGACATGGACGAACACCGTCATGGCCACGTCGTTGCGGGCAAGACCGAATGTTTCAAGATCGGCCATCGCCTTGGCCAAGGCCCCGTGCGCGAGACCACAAGCTGCTGACAGATCGTCCGTCGACACCCCTTCATCGGCCGGGGTCGACATCAGATGTGCGACAATGTCGAGCAATTGTTTGCGATAGGTCTCAGTGATCTCGGCCGTGGCAAGACGCGCGCGCGCCTCATCAAGGGTGCGGGTCCGGAGCGAAGATGGGAAAACCCGAACACGGTTTTCTTCTCGCGAGACAAGTGTCGCTTCCTCCAGCCAGGATACAGCCGTCTTGACGCGCGTGTCGTCGGTCGCGCTGTCCCTTTCGAATTCACGGTCCTTCTCGGACCGCACAATCTCGCCCGAGGTCGCCACAATCGTGCCTGTCTTCTTGGTTCTTTCGTCGATCCGCCGAAGCGCCTTGAGGATCGCACCGATCTCGTGGCGTTGAAGGCGGGAACTGGCGGACAAGCGGAACTGGTTCTCGATGTCATCAGCGGCAAAGAGCAGGACACAATGAGCATCCTGTCGGTCACGCCCGGCCCGCCCGGCTTCCTGCAGATAGTTTTCCAGCGAGCCCGGAATATCGGCATGAACGACAAGGCGGATGTCGGGTTTGTCGATGCCCATGCCGAATGCGTTGGTCGCCGCGATCACGCGCAACTCGCCGACCCGGAACCTTTCCTGCACCTCCTTCTTTTCATCCGCCCCAAGTCCGGCATGAAAGGCCGCGGCATCCATGCCCTGAGCTGCGAGGAATTCGGCCAAGCGGTGAGTTTCCTTACGCGAGGCGCAATAGACGACGGCGCCGGACCGCCCGACAGCGGGCAGAAATTCCTCTATCGTAGCAAGGACATGGGCTAGCTTCTCGGCCTTGTTCGTCGGCCTGACCGCAAAAGTGAGGTTCGGGCGCGATGCCCCTCCATCCAGCGTCAGGAGATCGACGCCGAGACGCGCCCGAAAATGCTCCACGATATCGGCTACCACTTCGGGCTTGGCCGTCGCGGTCAGGCAGGTGATGGGTGCAGGCGTCTGGTCGCCGGAAAACTCACGAATGAAACGGCCCAGATATCGATAGTCGGGCCGGAAATCGTGACCCCATTTCGAGACGCAATGCGCCTCATCCACGACCCAAAGCCCCACTTCCCGCTGAGCCAGGACCGAGCGGATCGAGGTGCTGCGCAACTGTTCCGGCGAGATGATGAGAATGCCCGCATCTCCCATGCGCACCTTGTCGAGCGCATCCTGACGTTCGGGCATCGACATCATGCCGTTGATCGTCACGGCACAGGAGATGCCCGCCCGCTCCATCCCCTGCACCTGATCGGCCATTAAGGCGACAAGGGGCGAAATCACTACCGTCAGGGCGCCCGTCTTGTCGTAACGCGACAGGGCCGGCACCTGATAGCACAGCGATTTCCCCGTGCCGGTCGGCAAGATGCCGAGCAGGCTTTTGCCCGCCATGCCTTCTTCGACGATACGTTCCTGCAAGGGGCGGCCATCGGGATCCACGGGTTCCGGGCGGAAGGCGTCGAAGCCGAACCATCTTTGCAGCGCCCTCACAGAATCATTCTGTTCGGCACACCAGCTGCATGACGGATCCCGGCACGACGTGTCCCTCAGATGGCGCACGATGAGAGAAGCTTCCCGGAACTGGGCGCGGACCCAGGGCGGCATGACCGAATCCCCCCCCGCCACCGTGATCCAGGACAGCGCATAGGCCATGGCCCAGCCATTGCGGGGGTTGGCCAGGCGGGTCAGCGTCTGCTCGATCCTCTTCTCACAGGCCTTGCCCGACAGCATGCTGTGGATCGCCGAAATGGCCGCGTCCTGCCCGGGACAAGCGGCACCGCGCAGATAGGCGAAGACTGCGTCAAAGCCCCCCGCCCGTTCCATGCGCGTAGTCAGGTAATGATAGGCGACGAGCGCATCAGGCTGCCTCTCCCCGAGTGCCGCAAATGCGTCGAGTTGGTTGGCCAGGACCTCGAAGACCAGCCGCGCATCCAATTCCGGATCGTTGATATGGCCCTTTGCCAAACGACCGTCCTGATAGTGTTTGACGAGATGGTGGTAGGGGTTGCGCGGGAAAGCCAGCGGGTTAAGCCAGAGCGTGTCGATCGGGGCTTCCATGACCTTCGAAAGCCGCGGCCGGACAGCAATCAAGTGTACCATGTCATGATGGAGGAAGTTATGCCCGATCGGGTGATCCACGTCACCGATGGCGGCCTCGAGATCGTCAAGCTGTCGGGCGGTCGGCTCGCCGCGCGTGTTCAGGACCGGGCGGTCATCGTGACGAACCGCGGCCAAGGCAAAGACGCGGGCAGTGCTTGGGTCGACCTCAAGATCGACAGCCAAGCATCGCGACAAGACCGCGGCATGCCTCTCTTCCATAGTTGAACCCAGCTCCCGAACCGGTTGGAAATAAAGGATACGTTTCAACCGCCGAATACAACCCGATATGGCGAGATGACCCTCAAGCGCGGCTTTTGGGCCTAGCTTATTGAGTTGAGAACGCAGTTCGAATGAAATGGCTGGTGGTATGGCGGTCTTCTTTTCAGAAGATCGGTGCCATAAATGACTCCACCCCGCTGGTCAAATCCCTGATTTACTGGGAAGCTACCAGATCATGGCCCAGATCTAATGTCGCGATGTCAGACTACTACGACCACCACGCTACGACCTTCATCGCGACGACGCGCGATGTCGACATGTCGGAATCTCGGGGGCGGTTTTTGACAGCTTTGCCGACGCGTCCGGGAGGCTCCGCACGCATTCTCGATGCAGGGTCGGGGTCCGGGCGGGATGCGCTGGCCTTCAGGCTCTTGGGCCATGAGGTCGCGGCCTTCGATGCCTCGCCCGCGATGGTTGCCGCCACGCAGGCGCATGCGGCTGTGCTAACCCGGCTGATGCGGTTCGAGGAATTCGCTTGGGAACACCAGCTTGAGGGGATCTGGGCCTGCGCTTCCCTCCTGCACGTGGCCGCGGTGGATTTGCCCGGGGTCATCGGCCGCCTTGCCGCCCATCTGGTGCCCGGAGGCGCGCTCTACCTGTCGTTCAAGCACGGCACAGGCGATCGGATGAATGACAGGCGCCGGTTCACCGACATGACGGCCGAACGCCTGGCGGCTCTTCTGGACGGATGCGGCACACTCGGCCAACCTGATATCTGGGTGAGCTGGGACTGCCGCCCGGATCGCGCGTCGGAAGTGTGGGTGAATTCAGTGGTGAAGAAGACGTGACGGGTGGATCGGGTGTCCCCGAGGGGTCGAGCAACCGTCCCTGCGCGCTCTGCAATGCCGCCGCCAGCGCCATCGTGGAATGCGACGCCCAGGTCATCCTGATCCGCCATGGCGCAGGTCTTGCCCTAGCTCCGCGCAACCACATCGCGCAATGGCGGGACCTGTCGGCACGCGAGCAGACAGCGCTGGCGGCGAGAATCGGCCGCGCGCAGGCGCTTCTGGAAACGGCTGAGGCGAACGCGCGTGTAACGCTGGCAGAGACTGCTGGCCATGTCCACCTGCGCATTGATCCGCCGTTGGCAGCACCCGGTCCTTTGCCGGGCATGCCCCATGACCGCCCGCTGATCTCGGGCGGCGAGGATGCTCTGCACGCCCACCTGCGCCCCCTAATCGACAGGGCGCGCGCCGTCGATCTTTCGGTGTCGTTCCTCATGACCTCGGGCGTGCGGCTGGTCCTGCCGCATCTGCGCGACCTGATGGACCGGGGCGGGCAACTGAGGCTGCTGACCGGCGACTATTTGGGCGTCACCGAACCGGCAGCCCTGCGGCTGATCGCAGACCTCGAGGGCGAGCGACAGCTTCGTGTGTTCCAGGCGGCGCAGATCCCGTTCCACCCCAAGGCCTGGATATTCACCTTCGCGGGTGACGGCGGCGGCCTGATCGTCGGATCGTCAAACCTGTCACGTTCTGCGCTGACTGATGGCATCGAATGGAACCTGCGCCACGTCGATCCAGTCGACCCCGCCCCGCTGCTGGCCGCCCGCGCGGCCTTTGAGGCATTGCTGGCAAGGCCCGAGGTCGTCGAGCTGACGCCGGCCTGGATCGACGCTTATGAGGAGCGCCGCGTAGCGCCCCAGCCCAAGATCACTGGCGCACCTGTGGAGCCCGCGGAAACGGACCCCACGCCGCACGAGGTTCAGGCCGAGGCTCTGGCGGCGTTGCGGGCGACCCGGGCAAAAGGCTATGGCGCGGGGCTGGTGGTGCTGGCCACGGGACTGGGCAAGACCTTCCTCGCTGCCTTCGACAGCGCGGGCGAGGCCCGCGTCCTGTTCGTTGCGCATCGCGAAGAAATCCTGACCCAAGCCATGGTCGCCTTCCGCGCGGTCCGGCCCCGCGTCCGGCTTGGCCGCTACAGCGGGGAGGAGAAGGACGCGGAGGCCGATATCGTCTTCGCCTCGGTCCAGACATTGGCGCGCAACGCTCACCTGACTTCTTTCGCCCCCCGCGCATTCGACTACATCGTCGTCGACGAATTCCACCACGCAGCCGCCGCCACCTATCGGCGCATCATCGATCATTTTCAGCCCAACTTCCTGCTGGGCCTGACCGCAACTCCAGATCGCAGCGATGGTGGCGACCTGTTGGGGCTTTGCGAGGAAAACCTCGTATACGAATGCGATCTCTGGTCGGGGATCGACCGAGGGCTTTTAGCGCCCTTCCACTATTTCGGCGTGCCCGACCCAGTCGAATATTCCCAGATCCCTTGGCGCAGCGGGCGGTTCGACGAGGCCGCCCTGACCGAAGCTGTTGCAACCCAGGCCCGCGCCGAGAACGCACTCGAACAACTCGCGAAACGCGGCGGCAAAAAGACCATCGGTTTCTGCGTCTCCCGCCGCCACGCCGATTTCATGGCCGATTTTGCGCAAACCCACGGGCTGCGCGCCGTCGCCGTTCATTCGGGCGACACCTCCGCCCCCCGGGCGAGCGCGCTAAAGGCGTTGGAGGACGGCAATCTCGATATCGTCTTCGCGGTCGACATGTTCAACGAGGGCGTCGACGTACCCTCGATCGACACGGTGCTGATGCTGCGCCCGACCGAAAGCCCAGTGATTTGGCTGCAGCAGCTGGGCCGCGGTCTGCGCCGATCGGCGGAAAAGACCCATCTGGCCGTCATCGACTATATCGGCAACCATCGGATTTTTCTGACCAAGTTCCGCACCTTGCTCAAGCTGGGCGCAGGCGATGGCGCGCTGCGGCTGGCGTTGGAGCGACTTAACGACAAGTTGATCCAATTCCCGGTGGGCTGCGAGGTGACATATGACCTTCAGGCGATCGACATCCTGCGATCCCTGATCCGCCAGCCGCGCGACGGCGAGGAGCTGGCCGCCTTCTACCGCGACTTCCGCGAGCGCCACGGCACAAGGCCCACGGCTTCCGAAGTGCAGTATGCAGGCTTTAACCCCGGCCGTACAGGTCATTCAGGGTGGATCGGCTTTGTGGCCGATATGGGTGATCTGTCCGAAGCGCAACGTGCCGCCTGGACCGCGCATCGCGCCCTTCTGGACGAGGTAGAGACGACGCGGATGACCCGCAGCTACAAGATGCTGGTCCTTCGCGCGATGATCGAGGCGGGCGCCTTCCCGGGCCGGATTGCCCTAACCGATCTGGTGGAGCGCGTCGCCCGGCTGGCCCGCCGCAACCCTCAGATCAAGGAGGATCTGAGCGTCGATCCGGATGATACTCCCCGCCTGCGCGCGGTGCTGCTGGAGCAACCGCTCAAGATCCTGGCCGAGACGGATTGGTTCCAGCAGGGGCAGGGAATCTTCGAGACCACATTTGCCGACGCGGAGAACAGAGCCCTCACCGCGCTTGCCTCGGAACTCGTGGATTGGCGCCTCTTGCGATACCTCCAGGCACGGGATGCGGCCTATGACATGTCCGAGGGTATGAGCCTTGCTGAGGCCGGCGAAGATGGCGCCCCAGGGCCGGTCGCTCCCACGAAGGGTCTCATCCTCTGGCAGGAATACCAGCGCGACCAGATCGCGCCGTATTTCGGAGCGATGTTTAATACCGGGTCATGGAACGCCGGGATCGTGGTGCTCAAGAGCGTGAAGGCAATGATCCTTCTGGTGACGATGGACAAAGGCAGCATGTCCGTCGGCGGCCACTACGCCGACCAGTTCGACAGCTCCACTCGCTTTGTCTGGCAGACCCAGACCAGCACCCGCCGCGACGACCTACGCGGCCGCATCATCTCCGGCGCTGAGCCTGACTGGACGGTCTATTTGTTCCTGCGCAAATCGAAGCTGCGCGATGGCCGCGCAGCACCTTTCCGCTACGCTGGTCCAGTGGAGTTCGCAGGATGGGAGGGCGAAGCGCCGATTACGGTGCAGTGGGAGATCGCCGAGCCGGTGCCGCAGCAGTTGCGGGAGTTGTATGATGTGACGAAGTGATGGCCGGCGCTCACTATGGGGAAGCTGCACTGCGGCACTTGCAGTGAGGTGAACGGCAGGTAAGGGCCTATTCTGTTGAAAAACTCGCATCTTTGCCCGAGCGGGCCGGATGATCAGAAAATCTTCCCGCGTGAGCAACGACATGCAAAACAAGGTCTGAAAGTTCGCCTGTGGCGGAAACGGTGTTCGAAATTTGGAAGCCGATTATCGCCTGGTGGGGTTTTTCAACAGAGTAGGCCGTTTGCGGACTGACAGGGTTAGCTCTACCGGATTTGAGAGCGTACGCTTGCCTTAGTCGTCGATCAGGGCCAGATTCTACATTCTAAAGGTGGCCTCGGATTGACATCTGATGGAAGACGTCAAGTAGCCAGCTGCGGATATGCTCGATTTTTAGCGCTTCAATTCCAGTGTCACCGCTGCGCCAGCGACAGACAATTCCAGTGACCCGGTAATCCCCCCCGAAAGTAAGGGGCTGCATAAGTAGAATTTTCTCGCCAAGATGAACGAGGAGATTCTGAATGAAGACAAGCAGATACAGTGAGGCTCAGATCCTTGCGATCCTGCGGCAGGCCGAAGGCGGGATGCCGGTGGCCGAGCTGTGCCGGGCGCATGGCATGAGCAGCGCGTCGTTTTACAAGTGGCGGGCGAAGTATGGCGGCATGGACGCGTCCCTCATCAGCCAGATGAAGGCCATGGAAGAGGAGAACCGGCGGCTGAAGCGGATGTATGCGGACCTCATGACCTGCCCCCCAGTCGTCCCTCGTTCATGACGAGAGTCCTTGGGGTTGATAG
>NZ_JAUCZH010000017.1 GCF_030373185.1 Tabrizicola sp.
ATCTTTGGCGCCCGTTGAGTGCTGGGGGCGGATCTGTCCAGATCATCGATGGGAAGTCCAGCAGCGGCAAGGGTGGCGTGGACGACGATGACGACGATGACGACGACGACGACGACGACGATGATGATGATGACGACGATGACGATGATGACGATGATGACGATGACGATGATGACTGACGTGTTGCAGCCTGGTGCCTCCGCGTCCTCGTCTGAGACGGCGTAGACGTGACGCGTGCCGCGGCGATCATAGCGATCTTCGTGGTTCAGGCGCTTTGCGCCTTTTTCTTCGTGTCTGACATCCTGTCTTCAGTATTGGGGCTACGAACCTCTCCCATCAGTTGGGAGATGCGCGAGGCGCTGGAGATCGGTGCCGCGATCGGTCTCGTGCTTGGGGTGGTTGTGGGGGCGTTCATGCTGCGCCGGGCGCTTCAGGAACGCAATCAGGCCGAAGAACGACTGCGCCGGGCATCAGGCGAATTCATGGTGCTTTTGAAGGAACGGTTCGACGAATGGGGCCTGACCCCATCGGAAAAGGATGTGGCGCTGTTCGCGATCAAGGGCATGTCCACGGCGGAAATCGCCAGCCTGCGCACGACCAGTGAAGGCACGGTCAAGGCGCAGACCAATGCAATCTATCGCAAGGCCGGTGTCAGCGGGCGACCGCAACTTCTCAGCCTGTTCATCGATGATCTGATGCGCGATGACGGGGCGGTGCGCGTGGCCGCGAATGGCGGGCCGACTGCCGGCTAAGGTGCTTCAGACCGCGTGTTCCTGCAACACAGCCAGCGGAACCACGTCAAGCGTTGCCTGATGCGTGGCGGAAAGGCGGATCTTCGGGGCGGCACCTTCTTCATGCGCTTGCAGAAAGCGGTTGGCGCAGAGGCACCACTGGTCCCCCGGCTTCAGTCCGGGAAAGCCGAATTCCGGGCGCGGGGTGGACAGGTCGTTGCCAAGGTATTTCGACAGGGCCAGAAACTCGGCCGTCATGGTGGCGCAGACGGTGTGCAGCCCCCGGTCCATCGGGCCGGTATCGCAGCAACCGTTGCGGAAAAACCCGGTTAGCGGGTCGGTCGAGCATGGTTGCAGCGGTTCGCCCAGCACATTTACCGATGGTTCTTGCATCCGGATACCTCTTTTGGCCAAGGCGACCTTGCCTGTTCGTGGCGCGAATGGAAAGCCTTGCCAAGACGCTTGCGGCAATGGTGCGCAGGCTGCCTTGCGATGACAGTCGTCTGCCGTGGCATCAGGCTTGTTGCCCCGACGGTCAGGACTTCCCGCCCACCAGTGCCGCCCTTTACCCCGGCAGGGTGTTCTCCTATAACGCCGGGCATGGAATACGGGCTGATCTCGCGTCGAATTACCGGCCCGGCGGGCTGATCTCAGGCCGCCGGGCTTTTTGCGCCTGTCCATCCATTCCCTTTTGCCCGCGAGTTTCCCCATGTCTTCCGACACGACCGCCCCCGCGACCACGCCCGACTACCGCGAAACCGTCTTCCTGCCCGAGACCCAGTTCCCGATGCGCGCCGGTCTGCCCCAGCGCGAACCCGACTGGCTGGCCCGCTGGGAACGGATCGGTGTCTATGACCGGCTTCGGTCCACGGCTGCGGGCCGCGCGCCCTTTGTGCTGCATGACGGCCCTCCCTATGCCAACGGGCATCTGCACATCGGCCATGCGCTGAACAAGGTCTTGAAGGATATGGTGGTGCGGTCCCAGCAGATGATGGGCTTTGACGCCCGCTATGTGCCGGGCTGGGACTGCCACGGCCTGCCGATCGAATGGAAGATCGAAGAGCAGTACCGCGCCAAGGGGCTGAACAAGGACGATGTCGACATCGTCGATTTCCGCCAGGAATGCCGCCGCTTCGCCGAAGGCTGGATCGGCATCCAGCGCGAAGAGTTCAAGCGGCTGGGCGTCACGGGGAAATGGGACAAGCCCTACCTCACGATGGACTATCACGCCGAAGCCGTGATCGCGGACGAGTTCATGAAGTTCGTGATGAACGGGAGCCTTTATCAGGGGTCGAAGCCGGTGATGTGGTCGCCGGTGGAAAAGACTGCGCTGGCCGAGGCAGAGGTGGAGTATCACGACCATACCAGCCACCAGGTGTGGGTGGCGTTCAAGGTTAATGCCCAGAAGGCGCACGCTCTAGACATTGTGCCAGGTGCGGTCCCGACTGCGATGCTTCAAGAACTCGGCTCAAGGGTGGTCATCTGGACGACCACTCCGTGGACCATCCCGCAGAACCGGGCAGTCGCATACAATTCGTCCATTTTCTATGGACTGTTTGAGGTTACGGGGAGGCCGCAGGACTCGAACGTAACAATCGGTGCGACCTATGTCGTGGCTGACAAGCTCGCGGAACAGACATTCGCCGCGTCGAAACTTGACGCAACGATGTATCGTCGGCTTCGCGGTGTGTCTTCGTCAGAACTCGAAGCGGCCACCCTCGCCCACCCCTTCCGCGGCGTCGAGGGCGGCAATGGCGAGTGGGACTATGATGTCCCCATGCTCCCCGGCGACCATGTCACAGATGATGCCGGAACCGGCTTCGTCCACACGGCTCCATCGCACGGCGATGACGACTATCAGCTGGGCGTGAAATTCGGCCTGCCGATGACCTACAACGTCGAGGCGGATGGCTCTTACCGTTCCGACCTGCCCTTGTTCGGCGGGCAGCACATCATCCTGCCCGACGGCAAGGAAGGCCCCGCCAACGTCAGCGTGATCAAGCAGCTGGCCTATTCCGGCGCGCTTTTTGCCAAGGCAAAGCTGAAGCACTCCTATCCGCACAGCTGGCGGTCGAAGGCCCCGGTCATCTACCGCAACACGCCGCAGTGGTTTGTCGCCATCGACCGGGCGCTGGATGACGGCATGTCCACTTATGGGGATACGATCCGCAGCCGCGCGCTGAATTCGATCAACCAGCTGGTCGAATGGACCCCCGCGACCGGGCGCAATCGCCTGCACTCGATGATCGAGGCGCGGCCGGACTGGGTGCTGTCGCGCCAGCGCGCATGGGGCGTGCCGCTGACGGCTTTCGTGAAAAAGGGCGCGCGGCCGGATGCGCCGGACTTCCTTCTGCGGTCGCCTGAGGTGAACGCACGCATCAAGGCCGCGTTTGACGCTGAAGGTGCCGATGTCTGGTATGTGCAAGGATTCAAGGAGCAGATGCTGGAAGGCATCGTGACTCCGTCCGATTATGAACAGGTCTTCGATGTGCTGGACGTCTGGTTCGACTCTGGCTCGACCCATGCCTTCGTGCTGCGCGACCGAGAAGATGGCGCGGCGGACGGGATTGCCGACCTCTACCTTGAAGGCACCGACCAGCATCGTGGTTGGTTCCATTCCTCGATGCTGCAATCCTGCGGCACCAAGGGCCGCGCGCCCTATCGCGGCGTGCTGACCCACGGCTTCACGCTGGACGAGAAGGGCATGAAGATGTCCAAATCGCTTGGCAACACCGTGGCGCCGGAAGAGGTCATCAAGGAATACGGCGCCGATATCCTGCGGCTTTGGGTGGCGCAGTCGGACTATACGGTTGACCTGCGGATCGGGAAGGAAATCCTGAAAGGCGTGGCCGACAGCTACCGCCGCCTGCGCAACACGATGCGCTACATGCTGGGTGCGCTGAAGGATTTCAGCGAGGCCGAGAGGGTGGCCTTCGAGGACATGCCCGAGGGAGAGCGTTTCATCCTGCACCGCCTTGCGGAACTGGATGCCGAGGTCCGCGAGGGCTATGCCAGATATGACTTCCAGGGCGTGTTCCAGAAGCTGTTCACCTTTGCCACCACTGATCTGAGCGCGGTCTACTTCGACATCCGCAAGGACGTGCTTTATTGCGACGCCCCCACCAGCTTGCGCCGTCGCGCCTGCCGGACGGTCATGGACATCCTGTTCCACCGGCTGACCACATGGCTGGCGCCAGTGCTGGTGTTCACCATGGAAGAAGTCTGGCTGGAGCGGTTCCCGGGGGATGAATCGTCGGTTCATCTGATGGATTTCCCCGAGACGCCAAAGGCCTGGCTTGATCAGGCGTTGGCGGCGAAATGGGATGCCTTGCGCGATACGCGCCGTGTGGTGACCGGGGCGCTGGAGGTGCAGCGCACGGCGAAGGTGATCGGGTCAAGCCTTGAGGCAGCGCCGGAGGTCTTTGTCAGCCCGACGCTTGCGACGTTGCTTGGCAGCGTGGATTTCGCCGAGCTGTGCATCACCTCGGATCTGACAATCCGCCCGACGGCAGCCCCTGAAGGCGCTTTCGTGCTGGCCGATGTGCCGGATGTGGCGGTGCTGTTCCATTCGGCCAAGGGGGCCAAGTGCGAACGCTGCTGGAAGGTCTTGCCCGATGTCGGCACGCACAAACACCCCGGCACCTGCAAGCGGTGCTCTGACGCGCTGGGGTGATGGGCGGCTCTGTGCAGCCCTTGCGGGCCGTTGTCCCGACGCCCTTCGGGCCGGTGACACTGGTCGAGGCTGAGGGCGTGCTGGTGCGGCTGAACTGGGGGGCAGAGGCGGGCGCAGGCTCGCCCCTGCTGGACGAGGCGGCGCGGCAGATGGCGGCTTACTTTGACAGGCGGCTGGTGCGGTTTGACCTGCCGCTGGATTGGGGGACGGGCCTGCATGCCGCCACGCGGCGGGCGATGGCGGATATCCCGATGGGCGAGACCCGGACCTATGGCCAGATCGCCAGACTTGTCGGCGCCCCGGCGCAGGCGGTAGGGCAGGCTTGTGGGGCGAACCCCTTGCCGATCCTGATCCCCTGCCACCGGGTGACCGGCACCCAATGGTTCGGCGGGTTTTCAGCCCCCGGCGGGGTTGAGACGAAGGCGGCACTCTTGCGCCACGAAGGCGCGCTGCTGATCTGAGCCTAGGAATACCCGCGTTCTGGACTTAACCTGCGGCTTGCGCGCGGCTGGCCGGGGCCTTAGCCAGAATGTAACGGTTTCATGACGGGTGCGTAGTGACCCTTGGCGTCTTTCTTGCCGTCCTTGGCGCGGCCTTCCTGCATGCGCTGTGGAATGCGCTGATCAAACTTGGCACATCGAAGGTTGGCGGGATGGTGATCCTGTCCATTGTCGAGGTGCCAATCGGCCTTGCCGTCATCAGCTTTGCAGCCCCCATCGACCCTGCGGCGATCCCTTGGGTGATCGCGGCGGGTTGCACGCATTTCGCTTACAAGTTCTTCCTGACCTATGCCTATGATCGGGGCGACCTGTCCCGCGTCTACCCCATCGCGCGGGGGGCGGCGCCGATGGTGGTGGCGCTGGTGGGCGCGGCCTTTCTGGCCGATGCGGTCAGTGGGCAGGAATATCTTGCAATTGCCGTGTTGGCGGCGGGCATCCTGTTGATGGCGCGGGGGGTGTTCACCAGCGGTGAGGATCGCAAGCTGCTGCCCTTTGCGCTCGGATCAGCCTTGGCGACGGCCACCTATACCCTGATCGACGGGATGGGCGCGCGGGTATCTGGCGCGCCGGCAGCCTATGTGGCTTGGGTCTTCGTCGCGGATGGGGTGTTCTTTACGGTGGGCATGCTGGCCTTGCGCGGCTGGGATGTGATCCCCCGCAACTGGCAGGCGTGGCGGATGGGGGCCGTCGCCTCGGCGGCCAGCTATGGGGCCTATGCGGTATCGATCTGGGCGATGACGCTGGCGCCGATTGCCGTGGTGGCGGCGCTGCGCGAAACCTCGATCCTCTTTGCAGTGCTGATCGGCTGGCTGATCTTTGGCGAGCGGATGACCGGCGAAAAAGCGCTGGCTGCGATCGTGATCGTCGGAGGCGTGATGCTGACCCGGCTCTGACGCCGCGAAGATCCGGTCGGAAGGTTTCCGGCTGCGCCTAGCGGACGCGGCGGATGCCTTCCGGCACGACCTGCTGCACGATCCCCGCCAGCACAAGGTAAAGCGAGGTGAGAACCAGCAGCCATTTGGCTATCGGCCCTTCCTGAAAATCCCACCATGCCGCCCATCCGGCCAGTGCGATCCATGCAATGCAGACGGCAAGCGACAGCTTGTACCAGCGCTTTGTGCGCGTCGGATGGATGAACTTGAGATTGGTGAACATTGTCACCGTCAGCAGGATCACCACCATCAGGATCACCGTCTGGCTTGGCTCGGTGGCGAAAAGCACCAATACGACCATGTTCCAGCAGGCCGGGAAGCCCGCAAAGGATTTGTCCTTTGTCTTCATCCGTGTATCGGCAAAGTAGACCACGCTGCCATAGCAGATGACGATGATCGCAAGCCAGCCGGTCCAGCCGGGCAGGAGGCCAGACTGGAACAGCGCGAAGGCCGGGATGAAAACATAGGTCAGGTAGTCGACGATCAGGTCCATCAGGACGCCGTCATAGGTCGGCCAGTTCGTCTGCACATGGTATCTGCGCGCAAGTGGGCCGTCGATGCCGTCGACGATGAGCGCGAAAACCAGCCAGAGGAACATCAGGCTCCATTCCCCGTTTACCGCGGCAAGCATCGCAAACATTGCCAGCACCGCCCCGGAAGCGGTGAGAAGATGAACGCCAAGGGCTTTCAGTTGCGGAGTCATTCAGTCTTGATGGCGGATTTGGGGGCAGGGTGCAACAGGGTGCGCATGTCAAGTCAGGCCCGGGGATGGGCTTTTTCGTAGACTTCCATCAACCGGGCGGCATCGACAGCAGTGTAGGCCTGGGTGGTGGAAAGCGAGGAATGCCCCAGAAGTTCCTGAATGGCGCGCAGGTCGCCCCCGGCCGACAGAAGGTGGGTGGCAAAGCTGTGGCGCAGCGCATGCGGCGTGGCCGTGGCAGGCAGGCCAAGCCGAAGGCGGGCGCGTTCGGTCGCACTCTGGATCAGGCGTGGGTTGACCGGACCGCCACGCGCGCCGCGAAACAATGGGGCGTCCGGCGCAAGGTCGTAGGGGCAAAGGCTCACATAGGCAGCCACGGCCTTCGCCACAGCGGGGATCACGGGGACAAGTCGCGTCTTGCCACCTTTGCCCGTGATACGCAGAACCGGCGGCAGGGGTTGGCTGGCGCCGGTCAGTGACAACGCCTCGGATATGCGAAGGCCCAGACCGTACAACAGGGTGACAATCGCCACGTCGCGCGCCGCGATCCAGTCTTCGCGGGCATCATCACCGATCGTTTCAAGAAGCGCGGCCGCGCCGTCTTCGGAAAGCGGCCGCGGCAGTTTGCGCCGGAATTTCGGGCCGCGCGCTGACAGGACCGTGGTGGCATCCATCCCCGTCCTGTCCGCCGCCCAGGCGGTGAAGCCCTTTACCGCAGACAGACCGCGGGCAAGCGAGCGCGCCGAAAGGCCGCGGCTGCGTTCCTCGGCCATCCAGGCGCGAAGCTCGGATTGCGATGTCCTCGCGACAGCGGCAAGGCCTTCGGCCCCGCCACGATGCATGGACAGAAACTTCAGATAACGCGCAACATCGCGGCGATAGGCTTCAACCGTAGTGGCGGCGACCCCTTGCAGCGCCGCAATCTGCGCCAGCCAGTCGGCCAGCGCCGCGCCAAGGGCAGGGGCAAGGAAAGGGTCGGGTTGTCCGACCTCGATCTGCCCTGCGGCCTTCATCCAAGCCACTGCCGCATGACGCGTTCGAAAACCCCCGCGAAGAAGGCCAGCAGGTCGGTGCCGTGCATCGTCTTGAATTGATGGGGATCTTCCGACCCGAAGACCAGCATGGCCGGCAGGCGGCCCTTGCCAAGGTCCAGCTTCATCAGGGCCTCTGACCGGATATCACCAGCCTGTTGGCCGTAAACCGAAGCGGCAAGCGCGGTTACCGGGCGCAGGACCACCGGGCGGGCGTGGATATTGCGGCCATTGGTCAGATAGCTTCCGACAAAGTCACGCGGAGCGACTTGCAGCACCTCGCCTAGGCGGCGCAGCGCGGGATCTGCCTCGCCGTCTTCCTGAACGGTCTCCAGAACAAGCCGGACCACGTTCACCCGAAGCGTCTGGGCAACCTCGGTCGAAAGCGCCCGCATGAAGTCTTCAAACGTTTCCGGATCAAGGAGTTGCAGGATCGCGCGGTGAACCTGATTGGTGCCGGCAAGGTTTTCATAAGCCGCCGCGATGACCGAACGGTGCGTGTCTTCCAGCCGGTCAAGGCGGGTTTCCAGGCGCTGCATCGCGATGCCGCGGAGGTCGACGATGTTGGTTCCCATCGCGCGTTCGTTTGCGGCGACGAGGGCGTTCATCACGTCCCGGTCTTCCAGAAACCGTTCCGGTTCCGACAGGATCAGGTCGCGCAGTTTTGGTTCGATCATCGGATATGGCCAGGCGTTTTTGGGTATGAATTCCATGCACTATAGGCGAAAGCTAAACCACTTGGCCACCGTTTTTGCCACGCCTCGACACCAGATTGGCCGATCTGCCACAGCGGCCCGCAAGACGCCGTCTTGCCCCCGTCTTGCTTGCGTCTTCCTTCCGTCTCTACGCGCGCCGCGGTGGGCTTGCGTTAACCCGCCCCCGCGACACTGGCCGCAAACGGAGACCGCCATGCCAAACCTGAAGCAGCAAACCCCCCGCCAGCGCGCCAACATGACCTACATGATGGACGTGATGCGCCGGCTGGAGTGGGACCTGCACAACACCATCGAGATGACGGGCCGCATCCCCGAGGACTGGCACGAGATCGCCCAAGCCACCCCCCGGTCGGCCAAGGTGAAGGTGAACCTTGGGTTGGAGGCCGATGTGGTGAAGTTCTTCAAGTCGATGGGCGAGGGCTACGGCCCCCGGATCAACGACGTCTTGCGCAGCTACATGCACGCGCGGCTGGCGGGCGTGATCCGGGGGGCCGAGACGGTGGCCCACTTCCGGCGACGGGAGGAGGGGCTGGATGGGCCGAAGCCCGCGTTCGGGGATCTGGCGCGGGAGATGGGGGAGGTGTGGGAAGACGCGGGGCCTCCGGTGGTGGAGGCCAGCCGCGCGAAGATGCAGGAGCTATTGCAGCGGAAGTATGGGGAGAAGGGCGGGCCGGAGGGGGAGGGGCTGGTGCCTTGGGTGCGGTGAGGGGGTGAACCCAAGTATCTGAAATCAAAAAGATTCAGAAGCTCATTGCCCATGTGCTGACCGTCTGCGATACTTCAGACAACAAACAATAAAATGGCAGCGAGGCAGGTATGAACCAGCGATTTGTTATGGCTCCACAACCAACTTTGAAGCGGGTCGCAGATCTAGGGTCAGGACTCGTTCTTGTTTCATAGCCAGAACATGACGGTTGCGGCGAGC